>NZ_CBDRLS010000001.1:0-1319849 GCF_965344965.1 Gordonia jacobaea | reverse complement strand
CATCCTTCGATACGACACACATTCTCCGGTCAGCCGAGGGCGTGCTGCGCCCAGTCCGCGAACGACTCCCACTCGATCTGCGGATAGGCCGCGTGCAGCGCCGCGATGTCGACGCTGTACCCCTTGGTCGCCAAGAACGTGAACATCGCCCGCATGTCCGGCGACGAAATACGTTCGGGGTCATACGATTCCGCGTGAACCTCCTGGCCGGTCGCGGCAGTCACTGCGGCGGCCATCGCGTTCGGGGTGATTTCGTCGGAGGCCAGGTCGATGCGTCGGCCTGCGAAACCGGACGGGGCGTCGAACAGCATCGCGACGAATCGCCCGAAATCCCGGCGCGAGAGTTGTTGCAGTGGTTTCTCCGCGGGGAGGGCGAGCGGCATCACGCCGGCTTTGAGTGCGTCGAGACTGCCGAGCAGGTTGTCGTAGAAGTACGTCGGGCCGACGATCGTGTGCGGGATGCTCGACGCGGCGAGCTTCGTCTCCACCTCGTACTTCGAGTCGAAGTGCGGAATACCGGTGTTGTGATCGGCATCGGCGACCGACGAGAACACCAGGTACGGCACGGCTGCGGCTTCAGCTGCCGCGATGATGTTCTCGCCCTGACCGACCTCGGCGTCGGCTCCCGACTCGAACGGCGTCGTCAGGGCGAAGACCCCGGCGGCCCCGGCGAAGGCGTCGGCGAGCCCCTTTCCGGTCGCGATGTCGGCGATGGCCAGCGGGATGCCGCGGTCGGCGAGCTCCAGCGACCTGTCCGAATCCAGAAACCGTACGACGCCGCGCACGGGTTTACCTGCGTCGCGCAGCGCGTGCAACACCGCGCCGCCCTGATTGCCGGTCGCGCCGAGAACGACGTAGGGAGATTCGGATGTGGGCATGGCGTCGACCTTTCCGTGGCGAGGGAGCACCTCCGACGCTACCGATCGACGCCCGGTGACGACCGCACGAATTTGGGTCTGGGGTGGATTGGCCGTTATTATCGCCAAGCCTGGAGGATTCGCCTAGTGGCCTATGGCGCTCGCCTGGAACGCGGGTTGGGTTAATAGCCCTCAGGAGTTCGAATCTCCTATCCTCCGCAGCAGAAGCGAGCCCGGCGCGTACGTCAGCGTCGGGCTCGTTTCGTTTCCGCAGGTCACTGCTCTGAATCCGGTTGGCGTTCACTCCGCGGACACCTGCGCCTGGGATGGTTACGCGCATTCAGCCGGATCGCTGCTCGCGGCGACGGTCGAACATACCCACCCCGTCCATGGCAGGAGCGACACGATGGCAGCGTTCAGAGCGACCAACCGCCCGCATCCGCATCGCCCGCGGCCGGCACGTCCATTGCAACCGAGTCGTCGGTTAGCGCTAGCGGCGTCGACGATCGCCTTGGCCCTGATGGCGTCGTTGGTCGCTTTCGCCCCGGCGCACGCATCGCCACAGCGTGGCGTTGATCCCGTGCACACCCCGACGCGCGCAGCGGGAGACTTCAGCCTGCTCATCGCGTACAGCTTCGGCAACCGCATCGCGCCCGGCGTCGACCCGACGCGCACGGTCGGCGAAGCCGGCCCCGTCAATGACGCGTTAGCCGAAACCGCGATCCGCACGCGCGGCAACCGCGCCATCCCGATCTATGCGCAGACCGAGATCGCCCGCGTACTGCACGCGAAGTTCCATGCCGCAGGCGTCGTCGAGATCCCGCCGAATCGCAAGCCAGACGGCACGCTGGTCTACCTTTCCACCGACGGCGTCGCAGCCAAGGTCGCGCAGCTCCGCGGATCGTCGGCTCGCGTCGACGTCGCCGGGATCATCGCGTTCTCCGACCATCTGTGGCGTGCCGTCTACACGACGCGAGCCAACGGACTCGACGCCTATGCGCCCGCGGGCATCGCAATGCCGTCGACCTATGACGGACTCTCCGGGCAGGACTGGACCCGCAGCCGCGCCGCCTACCTGCCGCGCGACTACGCGGCCCGCCTCGCTCTGCTCCCGCGACTCCTGCGCTGATCGGCTTCCGGGCGCCAGCCACGCCGACCCCCTGACACATCACGGCGAAGGCTCGCTACAATTGACGACGGATCCCGCGCGGCGTGCATCCTGTGAACTCCCCCAGGGCCGGAAGGCAGCAAGGGTCAACGGGCTCTCTCGGGTGCGCGGGGTCCTCTAACTTTGTTCAGATCCGCAAGCGTGCCGAAAGCCGCCATCGAGCCTGGCGCCGGTTCGGCGAGAGGTCTCCGTTGAACTACCACTCGATGAGTGCAGACGAACTTCGCGCCACCCAGGACGACCTGCAAAAACTGTACGAGGGTTTGCTCTCCGCAGGGCTGAAGCTGGATCTCACCCGTGGTAAGCCCGCGCCGGAACAACTCGACCTCTCCAACGATCTGCTGTCGTTGCCCGGCCTCGGCGACTACCGCGACGCCTCCGGCACGGACTGCCGCAACTACGGCGGCGTCAGCGGACTGCCGGAACTCCGCGCGATCTTCGCCGAACTGCTCGCCGTCGACGCCGACAACCTGATCGCCTTCGGTAACGCGAGCCTCGACCTCATGCACCAGGTGGTGGTGTCCTCGCTGCTCAAGGGCACCCCCGACTCGCCCGCTCCCTGGTCGTCGACCGGCGAGACCGTCAAGTTCCTCTGCCCGTCGCCCGGCTACGACCGCCACTTCGCGATCACCGAGCACTACGGCATCGAGATGATCCCGGTTCCAATGCTCCCGAACGGCCCCGACGTCGACGTCTGCGCGCAACTGGTTGCCGACGATCCGTCGATCAAGGGTCTGTGGGCCGTGCCCACCTACTCCAACCCCACCGGCGCCACCTACAGCGAAGACGTCGCACGCGCCCTGATGGCGATGCCCGCGGCGCCGGACTTCCGTGTCTTCTGGGACAACGCCTACGCCGTCCACACGCTCGTCGACGCCCCGCCCACCCCGCTGCCGATCGTCGACATCGCCGCGCAGGAGGGCCACCCCAACCGGGTCTACGTGTTCGGCTCGACGTCGAAGATCACCTTCGCCGGAGCGGGCGTTGCGTTCTTCGGGTCGTCGGCGGCCAACGTGAAGTGGCTGACCGACAATCTCGCGTTCACGACGATCGGCCCGGACAAGATCAACCAGCTTCGCCACCTGAGGTTCTTCGGTGATGCCGACGGCGTGCGCGCGCACATGGCCAAGCACCGCGAGATCCTCGCTCCCAAGTTCCGCCTGGTGCTCGAGATTCTCCAAGACCGGCTCGCCGACTCCAAGGTCGCGGCATGGTCGGAGCCCGAGGGCGGCTACTTCATCAGCCTCGACGTCCTCGACGGCGCCGCCAAGCGCACCATCGAGCTTGCGAAGGAAGCCGGGATCGCTCTGACGGCCGCCGGCTCGACCTACCCGTACAAGCACGATCCGTACGACCGCAACATCCGGCTCGCACCGACCTTCCCGAGCACCGACGACCTGCGCGTCGCGATGGACGGCGTTGCGACCTGTGCACTTCTTGCCGCGACGGAGAAGCTCCTCGCCGACGTCGAATCCTGACGAGACGGCGCGCGTGTGACAGTCCGGCAATGGTGAGGGCCTCACGACGTTGGGTCGTGGCTGTCGGCTTCCTGCTCGTCGCCGCCGTGGCCGTGTGGTTGCAAGATGTGATCGTTCCCTTCACGACGCCGTTCTGGGGACTCTTCGACAACCAGCTCGACCTCGACGTGTACCGCGCGGGAACGCAAACCGTGCTCGACGGCGGCAGCCTGTACGACGCCAAACTGCTCGGCCAGATGGACTACACGTACGCACCCATCTCGGCCATCATCTTCATCCCGTTCGCGCTGATGTCGTTCGAAGCGGCCCGAATCGTCTGGACCGCAGGCATTTTCATCGCGCTGTACCTGGTGATCATGCTGTGCTTCCGCTCGCTCGGCAGGCAGGCGACGTGGCCGTTGCGGCTCATCGCGCTCTCGCTGATCGCCGTCGCGCTGCTGCTCGAACCGGTCCGCACGACGGTCTGGTACGGCCAGATCAACATTTTTCTGTTGCTCATCATCCTGGCCGACCTGCTGCGTGTCGACGGACCCAAGGGCGACAACAGCCGCGGAATGGGCATCGGCACCGGAATCGCCGCGGGTATCAAGCTCACCCCGCTGATCTTCATCCTCTACCTGGCAATTCTGCGTCGATGGCGCGCGATGTTCGGGGTCATCGCAGGCTTCGTCGGCACCATCATCGTCGGATTCATCGTGCTGCCCAGTGAATCCTGGGCCTACTGGACCGACAAGCTCTTCGATTCCAACCGAGTCGGAGCACCGCAAACCGTTGGTAACCAGTCGATCCGCGGGTGGCTGGCCAACCTCATCCACACCGACGCGCCGAATTCGTTGCTCTGGGGTGTCCTGGCTCTCGCGGCACTCGCCCTGGGTATGTATGCGGCCGTACTCGCGCACCGTCACGGCCAGGAACTGCTCGCACTGAGCATGGTCGGCATGACGGCATGCGCGATCTCGCCCATGTCGTGGGGACATCACTGGGTGTGGTTCGTGCCGATCATGGTGATCTGCGTGAATCTGGTGCTCCGCGTTGATTTGTCACCGCTGCGTCGAACGTTGGCGGGTGCGGCGTGCATAGGACTGATCCTGGTGGCGTTCTCGTGGCGCACCTATCTCGCGCATCCGATCTGGTTCGTCAACAAGACCGTTCCCGACGCCTATCTCATCGGACTGTTTTTCAAACACGGAATCAGTTGGCTCGAATGGTTCACGGTATATCCCTACAACGCGGTGTTTCTCGGCACGGCAATCGCGACAATCGTCGTCTATCGGGCGTCGAATACCGCCGAAAAGGCTAGCGCCGATAACGTTCGCGACACGGTCGGCTAGTCGCGCTAACGAGTTGTCGCTGCAATTCGACGTGAATCATGACGGGGTCGACGTCCACGGCCCACATTCTCGAGGAGGCACACCATGATTCGACGTTCGATGGCACGCAGAATGATCACTGGGCTCGTCGGTGCCTGCGCGGTAGCCGCAGCCACGATCGGAGCCGGTCACGCCGCGGCTGATGAAGTGGTCGTCGGCCAGGTCGGGATGCAGTGTTTCAGCCTCAACCCCAACATCATCGATCTCCCCTCCAATGCGGGCGTAACCGTCCAGCGGCGACAGGGCGAGAACACATTCACCCTGTGGGGCGACAGCAAGAGCTTCTTTCTCTACACCTCCGACACGAGAGTCGTCGTAACCCAACTGTCCAATGGTGCGACGCACACCTACTACGCCCACTCGTATCACACGCTCGGTGACAACAGCGGCTATCGGATCGACGACATCCCGGGCCGCGGCAAGGTGAAGATCACGATCAATGCCGTCAACCACGGACTGCTGACGCTGCGCGCACCTGAATGCTCCGGCGTCACCGATTTGCAGTAGCACTACTCGGTTATTGCCAATTCACTGAACTCGGACACGTGCCGGCAATAAGCTGTCGCCAACTTGGTGGAGTCTCGAGCATGCTCCGCCCCGATGGTGGGAGTCAGTCATGGCAGGACGAGTGGTGGTACCCGATTCGATGGACCTTGGTTCGTGGGTTGCGCGGCGTGCCGCGATCATCCCGGATCACCCGGCACTGACCTTCGACGGCGAGACGCTGACGTTTGCCGAGTTCCAGCGTCGAATCGACCTGCTGGCCGAGCGACTGGTCGACGGCGGAGTCGCGCACGGCGATCGCGTTGCCTATCTCGGACCGAACCATTCGGCTTTTTTGGTCGCGCTGTTCGCCTGCGCGCGAGCGGGCGCGACGTTCGTCCCGCTCAACTTCCGGCTCACCGGACCAGAGCTCGCGTACATCCTCGACGACTGCGGCGCAACAACTCTCATCGCCGACGCCACCCTGACCGGTGTCGTCGACGACGTGCGCGCAGACATCGATGTGCACCGGTTCATCGCGGTCGGCGGTGCCGACGGTTGGGAGAACTTCGACGACGTGCTGGCGTCGGGTGCGCCGATCGTCGATCCGGTGTTCGCCGACGCCGAGGATGTCGCGGTCATCATGTACACCTCGGGCACCACGGGTCGTCCGAAGGGTGCCATGCTCACGCACGGAAACCTGTTCTGGAACAACATCAATGCGCTGCTCAGCTTCGACACCGTCTCCACCGACATCACCTACACCGCGGCGCCGCTGTTCCACATCGGCGGCCTCAACGTCACCACGCTGGTCACGCTCCAAAAGGGCGGCCACGTGATCCTGTCGGGAGCGTTCGACCCGACACAGACACTCGCCGACATCGAAAAATACCGTGTCACAACGATGTTCGGCGTGCCTGCGATGTTCCTGTTCATGAGTCAGGTGCCTGCTTTCGCCACTGCCGATCTCTCGTCGTTGCGATACCTCATCTGCGGCGGCGCTCCGGTCCCCGAGCCGTTGATGCGCACCTACGCCGACCGCGGTGTCACGTTCGCGCAGGGCTACGGCCTCACCGAGACGGCCCCGCTCGCACTCGTGATGGGCATCGACGAGTCGGAGAAGAAGATCGGAGCCGCGGGCAACAGGGTGCTGCCGCTCTCGGACGTGCGACTCGTCGACGCCACCAACGCCGAGGTGGCGCCGGGGCAGCCGGGCGAGATCTGTGTTCGTGGACCCCAGGTGATGGTGGGCTACTGGGACAATCCCGGAGCCACCGACGCCGCGATCGACGACGACGGGTGGTTCCACACCGGCGACGTAGGACGTGAGGACGAGGACGGTTACGTCTACGTCATCGACCGCGTGAAGGACATGGTGATCAGCGGCGGCGAGAACGTGTACCCCGCCGAGGTCGAGAGCGTGCTCTACAGCCATCCGGCGGTCGCCGAGGTCGCGATCGTCGGACTCCCGGATGACAAGTGGGGTGAGGCCGTCACCGCGGTCGTCGCGACGGCGCCCGGCGAGACCGTGACCCTGGAAGAACTGCGCGAGTTCGCGGCCGACCGCCTTGCCCGCTACAAGCTCCCGCTGCGTCTGGAGTTCATCGACGCGCTACCGCGCAACCCGTCCGGCAAGGTGCTCAAGTTCGCGCTGCGCGACCGGTTCGGTGCGGAAGCTCCCGCCACGAGCCCGGCGGTCTGACCTGCCGCGACAGGTTGCTGTGCACAGCTATAGGGGAGGCGGCTGCGCTGTCGGTGATCGCCGGTAGTCTCGACGCGTGGCTCTGTATCGCACCTATCGTCCGGCAACGTTCGCCGAAGTCGTCGGGCAGGAGCACGTCACCGATCCGCTCAGCCGCGCCCTCGACGGAAATCGCATCAATCACGCGTATCTGTTCTCCGGGCCGCGCGGGTGTGGCAAGACGTCGTCGGCCCGCATCCTCGCGCGCTCACTGAACTGCGAGCAGGGCCCGACGTCGACCCCGTGCGGCGTCTGCTCGTCGTGCGTGGCCCTTGCTCCGGGTGGGCCGGGCAACCTCGACGTGATCGAACTCGACGCCGCCAGCCACGGAGGCGTCGACGACACACGTGAACTGCGCGACCGCGCCTTCTACGCACCGTCGGAGTCGCGGTATCGCGTGTTCATCGTCGACGAGGCGCACATGGTCACCAACGCGGGGTTCAACGCGTTGCTGAAGATCGTCGAGGAGCCGCCGGAGCACCTCATCTTCGTCTTCGCCACCACCGAGCCCGAGAAGGTCTTGCCGACCATCCGCTCGCGCACCCACCACTACCCGTTCCGGCTGCTCGCGCCGCCGGTCATGCGCGGGCTGCTCGAGAACATCTGCGCCAAAGAGGGCGTCGTCGTGGCGCCTGATGTCTACCCGTTGGTCATCCGCGCGGGCGGCGGCTCGCCCCGCGACTCGCTGTCGATCCTCGACCAGCTACTCGCGGGTGCATCCGACGAGGGCGTCACCTACGACCGTGCCCTCGCCCTGCTCGGCGTCACCGACATCGCACTCATCGACGACGCCATCGACGCCCTTGCCGCGTCCGACGGTGCATCGCTGTTCGCGACGGTCGAGAAGGTCGTCGACGCCGGCCATGATCCTCGACGCTTCGCCGTCGACCTACTCGAGCGGTTGCGCGATCTCATTCTGCTGCAAGCAGTTCCGGACGCGGCCGAACGTGGACTGGTTGAAGCGCCGGGCGACCAACTCGCGCGGATGCAGGGTCAGATCGAGCACCTCGGACCGGGCGGACTCACCCGCTTCGCCGAGATCGTGCACGAAGCGCTCGGCGAGATGCGTGGCACCACATCGCCGCGCCTGCTGCTCGAGGTGATGTGCGCGCGGATGCTGCTGCCATCGGTCTCCGCTGACGACGCCGCGCTGCTCCAGCGCCTCGAACGACTCGAGTCGGGCGTCGCTCCCGCCGGAGGGAACGCCAGCGGTGCAACGCCTTCGCCATCTGCACGCGCCGAGGGTGCCCCCACCGCGGCCCCCGCCCCGCCACCCGTCGACCCGCCCAAGTACGTCCGCCCCTCGCAGCGCAAGACGGCCGACGAGCCCGTCGCCCGGGCCGATGCGGCTCCCGCCGCCCAGGCTGATGCGGCTCCCATCGAGGCCGTGGTGCCCCCCGCTCCGCGCGAGGAGGCTGCCCCGGTCGCCGGCGGCGCTGATTCCTCCGCTGGTCGAGCAGATCGGAGCGCCAGCGAAGGCGTTACACCCGCTGGTCGAGCAGACCGGAGCGCCAGAGAAGGCGTTACACCCGCTGGTCGAGCAGACCGGAGCGCCAGCGGAGGTCGTGTCGAGACCACCCCGCCCGAGTCCGCTGCACCCGCCGAGACCACCCCGGCCCCCGAGCCCGTTCCCGCCGCGGCAGCTCCCGCCGAGCCCACGCGCCCGATGCCGAAGCGCGAAGCGCAAGCGACGCCCGAACCTGCCCCGACGCCGGAACCGGCCGCGGTGGTAGCCGCAGACGACGACATCCCGCTGCCCGACGAGCCCGTCGACGACTACGACGCGCCCGTCCCCGACGACGGCCGACCGTCCACGCCGCGCAGCGTCGAACCCGAACCCGAACCACAACCAGAACCCGAGCCGCAGACCGGCCTCGACGTCGAGACCGCGCGCAAGCGTTTCCAGGAAGTGCGCGCAGCGGTCCGTGAGCGGTCGAAGAGTCTCGAGCCGATGCTGTCGAACGCCGTCGTCGACGAGATCCGCGACAACGTCGTGGTCTTGGCGCATCCCGTCGAGGTGTTGGTCGGCAGGTTGTCGGCGCCGCACGCGGTGAACATCATGCGCGAGGCGCTGCACGAGGTCTTCGGAACCGAACTCGACGTGCAGACCATCCACAAGATCGTCGATGTGAGCGCGCCCGCGAAAAACGCAGCGGGCCAACCGGATCGGCAGCAGCGTCGTGCTCAGACCTTCTCACGGCCGAGCCGCGCTCGGGGCAGCTCGGGTGAGCAGTCCGACGCCGCCGCGGCACCCGAGGGCCCGGCTGAGCCCGAGGAGCCTGAACCGCCACGCCAAGACGACGACATCCCCGACGCGGAGCGTGCGGAGATGGTCGCCGAGGTGCAGAACGCAACCCCCGAGGGACGCTTCGACCCGAACAAGGTCGCGATGGAACTGCTCAAGACCGAGCTGGGCGCCCGGCCGCTGGAGTAGCGCGAACCTCGCGCCGCTACCAGCGGATTCGAGTCGCCTCTATGCGTCCCACCACGGGCGCAGCGGGAGATCGCTCTGACCGTACTCGTCGAGCTTGGTCGCGAGGACGTGGTGGAGCTGAACGATGTTGCGCTCGAAGCCGATTCGGCATCCGGCCATGTAGAGGCCCCACAGTCGGGCGGTACCCTCGGTGACCTCTTCGACGGCCTCGTCCCAGTGCTCGACGAGGTTGCGGTTCCAGTCGCGCAGGGTCATGGCGTAGTGCGGGCGGAAGTCCTCCTCGTGCAGCACCTCGAGCCCGCCGATGTCCTGGATCTTCGAGATGATCTTGCCGGAGCCGGTGAGCTCGCCGTCGGGAAAGACGTACCGGTCGATGAACGATCCGGCGCGTGCGTTCTTGAAGTTGTCGGGCCGAGTGATGCAATGGTTCAACATCATTCCGCCGACCCGGAGCTTGTCGCGGATGAACGAGAAGTACGCCGGGTAGTTGTGGACCCCGATGTGCTCGGTGAGTCCGATCGACGAGACGGCGTCGAAGTCGCTCTCGGTCACGTCGCGGTAGTCGCTGAACCGCACCTCGGCGAGGTCGCTGAGTCCCTCGTCGACGATCTTCTTCTGCGCCCACTCGGCCTGCTCTGCGGAGAGGGTGACGCCGAGCGTCTTGACTCCGCGCGACGCTGCGTAGCGCACCATTCCGCCCCAGCCGCAACCGATGTCGAGGAGACGATCGCCCGGCTTGAGTCGCAGCTTGTCGAAGATCAGGCGGTACTTGTTCTCCTGGGCGGTCTCCAACGACGCCTCGAGGTCGGGGTAGACCGCGCAGGTGTAGGTCATCGACGGCCCGAGGACCCACTCGTAGAACGTGTTCGAGACGTCGTAGTGATGATGGATCACCTCGGCGTCGCGAGTCTTGCTGTGCCGCAGTCCTTCCGCGAAGCGTCGCCAGCGCGGCAGTGCCTCCTGGGGCGGCGGCGCGATCGGCTTGAAATGCTCGATGCCCAGCGATCGGGCGACATGTGCCAACGTCAGAGGAGACGGACGCTTGAATTCGAGGTCGGCGGCCAAAGCGCGCAGCGCCTCGTAGGGGTCACCGGGGTGGGCACCGATCAACTCGAGGTCGCCCGAGACGTATGCGCGCGCCAACCCGAGGTCGCCGGGGGCGGTGACGAGATATGTTGTGCCACGGGCGTTCTTGAGGTTCAATCCGTACTCGGCGTCGGCGGGACCTGCCGAGCTGCCGTCGTACGCCGTGACCCTGATGCTGAGATTTCCGCCGACGAGCGACTCGAAGATCTGCGCCAGAGTCATTTTGCCCTGCGAGGTGTCCGAGGGAGAGGGAGACGCGGGTACGTTGTCCTTGAACGTGGTCATTGCCGTTTCACCGCTTTCGCATAGAGGTCGAGAAGCCGGCCGCGAGGGTCGTACCGCTTCTTCAGGAGTCGATAGTGTTCGCCACCGTAGAGTTCGTCGAACTCTTCGGGGGAGTAGAAGGATTCCGAATACAGCGATTTGTGGCCGTCGAGATCGGCCACCTCTCGCTCGATGAGCTTGTTGGCGTGTCCCGGGTCGTCGGGCGTCACGGGCACCGCGGACCAGAACCCGACGTTGACGTAGGTGCGCTTGGGCTCGAGTGGGTACAGCGGCCAGGGGCGTGCGGCGTCGGCGACAGCCAGTGCCGGCTCGCGTAAACGCAACGGGCACAACCACACCGGCTCGATCGGAATGTTCTCGAGGAACCACTCGAGGTACCCGGTGGTGTTCTCGATGGGAACCTCGATGTCTTGCACCACCCGCTCGTTGGCGGGCAAACCCTTGCGCTTGTTGAGTCTGTCGGCGATGTCGAAGCGCTGGTCGTAGCCGATCAACTTCCAGTAGAAGCTGCTGCGCAGCAACTTCTTTGGCCAGAGCCGTCGAATCTTGGGGTTTTGGGCGCCGAAGGCTCGTGAGCACCAGAACCAGTCGGTGTCCCAGCGCCAGAGGTAGTCGTGGATGGTCAGGCGGTCGCGCTTGATCCCCGATGCGTGCTGGATGGATCGGTAGTAGATGTCCATCCCCGTGTAATCGCCGACCGGACCGGCCTCGTCGGTTTGGCGGCCGACGGTCAGGTAGGCCTCGTCGGCGGTGAACACCACACCGTCGAGATAGTCGACGCGCTCGCCGTCGTAGCTACGCTCGTCGGCGATGGTATTCATTGTCGACTGCAGTGTCGCAAGATCGTGAAAACGTATGTGGCGCAACGTGACATACGGCTCAACGGCTTCTAGCTCGATCTTGAGTCTGACCGAATACCCCAGCGTCCCATATGAATTGGGGAAACCGAAGAAGAGTTCGGAGTTCTCGTTGGTCGGGGTTGCGGTCACGATGGAGCCGTCGCCGGTAAGAATGTCGATCTCGAGCACCGACTCGTGCGGCAAGCCGTTGCGGAAGGATGTGCTCTCGATGCCGAGACCCGTGACCGCTCCGCCGAGGGTGATGGTCTTGAGCTGCGGCACCACCAGCGGCGCCAGCCCGTACGGCAACGTTGCGGCGACCAGATTCTCGTAGGTGCACATCCCCGCGACGTCGGCGGTCCTGGCCGCCGGGTCGACGGAAATCACCCTGTCGAGACCCGATACGTCGAGGCCGGGATGCGGATTCTTGGCGCGTGCACGAAACAGGTTCGACGTCTTTTTCGCGAGACGGACCGTTGCTCCCGGCGGAATTGCCCGATAGCTGGCCAGAAGGGTGGCAACCCCGTCGTCGAATGCCTGTGCCCCCATCTCCAACCGTCCAGAAGTCACTTGGCTAGCCTAGGACCTGATCAGCACGCCCGCCAATCTGCCATGAAGGAGTGCCCGTCGTGGGTGAGATTTCCGCCAGTCAATCGATCGACATCGCCGCAAGTGCCGACCAGGTGATCGGGGTGCTTGCCGACTACGTCGACGCGCGTCCGGCGATCCTTCCCGAGCAGTACCGCGACTACAAGGTCATCAGCGGCGGCCAGGGCGACGGCACGGTGGTGCATTGGATTCTGCAGGCGACCTCGAAGCGTCAGCGCGACGTCAAGGCGACCGTCAGCGTCGTGCCGGACACCATCACCGAACGCGACGAGAATTCGTCGATGGTCACCACCTACAAGGTCACCCCGGCCGGTAGCGGTTCCAAGGTCACCACGACCACCACGTGGAACTCCAACGCCAGCGGCATCGGCGGATTCTTCGAGAAGACGTTTGCGCCCAAGGGTCTCGCGAAGATCCAGGCACAGTTGCTCGCGAACCTGAAGGCGCGGGTCGAGAAGTAAAGGCCAGTTCTGCGGACCGGTTCGCACGATGAGTCCGCAGGACGACGCCCGGACGCCACGACGTCGCGGTCGCGCCCGGCCCTCGCCGCTGCCGGTGCGCGACGGCGTCGACGCGACGCGCGTCGTGGTGCGCCACGGCGAGGAGCGGACCGTCGGGGAGTCGCTGCTGGCCAGCCCGTCGCTGGCCGACCTGACGCTCGACGACCTGCGCGAGCGGACTGCCGCCGGTGAAGTAGTCGACGCAGAGGGCAATCGCGCCGACCTCGACGCTCCCGCCCGTGCCAATACGTCGTATTACCTGTATCGGGATCTGCCCGACGAGATCGAGATCCCCTTCGACCTGCCGATTCTGTACCGCGACGAGAACATCGTCGTCGTCGACAAACCGCCGTTCCTCGCGACCATGCCGCGCGGGCGGCACGTCACCCAGACCGCTTTGGTGCGGCTGCGGCGTGAACTCGGCAACGACGCGCTCGCGCCCGCTCACCGGCTGGACCGCCTGACGTCCGGGGTGCTGTTGTTCACGGCCCGCCCGCAGGTCCGCGCGGCGTATCAGGACCTGTTCGCCCGACGACTCGCACGCAAGGAATACCGTGCGCTGGCACCGCTCGACGACGCGCTGCGTACCCCGGCGACCGTCCGCAATCGGATCGAGAAAACCGCTGGTGACCTGCGGGCTCTGGTCGTCGACGGTGAAGTCAACGCGGTGAGCGAGATCAGTCTGCTCGAGGATGTCGGGTCCGGCCACGGCCTCTACCGGCTACGCCCGCACACCGGACGCACCCACCAACTCCGCCTGCACATGGCGTTGCTCGGCGTTCCCATCGTCGGCGATCCGCTGTACCCCGACGTACGCCCCGACCTCGCCGAACTGCCCGATCGGGGCGACTTCACCCGACCTTTGCGCCTACTCGCGCACAGCCTGGAGTTCGACGACCCGCTGACCGGCGAATCGCGCAGATTCGTCAGCGGTCGGCACCCGGAACAGTCGCCCGTCCGGGGCGGGTGAGCAAGTGCGTACACAATCGTGTCGTCAGCGGAGGGCCATCGAAATTATTGTCGCGGCCCCTCGCTCACGTACGAGTTGTGTACGTAGTGGTGGCCGTTGCGGGCCCGGACATGGGCTCGATCAGCCGCGAATGCGTCGCTAGGCTGACATTCGTGACCATCCACGCCTCCTACGAGCGACACCCCGATCTCGGGTGCGAGGCCGTCGTCTTCATCGACGACGAATCGATGGGCTGCTTCCAGATTCAGCGCGACCTGGTCGGCGACGCCGAAGCGGGTGGCCGTGCAGGCTCTGGAGGTGCAGGCTCCGGCCGTGAAGGCTATTGCGTCACCACGGGAGCCAGTGCGCCCGTCTACGGCGGGGTGGTCGAGTGGCGTCGCGTCGACGACGACCGGATCGAGTTCGCGCTCACCCCGAAGGCGGGCAGGCTCTTCGGCGACAACGTGCTCTCCTTCCAGATCACGCCGGTCGGTGACGAGAGTGTCGACGAGATCATCGAGCATGTCGAGCGACTGCTGCGGTGAGCGCACCGACTACCCTGGTGAACGTGACTCAACCTTTTGACCCCAGTTCCCTGTTCGGCGGCGGTGACGGCGGCGAGAATCCGATGGCGGGCCTGCTCGCTCAGGCGCAGCAGATGCAGGAGAAGTTGCTCGCGGCGCAGGAAGAAATCGCGGCAACCGAGGTCACCGGTTCGGCCGGCAACGGGCTGGTCACCGTGACCGGAACCGGTACCGGCGAGGTCACCGCGGTGACCATCGATCCCAAGGTCGTCGACCCCGACGACGTCGAGACGCTGCAGGATCTGGTCCTCGGTGCGCTGTCGGATCTCGCGACCAAGCGTGACGAACTGACGAGCGCGAAAATGGGACCGCTCGCAGGCGGACTCGGCGGCGGACTCCCCGGCCTCGGCTGACACTTCATGTACGAGGGCCCCATCCAGGATCTGATCGACGAGCTGGCCAAACAGCCAGGCCTCGGCCCCAAGGGTGCGCAGCGCATCGCCTTCCACCTGCTCGCCGGTGAGAAGTCCGACATCGACCGACTCATCGCTGCCCTCGGCCACGTCCGCGACGACGTCACTTTTTGTGCGGAGTGCGGCAATGTCTCCGCGGATCGGCTTTGCCGCATCTGTTCCGACGCGCGTCGCGATGCCACCAAGATCTGCGTCGTCGAGGAGCCCAAGGATGTCCACGCGATCGAGCGGACCAAGGAGTTCCACGGTCGCTATCACGTGCTCGGCGGTGCGCTCGATCCGCTGTCGGGGATCGGGCCCGATCAACTGCGCATCCGCGAACTGCTTCGACGCCTCGCCAATCAGCCCGACGGCGTCGACGTCAGCGAGATCATCGTCGCGACCGACCCCAACACCGAGGGCGAGGCCACCGCGACCTACCTCCTGCGCATGCTCAAAGACTTCCCGGGGCTGTCGGTGACTCGCCTGGCGTCGGGCCTGCCGATGGGTGGCGACCTTGAGTTCGCCGACGAACTCACACTCGGCCGGGCGTTGTCGGGGCGGCGGGTGCTGGCCTGACCGCCATGACACCTGAACTCGATATCCAGCTCGACGAACTCGCCGCGGAAATGGTGTCAGGCATCGTCGCCATCGACGGGCCATCCGGATCGGGAAAGACCACCGTGGCGGACGCGCTCGTCGAGAAGTTGCGCGCTCGCGGCACCGGCGTCGTGCTCGTCCGCACCGACGATTTCGCCACTTGGGACGACCCCGTGGCGTGGTGGCCGGAGATGGAATCCGATGTGCTGCATGCCTTTGTCCGACGTCGCGACTACCGATACCGCCCACGGGAGTGGGTCGACGGTGAGCCACGCGTCGGCAAAAGGGTCTGGTATCGCTGGGAGCCCCTGCTGATCATCGAAGGGGTGTCGGCGGCGCGGCGTCGTATCGCCGACCGCTTGACGTACTCGCTGTGGCTCGACGGCGGCGCTCCCGACGAGCGACTCGAACGCGCTATTGCGCGCGACGGCGAGGCATCCCGGCCTCACCTCGAGAAGTGGCAGCAGTTCGAGCGCGGCTGGTTCGCCGTCGACCGCACGCGCGAGCGGTGCCGGGTGTTGGACTGACCCGCGTACCGTGAGCTCATGGCCTACCGCAGCATCGCGACACTCGACGCGGCGCTGATCCAATGCCGCGCGTGCCCGCGGCTCGTTGCGTGGCGGGAAC
This sequence comes from Gordonia jacobaea, assembly GCF_965344965.1. NCBI lineage: Bacteria > Bacillati > Actinomycetota > Actinomycetes > Mycobacteriales > Gordoniaceae > Gordonia > Gordonia jacobaea. Next base: position 1,303,847 of record NZ_CBDRLS010000001.1, on the reverse strand, counting down.
AGGTCGCCAGGGAGAAGCGTGCGGCCTTCGCCGACCAAACCTATTGGGGCAAGCCGATTCCCGGCTTCGGTCCGGCCGACGCCGCGATGCTGATCCTCGGACTGGCGCCCGCGGCGCACGGCGCCAATCGGACCGGCCGAATGTTCACCGGCGACCAGAGCGGCGACGTGCTCTACCGTGCGCTCTACGACGTCGGGTTGGCCAACAAACCCACTGCGGTCTCGATCGACGACGGCCTGGAACTGACCGGCGTGCGGATCACCGCGCCCGTCCACTGCGCGCCACCGCAGAACAAGCCGACTCCGGCTGAGCGCGACCAGTGCGCGCACTGGCTACACAACGAAATCGACCTTCTCGCACCGACTTTGCGATCGGTTTTCGTCCTTGGCGCATTCGGTTGGCAGGCGGCGCTGACCGGGTTCGCCGGTCTCGGGTGGGAGGTTTCGCGACCCAGACCGAAGTTCGGTCACGGTGCGCAGACCGTGATTCGACGCGGCGACCGCGAACTCACCTTGTTCACGAGTTATCATGTGAGCCAACACAATACGTTCACCGGACGCCTGACGCCCGCCATGCTGCGCGAGGTACTACGCGCCGCGGGCCGCCACGCGGGGTTGCCCGTTGTCGACGACGCGAGCGCGTGACTGATCGAGCCGCTGAGGTGAGCCTTCGTATCGGAGCCGGCGGCCGAGTGGATACGATCGGCGTCAACAACGGTGTCCGCGTCGAAGCGGTGTGCAGCAGAACGGAAGTGACGGCGTCCATGAGCGAGAAGATGCGACGGCTCGCAGGTCGCGATCCCGACTCGACGTGCCGCTGCGGTCATCCCCGCGCAGCCCACGAACACTTCCGATCGGGCACCGATTGCGCCATCTGCGGGCCGGAGAAGTGCCCGCGCTTCCGCCGGGCGTGGTCTCGACAAGCTCGACCAGCGGGGTAGGCGCTCGGCCGGCGGGTGGTCTCGACAGGCTCGACCAGCGGGGTGGGCGCTCGACCTCTCCCGCCGATTGAGCAGGGCGCGAACGCAGTGAGCACCCGTGTCGAAATCAGCCTCGACACGGGGTGGTCTCGACAAGCTCGACCAGCGGCGGCGCTCGACCGGCGGGGTAGCGCTCGACCGGCGGGTGGAGCTCAGCCTCGACGCCCGGCGGCGAGCCGCTCGCGGCGCAGCCGGTCTACTTCGGGCAGGTCCAGCGGCGCTAGCGAGTCGACGCCCATCGCGCGTGCCAAGAGCAGGTCGGCGAGCTGCGGGTTCCTTGCCAGCGCCGGACCGTGCATGTACGTCCCGAGCACCGAGCCCTGCACGACGCCCTCGGTCCCGTCGCCGACACCGTTGCCGACGCCGTGGCGCACCTTCGCGAGCGGCGCGGCGTCGGACCCCAGCGTTGTACCCCCGCGGTGGTTCTCGAACCCGGTGAGTTGATCGGTCAGTCCTGGCATCACCGGGTCGGTGACCACCTCGCCGATACTGCGTGTGGCCTGCGGCGACGTGGTCAGGTCGAAGAGTGAGATGCCGTCGACGCGTTCGCCTGCCGACGTCTCGTACCAGTGGCCGAGCACCTGGATCGCGGCGCAGATGGCGAGCACGGGACGTCCGGCGGCGGCGGCCCGCTGCAGACCCGGGTACCGCGTGAGGTGCCGCGTGGCCAGCCGCTGCGCATAGTCTTCAGCGCCGCCGAGGGTGTAGACGTCGAGCGAGTCGGGCACCTCGTCGTCGAGGGTGATCTGCACGATCTCGGCGTCGACCCCACGCATGCGCGCCCGCTGACGCAGGATCAATGCGTTGCCGCCATCGCCGTAGGTGCCCATGACGTCGGGCAGGACGAGGCCGATGCGCAGCGTCGACGTACTCATTGCTGTCCCTTCCGTGCGCGCTCGGCGCGTTCGATTGCGACGCCGAGGTCGCGGAACGCCGTGTAATTGGCCAGCACCTCGACGCGTCCGGGCGGACACGAGGCGATGGCTTTCATGGTGTCGGGGATGGTGGTGTGCTCGGCGCCCGCGTAGAGCAGTCGGACCGACAGGTCGGCGGCGCGTTCGCCGGCCGCGACCACCTGCATCGTCTCGAACGCCTCGAAGCGCACGTCCCACAGCCAGGAGAGATCCTCCCCGTCGGGGACCTGACCGTTGACGGCGATGACCAGGCCGTCGGCGTCCTGATCGATCATCGAGAGCGCTTCCTGCCAACCCGCGGGATTCTTGGCGAGCAGCGTGCGCACGGAATGGTTGCCCACCTGGTGGATGCCGTAGCGTCCGGCCACCTCGCCGACGGTGCTGACGGCGGCAACGGACTTCGCGGGGTCGGCACCCATCGCGACGGCAGCGGCCACGGCCTGCGCGGCGTTGCCACGGTTGGCGCGGCCGGGCACGCTCAACGTCATGGGGGCCTCGAATCCGTCAGGGCCATAGATCTTTTCGTCGTCGACCCACCACTGGGGCGTCGGGCGGCGGAACGTCGGATCGCCCGTCGAATACCAGTCGACGCCGCTCTGAATCGACGGGTCGGTGGGGTCGCCGGAGGTGCGCGCGATCGGCTCACCGGTGCGCGGGCAGCTCACCGAGTCGCCGACCCAGCTCGCACCCGCAGCCACCCAGACGACCTTCGGAGCGTCGAACGCGGCAGAGGTGATCAGGACGTCGTCGCAGTTGGCGATCACCGTCGTATGGGGGTGGCGTGCCAGGCCTTCGCGGAGCCGTCGTTCGATCATGTTGATCTCTCCGACGCGGTCGAGCTGGTCGCGAGAGAGGTTGAGCATCACCACGACCTCGGGGTCGACGGCGTCGCTCACGTGCGGAACGTGCAACTCGTCGACCTCGAGTGCGGCGACCGGCGCCGTGCGCTGCAAGCTGAGCGTCGCGATGATGCCCGCGTCCATGTTGGCGCCGTCGGCCTGGGTGGCGACCTCGCCGAGTTCGGCCAGGGCCGCGGCGGTCATGCGTGTGGTCGTCGACTTTCCGTTCGTCCCGGTGATCAGCGCGGTCCGTTTTCCGGCGGCGAGACGCCCCATGATGTTGGGGTCGATCTTCTCGGCGACCAGGCCGCCGATCATCGATCCCTTGCCACGCCCCGCGGTGCGCGACGCCCAGCGGGCAGCCGACGCAGCTCCGAGGGCTAGCGACGTACGAAGGGGGACACGGGTGGTCGAGCCACCCGGAGCGGGGACGCGGTCGGGCATGGGGAGAGTCTTTCACAGCGCCCCACGGCGTGCCGTCGGGGCGCAGCGCCCGCGCTGGTCGGGCCGCATCCCGCTGGTCGACCCGCCCCCTCGCTGGTCGAGCTTGTCGAGACCACCCCCACTGGTCGAGCCGCATCCCGCTGGTCGAGCTTGTCGAGACCTCGCCCTCGTGCGGGTAGTCTCGCGGCCGTGAGTCGCGCCTCCAATCCCACGCTGTCCCCGCCGCTACGACCCGTTCGCTCGCTGTTGCGAGTCATCGGCCACGTACCACCGCAGGTGTTCGGTGCAGTGTCGCGATGGTGTCCGGTCAACGCTGACGGCGACCACGTCAGCGTCGAGATGCTGGCCGCGGCGGTGGCCACCGCAGTCCTCCCGGATGCCGACATGGGAGGCCCGACGATCGGCAGGGCACGCAGCGGTTTGGCGCGCGTCGCCGCGCTCACCGCAGAAAAACTCCCGGTGCTTGCCGTCGAGGAGGATTTGGAGTTCGACGGCCCGGCAGGCCCGATCCCGGTGACGCGCTACCGCGCGGGCGTGGAGAGCCGTGGGTTGATCCTGTTCTTCCACGGCGGAGGGTTCACCACGGGCAGTCGCAGGAGTCACGACCCGCTGGCGCGCAGGCTCGCCCTCGACACCGGCGCCGACGTCGTCTCGGTCGAGTACCGGCTCGCGCCGGAGAATCCCTTCCCCGCAGCGGTCGACGACGCTCTCGCCGCCTGGCGCGGTGTGGTCGACGCCGCCCCGGGCTGGGGTGTCCCCAGCGACCGGATCGTCGTGGCAGGCGACAGCGCAGGCGGCAACCTCGCGGCGGTCATCGCGCAGCAAGTTCGTGGCGAGCAGGTGACGCCGCTCCTGCAACTCTTGCTCTACCCCAAGACCGATTCCGTCGGCGAATACGGCTCAACCCGCGAGTTCTCGAAGGGCTACTTCTTGACCGCCGAGCGCATCGCTGACTTCACAGACATCTACGTGCCCGATCCTGCCCAGCGAGCCGATCCACGCGTCTCTCCGCTACTGGCACAAGACCTTTCAGGACTACCGCCTGCACACGTGGTAGTTGCTGGATTCGATCCTCTGCGCGACGAGGGCATCGCATACGCCGACGCTCTCGGTGCCGCGGGGGTGCCCGTCACGCTGCAGCGCGAGGGGGCGCTGATCCACGGGTTCGCCAACATGGCTGCGTTCAGTTCTGTTGCAGATCAAGCGATCTCGCGGTTCACCGCCGTGGCTTCCGACGCCCTACGCTGACGCGGACCGTGCATCAGTAGAGTGGTCGACGGTTCGGGGCGAGTTCAGCTGTTTTACATGGGGGATGTGGCGTGAGGATGCCGAAAAGTGGACGCTCGGTGATCGGGGCAACGGGGATCAGGACGACGGGGATCAGGGCAATGCTGATTCCTGCGGCGGCCGCGGTGGTCGTCGGACTCGCGGGATGCGGCGGAGGCGAGAGCGATTCGACGCCGCCGAGCTCCGCGACTCCCGACGCCGCGAAAGCGTCACCGCTGCAAGGTGATCAGCTCTACCTCGCGGGGCTGAAGCAGCTCAACGTGCGCTTTCCCGACGACGCCGCCGCGGTCGCAGCGGGCAGGCAGGTGTGCGCGAATCTGAAGGCAGGCGACGGCCTCCTCGACGCCATACGCAAGGTAGGCAACGGACTCGACGACGCCGAGTCCGGCCAGGTCGTCGGCCTCGCTGCACAGACCTATTGTCCCGATCAGCTCGGAAAGCTCAGCGGCGTCCAGTCGGAGAGCTGACTCAGAAGCGTTCGTCGGCCTGCGGGATCGACCCCGGTGGTGCCGACTCGTAATGACTCTGCGCCGCAGCCGGATACGGCTGCGGCGGGGTGTCGGACTCCCCGGTCGGATACCCCTGTGAGCCCGCCGGAGGCTGGTGTCCAGGCGGGGGACCCTGATACCCGGCAGGAGGCGCTTGATAGCCGGACGGTGGTCCTTGGTAGCCGGGTGGAGGTGCTTGATACCCGGCAGGAGGCGCTTGATAGCCGGACGGTGGTCCTTGGTAGCCGGGTGGAGGTGCTTGATACCCGGCAGGAGGCGCCTGGTAGCCGGGTGGAGGTCCTTGGAATCCGGGCGGTGGTCCCTGGTATCCGGGCGGTGGTGCTTGGTATCCGGCCGGCGGTCCTTGGAATCCCGGGATTCCGGCGCCAGCGGCCGGCATGCCCGGGTTGAACGAATCAGACACTGTCGCAGCGAGTTCCAGGAACGCATTACGGGTGTCGCGATTCATCTGGTCGAGGTCTATCTGCGCACCGGTCGCGAGATGGTCGTCGAACGGGATGATCTGCACCGCCCGCGTGCGGCCGAGGAAGTGCTGCGTCAGCATGCCCAGATCGATCGGCGCACCTCCCGGCTTCGACGCAGAGATCACCACGACAGCCTGCTGGACGAGTCGCTGATAGCCGTGAGCGTTGAGCCAATCCAGTGTCGCTGCGGCACTTTCGGCGCCGTCGACGGCCGGTGACGTGACCAGAACGATAGCGGTCGCCGAACTCAGGACCCCCTCCATCGCCGAGTGCAACAGACCGGTGCCGCAGTCGGTCATGATGATGTTGTAGTAGTTCTCCAGAATTCCGATGACGTCGAGGTAGTCGTCGGCACTGAAGGATTCCGATATTGCCGGATCACGTTCGGATGCAAGCACTTCCAGACGGCTCGCGGACTGCGATGTATGGCGCCGAACGTCGCCGTATCGGGTGACGTTCGGATCGTTGAGTAGTGAGCGCACAGTCGAACCGGTTTGCTGCGGGACACGTCGGCCGAGCGTTCCGAAGTCGGGGTTCGCATCGACCGCGATCACCCGGTCGCCGCGCAGCGACGCGAACGCCGACCCGAGTCCGATTGTGGTCGTGGTCTTTCCGACGCCACCCTTGAGGGAGAGCACCGCCAGACGGAAATCGCCGGCCATGGGCCGACGGATGCGTGCGACCATTTCGTCGAGTTGTTGCTGCGACTTGCTTTGGCCCAGATTGATCAGACCGCCCGACACGGTGCTCAGTGCACGACGCCATCCGGCCCCGCGCGCCGAAAACGGTATCGCTGCCTGTTGATTCGGATTGCCGACACCGGGCGCTCCGGGGAATTGGGCGCCCGGGTGCATTCCCGGCTGTTGCGCGCCAGGTTGCGGGCCACCCACGTAGGGGCCGCCGTACTGACCGGGCTCGGGATGGTGGGACCACGGGGGAGTGGGCTGCTGTGAAGGCGCACCCGGGTAGGACGTGGCGGGCGCAGGCGGGTTGGGAGCGGCTGGTGCAGGGCCGGCTGGTGCGGGGCTCGGCTGCTGTGGTTCGAAATGCTGATCGGGCGGGAGGTACTGCGCGACCGGCGGTGCTGGCGTCTGTGGCGTCTCGCCCGACCGGCCCGTGTACCAGTTGACCTGCGCGGCGGGTGGCGCGAACTGCGCTTGCGGCGGTTGGGGAGCGTCTGACGGATGCTGACCCGCACCGACCGGCGCGTCGAGACGGCTTTCGTCGTCGTCGTGGCTATCGGACTTCGGCCACGATGACGGCTGCGAGCCTTCGGCGTGCGACATCTCGTTGATCATCCCCTCGTGCGTCCCTCGGTGGGCCCATCGCCCGCCCCCTGATGCTGGTTCGACCACTGAATACTAGGGCGTCTAACAGTTGCGGTCGTGGCGACGTCCTGCGACGACGCCATGTGCAGCGGGGCGGCTATCGATGGCAACGTATCGATCGCGACGGAGCTTTCGGATGGGGAGTTGGTTGCCGCGACCCGTTTTCAGTCATTTTTGGTGGCGCTGCCGACGCCGACCTGGTCTTTTGTGGCGGGGTGGCCGTGGGAATGACTGAAATCGGGAGAGGGTGTGGTGTGGGCGCGTGATCGTGGGGCGGCGAGTACTCCTGCTGCGCATCCCGGTGATCACCAGCGCGGCTCGGCCGATCTTGGGCTGGGTCGGGAGCGTGATGAGCGTTTCGGACAGGGAGTTGGTTGCGGCGACCCGTTTTCAGTCATTTTCGGTGGTGCTGCCTACGCCGACCTGGTCTTTTGTGGCGGGGTGGCCGGGGGAATGACTGAAATCGGGAGAGGGTGTGGTGTGGGCTCTCGATCGTGGGGCGGCGAGCACTCCTGCCGCGCATCCGGCGATCACCAGGGCGGCTCCGCCGATCTCGACGTACGTAGGTTGCTCGCCGAGGAAGAGCCAGGCTGCGGTGATCCCCACGACGGGAACCAGCAGCGACATCGGCGCGACTCGGCTGGCCGGGTAGCGCTGCATCAGCGACGTCCACAGACCTGACCCGGCGATGGTCCCGAGCAGCACCACGTACGCCAGCCCAGCCAGCGCGATGAGACCTGACGTGGAGCCGAGTGTGGCCATGGCGTGGAAGCCTGCGGATGGTCCGTCGACAGCGAGGCTCAGCAAATACAGCGGGAACGGCGGCACCACCGACATCCACAGCGTCATCCGCAGGGCATCACCGGAGTTCGGCGGCAACGCGAGGCGGTTTCCGATGTTGCCGAATGCCCAGGACAGTCCCGCCAGAACGGTGAGAAGGATCGGAACGACGATGCCGACTCCGAGCGAACTGTGGCCCGCGCGGTCGACTCCGATCAGGACGATTCCGCCAACTGCCACTGCGATGCCGACGACCTGCGCCGGCACGAGTCGCTCCCGCAAGAACACGACGCCGAGTAGCACCGTGAACGGGGCAGACGTCTGCAGCACCAGCGACGCGAGGCCTGTCGGCATCCCGATGTTCATCGCGAGAAAAAGGAATGCGAACTGTCCGACGCCGAATCCGAACGCGTACAACAGAAACCATTTGATCTGCATTCGCGGGAACCGCACGAACAGCACCACCGGCACGGCCATGACCGCGAACCGGAGTGCGGCGAAGAAGAACGGAGGGAAGTGGTCGAGGCCCAGGCGAATCGCGATGAAGTTCAAACCCCACAGCACGACGACGGTGAGTGCCAGCATGCGGTCGCGCGTTGTCATGTACTCATGGTCGAGGCTGCGGGAGTGAAGCACAATCGAAATAAAATGCACTAAAGATGTAGGACAGCTTCACAAAATCGCCGCGCCAGCGCGCCGACGGCGTCGAAGGATCGCAGCCCACAACGCAAAACGCCGACGGCACCGGAAGTCGGTGCCGTCGGCGTTGAGGCAGAAGCGTATTGCCGCCTGCGGGGTATTACCGCCAGCCGAGTGCGGGAGCGACGTCGTTGAGGATCGACTCCATCACGTGGGCGTTGTATTCGACGCCGAGCTGGTTGGGGATCGTCAGCAGCAGCGTGTCGGCGGCCGCGATGGCCTCGTCTTCGCGCAGCTCCTCGATGAGCTTGTCGGGCTCCGCGGCGTAGCTACGTCCGAACCGTGCAAGCCCGCCTTCGAGGTGGCCGACCTGATCCTGGTCGTTGCGATCACGTCCGAAGTAGGCGCGGTCCATGTCGGTGGTCAGCGGGAAGATGCTGCGGCTCACCGAGACTCGCGGTTCGCGAGTGTGGCCGGCCTTCTCCCACGCATCGCGGAAGCGCTCGATCTGCTCAGCCTGCAACTTGTGGAACGGGATGCCCGTGTCCTCCGTCAGCAGCGTCGAACTCATGAGGTTCATGCCCTTCTCGGCCGTCCACTCTGCGGTGGCCCGGCTGCCCGCGCCCCACCAGATGCGGTCGCGCAGACCCTCAGAGTAGGGCTCGATGCGCAGCATGCCCGGCGGGTTGGGGAACATCGGCCGCGGGTTCGGCTGTGCGAACTCCGCGCCCTCGATCACCTTCAAGAAGACGTCTGTGTGCTGACGTGCCATGTCGGCGTCGGTCTCACCGTCGGCCGGGACATACCCGAAGTACTTGTACCCGTCGATCACCTGCTCGGGGGATCCCCTGCTGATGCCGAGTTGGAGTCGACCGTCGGAGATGAGGTCTGCGGCGCCCGCGTCCTCAGCCATGTACATGGGGTTCTCGTAGCGCATGTCGATCACGCCGGTGCCGATCTCGATGCTGTTGGTCTTTGCGCCAACCGCCGCGAGCAGCGGAAATGGCGAGCCGAGCTGGCGTGCGAAGTGGTGCACGCGGAAGTAAGCGCCGTCTGCGCCGAGCTCTTCGGCGGCAACGGCGAGGTCGATGGATTGATGCAAGACATCTGACGCCGTCTGGGCTTGCGAACCCGGAGACGCCGACCAGTGTCCAAAGGACAGGAAGCCGATTTTCTTGGTCATGTCAGATATAACCGGACCGTGGTCCATTTATTCCGTGCCGGATGTCGGAAACGGTGGTGCTGCGTGTCTCGGGATAGTTAAGCATCAAGGCCGAATGACAAGGCGTCGTCGTAGCATCGCTTCATGGACGTCAAGCGCCTGCGGCTGTTGAGGGAGTTCGCCGACCGCGGTTCCGTTGGGGCGGTCGCCGACGCGATGCACATGACGCCGTCGGCCGTCTCGCAGCAGTTCAAGGTGCTCACCAAGGAGGCGGGCGTCGAGCTGCTCGAGGCTGATGGTCGGCGGGTGCGACTGACTTCGGCGGGGCAGGCTCTCGTGCTGCGCGCCGACGAGGTGATCGCTGCGGTCGAGCGAGCGCAGGAGGAGATGGCCGCGTACCGCTCGGGTCGATCGCGGGTCCGGCTCGCGATGTTCCCCTCTGGCGCGACACTCCTCTTGCCGACCGTCCTCGACCGTGCCGCCTCCGATGCGATCGAGATCGACGCGTCGCACCTCGACGTCGGCTACCCCGACGCTCCGCCCGCTCTCGCCGACTTCGACGTCGTGGTGACACACCGAGACGAGCGCACGCCACCTGTCAGTTCGCCGCGTGTGCGCGTCACCGAGCTGATGCGCGAGCCGCTCGACGTCGTCGTATCGCGCAACTCGTCTCTTGCAGAGCGTGATTCGGTCGCGGTCACCGAGCTTGCAGACCATGACTGGATCAGCGTCGAGGGCGGCTTTCCCGTCGACGATGTACTGCTGTCGATCTCGGCCATCACAGGCGTCGCGCCGAGAGTCACGCAGCGGATGCTCGACTTCACGACCATCGAGGCACTCGTCGCGGCTGGTCACGGAATTGCCTTGATGCCGCGTCACGCATCACGCCATCCGGGAGTGAAACCACTTGAATTGCAGGGTGTTCGGGCAGCGCGCGTGTACGAGGCGCTGACCAGGCCGCGACCGCGTCGCGCGGTGACATCGGTAGTCGACGCCCTCGCTGCCGCGGCCGCTCGGTACGGCGCATGAGCGCCTTACGCCGAACGTCGACGCCGCGGAAGCGCCGCGAGCAGAACCCCTGCGGCGGTGAGCGTTCCGACGTACACCGCGACCCCCGCCCAGCCGAATGCCGAGTACATCAGGCCGCCGAGCGCACCGACCACGGAGCTGCCGAGGTAGTAGTGGAAGAGATACAGCGACGACGCCTCGGCGCGATGCTCGGTCGCCCGCGCGGACACCCAACCGCTTGCCACCGAGTGCGCGGCGAAAAACCCTGCGGTGAAAAGGAATAGCCCGACGATCACCGACCACAGATGATCCGGAATCGTGATCAACAATCCCACAAGCATGATCGACGTCGCGGCCACGAGTACCCGGCGTCGACCGAGCCGGTCGGCCAGTCTGCCGCCCCACGCCGACGACACCGTACCCGCCAGGTACATGAAGAAGATTGCCGCGACGATGCCCGCCGGCAGCCCGAAAGGTCCACCCAGAAGCCGATATCCGATGAAGTTGTAGACAGTGACAAAGCCACCCATCAGCACGAAGGCCAGGGCGAAGAGCGACAGCAGACCCGGATCGCGAAGGTGCGCAACCAGATTGCGTCCTGTCGTACGTAGGGAGACTGGCTGCGGAGTGAAGAACTGTGAGTCGGGCACCATGCGCCAGAACGCAATCGCGAATGCCAGAGACACCAGCGCGGCAATCTCGAGTGCCCACTGCCAGGACACAAAGTCGACAGCAAAGCCCGGAATGAGCCGTCCGACGAGACCGCCGATCGTCGTACCCGCGACGTAGCGGCCCATCGCACCGCCGAGCGACATGCCGTCGACCTCTTCGGCGAGATACGCCATGGCGACGGCGGGCACGCCCGCGCAGAGCAGTCCCTGCAGGGCGCGGCCGGCCAGGAGTAGCTCGATCGACGGCGCCCACGGAAGCAGTAGTCCGATGACTGAGGCGGCAACCGCGGACCCGACCATGAGACGCACTCGGCCATAGCGCTCCGACAGCGCGCTGGCCGGGATGATCGCAACTGCGAGCAGGCCGGTCGTGAGCGAGACGGCCAGAGCCGACGTCGTCGGCGAGACGTCGAAGTGCGACGAGAGTTGCGGCAGCAGGCCCTGCACGTAGTACAGCGCCATGAACGTCGTCATCCCGGCGGCGAACAGCGAGAGTGTGGCACGTCGGTACCCGGGCGAGCCGGGGGAGTGTTTGACGGGCGCTGGGCCGGTGGTCGCGGGGAGGACGGTTGCTGTCACTCCATCGAGTCTGAGCCGCGCAGTGGTCATTAGGAAATGAATGTTTGACCACTGAGTCATTCAGTAATGAATAACCACAGCTAGAATGGCCTGATGTACGACGACCTGCGCTGGTTTATCGCCATCGCCGAGGCAGAGAACCTGACTGCGGCCGCCGAGCGGGTCCACTCGTCGCAGCCGACGCTCTCGCGCTTCCTGGGCCGTCTGGAACGCGACCTCGGGGTGCCGCTCTTCGACCGCGATGGTCGACGCCTCGTGCTGAACCGGTTCGGACGTGCCTACCTCGACAGGGCGCGTCGTGCGGCGTCGCAGTTGGAAGCCGGGCGTCGGGAGATCGAGGAGATGCGCGCTCCGGCCCGTGGTGCGGTGCGGCTGGCGTTCCTACACTCGTTCGGGCTGGGGTTGGTGCCCGACCTCATCAGCCGGTTCCGGGTGGAGAACCCATCGGCACGTTTCACGCTGACCCAAGATGCGGCGGCGACCGTCGTCGGGCATGTGGTCGACGGCGACGCCGACCTCGCGATCGTCGCGCCCCGCCCGATGCGCACCGACATGGCGTGGGCGCGCGTAGCCGAACAAGAACTCGCGCTCGTGGTACCCCGCGATCACCGCTTCTCGGGACGGGAGACCATAGGTATCGCCGAGGCCGCCGACGAGGAGTTCATCGTGATGCAGCACGGCTACGGCATGCGGCGGATCTTCGACGAGATCTGCGCCGCACACGATCTCACGCCCGCGATCGCCTTCGAATCGTCGGAGCTCGCGACGGTATCCGGCCTCGTCGCCGCGGGGCTCGGCGTCGGACTGGTGCCGGTCGAGGAGTCGGCGCGCCATCCCGGCGTCGAACTCATCCCGCTCGCGGGTGAAACGCGCGAGATCGGGCTGACGTGGTTTCGCGGTCGGCCACTGAGCGACGTCGCGTCGCGCTTTCGGGACTTCGTGCTCGCGGGGAGCACAGCCGACGGGTGAGGCGAGCCGCCGTACGGGCTCCCGCTCACCCGTTTCACTCCCGCTTATTGAAATCAATAAGCGGGAAGTAAGCCGGTGAGCGCGAACCGTGGTGGGGCGGGATGATCTCGTAGGTGACGAGCCACGGGCGCAGCAGGTCGGCGAGCTGACGTCGCTCGAGAGTGGCCCAAATCCAGCGGACCACCATGGTGTCGAGGCCGCGGAGTTCGTCCTCGCGCAGCTTCTCGCGGACCACCGCGTCCTCGGGCGACTCGCCTTCGCGGAGCAGACGGCCGTACTTGGCCAGACCGTCGAACTCGCCGATCAGTTTGCCGTCCCAATCGAAGTCCGTCTCGTACGTGCCGGACGGGCAGACGAAGCGGTGTTGCTGACGCGGTACAGGCAGGTCCGCCTCGTACATCTGTGCGCTGCTCCATGATTCGCCGACGCTCTGGGAGAGGCCGTTCGCGAGGGGAAGTGCCCGCCGAGCGTGTTGCGCACCGCGTCGACGTCGAGAGCCCAGGATCTCCGACATCTTCGCCCGGTCGGCGCCCAATGCCAGAGCCGCCTCGAGGACGGTCATTGCCTGGGCGAAGTCGCCGCTCGACGCGACGTCGACCGCTGTCCGCTCGATCGACGTGACCCGGATGCCGTCGACCTCGGTGACCTCGTCGTCGCTGAGCGGCGCCCCGTGCAGGTGGCGCAGACTGCGGACCGATCCTCCCGATCTGCGGCCGGTCGTGATGTGAACGTGCGAGAGATTCGGTTTGAGCATGCGCAGCCCGTGCATCGTCGCCGCCGACACATGACTGAGCACGTGCGGCGTGTCGCCGCTCAACTCCGACGTGACGACTGCGATCGAGGTGAGCCGGTGCAACGCTTGGGCACCGGCATGGCCGTCGAATTGCGCTGTGCGCGGGACCAATACACCGGGTACCAGCCTGATCAGCTTGCCACGATCGACTGCGGCGCAGAGCTCATTGTCGCTGAACGCCGCTGTCTTCGCGGCGCCGCGTCGGATCAGGCCGAACTCATCGAGCGGGTAGCCGGGGAGACCGATGGTGGAGTCCGTCATGCAGCTTCGACGCCGCGCCGGGCCGCGCGGTTCCGTTCTGCCACGATTCAGGTCGACGTCGACCTTCTCGCTCACCCATTTCCCTCGCGCTTATTGAATTCAATAAGCCGCAAGGAAATCGGTGAGCGGGAAGCACGCCCCCGGGGTCAGATCCGCTCGGACACCCGCCGAGAGGCCAATTGCACTGCCTCCCAAACGGTTGCGAACGGCGGGGCGTACGCGAGGTCCATCTCGGCGAGATCGTCGACGGTCATCTCGCCCCACAGCGCCGCGGCGACGGTGTCGATCCGCTTACCCGACTGCGCTCCGCCGACGATCTGAGCGCCGAGGATGCGGCGGGTCAACTTGTCGGCGGTGAGTAGCACGGTGATCGGGGTGGCCTCGGCCATGTAGCCGCTCGCGGTGTCGCTCTGGGTGATCAGCGTGAGGGCGTCGTGACCGAAGCGCGCGGCGACCTCGGTGTTCATTCCCGTACGTGCGATCTCCAGATAGGTTGGGCCGGAGGAGAACCGGGTGATCGCCGTCGCCAACACCCCTGCGAATCGTTTACTCTCGTCGCCGCCCAGATTGAAACCGCACACCCGACCCTGCTTGTTGGCGTGTGTTCCAAGCGGTGCAAAGATTCGCTCCCCGGTCATCCGGTCGAGAGACTCGCAGCAGTCTCCCGCCGCCCAGATGTCGTCGGCGACGCGCTGATGGTCGTCGGGTAGGTATCCGCCGTGAACGCCGATCGGCAACCCTGCCTCGGCGCCCAGCGAGGTCGACGGCCGAACGCCCAGCGCAAGTACCACGACGTCGGCTTCGATTGTGTCGCCGGAAACCGTTGTGACGGAACGTATTCTGCCACCCTCGGCGTTGGCGCTCGCGACGACGGTATCGGTCAGGACGGTGACGCCTGCGGCGCGCATACCTTCTTCGATGCGGTCGCTCATCTCCGGGTCGAGCTTGCTCATCACCCTGGTGCGCGTGGCGAGAGTGGTCTGGAATCCGCGCTCCGCCAACGCCTCTGCCATCTCCACGCCGATGTAGCCGCCACCGACCACGACTCCTCGACGGCCGGAGCCGGCAATCAGATCGAGCCAGTACCGCGCGTCCTCAAGGGTCTTCGCCGGATTGACACCGTCGATCAGCGTTCCGTCCGCGTCACGCGCCCAGTCCGGGACCATCGCCGAGGCGCCGGTGCACAAGACGAGTTGGTCGTAGGCGACCTCCGACGACTCGTCGAACTCCGACGTCACCGAGACGACCTTCCGATCGCGGTCGATTCCGGTAACCGTCGTTCCCATGCGGAGGTCGACGCCGAGTTCCCGGTGTTGCGCGGCGCTGCGCGCAACGAGATCGGTGTCGGAGTCGACGAGGCCTGCGACGAGGTACGGAATGCCGCATGCCGAGTACGACGTATCCGACGTCTGCTCGAGCGCGATCACCTCGACGCTGCGCCCGGTGACCTCTGCTGTCCGAAGTGCCTGATGAGCGGCACTCATACCGGCGGCGTCCGCGCCAACGACGACGATGCGTTCCACCCGCGTCACGCTACTCGCGTTCGACGATCCGCCGCGCCGGCAAGGGTCAGAGATCGGCGCCCGCGACCTTACCCATGACAACCCCGATCCCCGCGACGACGAGCGGCAACGCGACGAGCACCGAGACCAGGAGAACTAGCATCTGCATGCCTCAATGGTCCGCGCGGTTGCGCGCGTTGTCGCTGTGACCAGGCAAATCGTAGTCGGCCTCACAATTGGTACGGGTGACGCAGTTTTGGTCGGCAGACAGTGATTCGACGCTATCGATGTGGTCGAGATGCGGCGTCCGATCAGGCATTGCTGTCTGGAGATGCGCGCTTGACGCGCTGCACAGCGGGCGGCGCCCATGTCCCGTCGAGCACCTCGGCGCGAGGGGCGTACAGGCGCATCGTGACGCCGAGCGCGGCCTGTGGCGCGGGAAGCCAGTTGTCGGTCTTCTCGCCACCCGGATTCTCGTGCTGCAGATACAAGACGAGCGAGCCGTCGTCGTTGAACCGCAGTTCGTCGCGATCGCCCAACGCGAACCGGTCGAGTTCATTGGCGACCTGATAGCCCTCGGCGTCGTACATGGTGACCGACCAGAAGGCATTCACGGGTGGAAGGCCATCAGCGGGAAACGTGATTGTGTAATCGTTGTGCCCGTCGAGTGGCCGACCGTCGGCGTCGGCCACGACGACTGGATAGATCGCATCCTCGGGAGGGTTGGCACCCAACCCGATCAGCGCGAGCTGTGCTCGCTGAAAATAGTCGTTGCCGTAGACGCCAACCGATCGCGACATGATCTGCCAGCCGTTCACGCGATCACCGAGGCCGGAGATGTCAGGCAGCTTCTTTCTCGCCGACGCGATGCCCGACTCGAGTGCCGCGAGGCCTGCCTCGTCGAATCCCGATGTGTCGAACTCCAGTCCGGGGACGATCCCGATTGCTGCGATACGCGCCAGCACGGACTGATCCGTGAGGTGCGGTGGCGTAGTCGTCAGAACCTCAGCTGCGAGCCTGAAGAACTCGGGAGCAGACAGTTCCGCGACGATGCGCAGTGGTTCGGTGTCCAGGTCGATGGGAGTGCTCGACTCGGGTCGGGTCGGGCCGCCCAACGGGGTGATGGTGAAGCCGTCCTGGAACTTGCCGACGGCGTCGTAGTCGCTCGGGCCGTTGGTCTGCGACCGACCGATGGCCCACACGTACGGTGTCGGGGCCTCGATGATCAGGGCATCGTCGGGGACATCGCCGTCAAATCCCGGTGGTATCACCATGATTCGCGTGCCTGTGTTTCCCGTCGTACGGGATCCCGGAACCGCGAACACGTCGGTCCACATGTCCAGTAGTGGCAGCATGTAGTAGCGACCGTCGCTGTCGGGAAGTTCGATCAGGACTGCTCCACCGGTCAGGTCGAGCCAGGCGGATGAGTACAGCGTGTCGAAATTCGGACGGACGATAGCGCGGAAATCCGCAGTCGGAAACGCCCGCATGTGGTGGAAGGCGTTCGAGGCTCCGAAGCCCGGTTTGCCCGAGGATCCTCGTGCTGTTTGTTGTCGACGGCTGACCTCCATGATGACGAGGGGATACATATAGACGTAGGCCTCCGCTGCCAAGCTCGCGGTATCACCGGTAAGGGGTTTCGATGTCGTCATGGTCTAAGACTCGACGATCGACCCGTGATTTCAGTCATTCGAATCGTATGAGCGCTCATCATCAGGGCATGTATCACCCGATACGGGTGATGTAGTCGCATCGTATTGATGCCAGCATCGGGAATATGACCGAAACCTCTGCCGATGTGCCCGTCGATGTGGAAACGGGGCCTATCGATTACCTTCTCGTCGAATTTCCCGCCGATCACAATCCAGACGGCTCGGCGTTGATACACCTGCTCGATCTTGTCGATCGCAATGTGATCAGCGTGCTGGATCTCGCAGTGATCCGACGAGACGGCGATAGTGTTGCTGCGCTTGCGGTCTCGGATCTCGACGTCGGCGCTGATCTGGACGCCAATGTCCTCGCAGACGCGTCGAGCGGACTGCTAGACGATCAGGACCTCGCCGACGCGGCGTCGGTGCTGGCGGACGGCTGCCTCGGCGTTCTCGTCGTCTACGAGAACGTGTGGGCTGCTCCGTTCGCCACTGACCTGCGGCGAGCCGGCGCTCAACTGGTCGCGTCCGGGCGGATTCCCGTCAATGCCATTCTCGAGGCCCTCGGCACAACCGACGGACCGACGTCGGGCTGACCGCCGGGCTCTGCCTGAAGCGTCATGCCCAGTCCGATCGATTCACCTAAGAACCACTCGAGTGAGAAAGTGCAGGTACCAGCCATGCCAGGACTACTACGCGGGGTCGCCCGAACGGCCGCGGTCGCAGGGACTGCAACCGCGGTGTCCAACAGGGTGTCGCGTCGTCAAGGCGAGCGGTGGGCCAGACGGTCGGCCGAGGCAGCACCCCAGGCCTACGCGGCCGCGCCCGTCCAGAACCCGCAACCGCCGGTTCCCACCGAACAGACAACAGCGCCGGATGACCGAATCGCTGCATTGACGAAACTCGGTGAGCTTCGAAGTTCAGGTGTTCTCACCGAAACGGAATTCGAATCGGAGAAGCGACGTATCCTCGGTCTCTGAGAATCGGCCGATCCGTCAGTGTTCATTTCCAACCACATCGTTAACAGCCAGATCGATAACAACGAGTAGGAATTTCATGACCACCTCATCACCTTCCACGAAGCAGCGTTGGGCAGGCGGGCTATCCATTGTCAGTGGCTGCGTGCTGCTCGTCGTCGGGATACTGGAGTTCCTCCAGGGTGTCTCGGCCATCGCGGCTGACAACGTCTTCGTCGTAGGAACCAACTACATCTATAAGTTCAACCTGACGACGTGGGGTTGGATCCACCTGATCATCGGCCTCATCGTCGCTGCGACGGGTATTGCGGTGTTTTTCGGAAAGACATTTGCACGGGTGCTCGCGATCGTGCTCCTGTCACTCTCCGTGATAGCCAACTTCCTCTGGATTCCGTACTACCCGTGGTGGTCGATCACGCTGATCGCCCTCTCGATCGTCGGAATCTGGGCGTTGGCGGCGTGGAGTCCTGAGACCGACGAGATCTGACGCAGCGCAAGGAAGGTGACGGCGATGACGAGCGTGGTCGATCCCGCGGACGCGGCGACGTGCTATGACGGCCCTGGCCGCAGGACCCGTGCCGAGAGTGTCTATCTGGGGCTGCAGGCTCGGGAGCGGTTGCCGCTCAGCGGAATCGGCGACCTCGGTGACGAATCGGGCCGTGACCCGATCGGTCTACTCCAAGATCAGGCGCGCACCCGGGTTCCGGAACTCGTTCCGGTCAGATACGGGCGAATGGCTGTGTCTCCCTTCACCTTCTACCGCGGGGCCGCGCTTGTCATGGCCGATGACCTGGCTCGAACCGAGAATTCGGGCCTGACCGTGCAACTGTGTGGCGACGCGCATCTGTCCAATTTCGGGTTGTTCGCCACGCCTGAGCGCAAACTGGCGTTCGACGTCAACGACTTCGACGAAACCTACCCTGGGCCGTTCGAATGGGACGTGAAGCGCTTGGCCGCGAGTCTCGTGGTTGCGGCACGCGGCAACGGATTCGACAACAAGACCGCCAAGCGGATCGCCGGTGCATGTGCCCGTGAGTACAGGGAGTCCATCGCGTCGCTCGCGGGACTCGACACGTTGGACGGCTGGTATCGACGCGCCGAGCCCTCTCGAAAACTGGTGAACATCCGCGATCTCATCGATTCATCGACCGCGAAGAACGTGCGAAAGCAGATCGACAAGGCGTGGACGCGTGACGGCCTGTCTGCGCTCAAGAAGCTGACCACCACCGTCGACGGTGAATTGCAGTTCGTCAGCCAACCTCCGCTCATCGTGCCCATCGAAGAACTGTGGGACGCGGAGGTCACAGCGCGTCTGTACGGTCAGCTTGCCGATCGTGTCGACGCTCTTCGCGCGACGCTCGCTCCCCACTACCGCGTGCTGTTCGACAGATTCACATTTGTCCGCATGGCGCGCAAGGTGGTCGGGGTCGGCAGCGTGGGAACTCAGGCGTGGGTTTTGCTGATGGTCGGACGAGACGAATCCGATGTGCTGCTGCTCCAGGCGAAGCAAGCCGAAAAGTCCGTTCTCGCACGGTATCTCGATGGTCCGAAATATGACAACGAGGGCAGGCGGGTGGTGGAGGGACAGCGCCTTACGCAAGCTGTCAGCGACGTGTTCCTCGGGTGGTCCGGAGGTCCAGGAGCTGATGGTGTTCGGCGTGATCTCTACCTCAGGCAGCTTCGGGATGCTAAAGGCTCCATCGTCGTGGAGGGTCTGGACCCACGGGGTCTCGAGGTCTACGGGCGAGCGTGCGGTCGAGTCCTCGCCTACGGTCACGGCCGGTCGGGCGATGCGGTTGCCATAGCGAACTATCTCGGCGACGACGACGAATTCGACAGGGCTATAAGGCGTTTCGCATCGCGCTATGCGAAAAGGAATGACGAGGATCATCGCGTGTTCGTCGACGCGATTCGGGCGGGCGCGGTTGCGGCTGTCGCCGACGAGCGGTGACGCGCATGCCCGAGACGGTCGTGAGCGCGGAGGGCGAATCGGGACGCGGTCTCGACGCAGACGAACGAGCCGAACTCGAACGTCTGCGCGTCGAGATCGCCGAGATCAAGTCGGGGCAACCGTCGGATGTCGGCAAGGAGTCCACGCGTCGGCGGATCAACTGGCGAATGATCGGCGTCGTCGCGCTGGTCATACTGTGTGCGGTACTCACGCTGCTGTCGGTCACCACGCGGTACGTCAGGAGTCAGATCCTCGACACCGATCACTACGTATCGACCGTCGCACCACTGGCATCGAATCCTGCTGTGCAGCAACAGGTCACCAACTCGATCACGAACGAGATCAATCAGCAGGCGAACATCGAAGAGGTGACGTCGAATGCGCTCAACGAACTGACTCAACTCACACCGGCCGATCGTCCGCGGGTGGATCAGGCGATCACCGGACTCGCTCCGGTGATCAGCGCACAGGCGGAGAGCTTCATCCACAACACGGTGGCGCAGTTCGTCGGCTCTGATCAGTTCGCTGCGCTGTGGACGACGGCCAATCGCGAAGCGCACGATGCTGTTGTTGCGGCGGTGACCGGTGATACGCAGCATGGCGCGGTGAATGTCGACACGACCAACGGATCGATCAGCATCGAGCTCGGGCCGATCATCACCCAGGTGAAGCAGCGGCTGAGTGCGCAGGGGTTCGCCTTCGCCGACAAGATCCCCGTGGTGAACAAGCAGTTCGTGGTCTGGCAGTCCAAGGAACTCGCTCGGGCGCAGAACCTCGTGAGGTCGCTCGACAAGGTCGCCACCGTGCTGCCGTGGCTTGCGATTCTTGTCGCTCTCGCTGCGATCGGACTTGCGGGCGTCGGTCGCCGTATCCGAACCCTGACAGCAATCGGGATCGCGGTCGTCGGCGCGATGCTGGTGTTGGCAATCGGGATCATCGTCGGTCGCACGATCTACCTGAACAACGTGCCTGCAGACGTCTTGTCTCCCGCCGCCGCCCAGGCGATCTTCGACACAGTGATCAGTCCGCTGCGCACTGCGCTTCGTGCGGTGGCGGTGCTCGGACTCGTCTTGGCACTTGTGGGCTTCTTCGCAGGAGGAACTCGTGCCGCGGCCGCCACTCGACGTGTCATCGCCGGGGGATTCGAAACGGTCGATCGTCGTCGAAAGCAACGCTCGGCGTCGATGGTGGAAGCCCAACTGTGGCGGCTGCGGTACGTCGTGCGTCTCGGGGTCCCGATAATCGCTGCGTTCGTCCTGATGTTCTGGCACTACCCGACAGGCATGGTCGTCTTCTGGGTGGTGGTCGTCGCGTGCCTCATCCTGGCGGCTTTCGAATTCGCCATCGCTCCCGCGCGCCGCGGAGTGGCCGCCGGGAGTGTTGTTGCCGAGGATATTGTCGCCGAGAGTGCCGGTCCTGAAAGCTCCGAGATCGTTGTCACCGATACCGTCGTGACCGAGACCGTTGGCGATGACGCGGCTGCAACCGTAGTCGATTCGACTGACAGTCCCAGAGCGAAATGAACCGCACGTCGTAGGGGGTCAGCACCTCGTGCGCGACCTCGCGAGGAATATTCGCCCGTCGCATTCGCGCTGGTCGTCGTACCATTCAGTGCATGAAAGGCGCGGTACCCTCCCCACGAAGCGGTCAGGACGGCGAGGGTGAACCCGACGCACTCGAAGTAGACACAATCGCGGCAGCTCCGCCGATTCTGAGTCTGCGTTTCGCGCCACCGTCCTTACCTCCCGGGTTTGTGGTGCGTTCTCGCATCGACGAGATGCTCGACGCTGCACGGGGCGGCGACGTGACCTTGGTGTGTGCCGGGGCCGGGTACGGGAAGACTCTTGCTGTCGCGGCTTGGGCGCAAAGCGTACATCGGCTCGATCGGACCGCATGGCTCGCCGCGGGCGAAGGCGTAGGCGTTGCGGCGTTTTGGCATGACGTGATCGTGGCACTTCGAATGCTTCCGGTCGTGGCCGACGAAGCGCGGATCGCCGAGTTCATGCCCGGCCCCGCATTCGGGGATTCTGACGTGGCGGGTCTGGTTGATGCCCTGTCGTCTCTACCAGAGACCGTGACGCTGGTGATCGACGACTTCCATCGCCTCACGTCGGTGGACCTTCTGAAGTCGATCCACCGAGTGATCGAGTGTGGCGTTCCGACAGTGCATCTGGTTCTCATCTCACGCGTGGAACCGCGAATCCCGTTGCGCCGTCTGCAGGTGATGGGAAGGCTTCGCGAGATCGATGCCGCCGTACTGGCGTTCACGCCAGGCGAAGCTGAAGATCTGTGTGCACGCATCGGATTCGAGCTGGACCCGGAGAGCCGGGAGCGTCTGATGAACCGGACGCAAGGCTGGCCCGCCGGAATCCGGTTGGCCTTGCTCAGTGCCACAGTCGAATACGGAGGCGATGTGCATGCGGCACTGACGGGCTTCGGCGGCGGTGGCAAGCTGGTGGCGTCGTATCTACTCGAAGAGGTACTTGCGAGGGTGGCCAGCTCCGATCGAGAGTTCCTGCTCGCCACGAGTGTGACGCCCGTTGTCTGTGCCGATCTCGCGCAGGCCTTGACCGGACGTGCCGACAGCCGCGCGATTCTCGAACAATTGGTTGAGCGAAACGTGTTGACGGTGCGATTGACCGGCCGAGCCGGATGGTTCCGCTATCACCCCCTTCTACGCGAGTTTCTCCGCGACCGACTCACTGTTGAACGCCCACAGGAGATTTCGACGCTCCATCGGCGTACGGCACAGTGGTACCTGGACAGCGGTGAGCTCATCCCCGGGATCAGGCATCTGGTCGCGGCGGGCGACTGGCTCGCGGTGGCGAAGGTGGTGGGAAAATCGGCACTACCACTCATCCTGACGATCCACGCGGGTGAGCTGGCGGCGGCGTTGGCTCCTGCGCTCGACGTCGTCGAACGCGATCCGCGACCGGAGGTGCTTCTCGCGGCAAGTGTTGTGGCGCACCATTCTCGGGACTTCGTAACCATGCGCCAGAACGCCTTGGATGCTGAGACCGCGCTGTTGGCGAGCGGCGTCGAACCACCTCGATGGGCCCAGGTCATCGTCGCGCTGGCGCGGATGGTCGCAGCTCGGGTCTTCACACCCGTGGAGCTGTACGAGAGTGCGAACGAAGTGCTGACCGTCGCGACCGGGGCATCGCGCAACGAGTTGCCCGCGGTAGGTGCATACGCGGTCATCGGTCGGACCAACGTGGCCATCAGCCTGGTTCTTCGCAGCGAATTCGGCCGTGCTCGTGTGCATTTGGAGGACGTGCGGGTCGAGGCCGATCGTGCCGGGGTGGGACTCACCTCGGCTGCGGCGAATGCCTACCTGGCTCTGCTGGATGTCATCGCAGGTGACCTTCCGGAAGCGGGACGTCGGAGCGACATGCTCGCGAAACTGGGTGTTCGACGCGGTTGGACACAGCAACCCCAATTGCTTGCGGCCTACGCCGCCTCCGCTTTGGTGTACCTGGAGACCGACGAACTCGACACCGCAAGCGAGCGTGTCGACTTCGGTCTCGACCTCGTCCGCCACGGGTCTGATCTGCCTGCCGCTGTGATCCTTCAGATCGCGGCCGTGGGCGTTGCACTCGTGCGGCGGGAACTGCATACCGCGCGAGCGGCGGCGAGTCGCCTCCGTGCGCTGAGCGCGAGTTGCAGTGGGCTCCCTCTGCTCGACCACTGGGTTGCGGTCTCGCTGGCCCGCGTCGAATTGCTCTGCGACGACGTCGATTCCGCTGAGAAGGTCCTCGCCGAGTTGCAGGCATCGACCTCTTCTTCATCGAGGGAATTCGGTTCCGAACTCGTCACCATCGCACGTGCGGAAGTCCTCCTCGCGCAGCATGAACCACGCGCCGCGTTCGACCTGTTGGGTACGCCGGCCCGCTACGCGGCGCACCGGACGCTCGTTGTCGAGGCGGCGCTGTTGTCAGCGATTGCGGCGGACCGGCTCAGGTTGGACTCGATTGCCTTGGAGAGATTGGGGCAGGCGATCGATGCGGCGGCTCCCATCGGCGCGATACGGTCATTCGTCGCACGCAGCGAAGAGATCGCGGGTCTGCTGGCCCGCTATCGACATCTGAACGCAGAACCGTCAGAACTCACTCGGGCAATTCTCGTGCGACTGAAGGTTGCCGATGCGGCGGCAACGAATGTGCCTGCGACGCCATCGGACCCGCTCACCGAACGCGAACTCGCTGTATTGCGTTATCTGCCAACGATGTTCAAGTCTGCGGAGATCGCTGCTGACCTCTACGTCTCGGTCAACACCGTGAAAACTCATCAGCAGTCGATCTACCGCAAGTTGGGGGTATCGACACGCCGCGCCGCCGTCGACCGCGCACGCGAATGGCACCTCCTGTAGCCGCGCAGTCCACGTCAGGTGCGTCCCGCCGCATCCTCGTCGACCGGTTTGGCACGCAACTCGGGCGCGTTGGCCACGACGAGCCACGCGGCCAGCGTCGCGAACAGGAGCGGAACCAGCAGATCCAGTTGCGGCACAACGGCAAGCCCGAGAAAGAGGCTGATCCAGCCGTTCCGTGTTGCCGCGACGACGATCCCGACGATGCTCGCGGCCACCGTGATCGTCAACGGAAGCGACTGCCACATCACGTGCATTCCGAATCCCGCTGCGGCACCGGCGAAGACGGACGGAAAGATGCGGCCTCCACGGAAGCCGCCCGCGCTCGCCAACAGCATGGCGCACATCTTGATGCCAGCGAACGCGAAGAAGCCGAGGGCGGTCGTGGTCCCGAGGCGGTCGGGCAGCTCCTTCATCTGATCGAGGCCCTTGAACAGCGTGATCGTTCCGCCGAGGATTCCGAGGCCACCGAGGACCGCTCCCACCAATGTCAATCGGACGATGGGATCTCGTAGCGAGCGATGCAGTACCCGGTGCAGGGGATCGAACACGAATGCCGCGACCACACCGCATGCGGCGATGACGACGGCAACCCCGACGGCGATCAAGGTGTCGACGATGCTGCCGATTTTCTCCTCCGGTAGGTCGATCGACATCGTGAGATCGGTGAAACGCAGGATGACGAACGACCCGGTAGCTGCCGCAACCAGGGGTAGATACAGCCGATTCCACAGCGGGATTCGTTGATCGCCGGGATTGGCCTCCGACAGCATGAGAGCAGCGGCGACCGGGGTTCCGAACAGCGCACCGAATGTTGCGGCGGTCGACAGACCCATCCACTGGTCCTGGTCGATCTTCGGAATCAGGCGTGCGCCGACGGCAACGACGATCGCCGCATTGATGATCATGATCGGGCTCTCCGGACCGAGGCTCACGCCGCCGGCCAGCGCAAGGATCGCCGCGATCGCGAGGCCGGGGGTTGCACCGACCGAAATCGGTTTCGACACCAATTCCTGCGTCGCGGGATCGCCTCCGGCGTGGCCGGGGGCGAATCGGATCACCGCTCCCACCAGCAAGCCCGTGACGGTCAGTACGAGAAGAATCCACCACCAGGTGCTCTGCGTGATGCCCAGCCACGACGTCACGGTGTGCCAGAGGAAGTGTTCGAGGGTGCTGGCGACGGCCGAGATTCCCCACAGCAGCAGGGCGCACACGACACCCACGAGTAAGGCGACGGGCGTGAGCGCGAGGAGCTTCCCGACGGGTACCCGCGTGGAGTCCTGCTGCCCGGGTCCGGTGGCTGCCTCACTCATGACTAAAACTGTCGCGCATCCGAAGTCGCCTCACACCGCGAAACGCAGACTTTCACTGATCGAGTGAGGGGAATCGGTCGGCCCGCGCCTGTGCGACCCACGCACGTCGTCGGGCAAGCTGCGTACGCTGTTCGACGCTGGTCGCGACGGTCGAGACGTGAGTGAGTGCCGCGTCGAGTCTGGCGAGCATCATTGGCGAGCCGAGCGAGGCCGCGATGACGTCGTCGAGTCCGACGACCAGCATGTCCGTCCACGACGGCCGCGGGACCACGAGCCTGAGACGACCACCGCTATCGCGCCAGCGTCGCGCACTTTCGTCGATGGACATCGCGGATACCAACAGAAACTCGATCTGGTCGACCGCTTGCACCGCGGTCGCGGGATCGTTGATCGCAGGAGACATGGCCCGGAGTGCGATATCGGCGATGAGGCGGAAGGCCAGGAGCGGGTCGCCGTCGAATGTGCGTTCTGGCCCGGTGTCGAGCGCGGCGAAGAACGCTCCGTTATCGATCTTCCCGGAGGCGTTCTCGCCGTTGCTCTGTGCGGCAGGACCGTGCACGTGGGCGAGCGTCGCGCTTGCGCGCAGGGTCGACCCGACCGCCTGCTCCATGACGATCACGGCGTCGGCGGATTCGGCGAGGTGAATGAGTCTCTCGACGTGTAATCGCTGCAGCACCAACGGATTGCGGGACCACTGGATGCTGCGTGGTTCGTCCGCAGGGTCGATGCGTGGCTTCGGGTCGAGGTTGTCGCTCGTTGGGTACGTCGCGACAATCGATTGCTGACCGTGTTCGCAGATCGTCGTCAGCACCGGCGAGATCTGTGTTGCGGCAAGGGCGTTGGCGAGTACCACGCGCAGGAGCACCAACACGACCAACGTTCCTACGACTGCCACGAGCGGAACACATGCCGAGATCGTGTCTCGGCTCCCTGACGCAAGGATCGCGGTGATGCAGAAGACGATGACGCTCATCGCCACGGCCGCTGTTCGCCAGACGATGGGAGCGTCGCGGAAGAGTGTCAGACGGGGTGTGAAAGTGGTTGCCACCCATTGGACTACGAGAAACAGCAATGAGAAGATCACCGCGAGGGTGCCGAACACCGCGCCACCGAGGCCGATGAGAACGGTGGCGACCGACGACGTCGAGATCTGTGGGCCGACCCCGATGCGAGTCAGGCCGATTGCTGCTCCGGCGCCGAGCAGCACGCCGATGGTCTGAGTCAGGCCCGCGCGGGCACGCCTCCCGAGAGTGTCGAAGGCGCTCATCGGCCAGGGTCTTTGGTGCGGCGTCGAACTGTCATCACACCGACCACCTTCGCGAGGGTCCCCCAAAGCTGCCGTCTCACAAACTACAGGGTGAGGCGCGCCTGCAAGGGGCGAACGGGACGACAGGGCGCAACGGTGTATACCGGTTGAACTGCGGCCCCGGCGCACGTCGGGTACGAGTGTCGCGCAGACGGAATGGGCCGAAACCTCGCGCGCGGGGATCGCCCGCTTGACGAGAGTTTCGGCCCATTGCCTGACACAGCGACGGCGGGGGTCACCCGCGTCACCGTGAGTTCATCGGTGAGAGAAAGGTTTACGGCGCCCAGGTACGTGGGGCGGCATCGGTCTCCGCAGGAGCCGAAGCACTCACGCGGTAGGCGCGATTGACTGCGGACACCACGGCACGCAGGCTCGCCGTCGTGATCGACGACGCAACGCCGACGCCCCATACGGTTTCACCGTTGACCTCGGTCTCGACGTAAGCTGCCGCGCTGGCGTCGCCGCCCGCGGTGAGTGCATGCTCGGCGTAATCCAGTACGCGGACGTCGAATCCGACGGTCGACAGCGCGTCGACGAATGCCGCGAGCGGCCCGTTGCCGCTGCCCGCGATCTCCTTCTCGACGCCGTCGACCTTGACCACAGCGGTGATGTGGTCGTCGCCGCCATCGACCTCGGAGGCGTCGACCTTTTGGCGCATACGCTCGAGCGGGCGGACCGGATACAGGTATTCGTCGGCGAAGACGTCCCACATCTCCTTGGGCGAGACCTCGCCGCCCTCGCCGTCGGTGATCTTCTGGATCTCGCGGCTGAACTCGATTTGCAGGCGTCGCGGCAGGTCCATGCCGTGGTCGGCCTTCATGATGTAGGCGACGCCACCCTTGCCCGACTGGCTGTTCACGCGGATGACGGCTTCGTAATTGCGGCCGACGTCCTTGGGGTCGATCGGCAGATAGGGCACCTGCCACAGGATGTCGTCGACGTCGGAATCGGCGGTGTCGGCGTCGACCTTCATCTGGTCGAGACCCTTGTTGATCGCATCCTGGTGGCTGCCCGAGAACGCGGTGTAGACCAGATCGCCGCCATAGGGGTGGCGTTCGGGTACGCCGAGCTGGTTGCAGTATTCGACGGTGCGTCGGATTTCGTCGATGTCGGAGAACGAGATCTGCGGATCGACGCCGCGGCTGAACATGTTCATGCCCAGCGTCACCAGGCAGACGTTGCCGGTGCGCTCACCGTTGCCGAACAGACAGCCCTCGATGCGGTCGGCGCCCGCCTGGTAGCCGAGTTCCGCTGCGGCGACGGCGGTTCCGCGATCGTTGTGGGGGTGCAGGCTCAGGATGATCGAGTCGCGGCGTGCGAGATTGCGGCTCATCCACTCGATGGAATCGGCGTAGACGTTGGGTGTCGCCATCTCGACGGTGGCAGGCAGGTTGATGATGAGCGGCTTTTCGGGTGTGGGAGCGATGATTTCGCTCACCGCGTCGCACACCTCCTTGGCGTAGCTCAGCTCCGTGCCGGTGTACGACTCGGGCGAATACTCGTAGCGCCAGTTGGTGTCCGGGTACTTCTGCTGCTCGTCGAGCACCTTGTGCGCGGCGTGTGTCGCGATCTCGGTGATCTTCGACTTGTCGGCACGGAAGACGACACGACGCTGCAGCACCGACGTCGAATTGTAAAAGTGCACAATCACATTCGACGCTCCGCGGCACGCATCGAAGGTGCGCTCGATCAGCTCGTCGCGGCACTGCGTCAGCACCTGGATGGTGACGTCGTCGGGAATGGCGCCGTCTTCGATGATTTCGCGAACGAAGTCGTAGTCGGTCTGGCTAGCAGACGGGAAACCGACCTCGATCTCCTTGTAGCCCATACGCACCAGCAGCTCGAACATGCGGCGCTTGCGTGCGGGACTCATCGGGTCGATCAGGGCCTGGTTGCCGTCACGCAGATCGACGGCACACCACATCGGTGCCGCGGTGATGACCTTGTCGGGCCAGGTGCGATCGGGGATCGAGATCTGCTCGACCTCGTCGGCGAACTGCCGGTAGCGGTGGACGGGCATGGCGGAACTGCGTTGCGGGTTCCAGGAGGGCTGCCCTGCGGGTATGGGGCCGGACGGCTCGACGATGCGGCTCGGTCCCGAGGTGAAAGTGTCTGCTGGTGCCATGATGGTCAATCTCCGAAGTAGGTCTCAGATTGGGGAGTGACCGGCGCGTGATGAGGCCCCGCGACGGAGGGCCGGTCGTGTCAGACCCCGCCGCGGCAACCGAGAAGGAGTGCACGCTGCATGCGAGTAAATGTACTCCCCGGGCTGGTCGTCGATCAAATGAGGTCAGTCGATCGGTCTCTCGGTCCGCATTGTCCGAACCCGCATGTCAGGGGTCCTCGGGTGTGTGGACGAGGGTGCGATGCATGCGCAGGGTGCTCCGGATTCCGGGAGCGATCGGAGTCGACGGGTCGGTGCGGTAGCACCAATCGAGTGCTTCGTATCCCACCCGACACAGCGCGATGTGGCGCGGCCACCGCGGCGTGGCCCAGTCCGGTTCGTCGCTTGCGCTGTCGGTTGCACTCATCTCGGCCTCGAGCAGCGCCCACTGCAGGTCACGCCGTGCGGCGAGCATGTGTGGTGAGCCGATCGGCGAGAGCGGCGTCGTCGAGGAGATGGTCGACGTTGTCGAGGACGTCGGTGTCGGCGCGTGCCCACGTGTGTCGGTGCGCGTGCGGAAGCAGCCACAACAGTGCCGCGACGGCCAACCCGACGCCGAGCAGCGTTTCGAGGAAGCGGTCTCGCACGGGGATGGTGATGTCGGAGTCAGGGTTGCCCATGAGCATGGCGAGAGGAGTGATGAACGAGACCGCGACTCCGTAGTTGCCGACGATCGTCAGCTCGATCAGCACGTTGAGCACCGCGATCACCACGATGAGCCACAGTGTGGTGAGGCCGAGGTGGTGGAGTCCGACGAAGATCACCAGGCCGACGATGGTTCCCGCGAGTCGGTGGGTTGCGCGGATGACGCCCCGGATGCGGTCGGGGCCCAACTGCAGCACCAGGACGGTGCCGAGGATTGCCCAGTCCGGTCGCGAGAGACCGATCGCGAGCGACGCCACGCCCGCGACCAGCGCGGTGAGTGCGACTCGCGCAGTGGTGACGCGTGCATGGCTATAGCGGCGAAGTGCCGTGGACAAGCGGTGTCGCACCGATGGTCGACGCAGCGGCGGCGACAGCGGACCCGGCGGTGCCACGTGGAACTGATGCAACGACGTCCAGAGTCGTTGGGCGAGTGGAGTGTCGGTGGCAGCGGCGTCGTGCAGGACGGTCCACGCGTTGAGCGTCGACATCGCCACACCGTGCCGATGTGCGGGATCGGTGGACTGGTTGTCGGCGAGGTAGGCGTCGATCGTCTCGATCGCGGCGAGCGTCGCCGCAGTCTGTGGCCCTTCCGGACGCCACAGCGCCGGTGCCATTCCGACGATCAGTGAACTCAATCCGCCTGCGCACGTCGCGACGACCAGCGCGGAAACGTCGACGCCGTGTCCGGTCACCACGGACGAGATGCAAGCCGTGAGCACGAAGAAGAACGGACCGGGCGGACCGAGTCGCATGGCGTTGACGGTGAACACCGTCGCCGACGCCCACGCCACGAGAGCGACGACCACCGTCAGCGCGACCGCGGTGTTCGGGTGGGGACCGGCGAAGTGGCCGAGGAGCCCGAACAGTGTGGCCGCGGCAATCAGTACGGCGGCCGCGAGCACGATCGCCCGCCACCGCACTCGGTACGGGCGCTTCTCGCCGTAGAGCACGGCGAAGGCGCCGAGCGCCGCGAGTAGCGAGTCGCGCTCGAATCCGACGGCGAGCAGGACGCACGCGGGCACCGCAAACGCGAGACCCGCTCGGATGGCCGCGGGCCAGCGCCCGCGAACGTCGGGGATCGCGAACAGTGCGCGCCTGACGTGCAGGCGAGGGGGAGGCTGTGGTCTGAACGGTTCAGCTGGTGTTGGCGAGTCAGAGCCGGGCACCGGTCAACCCTACGGCCGGGTCGGTCAGGGGGTGTAGCGCAGCCAGTCGACCTTCATCGTCGCCGGGTTGGGCGTGGCAGAGTTCGTCGGACCAGGCCAGACACCACCGATGGCCAGGTTCAGGATCGGGTACATCGGCTTGTCGAAGACCCACCGCTGGCCGGCGGTGAGGTCGGCACGATTGACGGTGTACACCGACTGCCCGTCGAACAGGAACGTGATCGAGGTGGCCGTCTTGCGGACGCCGTAGGTGTGGAAGTCGGTGGGGTCGATGCCCGTGATGTCGGAGCCGCGCTGGTACTTGCCGTTGGCGCCGTCGGGAAGCGGGATGGCGTCGGGCAGGATGTCGCGCAACGACCCGGCGTCGGCCGAACCGAAGCCGCCGGAACCGGTCGGACCGTGGACGCCGATGTGCACGAAGTTGTAGCTGTTGATGTGTTCGGCGATATCGATCTCGCCGGACTCCGGGAACCCGACTTCCCAGATGTCGGCTCCGAGTAGCCAGAACCCGCTGTGCAGGCCCGCGCCGGTGGGAAGTGAGAGCCGCGCGGAGATGGTGCCGTAGGTGAATTCGCGCTTGTCCTTGGTGTTCAGCCGGGCCGACGTCCACCCGCTACCGGAGTTCTTGGCCTCGATGAGGAGATTTCCGCTTCCGTCGAGGCGTGAGTTCTCTCGACTCGACGTGTAGGTCTGCTTTTCGTCGTTACCCCAGCCCCCGCCTCCGGTTTCGTAATTCCACAGGGCGCTGTTGGGAGCCGATCCGGCCGCACCGTTGAACTCGTCCGAGAATGCCGTGTCTGCCGCATGGGCGGCCGGAGCGGCCGTGGTCACGGCAGCACCGATGCTGCCGACGGTCAGGGCTGTCACGATCGCACGACGCATGAGTTTCACAGGCTAGGCTTACCATAGTTTGCGGCCCGCCACATTGGGGTGTTCTGTCGGATTAGCGACGAAATAGGATACTTTGGCGCCGACTGAAAGTCTCTTTGCCTGAGCATTACTGGGCGTTCGCACTGTGAATTCTCAGGCGGCACTTAGCTTTTGAGCGTTTGCTTCGAGGAGCCGCCGGAAGGTTGGCTGCGACACTCAACCGCGAGTGTGTGCCGAGAAAGGTAGAGACATGTCACGTTTGTTCACCGGAGCGACGGCACGTCGCATCACTGTCGCGTTGGCCGGTGTCGGCGTCGCGAGCGCGATCGCGACGGGCGGAGTGGCGAACGCCGCTCCGGCCCCGCATGAGGCAAAGCCCGCACCCGCGCAGACAACCCCGGTGCCCGGCACCAAGTGCACGTTGGCCGGAGTCGAGAAGGCGTTGGCCAAGGAAGACCCCGCGCTGTGGAAAGAGATCCAGTCTCATCCGCGCGCCAAGGAGCATTTCGAGAACACGATCGTGCTGACCCCTGCTCAGCGCAAGCAGCAGCGTGAAGAGATGCGCAAGAAGCACCCGGAGCGCGCCGAGATCAAGAACTTCCTGCGCGACCATGGCATCGCCAAGAAGGATCGCAGCGCGCACCGGGCCGCGATCAAGAAGGCGCTCGAGACCTGCAGCGGATAGAGGCGCTCAGCTAGCCGCGAACGGCTCGCCCCAGTGGCCGGTGAACGCGACCTCGTCGAGGGATAGCCGTTCGCGCGGCTCGGCGTCGCGCTCGCGGATCTCGCCGGGCAGCGTCGAGGGGTCGGCGAGATGTCCGACGGCGAGCATCGCGAGCGGCTTCTTGTCGGCGGGTATGCCGAAAGCCCTTCTGGCGGAGTCCTTGTCGAATCCGGCGAGTGGATGTCCGTTGAGGCCGAGTGCGCCACACTGCAGGATCATCTGTGCCAACGCCAGCCCGAGGTCGACGCCGCCGTAGAGGTCGGGCTTGGGGTCGGACGGATCGTCGGTGGTGCACAACAGGATAAGTGCACCTGCGGCGGGCGCCCACGTCGTGTTGCCCCGGTTGAGCGTGGCGGTCAGCGCGTCGAACGTCGTATCGCCGCGTAGACCGACCACAAACCTCACCGGCTGCATGCGTCCCCACGTGGGTGCCCACCGTCCGGCGTCGAGGATCTCGGTGACCTCGTCGACCGAGACGGTGGCCTCGGCGTCGTAGCCGCGAGCGCTCCAGCGCTGACTGATCAGTTCATGCACCGCGCCAACGGTACTGGAGCCCAACGGTATGAGGAGCAGCGTGCGTGGGAGCGGGCTCCCGCGACAGGGCTAACTGTCTTGCGCGGCAGGCAGTTCGGGATCCACCGACTGCTCGACGACGCGCGGTGTACGCATCACGACCGCGAGAATTACGCCGAGCACACCGAGCGCGATCACCGACGCGAGCGACGCCGCGTGGATGCCGTCGACGAATGCCTGCTTGGCCGCGGTGGCGAGTTCGGCGCCCGCGGGACCCATCTCGTTGGAGCGGTGCAGAGTCTCGCCGAGGGTGTCGCCGAATGCCCAGCCGTCGCCGTGTTCGCGGAACATCAGCGTTGCGAGCGAACCGAGCAGAGCGAGGCCGAGCGCGGTTCCCAGCTCAAAGCTGGTCTCCGAGATGCCCGACGCCGCACCGGATCTCTCCGCGGGCACCGAGCCGACGACGACGTCGGACACCAGCGAGAACTGGATGCCGTAGCCGATACCGGCGATCGAGGTGAACACGAGGTAGACCCACAGCGGGCTGGACGTCGTGAGCCACAGGAGTCCCAGGTTGCCCGCGGCGGCGAGTGCGACCGACCCGACGAACGCCGTCCGCATGCCGACACGCGCAGCGATGCGCGTCGCACCGATGGAGAACACCGCGACGGCGATCGCCATCGGCAGTCCGGCGAGTGCGGCGTTGAGGACGTCGAAGTCGCGCACCGACTGCAGGTAGACGCCCGTCAGATACGACATACCGCCGAGCGCCATCATGCCGAACAATGCGACCGTCACGGCGGCGCTGAACTGCACGTTGCGGAACAGTTTCAGGTCGAGCAATGGCGCTGTGGTTCGACGCTGGTGCATGAGGAAGAAAACGAACATCACGACACCGAGCACGCCGACCGCTGCGACAGGGAGGGTTGCACCTTCTGACGCCATCGTCTTGATCGAGTAGACGATCGGCAGGATCGCAAGCAGGGAGAGTCCGACGCCGATGAAGTCGAACGGTTCACCGGTGCCTGCGCGGTACTCGGGGATCAGCTTGGGTCCCAGGAGGAACAGCACGGCGAGTACCGGCACGTTGATCAGGAAGACGACGCCCCACCAATAGTGGTGCAGCAGAACGCCTCCGACGACGGGGCCGATGGCCGAACCACCCGCGAACGCGGCGGTCCACACACCGATGGCCCGGCCGCGCGACTTGGCGTCGGGAAACATGTTGGCGATCAGCGACAGGCTCGACGGCATCAGCGTCGCACCACCGATACCCATCAGCGCGCGAGCAGCGACCAGGACGCCCGCGGTGGGAGCGAACGCGGCGATGATCGAGGCGATGCCGAACATCGCGGCACCCAACAGCAGGATGCGTCGACGGCCGACGCGGTCGCCGACGTTGCCCATCGTGATGAGCAGTCCTGCGATGAGGAACCCGTAGATGTCGAGAATCCACAACTGCTGGGCGGCGCTGGGATCGAGGGCGTCGGTGATCGCCGGGATCGCGAGGTAGAGGACGGAGAAGTCCATCGACACCAGCAGCACCGGAAGAGTCAGCACGGCCAGTCCCCACCACGCGCGTCGATCGGCACCCGGATTTTCGCGGGAGCGCTTCTCGGACGGACGGATGCGGACGGACATGACTACTGCTCTCCTTCGATAGGTCTGAATGCGTCGACGGTCTTGTGCCTTCGGGCACCCGCGTACGCCGTACGCATCGACGGTACGGTGATGAGTACGCTGTACGCAAACAATTTATTCCCGAGACGTGAGGAGAGTCGGTGGCCGACGAGCGTGCGCCCAAGCTCACCACCGAGCTGATCGTCGACACCGCCATCAACGTCGCCGACCGGGACGGGCTGCCCGCGCTGTCGATGCGACGCATCGCTGAGGAGCTGGGCGTCGGCGCGATGTCGCTCTACCGGCACATCTCCGACAAGGACGCGCTGCTCGAGGCGATGGCTGAGGAGATCGGTCGTCGATTTCCCTATCCCATCGACGAGGCGGGGCCGTGGTCGTGGCGTGAACGGGTCGCGATCGCCGTCGACATCGATTGGCAGCTCTATCGCCGCCATCCGTGGGTGGTGCTGGCGTACTCGGCGCCGCGCTACAGCTTTGGTGTCGACGCGCTCGAGGGCCTCGATTGGCTTGCGGCGGGCTTCGCCGAACTCGGCGTCGACATCACTACCGCAACCGAAATGGCACTCACGTTGTGGAGCTACGTCAATGGCGTCGCGCTCGCGCAGGTCAGTGAACAGTTGCTCGACGCATCGCCCGGTGAACATCCGAGTGGACTCGCCGACCTCATCGCCGGTCGGGTCACCTCGCGGTTGCCGCATCTGTCCACGTTGTCCGATGCTGCCGACGCCACACGGTTGAACGATCCGCGCGCGCTGCTCGACGCCGGAGTCGACTATCTGTGCGCGGGGTTCGAGGCGAGAGCGGCGTCGTCGAAATCGTAGGTGAGGTCGACGACGCCGCGTCGGATCAAGTGAGTGATGTCTCGACCGGTCGCGGGCGCGCCTCACCCTGGGTGAGTGCCATCAGCACGCCGCCAGCCGTCAGCAGGATCGCAGCGACCAGTACGGTGACGGTCATGCCGTGGGCGAATGTGATTGTCGACGTGGGCATTCCGCGTGTTGCGGCCCCGAAGACGGCGACCATGATCGCCAAACCGACTGTGCCACCTAGCTGTTGTGCGGTGTTGACCAAGCCCGACGCCGCACCGGCATCCTGAGGGTCGACGCCGCGTAACGACGCCGTGGTCAGCGACAGGAAGGCCATACCGCCGCCCGCGCCGACGAGGATGAACGGCCCGAGCAGTGACAGGTACGGAGTATGAGCGTCGAGAGTGCTCAGCCAATACAACCCGGCTGCCGCTGCACCGAATGCGATGAGTAGCAGGGTGCGAGTACTCAAGCGTGGCACCAGAACTCGCGCACTCAACTGTGATGCGCCGAAAGTAGCCGCCGTCATCGGCAGGTATGCCAATCCGGTTTCGAGCGGGCCGTAGTGCAGCACCTCCTGCATGTATTGGGTGAGGAAGAACATCATGCCCATGAAGCCCGCGACCATCACCAATCGACCGGCGAATGCAGCGCTCCGCGGCGTCGAGGCGAAGAGTCGTAGCGGTGTGATCGGTTGGTGTGCGCGGTCTTCGGCGTAGACGAACGCGCCGAGAAGCGCGGCGCCTGCGACGAGGGCGATGACGGTGATCGTGCTGCCCCATCCGTGCTCGGCCGCGTTGACGAGGCCGTACACGATGAGACCGATTCCGGCAGTAGACAATATGGCGCCGGGTAGATCGAAGGAGCCGCGCTCGCGTGTGGTGCGCGGTAGTGACAGTGCACCCGCGACGATTACCACGAGTCCGATCGGCACGTTGACGAAGAAGACCCAGCGCCAGTCGAGCCACTGTACGAGCGCTCCGCCGGAGACGAGGCCAAGCGAGAATCCACCGATCGACACGGCGGTGAACAGCGCCAGTGCGCGCGTGCGCTGCTGGCCGTCGGAGAATCGGGTCATCAGTAGTGCCAGTGCAGCGGGTGCTGCGATCGCGGCACCGACACCTTGCAGGGCGCGGGCAACGAGGAGCATCGTCGAATCGGTTGCGAGACCACCGAATGCCGACGCCGCGACGAACAGTCCGAGGCCGTCGAGGAAGGTGCGGCGTCGACCGAGAATGTCGCCCAGGCGTGCGCCGAGTAGTAGCAGCCCACCGAAGGTGAGCGTGTAGGCGTTGAGCACCCAGGAGAGATTCGACGTCGAAAAGCCAAGGGAGCGTTGGATATCGGGTAGTGCGACGTTGACGATGGTGGCGTCGACCACCACCATCAACTGGCATCCGAGCACGGCGACCAGCACCAGGGCATCGGTGTTGATGCGCGAGCGTAGGCCTGAGCCCGAAGGCGTCGAATCTGCTGTGCGATCAATGGAGGAAAGGGACATGTGGCCGCTCTTTTCGGATGAATGGATCGGCGGAGCAGTGCACTGAATTCGGCGTGAGTCTGATCGGGCTCACCCACGCCGGTGTGGAGTACACTCACTGGAGAAACGGAAGCTTCCTCCGATTAATATACGGAGGGTTCCTCCGCTTTGCAACTGTTTTGTCTGCGGGCGCTGCTCCATCTGTGTGCGCGGCGTCGTCGGTGTCGTTCGGGTCGGAAGGTAGGAGTCGCCGTGGCTGGGGAGTCAGTGGTCGGGGCCGCGAGTGGGAACGATGCGCGGCGCACTCTGTCCCGACGGCCCGCCCGCGCCGATGCCGCACGCAACTACGACAAGCTGATCGCCGCGGCCGCGGACCTCTTCCACGCCGAGGGCGTCGACGTCGCGCTCGACAAGGTCGCCGCCGAGGCCGGCGTGGGCATCGGGACGCTGTACCGGCACTTTCCCAATCGTGCGGCGCTCGTCGAAGCCACATTTCGGAGCTACTCGGACTCGATCATCGCCGACGGTTGGCGCCTGCTGGAGTCAGGGCCCGCCGACGTCGCACTTGCCGGGGTCTTCGAGGCGTACATGTCCACCGCGAGCACCAAGCGCGGCATGAAGGAGGCGATCCTCGCGGCCGTCGGCGACGAGGCTCCGGTCTTCAGCGAGGCCCGCGACCAGTCACGCGAACTGATGGCCGCGACGCTCGAGAAGGGCCAGCGCGAGGGCGTGTTCCGCGAAGACATCGAGCCGTCGGACATCTCACGCCTGGTCGGCGGACTGTCGATGACGTGCGTCGCCGAGGACACACCCGAGACGCGCCGACGCATGGTCGGCCTCGTGCTCGACGGCCTCCGCCCGCGCGGCTGAGCGTCGGCCGGGTGCAGAAAGTAGGGGAAGGATTCTTTCCGCGACTTCCTTCGGTTTCGGCGAGAAGTGTCGCGGGGAAACGTGCAGAACCCGGGGAAGAGTCGAGCGGCCGGGCCGAAACCCGAGGAAGAGCCGCAAGCGCCCGGCCGAAGCCCGAGGAACAACCCCGAGCCCCGACCTCACATCGCGTGCGGGTAGACGGTCAGCATGTGCGCGCCGAACCAGGCGCTGCCGATGACCATCGGGACCACGACGGCCACGCCGACCGACGTCCGCTGCTTGGCCAGCGCGATCGCGAGCGGAAGCAGCAGCACAAAGGCGGGGAGTAGCAGCCGGGGGCGGCTGATCATCAGTCCGCTCGACAGCATGATCGACGCCACGACGAGCGTCCCGTAGACGACCACCGGCCACGGCAGGCGCGCCCAGAATGCGACGACGACCATGATCAACGTCGCGATGATGATCCACGCGGTGGCGACGGAGGCAACCTCGCCGGAGTTCACCAGCGCGTCGTTGACGAAGTTGAAGGTGACGACGCCGCCGTCGATCCGGGTGTCCCAGCCCTCGGTCTGGATACGAAACCAGCCGGTCGGGGAGCCCGTGTGTGCCCAGACGACCGCGAGGTAGCCGAGATATCCGAGTGGACTCAGCACGATCGCCAGCCACAGGTAGGCGCCACTTCCGCGTCGTGATCGCCACGATCGCGCATCCCGATCACGCACCAATGTCAGCGCCGCGGCCACCATCACGACGCCGATGATGACGACGGCCGTCGGGCGCACGGTCCCCGCGAGGCAGGCCGCCACGCCCGCGAGCAGCCAGTTGCGTTCGATCACTCCCACGAGCGCCCACACCGTCAACGCGCAGAACAACGCCTCGGTGTAAGCCATGTTGAGCACGATCGCCATCGGCGTCGCGGCCAGGATCGCGACAAGGTAGAGCCCGACACGTTCAGGATTGACCGACACCCCGCGCGTCAGTGGCGAGCGGTTACCCATCGCACGTACGCAGTCGGCGCCCAGCCGAGCGGCTCCGACGGCGGTCAGGCAACCGAGAACGACGTTGAGCGAGATCGCCGCACCAAACGGCGTGATGAACGGAAGCTTGGCGATCCACCCGACCAGATACGGATACCCCGGAAAAAAGGCGTACGCGGTGTCGGCGGTATGCAGACCGCGGGCGTCGGTGAGCGAGTACGGCACGTCGCCGTAACCGTGCTCGGCAATCGCGAGCATCCACTTGCCATCCCACGCCGACAATGCGTTTCCGACGCTGGTCTCGCGCAACTGCGCGAACCGACCGAGCACAAGCAATCCGACGATCCGGATCGCGATGAACACCCCGATAGCCGTCACCCAGTAGGGCAGCGAGTCGTCTTCGACGGCCGGACGTGAGGTGGCTTCGATCTCCTCCCGCCCGTCGCCGGCTGCGGGCCGCTCAACCCGGCGGACTCGACGCGGATTCGCCCCGGGCCGACCCGCGGCAGGCGCGTCGGCTCGATCAGCGGACGTCGCGCCGGGTGCGACGCTGGTCTTCCGGGAGCGGCGTTGTCGGCTCGCCTTCCCGACCTCGGTCTCGCTGGTCACCTCAGCGATGTTAGGGGACGCGTGTGGTCTGCAGCACGTGGAAGCCGTCCCGCCACCACCACGACGTGGAGCCCGCGGGCATCGTCGGTAAGGTTGTCTCGGCAGTCAAGCGGAAAACCCGACGTCGAGCCCTGCCGGGAGGTTATCTACGTGGCACTCGTGGTGCAGAAATACGGTGGATCATCGGTTGCGACAGCTGAGCGCATCCGTCGGGTCGCCGAGCGCATCGTGGAGACCAAGAAGCAGGGGAACGACGTCGTCGTGGTCGTGTCCGCGATGGGAGACACCACCGACGAACTCCTCGACCTCGCGCAACAGGTCAACCCGGCCCCACCGGCTCGCGAGATGGACATGCTGCTCACCTCGGGCGAGCGCATCTCCAATGCTCTCGTCGCGATGGCGATCAGCTCGCTCGGTGCGCAGGCGCAGTCGTTCACCGGCTCGCAGGCGGGTGTGATCACCACCAGCAGCCACGGCAAGGCCAAGATCATCGACGTCACGCCCGGTCGTGTGCGCAGTGCGCTCGACGAGGGCAAGATCGTGCTGGTCGCAGGTTTCCAGGGCGTCTCGCAGGACACCAAGGACATCACGACGCTCGGCCGCGGCGGATCGGATACGACGGCCGTCGCGTTGGCCGCGGCCCTCGAAGCCGACGTGTGCGAGATCTACACCGACGTCGACGGCGTCTACACCGCCGACCCGCGCATCGTGCCCGACGCCCGACGTCTCGAGACCGTCTCCTTCGAGGAGATGCTCGAGATGGCCGCGTGCGGCGCGAAGGTCCTGATGCTGCGGTGTGTGGAATACGCCCGCCGATACAACGTTCCCGTACACGTGCGCTCGTCGTACTCGACCAAACCCGGCACCCTGGTTGCCGGCTCGATGGAGGACATTCCCGTGGAAGAAGCGATTCTCACCGGTGTCGCACACGATCGCAGCGAGGCCAAGATCACCGTCGTCGGCCTCGACGATCAGCCCGGTTACGCCGCGAAGGTGTTCCGTGCCGTCGCCGACGCCGAGATCAACATCGACATGGTGCTGCAGAACATCTCGAAGGTCGAGACGGGCAAGACCGACATCACCTTCACACTCCCGCGTGAACTCGGGCCGCTCGGCGTCGAGAAGCTCACCAAGCTGCAGGAGGAGATCGGCTTCACCGAGGTCCTCTACGACGACCACATCGGCAAGGTCTCGCTGGTGGGCGCAGGTATGAAGAGCCATCCCGGCGTCACGGCGACGTTCTGCGAGGCGCTGAGCAACGTCGGCATCAACATCGAGTTGATCTCGACGTCGGAGATCCGAATCTCGGTGCTGTGCCGCGACACCGAACTCGACGACGCCGTGCGCGCACTGCACGAGGCCTTCGACCTCGGCGGAGAAGAAGAAGCCGTTGTCTATGCAGGAACGGGGCGCTGAGCCATGGGCGTACGTATCGGAGTTGTCGGAGCCACCGGTCAGGTCGGTGGCGTCATGCGAACCCTGTTGGCGGAGCGCAACTTTCCCGCTGACGAGGTGCGATTCTTCGCCTCACCTCGGTCGGCGGGTAAGAAACTGCCGTGGGGTGACGGTGAGATCGTCGTCGAGGATGCTGCGACCGCAGACCCGACCGGCCTCGACATCGCGCTGTTCTCGGCAGGTGCCACCATGTCGCGCGAGCAGGCACCACGGTTTGCCGCCGCGGGCGTGACCGTGATCGACAACTCGTCGGCGTGGCGCAAGGATCCCGATGTGCCGCTGGTGGTTTCGGAGGTCAACGGCGAGCTGGCGAAGAATCCACCCAAGGGGATCGTCGCCAATCCGAACTGCACCACGATGGCCGCGATGCCGGTTCTCAAGCCGCTGCACGATGCGGCAGGGCTGCAACGACTGATCGTGTCGTCGTATCAGGCGGTGTCGGGCAGTGGGCTCGCAGGCGTCGATGAGCTCGCCACCGAGTCGCGTGCGGCGATCGACGACCTCGAAAAGCTTGTCTACGACGGCTCGGCGATCGACTTCCCCGCGCCGGTCAAGTACGTCGCGCCCATC
The DNA here is from genome assembly GCF_965344965.1 of Gordonia jacobaea. Taxonomy (NCBI): domain Bacteria; kingdom Bacillati; phylum Actinomycetota; class Actinomycetes; order Mycobacteriales; family Gordoniaceae; genus Gordonia; species Gordonia jacobaea. Next base: position 1,262,667 of record NZ_CBDRLS010000001.1, on the reverse strand, counting down.
GCGTTCAATGTGTTGCCGCTTGCCGGAGCGCTGGTCGACGACGGTTCTGGTGAGACCGACGAAGATCAGAAGCTGCGCAACGAATCTCGCAAGATCCTCGGGCTTCCGGAGCTGCTCGTCAGTGGAACCTGTGTGCGGGTGCCGGTATTCACCGGGCACTCGTTGTCGATCAACGCCGAGTTCGCACAGCCGCTGTCTCCCGCCCAGGCCAACGAGATCCTCTCCGGTGCAGCGGGAGTGGAGCTGACCGACGTTCCGACCCCACTCGCTGCGGCCGGCAAGGACAACTCGCTCGTCGGTCGGATTCGACAGGATCCCGGCGTGCCGGACGGTCGAGGACTCGCGCTGTTCGTGTCGGGTGACAACCTGCGAAAGGGTGCAGCTCTCAACACGATTCAGATCGCGGAGCTGCTCGTCGGGTAACAGCCCGGCCACCTAGGTCCCGCACCATCACACCTGATCCGACAACCGCCGATTGGTGAATCACGATGTCAACTCCCACAGACGCTCCGGCGGTTGCCGACAGACTCGGCCACTACTACAAGATCGACGAGCCCTATCTGGTCGGTCGCGAGAAGGTGCGCGAGTATGCGCGCGCGGTCCAGGACCACAACGCCGCACACCGCGACGAAGAGGCTGCTCATGCACTCGGCTACTCGGGACTTGTTGCGCCACTGACGTTCACGGCCATCCCCGCGATGGGCGCCAACCGGGCTCTGTTCGAGTCGGTCGTGGTCGGTTACGAGACCTACGTGCAGACCGAGCAGGTCTTCGAGCAACATCGACCGATCGTCGCGGGTGACGAACTGACGACCGACGTCGAGCTGTCGTCGATTCGACGCATCGCCGGTCGCGACCTGATCACCGTCACCAACACGTTCACCGACGCCGCGGGCGAGGTGGTGCACACCATGCACACCACGGTCGTCGGCGTGACGTCCGACGATGTCGACCCGGGCATCAACGACGCGGTCCGCAGCATCATGGTGCACGACGTGAACGTCCTGTCGTCCGACGATTCGGACGCCGCGTACGTGAAGACGGTGCGACCCGAAGGCGCGCAGGTCATTTCGAGTGCGGGCGCCCAGCGGGCTCCGGGCAGCCTCGACTTCGACTCGCTGACGGTCGGCGACGCGCTTCCGGTGCGGCACGCCCGCCTCTCGCGCGGAGACCTGGTCAACTATGCGGGCGTCTCCGGAGACGGTAATCCGATCCACTGGGACGAGTCGATCGCCAAGCTGGCCGGTCTTCCCGACGTGATCGCTCACGGAATGCTGACGATGGGGCTCGGCGCGGGCTTCGTGTCGGCGTGGTCGGGCGATCCGGGCGCCGTGACGCGGTACGCGGTACGCCTGTCGCAGGTGGCGGTCGTGTCTGCTGCTGAGGGCGGCGACATCGAGTTCAGCGGCAAGATCAAGTCGCTCGATCCCGAGACACGCAGCGGCGTCGTCATCATCGTGGCGAAGTCGGCTGGTCGCAAGATTTTTGGCCTCGCAACAATGAATGTGCGCTTTGCGTAGTTTCCCGTAACACGCCTGCGCCCTGGATCACACCCGTGACTTACTGTGCGGTAGGTTACGTCCATGACACGAATTCGGGGATTCATCTCAGGTAGGCGGATCGGTCGTGTGACACGACGGTCCACGGTTGCGCTCACGACGGGTGCGTTGGCTCTTGGTGCTGCGACGGCGGCAGTCGGACCGGCGAACGCCGCCGACTTCTACACCCCGCCGTCGCAGTTCTCGGCGACTCCGGGGTCGATCATCCGCAGCGAGCCCAGTCCGCTGCTGCTGCAGATTCCCGGCATCAAGAACCAGTGGCCGGGCACGGCGACGCGGATCATGTACACCTCTCGCTACCAGGATGGAACGCCCGCGGCGGTCACCGGGACCGTCGTCGAACCCACTGCGCCGTGGCGAGGCAAGGGTCCGCGACCAACCGTCGTGCTCGGCCCGGGAACCATCGGTCAGGGTGATCAGTGCGCTGGCTCGAAACTGATGAGCCTTCCCGTCGCGATCGACCCGAGCAAGCCGAGCCTCGCGCTGAACTACACGGCTCTCGAACTGAATCTCTTGCTGATCAACGGCGTGCGCGTGGCCATCACTGACTACATCGGCATGGGCACCCCGGGAATTCACACCTACGTGAACAGGGTCGAGTCCGGCCAGGCGATGCTCGACGCGGCGCGTGCGGCGCTGAAGGTCGAGAAGGCGCCCGCCAACGCGCCGGTCGGCTTCTCCGGTTACTCGCAGGGTGGTGGGGCGTCGGCATCGGCGGCCGAACTGGCCTCGAGCTACGCTCCTGACCTGAACGTCAAGGCATCGTATGCGGGTGCACCGCCCGCGGACCTGTCGAAGGTGATCGACCAGATCGACGGTACGTTCATCGTCGGCGGAATCGGTTATGCCATCAATGGTCTCGAGGCCCGCTATCCCGAACTCAAGACCGTCGTCGACAAGGAGACGACACCCCGCGGACGTCAGGTGCTCAAGCAACTATCGACGCAGTGCATCGCCGATACCGGGCTGAGTTTCGGATTCCAGCGCACGAGTTCGTGGACACGCGACGGAAAGTCGTTGTCTTCGGTCATCAATCGCTACCCGAACGTCAAGAAGATCGTCGACGAGCAGCGGATCGGCAGGCTCAAGCCGAACGCGCCGGTCCTGCTCGAAGGTGGCCTCAGCGACGACGTCATTCCGTACGGCCAGGTGGCCACGCTCGACCGTGACTGGCGTGCTCAGGGAGCCGACGTTCGCATGATCACCAACACGATCCCGCCGATCTTCCCGGGTCTCGTGGTCAACCACGCGCTGCCGATGGTGTTCACGCTGCTGCCCGCCACCAACTTCTTGCTCTCGCACTTCGACGGCTGAGTTATCGAACGAAATCAATTCCACAGGAATGAACTACGGCCCCCGCAGTCATGCGGGGGCCGTAGTTGTCTGTGCGGCAGGTTGATTCATGAAGCGGACGGCGCAGGTAGCTCCGAGTCGCTCCGGACGCGCTCCGTGGGGGCAGAGGCCCGAGGGCGTCGGACGCCGACGAACGAACCGATCGTGAGCAACGCCGAGGCCACGTAGGCGGCGGTCGCATACGGAAGCGGCCCGATCCGTCCGCCATTGGGTGCCACGCCGTCGACGGCCGCGAAGTAGTCGGGCAGCGCACTGATCCACAGCACTGCCGCGACGACCAGGTACACCACGCAGCAGACCACCGGGAACCACTCCCGCGCAAGCGGTTCGGAGAGGAACGACGGATCACTGCGGCGTGCTCGGTAGGCGCCCCAGAACGCCGCGACGGTGACGACAGCCAGGATCGCCACGTAGGTCCACGCCGAGACGGCTCGACCGACCAGTAGCGAACCGCCCAGCAGATCGAGGATGGTGGGGGGAATTGATCCGACGAAGAGGACGGGCCAGACGAGCACACTCGTCAGTGCGACGTCGCGGACGATGTACCAACCGCCCCGGTGCGGGACCGTGCACAACCAGCGCGTCACCAGGGCGATGCCGAACGGCAGCATGACGCTGAACGCGCTCATGTTCAGCAACGGAATGCCACTGAACGACGGGTGCGCCGTGGAGACTTCTTGGTTCCACACCCACCACTTCATCTGTGGCCCAAGGCCGTCGACAACCTGGTACAGGCAGTGGAATACGAAAGCCACGCAGGCTGCGGATACGAAGATGTTGTAGCGCTTGAAGATTCCGGTCCGCTGGACGAGCGTATACGCCACGTACAGGTAGACCGGGTACATCGCGATGATGTAGAGCGGTAAGCGGTCGTAGAGGAACTGCACCGTAAACATGTTGTGCGCGAAGGTCAGTCCGAGTTCGTCCTCGATACCGAACCACTGCGGAAAGTAGGCGATAGGCTCGACGAGGAGCAATGCGAGAATCCCGCTGCACCACACCACCAGATTCGACGCGTCGCGCGTGGTGCGATACCAGCGGATGGCGTGGACCAGACACGCGACGAGTCCGACGACGAGCGTCGCCTCGATGACGGGAAGGGTCCAGTTCGCAAGGTTCGCCGGATTGGTGAACGTGACGAACGCATTGCCGTCGCATCGGACTCCGGTCAGCGTCTCCGACAGTCGGAGGTACTCGGCTGTACAGGTCTGCATTGGTGCACCTCAGGCTCGTGAAGGGGCGTGGCCGACATGCTCGATCATACAAACAAGTCTTCTGTGTATGACCGGATTCGAAATACCCGCGTGCGACGATTGACCGATGAGAACCCGAGGTTGGGGCGGCGACCTGCCGCGCACCGAAGACGAAGCACGCGAACGCATCGTGGCGGCCGCGATGCGGTGCATCGATCGTTCGGGTCCTGGCAAGGCAACTCTCGCCGATGTCGCCGCCGAACTCCAGGTCACCAGGCAGACGGTCTATCGCGTGTTCCCGACGACCGCCGAACTACTGACCGCAGTTGGTGAAGCAGGTGCCACGCAGTTCCTCGACCGCCTCACCGATCACGTCGCCGGCATCACCGATCCGCGCGATGCCCTTGCAGAGGCCATCGTCTACACATTGGGGCGACTGCCCGACGAACCGTACATCGGACTTCTCGTTCAGGTGGGGGAGAACGAACTCTTCAGCCGTGGCGCAACATCCTCTCGCGCAATGGAGTTCGGCGCGTCGGTGTTGCGACGATTCCCGATCGACTGGGCCGAGGTGGGAATCGACGACGAGAGACTCGAGGGACTCGCCGAGTTCATGCTGCGCGTGCTGATGTCGTTTCTGCAGTACCCCTCGGACCCACCGCGTACGCCGGAGCAGTTGCGTGTCTATCTTCGACGCTGGCTCGGGCCTGCACTCGATATCGCGGGCACAGCCGATACGTGATGTCACACGGCGAATCGTCCGGCGAATGCCCTCAGTGGGAGATCGTTGCTCGTGATGATGCCGGGCCTCGCCTCGACCACTGAGCGGATCGAGTTGAGCGCCGGCAGACCGGTCACGGTCATGCCGATGGAGGCGAAGTTCTCGGGCTTCGACAAATCCATTCCCGGCTTGGGGAAGATCATGTGCTTGCTGTAGATACTCGGATCGCCGGTGATCTGAGTGATGTAGCAGGCCTTGATATCCCACGCGGGATCGGTGTGCGGTGTCATCTGCCACTCGAGGTGGGTCTCGATCCGCGGGACACCGTCGACCATGCCCTGGTATTTGATGTAGTTGGCGCCCAATGATCCCTTGGGTAGGAAGTACCAGCCGAGATCGACGTCTTTGGTGCACGCGCCGAGTTCGTAGGAGTACTTCACCTCGTCGAGCTCGAGCCCGAATGCGTCGGCCATGAGGTAGACGGAGTCGGCAAAGACTGCGGTGTACTTGTGCAGTGACTCCGGAATCGTCGGATCATCAACCGGCAGACCGTATCCGACGGCCTTCCAGGTGTCGACGGAGTGATGGCACGAGACGTCGACCGATTCGGTGACGGTGACGTTCTCGATCGCGGCGACGTCGGCGCTGTGGACGATGCCGAGGATCTGACACAGTCCTGGGTTCATACCCGTGCCATAGAACGTCGACCCTCCGCGTTGACAGGCAGCCTCGATGACCTCGCTGACCTTGCGCCCGGAAGGGTGCTGCCAGTTGGTGTCCCGGTGATATCCGGTGATCCAGTCGGCAGTGGTCACGACGTTGATGCCTGCCTCGAGCACCTTCTCGTAGAGGTCCTCGTCCGGGAAGACACCGTGGAATGTCACGACGTCCGGCCGTGCTGCGATGATCTCCTCGACGGACCCGGTGGCCGTGATGCCGATCGCGTCGATGCCAACGATCTCGCCGACGTCGCGTCCGATCTTGTCGGCCGTGTAGCAGTGCAGACCGACGAGTTCGAGGTCTGGGTGGGAGGTGATTCGTCCGATCATCTCGGTGCCGAGATTGCCTGTGGCAACCTGGAATACGCGAATCGTGCGGGAACTGTTCATGGGCTGGACCTTTCGTGTGGACATGGTTCGCGACGCTGGTGCGCTCAGGCTGTTGCGGCGGTGGCCGACGGGTGCAGCGGCACTATTGCACCGCTTTCGGGACGTGTCGGGTCTCGCCCGTAGGCCGAGTCGCCCTCGGGATAGAACTGCACCGCCCAGTTGCGTAATGCGGTGAAGCCCTTGAACTCTCGCTGCGAGAGCGCAGGCGGATCCGAATAGCGCTGGTGCGACCAGATTTCGACGTCCCTGTCGAACTGGTCGATGACCAGGTCGCTCATCACCTTGCCGTACTTGGTCAGCTCGGTGGCGTCTTCTTCGCCCGGCTTCTTGCCGATCCAGACGGTGAACCGTACGTCGCACGTCGATCCGTCGACCGGGGTGACCGCAGGCATCGTGCGGTTCTCGACCATCCCCCACGACTTGGTCACGGAGCACCCGAGTCCAGCGTTCACGGAATAGACGCCGCTGGAGGCGGATTCGAGGGTGGCTCCCTGTTCGAACGCGATGGTGAAATCGACGTAGGAGACCGGTCCGTGGAAATCGTGCCGGGTGAACTCCGGCATGAACGGCGTCTCGTGGACGAACTTGAAATGGGCGAAGTCGACGCCGTTCTCCATGATGTACTGCGGATGGAGCTCGAGCCGCTCGTGGAACAGTGTCCCGCCGGGGATGGGTGCGTAGTAGTTGTCGGCGTCCGATGCGTCGTCGCCGAATGCGGTGAACACGTCCGGCACCTCGAAATACGGTGGGCGAGAGGCGGTGTCGAACCAGATCCACACGGCATGGTTGCGCTCGACGGCAGGGTAGCTGCGAATTCGCCTGCCTCTGTTCGGTCTCTTCTCGTACGGGATGCAGACGTTGCGACCCTGCTCGTTCCACTGCCACCCATGGAATGGGCAGACGAGGTTCTCGCCCTCGACGCGACCGCCGTACCCGAGATGTGCGCCGAGGTGCTCGCAATAGGCGTCGAACACCGAGATCTTTCCCGACGCCGAGCGCCAGGCGACCATGTCGCGGGAGAAGTAGGTCATGCGGTGGACGGCGCCGACGGCGATCTCGTGCGACCAGGCGACCTGGTACCAGCCAGTCGGTTCCATCGACAGCGGGGTCTGTGCCATAGGAAGAACCGTAGAACCCTCTGTGAAAGAGTGCAAGAGGGTTCTGTGAAAGTCCGCGCGAATGGCTAGACTCTGTCGTCATGAGTGAGGCGACGACCACCCCCCGGCGCGCGAACAAACGTGGTCAGGCCACGCGGGACAGCATGATCCGTGCAGCAATCGCCGCGCTGGCGACGGGCGATCCGACAGCGGTCTCCGGTAACCGGATCGCGCGGGAGATCGGTGCGACGTGGGGTGTGGTCAAGTACCAGTTCGGCGACATCGACGGTCTGTGGGCCGCGGTGCTCCGTCACACCGCGGACCAGCGCGGCGACCTCCCGGCCAACGTCAAACCCGACGGGACTCTGCGAGAGAGGGTGTCCGCGTTGATCGACGCGATGTTCTACGGACTCACGACGCCGGAGGCGCGGGCCATCGAGACCCTGCGGGGGGCACTACCGCGCGAGCATGCCGAGCTGGAACGCGAATATCCGCTCACCGCAGCAGAATTGGCGTCGTGGAAGCCGAACTGGGACGCGGCGTTCGAGCGTGCATTTGCCGACCTCGACCTCGATCCAGGGAAGGTCCGCCAGATGGCCGCGCTGATCCCGGGGGCGATGCGCGGACTTATCTCCGAGCACACGTTGGGCACCTACGGCAACCTTGATGACGCCCGTGCGGGAATGTCGGGCGCTATCGTCGCCTATCTGTCAGAGTGACGCGGTGACATCGCCAGGTCCGCGTATGTGTGCTGCCCGCATCCGCATACTCGCCGCGTCGACCATCGTCGTCGCGATGCTCGCGGGTGCGATCGTCGGGGGACCTGCGGTCGCGGCGCCACCGACACACGGTTCGACGGCTCCCGCACCGGGCCCGGCGACCGGACTCGGTCCGGTCGGAACGTCGCTGATGCACGGTGACCTGTGGTCGTCGGACTCGACGCCGTTCGCCGGACCGGGAAAGTCCGCGCGTCTCGCGGCGTCGTCGATTCCCGGCGGTGCCTGCGCCGCGACGTTCGTGGGACGCGACGGGATGCCGGTGTCGCTGTGTACCCAGTTCGTCGGCACGGCGCCGCTGCAGGTCGCGGTGGCGACGGTGACGCTCTTCGATCCGACGACCGCGGTGCCGATCGCACGCAAGCAGTTGACCAAGGGTGGGCTGCTCGGAGGTGTGTACGGGTATCTCGACGATCGCGATCGCGTGGTCGTCGCCGACGGGTCCGGCGCGATTCTGCGTGTGGCACATCGGCATTCGACGCAGGGGTGGCAGCTCTACGTCGACGATCGCGTCGACCTGAAGGCGCATATCCCCGCGGGCGACGCCATCACCGCGCTAGCGCCGGACTTCGCGGGACGCGTCTGGTTTGTGACCACCCACGGCGTCGTCGGCACGGTTGACGCCGCTCGACGTGTGCGGTCGATGCATCTGCCCGCGGGCGAGGACCTCGGAAACGGCCTCTCGGTGCGAGCATCGGGAGTGTCGGTCATCTCGACGCACGCTCTCTACGAGATGCGAGCGGGCGTCGACGGAACACCAGAGGTGGTGTGGCGCCGCGCGTATGACCGAGGAACCGCACGTCGCCCCGGCCAATTGACCTGGGGATCCGGCACAACACCCACCTACTTCGGCCCCGGTGGCGACGGATGGGTTGCCATCGTCGACAACGCCTCCCGACCCCAGTTGATCGTCTACGACAGCAACACCGGCTCGACGGTGTGCCGCATGCCCGCGTTCGGCAGCTCAGGACAGGGCACCGAGAACTCGCCGATGGCCTGGGGCAACTCGCTCATCGTCCCCAGCACCTACGGCTACCAGTACCCGCCCATGGCCGTCAGCGGTCCGAGCGTGCCTGCCAGCGCGCCCTTCGTCGGCGGATCGACACGCATCGACGTGTCCGCGGGGGAGTGCCACCGCGTGTGGGAGAACGGCGACCGCCTCGCATCGCTGCCCCGACTCTCGCGCGCCGACGGACTCATCCACGGCCTCGGGTACGGGCCCTATCGACCGGGATCGATCCAGCAGGTCGGGCCGATCGACTACATCGCCACCGATTTCGCGACGGGCGCCCGCGTACGCACGTTGCGCGTCGGCGACGGACCGGTCGACGAGCCCCTCGAACTGACCGGCACCATCGCGCCCGACGGCTCGCTCTGGCAGGCGACGGTGAGTCGGATGCTGAAGATCGCGAGGCGTTGAGAAGTCGGCCGCCGGTCGTCGAGTCCCGGATGCTCAAGATCGGGCGCCGGTGACGGTGCGACAATCGTCACCATGACCGACCCTGATGAGTCCGATCGCATCCCGACGCAGGCCGAACTCGACGCCGAGGACCTGGCGGCGATCGAGCGTCGGTCGAAGGACAAGGACGAGGCGGTGCTCTATCCGTCGCGACCGACCGATCCGGGTCCGGCGCCGCGCGCGCTGACCGTCCACGCGCGCGTCGCGTTCTGGGGAGCAGCAGCCGCTGGACTGGTCGCGTTCGTCTACGGCTTCGTCAACGTCGGGACGATCAGAGGCCTGCTGAGGGACCGTCTGCGCGAGGGACTCGCAACCGATCCGCGCAACGCGGCGCCGGCCGACCGCATCGACCCGATGGCGAACTTCTTTCCGCCGTTCATGCTGATCATGATCGTCGTCTTCCTCGCGATCGAGTACGCGCTGCTGGTCGCCGCGGCCACGCATCACAGTCGCAACTGCCGCAACTTCTATCTCGCCGCGGTCGTCGTCAACCTGCTCTGTATCCCGATCGGGATAGATCTGCTGTTCCGCTACCCGGACGTGTGGTCGGCTCTGCCGGTCATCGGCTGGATTCAGTTCGCGCTTCTCGTGATCTCAGCACTGTGCACGATGCAGAAGTCGGTGAACCGGTGGCTCCCGCAGTCGACGCGGATGCGTCCGACACGGATGGTGAAGGGCCGCTGATACTGCGCGGCTCCATGCGCCGACCCCCGAGTGGTGTGCACCGCCTGCGGACGCGAGGTCGGCGCAGGCGGCACACGGGCGCAGCACTGTGACGTGCTTCCACTCTCGAGTCGAATGATGCGGAGATTCGAGTAGGCGGAGATTCGAGCTGTGCGAAGAGTCGAGCTACGCGAAGAACAGCGAACCGAACGTGATGGTCGTGCTCGCCGCGAGAAGCGTGAGTATGACGATCCCCGACCTGGCGGACGCGATCAGCGGGATCGGTTCGTCGATTCCAGTCGCTGTGGCAGCGGCCGGGACATGGTCTGAATCAGCGGTCGTCGTGATCTGCGACATGAGTCTCTCCTCACTCGAATGTCGTCACGAACGAGGCGCCGCGATGAACTGACGTCGACGTTACGGACCGCCGTGACGCGTTGACCAGGGCCGCGGCAGTACTGACACCGCACGGCAACCCATGGTCACGAGAAGGTCACGGCGGCCGTGTCGGGGACGGCGGCGACGGTGACTTTCGCCTATTACGTAAATGGATGGTTAGCTAAGAAGATGACGCGCCTATCTCGACGATCCACCTACCACTCGTCGGTGTTGGCCGCCGACGACTTGTCGATGGAGGTGGTCATGCAGTTCGCGCCGGTTCGCCGTCTGTCGGACGGTGCGCTCGCTGCTGTCGAATTGCAGGTTCGAGGTCTGGCCGGAAGCGCGATGGGTACCGCAGAGGCACTGCGTCGAGCCGCACGCCTGATGGAACAGAAGGCGCCGCTCGATAAGCAGAAGATGGTGTTCGCCGACTCGCCGCAGGCCGTGGAACTCGCCGAGATCCTCCCGGTGCTCGTCGCAGTCGACATGGACTCCATCCCGCAGCACGAACTCGACGCGTTGCCGTCACCGGCAGCCCTGCAGCGTCTGGTTTTCTCGGTATCGCCGGCGCAGTTGCTCAGCCGTCCGCACGAGGCGCTCGGCGCGGTGAAAGCGGCACGTAGCCGTGGCCGCGTGATCTGCGTCGACGGCATAGGTGTCGACCCGCACGCGATCTCGATGCTCCCACTTATCGAACCCGACGTGATCATCACCGGACCCGAGTTGCTCTCGGTTGCCACGGAACCCGACATGGCCGAGGTTGCGCATGCGCTCGCCGCGCACGTCGAACGCAGCAACGCTGTCGTCGTGGCAGAAGGCGTCCACGACGAGCAGTCGCGATCGGCAGCGATGACCATCGGAGCGACATTCGGCACCGGACGGCTCTACCCGGCCGTCGCCAACCCGTCGGAGCTTCCGGCTGACGAGGTGGTGCCCTTTCCGGAGGCGCCGGTGTGGTCGAGCCCAGCGCCGTCGGCCGACACCCCGTATGCACTCGCGTCGGTCATGCAGGAGCCGCGCCGCGGAACCAAACGACTTCTTGTCGAGATGAGCAAAGCGCTCGAAGCTCAGGCGGCATCTGCCGGCCAGGCGATGATCGTCGTCGGCACCTTCCAGCACGCGCAACACTTCACGGACACCACGTCACAGCGGTGGCGCGAGCTCGCAGACGTCACGGGCTTCGCCGGTGTCTACGGTGTCGGACTGTCGCACATGGTCGAGGGCAACGTCAGACACGCGCCGCTCGACGCCGCCGACGATCTCGTCAACGAGTGGACAGTCGCGATACTCGGACCTCACTTCGCCGCGCTGCTCTCGGCACGCGATCAGCACGACGATGGCCCCGACCTCGAGCGCACCTTCGACTTCGTGCAGTCGTTCGACAGGCTCACCGTGACGCAGGCGGTCCACAGCGTGCTGGCCCGTTTCAGCTGACCTTCGGCGAGTTGTGTGGGACCCAGAGGTGCACAATTGCACCCCCAGGTCCCACACAACTCGAAACCTTCACGTCCTATGACAGGGACGCGACCTCTTTGGTGAACTCCGCCTCGTCGATGCGAGTGCTCCGACCGTCCGCGATCACCACGTCGCCGTCGACCATCACGACGTCGACTATCGAGCGTGACCCGGTGGTCAGCAGTGATGCGCCGGGGTCGCGGACCGGCAACGTCGCATAGTCGCGGTCGAACCGGACAAGCGTGAGGTCGGCGGGCGCGCCGACGCTCACGCCGCCGATGACCTCGGGTAGACCGAGCGCCACATTCGCTCCGCCACAAGCGATGTCGAGCATCGTCTCGAAACCCATGAGGTCGGCGCGCTTGTGTGCCGCGCGTTGTAGATACGCTCCGATGCGGAACGTCTCGAGCATGTCCTGTGTGTCGTTGCTCGCCGCTCCGTCGACACCGAGTCCGACGCCGACACCGCGGTCGAGCATCGCGGGGATCGGCGCGATACCGCTACCGAGCCGCATATTCGACAACGGGTTGTGCGACACCGCAACTCCGCGTTCGGCGAGGATCGACTGCCCGACGTCGTCGAGTTCGACGCAGTGCACCGCGAGGAGCCTGTTCCACAAGAAGTCGTTGGAGTCGAGGTACTCGACCGCGCCGAGTCCCGCATGCTCGAGACACATCACATCGTCGGTCGGTGTTTCGAGCAGATGGATCATCACCGACATGTCGCGTTCCTGAGCGAACTCGCGCAGTGTGACCATTCCCGACTCGGTGACCGATCGCGGGTTCGGAATGGCAAGTGCCACACTGATCGTCGACTCTGCAGTCTGCTCGCGCAGGTGCTCGACATGGTCGAGCACCTCATCGAGCGGCTGCATCAGCCGTGGCTCGAATCCCCACTTGCGGGTGGCGTCTGGCCGATCGGCGACACCGCGTCCGAGAACCGCACGAATCCCGGTGTCGCGCAACGCCTGAATCACTGCGCCGTGGACCTCGGTGGACGGGTGGGGCCACATGTGCTCGACGACGGTCGTGGTGCCCGACCGAAGCATCTCCAGACTTGCCGCAACGGCCGCCGTGTACGCACGCTCGGGTGTGATGGCGACCGACTCCTCGCCGACCGCGAGTAGCCACTCCAGTAGCGGCGTGCACTCGGCGATACCGCGCATCAGCGACTGCTGCAGGTGGGTGTGCGTGTTGACGAAACCCGGAATCAGGTAGCCGCCGGTCGAAATCGATTCAGCGGCAGCAGTTGTCGACGACGCGTGGGGCGAGATCGATTCGACGACCCCGCCGACCACGCGAACATCCTGATGCTCGAGCCAGATGCCGCCCGTGTACACGGCGACGTCGGAGAACACCGAGCTGGATAACACCGAGCTCGACTGTTCTCCCGAGGTCACGTCGTCGCTCATTTGGCGAAGTTCGCCGCGATGCGCTGAGCGATGTAGTCGCCGCCGGTGATCGCCGGGTACTTGCCTGCGGCGCTCTCGATCAGGGCGTCGGTGTTGGCCTGCGCGAAGTAGGCGATGGTGTAGCGCGGGCCGGTGTACTCGCCACGACGCGGTGCGCGCACGCGATGGAAGTTCGACGGGAGCTTGTCGTCGGACCAGCGCATCAGCATGTCGCCGATATTGCAGGTGATCGCCTCGTCGGACGGCTCGACGGGAGTCCACGCCTGCGTGGAGGCCTCGGCACCCGGAAGCACCTGGAGGCCGCCCTGGCCCGCACGCTGGAACAGCAGCGTCAAGGCGTCGAAATCGGTGTGTGCGCCTGCACGCCAGACGTTCGGCTCGTCGAGCATGGCGTCGGGGAAGGCGTAGTAGTGCAGCAGGCGCAGTGTGCTCTGGTAGGTCTCGGTGCTGGGATCGTGTGCGCGAGTGAAGAACTCACGGTCGAAGCCGAGCTTCTCCGCGAAGCAGCCGAGGATGTCCATCGCGAGCTTCCAGCACTTGTGCTCGAAGTCGAGCAGCGTTGCCTGGAATCCGGCGAGTTCCTCTTCGGTAGGCCACAGACCGTCCATGCGGGGAGGGTGAGCTGGTAGGACTCCTTCTGATCAGGCGTGCCGACCGACGGGCGGACCTGGCTGGAGAACTCCCAGCCGGCGTTCTGGCCCTTCTTGAGGGGGAACTGCTCCTTGACCTCGCGGGGTAGCTCGAAGAACTTCGCCGACATCTCGAAGGCGTGGTTGACCTCGGCCATGTCGATGCCGTGATCGACGATCTGGAAGAAGCCGATATCGGTTGCGGCGGACCAGAGTTCGTCGGCGATCTGGGCGCGACGCTGCTCGAAGTCGGCAAGGCTGATGCGGCGGACCTCACGGTCGGTGGTCTCGGTGCCCACACCGCCCATCTGCGCTTCGCGATTGAGTTCTGTCATCGCGTACGAGTCGGCGGAGGCGGTGGCCCGAGTGGTGGTGTTGCTCATGGGTGTGTTCTCTCTTCACGAATGAGATCGCGTGCGCTTTTCGACGCGGGACCCGAGAGAAGGGCCGTCACGGACGCGAACATCGGGACTCTTCCCCGTTGCTACACGTGATCTCGTGGGAGCAACGATACGACAGCCGCGCAGAGGGCGCCACTCGAGAACGTGGCGGGTCTCGCGATGTCGTGCCGCGTCAGACGATCGGTAGTCCGAGGGTCTGGTCGGCTCCGGCGTCGATCGACACCGGAATCGGGCGCATCCCGCCGCGGTAGTTGGTCGATCCGCCGGAGACGACAAGGCGTAGTCGGTGTCCCGGAGCGAAACGGTGGACGAATGCGGGGATGGTGATGGTCATCGGTACGCGGGGGTCCGATATCCGCACGGGCGCAACAAGATTACCCACGGTCGTCGACGATCCGTCGGCGCCGACGTCGACGATTCGGGCGAAAAGGACAAGCTGGTCGGCCAGTGGCGCGCCGACGTCGAGGGGCGCGGACACACGCAGGCGCAGCGTCGGCGTTCCGACGACGTCGAGCGCCGACCGCAGGGGCGCGGTGTCCCACCAGGCGTACGTGCCCGCGACGTCGCGTTCGGGAAGGCTGACGAGTCCGAGTGCGTCGGGCACGTCGTGCGTGGTGGGCAACCCTGCCGGCGGTGTGGTCAAGCGCGCGGTGCCCGGTCGGGGTGGCGTGGCCGACGGCACCAATCCGGTGGCGCCGGAGAGGGCATACTGCGCCCGGCTGCCGACGTCGACGCTGCCTGCCGTCGCATAGGCGGGTGCGGCGATGCCGCGGTAGTCGATCCAGTCGCGGTAGTAGGCGAACCTCGGGCCGGTTCCCGGGCCGCTGCCCTTCAGGTAGTGGTCGAGCCATCCCACCGCGCGCTGGGTGACGTATTGGGTGTCGGGGTTCGGTGTCGTGGAGGAGTAGTCGCCGGCGGCGGGCGTGCCCGAGTGTCCGCCGGAGAACCAGATCATCGCCGTCGGAACACCTTTGGCGGAAAGGCCGCGGTAGGTTGCCAACGCCTCCTGGATGTTGAACAGGGTGTCCTTCTGGCCCTGTACCAGCAGAGTCGGAACGGTGACGCGGTCGAGGAACGATGCGACCGACCCACGCCGAAACCCGTCGAGGATCGACCGGTCGACTGTTCCGCTCGTCGCCGACCCGACGAGTGCGGAGCACACCGCGGCAGGGAAATCGGGGCAGCCCGTCAGGCGCTGCGGTTCAACCGATGCGTGCTGCACACCGGACATCAGTCCCGCAGCAGCCAGAGACGCGCTCCAGTTGATCTTGACCGCACCCTGCGTCGGGGTGGTGACACCGACGGACTGTCCGGTGTTGTTGGGGGACAACGAGTATGAGAGATCGTTCCAGGTCACCATCGGGACGATCGCGTCGATTCGGGGATCGACCGATGCTGCCGCGAACTGGATGTGGCCGCCGTAGGAGCCGCCGATCATGCCGACCCGCGGGTCGTCGGATCTCCGGGTGCCCCTGTGGTCGACGCCGTCATGTACGACGGCGTCGAGTCGAGGTGCCGGCTTCGTATGTGCGGCGTCGCGGAAGGCGATGCCGGTCGCGCCACCCAGATAGCTGACGAGGCGCGACGCCGCTGCGCCGTCGGGAATCGGACTGTCGAAAGTGATGCGACAACTCGATCCACCGAAGCCCAAGCCGGAATAGGCGAGCACGACGTAACCGCGCGAGGCGTACATCCGTGCCAGCGGTGCCTGACTGTCTTTACTGCCACCGAAGCCGTTCGTCGTCAGCACAGCCGGTGCGCGGTTACTCGGCGAAACACCGTGCGGAACATAGAGATCGCCGACGACGTCGCAGCGTGGGCCCGAGTCGTGAGCGGCGTCGAAGTGCAGTGTGATGACCGTGAAGGCGTCGGACGCATATGCCTGCGGCGCCACGGCGATCCCGACTGCCGCAAGCAGCAGTGCGAGTGTGCTGACGACGAGCGTGCGCATGAATCCCCCGATGCTTCGGACAACCCTGCGAGCATGACAGTCGGGGGCCCGCGCGCGGACCGGTTTGGCCGATCCCGAATCCATGTGCGGGGCCACGGGTGCTCCGGCACCCGATCTGATTCTGGAACTTCTCCAAACAATGGACTAATTCCAGAAACGTGGCTATGGTGGAGTCATGCAGGATCGACAGGCGCTCGTGCAGCAACTCCGTGAGGCAGGCATGCGGGTCACCGCTCCGCGCCTCGCGGTGCTCGAGGTCTTGGCGGAGCACCCACATTCGACGGCGGACGTCGTCGCGCGTGGTGTGCGCGAGCAACTCGGCGCGGTGTCGACGCAGACCATCTACGACGTCTTGCGCTCGTGCACCGATAACGGACTGCTTCGAAGCATCGAACCTGCAGGATCTGCGGTGCGCTACGAGACGCGCACAGCAGACAATCACCACCATCTCGTCTGCCGCACGTGTGGCGAGATCGTCGACATCGACTGCGTCGTCGGACAGGCCCCCTGTCTGATTCCCGACGATGACCACGGCTACTCGATCGACGAAGCCGAGGTGACGTTCTGGGGTCAGTGCCCGAGTTGTCGAGCGGCGGCGTCGAACGTGAAACCCGCGTAACACCAACATTTTTCACACCAGTGTGTTCTCGACCGCCGCGGCCGGCCCGCCGCAGCGGAAGCAGCGAGCGAGACGACGACGTCGTCGCTCGTGAACCGACCTCAGAAGCGAACAGCCCCGTCAACGAAGGAGATTCGCACATGACACCACGTACCACCACGAACACCGGAATTCCGGTCGCAAGCGACGACGAGTCGTTGACGGCGGGAACGCAGGGACCGATCCTGCTCCACGACCACTACCTGATCGAGAAGCTCGCCCAGTTCAACCGTGAGCGCGTGCCAGAGCGAATCGTGCACGCCAAGGGCGGCGGGGCGTTCGGCGAACTGGTGGTCACCGGCGACGTGTCGCGCTACACCAAGGCCAAGCTGTTCCAGCCTGGCGCGAAAACCGAATCGCTCGTGCGCTTTTCGACGGTGGCGGGCGAGCAGGGCAGCCCCGATACCTGGCGCGACCCGCGCGGATTCGCGATCAAGTTCTACACCGAGGACGGCAACTACGATCTGGTGGGCAACAACACGCCGGTCTTCTTCATCAAGGATCCGATCAAGTTCCCCGACTTCATCCGTTCGCAGAAGCGACTGCCCGGTTCGGGGCTGCGCGATCACAACATGCAGTGGGACTTCTGGACGCTGCGGCCCGAAACCGCGCACCAGGTCACCTGGTTGATGGGCGATCGCGGCATTCCGAAGTCGTGGCGGCACATGGACGGATTCGGCTCGCACACCTATCAGTGGGTAAATGCCGACGGCGAACGCTTCTGGGTCAAGTACCACTTCAAGACCGATCAGGGCATCGAGTTCCTCACGCAGGCGGAGGCCGACACGTTGGCGGGCAGTGATCCCGACTATCACCGCCAGGATCTCTACGAGGCGATCGAGAACGGCGAATTCCCGAGCTGGACACTCAAGGTCCAGATCATGCCGGTCGACGAGGCGGAGGACTACCGCTTCAATCCGTTCGATCTGACCAAGGTCTGGTCGCAGCAGGACTACCCGCTCATCGAGGTCGGCACCTGGACACTGAACCGCAATCCGCAGAACTTCTTCTCCGAGATCGAGCTGGCATCGTTCGAGCCGTCGAATGTCGTTCCCGGAGTGGGCTTCTCACCCGACAAGATGTTGCTCGGCCGGGTCTTTGCCTATGCGGACGCACATCGTTACCGCATCGGCACGAATTACGCTCAGTTGCCGGTCAATTCGGCGAAACGCGCGGAGGTCAACACCTACTCCAAGGAGGGCGCGATGGCATACAACTTCTCCGCTCCCGACGTTCCGGTGTACGCGCCCAACTCATTTGGTGGACCACACGCCGATCCGAGTGCTGCGGGCGACGAGGGGCTCTGGTCCTTCGACGGTGCCGCGGTGCGCGCGGGCTACATCGAGCACGCCGAGGACAGTGATTGGGCACAGGCGGGCACGATGGTGCGTGACGTACTCGACGATGCAGCACGCGAACGCCTCATCGACAACATCGTCGGACACGTACTCGGTGGTGTCAGTGAGCCGGTGCTCTCGCGGGTCTTCGAGTACTGGCGCAACATCGACGAGGATCTGGGCAAGAAGGTCGAATCGGGCGTCCGCGCAGGCCTGCAGAACTGAAATCTTGCTGAACATCCGCGATCTCGGAACACCACGGTCGCGAGAGCTGTTGTAAGACAAAGAAGTAGCACATCATAGGCAGTACCCAGTCACGCAGTATCTGAGTCTCAGAGGAGTACACATGGCTATCGAACCCGCTTACACCATTTCGTCCACGGCGACCGGCGGCGGCCGCGACGGCGAGGTCGTTTCCGCAAGCGGACAGATCGATCTGGACCTGCGCCCACCGAAGGAACTCGGCGGCAGCGGAGAAGGCAGCAACCCCGAGGAGCTCTTCTCGGCGGGCTACGCGGCCTGCTTCCTCGGCGCTCTGCGTGCGACCTCCAAGAACGCCGGATCGCCTGTTCCCGACGAGTCGACGGTCACCGTCACCATCGGCATCGGCAAGGACCCGGCCGACGGTGGGTTCGGACTCGTCGCCGACATCGAGACCTACATCCCCGGCGTCGACGAGACCAAGGCGAAGGAACTTGCCGAGGGCGCACACGCCTTCTGCCCCTACTCGAAGGCCACGAAGGGCAACATCGCCCACAACCTGACGGTCCGCGTCTGAGCAACTGACGCGCCCGTTGCGAGCCCGGCGCCACAGCCCGGCGTCGGGCACAACCGCAAGCCCGCCTACCGGCGGCAGCATTCAAGTCCGCCTATCGGCGGCAGCGAGAGAGAGTAAGGAGTCACACAATGACGAACACTCCGATCACGAGCACCCTGACCGATGAGCAGAAGACCATCACCGGCAACGCTCTGCAGCAGACCCTGGTCGATCTGATCGATCTGTCCCTGGTCGCCAAGCAGGCCCACTGGAACGTCGTCGGGCGGAACTTCCGTTCGGTCCACCTCGAACTCGACGAGCTGGTCACGGTGAGCCGCGAGTTCACCGATCAGGCCGCTGAGCGTGCCACCGCGATCGGCGTCTCGCCCGACGGTCGGGCCGAGACTGTCGCCAAGACGGCCGGCACCACCGGATTCGGTGACGGATGGACGTCCGATACCGAGGTCATCACGTCGATCGTCGAGAACCTCAAGGCTGTGATCGCCGGTCTGCGTACGCGGATCGACGAGACGGAAGAGGCCGATCCGGTCACCCAGGATCTGCTGATCTCATTCGCCGCGAAGCTGGAGCAACTCCACTGGATGTGGCAAGCGCAGATTGCGTGAGACGCCCGCGCTGTAGCGTCTAGTCCGTGAATGATCTGGGGGTCATGGTCGGCCTTGGGCTCGTTGCAGCCACGGTCGCGACCATCGCATACGTCCGAACCCGCGAGCGTGAAGCCGATCGATTGGCTCGCGCCGCGGGTTTGGCGCGTGAATTGCGCGAGCTCGCCGACGGCGATCCGGTCCGCCTCGCGGCCGTTGAGGAGTACGAGGTCACGCTCTATCAGCGGCTGTTCTACTCGTCGATCGTGACGCCGCGTCTGCGCGGCGCGGCCTGGGCGCTTCTCGCTGCCGTGCTCTCCGCGGTGGGAGCCGTCGCATCGCGCGGTGACGGAGTGGTGCTCGGCGCGGTGCACATCGGCGCCGTGGTGCTCGCGGTGCTCTTCGGAATCGCCGCGATCGTCTACGGCGTACTCGCTCTGATCCACGTCGCCACCACCCCGCGCGTCTCTTTCAGCGAGTCATACGACGACGCGCCGACCGGTGACGACGACGGCACCGAGACTGCGTCGAGCGTCAGCGCACCCGAGGCAGTGTCGGAGACCGCCGCGGCGTCGAAGAATCCCGAGGCGTCGAAGAACGACGGCTAGCCCGCCTGTTGGGCGGCGAAGCGTCGGCGATAGGTGGCAGGCGAGACGCCGACCGCTGACGCGAAATGGTGGCGCAGGAGGGTCGCCGACCCGAATCCGGCCTGCGTGGCGATCTGTTCCATCGGCAGAGATGTGGTCTCGAGTAGCCGACGCGCGTGTGCGACGCGCTGTTCGGTGAGCCATTTGTGCGGGGAAACGCCCACTTCGTCGCCGAAGCGCCTGGCGAAGGTCCGTGGCGACATGTGCATGCGGGCGGCCATCTCGTCGACCCGGACCTCGCGGTCGAGGTTCTCGACAAGCCAGTCGAGCATCTCGGCAAAGCCCTTCGAGCCGCATTCGGGGATCGGGGTGTCGACGAATTGTCGTTGACCGCCGTCGCGATGCGGCGGAACGACCATGCGACGCGCGATCAGATTGGCTGCCTCGTGCCCCATTTCCTCGCGGACGAGATGCAACGCGGCGTCGATCCCTGCCGCGGTGCCCGCGCTTGTGGTGACCGGGCCGTCGTCGACGAACAGGACGTCGGTGTCGACGCGGGCCGCTGGAAACATGTGCGCGAGTTTCTCGCCGTAGGCCCAGTGGGTAGTACAGCGTCGGCCGTCGAGTAGTCCGGCAGCCCCCGCGACGAACGCGCCCGAGCACACCGTCAGCACCCGTCCGCCGTTGTCGACGACCGCGCGCAAGGTATCGAGGATCTCCTCGGGATAGTCACCACTCGTGCTGCCGCCTGGGATGGCGACGAGGTCGACGTCGCGCGCGGCGTCGAGTCCATGTGTTGCGACGATGCTCGCGCCGTTGCCGATACTGAGCGGCTCGAAAGGGTCGGGTGCGCAGACGCGGAAGTCGAATGGCGGGCCACCGAGATCCGTGCGATCGAGGCCGAACACCTCGTTGAGCACGCCGAATTCAAAGAGTGCGACGTTACCGTGCAGGATCGCTGCCACCTTGCTGAGCACGCAACCAGTATGGCAGAAAATTGTCGAACGTTGGCTTTAGTGCCACTGGTGGCGGAATTTGTGCGGGCGGATGATTTCTGACATGACATTCTCAGACGTTCTTCTCCTCGTATTTCTCGTTCTCGTCTTCGTGGTCCCCGTCGTCTACGCGGTCATCCGCGTGCACTGGGATCGCGATCTGCCTGCGATACCGTTCGGCTTCGATCACTCCGGCGGACACGGCGACTGGGCGCGCGGTTCGGTGACACCGTCGGCCGACGCCGACGCGCAACGCATCGCCGACGAGCTATCGGTGCTGCGGCTGCACCGCCGCGACTGCGCGTGACGAGCCGTATGCGATCCGGGCGGGAACCTGGTTGTTACGTTGGTTGAGCACGTCGGCGCGAGTACTCTGCATCGGGGTCGTAGGGCAGCGGGGTCCTAGAGCACTCGAGTCGTAGGCAATCGGGAGGGGAGTGACGCGTCGGTGGTCTCACGCGGACGAGCAGTCGCCCTCGTGGCGGCACTCATCGTGATCGCACTCCTCACCGCCGCGTCGACGGTCCCCCGTATGTCCGACGTCGCGGTCTTCGCCGCCCCGGCGATCGAGCCGCAGGTCGTCGATGCGCCGAGCAGTCCCGCAGTTTCTTTGAGCAGCAAGCTATTTCGCAGCTCGAGTGACGCCGTGGTCGTCACTGACTCCGCGACGCGCGAGGACTGGAAAACTGTCGCCGAGACCGCTGCGACCCGGCACGTTCCGGTCTTCGCGGTACGCCCCGCGACCAGTGCGGACGTCGAAGCAGAACTCCATCGACTCGGCACGCGGTCGGTATGGGTCGTCGGTGCAGGCGACACGGGCTTTCACTCGACGTCGCAGTTCTCGACGACGCAGGTGTCGACGCCCTCGGCCGACCTCGCCGGACTCCGTGGCAACCCGGCCCCCGACGGTCCGAGGCCGCTCGTCTTCGCGGCGGGGCCGCTCGAACCCGACCTCGCAGCCACCGCGGCGGCAGGCGGAACACGACTCGTCGACGTCGCGGTACCGGACCCGCGCGCGAGCGGCGAATCGGTGCGGGCGCTGCGCGAGGCGCGCGGCACAGTTCCCGTGATCGCTGTGGGACGGGCGTTCGGCGACACCCCGACGTTCGCCAGGAACGTCGAGCAGGCCGTCACCCTGCCGGAGATCCCGGGCGGTGGGCAGCTCGTGGCATCCGGCAGGCGCATGGTGGCGCTGTACGGATCTCCCGGTTCGCCGTCGCTCGGGCCACTCGGCCGCCAAGGCCTTGACGCGACGATCGCACGGGTCAAGGGCATCGCGGCGCAATACCAACGGGTGAGCCGCGAATTGGTGGTGCCTGCCTTCGAGATCATCGTGACCGTCGCATCGGCGTCGCCGGGTGACGGCGGCGCCTATACCTCGATGATCGATCCCGCGCAGATTCGGCCGTGGGTCGAGGCTGCCGGGAGGGCGGGCGTCTATGTCACGTTGGATCTGCAGCCCGGGCGGATGAACTTCCTGACGCAGGCCAAGCGTTACGCACACCTACTCGCGATGCCGCATGTCGGACTCGCGCTCGACCCCGAGTGGCGGCTCAAACCCGACCAGGTGCACCTCACGCAGATCGGTTCGGTCGGGGCCGCAGAGGTCAACGCGACGTCGGACTGGCTCGCGGGCCTGACACGTGAGCATCGGTTGCCGCAGAAATTGTTCGTGCTGCACGAGTTCGACACCGACATGCTCGCGAACCGCCAACAGATCGTGACGACGCGACCGGAGCTCCAAACCGTTATCCACGCCGACGGACACGGGATTCCCACGGTCAAGATGGACACCTGGCGTCGAATTCTGGTCGACCTACCGCCGAACGTGGTGATGGGGTGGAAGAATTTTTACACCGAGGACACCCCGATGCTGACGCCTTCCCAGACGATGAATGTGGAGCCGCGACCATTCTTTGTGTCGTTCCAATAGATAGCAGAATCTGCGACCGCCGCTTTCGTGACACGATGACTCACTTTTTGTGTCGGAATCAAGAAGTTCCGTTCTCCTCGAACCGGATTGGGTTACGTTAAACATGAAAGTGGTTTCGAGAAGATGAGTGCCGCGATCCGTAATGGGTCGGCGGGCGTCAAGCTGCGGCTCAGCAGAGCCTCGGCCGCTTTGTCATGCGTGAAATATTGCTGCCAAATGGCTGTGAAATCCCTGTTAGGGCAATAAGTCCCGCTCTTGTTCGGATCTGTGTCACTCCGGCACAAAGATGGACATCGTCGCGAATCCGACGCTAATCTCTGGCCCATGCTTAGCCAGAACTCCTCACCGCGGACGGTAATTCGCAATGTGAATGTATTCGATGCTGTCGGTGATTCGGTGCGTAAGAACGCCGATGTTGTCGTAGAGGGATCGCGGATCAGTGCCATCTCCGACTCGCCCGTTGGCGAGACGCCCGGAACCCCGACGACTGTCATCGACGGTGGCGGACGCTTTCTCATGCCCGGACTCACCGACGCCCACGTCCATCTCATGGGAAATGCCAACAACTACCTCGACTTCGTGATGGGCGCGACTGGCTTGCTCTTCGGCAACACGATCGCCGAAGCCCGTCGTATGTTGCTCCGCGGGTTCACCACCGTCCGGGACATGGGCGGAGACACCGCTCCGGTGAAGGGCCTCATCGACAAGGGCGAGTTCGACGGACCGCGAATCTACCCAAGTCAGGCGATGATTTCGCAGACGTCGGGTCACGGTGACTTCGCGTTTGTGTACGAGACCCCGTACGCGTTCGACGGAGGTCCCAGCCGTACCGACTCGATCGGTTTCACGCGCGTCGCCGACGGTCCTGCGCATGTGCTGACGGCAGTGCGGGAGCAACTCCGCAAGGGCGCATCACAGATCAAGCTCACCATCGGCGGTGGCGCGGCGTCGATGTACGACCCGCTCTACACCCTGCAGTTCACGTCGGACGAGATCCGCGCGGCGGTTCAGGCTGCCGAGGACTATGGCACCTACGTCGCGACGCATGTCTACACCGTCGAGGGAATCCGACGGGCGATCGATGCCGGAGTGCGCTCTATCGAGCACGGGCATCTCGCCGACGAGCAGACAATCGCACTCATCGCGGAGAAGGAGATCTGGTTGTCGATGCAGCCGTTCTTCGAGCACGATCACAGCTATCCCGATGCCAACCGTGCGGGCAAGAATCGCGAAATCTGTAACGGCACAGGCGATGTGTACGCGTGGGCCAAGAAGTACGGGGTCAAGACGGCGTGGGGCACCGACCTGCTACTCGAGCCGGAATCTGCTCCGCGACAGAGTGAGATGGCCGCACGCCTGGGCGAGTTCTACCCGAATCAGCAGGCTCTCAAGATGCTCACATCGGGTAACGCCGCACTATTTGCCATGGCGGGCGACCGTGATCCCTACGGTTCCGCGCCGCTTGGTGTCATCGCGGAAGGTGCCTGGGCGGACCTGCTCGTCATCGACGGGGACCCCATCGCCGACATCTCACTCATCTCCGACCCGGAGAAGAACTTCTCGTTGATCATGAAGAACGGCTCGGCCGTGAAGAATAGCCTGCCCGTTCTCGAACCCGCCGTCGCTGCATCCGTGAGCTGAGCCGACCATGACAGACGGTGATCCGGTAACCGCGCCCATCGCGGTGGAAAAGTCCACTGGCAGCAGCGATGCCGCGGGTATCGACGACGAGGTGCTCCTGCGTGCCGACGGAATCGGTGTGCGCGCGTCGTGGGGCCACATCTTCGGCCCGACCGATGTGACGATTCGGCGCGGTGGCGTCACGGTGCTCGTCGGCTCCGGTGGGCGCGGTCGAACAGCGCTGCTGCTGACTCTGGCCGGTCGAATGCGCCCGTCGTCGGGAGAACTGCACGCGTTCGGCAGGGTCAACAACGCCCAGCATTTGTTCTCCCGCTCGGCGGTCGCGTGGATCGACGAGGTCGACGGCATCGAACAGACCATTCGGGTGCGCGACGTTGTGACCGAGCAAATACGTTGGGCGGCAAAGTGGTACAAGTGGGTGGGTCGTGCAACGCCAGATGACATGGAACGAATTTGCCGACCAGTCTTCGGTCCGTACTCCCTGCCGGACATCGACGACTACGTGGAGGAACTGCCCGAACTCACCGCGGCGATGTTGCGGATCGCCGTCGCAAACATCCGCAAGCCGCCACTTCTCGTGGTCGGCGGCATCGATCGGCTGACCCGAATCGACAGTGCGAAGAAGCTCCTCGATCGACTGGCGGCACTCGGTGAACACCAGACGGTTATCACCGCAGATGTCAACGGGACATTTCCCGACGCTCACGTGCGAGACGTGATCGAAGTTCACAATTTGACCGACCATGAGTTCGTGCAACTCGAGACCGAGGACCGTGTCTGACATGCTCGCAGCGTTTTCTCCGGGTAGCGATTTCAAGCGCTACTACCGCGGCCGGATGCCCCGCCTCGCACTCATCGTCATCATCCTCATGCCGCTGATGTATGGCGCGCTCTATCTCTGGGCCTTCTGGAATCCGTTCAATGCGGTCGACAAGATCCCCGTCGCCTTGGTCAATGCCGACGCGGGTACCACCGTGCAGGGCACCAAACTCGACGCAGGTGCGCAGGTTGCACAGGGCCTCATCGACTCGAAACAGCTTGACTTGCATGAGGTTTCGGAAAAGGATGCGGCAGACGGGGTGCGTGACGGGAAGTACTACTTCTCCATCACGCTGCCCAGTGACTTCAGCGAGTCCGTCGCGTCGCCGACCGGCGACAATCCGCGTTCGGCGCGATTGATCTTCACCTACAACGATGCCAACAACTACCTGTCGACGGTGATGGGGCAGGACGCGGCACAGCAGGTCGTCAACAAGGTCGGCGCGCAGGTGGGTGCTCAGACTTTCGATATCGTGCTCAGCGATGTCAGCAAGTTGATTCCCAAGCTCAAAGAAGCGCAGGCTGGGGTCAATCAGCTCAATGCCGGCATGAAGACCGCGAATCAGGGCGCGCAGGAACTCTCCACCAATCTCGTCACCGCGAAGAACGGAGCGGGCGAACTCGCCGGCGGACTGAACGAACTCGACTCGGCTGTCACCTCGGCGACGGACCCGATCCTGGCGGCGCTGAACAACGCTGGAGGTAGCGGACTTTCGACAGCCGAACTGACCGCGGCGGCTGATCGGCTGGGGACCAACTCCCAGACGGTGTCGACGCAGTTGGCAAGTGCGTCGACGACCCAATCTCAGGCGAGCACACTCGTCGACAACGCTGTCGCGCAGCTCGCGCAGAGCACCGATCCCAACATGAAGGCGCTCGCGGCTGCACTGGGGCCGGTCCAGAGCTTCCTCAAGACGCAGGGACTCGGTCCGGACGCGAATAATCAACTGACACAGGTGAAGAGCGACGCGGCCGTGGTCTCGGCGCAGATGAGCAATCCGCAGAGTCCGGTACGGCAGGCACTCACCCTCCTCGAGAGTGGAAAGCTGCGGAACGACGTCGTTGCTGCGCGTAGCGCGGCGAACGAGCTCAGCAGCGGCGCGAACCAGCTCAGTTCGGGTCTCGTCGAGCTGAGTAACGGTGCGAACGAACTATCCAGTGGTACTACGCAACTGGCGAACGGTACGCAGCAACTGGCGGGCAAGGTCAACGAGGGTGTCGCGGATATACCGAAATGGTCCGAGAAACAAAAGGAGCAGTTCGCGCAGTCCCTTGCGCAGCCCGTCGCGCTCGAGGAGAACACCCTCAATGAGGCGAAGACGTTCGGTACCGGCTTCACGCCCTTCTTCTTCGGGTTGGCACTCTTCGTCGGCAGCATCATCGCGTGGATGCTCTTCACCCCGCTGCAGGCGCGACCGATTGCTCAGGGGCTCAACTCATTCCGGGTGATCCTCGCTTCCTACGCACCGACCTTCCTGGTCGGGGTCCTGCAGGCCGCGATCTTGTATCTGGTCGTCGTGTTCGCCATCGGGCTTCGTCCAGCGCACCCATGGGCCACCTTCGGTTTCATGCTTCTGATGGTGGCGATGTTCATGGCGATGATCCAGATGTTCAACGCGTTGTTCGGCCCGGCTGTCGGCCGTGTCGTCACACTGGCCTTCCTGATGATCATGTTGACGTCGGCGGGAGGTATCTACCCCGTGCCGACAACGACGAAACCGTTCCAGTACATCCACTGGGTAGACCCGATGACGTATACGGTCACCGGCCTGAGGCAACTCACCGTCGGTGGCGTCGACAGTCGATTCTGGATCGCCCTGGCAGTTGTCATAGGCCTGACAATTGTGTTCCTCGCGGTCTCGACATTGGCCGCGCGAAGAAACAGGCAGTACAACATGGACCGCCTGTATCCGCCGGTCGAAGTGTAGGAGTGACTGCCTACGAAACCTCGCCTTCTGACGTCCCCCCGACCCACAAGCACAACGAAAACCCGAGGAGATCTCAATGTCCAAGTCACGCAAGCACACCAACGCGCGTGCGACCACCAACAACACCGAATCGATTGTCCTCAACCCGGTATTCGCGCGTCCGGGGGAGGCGACCGAGTATCCGAAGTTCACCATCCCGGACTCGATGAGTCTGCCCGAGACCGCCTATCAGATCGTCCACGACGAGGCGATGCTCGACGGCAACGCCCGGTTGAACCTGGCGACGTTCGTCTCGACCTGGATGGACGACGAAGCTCGTCGGTTGTACTCGGAAACCTACGACAAGAACATGATCGACAAGGACGAGTATCCGGCGACCGCGGCGATCGAAGACCGCTGCTGGAAGACCATCGCCGATCTGTGGCATGTGCCCGACGTCAGCTCGTCGATCGGAACGTCGACCATCGGTTCGTCCGAAGCCGCGATGCTCGGAGGCCTTGCGCTCAAACGGCATTGGCAGCATCGACGTAAGGCAGAGAACAAGCCGATCGACAAGCCGAACCTGGTGCTGTCCACGGCGGTACAGGTCTGTTGGGAGAAGTTCCTCAACTACTTCGAGGTGGAGCCGCGCTGGGTTCCGGTCTCCGAGGAGCACTTCGTGTTCGACGGCCACGACCTCGAAAAGTATGTCGACGAGAACACCATCGGAGTCGTCGCCATCCTCGGCGTCACCTACAACGGGCTGTACGAGCCGGTCAAACAGATCTCGGAGAAGCTCGACGAGATCCAGGCATCGACCGGCCTCGACATCAAGATCCACGTCGACGGGGCGTCGGGTGCAATGGTGGCGCCCTTCTGCCAGCCCGAGCTCGAATGGGACTTCCGCGTACCGCGCGTGGTGTCGATCAATACGTCCGGCCATAAGTACGGTCTGGTCTATCCCGGACTCGGATGGATCATCTGGCGCGACACCGAGGCGTTGCCCGAGAGCATGGTGTTCCACTGCAGCTACCTCGGCGGTGACATGCCCACTCTCGCCCTCAACTTCTCGCGGCCCGGCGCCCAGGTCCTGTTGCAGTACTACAACTTCCTGCGACTGGGGCGCGAAGGTTACCGGGCGATTCAGCAGGGCTCGATCGATGTCGCGCTGTATCTCTCGCACGCCATCGCGGGGATGGGACCGTTCGATCTCGTCAGCCACGGAGACACGATCCCGGTGTTCGCGTGGAAGCTCAAGGAGGGGTACACCGACAAGTGGTCGCTCTACGACCTCTCTGATCGCTTGCGGCTCAAGGGCTGGCTTGTCCCTGCCTATCCGATGGCCGACGGCCTGGCGGACTGGACGCTGCAGCGAATCGTGGTGCGGGCGGGCCTGAGTCACGACTTGGCTGCAGCCCTGCTCGCCGACATCGAGAGTGAAGTGGCGTTCCTCGACAAGCTCGAGACGGCGATGCCGCGCGAAGGAACCGGCTCGCACTTCCACCACTGATCGTCACCGCTACTGATCGCGGTCATCACTGAGCATTGCCCCCCTCCTGTTCTCGCAACTGCGGGGGAGCGGATACCCGCTTCCCCGCAGCCGGGCCGTCGTCGTGACGGCAGCAGGTGCGGAGTAGGGCGCGTGCTCTCGGTACCTGACAGAATGGAGCAGTTGTCGTGACCTCTGCCGCTGTGGAGACCCCCGACTGGCATCGCGCGTTGTTGACTCCGACGCTGACCAAGCAGTGTTGGGGCTTCATGATCGGCTCCGCGCTCTTCGCGTTGGGGTCGGCGCCGTGGATCGGCATTTGGATGGGCGCCTCCAATGCGAACATCTGTTACTTCATCGGCGCCTGGTTCTTCACCGCCGCAGCGTTGGTGCAATTGCTGCGTAGCGGCGCGATCACCGTGCCCGTGGACTACTCGCCGGGGACGATGGTGCGCGCGGAATGGCTTGCGGCGGCTACACAATTCTTCGGAACTCTGATGTTCAACACCAGCACCGCGGCCGCGCTGTCCGCGCGCAACATCGCATCGGAGAAGCACCTCGTGTGGTCGCCGGATGCCGCAGGCTCGGTGATGTTCCTCATCAGCGGAATATTCGTGCTCGTCGCGTACAACCATAACCACAAGGCCTGGAATCCCGGCGATGTCTCCTGGTGGTCGGGGCAGATCAACCTGTTGGGCTGCATAGCATTCGGTGTGAGTGCAGTGGGTGCGTACATCACGCCCGACGGCAATACTGTCGACAACGTCCTGGCGAATAGTTGCACGTTCATCGGTGCCGTCTGCTTCTTCGTCGCGTCGATGATCGTCCTGCCGCGTCGAACTTCTGAACGGTCGTAGGTGAATGGGCAAGCGCGCGGAGAAGCGATTCGATACCGGACGGGTGCACGACTGGTACCGCCGGGTGGGCACATCGCCCCAACTCGGAAGCGCCTCGTCACGGCATCTGCACCGCAGCGGAGCCGCCGACGCCGCGAACTACATGCCGACATTTGTGCTGGAACCCCATGGCGGAGAAGAGGATTTCGACGAGTATCTCTTCTGGCGTCCACTGTCCTTCGTCCTCACCTACGTGCTGCTCCGCACGCCGTCGACGATGCACAGGACTGCCCAGTGCATTTCGGAATACAACTCTGACTTCGTTCTGTTCGGTACAACAGACTCCATCGTGGACGGTTTTGTGACCTCCGGTGATCGCGACTATTCGTTCACCTACTCGAATCCACTTGCCGCGCTGTCGATGTCGGAGACCTTCTCGATCACCAACATGACGACCGCCGAGTACGCGAGCGTCTGGGTGCCCGCCGACATGGTCGACGACGCCGACCTCGCCGAAGCCGATCCCGTGATAGAGGACTCGCCACTGAGTCGGGCTACGGCGGTGTTCCTGCGCAACTTTGCCTACGACGTCGCGGTGCGGGGCGCCGACGTCGACCTCGACGCCGAGATGGCGGCGATCGACCTCCTTCGGTCCACCCTCAATCCACGTCGGTCACGGGAAGCGCACACCGTCGACAGTCCGGCCGTCTTACGAGGGCGGGTGACCGATGCGATCGACCGCAACTATCGGAACCCGGATTTCGACGCGGAGTCGCTCGCGGGTCTGCTTCATCTCAGTCGACGTCAGCTCTACCGGCGGCTCGCTGAATTCGACGAATCCCCAGCGGAGATGATCGCGCAGCGTCGGCTCGACAGGGCGCGGGAGTTGATCGCGCGCGGCGGTCCCTATGGTCTCAGCGGAATCGCGCACGCCTCGGGGTTCTCGTCCGTTGCCACCCTTCGAAATCGTTTCACGGCGCGGTATGGAATCACGCCGCTCGAGTATGCGCGAGAAGTCGCCGATGGCTAGCGAGGCGATGAACGGCATACGATCCGGCGACGTTCGGCCGTCGCTGACCCAGGATGTCGTCGTGCGGTGGAAACGGAGCCTCGGGGTTGGACTCCCCGGGCGTGCGCCGCGCACGCTGTCGGGGCGAAGCGGATTGGCGCAGTTCTCGGACGTGGCGATCGCAACTGCAGAGGACCCCAGCAGTTTCGATGCGCTCAGCTATCAGCGGACCCTGTCGATGCTGCGCGTGTACGCGCAGCTCGCCACCCCGTACCGATTGACACGCGGGGCGGGAGCGGGTCGGGGAACCACGGGCGAGGTTGTCGTTGTGGTCCACGGTCTGAGCGCGTGCAGTCACGTCAGAGTGGGCGACGACGTGGCCACGCTGAGGCCGGGACAGATGGCGGTGATCCCGTCTCACACTCCCTTCGCACTCTGGACGACGGCGGTCACGGACCCGAAGATCCTGCTGGTGCGTGAGGAGGCGCTCGGCGTCGCGGACGCGGTGCTCCCCGATAGCTCGGGTCTTCTTCCCCGCACGGTTGCGGCGTTCGTCCAACGCTTCGTCGCCGACGCCGCGACCGCGAATCGGCCGGTGGGTGCAGAGGCCGAACGCATCGTCGTCGAACTCCTGCGCGCCACCGTTACGCACGGCAATCAGCTCGGACGACACCTGTCGTCGAGCGCACCCGTTGTCCGTCAACGGGTGCGCGAAATGATCGAGGACCGGTACACAGATCCTGAATTTTCCCCGGATTCGATCGCGCAGGAATTGTTTATGAGTCGGAGGCAGCTCTACCGGCATTTCGACGACACGGGAACGACGCCGTCGAGGTTGATCAACGAACGGAGGCTCAGGCGTGCCCGCGAGCTTCTGAGTGGCGACCAAGCGATACTTCTCGGCGAAGTAGCGCATCGGTCGGGGTACACATCGGTCAGCACATTGCGAAACCGGTTCAAGTCCGAGTTCGGCATCGCGCCCCGGCAATTCAGCGAAAGAGCGATTGCGCAAGCGGAAGTATCCACTGTTTGGGACAATCACATCGATCCTCCGGGGATTCCGATCCATGACACCGATTTCGAGCCAGGTGACGATGTCCGAAAGCGCGATGTTCGAACGCACACCGAAGGCTGACGGCACACCGAAAGCCGACGGGGGTTCTGTGCGTGGCGCGGCAGGACGTGAGCTCACTCCGCAGGTCGTTGCCGACTGGCATCAGCGTATCGGCGCTACCGAAATGCACGGGGAGAACCTGCCGCGACACACCTGCTCGGCCGACAGCGGGGCGTCGGACTTCATCTCGGCAATGTCGGTCGAACCGCTACACGGCACGCAGCTGCAGCAGCACGTCTTCTGGCGCACCTTGGGGGTGACGTCGGTGTTCGCGCTGCTTCGCACCCCGTGCACGACGACGCGCACCGCCGAACTGATCAAGCAGCACCGCTCGGATTACGTACTCGTGGCGACGCAGCAGCTGCCGATGTCGGGTCAGATCCGCCACGGCCGTCGCACGCACCGCTACGGGAAGTCGGATCGACTGGCAATCATCGATAATCGCTCCCCGTTCGAGTCGGAATCCTTCGACATCACAGATCCGCTGGGCATGTGGGTGCCGACAGAACTGTTGGGTGATGATTTCCTGCCGGGCCGGCAATCATCGGCTCCTATCATCATGGGGTCGGCACTTGGTTCGGCGATCGCGGCTTTTCTGGTCACATTTGTCCGCGAAGCCGCGGTGCGCGGGAAGCACATCGACTCCGAAACCGAGATGAGTGCGGTGGATCTGATCCGAACCGCCATCCGACAGTCCGACCTGAGCTCCTTACGCGAAGAGGGCGATGCACGCTTCGCACAGGCTGCGGCGCGCAGGCTGATCGATCAGAACTATTGGGATTCTGATTTCGACGTAGATGTGCTCGCACGACGGCTGTATATGAGCAGGCGTCAGATCTATCGGTACCTCACGCCGTCGGGACATTCTCCTGCGGAGATGATCGTCGAACGACGGCTCGAATGTGCGCGAGAACTGCTCAGCGGCGAGGCCGATATCAGCGTCGCCCGTGTTGCACAGTTCTCCGGTTTTCCGTCGGCCAACGCACTGCGGAACAGGTTTCGGGCCCGCCACGGTGTCACGCCGCAGGAGTTCCGACGTCGTGTCCTGACGCAGCAGGCGAACGCCGATATCGCGAGCCTCACCCGCGACGATGGCTCGAGCGATGACTGAGGCTGCGTCGCCGCGACTCGACGACAGAGCCGTCGACGCGTGGAAACGTGAGTTGATGGCCGCAAGCCCCGATACCTCGATGCTGATGCGCGGTGAGCCGGGTGTCGCGGCCTATTCGGCCGGGTTCGGAAGGGTCACCGTGCCGGAACCGGCCTCGTTCATGGCCTCGGTCTTCTACCGTCCGTTGTCGACGGTGCACACATTCTGCGAACTGTCTGCTCCGCGGCGCACGGAACGCACGGCAGACGACGTAGCAGCGCAGGAGGGGCCGCCGCTGGTGATCGCCGCGGTACATCGCCTGGCCGGAACGCTGCGATTTCGCCAGTTCGGGAGGACGAAACGCTACGTGTCCGATCAACTGGCACTGATCACGACGGCGAGCCCGTTCGTGGGCGACTTCGACGCCGTGTGCGAATCGGCGATGCTGATGATCCCGGCTCACAAGATCGACGACCGCCTGACCTCTGCGCGTAGTGGCATGCTGCCGACTGTCGAGGACACGACGTTGGGTCTGGCGACCGCGGGATTTGTCCGAGCGTTCGCCGTCGATGCCGCGGTGCGCAATCAAGCCGTTTCCGAAGAGGACGAGTTGGCCGCGATCAGCCTGATCCGCAGCACGATCGGCTACATGGGTACTCACCACATCGGCAACACGCGTGCGGTCATCGCTGCCGCGCGTGAGACCACCGAGCGGCACTTCGCCGATCCCGAGTTCACTGCGGACGTGATGGCGGAAATGCTCGGAATCGGTCGGCGACAGCTCTACCGGCACTTCGTCACTTCAGAACAGTCGCCGGCAGAACTGATCGTGGCACGACGGGTCGCCTACGTGCGTGAGCTGCTCGACCACGACGATTCGTCGGCGCTTGACGTGATTGCAGCGAGGTCGGGGTTCACGTCCGCCGCGTTGCTGCGCAAGCACTTTCGTGACGAGTTCAAGATGACCCCCAGCGAGTATCGTGCCGCGGCCATCGAGGCGCGACGACAAGCCGACCACGGTACGGCGCCGTCGACGTGACACGATCCCCGCGATGTGAGTTACTCGAAGCATGACCGATTCCACGGCTGTCGACTCCATTCGCGCTCGCGTCCACGAGCTGATGCCACAGGCCCGCAGCGACCTCGCCGAGATGGTTGCCTTCAAATCCGTCTACGACCCCGCCGGAGAGCCACCGCCCGACTGCGACGAGATGGTCGAGTGGCTGATTGCGGCGTTCACCGAGGTCGGGGTGCACGACGTCGAAGCGCATGTGACCGCCGACGGAAGCAAGGCCGTGACCGGACACATCCCCGGACCGCCCGGCGCGCCGACCGTGCTGCTCTACTTTCACCACGACGTGCAGCCGCCGATGGACCTCAACGCGTGGAAGTCGCCCGCATGGGAGCTCACCGAACGCGACGGCCGCTGGTACGGGCGCGGTGCGGCAGATTGCAAGGGCAACATCGCCGTCCACCTCACCGCGCTGCGCGCACTCGCGGGCGAGGCCGGAGTGAACATCAAGATCATCGGCGAGGGCTCGGAGGAGCAGGGCTCGGGAGGCATCGAGGACTTTGTGCCGAAGCATCCCGAATTGCTCGACGCCGATGCCATTCTCATCTGCGACTCCGGCAATTGCACTGTCGGACAACCGACTTTGACGACGAGTCTGCGTGGTGTCGCCAACGTGGTCGTGAGTGTCGAAACACTGGAATCGGCAATGCATTCGGGCATGTTCGGGGGTGCGGCTCCCGACGCCTTGGCGGCATTGATCTCGATGCTCGCGAGCTTGCGCGACGAGCACGGCAACACCACGGTCCACGGGCTGGACGCCACACAGGAATTCGACGGTATCGACTACCCCGCGGAGAATTTCCGACGCGACGCCACCGTGCTCGACGGCGTCGATGTCGTTGGCTCCGGCCGTATTTCGGACATGGTGTGGGCGCGCCCCGCCGCCACGGTGCTCGGCATCGACTGTTCGCCGGTCGTCGGGTCGTCGGCCGCGGTGACTCCGCGAGCACGTGCACGCATCAACCTGCGGGTGCCGCCCGGCATGGACGCGAAGGTCGCACAAGACGCGCTGATCGCGCACCTCGAAGAGGTCGCGCCCTGGCACGTCAAGATCTCGATCGAGCGTGAGGCCATCGGGGCGCCGTTCTCGGGCTCGACCGAGGGGCCTGCTTTCGACGCGTTGGTCGACGCGATGAGTTCCGCATACGGGCGCGACGTGGTCATGCAGGGGCAGGGTGGATCGATTCCACTGTGTACCGTGCTGCAGCAGACCTTCCCCGACGCCGAGATCATGCTGCTCGGCGTCGAAGAGCCGTCGTGTCTGATCCACGCGCCCAACGAGAGTGTGGACCCGTCGGAGATCGAGAACCTGGCCATCGCGGAGGCCTTGTTCCTGCGCGACTACGTGCGGCCGGAGTAGTCGACGACTAAAGCTTCTCGCCGCTGAAGCGTTGCAGGAGTAGGCCTTTCAGTTCGGGGCGACTTGCGGCGACAAGGGTGAACGTCGCTTCGCGGGAGAGTCGGTCGGCGTCGCTTCCGACAATCAGTGCGCGGCCGCCGTCTGCTGCCACGAGCGCGGCGGCGGCGTCGACGGCCAGTTGCGCTCCGTCGGCGCGTGCGGCGAGCAACGCGTCGGCGTCGGCGAGTGAGGTGTCGAGGCGGGTGCGGATCTCGCTGCCGCGCTCGCGGAGTCGTCGTGCCTGCGCGGTTGCGCCACCGCGGTCGAGCAGCGCTGTGCATCGGCGGATAATTCCGAACGGCAGTGCGCCGTTGAGTCGGATGCCGATGTTCTGGTTGGCGAAGAAGGCGTCGAGCGCGACTCTGCTGACCACGAGTGCGTCGGGAACCGGCAGCGAATCGACGCGCAGGCTGACGGTGTGCGACGCGTTGGCCGCGGTGAGTCGCATCGGCGAGACCGTGATGGCTGCCGACATCGGGTGCGTGGGAACGATAGCGGCGATGACGTCGTCGGTGTCGACATCGCGCGCGGAGATCTGCAGCAGGTCGATGTGGCCCCACCCGCTGACGAACGGCGCGTAGCCCGAGAAGACCCAGCCGCCGTCGGTACGCGAGGCACTCATCCGTGGCGGTGTTGGCACGGCACCCGCGTAGGCGACGCCCGCGCGAGTGCGGCCTGTCACGGCGTCGTCGAGGAGTTCGGTGCGTAGGGCGTCGTTGGTGGTGCTTGCCAGCGAGATGACGACGCCGTGGTGCTGCAGCCAGGTGAACGCCGTGGAGAGGCAGCCGCTGGTGAGGACTTCGATGATCTCGATGACCTGAGTGAGTTCGAGCCCGGGCCCGCCAACTGTTTGCGGTGCTGCGACGCCGTACAGCCCGGCGTCGGCGAGTGCCGTCCAGTGGGAGGCAGGCACCTCTCCCGTGCGGTCGACCTCTGCTGCGTCGGGAAAGAGGAGGTCGTCGGCGATGCGGTAAGCGGCGTCGATGAGCGCGGTGGGGCTTGGCGCGGTGTCCACGCGTTCAGGGTAATCGGCCGGGCGGCGAACTCGAGCCGAGCTCGCCGCCCGGATTGATCAGACGGCCCGGGTGATCAGACGGTGCAGAGCGGCGAGTAGTCCGAGCGGCCACCCGTGATGGGGGAGATGAGGAAGGTGCACGAGTTGAAGCCCAACGACTCCGTCTTGAGCCGCAGCATGTGCAGCTGCTCGTTGCTCACGACCTTTTCTCGGCTCAGCACGAAGCCCGACAGTCGGTACGGGTCACCGACGATCGCGTACTCATAGGGACCCTTCGGATCCTTGCCATCCGCGACCCACGCGATCACGTAATTGGGGAACGAACCGGTGTTGATCGTGTTCGGGATTCCCGGAAAAGAGACTGCCAGCGCGGCATTGCTCTTCTTGGGATCGACGACCGTCGCTTTTCCCTTGATTCCGTCGGGTTGTCCGGTGAAGCTGGTGCATTTGTTGTCGACGCCGACCGTCGTCGAGTTGATCAGTGTGTAGGTGGCGTTGGTGTCCTTGGCGCAGCGGATTCCGTAAAACGCCGGAATGGTGGCCTGCTGCCACCAGGTTCCGAGGTAGCGCTCGACGTCGAGGTTCTTCACCGGCTGGAGCGTGGTGTCGGCGCGTGCGGGCGCGGGTATCGACAGCAGCGCTGTCATGGCGGCGAGCAGTGCTGTGGCGAGTACGACGAGAATCCGGACGGGACGCTGCGTGTGCATCGGACGACTCCTGGGGTCGGGTGGGGTCATGGAACGTTGCAGGATTCGACGCCGATGACACGGCGGATTGGTTCGCAGGCCACGTCTGTCTCGCAAAGAGTGCGGTCCCGATCAGCGGCTTGCCCGTTTTCAGTCATTTTCTCACCGACCTTCGATGACGACCTGGGCTTTTGCCGATCGACACCGCCCCAAATGACTGAAAACGGGAATGACTGAAAACGGGCGAGCCCTTGTCCAGGGCTCGCCCGCTTTGTTGTGAGTTGGCAGGTCAGGGAGTCA
Organism: Gordonia jacobaea; assembly: GCF_965344965.1. NCBI lineage: Bacteria > Bacillati > Actinomycetota > Actinomycetes > Mycobacteriales > Gordoniaceae > Gordonia > Gordonia jacobaea. The sequence goes on along the minus strand of NZ_CBDRLS010000001.1, from coordinate 1,225,260 downwards.
GCGTGTCAGACGACGTCGGGTTCCCAGGTGGACACGGCCCAGATGACCACGATGTCGAGGACGATGATCAGGATCGCCCACCACGGGTTGTAGGGCAGCCAGAGGAACTGCGCGATGATCGAGAGGGACGCGATGATGATCGCCGAGACTCGCGCCCATCCGGAGCCGACCGCCAGGCCGCCCGCGACGATGATCGCGATGATGCCGATGATCAGATGAATCCAGCCCCACGTGGTGAGGTTGAACTTGTAGATGTAATCGGGAGTGGCGACATAGAGGTTGTCGCCCGCGATCGCGGAGATACCGGCGAAGACTCCGACGATGCCCGCCACGAACAGAAGTGCAGCGGCCACGACGGTGATTCCGAATGCGGTGCCTTGTTTCGCCTCGTACTTCTCGAACTCACTACTCATGTGCCCGTACCTTTCGCATTGTCGATTCTGATGAATTGGTCGCGCTGGTCGAGAGGTGATTGTTCTGGTTCGGACACTAGTGACCACAGGGGCAGATGTGTCCTTTTTGTGTGGGAGTGATGCCAAACCTTGTCTCAGAATGCGTTGTTCTGAGTCCTTGGGCGATCACGGTGGTCGGATTGTGTTCCCGTGATTCCCGGTGCCCGCGTCTGAATTCGCGCTGTGCGGCCGCCTGTTCGTGTTGGCTGCAATCGGCACTCTGACCAGGCGATTTAGTGGCTGGGCGGTCGCGGGGGTAAGCTATCGCAGGTTGCACACGGGGTGTGGCGCAGCTTGGTAGCGCGCTTCGTTCGGGACGAAGAGGTCGTGGGTTCGAATCCCGCCACCCCGACAACGGATCTGGTTGAACCCGATCCGACAGAGCTTCTTGTGGTTGAGAAGTAGTAGCAGGCCCTGACCCGGAGTGATCCAGGTCAGGGCCTCCTCGTTTGTATGGGGCTATGGGTTTCTATGGGGCTATCGCGTTTTTCTGCGGGGCTGTCCGCCTCGAGCCGTCAGCTCGTCTCGGAGGCCAGCTGCGGCAGCGAGTGGTCTTCGTCGAATTCGGCGTCGCCGTGCGAGACCGGAGTGAGCGTCAGCAGGCTGGCCTCGGGGCGGCAGCAGAACCGCGCGGGCGCCCACGGTGAGGTGCCGAGTCCGGCGCTGACGTGCAACTTCATCGACGTGCCCCAATTCGACGGACCCTTGACGCGGGAACGGTCGAGGTGGCAGTTGGTGACAATGGCCCCGATGCCCGGCAGGCAGAGCTGTCCGCCGTGGGTGTGGCCGGCCATCACGAGGTCGTAGCCGTCGTCGGCGAAGCGGTCGAGGACGCGCGGCTCGGGTGAGTGCGTCAATCCCAGGCGCAGGTGCGCGAGTGGGTTCGGGCGCCCTGCGATGGTGTCGTAGCGGTCGCGCTCGATGTGCGGGTCGTCGACGCCCGAAGCGACGACGCGGACCCCGGACACCTCCAGCTCGCGTACGGAGTGCGTCGCGTCGAGCCAGCCGCGCTCGATGAACGCCGCACGCAGATCCTGCCAGGGCAGCGGGGTGCCGTGTGTGCGCTCGTGATCGGTCTTGAAGTACTTCAGCGGGTTCTTGGGGCTCGGACCGAAGTAGTCGTTGGAACCGAACACGAAAAGCCCTGGGCGCGAGAGCAATCCACCAAGCGACTGGATTACGGCAGGCACCGCGCCGGGGTGGGCGAGGTTGTCGCCGGTGTTGACGACGAGGTCGGGTTCGAGCGACTCGAGCTCAGACACCCACGCCTGCTTGAGGCGCTGGTTGGGCGTCATGTGGAGATCGCTGATGTGCAGGACGCGCAGCGGTGCGGCGCCCGGTTCGAGGACCGACATGGTGGCGTGCCGCAACGTGAAGGCGTTGCGCTCGATCACCGTCGAATAGAAGAGTCCCCCCGCGGCGAGGCCCGCCGCTGCGCCGACCGCACGCGCGGTGCGGTGCGACGCCAGTTGCTCACGGAACAGCCCCGAAGGAGTGGACGACGCGATAGACGAGATTGCGGCCCGCACCCGTGATGCGGCATCCGAGTGGACATCAGACATTCACCCAGGATACGCGCCACGGTGGTCGGCCAACCACCTCAACAGCACGCCTCGGCGAGCGCATGCCGGCGAGCTCAGCCCTCCGGCGTCAAAGCCGGGGAGCCCCACCGGTCGGCGTCAGCCGGGGAGCTGAATCACCACCGGACCGACGCCCGGTACCTGCACCGTGGTCTGTGTCGGGCCGGGGCTGTCGCCGCTGTCGTTCTTTCTGCCGTTGCTCACGTAGATCGTGACGGTGCTGCCGGGCATCGCCGAGTCGGACGGCGCTGTGAACACCACCGTGCCCTGCTGCCTGCCGCTGTCGACCTCGAGCTGGTTCACCTTGAAGCCCGCTTCTTGCAGACGCGACGTCGCGTCGCTGGCGGGCAGCCCCGTGACCTGCGGTATCCGACCGCTGTTGTTGCCGTTCATGTAGCGCGGGTCGGCGGGTGGGAGGCTGACCGGACCGAACTTCGTCGCGATCGGGGTGAGTGCCGAGTACCACGTCCGAGCGGGTTCCATGCCGCCGTAGATGTCGCCTTCGCCGCACAGCCGTGCCGGTCCGGAGCAGACACCCGACGGGTTGGGGCCGTCGGAGTAGACGTAGGTGGCCGCAGCCATCTGGTTGGTGAACCCGACGAACGCCGCCGAGCGGTGTGCTTCCGTCGTACCGGTCTTGCCCGACATCGGAAGGTTCCAGCCCGATGCGCCTGCCGCGCCCGCGGACGTGCCGCCGCCCCTGTCGTCCTGGCTCATCAGATTGGCCATCGTGTTGGCCATGCCGGGTTCCACGACCCGTTCACATCCGGGCGGATTGAACGCGACCGGAGTGGTCGCGGGCTTGCCGTCGGGGTCCAGGACCGGGTTGCCGTACTGGTCGCGCTTGATCTTGCTGATCGACTTGATCGGGTTCGGTGGGCACCACATGCCGCCGGAACCGAGGGTCGCGGCGACGTTCGAGAGCTCGATGGCGTTGACCGGCCAGGGGCCGAGGGTGAACGAACCGAGATTGCCGTCCTTGACGTACTGCGCGATGCTCTTGTCGCCGAAGCCCGATGAGCCGGGCACCGTGTACGAACGCATGCCGAGGCGGACGGCCATATCGACCGCGGGCTTCACACCGACCTGCTGCAGCAACTTGACGAAGGCCGTGTTGGGCGACAGTGCAAGTGCCTGCGTGATCGACATCGACGCCGGGTACTTACCGTCGTTCTTGACGCAGTAGAAGTTGACCGGGCAGCCGAAGGCTCCGCCGCTGTCGCCCATGCCCTCGACTGCGATGCTGCCGGGCACCGGGATGTTGGAGTTGCCCGGCAGACCCTTCTCGAGGCCCGCGGCAACGGTGAAGATCTTGAAGACCGAGCCCGCGCCGTCGCCGACCAGCGAGAAGGGTTGCGGCTGCACGGTCTGGGATGCGTTGGCGTTGAGTCCGTAGTTGCGGCTCGACGCCATCGACAGGACGTCGTGCGAGCGGGTGCCCGGCCGGATCACGCTCATGACAGCGGCGACACCGTCGGCGTCGGGGCTGACGTTGGCTTGCGCCGACCGCACGCTGTTGCGTTGCACCTCGGGGTTGAGAGTGGTCTGGATGATGTAGCCACCGCGCGTAACCGACGATCGCGACATGCCGTTCTCGGCCAGGAACTGCAGTGCGTAGTCGCAGAAGAAGCCGTTGTTGTCGGCGCCGATACAGCCCTGGACGGGCGTCCGCGGCTGGGGGAGAACACCGAGCGGAGCCTTCTTGGCTGCCTCGAGCTCTGCGCGCCGCTCGGGGAAGTTGACGATCATCGTGTCGAGGACGGTGTTGCGTCGCTCGGTCGCCGCCTCGGGATTGCTGTACGGATTGAGTGCAGAACTCGACTGAACCATGCCGGCGAGCAGTGCCGATTCGCCGACGTCCAGATCCTTGGCGCTCTTGCCGAAGTACGTCTGTGCCGCAGCCTCGATGCCGTACGCGTTGTTACCGAACGGCACCACGTTGAGGTAGCGGGTGACGATCTGCTTCTTCGCCTCCTGCTTGGCGGCGGCGTCGTCGAGTCCCTTTCGTTTCGCCTCGTCGCGAAGCGACTGTTCCATCGTGAGCGCCATGCGCACCTCACGCAGCTTGCGCGCGGGCGTCGTCTCGATGGCTGCCTGGCGGTCGGCTTCGGTGCGGGCGAGCACGAGGAGTTGGTAGTTCTTGATGTACTGCTGATCCAGCGTCGATGCACCCTGCTGTACTTCGCCCGACGACGAGTTCTTGAGGAATGCACGGATCGTGCCCTTCCAGTCGACGCCGTCGTGCTCGAGGAAGCGTCTGTCCTCGATCGAGATGATCGCGCGGATCATGTCGGGGGAGATGTCGTTGTATCCGACCTGGTACCTGTACTGGTCGAAGAGTCGCGCGATGGGTGTCCCCGCCGCGTCGGTCATCGTCGTGACCTCTGGCAGCGTTCCGCTGAGCAACTCCGACGAGACGTTCTCTACTGCCGACGCCGCGCGGTTCGACGCGATACCCACGCCGCTGGCCGCGGGATAGAGCAATCCGGCAACAAGCACGCCGGCCAGCACGCATGCCCCTGCGAGCGACCACAGCTTCTTCGACTTCGGCACATCGGACAGGATACGTGTGATTTCTGAGACAACCGCGTGGCCCGCCGATGAGGTGCCCGACGGTCTGCTCCGGCGCGCAACGTCGGCCTGAATCCGCACCCGGCGCGTCGAGTCGATGGGGTCTTTGTCGGCGGTTTTGTCTGTTTCCCTGCGAGTTTGCACGGTTGTGCCAGTTTTCTCCGGTTCAGGGGTTGCGGACGCATGCACAGATCCTTAGATTGAGTGCAGAATGTGACTCACATAACAACGGAGACCAGAAGTGGTACGGGCATCTACGAATGGTCGACCGCCGCGGAATCGGTGACGTGGTGTGGGAGGCGAGCATTCGCCGGCAACGACGCAGGGTCGTTGTGCCGGGCACGGGTCGCGCACAGCGCGCAACGACAAGGGGCGCGCACAGCGCGCAACGACAAAAAGACAGGGGTCGGCTCATGGCGACAGCGGCGGTATCGACCAACGAAACTCGACTGACGTGGGTGGCACGGGCGCGTTGCCGTGGCGAGGATCCCGATGAACTCTTCGTTCGTGGAGCGGCTCAGCGGAAAGCCGCAGTCATCTGCCGCCACTGCCCGGTGCAACTCGAATGCGGAGCCGACGCTCTCGACAACCGCGTCGAGTTCGGAGTGTGGGGTGGCATGACCGAACGTCAGCGTCGTGCGTTGTTGCGTCAGCACCCCGAGGTGACCTCGTGGGCAGAGTTCTTCGCTGCCCAGCGCCGACGCCGCGAGGTATCCGTCGGCTGATCTCGCCCCGGGTTCAACCCCAGGGTGAACGGGGAAACCCGTTGCGCAGGAACGAGATTAGCAATGCATTGAGTGCGTCGGGTTGCTCAGCGGGCACCATGTGACTGCCCGGCAGTACCGCCAGACGTGCATGCGGGAGTGCGGCTACGACAGCCGAACTGTGATCGAGTGTCACCTCGTCGCGGTCTCCCTGCAGAACCATCGTCGGAGTCATGATCGACGTCAACGAGTTCAGATCTATCCGCGGTTCCGTGGCGAACAGGTGCTTCATCTTCGCGTCGAACGTCGTGAAATGGTCGGCGCCGTCGGGCGAAAGCGCAGCGTACTGCGACCGCAGGCCCGCCATCGCACTCCCGGAATCGAGAAGTTCGGTCAGCGGGCTGTCGGCAACCTTGCCGTCGTCGTTGTAGTACTGGCCGATCAACACCATGCGCGTGATCTCCTCGGCGCGATCGCGCGCCGCCAATAAAGCGACAGCGGCGCCGTCGCTCCAGCCGACGAGATGTGCCGGACCCTCGACGTGACGCTCGAGGTAGGCGACCGTGTCGTCGGCCATCGCCTGATACGTGATCGGGCCGTCGACGTCGGGCGTGCGCGCGTGCCCCCGACGTTCGGGGACGTGCACGCGGAATCCGGCCTCGACCAACACCGGCGCGGTGAGCGCCCACGACGACGCCCCGCCGTACCCTCCGTGCAGCAGGACGACGGCCGGTCCACTCCCCGCGACCTCGTGCCATTCGCGGTGGCCTGCGACGTCGACGTAGGAGCCGTCGAATCCGCGGAGCGTGGCGGTCGGCTGCGTGCGTGCCTGCCGACGTTGCGCCATCAGATGTTCAGCCCCTGCCGGTGATCTCTTCCGCGACGGCGTGCAGCGCGTCGAGGTCGGCGACCTCGAACGGCAGCGACGGAACGCCGACGATCGGAACCGTCGGGTGCGACGCGGTAAATCGTTGCAGGAGGTGCAGTTCGCGCTTGCCGGTGGCCGCGCGCGCGGCGTGCAGTCTGAGCACGCCCTCGGTGAGGTCGTCGGTGACTCGTTCCAGAGCGACGTGGGCAGCCTCTTCGGAGATGCTCGTCAGGTTGGGGTGTGTGCGGTTGAGGATCAAGCCCGCCAGGGGCATCGACTCCTCGCTGAGACGGTCGACGAAGAACGCGGCCTCGCGCAGGGCGTCGGGTTCGGCCGCCGCGACCACCGCAAACCGGGTGCCGGGTTGTTTGAGCAGCTCGTAGGTGCGCAGTGCGCGCTCCTGGAAGCCGCCGAACATCGAATCCAGTGACTGCACGAATGTCGCGACGTCGCGCAGCATGTCGCCGCCGATGATCGTCGACACACCTCGCATCGCGAGGCTCATCGCGCCGGTGACCATGCGCCCGACGCCGCGTCCGCCGCCGACGAGCACCTTCATCAGGCGTCCCGACAGGAACGAGCCGAGGCGTTGCGGGGCGTCGAGGAAGTCGAGTGCATTCCGCGACGGTGGGGTGTCGACGACGATGAGGTCCCAGCGATCCTGCTCGAGCAGCTTGCCGAGCTTCTCCATCGCCATGTACTCCTGCGTGCCGGAGAACGACGACGCGACGGTCTGATAGAAGGAGTTCTCCATGATCGCCGCCGCGCGCTCGGGCGTCGAATGTTCGAGCACCATGTCGTCGAAGGTGCGTCGCATGTCGAGCATCATCGCGTCGAGCGAACCGGAGCCGTCTGCTGTGACCGGTGAGACGGTGACCGGCTGAGGGTCGTTGGTCAGCTCGGTCATGCCGAGCGACTGCGCGAGCCGTCGAGCGGGGTCGATGGTGAGAACCGCGACGTTGCGGCCGTGCTCGGCGGCGTACACAGCCATCGCGGCGGCGGTGGTCGTCTTGCCGACACCGCCTGCGCCACAACAGATCACGACGCGGGTTTCGGGGTCGGTGAGAACGGAGCCCATCTTGAGGTCGAGCGGCATCACGCACCGGCTTTCTGCAGCAGGTTGGCCAATTCGTAGAGCGAGCCGAGGTCGATGCCCTCGTCGAGCAGCGGTAGCTCGAGTGTCGGCACCTCGACCTCGTCGAGCTGAGCCTTGGCGACCTGCTGGGCCTGCAGGCGCGTCGCGTGCTCGATGCTCTCGGTGAGCAGACCCGCGAGGTCGGCCTCGGAGACCGGCATCTGCGCGTCGGCGAGACTCGACGCGATCCTCGGGGCGTCGATGACTCCCTCGGCGATCGCGTCGATCTCATCGGCAGGGAGGTAGACGGGACTGACCTTGTTGATGATGAGCGTGCCGACGTTGACGTCCTTGGACCGCAGGTCGTCGACGGCCTCGACGGTTTCCTGGATGGGCATCGCCTCGAGAAGTGTCACCAGGTGGACGACGGTCTCTTCCGAGTGCAGCAGCCGGGCGACGCCGTCGCTCTGATTGCGGATCGGTCCGGTCTTCGCCAGATCGGCCATCGCGGTGGTGACGTCGAGGAAGTTGCCGATCCGGCCGGTCGGCGGGGCGTCGACGACGACGGCGTCGTACACGCGGTTGCCCGCCTTGTCGGTGTGGATGATGCGCTCTTTGATCTTGCCGGTGAGCAGCACGTCACGGAGGCCGGGCGCGACCGTCGTGACGAAGTCGATTGCGCCGATGCGCTTCATCGCGCGCCCGGCGAATCCCAGGTTGTAGAACATGTCGAGGTATTCGAGCAGGGCGTGCTCGATGTCGATGGCGAGCGCCCACACCTCGCCGCCCCCCTCTGCGGTGGCGATGCGGGTGTCGTTCGGTGGGAGGGGCGGGATGTCGAAGAGCTGCGCAATTCCCTGACGTCCCTCGCACTCGACGAGCAGCACCCGTTTGCCGTCGGCTGCCAGCGCCAACGCCAGGGCTGCTGCGACGGTTGTCTTGCCGGTTCCGCCCTTGCCGGAGACAAAGTGCAGGCGCGCACGTGAAGCGCTGTCCGGCCAGGTGTTCTCGGCTTCGTCGGCGGTGCCTGGCAGTGTCTCCCCGTCGGCTGTTTTGTCGGCCACAGGTTCACCTTAGATGCTGGGTGTCTCGGGATAGGGTGGGTCCATGACTGAAGTGACCGCCTGGGAGTACGCGACGGTGCCGCTGCTGACGCACGCCACGAAACAGATCCTCGACACCTGGGGTGCCGACGGATGGGAACTGGTCAGCGTGCTGCCCGGTCCGACCGGCGAACAACACGTGGCATATCTCAAGCGACCCAAGGGCTGAGGAGCGTTCCATGAGCTGGAGTGAGCGACTTCCGCAGATCGGCATCGTCCTGCCTCCCGCAGCCAAGCCGGTGGCCAATTACGTTCCGGCCGTGCGCATCGGGAACCTGGTCTACACGTCGGGGCAGTTGCCCTTCGTGTCGGGCAAACTCGAGTTCCGGGGCAAGGTCCATGAGGGTGCCGACGGCACCGTCACCCCGGAACAGGCGGTCAGTGCTGCCAGGCAGTGCACGCTCAACGCGTTGTCGGCGATCGACGCGCTCGTCGGACTCGACTCGATCACTCGCATCGTGAAGGTGACCGGATACGTCGCCTCCGGTCCGGGCTTCTCCGGCCAGCCGCAGGTGCTCAATGGAGCGTCGGATCTGCTCGCCGATATCTTCGGCGAAGCCGGTGTCCACGCGCGTTCGGCCGTCGGCGTCGCCGAACTGCCGTTGGCGTCGCCCGTCGAGGTCGAGCTGATCGTCGAGGTCACGCCCGAGTCGTGATACCCACCGACTGGTGAGTCTCGACGTCGTAGTCCTCTTCGTCGCGGCTGTCGCCGCGGGTTGGGTCGACGCCGTCGTCGGCGGTGGCGGGCTGATCATGATCCCGGCGTTGCTGATCACCAACCCCGGACTGGCGCCGGCGACGGCGCTCGGGACCAACAAGCTGATGGCGATTTTCGGGACGTCGTCGGCCGCGTGGCGCTACTCGCGTCGGGTACCGATGGATATTCGACGTCTCGCCCCGGTCTTCGCCTGCGCGGTCGTCTTCTCCGCTCTGGGTGCGCTCGTCGCGGGTCTGCTGCCCGCCGACGTCTTCACCCCGATCGTGCTGGTCTTGCTGGTCGCCGTTGGTCTGTTCGTCGCTCTCAATCCGCGCTTCGGCTCCCACGAGATGACGGGAAAGTCGCGCCGGTCGATCATTCTCGGGCTGGCGATCTGCGGTGTCGTCATCGCGTTTTACGACGGCGTGCTCGGACCTGGCACCGGCACGTTCCTGATCATCACGCTGACGGCGCTCGTCGGCACGAGCTTTCTGGAGAGTTCCGCGATGGCCAAGGTCATCAACACCGGAACCAACCTCGGCGCGCTCGCGGTGTTCGCGGCGCAGGGGAACGTGATGTGGCTGCTCGGCCTGGCACTGGCCGTCGGAAACATCGCGGGCGCGCAATTGGGTTCGCACATGGCGCTCGGGCGGGGGAGCTCGTTTGTGCGGTGGGTGCTGCTCGCGGTCGTCGTCGTGATGGTCGCGAAGCTCGGCTTCGACATGTGGAGCAAGTAGGGAGCAGCGGTCGGTCGTCGTGGGAGGGCGGCCACATGCGGCCGATGTGAGCCGCATTACGCTGTGTGCATGACGAGTCCAGGCGATCGTGACGACCTCGCCACCACCGCATCCGACGCCACCACCGCATCCGACGCCTCCGGCACGCCCGACGCCGAAACCGATTCGGGCGTATCGCATCCCGCGTACGGGGTGCTGCGTGAGGTGACGCCGTTCGCGTCGGTTCTGTTGTGCGAGAACCCCGGAATGATGGAGCTCGACGGCACCAACACGTGGGTGCTGCGTGCTCCGGGAAGTGCCGAGTGCGTCGTCGTCGATCCGGGGCCGCGCAAGCACAAGAAGCATGTCAAGCGCATCGCGGAGCAACCGGGAATCGCGCTGACGCTGATCACGCATCGGCACGGCGACCACACCGGAGCAATCACGGCGTTGCACAAGCACACCGGCGTGGCGACGCGGGCGCGGCTTGCTGAACACTCGCGTGGCGCAGCACCTCTCGCCGACCGCGAGGTCATCGAGATCGCCGGGCTGAAGATCACCGTGCTGCACACGCCGGGCCACACCGGCGATTCGGTGAGCTTTCTCGTCGAGTGGGAGGACCAGCGCGCGGTTCTCACCGGCGACACCATCCTCGGAAGTGGCACCACCGTGCTGGATCCCAGCGACGGCACGCTGCGCGATTACCTCAACTCGTTGAACCGGTTGATCGTCGAAGGTGAGGGCGCGGCACTCCTACCCGCGCACGGCCCCGACCATCCCGATCTGGGTCCCGTTGCGCGGTACTACAAGAAGCACCGTGAGGATCGGCTCGACCAGATCGTCGCCGCACTCGACGACATGGGTGTCTCGGCGAAGAAGGCGAAGCCCATGAAGGTGGTCCGCAAGGTCTACGCCGACGTCGACAAGAAGCTCTGGCCTGCCGCACGTATGTCGGTCAAGGCGCAGTTGGAGTACTTGAAGGCGACGTAGGAAGAACTAGCGCGCGCGGCGTGCGAGGCGCTCGGAGTCGGCGATCAGGACGCTCTTGCCCTCGAGGCGCAGCCAGCCGCGCTGTGCGAAGTCGGCGAGAGCCTTGTTCACGGTCTCGCGGGATGCGCCGACGAGCTGGGCGATCTCTTCCTGGGTCAGGTCGTGGGTGACGCGCAGTGCGCCGCCCTCCTGGGTGCCGAAGCGCTGTGCGAGCTGCAGGAGCTGCTTGGCAACGCGTCCGGGAACGTCGGTGAAGATCAGGTCGGCGAGGTTGTTGTTGGTGCGGCGCAGGCGTCGGGCCAACACGCGGAGCAACTGCTCGGCGATCTCGGGGCGATCCTTGATCCAGGCGCGTAGCGCGTCGCGGTCCATCGACACTGCGCGGACCTCGGTGACCGTGGTGGCCGACGACGTGCGCGGGCCCGGGTCGAAGATGGAGAGCTCGCCGAACATGTCCGACGGTCCCATGATGGTCAGCAGGTTCTCGCGTCCGTCGGGCGAGCGTCGTCCGACCTTCACCTTGCCCGACAGGATGATGTAGAGGCGGTCTCCTGGCTCTCCCTCATGGAAGATCACGTGTCCACGCGGAAAATCCACGGGCTGTAGTTGCTTGGTCAGCGCCGCGACAGCGGAGGGCTCCACACCCTGGAAAATTCCCGCCCGCGCCAGTACTTCCTCCACCTAAGGAACCTTTCTCATCGGCCGCGTGAACGACACACGCACTCAGTAACGCTACTCTCGCCCTGAAGCATATGTGTTGGATGGGTCACTAGCGCCACTTTGGGGCCGTGTTGCGCGTGCTGAATTGATGTTCCGGCGGGGCCTTGTGGATCGTGGAGATCGGCCTACGAGGGCGTGATCATCGGATGGTCGACGACGTCGACGTGGTTCGCTTCGTGTGTCGGACGAGGGTTGCGCTCAGCTCGCGCGACGCTCGCGCAGCTCGTCGAGCGCTGCCGGAAAACCGTCCCTGGCCAGCGTGTCCACGTGCTGTGACTCGGCTGATTGCAGAAACTCCTCGACGTTGTCGCGGGAGACGCTGAGCCGGTCCGTGTGGTGCTGAACCTTCTCCATCGCGAGTGCGAAGAGCATCAACACAGCAGGGAAGAGCAGTGCGGCGAGTCCTTGCATACCGATCAGTAAACACCGACCGCCGACGAGGCTCATAACTGGAATCGTCGCCTTCACTGACTTGTTATCAAGCCGTCGCCACCGACCTGGTCGGAGTCGATGGCTAACCTGAATCGTGTGAGTGCACGTAAGACGGCTGCGGGAGCCAGGACAGAAACCCATCTCGGACTGGTTCGCCGTGCACGCCGCATGAACCGTGAACTCAAGGTCGAGTTCCCACATGTGTACTGCGAATTGGACTTCACCAACCCGCTCGAATTGTCCGTCGCGACCATCCTGTCGGCGCAGTGCACCGACGTCCGCGTGAACCAGGTGACGCCCGCGCTGTTCGCCAAATACCGCACCGCCGACGACTACGCGGGTGCTGATCGCACCGAACTCGAGGAGATGATCCGCTCGACCGGCTTCTACCGGAACAAGGCCAACTCGATCATCGGGCTCGGGCAGGCACTCGTCGAACGTTTCGACTCCACGGTGCCGCACACCCTGAAAGAGCTGGTCAGCCTTCCCGGATTCGGCCGCAAAACCGCCAACGTCGTGCTCGGCAACGCCTTCGACATCCCGGGCATCACCGTCGACACCCACTTCTCGCGTCTCGTGCAGAGATGGGGGTGGACCACCGAAACCGATCCGGTCAAGATCGAGCACGCCGTCGGCGAGCTCTTCGAGCGCAAGGAATGGACCAACCTCTCGCATCGCGTGATCTTCCACGGACGGCGCGTGTGCCATGCGCGCAAGCCCGCGTGCGGCGTCTGCGTGCTCGCCAAGGACTGTCCGTCCGTCGGACTCGGTCCGATGGACAAAACAGAGGCGGCAAAGCTCGTGAAGGGGCCGGAAACCGACCACATCCTCGAACTCGCAGGGATCTCCGCGTAGTGGGCACATCCGCGACGACATCGGGACCCGACGCCCCGACCCCGCACGACGACCCACCGCCGCAGCGTCGAGGCAGCCGTTTTCCGTCCTCACTGCGCTGGACCCTGGTGTTCTTCGTCGTCATGGTCGCGTTGATCGTCGCCATCTGGCCGCGCGATTCGGGATCGTCGAACAACCTCGGCAGCCCGACCGACAACTCAGGTGTCGCGGCGGTCCCCGACGCTAAGGTCGACGACGCCACGCTCGCCAAGGCGCGTGCCGACGCCGCCGTCGAACCCTGCCCGAACAACGGCTTGCCCGAATCGAGTGGCGCAGTGCTTGCGGGCGTCGTCGCGCCGTGTCTGGCGACCGGAAGTGCTTACAACCTCGGCGCAGGAACCGCCGGAAAGCCCGTGCTCATCAATATGTGGGCGGTGTGGTGCCTGCCATGCCGGCGCGAACTACCGGTACTCGCCGAGTACGCGCGGCGCGCGGGCGATCGGGTTACGGTGCTCACCGTGCATGCCGAACAGGGCGCGGGGAATCCGTTCGCGGTCTTGACGTTCCTGCGCGAGGTCGGCGTCCATCTCCCGACGGTCCTCGACGTCGACGGCAAGGTCGCAGCGGCACTTCGGGCACCGAGAGTCTTCCCCTCGACCATCCTGCTCCGACCCGACGGGACCATCGCCACAACACTTCCCAAGGAGTTCGGCAGCGTCGACGAGGTTGCCGACGCCGTGCGCGACGCCACCGGTGTCGCCACGTGACGCGCACCGATCAGCCGTCGCAGGAGCCGCACGTCGGGCAACTTGTCGACACAGCGAAGGTTCCTCCGTGGTTGCGGCAGCTCACCGGCAATGTCTCGGCCGTGACCGACAGCGTGCTCGATCGTGGTGGTGACCGCTCTCGCTGGGCGTCGATGCTGCGTCGCGACCGACGCGCGGCGTCGGTGCTGATCCTGTTCTCCGGCTCGTGGGATGCCGACCCCGACTATCCGGGCGGCCTGCCCGCCGACGCGGAGGTGCTGCTCACCGAGCGCGCCCCGACGCTGCGGCAGCACAGCGGGCAGGTGGCTTTCCCCGGCGGCTCGTTCGATCCGGGCGACGACTATCCGGTCGGTACCGCACTGCGCGAAGCGACCGAGGAGACCGGACTCGAGGCGAGCAGCGTCGACGTCCTCGCGAATCTGCCGAGCTTTCCCGTGCCGGTGTCCAATTTCGAGGTGACCCCGGTTGTCGCGCATTGGCGTGAACCGGGGCCGGTCGACGTCGTCGACTCCGCGGAGACGTCGCGGGTTGTGCGGGTGAACCTGCGGAAGATGTTGGCAGCGCAGAACCGTTTTCAGGTGCAGCGCTCGGTGCTCGGTGCGCGCGCCTATCGCGGTCCAGCGTTCTTCGTCGACGGACTTCTGGTGTGGGGCTTCACCGGCGGGCTCATCGCGGCGATCAGCGACGCGTCGGGGTGGGACGTCCCGTGGAACCACGACGACGTCCGGCCTCTCGAAGAGGCGATAGCTCGGGCGGGATCGCCTCAGCTGAGCGGATTTCCGACGCTGAGCCGCGCTGTCGACCACGGTGACGGGGATGCCGAGACGTCCGAGGATGCAGCTCGGTGAGCGGGTCGACGTGGGTTGACGTAATCGTCATCGCACTCGCATTGCTGGCTGCTCTGAGTGGATGGCGACAGGGCGCGGTGGCGTCGGGGCTGGCGGTCGTCGGCGTGATACTCGGCGCGATCGCAGGCATTTTGATTGCGCCACATGTGCTTTCGCGGATCGATGATCGGAGTATGCGGCTCGTCGTCGGGGTCGCGCTGCTGGTGGTGTTGGTGATCATCGGCGAGACGTCGGGCATGGTGCTCGGGCGCGCGGCCCGGGGCGGGATCAGGTCGACGGCGCTGCGGCACGTCGACAGCGTGATCGGGTTGATGCTGCAGGTGGTCGCGGTGTTGGTCGCGGCCTGGTTGCTGGCGATTCCGCTCGGACGCGCGTCGTCGCCCGAGATCGCAAGCGCGGTACGCGGATCCACGATCCTGGGTGGCGTCGATTCATTCGCCCCGACGTGGCTGCGGGATTTCCCGACCCGCGAGCTGGGGCCGATGCTCGACGATTCGGGTCTACCCCAGGTGATCGGCCCGTTCGTGCAGACTCCGGTCGCGAACGTCGGCCCGCCCGACACATCGCTCGAGGATTCCGCCGTGGTTTCGCGGGTGCGTCCGAGCGTCGTGAAGATCGAGGGTGTCGCCCCGAGCTGCCAGCAGGCGTTGGAGGGCAGCGGATTCGTCGTCTCGGCCGAGCGGGTCATGACCAACGCGCACGTCGTCGCGGGTACCCGCAGACTGACGGTGCAGACCGTTGGCGGCGACTCTCTTGCCGCGAAAGTGGTGCTCTTCGACAGCCGCAACGACATCGCGGTCCTCGACGTCCCCGGATTGCGCGTCAGCGCACTGCAATTCGACGACTCGTCGGCGAAGCCGGGAGCCGACGCCATCGTGCTCGGCTATCCCGAGGCCGGGCCGTTCACGTCGACCGCGGTGCGCGTGCGCGAGACGATCAACCTGTCGGGGCCGGACATCTATCGGACCGACCAGGTGCTGCGCGAGGTGTACACGGTGCGTGGCACCATCCGGCAGGGCAATTCCGGCGGACCGATGATCTCTCCGGACGGCGACGTGCTCGGCGTCGTCTTCGGTGCCGCCGAGGACACCGCCGACGACACCGGCTTCGTGCTCACCGCCAAGCAGGTGAAGTCCGACCTCGACGCCTCCGAGCGCCGCACCGCCCGCGTGAGCACGGGCCAGTGCGTGCATTCCTGACGCACACTCGGCCGTAGGAAGCGCACAGTCGACGGGTTTTGCGGTCGAGCGTGCGCTCGAGAGCGTCGACTGTGCGCTAGTCGTCGCGGTCGGTGTGGGCGAGAAGGTCGCCGAGCAGCTTGCTGACCTCGGCGGGCCGCTCCTGGTGGGCGAAGTGGCCGCTGCCGGGGATGGGGCGGTAGTCGAAGTCCGAGGCCCATTCGGCGCTGGCACCGACTGATTCGTCGGTGATGTAGGGATCGTCGACGCCGCGCACCGCGAGGACCGGGATGGACAACTGCTTCTCCATGAGGTCCATGAAGCGGACGCCGTCGGGTCGGAATTGCGACCGGAACACCCAGCGCTGGTACTCGAGGCTGCAGTGTGCCGCTCCGGGTATCTGGATCGCGGATCGGTTCTTGTCGACGGTGTCGGTGTAGTCGTCGGTGTCCTGCCATCCGAGGCCCGACCGCTCGGCGAAGTACTCGCCGATGAATGCGCCGTTGTGTCGGGTCAGTCGTCGTTCGGCCATGCGCGGCACCTGATTGCTCAAGAAGTTGCCGAGAAACGACGACCGCTGCTCGGCGTCGCGCAACACGTCGCGCCGCAGAACCCGCGGATGGGGTGAGGAGATGACCGCGATCGCGCGCACGGCGCGGGGGTGCAGCGTGGCGGTTGCCCAGCATGCCAACCCGCCGTCGGCATGGCCGATGAGCGTCGCGGACGTATGTCCGAGCGCACGGACGAGTCCGTTGGTGTCGCCGGCCAGGGTCCACCCGTCGTATCCGCGTGGGGGTTTGTCGCTGTCGCCGTAGCCGCGCAAATCCACCGCGACAGCGCGGTACCCCGCCTCGGTCAGGTCGGCCAGTTGGTGCCGCCAGCTCCACCAGAACTCGCCGAAGCCGTGAAGCAGTAGCGCGAGCGGGCGGTCGGGACTCGGCGACGACGTGGTTGGACCGTCGGCTTCGACAGCGTGGAACCGCACCCCGTTGGCGCGAACGTCGAGATGACGCCAGGGCCCGGCGAACCGGACACTGGACGGGTCGGGGGCTGCGGCCAAATCTCAGGCCTCGCGTGCGGGCGGTATCGCGGGATGACTACCGCCGTGCCCGATCGCCGCGTCGTCGTGGCGGCCCGGCAGCACGTTCTGCACTTCCTTGACGCTGCTGATCGTCTTCTTCGGACCGCGGACCCTCTTGAACACGAGGTAACCGACGAACGCTGCGATCAGCGTGATGAAAACGAGGATCGCGAACACGATCAGGAACGCGAGCCAGCGCGACACCCAGTTGTCGAGCAGTTCGGCGAGGAAGAAGAAGAAAAAGAAGCTCGCGTACAGAGCCATCACGCCCGCCACGATCAGCAGAGCGGTACCGGCACCCGCCTTCTTCGCGTCGTCGACCAGCTCCGCCTTGGCCAGCGCGACCTCGGACCGGAACAGCGTCGAGACACTCGCGGTGGCGTTCTTGACCAGGCTTCCGACGCTTGCCTCGCCGGACGAGTCGCGGTCGGCGTCACTCAGCGGGATCGACGGTGTCTTCCCCCCTGCGTTGCGGTAGTCGGACCGGCCGGACTCGTTTCCACTCACAGCATCCTCCGTCTTTGGCGTTCTCCTGCCATATGTTGCCATGCGCCGGTCTCTGCGGTCGTGCCCGCCGCCACGTCGACGTGGCGTGTGGTGCGTGCCGCCCGATCATGAGCGGTGTTGTCGCAGCGTGGCGAGTGCGGACACTGCGGGATCGTGGTCGGCGATGTGCGCGTCGAGGATGTGCGCGGCTACCTCGCCCGGCAGGTCGACGAGTGCCTGGGCGAGTCTGCTGCGCGCTCGCGAATCGAGATTGTCGCTGTCTAGGAGTCGGCCGAGTTCTGTCGCGATGTCGTCGGCGGTAGCGGCGGCGTGCGCGAGATCGCGGAGCCTCTCGGCGGCGTCGACGTCATGGCTGCCGTCGACGATCATGTCGATCAGCCGCGGAATCATGTCGGCGTGACCTCGTGATCCGAGGACGAGGGTCGCGGCATCGGCGACGGCGCGGTCGGAGTCGTCGAGTGCTCGCCGCAGGAGTTCGTCGGCCGTGTCGGTGCTCAGCTTCGAGATCGCCGACACCGCGCGGCGTCGAATCTCGGGGTCTGCGGAGTCGAGCCCCGAGCCGAGAGCAGCCTCGGCGGCGGGATCTGCGGCACTGGCGAGCGCCCAGACGAGCGTGCCGGCGACATTCGTATCGGTCTCGGCCAGAACGGCTTTCGCGAGCGCCTCCGGTGAGAGTCGCCCTTCGCGCGCGGTCAGCGCGGCCCGCTGGCGTAGGGCCGCGGAGTCGGAGTCGAGATCGTGGAGCAGTTTCACCGAGTTCAGCACGTCCTCCCAGTCGGTGGGCGCGGCGTCGGCGATGCGGGTCAGGAGCGTGAGCAACTCGGTCTCGCGCGAGATTCGTTGGCGCGTCTGCGCGATGAGCTCGTCGACCATGTCTGCGGGCTCGGCGGTCCCCGGGGTGTCGAGCAGCGTCTTGATGCCCGCCAGTGGCACACCGAGCGCGCGGAGCCCGACGACGCGGAACAGCCGCGCGATGTCGTCGGGGGAGTAGTCGCGGTACCCGCCCGTCGTGCGTGTCGCGGGTCGCACCAGTCCTAGCCGGTCGTAGTGCCGCAGCATCCGGACGCTGACGCCCGAATGCCGCGACACCTCACCGATCAGCATCGTCGACGCGGACGGGTGCACCACGCAGGGTCAGTGCGCGCCGTGCCTGCTCGACCGCGTCGGCGAAGTCGCCGTCCGGGTCGTTCATCAGCTGCCGGGTGGCGTCGGCGTGAATGCGCACCGCTTCGGAGTCGCTTGCGCTCGCCGCGTCCACAACGTCGGCTGCCGACTCACCGAGGGCACTCAGCGCCCGACTGAGACTGCGCTGCACCTCCCGGTCGCCGCGGCCGAGCTCTGCGGCCAGGGCGGCTGCGAGATCGGCGACGTCTTCATCGGCAACGAGCGCGACCGCCGTCCGCCACGCGGTCCGGGCCACGTCGTCGTCCGGATCGTGCAGTAGGCCCGTGACGTGCCGATAGACACTGCGATCGCCGATCTTCGACAGCGTGTGCAACGCCTGACTGCGCGCCTGCGCCGATGTCGAATCCAACTGCGCGAGTATTCGGGGCACCGTCGCTGACGGCGGTGTCCGGGTGAGCGCCCAGGTCAGCATGTCGCGGACGAAGAAGTCGGGTTCAACGCCGCTGCAGTGGACCAGTGCGTCGACCAGCGCTGGATCGGGTTCGGTCCCCGCCGCCAGTGCCGCCCGCAGCCGCGTCGACGAATCCGGCGCCGACAGCGCGTCGATCAGTGTCTGAGTCATTGTGATCACCTCCACGACCCAGTCAAAACCCTGTCACCGTGTCAGGGTCAAGAGCAAGACCGCCTTGAGATGGGATCGCCAGACGCGGCTCGCCCGTTTTCAGTCATTTTTTCGTCGGCCGTCGACGCCGACCTGGGCTTTTGCCGGCCGGCGCCGCGCCGAATGACTGAAAACGGGCGAGCAGTACGTGCGGATCAGCCTTTTCGGCTGCGAATCGCCTCGAACACCGATGGGTCGACCAGCGTCGAGGTGTCGCCGAGCTCGCGGCCCTCGGCGACGTCCTTGAGGAGACGTCGCATGATCTTGCCCGAGCGGGTCTTGGGCAGTTCGGGCACGACATTGATCTCACGCGGCTTGGCGATCGGGGAGATCTCCACCGACACCTGCTCGCGGAGCTCCTTGACCAGCTGATCTCCGGTGTTCTCGACACCTTCGCGCAGGATCACGAACGCGACGATGCCCTGCCCGGTGGTCTCGTCGGCGGCTCCGATCACGGCGGCCTCCGCGACACCGGAGTGTCCGACCAGCGCCGACTCGACCTCCGCGGTGGAGATGCGGTGACCGGAGATGTTCATGACGTCGTCGACACGGCCGAGGACCCAGAGCGCGCCGTCGTTGTCGTAGCGCGCGCCGTCGCCCGCGAAGTACCAACCCTGCTCGGCAAATCGCGACCAGTAGGTGTCGCGGTAACGCTCGTCGTCGCCCCAGATGCCGCGAAGCATCGACGGCCACGGCTGGTCGAGGACCAGGTAGCCCTGCTCGCCCGCTCCGACGGGTTGGCCGTTGTCGTCGACGATCTTCGCCGAGATGCCGGGCAGCGGTCCCATCGCCGAACCGGGCTTGGTCGCCGTGACACCGGGTAGCGGCGAGATCATGATCGCGCCGGTCTCGGTCTGCCACCAGGTGTCGACGATGGGTGCCGAGTCGGCCCCGATGACCTCACGGAACCACTTCCACGCCTCGGGGTTGATCGGTTCGCCGACGCTGCCGAGAAGTCGGATGGAGCTCAGGTCGTGGGCGTCGGGGATCTGGCGTCCCCACTTCATGAAGGTACGGATCAGCGTCGGGGCGATGTAATACGTTGTGACACCGTACTTTTCGATGATCTCGAAGTGGCGGTGCTCGTTGGGGGAGTTGGGGGTTCCCTCGTAGACCACCTCGGTCGCGCCGTTGGAGAGCGGCCCGTAGACGAGGTACGAGTGGCCGGTGACCCAGCCGATGTCGGCGCCGCACCAGAAGACGTCGCGGCCTTCCTTATGGTCGAAGACGTAGTGGAAGGTGTAGCTGGCCTGGGTCAGGTAGCCGCCCGAGGTGTGCACGATGCCCTTGGGCTTACCGGTGGTGCCCGACGTGTAGAGCAGGAACAGCGGGTGCTCGGCGTCGAAGGCTTCTGGTTCGTGATGAGTCGACGACTCGTCGACGGTGTCCTCCCACCACACGTCGCGACCTTCGACCCAGTTCAGATCGGGATCGTGGTTGGTACGACGCACGACGAGGACCTTCTCGACGGACTTCGCGGCGTCGTCGCCGGTGCCGAGTGCTTCGTCGACGGCGGTCTTGAGAGGTGCGGGCTTGCCGCGGCGGAACTGGCCGTCGGTGGTGATGACGAGTTTGGCCTCGGCGTCGTCGACGCGGGAGCGCAACGCGCCCGCGGAGAATCCGGCGAACACCACCGAGTGGGTCAGGCCGAGGCGTGCGCACGCGAGCATCGAGACGAGCGCCTCGGGAACCATCGGCATATAGATGGCGACGCGGTCGCCGGGAACCAGGCCGATCGAGGCGAAGTAGTTGGCCGCCTTGGACACCTCGTCCTTGAGCTGGCTGTAGGTGAGGTCACGCGAGTCGCCGGGTTCGCCGACCCAATGGATGGCGACGCGGTCGCCCTTGCCCGCGGCGACGTGGCGGTCGACGCAGTTGACCGCGACGTTGAGTTTGCCTCCGACGAACCACTTCGCGAACGGCGCGTCCGACCAGTCGAGGACCTGGTCGAAATCGGTGTCCCAATCCAGGCGCCTGCCCTGCTCCGCCCAGAACTCGAGGCGGTCGGCGTCGGCGTGGTCGTAGAGCGCGGCGGTGCCGTTCGCCTGCGCGACGAACTCGGGCGACGGCGGATACACCTGTGTGGTGGGGTGTGCAGCTGTGGACATCTCTGAGCAGGGCCTTTCACTCTCGGTGTGCATTCACGCGACTCCACCCGCAGTGAGGTGGGGCGTGCCGGGGTCTCATTGTGAGGGTAGTCACGTTGGGGTGGCGTTGCAGTCGCCGGGGGACTGGCGGCACAGCTCGCGCGCCGAGCTGTCGATCGGGTGCGACGAACGGTTCACACGGCGTCTGACACCGGAACAACGATCTGGGTGATCATGTCCTCGGGATCGGCGTCGGGAGTCGGCTGAGTCAGATAGATCTCCCACACGACGTCCCCGCGAACCAGCGAGTGATCGGCAATCCATGCGAACAACTCCGCGTAGACGTCGGACAGGTAGTCGTAGTTTCCGCGGTGGTCGTAGGTGACTGCGCGACCTCCCGGCGTCTGGAACGGCGCCACGTCATCGGTCACTTCGACGACTCCGTCGACGGGGAACCCGACACCGACATCAATGGTGTCGGTGGGGAGGCCGAAGGTCAGCCCACGTGGCGGGCCGGTGATCGCCAGCCCCGACGACGCGATCGCCGCGGGCAGTCTGCCGAACGCGTCGTCGTAGAAGCCGCGCAGCGCGTCAAAGGTCACGGTCGCGCGTATCAGCGCTAGTTGCTCGGCGTCTACGGAGGTGATCTGTGGTTCCTGCGTGAGAAGAGGCATGCTTCGACGGTGTCACAGTTGGGTGGCCGCGACCGGGTATTGGCCGGGCGGGCTCCAGCTGGGTGGGGGTATTTGCGGGGTAGGTGCGCGCCGGGGCACGATTCGTGGCTGCGCCGGCATCGATTACCGTGGCGAACTGTGACTACCGACCCTCTCGCGCCGCTTGTGGAGTTGCCCGGCGTGCGCGAGGCCGCCGACCGTGCGCGCGATGCGCTCGGCGCCGTGCACCGGCATCCGGCCAATTTGCGTGGCTGGAACAACACCGCGACAGAGGCGTCGTGGCGAGCCGGCCGATCGTCTGCGGCGATCGACGGGGGGAGCGTCGAACTGAGGCGCGACGGAGACTTCGACGACCCGATCCTTGCCGGCGCGATGCGGGTGGCCCAGGCGCTCGACGGCGATTCGCTCGATGCGTTGACGTCGGTCTACCGACGCGCACCCGCGCAGGCGTTCGCGCGACTGCACATGCTGGCCGCCGCCGACCTCGTCGACGACCCCGACCTGCTCGGCCGTCCGCGACCCGGCGCCGACGTCGCGACGCGCCTCGAACTCCTCGGCCAGTTGATCACCGGCGCGACGTCGGCACCTGCACCGGTGCTCGCCGCAGTGGTGCACGGCGAACTGTTGACGCTCGACGCCTTCGGTAGCGCCAGCGGTGTCGTCGCCCGCGCGGCGTCGCGCCTGACGTCGACATCGAGTGGTCTCGATCCACACAACCTCGGCGTGCCGGAGGTGACCTGGTTCAAGAAAGTCGACGAATATCATTCGCTGGCAACAGGATTCGGTACCGGTGAGCCAGCAGCGCTGGGCGCGTGGATCGTGTTCTGCTGCGAGGCGATGGTGGCGGGAGCGACAGAGGCGAAGTCGATTGCCGACGCCGCCCGCGCGGGATGATGGCTGCCTGATTGGTGCCGGGGAGCCGGATACTGATGAGCGAAGACTTGCCCCGGACAGCACTGCGGGCGGCCCACCTGTCTCTCGACAGGTTGCCGCCCGCGTAGCACGGACCCAAGTTACCAAGCGTGCTGCGGTGGGTTGTGGTCACCGCCTCGGCGAGGGATCACGTTCTGCGAGAACAGGTCTCCTCCGTCGCGCTGCCCTTGCTCTCTGGCCCGCTCACGGCATCCGTCGATGTCGGTGCCGGACGAACTCTCGGGCCAGGCGTGGCGCTGCAGTTGTCGGAGTTGTTGCTCGAAGCCGCGATGTCGCAGGCGCACAACACTTGTGCCTAATGCGGCGTGCTCCGCGTGGGTGCTTGCCGCCCGTGCTGGGAGTGCTCGCCGGGGGGTTCGGTCCTTCTCTTCCGGATCGGACTTTGCTCGACGAGGTTTCCGTGATTTACGTTTTACACCGTGATCGGCGTCACATCAACCCCCTCGGCGCACTGCTCCACAGAACTCATTCGAGGAAGCTCGGCGGACGGGAATGTGGACCCGAACCGGGGCTCGGGATCATGCCCGAAAGGCGCCCAGCGGTCGTTTGACCCACACGGAACCCTCGCGGATTCGGTTCGACATCTTTAACCTCGATCGACGCGCAAGAGGACTAGTCGGAATATGCGCAGGTCCAGGCCTTACGCGACTCAAACGCCGTTCAGGACGAGCGACCGCTCGGCGAACTATCACAAATGCTGCAATCACTATTCTCACCTGCGGTTCACATGTGTATAGTCAGTGCTACCCGGTTCTTTATTGAACCGGCGCCTTTCAGCCCGACCCCCCGGGGCTGAAACGCGACAACCCCGGCCCCCTCCCCCCCTGGCCGGGGTTGTCCTCTGTCCGGGGTCTTTCATTTTTCGGCGCGGCGGGTGGCCGCGTTCAATCGCCGGGCTGGGCGGATCTGGACGCGTCAATCTGCGGTCAATCAATGTGATGAGCGTACACCATTGTTGAGCAGATTCAGTATAGTGAATCTGCTTACATCGAACCGCCCATCGAGGCCCGCGTGCGTCTCATCCACAAGCGCGCCTGAGTCCACAGATGTGCCCACTCCTTGCGGTGTCGGGCGTACCGGCGACCGATGCGACGCATGCTCAGTTCATGTCCGACGACCTCCTCGCCCTCGTGGCCGAACACCTGCACGACGACGTTGCCCGGTGCGCCGCAGCAGCGGGATATCGGTTGATCCCAGGTGACGCACGTGAGTGCCGACGGGACTGGCTGAGAACGCGGGCGGTCGTGCTCGATCCGCCCGCAGTCACGACACTCGCGCCGAGCTCGCTGCCACGACGTGGCGGCGTCGTGCTGATCTCCGATACTGAACCCGCTTCCGCGACGTGGCGCGGTGCGCTTGATCTCGGCGCCGTCGACTCCGCGGTTCTTCCAGAAGACGAGTCTCACCTGGTGCGGATTCTCACCGAGTTGCGGCTGCCGGCGTCACGCCAGGCAGGAGCGTTGGCGTTCATTCCGGCGCACGGCGGGGCCGGAGCGTCGACACTCGCCGTCGCGAGCGCGCTGGCCGCCGTCGAGAGCGGAGAGCGAGTGTTGCTGCTCGACATCGACGAACTCGGGGCAGGGTTGGATCTCACGCTCGGAGTAGAGGCGCGCGAAGGGCTCCGGTGGCAAGACCTCTCCTTCGACGAGGGTGCGGTCAGCGGTGCCTCGCTCCGAAACGCGTTGCCGCGCTACAACGACAGGCTCGCGCTGGTGACCGGTAGGCGTGACGACATCCGACCGCTCACCCGTGGGCCCGTGCTCGCAGCGGTAGACGCCGGTCGCGCTCATGGCGACCTCGTTATCGCAGACCTCCCGCGTGCCGATACCCCCGTGGTCCGCGCGGTGGCCGAGTCGGCCGAGTTGGTGGTGGTCGTGACGACACCGACTGTCGCGGGAACTGCCGCCGCACGTCTGCTGATCGCTCGATTGTTGACGTCGTGCCCACGCGTCGAGCTCGTGATCCGCGGGCCGTCTCCTGGCGGGTTGCGAGCGGCTCAGGTTGCCGACGCCGTCGGTGTGCCGTTGATCGCCGCGTGCCGACCCGACCCGCGCCTGGCCATGCGCCTCGAGGCCGGACGCCTGCGGGTCGCGCCGCGCAGTCCGCTGGGCCGAGCAGCGTCGGCCGTGTACTCGCGATTCACCGACGCCCGAGTGGCGGCATCATGAGTAGTGCGGCACCACAGAGGGTGTCACGGCTGCAGTCGACCAATGCGACCTCCGACGACGCTCTGATCGATCGGGTGCGCGAGCGCCTCGCCAAGGAGTCGGCCGAACCGACGGCCGCGGTCATCGCGGAGGCTATTCGCGCCGAGTCGGGTGGCGTCCTCGGCGACACCGATCTGCTTGCGGCACTGCGACATCTGCAGACCGAACTGACGGGTGCGGGCCGACTCGAAGTGCTTCTCGCCGAACCCGGCGTCGCCGACGTGCTCGTCGTCGGACCGCAGCGGGTCTGGGTCGATCGGGGCGGTGGTCTCGAACCGACAGGTATCACCTTCGATGACGACGCGGCAGTTCGACGACTCGCGAGTCGGCTGGCGCTCGGCGCTGGTAGACGTCTCGACGACGCGCAACCGTGGGTCGACGCCCAGCTCACGTCTCTCGGCAGACGCGGACTCACCGTACGACTCCACGCGGTCATCCCTCCGCTGGCCGCTGACGGCACGTGTATCTCCCTGCGGGTATTGCGCACCGCCGGAATGGATATGGCGGGACTGATCGCGTCGGGGGCGGTCCCGCCCGAGTTGGTCGAGGTGCTCGAAGCGATGGTCGCCGCACGTCTGGCCTTTCTCATTGTCGGCGGGACCGGATCGGGTAAGACGACTCTGCTGAACGCGCTGATCGGAGCGATGGCCCCGACCGATCGGGTGCTGTGCGTCGAGGACGCCTTGGAACTCGCCCCTGCGCATCCGCATGTGGTGCGTCTCGTCGCGCGAACGTCGAATGTCGAAGGGATGGGCGAGGTTCCGGTGCGTGTTCTCGTCCGTCAGGCGTTGCGAATGCGTCCCGATCGCATCATCGTCGGCGAGGTTCGCGGCGCCGAGGTCATCGACCTCCTCACCGCGCTCAACACTGGTCACGAGGGTAGCGGCGGGACGTTGCACGCGAACTCGACGTCGGAGGTTCCCGCTCGCATGGAAGCGCTTGCGGCACTTGGGGGAATGAACCGGGAAGCCTTGCACTCACAACTTGCCGCAGCTGTTCGAATAGTTGTCGGGGTGAGTCGTACGGCCGGTGGCGCGCGTGGGATCGTCGAAGTCGGACTGGTATCACGGAACGCCGACGGGTGGGTCACGATACTGCCGATCTGGCTGCGCAACAGTGGGTTCACCGATCATCGTGCCGAGTTCGACGCGATGGTCGAGGAACGCACATGAGTATCGTGCTGGCGACGCTTGCGGTCGCGGTGATGTGGTGGCCGACGAGTCGGGTCGAGCACCGTATGTCCACGCTGACGGGGATGGCGGCGACGCGGTGGACCCGGTTGCAGCCGAGCACGTTTGGGTTGATCTGCGCCCCGTTGGTGGCGTTGCTCGTCGGAGGCATCGCCGGTGCGGTGGCGGCGTCGATTGCGGTGGGACTGGTCGTCTGGCTTCGTCGGCGCAGGGCTCGGGCGGCTGAACACGAGACTCAGCGCGACGAGATGCTGACGGCTCTGGCACTGATGATCGCCGAGCTGTCGGTGGGAGCACCTCCGGCCCACGCATGTGCTGTTGCAGCGCAGGAGATCTCGCGGGGACGAGAGGTGCCATCGGAGGTGGCCGAGGGGCTGACCGTCCTGGCCGCGCGCGCAGAGCTCGGCGGGAGCGTCGTCGTCGACGAGGTGTCTGACCGTCGAGGGCAGTTGTCCGTCTCGGATTCCGGGAGTTCGGTTTCAGGGGGCTCGAGGTCGGCGGCGCAGTCGTGGCGACGGATCGCCGTCGCGTGGCGGACCGCAGAGCATTCGGGCGTTCCGATGGGGGAGTTGCTCGAGTCGCTGCGCGCCGACCTCGCCGCGCGACGCGCATTCATCGAGCGCACGCGTGCCGGTCTCGCGGGTCCGCGCGCGACCGCCGTTGTCCTGGCCGGACTTCCGCTTCTCGGGATCGCGCTGGGCCAGGCGACGGGCGCACGCCCGATCCAGGTTCTACTCGGCGGAGGTCTCGGCGGCATGCTGTTGGTGATCGGCACGGCGCTCGTCGCGGCGGGAATGGTGTGGACCGAACGCATAACCGACAGGGTGGTGCGCGGATGACGGTGCCGATGTTGCTGCTCGCAGTGGCGTTGCTGACCCTGCCGCCGCGGCGGTGGCTGCTGTATCGGGTTGTCGAGCCCCCGGATCGTCCATCGGGCGAAGCGCGGTGGCTGGGCAAGAACCGTGAGGTCGACGATCCGTTTGCCGTTGCCGCAGGCCTCGACCTGTTTGCGGTGTGTCTGCGTGCGGGTCTCACCGTCCCGGCCGCCGCGCTCGCCGTAGCGCAGACGGCGCCTGCGGTGTTGGCGGAACCGCTGACCGCTACGGCAGAGCTACTCGAGCTGGGCGCTGAGCCCGAGCGCGCGTGGTCGACGCCGCTCGGAGATCTATCCGTGCGCCGAAAGTCCTCCGACACAGACTATTTCGAACAGTTGTCGATGCTCGCTCGGCGGTCGGCTCGTGCTGGGTCGGCGCTGTCGGCTCAGGTGGGTGAGCTCGCTGCCGAGACCCGACGTCGCGCCCACGACGACGCGCATGCTCGTGCGGAGCGGGCCGGCGTGCTGGTCAGCGGGCCGCTCGGCTTGTGCTTTCTCCCGGCGTTCGTGTGTCTCGGCATCGTTCCGGTTGTGATCGGCCTCGCAGGCTCGACACTGTCCGGTCTGTAGAAACTCGATGGATCTTTTCGTGGGTTCGCAGCGTCAGAGCAGTGCAGCAACAACTAGTTCCACCTCAACCGAAAGGCACATCATGAAGATCCTTGACGCGACCCGAAGCGGAATCGAGCGAATCGCGGGTCGTACCAACGCGAACCTGACCAGATTGATCACCGACGACGAAGGCATGAGTACGGCAGAGTATGCGACAGTTCACTTTTACACCCGTCCTGACGTGCGAATTTACTACCTCTTCTCGTAGCATCAGCGCATGCCAAGCACTGCGTAAAGGAGATTAAGGGGATGACACCGTGGCCAACCGCGCTCGCGACGCTCGTCGTAGGCCTGCTCGCTGGATGGGTTGCTACGAGGAATGCGCGCAAGACTCCGCACGAGAACCTGAAGGCACTTACCGAGATTCGAGCAGCGTTGGCCGATGATGATGAGACAGCAACCATGGTGCTAAACGAAGCGATCAAGTACGAGATCGATCGCTTGGCGCGCCTGAGTGCGGCGAGGCGGAGGGGTTCGCTCGCCTACGCGCGCGAGGTTCTGCGACAGCGCCCCGTGACGGTCGCCGTCGTCGTATCGCTGGCCATCACGTTGCCTTTTTCGTTCCTAGTGACTTGGGCAGTCGTCGCGGCCGGGGCCGCAGACAGCGCCGAGGGTCTCGGCGACTACGCAAACCTGGCAGCGCTGTTCGCCGCCCTTGCGGCATTTCCTATTGGCTGCGTGACCTACGTCGTGGTCGATAGCCGTTCTCGACGCGCTGATTAAGGACTTGCGTATCGACCTTATGGACTCGCTGTCAAAGTCTCTTACAGTCCTCACGTAACCGCCCCACCGACGAAAGGACACGACATGACCGCGCCCACACCCAAGATGACCGAAGCTCGCGCCGATGCGAAGCCTGCCAAGGAACCTGTCGACGTTGAGTGACGATGTGGCTGCGTCCCCGGCCAGCAGTGTGGTCGAGGGATGTGCCCGCTCCGTGACCGCGACCATCGTCGGTTCCCTGTTCTGCGAGCAGCACGAGCACTTCGGCGACGACCAATTCGACGAGCAGGACTACACGACGTAGCAGAACCGCTCCGAAAGAGACCCTCAGCGCAAAGCTGGGGGCCTCTCGCGTGGTCACGCGCATATCGACACATGCACTCATCACGTGGGCGCTATGATCGCGTCGATGATTCAGGATTCGATCCCGTGGAAAGACGAACTACTCAAGGTTGCGAAACGCCTTGAGGCGAAGGCCAAGCAGCGGCGATGGACCGAGCGATCGGGATTTCTCGTCGAACGTGACGTGATGGTGAGTGCATATGCAATTCGCAAGCTCATTGAGGGATTCAAGGTGTCGGATGCGCTGGCGGCTCGCCAGCTTCCCGTCACGAGGTTTGACCTAAGGGGCTCGAAAGCGCCAGATGTGTTGGACAAGTATGAGTTCTGGGAACACTACAATCTCGACCACGGAATTAGGGAAACACTCTCTGTAATTGGACTTTGCAATCAGCTAATTCATAGCTGGATGTGGTCGATTTCTGCAGACGAGCAGACTACTCTCTTTAACGGGCTGTATGTGTCGTCCGATCGACAGCGCAAGAGAAGTATCTACTTCCTTTCTATCTCTGACCTCATCCAGCTCATTTACGACGTCGGCAACGAGGATGTCTACTCCAAGACAATCACTCGGAACGCTGATGGAGCAGCCTTTACACAGATATTAGGCCGTCCGTATGCCTCAGACGCTTGATCGCGCACACCGCACCAACACCTGCTGCGTCGTTGAGCGACGACGCTCGTGCAGTGTTCAGCCCTTCGCACGTGCACAGGCGGAGGTGATTGCTTCCTCAGCGATGCGTCGCTCGAGCCCGGCGCCGAACTTCTGCAAATCTATGGATGAGGTTGGCACGCTGTTCATATGAAGCCCCTATGGGGTGGACCACACCAACCCAACTGCTGCCCCTCAGAGGGGCGGGTGTGGACGCGGCAGATGTCAGGTGAAGGTGAACTTGCCGAGGCGTGGGCACACGACGTTGTGGCCGACGCGAACGGTTGCACGTCCCCTCATGTGCGAACGCAACCATGAACTCATCAGCATCCGACCCCCACCGACTTGCCGATGCGGAGGCCGAGCGCGATCGGTTGGCTGGTGTTGTCGAAGCACTGCAGAAGCAGTCTGTGGAAACTCGATGGATCTTTTCGTGGGTTCGCAGCGTCAGAGCAGTGCAGCAACAACTAGTTCCACCTCAACCGAAAGGCACATCATGAAGATCCTTGACGCGACCCGAAGCGGAATCGAGCGAATCGCGGGTCGTACCAACGCGAACCTGACCAGATTGATCACCGACGACGAAGGCATGAGTACGGCAGAGTATGCGATCGGGACGATTGCGGCAGCCGCGTTCGGGGCGATCTTGTACACAGTGGTCAGTGGTGACAATATCGTCAGCGCGCTGACCGGGATCATCACCAAGGCGCTCAACACGTCGGTGGGTTGAGATGCGGCCGCGACGGATTGTCGACGACGAGTCGGGAATGGTCACGATCGAGGGAGCGTATGCGATCTCGGCTGTCGTGATCGTGGTGATTCTCGCGGTGGGTGTGGTTACGGCGGTGACAACCCAGATCCGCTGCACCGATGCCGCCCGCGAGGTGGCTCGGCTGACGGCTGCGGGTGATGATCACGCCCGCGCCGCCGGCGAGCAGATCGTGCCGGGGGCGCAGATCTCCATTGCGGCGCAGCAGGATCGGATCGTCGTCGAAGTCCGTCGTGGTGCGCCGATGGTGCCGGGTCTGACACTGTTGGCGCGGGCCGTCGCCGTTCCCGAGCCGGATGGTGCCGACCAGGTCGACGTCGCGCCGGAGGTGGTGCGGTGAACTGTCGCTGGTCGGGTGGAGCGCGGGCGCAGCGGGATTCACGCCTCACTCGACTTCTCCGCGACGAGGGCGGCTACGCCACCGTGGCTGCGGCGGGTGCGATCGCGGGTATCGCGGCACTGATCGTGTTGGTCATTTACGTGGGTGCGGCGACGCTGGCTCGTCATCGGGCGCAGTCGGCGGCCGACCTCGCAGCGTTGGCGGCTGCGGCAGATCATGTTGCGGCGCTGAATGATCCGTGTGCCACGGCAAGATCGCTCACCGTCGAGCAGCGGCCGCGGGCGGAGGTCTTCGAGTGCACGGTCGTCGGTGAGGATGTCGTGGTCGGTGTGCGTGTGTCGGTGTCGTTGGGGGCGTTGGGAATCCGAGCGGCGTCAGCGCGGGCGCGTGCCGGTCCGGCAGATGACCCGTGACGCCCTCCGCTCCCGCCGGCAGGTGGCGAGCCGTGTGGTCTGTTCGTACGCAAACGTCGACTTTCCCCTGATCGAGTGACATCGGCAGAGCGCCGGGCTGGGTACCGTCCAGTGGCGCAGTACTGTTCCGTTTGTCCGAATCTCGGAGGTCGTCCATGAAGTTCTCCCGTTCCGCTGGCGCTGCTGCACTCTGTGCTGCCGCGGTGGTCCTGTCGATGCCTGCTGCCGCTCACGCGGGGGGCACCAAGGACCCGCGGTACGCGGCACCGCCCGCTTCGTCGGCGCCGACATCAGCATGCTCGGATCGTGCGCCGTACACGGGGCAGTGGGTTGGGCACGGGCGGTCGATCGATCTGCGCGACAACGGTTCCGGAACCATCACACTCGGCAGCGGTGCGTCGAACAGTGAGACGTGGACGCTGGGCTGGAAAGCGCAGAAGACCACCGTGTTCCCCGACTGCGGCATCCTGACCGAGGTCAAGGCACAGACCAAGAAGATCGGTGAGGGCAGCTACGGACTGCTGGCCGCCGGGAAGCAGTTCGAGGGTGCGTTGGGTAAGCGGGAAGGACACACGGTTCTGCTGATGTCACTGCATCCCGGACAGGACTCGATTGCGTTCTGCCGCAAGGACGACTACGCCCGCGACTGCGGCGCGTAGTTCCCTATCCTCGCAAGGGTCTCTGTCATTGCGGGGGAGATCAGGCTCCGCACTCCCGTGAGTAGCCATACTTGTCCTGGTTGCACCAGGGCAGGGAGTGTCCGGCGGCGGTGAAGCCGGCCATCTGCATATAGGTGACTGCTTGTGAATCCTTCACCAGCACACCGTGATAGACGGCGCCCGCGTGCATCGAGTTGTCTCCCAGACCTTCGCCGTGCTTCGAGATCTGTTCTCCGAGCGTCATGGTGGCGCCGCTGGAGTCAGCGCTCCAGGTGAGTGCCCACTTCTCGCCGTCGGCGGCACCGATCGATACCGACATGTCGCCGGTGCCGTCGGCGTTGAGATTCATGTCTCGCGTGTGACCCACCCATGCCCCGGTGAAAGCGTCGGCACCCGAGGGAGCTTTCGGGGTTGCTGATGCCGTCACGGTATTCACGGGCGTGCCAGGGTTCACGGGTGCGGCAGAGTCGACCTCGGTCGGGTCCGTGGTGCCGGGGGCGGTTTCGGATTCGGTGACGGTCGACGTCACGACGACAGGTGTCGACGGACTGGGCGTCGCGGAGGAGTTCTCGTCGGGACTGCAGCCGGTCGCCGTCAGCGCCAACGCGATTGCGGCAGAACCGAGTACGCACGCCCTCGCGAGCCGTGTTCGGTTTCGTCTGATGTCGGGCTGATCGATGCGCATGACCGTTCCTCTCGATGACTGGACCCGATAGGTGCTCGATCCGACGACGACTCGAACAAGCAATCGTGACTCGACGAAGCGCGGGCCTCTCACCGACTATCGCAACCAATGGCCGCGGCGTATCACCACGTCATTCAGCTGAACGGCGGTCGGTACGGCGAGGTCGGCGCCATGTGGGGGCAGAACTCAGAGAGCGTCGTCGCCGATGTGGATGCGCTTGGGGTACACCCGTGTCGAATCCATCGGGGCGAACCAGACCTGCGAGAAGGAGACCTCGGCGTCGCCGCGGTAGGCGAGTCGGAGTCGGCCCGGCCCGGCCTTGGAAATCGAGCCGGGAATGGAGCCGTCGGCAAGGTCGGCACTTGCAACGCGGCTGTTCGGAATGCGCGGTGCCACTGCGTCGACGAACGGGGCCCAGTGCACCACCTCGCTCTCGGTGAGGAACGCGCCTGCGGCGGCGTTGACCTCGCCGGTCTCGGTGTCGGTGGCGAGATAGACCTCGCCGAGTGCGGTGGCGATGCGCGGCCCGACCATTGCGCTCTGCAGGTACCACTGCGCGTTGTCGACGACGTCGGCGTCGAAACGGGCGGCACACCAGGCGAAGTGGATGTCGAGTGCATCGAGTGCCTGCGCCTCGGAGTAGAACACGTCCGGCTCGCCGATCGACGCCGGCAGAGTATCAGCGGAACCCGTCGGACGAGCCAGTAGGAAGAACGCTGGGCGCGCGCGGGTAATGAGCGGCGACGGTGTCACGCGATCGGGGGTCCCCTCGTACATCGTTCAAGTATCCCTGAGAACAGTCTGTGACAGGCGGTAGTGACCGGATTGGTCAGATTCGACGTGTTGGGGAACGGTCCAATTCGCGGCTGACCTCGGCTGAGCGGTCAGCGGGACGGCACTGGTCAGACGCCCAAGCGGAGGAACACTGCCGCGTGTGGCGCGATTTGCAAGGTCCAACCTGAGAGTTCGCTGAGACTGTGCGCTGGGAGCCTTCACTGCACCTCCGCCACACCGATTCACACCCACACACCATGTCTGCAGACGGCACGCCTACAGTCACCACGCCCGCTACCACGCCCGCGGGCTCTGGCTCAGCGACCCCGCGATAAACTGCTGACCAGCGGTCGGGCGCTCTGCGGGGAGTGCCTGTCCGGTCCGCTCTCGCCTATTGAATTTGCTGCGGGCAGTGCTGCCTACGGGGCGTATGTCCGCGGCGTGTGTTGCCTACGGGAGATGATCGGGTGTCGGCCGAATGTGTCGCGGAGCGGTCCGGCGACGACGCACAACCCGACGACGCACAACCTGAGGACGCACAACCTTCAGGGCACGTGCGTCGCGGGACGTTGCTCGGTCGCGAACGTGAACAACGTGAAATAGGCGCTGTCATCGACTCCGTAATCGCAGGCCACTCGGGAGTCGTGCTGGTGCGCGGCGAACCGGGCGTCGGCAAGACGGCACTGGTGACTGCCGCGGCAGACGGTGCAGACCGGGCCGGGGCCGCGGTGTTGCTCGGGCGCGCGGTCGCCTTTGAAAAGTCCCTCCCCAACGCGCTTCTGCAGGTGCTTCTGTTGCATCTCGTCGATGGGTCGACAACTGTTGCATCGCAGCATGTCTCGACGCTGCGCCTCGCGCTCGGACTGGAGGCCGGGGAAATGCCGACGTCACCAGCGCTGGCGGATGCTGTTGTCTCCCTCGTTGCCGAGATATCTACTCGCGCAACGGTAGTCATCGTCGTCGACGATCTCCAACACGCGGACCAGAGCTCGAAGGAGGTGCTCGACGCACTCGTGATGGCGCGGCTGCCACGTGTGGCGGTGGTGGCAACCGCTCCGGCGCACACGCAGTGCGGGCTCGGCTCGTGCACGGTCATCGACGTCGTGCCACTCGTCGACGACGCCGCGTCGAAACTCCTCTCTCCGGCCCACCCGAACATGGCACTCGAGGTCCGGCGCCGCATACTGGCACTCGCCGAAGGCAATCCACTCGCGCTGCGCGCGTTGCCCGCCGAGCTGCGACACGACCACCTCGACGGCTCGGCGTCGTTGCCACCGGTACTTCCAATGTCAACTGTGCTGCGAGACAGACTTTTTCCCGACGTCGCGGAGCTTCCCGGTGTGACGCGGCGCCTGCTCTTGATGCACGCGTTGGCGCCCGATGTTCCGGTCAACGATCTTCTCGCGGCCCTCGGCAGTCGCACATACTCGGACGTCGTCACTCCCGCGCTGGACGCGGGGGTCGTCGAAGTGAGCGTCTTCGACGGCGAGGCCACGCCCGCGGAGCCGCAACGAATCCGCTTCACCCGAGCGCTCTTCGGCTCGGCGCTGATGAGCACGGCAACCGATGACGAGCGCTCGGCGACGTATCGATCGCTGGCACGGGTTACCTGCATCTCAGCCGGGATCGAATCCGATTTTTTCGAATCCGACTTGTCTACGGGAAGAACGAGATTCGACGACGCGCTGGCGACTCGACTCGAAGTGGCCGCGGAGGCCGACCTGTGCACCGGCGAGTGGCGTTCGGGGCTGGACCGACTTCAGCGAGCCGTCGAGCTGACCGGTGACCGCAGTGAGCGTCACCGGCGACTGGCTCGCGCAACGCAGGTTGCCGCGCGCGTCGATCGTGAAGTGGCGGCACAGATGTTCGTCGGAATGCAGACAGGGCAGCGGCATTTCGAGAATTCGATCACCGACGCACTCGCCGCGTCGGCTGTCATCGTCATCGACGACGACGGCGATGTCGACACGGCGTATCGAATGCTGATGGATGCCTTCGAACGCACTGCGCCGCATGACGCCGACGATCCGGTGGTTCTCGAGGCCGTCGAGGCGCTGCGCGAGTTGTGTTGGCTCGGTGGGCGGGCGGAGTTGTGGGACGGTTATCGGCGGGTCGTCGACGAGGTGGCTCCCGAGGCGTCGTCTGCGCTCGGACTTATGGCGGCACTCTGGAGGGGGCCGTCGACACTGTCAGCCGTGCAGCGGACCACTCTGGACGCGCTGATCGCCGGATTGTCGGTCGATCAATCTCCGTTGTGGATCGGCGAGGTCGCCGAGATGGCAGCGACATTCGACCGGATCGACGAATGTCGTGCGGTACTCGATGAGCTGATCGACGGCATCGACACCTACCGCGACGTGACGAGCAGGCCGTCGATCGCGGCGGTGTGGGCGATGCTGCTGCTGGCGCAGGACGCGTTCCACCGTGGTAAATGGTCCACCACAACCGAATTGGCGCGGCGAGCCAAGGCGGTCTGCGGCGTCGACGGCCACGATCACCTCGGCTGGCTCGCCGACTACCTGCTCGGTATGGTGGCCGCGGTTCGTGGTGAGGTCGACGTGGTGGATCAACTCGCGGCGCGCATGCGTGCCTGGGCGATCCCGCGCCGTGCCTTCGTGCTCATCCGGTTCGCCGAACACCTGTGGACGTTGGTCGCCGGTGGGCGAGGGGACGTCGGTTCGGTGTACATACATGCAACGGCGGTCAGTCCGGTCGGTCGGCTCGGACCCTACGTGTCGATGTCGGGAATGATTGCGCTCGATCTCGTCCGATCGGCGACACGCACCGGTCGTGACGACGACGCGCGGGCGCATGTCGCCGCCATCGAAGAAGCTCAGATCGGTCGAATCTCTTCGCGGCTGAACCTGATTGCGCTGGCGTGCCGGGCCATGATCAGCGGCGACGATTCGGGCCGCCTGTTCGAGGAGGCGCTGGCGTTACCCGGAGCCGACCAGTGGGTCTTCGAGTACGCGCGTATCCAGTACACCTACGGCATGGAACTGCGACGTAACCAGGAACTCGTCGCTGCCAGGAGGCAACTGCGAGCAGCATTGTCGACGTTCGTCGAAATCGGTGCCACGCCGTGGGCCACGCGCGCCGAGGCGGAACTCGACGCCACAGCACCGACACGCAACGTGGCGGCCGCAGACTCGGAGCTGACCGCCTACGAGCGGCGCATCGCTGAGATGGCCGCGGCCGGACTCACGAACAAGACTGTCGCAGAACGACTCGACATCTCTCATCGGACCGTCGGCAATCATCTGTATCGGATCTACGCGAAGCTGGGAGTGACATCACGGGTCGAACTGCGAGACGTGCTCGCAGTATCGAAGCCGAAGACCGGCAGCCCCGCCGGCCGACTGGTCAGGTGAAGAGGGCGCAATCACGCAGTGCCGTACGGGATCTGACTCCGACGGTGCGGTATACGTGCGAAAGATGGCTTCCGACCGTGCTCGGTGCAATGCCCATCCGAGCTGCGATGGCACGGTTCGACATTCCGGATACGGCCATCTCGGCGATGCGATGTGCCGTGGCGGAAATCTGTGGGGATCTACGTGGCGGCGTGAAGGTGGTGACCGACTCGCCGAGCAACCGTAGTTCATCGGCGGTTCGTGCAGACCAGTGGTCGGCGCCGAGCACGGTGAACGTCGAGAGAGCTTGGTAGAGTTCCTCTCTCGCGGCGCGACCGAGGCCGTTCATGCGCAACCGACGCCCGAAGTGTAAGCGCACTCGCGCGACGTCGAACGGCCATCGGTCGGCGCCGGGCGTTGCGATCGCAGAGCGATATGCCTCGACATCGTCGGTGACGATCGCGTACGAACCCGCACGCAGAAAAGCGAGCCGGAGATCGGGCCCTGGACCGACTGCGGTCAACGCCTGCGCCACCGACTCTGTTGCCGAACGTGATTCGCATTCGGAGGCGGCCTCGGCGAGGTCGATGATGGCGCGGTCGCCGCGAGTGATGACGTCGGCGGGCCCATCTTTGGAGGCGCGGAAGATGCGTAGCGCGCTCCGCGGATTACCCGCGCCGAGAGCCGTGACCGCCTGGAGGTGGCCATGGTGTCGCGTGACGCCGACCCCCTTGGATATCCACTCGGGTACCGCGAGGGATGCGGTCGATGTCGAGAGCAGCTCCCCGCGGTACGCCGACAACAGTTTTCGTGCACTGACGAGATAAGCCTGTGCGTAGAGCTGCAGGCCCGACTCGCGGCACAGGGCAATCCCGCCGTCGAGAATCCGCTGTGCCTCGTCCCAGCGTCCCGCACCGAGATAGTGCGAGCCGAGCATCCATGCGGCACACACCGACGAGGTAACCGACGAGCGGGGGTCGCTCCACACGCGATGCAACGCGGCACGCCACCAGTAGCTGCTGCTGCGCGAGGTTGCGACAAAAGCGCTGCGCACTACATCAGCGCTGTCGGTTGAGTGTTGCAGGGTGTCGATCAGTCGGTCGAGCCGAGTATCGAGGTGCGCATGCGATGCGCGATCGGGCGAAAGTGTCTGCGCCGCAATCAGTGCCCATTCCGGTGCTGTCGCCGCGTGTTGGGTTACCAGGGCGGTGAATTCTGACCAGTGCTCCGGCCGGTCGTCGAGATGGCACAGCTGGTAGTGCGACCAGAGTGCGTCGTCGAGGATGCGGTCGCCCGGAATCGACGGCTGTGCGCGAATCGCCCGCGCGAAGGTTCGCTGTGCCTCGCGGATCGACTCCGGCGCCTTCGCCGACAGGTACGAGCGCGCAACGACGGCTTCGAGCGAGCGCGTCGCTGTGGCGTCGGTGCTCAATGCGTCATCGAGAAGTGCACTGGCGGTGGGGATATCGGCGCTCACAGCAGAGACCAGAGCCGACGCCGCCGCCAGTCGTCGAGCCTTGGCAGGCGGGTCTGTCGTGCGGGCGGCGCTGAGTCTGAAATTGTCGGCGGCAGTGTGGGAGTCGCCGTGCCGAAGTGCCTGCGCTGCGGAACGTTGGAGAAGATCTGCGACGTCGTCGTAGTCCAGTCCGACTGTCGCGGAATCGCTCTCGGGAAGTGCTGACTCGGTCGACGCGATGGCGAGATAGCCTGCGCGGACCAGTTCGCGGGGGCGGCCGTCTCCGCGAAGCGTGATGCGACGACGATCGGCGGAATCAAGGCTCGGAAAGTGTAGGCGCAGAAAGCGATCGGACGACGACTCGTCGAGCGGATGGACCGCGAGCGCGACGTCGACCGCATGGCTGGGAAGACCTGCGACACCCGGCACGCAGGTGGTGACGAACTTGACCCGGCTGCCGGTCAGGCGTCGGCACAGGAACGAGAGTGTCTGTGCGGCAGTGTCGTCGAGCTGGTCGGCGTCGTCGAGTCCGATGAGTAGCGCGTGAGATCGAGGCCGACGCGCAAGGCTGAGCAGCGTCTGTCGCAGATCGGTGGCGGCATCGTCCGCGACTGTGTCCGAGTGGGACTCCGATGTGTCGGATTCGCGGAGGTGGGCGGCCAGTTCGGTCAGGACTGACTCGGAGCCGGCGCGGGTGTTCAGCCGCGCAAGTCGGTACCCGGCATTCGACGCCATACGTTCGGCCGCGGCCAGCAGTGCTGTGCGCCCGGTGCCCGGTGCGCCGACCAGCGCAATCGAATGGTCAGTCGGCGACGAGACGAATGAGCTCAGTGATGCAAGAAGCCGGTCGCGCGCCGTCAGGGTGTGTGACACCACCGCCCGGTGACCTCCCCTGTGAGCTAAGTTACTTGCAAGTACAAGCAACAATGTAGCTCACCCCGGGGGCGCGCAGATGTCCGGGTTGCCGGAAGCAGGAGTCGGCACGTCCGGCCTTGCACGGTGGCAGAACACAGCGACGCCCACGACCGTGGTGGTCGTGGGCGCCGCGTTGTTCGTGGAGATGCTACTTCGAGGCGGAGCCGCTCGTCGACGACGAGTTCGACGCGTTGCTGCTCGAAGCCGACGACGGTGACGACGTGGGGTCGGAGTCGGCCGAGGCGGTGGCGTCGGAGCTCGCGGCTCCTCCGGCTTCGGCAGAACCGGCGTCAGCAGAACCCGTGCCCGCAGAACCCTTGCCGGCAGTGTCGGTGCCGTTCGTCGTGCCGTTCGTCGTGGCGGGATTCGTAGCGGGGGAGTCGTCGGTCGCTCCGGCCGTGTCGTCCCCGGCGGTGGCGGGTGCAGAGGCGCCGCCCGACCCCGTCACACCATCACCCGTGGCACCTGACCCCGTGACGCTCTCGCTCGGCGTGACCACACCGGCGTCGGACGAACCGGAGTCCGTGGATTCCGACGAGGTAGCGGACTCCGCGAGATCCGTTGCGGCCGTTGCATCCTGGGCTTCGGACGCTACCGGCGTCGCAGCCCTGACAATCGGCGCGCTCGCGACTGACGACGCATCGACGGTGTACGACGTCTTCGGAGGTAGCGGAGCCAGCGCAGTCGCGATTGACGTCACGATGTGCTGCAGGGCGCCGAGCGTGCCCGGCAGGAGGATGTTGAGCTGACCGTCCTCGTC
Organism: Gordonia jacobaea; assembly: GCF_965344965.1. Classification (NCBI taxonomy): domain Bacteria; kingdom Bacillati; phylum Actinomycetota; class Actinomycetes; order Mycobacteriales; family Gordoniaceae; genus Gordonia; species Gordonia jacobaea. The sequence goes on along the minus strand of NZ_CBDRLS010000001.1, from coordinate 1,185,939 downwards.
GAAGCTGCTGTCGAGCGCGGGGTGCAGCAGACCACCATTGATGACGGGGAAGTCGCCGAGACCGATGATGTTGCCGACGCTCGGGCCATAGCCGCCGTTGAGGAGGCCGTCGAGCATGACGCCCGGAGCTTGCATCAGCGCGGTCGCGACCTGCCCGATATCACCGGCTTCGGCGCCGTCGACCACGCTCTGGACAGCATGCCCGACCGCTCCGAGGCCGCCGGCCAGCGGACTGATGATGCCGATTCCGGCGAAGAGCACGACCTCGGGCACCTGATAGACCAGGCGCTTGCCCGCGGCGAACGGCTCCGACAGCGCGGCGCTGATTCGATCGTTCGGGATCGCCCCGGCGAGCGCCAGTCCGGCGTCGAGCGGCACGTCGAGGATCTTCATCAGTGCGGGCATCACCGATCCGGTGGACGGATTGATTGCCGCGTAGATCGGCGCGACGGCGACCAACAGGATGTTGTTCATCGCCGACTCGATGTCGCCCGCTTTCAGGGCAGCGGTGACGGCGGCGAGCAGTTGCGGAACGTCGTTGCGCAGTGCGTCGGCAACGTCGTTGACCGCGCCCGACAGCCCTGGGCCGACGCCGGCGGCGGCCTCGGACGCCTGCTTCCACAGCGCGGCGAAATCGGGGCTGGTGCCCGCCTTCCACTCGCCGTTTACAGCGCCGTCGGCGACGCCCTTGACGAGATTGAGCTGGTTCTCCAACACCTGGCTCAGTATCGGCAGCGCTTTGTCGGGCGAATTGGCTTGCAGCGTTTTGATATTCGCGAGCGCCCGCTCGATCGCGTCCGCGTAGATCTGCGTCGGGTCGGCATCGGCGGCCAGGGTGGTCAACGCATGCGCGCCGACGGTTGCGGTGTCCGCGACGAGCTGCGTCGTCGACGCTGCCCCCTCGGTTGCGGCCACCGTTGCGGCCTGGCTCATCGCCGGGACTGCTGCGATCACTGCGGCACTCGCGATGGACATTCCGGTGAGGGCCAACGCGCCCACCCCCGGGCGAACGACAGCGTTCTTCATGGTCACTCCTTGTCAGTGGCGGCACCAGAACCTCGTCCGCCCCCGAGCGACCCGATTGCGGCGCGCACCACCACCCGACGCGCCGTCGTCGAGGGTGCCTCGTTCGCACAGCGAAATGACGGGATACGCGCAAGCCGGTAGCCGCGTGACTCAGCTTGTGACGCGGAACACGTCGCACAAACGCCTCGACGCCCGCGGAAAACGTGTCCGCGGGCGCCGAGGCGTCGTGAGTGGTGTGGCAGATCAGCGTGTTAGCTTTCGCTCGACGCTGAGCTCCCTGCCGAGTCGGATCCGGACTTCGACGTTGCGGAGTCCGCAGACTCCGTGGTGTCTGCCGCGTCGGCGTCAGCGTCATCATCAGCGTCGGCAGCCGAGCCGGTTCCCTTCGACTCCGCAGAATTCGAACCCGTGCTGCTCGAACCCGCGCTGCTGGATCCCGCAGAACTCGAACCCGCGCTGCTCGACGTCGAGTCGGTAGCGGACTCCGAAACGTCTGCCGTGCTGGATGATTCGACGCTGCCCGACTCATCGCCGGAAGACTGCGCGGGTGCCTCTGTGGAATCGGCAACCGTTGCCGTCGGCGCAGCCGCATCCGAAGCAGCCGCATCGGAAGCGGTCGCAGCCGCGTCGGAAGCAGTCACGGTCGAGTCGGTCTGAGCCGCGACCAGCGTGGCCATGTCGGCGCTCACAGTCTTCGGTGGCACCGGCGTGATGGCCTTGAGGATGTCTGCCTGAAGGCGCTGAAGCACCCAGCCCGTCCCCGGAATGATGGTGGCGCGGTTGCCGTCGGCGTCCTTGCCGAAGAGCTGCAGCGCGCCTCCGAGCAGGCCGCCGCTGACGACGCGCACTCCGTTGACGCCCACCAGTCCGCCGACGCTCGGTCCGTAGCCGCCGTGCAGGAAGCCGTCGAGTGTGATGGCCGGCGCCTGGACGAGTGCTGTCAGTGCGCCTTCGAGATCGTTGGTGCCCAGGGCGTCGATCACGTTCTGCACGCCGCGACCGAAGCCGCCGATCCCGCCTGCGACCGGGCTGATGATCCCCATCCCGATGTAGGCGAAGTCGGAGCCGATCACGTTGTTCACCTTGATGGCGTTGCTGATCGGTGTCGAGATGGCGGCGGCGATGTCGGCGTTCGGGATCGCACCCGCGGCGATGAGGCCGGCGTTCAGCGGAACGTTGAGCAGCTTGACGAGCGTCGGGACCACGCCGCCTGCCTTGGTCGGCTTGATCACGGAATACACCGGCGTGACCACGGCGAGCAGCAGGTTGTTCATCGCGCCTTCGATGTCGCCGGACGAGAGCGACGTCGAGACGGCTTCGAGCAGCTTGGGGAGCTGATCGGAGAGTGCCGCGGTGACGTTGGCTTCGATGCCCGCGGAGTCCAAGCCGTCGAGTGCGGCCTGGATCTGGGTCCAGATCGGCGAGAAGTCGGCTGCCTTGCCCTCTTTCCACTCACCGGCGACGGCCCCGTTGATGATGCCGTTGACCAGCGCGGTCTGGTTCGCCAGCAGCTGGTTGAGGATCGGGTACTCGGTCTTCGACGCCGTCTTCTTCAGCTTCTCGATGGCAGCCTGTGCCTTGGTGAGCACCTGCTGGTAGATCGCCAGCGGGTCGGTATCGGTAGCGGAAGGTGTTGCGGCAGAGGGTGTTGCTGCAGAAGGTGTTCCGGCAAGTGGCGTCGCCAGCGCTGCGGCGGCCGCAACAGCGGCGTCCTGCGTCACGGCCGTTGGCGTTGCTGCGGCATACGTGGCTGCCTGGCTCATCGACGGGACGGCCCCGATCACCGCGGCACTCGCCACGGAGAACCCGGCGAGGGCCATCATGCTCGCCCGTGGGCGAACGGCAGCGTTCATCATTGTCACTCCTAGAAACCGGTGGCGAGCAGTCGTGAGTAGTCGGGGTCGCCAGGTGGACCCCGCAGGTGGACGCCGTCGCCACTCGCCGGCGCTCACCGCCGATGACTGTGCATGCCGAATCGACAAAAGGGACGAATCGTCGCAACGCCGTGGACAAATGACTCAGCTTGCGAGGTGGGTCATATCCCGCAGCAGGTGTGTGATAGATCGCAGCACGCTCAGGGCTCCCGCCTTGTCAAGCGGTTCATTACCGTTGCCGCATTTCGGCGACTGCACGCACGACGGACATCCAAGCTCGCAGCCGCATTCGGAGATGGCGTCCGCGGTCGCCGCGATCCAGGTCGCGAACTGCGCGTACCCACGCTCGGCGAAACCCGCGCCGCCGAGATAGCCGTCGTAGACGAAGACGGTCGGAAGTCCGGTGTCGGGGTGCAGGTTGGTCGAGAGCCCTCCGATGTCCCATCGGTCGCACGTCGCGACGAGGGGCAGCATGCCGATCGCCGCATGCTCCGCGGCATGCAGGGCACCCGGCAGGCGCGTGGCGTCGATACCCGCGTCGGACAGCGACTCCGGCGTCAGCGTGTACATGACCGCGCGCGTGTGCAGGGTCTGACGCGGCATGTCGAGTTCGACGGCGTCGAGCACCTCGCCAGACGGAAGCGACCGCAGATATCCGACGACCTGATGGCTGACGTCGACATCGACGAACGCCACCGACAGCGGTCCGTAGGTGTTCGACGAGACGACGGACGTCACCGATACGTCCGTGGTCTCACGCGCCGACGTCGTCCAGTCCGGCTCCTCGGGATGAGCCAGCGCGAGGCCCTCGTCGAGATCGAGTTCGTCGAGGACGTAGCTCTCGCCCTGGTGGATGTGTAGCGCTCCGGGATGCACCGTCGCGGGTGCGCGACCGGCGTCGACGGTCCCGAGCAGCTCCGACGTCGTCGCATCGACGATGAGGACCTGCCCGCCGATTCCACCGCGAATGTCTATGTCGCCGTGGGGTTCTACGCCCGCGGCCGGATACCAACCCGCCTTACGCTTGCGGAGTAGACCGTCGGCGGCGAGTTGCTGCACGGCGTCGCGCGCGCCCCAGCGCTCGATCTCGTTGTCCCCCAACGGGTACTCGGTGGCTGCGCACAGCAGGTGCGGCGCGAGGATGTACGGGTTGGTCGGATCGATCACGGGCGCCTCGACCGGCGTGGCGAGTAGCGCGTCGGGATGGTGGACCAGATAGGTGTCGAGCGGGTCGTCGCGCGCGATCAGGACGACGAGTGCATCGCCGGATTCACGTTGGCGCCCAGCACGTCCCGCCTGCTGCCAGAACGAGGCGATGGTTCCCGGGTAGCCCGCAATGATCACTGCGTCGAGTCCGGTGATGTCGACGCCGAGCTCGAGTGCGTTGGTCGTCGTCACCCCGACGAGCCTGCCGTCGGAGATCGCGGCTTCGAGTCGACGACGATCATCGGCGAGATACCCCGCGCGATACGCGGCCACCTTGTCGACGAGGTCGGGAGCGCTGTGCGACAACAGATCACGAGCCCGCAGTGCCGCGATCTCGACGCCCCGTCTGCTGCGTCCGAAACACAGTGTGCGAGCGCCCTCCACGACGAAGTCGGCCAGCAGGCGGGATGCCTCTGCATCCGCTGATCGTCGTACCGGAGCATTGTTCTCGCCGGTCACGCCCGGCACGAAATCGGGTTCCCACAATGCGACTGTCCGCTCACCTCGCGGCGATCCGTCATGTGTGACCCCGACCGCGGGTTCGCCGATGAGTCGTTCGAGTGCGGCGGCGGGATCGGCGACGGTCGCACTGGCCGCGATCACCGTCGGCTCCGAACCGCACGCACGTGCCAGACGCAACAGTCGACGCAGCACCATCGCGGTGTTGGACCCGAACACCCCACGGTAGTGGTGACATTCGTCGACGACGATGTATCGCAGGTGCGCGAAGAACTGTCGCCATTGGCCGCGCGACGGGCCGCCGGTGTGTGTGCCAGGCGTGGCGACGCCGGTGAGTATCCCCAGGTGCAGCATGTCGGGATTGGTGAAGATCCACCGTGAATGTGCGCGAGCCCACTGTCGGATCTCGGAATCGGTGTCGCCGTCGTACGCGCACGGTTGGAGGTGAGAAAAGTCGCGGCGTCCGGAGATGATCGACGTGAGTGCCTTGAGTTGATCGGCGCCGAGGGCTTTAGTCGGGCTGAGATACAGTGCGGTCGAGTGTGGTTCGGCGAGAAGCGTCGTCAAAATTGGCATTTGGTACGACAACGATTTGCCAGATGCAGTTCCGGTGGCAATCGATACATGTCGGCCTGCGAATGCGTGGTCGGCGGCCTCGGTCTGATGAATCCACGGTCGTTCGATTCCGCTATCGACGAGAGCGGAGCGGACCTCACTCGAAATCCATTCCGGCCAGGGCGCGAAAGTTGCTGAGCGGGAATCGATTACCGAGAGATGAGTTACCGGACTGGAGTCCGGATCTGTTCCGGCCAGTGAGCGACGAAGAAGTTCGGTGCCGAACGTGGAGTGGTGCATAGACGAAATGTCGTGGTGATCGGGCGATCTCGGTTCGCGAGGCCCCAATCGGTGCGAGTGCGTGATTATGTCCTAGAGCCAGCCGGTTTTCATTGCATACGATGTTACCTTTCGGTCTCGAACGTCGAAAAATCGGGTGCTTTTGGCTCAGAGTGATTGCGACGACTATCCAAGTCGCCCCGAACATGATTGACTGAGTTCGGCCGCAGCTCCCGGGCGGCCATCGCTGATTGCGGTGATCGCGCGGGATCGGGTTGCAGCCGTGGTACTGAAGTTGTCAGGCCGAATGGTGTTCGTCCACGAACTCTTCCATCGGCGTTCTCCGAGGTATGGCGGTACGACCGGCCGCGACACGTGACCAGCGTGTCGGGACAGTTTGAATGTATGTAAAGGATTGCAGGAATGGCACAGGGGACTGTGAAGTGGTTCAACGCGGAGAAGGGCTTCGGCTTTATTGCTCCCGATGAGGGCAATGACGACGTGTTCGTCCACTACTCGGAGATCCAGGGCAACGGCTTCCGTACCCTCGAGGAGAACCAGCGCGTGGAGTTCGAGGTCGGACAGGGCACCAAGGGTCCGCAGGCGACGGGCGTCCGCGCCGTCTGAGACTTCGGCTCAACAGACGAGCTTGATCGATGCAACGCTCCCGTCCTCTTTCGAGGGCGGGAGCGTTCGTCTGTCAGCGTTCCTTTGTCTCCGACGACGATCGGTGACGCGGCGTTCGACGTCCCCGCGTTCGACGTCCCGGTGTTCGACGCCCCAGTAGGCAAGGCACCAGTATTGTCTGGTGCGTGGGCCAATTGGCGTTCTTCTCCGCCGAACTCGACGAGCCGTCGCTCGACGACCTCGGTGGTCTTCTCGCAGCGCACGGACAGTCGTCGCGCGTCGCAGGTAGCGGGTCGGGCGCGGGTGGTACGCGCGTATCGATCGTGCTCTCGGCGCCATGGCGCGCGTCGGCCGTGGTGGAGGAGATGAAGGCCTGCGGTGTCGACACCGAGCTCGCCGAGTCCGACGAGGGCAATCCGCTCGCACGCACCGCGCTCACTCCGCTCCTCGACACTCTGCATGCAGCCTGGTCGCGCGGCGCGGTCAAGGCAGTTCCCGCAGGCTGGGTACCCGGCCCGCGTGCGCTGCGACTCTGGACGATCGCCGCGGGCTCGACCGATGCCGGGCACTACCAGCTCGGACTCGATCCACATGCGCCGGATACGCATGCGCAACTCGCGACTGCGCTGATGCGGACCGGGATTGCACCTACCCTTGTTGGCACGCGAATCCATTCGCCCGCTCTACGGATCTCGGGTCGTCGTCGACTCGCTCGTCTCTGCGAGTACGTCGGCGAGGCACCTCTTATCGCGGGGGCGCAGGCGGACTGGCCGGACGTCGGGGACTGACGAACGACACACATCGTTTCGCGCTCGGCATATTCAGCGTTGACCTGGCGTTATGGTCGGCAGCGTCGTCGAATCGCGTGGTGGATACCCGCCCATCGTGAATTCCGATGTGCAAATGGCGCTATACATAAGGTACAAACCTCAAACGAGACGAGACCCCACCCGCCGGCCAACCGGCACGCGGCGGGCGGGTCCAAACCGAAGGACACCCGTTGGCCGAGACCAGCACCACCGCACCCGCAAAAGGAGAAGCGATCCGACGACTGGTGATCGTCGAGTCGCCGACCAAGGCGCGCAAGATCGCGGGGTATCTGGGGGGCAACTACGTCGTGGAGTCCTCGCGCGGTCATATTCGTGACCTGCCACGCGGTGCCGCCGACGTTCCGGCGAAGTACAAGGGTCAGCCCTGGGCGCGGCTCGGTGTCAACGTCGACGACAACTTTGAGCCGCTGTACGTGGTCTCGGCAGACAAGAAGTCGACGGTCTCCGAACTGAAGTCGTTGATGAAGGATGTCGACGAGCTCTATCTCGCGACGGACGGCGACCGCGAGGGAGAGGCGATCGCCTGGCACCTGCTGGAGACGCTCAAGCCGAAGATCCCGGTCAAGCGCATGGTGTTCCACGAGATCACCGAGCCTGCGATCCGCGCCGCGGCCGAGAACCCGCGCGACCTCGACATCGACCTCGTCGATGCGCAGGAGACCCGACGCATCCTCGACCGCCTCTACGGCTACGAGGTCTCACCCGTGCTGTGGAAGAAGGTCATGCCGAAGTTGTCGGCGGGCCGTGTGCAGTCGGTGGCAACGCGCATCATCGTCGAACGTGAACGCGAGCGCATGGCGTTCGTGTCGGCCGAGTACTGGGACGTCGACGCCACGCTCGACGCCGGTGAGTCGACGACCCCACGCACCTTCTCGTCGCGGCTCGTGTCGGTCGACGACGCGCGGGTCGCCGCCGGTCGCGATTTCGACTCACGCGGCAACCTGAAGCGCGCCGACGGCGTCGTCGTACTCGATCGGGAGCGGGCGACGGCCCTGGCCACAGCCCTCGACGGTGCCGACATGACGGTCACCTCGGTCGAGGAAAAGCCCTACACGCGCAAGCCGTATGCGCCGTTTATGACCTCGACGCTGCAGCAGGAGGCGGGCCGCAAGCTGCGCTTCACCTCCGATCGCACGATGCGCATCGCGCAGCGCCTGTACGAAAACGGCTACATCACCTACATGCGTACCGACTCGACGACGCTGAGCGAGTCGGCGATCAACGCCGCACGAGCCCAGGCTCGCGACCTGTACGGCGCCGACTTCGTGCACGCCACGCCGCGGCAGTACACCCGCAAGGTCAAGAACGCTCAGGAGGCGCACGAGGCGATCCGACCGTCGGGCGAGACGTTCCGGACTCCCGGCCAGGTTGCCGGTCAGCTCGAAGCAGACGAGTTCCGGCTGTACGAGCTGATCTGGCAGCGGACCGTCGCGTCGCAGATGGCCGACGCGCGCGGCACCACGCTGAGCCTGCGCATCGCCGGAACCGCGAGCGGGCAGGGCGGCAACGGCGAGCGTTGCACGTTTGCGGCGTCGGGTCGGACCATCACGTTCCCGGGCTTCCTGTCGGCGTACGTCGAGACCGTCGACGAGCAGGCAGGCGGCCAGGCCGACAACGCCGAGACACGGTTGCCGCAGCTCACCGAGGGGCAGCACCTCACCGCCACCGACCTCGAGGCCGACGGTCACTCGACCAACCCGCCCGCGCGCTACACCGAGGCGTCGCTGGTCAAGGTGCTCGAAGAGTTGGGCATCGGCAGGCCGTCGACCTATGCGTCGATCATCGGGACCATCCAGGACCGCGGCTACGTGGTGAAGAAGGGCAGCGCGCTCGTCCCGTCGTGGATCGCATTCGCTGTCGTCGGGTTGATGGAGGCGTACTTCGAGAACCTCGTCGACTACGACTTCACGGCGTCACTCGAGGACGATCTCGACCAGATCGCCAACGGCAACGAGAACCGCACCCGCTGGCTGACCGAGTTCTACTTCGGCGACAAGGCGGCCGACGAGTCGTCGAGCGGTGATCAGGGCGAAGTGCCCGAGATCGCAGGCTCCGACATCGCCAAGCACGGTGGATTGAAGAAGCTCGTCGGGGTGAATCTCGAGGAGATCGACGCCCGCGAGGTCAACTCGATCAAGCTGTTCGACGACGAGCAGGGCCGCCCGGTGTACGTCCGAGTCGGCAGGTTCGGGCCGTACCTCGAACGCAACGTGGCGACGTCGCCGGACGCGGAACCGGATCTCCAGCGCGCCAACCTGCCCGCGGATATGACCCCTGACGAGCTGACGCTCGAGGTTGCGGAGAAGCTGTTCTCGACGCCGCAGGAGGGTCGCTCGCTCGGCGTCGACCCGGTCAGCGGGCACGAGATCGTCGCGAAGGAGGGGCGGTTCGGGCCGTACGTCACCGAGATCCTGCCGTCCGACGACGACGAGGACGGTTCGGGTGGCGGCGCCGCCCCGTCCACAATTCCTGCAGGTCCTACTCCTCGTGATGGTGGCGAAGGCGGTGTGGTGCCGCTCGACGACGCGCCCGCGGGCGGTGGCACGGCCACCAAGACGGTCGCGAAGAAGACTGCCAAGAAGGCCGCGAAGAAGGCGGGACCCAAGCCGCGGACGGGTTCGCTGTTCAAGTCGATGGACATCTCGACGGTCACGCTCGACGACGCGCTCAAACTGCTCTCGCTGCCGCGGGTCGTCGGCGCCGACCCGGAATCCGGCGACGAGATCACCGCGCAGAACGGCCGCTACGGACCGTATCTGAAGAAGGGCACCGACTCGCGGTCGCTGGCCAACGAAGACCAGATCTTCGGGATCACGCTCGACGAGGCGCTCAAGATCTACTCCGAGCCCAAGCGTCGGGGACGGCAGGCCGCAGCACCCCCGCTGCGCGATCTCGAGAAGAACGACGAGGTCAGCGACAAGCCGATGGTGATCAAGGACGGCCGATTCGGCCCGTACGTCACCGACGGCGAGACCAACGCCAGCCTGCGCAAGGGCGACGACGTCGCGACCATCACCCCCGAGCGGGCGATGGAACTCCTCGCCGACCGCCGCGCCCGCGGCCCGGCGAAGAAGGCCACGAAGAAGAAGGCCACCGCGAAGAAGACGCCCGCGAAGAAGACCGCAACCAAGACGGCCGCGAAGAAGACCGCGGCCAAGAAGACCACGGCTGCGAAGAAGACGACCGCGAAGAAGACTGCCGCGAAGAAGAGCACCCCGCCGGCCGAGGAATGATCTCGACAGGCTCGATCAGCGGTGCACCCCGCTGGTTGAGCAGGCCGCGAGCGTAGCGAGCTGCCGTGTCGAAACCACGTTGATCTCGACAAGCTCGATCAGCGGGTTGGCGCTCGATCAGCGGGTGGGGAGCTCGATCAGCGGTGGGGCCCGATCAGCGGGATGCTACCTAGCGCCGATACGGCGACAGGTGCGGGCGGGCGAGCAGCGTCTCGATGCCGCGGCCACGCAGCTCGACGCCTTCGCCGATGTCCCAGTTCTTCGCCTCCTCGCTGGAGGCGAGGAACACCGCGCGGGCCGAGCCGAGCACGCGGGTCGGTTCGTCCTTCGCCAGTTCGGTGAGGCGGGCGGCCTCGTTGACCGGGTCGCCGATCACCGTGTACTCCAGCCGCTGCTCCGAGCCGATGTGGCCGGCGATGGCCTTGCCTGCGGAGACGCCGATACCGATGTCGGTGTCGCCGAGTGTCTCGTACAACTCCTGGCGCATCTCCCGCGCCGCGGCGAGTGCCTGACCGGCGAAGTCGTCGAGGTTCAGCGGTGCGCCGAAGATCGCGAGCGCGGCGTCGCCCTGGAATTTGTTCACGAATCCGCCGTGACGTCCGACGACGGCCACCACGACTCGGAAGAACTCGTTCAGCAGGTCGACGACCTCTCGCGGTGGCCGATTCACGGCCAGCCGCGTCGAGCCGACGATGTCGACGAACAACACCCCGACGTAGCGTTCCTCGCCGCCGAGTTCTGTCCCGGTCTCGATGGCCTTGCGCGCGACATCCTCGCCGACGTACCGGCCGAACAGGTTGCGTAGCTGCTGCCGCTCGCGCAGGTCGGCGACCATGTCGTTGAAGCCTGCCTGCAGAAGCCCGAGGTCGGAGCCGTCGTAGATCTTGACGGCGGTGGTCAGGTCGCCTTCGCTCACTCGTGTCTGGGCAGCGCGGAGTTGCTTGATGGGGTCGTTGATGGCGCGTACGACGCGCACGATGGCCAGCAGACTGAACGCCAGCGATGCCAGGCACATCCACAGAATGGGGCGCAGCAGCCCGGTGGCGTCGGTCGCGATGAAGTGAATGCGCTGTAGCAAGATGAGGCCGACGATCACGACCATCGGCGCGACAACGCTGATCACCCAGAAGACGGCGATGCGTGTGGTCACGCCCGGCGCGATCGCGTCGTCGGGGTTGTTGGCCATCGCTGCGACGGTGATGGGGCGCAGCACCTTTTCGGACTGGAGGAAGCTGAGCACGCAGGTCACGAGTGCGCCGATCGCGCTGGCGACGGCAACGATGAACGCATCCTTGTGTGAGACGGTCAGGTTGACTGCGGTGAACAGCACACCGCCGATGACCCACAGACCCAGGTTGACCAGCGACAACGTCACCGGCAGACGCAGCGCCCGCTTGCGGGCCATGTCGTTGTCGAGTCGCGTTCGACGTCGGTGCCACACGAGTACCGGCAACGACAGTTTGATACTCAGCGCGCCGCCCACGATCATCGCCAGGAGAAGATAGGCGAGGAAGATGCCCTGATTGAGTGCGGTGATGTCGTTGAACTGGAACGAATCCTGCGACGGCATACCGAAGCGAAGAAACGCGAAGGTGAACAGCGCGCCAACGAGATTTGCGCGCAACAGGTCGAGAGCGAGGATCGGCCACGGCGTGCGCGCAAGCCATTTGGCCAGGTGCAAGCCGTAAGACAGCCTGGATCGACGTTCAACCACGACCTTTACGGTATCTGGCTGCTTGCAATTGTTAAACGTTCATCCACAAGCCGGGGTGTCCGAACTGCGGATTACGCTGGTGATGTGACAAATGTCTTCGACCGGCTCACCGGGCAGCGGGCTGTGGCGCAGGAGCTGACCGACGCCGCAACGGCGGCCAGGGTCCTCGCCACGCGCCTCGACGCAGGCCCGTCCACCCCCGCTGACTTCGACGCCGTAGAGCTCGACGCATCGGTCCTCGACGCTGCCGACTTCGACGACCCAGACATCGACGAGCCAGACTTCGACGACCCGACCTTCGACGGCCCCACTCCGGCGTCCCTCGTCGTGCCGCGTGCGTCGATGACGCATGCCTGGCTGTTCACCGGTCCGCCCGGGAGTGGTCGATCGGTCGCAGCGACGTGCTTTGCGGCCGCTCTGCAGTGCCAACATCCCGATGTCGTCGGATGTGGTGAGTGTCGCGCATGCGTGACGGTCATGGCCCAGACGCATGCCGACGTCCGGCACATCGTGCCGCAGGGACTGAGCCTGTCCGTCGACTCGATGCGCGAGATCGTGCAAGCCGCCGCGCGTCGGCCTGGTACCGGTCGCTGGCAGATCGTCGTCGTCGAGGACGCCGATCGGCTGACCGAGCAGGCGGCCAACGCACTGCTGAAGGTCGTCGAGGAGCCGCCGTCGCGCACGGTCTTTCTGCTGTGCGCGCCGTCCGTCGACCCGGAGGACATCTCCGTCACACTTCGTTCGCGATGCAGGCATGTCCCGCTGGCAACTCCGACCGTCGCCGACATCGAACGCGTCCTCATCGACCGCGACGGACTCGACGCCGAGGCCGCGCGGTGGGCGGCGTCGGTCTGCGGCGGCCACATCGGACGTGCCCGACGCCTTGCCACCGACCCCGAGGCTCGCGAGCAACGCGACAAAGCATTGGCACTCGCACGCGCGGCCACCCGCGATTCGACGGCCTACGCGGCCGCGGAGGAATTGGTGAAGTCGGCCGACGCTGCCGCGAAGGCGATCAGTGCCGAACGAGACGAAGCCGAGACCGAGGAGATGAAGACCGCGCTTGGCGCCGGCGGCACGGGTAAAGGCACCGCCCGACCGCCCCGCGGAACGGCGGGCGCACTCAAAGAGCTTGAGAAGCGCCAGAAGTCGCGCGCCACCCGCGTCGGACGCGACACCCTCGACCGTGCACTCGTCGACCTCGCGGCTCTCTACCGCGACGCCCTCGTCGTCTCGATGGGTGCACAGGTCACTGCGATGCACCCGGACAAGGCTGCCGACATCGCTGTTCCGATGGCCGCGTATGCCTCTCCGGAGCAATTGCTCCGCTGTGTCGAAGCCGTGCTGGAATGTCGTGAAGTCCTTGACCAGAACGTGAAGCCGAAATTCGCTGTCGACGCGATGGTTGCCACCATCGGACAGGTCATGCGCCCGAGCTGACCTCCGGGGTGGCCACTTGTCGCGCTCGGCGCCCGGAGTAACCGCCGGGTAATCACGGTGAAACACAACGCTTCTAGCGTGGCAACTCATGACATCTGCACAGGGGGCGACGTCACGCGCGTCAGAGCGGCCGCCGGGGACCGGCATCGACATCTCCGGATTGACCAAGACCTTCACCAGCCGATCGGTGCGTGGGACCAACACGGTCACCGCGCTCTCCGACGTGTCGTTGAAGACCTCGGAGGGTTCGTTCCTGTCGTTGCTCGGTCCGTCCGGATGCGGCAAGTCGACGGTGCTGCGCATCCTCGCGGGACTCGAGGAACCGACGTCGGGTACCGCGTTGATGAACGGCCAGTCGCCGACCGAACTGCAACGAGATCACTCGCTGGGCATCGCCTTTCAGGATTCTGCCCTGTTGCCGTGGCGGACCGTCGAATCCAACATCAGGTTGCCGCTCCAGGTCGGACACATGCCCTCCGACGACGCGTTGGTGTCGGATCTGATCGAACTCGTCGGCCTCACCGGATTCGAGAAAGCCAAGCCGGCAATGCTGTCCGGCGGTATGCGACAACGTGTTTCCATCGCGCGGGCGCTCGTCGTGCGCCCTACCGCGCTGCTGCTCGACGAGCCGTTCGGCGCCCTCGACGACATGACCCGTCAGCGTCTCAACATCGAATTGCTCCGTATCTGGACCGAGAAGCCCGCCACCACACTCATGGTGACCCATGGGATCGCCGAGGCGGTCTTTCTCTCCGACGTCGTCGCTGTGATGAGTCCGCGCCCCGGTCGCGTCGTGGAAGTGGTGCCCATCGACCTTCCCCGGCCGCGCGTTCCCGAGATGATGCGCACGCCGGAATTCCATGCGCTGCATGACCATTTGTCCGGCTTGCTGTTCGGCGGTACGACATCGGGCGGTCCTGTGAAGTCCCAACCCGCCGCGTCCGAGCCCGACAGGGATGTCCCCGACACCGCGGACGCCGACGCGATCTCCGAGGCCACGAGTGGCTAGCGCCGTGGTGGAACGGACGTCGTCGGCGCGCACGGTTGCAGGCGCCGACCGGTGGGCCGCGGGACTCATCGGCATCGTCGCCGTGCTGGTGCTCTGGTCGATGGCCGGAGCGTTGGAGTGGTTTCACGGGACGATTCCCACTCCCTGGGCCGTCGTGCAGACCATCGCCGACACCGGGTGGAGCTATTACGCCGAAAACTTCTCGTCCACAATCGGATTGGCGCTCCGCGGCTTCTTTTGGGGCAATCTGCTCGCGATCCTGCTTGCCTTGCTGGTGATCGTGATCCCCCCGATCGAGGGCTTGGCGACTCAACTCGCGATCATCTCCTACTGCACACCCATCATCGCCGTCGCGCCGATCATCCAGGTGGCCTTCGCGCAGGTGCAGACGATGATCATCTTCCTCGCGGCCATCTCGGTGTTCTTCACGACCATGATCGGAACGCTCAGTGGTTTGCGGTCTCCGAACAAAGCAAGCCTCGACCTGATCCGCGTGTACGGCGGTGGCCGTTGGTCGCAGTTGCGGCGCGTGCGGATCGAGGCTGCACTTCCGAACACGTTGGCCGCGATCAAGATAGCTGCACCGGCCGCGGTTCTCGGGGCCGTCCTCGGAGAGTTCCTCGCGATGCCGGACAAAGGCGCAGGCCCGGCGATGATCGTCGCGCAGCAGCGCGGCGACATCCCGCAGGTGTGGGCGATCGCGCTGATCTGTGGTGCCGTCGCGGGCGTCGGCTACGCGATCGTCGCCGTCGTCGCCCGGTTCGCAACGCGATGGGCCGCGGGCAAGGAGGTGTTCGGATGAGCGCTCCCACAACCGATTCGACGACCGACGTGGTGGTCGCCGGTACACCGACACCATCGAACGGACAGCCAGAAAGCGTTGCTACAGGTCCGAACATCGGAGCGCTGCTCTGGCAGATCACCAAGTTCCTCGGATCACTCGTCACCTCCTTTGTGTTGATCCTGGTGATCTGGTGGCTGTTCCTGCTCGCCTTCCCCGACATCGGACCCATCATCGGACGCACCCCTGTGCAGGTGTTCCAATACCTGTTCACCGAGCCCGGCGCTGCGGACGCGAGGTCGGAGATCTTCGACAATCTCGCCATCACCCTGACCGACGCCGCGATCGGCTTCGTCGTGGGAATGACCGCGGCGCTGCTCGTGGCGGCACTGTTCGTCGTATCACGCCCTGCCGCACAGACATTCATGCCGATAGCGATGCTGCTGCGCTCGGTGCCGTTGGTCGCGATGACACCGCTGATCACCCTCGTCGTCGGGCGCGGAATCGGGGTGGTCGCCGTGATGGGTGGCATCGTGGTGTTCTTTCCCGCGCTCGTCATGATCATGACCGGCCTGGCGAACGCGCCCACACAGATCAACGACGTGATCGCCGTGTACGGCGGCAATCGATGGACTGCGTTGCGACGCTCCGCGATTCCCTCGGCGGTGCCCTCGTTGTTCAGTGCCGCCAAGATCTCGGTTCCCGGTGCGCTCGTCGGCGCGACCGTCGCCGAATGGCTCGGCACCAACAAGGGACTCGGTGCAACGTTGCAGCAGGCGCTGCCCGCGGCGGCATACAACGAGCTGTGGGCGTCGGTACTCGTCATCACCGTTGCGTCGATCATCCTCTACGCGATCGTCGGCGTCGTCGAATCAATTGTCCTGGCCCAGATGGGTATGCAGCAGAACTGAGGCTGCTGATCGTGGCCAGCCCGGTCGGGTGATCCTCGCCCGATCCACCTGAAAGGAAGAACACCCAATGAGTAATTCCGTGCGTAACGGCGGCGGACTCGATCGTCGCGCATTTCTTCGGTACTCGCTCCTTGCGGGCGGTGCCGCGGGTGCACTGGGCGTGTCCGGGGCGCTCGCGGCCTGTAGCAGTGGCAGCAGTTCGTCCGGCGGGGCGTCGTCGGACAATCCCAAGGTGCAGCTCTCGTGGCAGAAGAACATCGAGTTCGCCGGGGAGTACTGGGCTTTGGAGAAGGGCTACTACAAGGCGGGCGGTCTCGGAACGCCCGAGCTGATCACCGGTGGCGGCGCCGGTACCGGTGTCGAGACCGGACTGACGTCGAACAAGGTGTGGATCGGTACCACCGCACCGCAGCTCACCGCGCCGGTGATCCTGCAGGGCGCCAAACTGATGACCGTCGCGGCCACCTACCAGAAGAATCCGTTCTGCATCGTGTCGTCGGCCGAGAAGCCGATCAAGACACCACAGGACATGGCGGGCAAGAAGATCGGCGTGCAGGCATCCAACGAGAATGTGTTCAAGGCACTGCTCACCGCCAACGGGATGAAAGAGTCCGACGTCCAGAAGATCTCGGTGCAATACGACCCGACGCCACTCACCAAGGGCGAGGTCGACGGCTGGGTCGCCTACGTGACCAACGAGCCGATCACGTTGGCCGAGAGCGGTTTTGCCAACACCAACTTCCTCTTCGCCGACTTCGGACTCCCGCTGGTCGCCGAGACACTCGTGGTGAAGCAGGAGACCATCGACAACGAGCGCGACAAACTCAAGGCGTTCCTCAAGGCCGAGGTGCAGGGCTGGAACGACGCCGTCGCCGATCCCGCGGGTTCGGCGAAGCTCGCCGTCGAGAAGTACGGCAAGGATCTCAAGCTCAACCTCGATGAGCAGACCAAGGAAGCGACGGCCCAGAACACGCTCGTCGTGTCGGAGGACACGAAGAAGAACGGTCTGCTGACCATGACCGACGCCCTGATCGCACAGAACATCGAGGCACTCGGCAAGGCGGGCTACACCCTCAAGCCCGAGCAAATCTTCGACATGTCGCTGATCAACGAGGTTTTCAAGGAGAACCCGGATCTGATCAAGGCCTGATCTCCTTCACGACACACCTGCGGGGCGGCGAGCGCGTGACGCGTTCGCCGCCCCTGTGGGTACGAGGACTGTCAGGATCGCGCAGCGGTGACCTCCGCGGACAGTGCTCGACGCAGCTTGGCGATCCGCCCGGGGGCATCGACGGCCACTGCTCCGACCACGCGGTCGCCGTCGGAGTAGAGCACGACGCCGTCGTCCAGGCTCTCGGTGACCGTGCCCGACGGGTCGACCTCGGTGGCGCCGACGATCTGGATGCGGTGACCGTGCCACGACGACCAGGCGAACGGTACCCCTGCATATGTCTGTTGCGCGCCAACCGCATTCGCGCCCGCGACGAATCCCTGCGCGGTGGCAGAGGTCCAGTGCCCGCCGGGGGCGCCGTCGACCGAAGCGACATCGCCCGCTGCCCACACCGCCGGCGCGCTGGTCGCCATCGTCGAATCGCAGATCACCGCACCCGACGTGGGATCGAGTTCGACGCTGCTCGCCGCGAGCCAGTCGGTGGCGGGCGTCGAGCCTATGCCGACGACGACGGCGTCGACCGGGACGTCGCGTCCGCACGATGTGCGGATCGAGTCGATCCTGTTGTCGTGCGACGAGATACCTGCCAGGCCGGAGTCGGACACGAGTGTCACGCCGGCGTCCTCGTGCAGTGTTGCGAGCATGCGTCCGGCGAGCGGGCCGACGCTGCGGGCGAGCGGGAAAAGCGACGTGCCGATCAGGGTGACGTCGATACCTCGCGCGGCAGCGGCCGACGCGATCTCCGAGCCGATGAAGCCGGTACCGAACACAGCCAGACGTGTTGCGTCGCGGAATGTTTCGCGGATTGTGACCGCGTCGTCGAAGTGACGGAGCGTGTGGACGTTGTCGAATCCGTCGAGCGCGCCGATCGTGCGGGCGCGATGCCCGGTAGCGAGTACGAGCGCGTGGTAGTCGATCGGGCCCGCGTCGGTGAGCAGTCTCCGGCGCGTGACGTCGATTCCCGTTGCCGTGGTGGACATTCGCAGGTCGATGTCGAGTGCTTCCCAACTCTCTGCCCGTCGCAGGGTGGGCAGTTCGGGTTGCTTGTCGGCGTCGAGCAATGCTTTGGACAGCGGCGGGCGGTCGTAGGGGAGATGCGGCTCGTCGCCGATCATGACGATGGCGCCGGTCCACCCTTCGGCGCGGGCGCCCTCGGCGGCGCGTACCCCCGACAAGGACGCGCCGACGATGACGAGCGGAAGAGTGTCAGATGACATGAGTGGTGCGGACACGGCGGACCTCAGTCGAGCATGCGTAGGGCGGATACCGGGCAGGAGTCGACGGCTGCGCGCACGTAGGTCTTGTCGCTGTCGGGGACGTCGGAGGTTGCTACCTCGACGATGCCGTCGTCGCCGATCTGGAAGTACTCGTTGGCCTGTGTTTCGCACATGCCGATGCCCTCGCAGGTGGGGCGGTCGACCTGGATGTGACTCATGATTCTCTCCTTCGATAGCGGGCTGATGAACGACTATCTGTTGTCATCTTGACCGGGAGATGCGTCACAAACATTGGTCCTCGCACCCAATCTGACGCTATCGACTGTGCAATCACACAGTCTCTGGCAGTTTGGGGTGATGACCGAGATCGCCGACTGGCTGGAGATGTTCGTCGCCGACCAGCAGAGCCCGACTGCGCTCGAGGACTGGGTGTCGACCACCGTCGATGCGATCATCGCCGGTGTCGATCTGCCCGCCGACATTCGTCCGGTGCTGGTTGCCGCGGTCGAGGAGCACTGGCTTGCGTTCCTCGGTGGCGTGACCGTCGACGCGGACGGGGCCACCGAACTCGTGCCGGCAGCGGGGGATCTGTCGATACAGATCGCGCGGCACCATCTGGGACTGCCGGTGCTGTTGAAGGTCTACCAGAGCGCGCAGGAGGCGTCGTGGGATTTCGCCGTCGACGTAGTCGGGCATGCGCCACAAGATCTCGATCACGAGTCGCTCCTGGTGTGGTTTTGGACCAAGGCCAACCGCTGGTTCGCCACCTCGGTCGAACTCTCCGTCGCGTTGTATCAGGACGAAGTGGAGCGGATTCGACGACGCGGAGATGCGCGACGCTACGAGTTGGTCGTCGATGTCCTCGATGGGAAAAGCGTTGGCTCGACGGAACTCTCGGCAGAACTGGGCGGCCATCCGATCGCCGGCGTCACACAGGTCGCAGTCATCGCGCACGCGATGGACGCCGACTCCATCGAGCGGCTCGAACCAGCGCTCGTCCGCCTCGCGTCGTCGATTCCCGGGGCACGGCTGGCCGTCGTCCGACCGGGAGGCCGCGAACTGTGGGGATGGCTGGCGCTGAGTACAGCGCCGAGTACTGCGGCACAGTGGGATTCGCGCGGCGTCGATCCCGCGCAGATCCGGTTCGCGATCGGAGAGGCGGCCGAGGGTATCGAGGGATTCGTCCGTTCGCATCGCGATGCTCGTGCGGCGCAACGTGTCGCGCTGTCGCCGCGTCGACATATCGCGCTGACCGTGTATGAGGACGTCGCCGCGCTGACTCTCCTGACCGGAGATCCCGACGCCGCAGGGCGTTTCGCGCGTGCGGTGCTGCGTGGACTCGCCGCACCGGAACTCGACGAACTGCGCGGCACCGTCCGCTACGTGTTGACCACCGCCGACAGTGCAGACCAGGTCGCGACATCGCTTGGTATACACAAGAACACGGTGCGCTACCGGATACAGCAAGCAGAACGCCTGCTCGGACATCCCATTCGGGAGCGAGCAGGCGATCTGGTGTTGGCGCTGGACTACTTCGACGCCTTCCTCGGCTGAGGCGGGTCGCGGGTGACTACGCGCTGGTCTCCTTCAGGGGGATGAAGTCGACTTTCTCGCGCACACCGCAGTCCGGGCAGGTCCAATCGTCGGGGATCTCCTTCCACGCGGTACCCGCGGCGAATCCCTCGAGTTCGTTGCCCACCGCGACCTCGTAGGTGTAACCGCAACCGGGGCAGCGGGCCGCGGCGATGTCGTCGTTGATCGCGCCGGGCGTCGCGTCGTCGAGAAGCGACTCGTCGAGCGTCGTCTCGCTGGGGATGGGGAACCTGCGGGTGAGACGGTCGAGCTTTCCGGGAGCGACGTTGGCGAGTCGGACGTCGCCGTCGAAGTGTTCGACGACGCGGTGGTCCATGACCCGGCGCCACAGCGGCGGGAAAAGCGCGAGGACGATCATTCCGGCGTAACCGGTTGGCAGTGCGGGTGATTCGCGATAGTCGCGCAGTGTCTGGTAGCGGCGAGTGGGGTTCGCGTGGTGATCGCTGTGTCGCTGCAGGTGGTACAGCAGTACGTTGGTCGCGATGTTGTTGGAGTTCCACGAATGCATGGGAAGCACGCGCTCGTAGCGTCCGGCTTTGGTCTGCTGCCGCAGCATGCCGTAGTGCTCGAGGTAGTTGACGATCTCGAGTAGCGAGAAGCCGACGACCGCCTGCAGCACGAGGTAGGGCAGAATCCCGACGCCGAGCCAGATGATCAGCGCGGCCCACAGCACGACGGTCATCAGCCAGGCGTTGAGTACGTCGTTGCCGATGTGGAACGGGTGAGTGTCCTTGCGGCGGTATCGTTTTGCCTCGACCTGCCATGCGCTGCGGAGCGAGCCCGACACGGTGCGGAACCAGAACCGGTAGAAGCTCTCACCGAGTCGCGACGACGCAGGGTCTTCCGGAGTGGCGACCCGCACGTGATGTCCGCGGTTGTGCTCGATATAGAAGTGGCCGTAAAAGCTCTGTGCCAGTGCGATCTTCGACAGCCAGCGCTCGTGGCTCTCCTTCTTGTGCCCGAGCTCATGCGCGGTGTTGATCCCGATGCCGCCGATGAAACCGAGTGTCACGGCGAGCCCGATGCGGTTGATGATCGGCCAGTCCGCGGTGGCGATGAGATACATCGAGAGGATGAAGCCCGCGTACTGGATCGGCAGAAAGGCGAAGGTGATGTAGCGGTAGTACTTGTCGTTCTCGAGTTCCTCGATCACGTCGTCGGGCGGGTTGGTCGGGTCGAAACCGGCGACGAAGTCGATCAGCGGGACCGCGCCGAGCACGATGATCGGACCGACCCACAGGAAGACACCCCACCCGGTGAGTTCATAACCACCGATGGCGATGAATGCGAACGACGGGACGATCAGACCGATCAGCCACAGATAGCGCTTGCGATCACGCCACCTTGCGGTGCTTCCTTCGGCAACGGTGCCGGTGGCCTCGAGTGCCATGATGTACCTCCTGAACACGGGCTGTATTTCTGAACTGTTGTCAGAATCCACGCGTTCTGGATCACAATCACCGTGCTATTCACCCAATGTGCGGAGTCGGACTGTGTGATCACACAATCAAGTCGTGGACGCCAGCGCGACGTCGAGAAGCTCTCGAGCAGGTCCGCGCACCGTGATGTGCGAGGTCCACACGGCACGGAGTGGACGCACCATCGACAACCCGTCGACATTGATGCGCACGAGGCGTCCGGCCGCGATGTCGTCGGCGATCGACAGTCGCGACAACACCGTCACCCCGTTCGACGTCAACACCGATGACCGGATCGCGGTGACCGACCGCAGTTCGATGAGTGGGTCGGCGGCGACGAGTCCGAGTTCCGACAGCGCCTTTTCGTAGGTGATCCGTGTTCCGGAGCCGGGTTCGCGCTGGATCAGCGGCGTCGACGCCAGTTCGTCGGCCGACACCATGCCCGTGCGTGACCACCGATGGCCGGGAGCGGCGACCACGTACAACTCGTCGGTGGCGACGAGCGCGGCGTCGAGGTCGGCTGTCTCGCCGGGACTTTCGACGAATCCGAGGTCGGCGTCGCCGGACCGCACCGTGTCGATGACCTCGGCGGAATTCATGGGGCGCACCGAGATTCGTGCTCCGGTGCGTGAGGTGAGCGTGGTGAGCCAGCTCGGTACCAGGTACTCGGCGACGGTCATCGACGCTGCGACGACGAGCGTCGCATGCCTGTTGCCGATCAGGGTGTCGACGCCTGCGACGAACTCGGCTGCCCGCTCGACGAGCGCGTTGGCCCACTCGAGGACCAGGCGACCGTTCTCGGTCGGTTCGACGCCCGCGGGGGAGCGTACGAAGATCTCGACGCCGAGTTCGTGCTCGACGCCGCGCACGCGCGAGCTGACGGCCTGCTGGCTGAGTCCAAGGTCGCGGGCGGCGGCGCCCATGCTGCCGAGCCTGCCGACCGCGACGACGACCTCCAGCGCTGTGATGTCGGGAAGTCGGCGTGCGGGCATGGCGATGACGTTAGGCAACGCCTCGTCTGGTCACAAGCATGATCTGTGGGCTTGTAGGGTGGTCACTGCGCGGCCTGCAGTGGGGTCGTGCGGTGCGTAGGATTCCCGACCACTGACGAGGGAGCGAGATGTCGGACTTCATCAAGAAGATCAAAGACGACGCGAAGGCCGTCGGTGCCGCCATCGACAACGAGCTGACCGTGCTCGAAGGCGTTCCCGGCTACGACCCGCTGGCCGACGACGATGCCACAGGTGACGAGACCGAGGCCGCTGCGGACGAGAGCGCGGCCGACACGCCTGAGGCTGAGCCGAAGAAGTCCTAGGGTCTCGGACCTCACGCCAACGCGGCGCTCGACTCTCGACGCCGCTGCGGGTCGGGATACGGCACGGCGTCGAGCAGTGCGCGGGTGTACTCGTCGCGCGGCCGGGTCAGCACGTCTCGCGCAGACCCGTGTTCGACGACCCGCCCGTTGCGCAGCACGTACACGCGGTCGGACACCTGCTCGACGACGGCGAGGTCGTGGCTGATGAACAGCGCCGCGAAGCCCAGCTCGTGCTGTAGGTCTGCGAACAGTTCTAGCACGCGTGCCTGTACCGACACGTCGAGCGCGCTGGTCGGCTCGTCAGCGATGAGCAGCTTGGGCCGCACCGACAGCGCCCGCGCCAGCGCGACACGCTGACGCTGACCGCCGGAGAGCTCATGCGGAAGTCGGTCGGCGAACGAGCGAGGCAGATGCACCGCGTCGAGCAACTCCTCGACGCGGGTCGATTGCTCTGCGCGCGTGCCGATGTGCTGGATGTCGAGCGGTTCGCGAATCGACTCGGCGACGGTGAAGCGCGGGTCGAGCGACGCGGTCGGGTCCTGCGGCACGAACGCGATGGTGTGGCGCAGCGAGCGCAACTGTGTTCGGTCGACGGCGTCGAGGTCGTGTCCGTCGACCAGGATCTTGCCACCGCTGAGATGTGTGAGCCCGCCGATAGACCGGCCGAGAGTCGTCTTACCCGAGCCTGATTCGCCAACCACCCCGACAACTTCGCCGGGATCGACGTGCAGCGAGACGTCGTCGAGTGCGACGACGGGCTTGCGTCCGAAACCGCCACGATGCACCGCGGTGACATGCTCGACGGCGACGATGGGAACGGGTGACCCAGCGTCGTCGATATCGGTGCTGGTGTCGGAATCTGATGCCGCGCCTGCACTCTCGTCGTCCGTGGAGTCGTCGTCGGTGGAGTCGTCGGTCGGCAGCTTCGGCACGGCGTCGAGGAGTTGGCGGGTGTACGGCTGTGTTGGCCGCGCGAAGATGTCGAAGACCGTTCCGCGTTCGACGACCTCGCCGAGTTGGACGACGACGACGCGGTCGGCGATGTCGGCGACGACGCCGAGATTGTGTGTGATGAGCAGGATTCCGGCGTCGATCCGGCCACGCAGCCGCAGCAGCAGGTCGAGGATCTCACGTTGGACCGAGACGTCGAGCGCCGTCGTCGGCTCGTCGGCGAGGAGCAGTGCTGGGTCGTTCGCGAGTGCGAGGGCGATCACCACGCGTTGTTTCTGGCCGCCGGAGAGTTGATGGGGGTAGTAGTCGACGCGCTGCTCCGGGTCGGGGATCTCGACGAGCGAGAGCAATTCGACGGCGCGGCGTCGAGCATCTCGTTTCGAGATCGACTGATGTGTCCGCAGCGCCTGGCGCAGTTGCCATCCCACCGTCTGGGCAGGGTTGAGTGCGGTCTGCGGCTCTTGGAAGATCATGGCGACACCGGTGCCACGGATCGTGTTGAGTTCACGTTCGGAGGCGTTCAACACCTCGACGCCGTCGACCTTGACCGATCCGGTCGCGACCGCGTGCTCGGGGAGCAGGCCGATCGCCGCGCGTGCGGTCATCGTCTTGCCGGAGCCGGATTCGCCTACCAGAGCGACGATCTCGCGCCGATTGACGCGCAGACTGATGTCGGAGACGGCCGGACGCGGGTAGTCGAAGGTGACTCGAAGGGAGTCGACCTCCAGTGCGGGTGCGGGATCGACTGCGTGGTCTTTGTCTGCAGCGTTGGTCATCTCACTGCCTCCTGCTGCGCGAAATGGACTGGGAAATCAGGTAGAAGCCGAGGACAAGTGCCGTGATCACGATGAGCGGCGCCACGGAGAACCACGGATTGGTCTCGAGGTAGCTGTTTCCCGACGACAGAATGCCGCCGAGGGACGGCGTCGGGGGAGTCACACCGATGCCGAGGAAGCTCAGTGCCCCTTCGACGAAGACGGCGAGCGATAGCGACAGCGCGAACTGGACCCCGAGTGACTCGATCGAATTGGGCAGTACGTGGCGGCGGAGAACGTAGCTGTTGCGCGCGCCGCTCACACGCGCAGCCTCCACGTAGGGCAGTTCTCTGACGCGCAGCACCGATGTGCGGGCGAGTCGACCGAAGATGGGAATCTCCGCGAGCACGATGACGATTCCGATTGTGGTTGCGCCGGGCGACAATACGGCGGTCAGGGCGATACCGAGGACGAGCGCGGGAAAGGCGAGGATGACGTCAAAGGTACGCTGCGCGATGACATCCGAAATCGGGTGAGAGACCGTGAGGACACCGATCGCGGTACCGAGAAGGGCGCCGATCGGTACCGCGATGAAGATGATCAGCAGATCCACCCGGATGCCGTAGAGCACCCGTGTCGCGACGTCGCGATTGAGGTCGTCGGTGCCGAACCAGTGGTCGGCGCCGGGCGGCAACAGGTATGCGCCGTCGATCTGCTGGTCCGGTCCATACGACGTCAGTAGCGGTGCGAGCAGGGCGAGCGCCACGATACCGAGCACCAGAACGCTTCCGACTAGGCCGCTCCCGGTGAGGAGACTGCGCCACAACGGCGTTCGGATTCGACGCCGCTCCTTGTCGATGGGCGACTCCGGGATCAGACCCGGTTCGATATCTACGGCGGAGGCCCCGGTCGCGGACGTCGAGCCGGACGAGGTGGTCAGTGAGGTCGACATCAGTTACCTGCCAATCGGATTCGGGGATCGAGCCACGCATGCAGCACGTCGGCGAGCAGTTGGAGCACGACGAACACCGCGACCGACAGCAGCACGAGTACCTGCACGAGCGGATAGTCGCGGGCGAAGATGCCCTGCTCGGTCAGGAGTCCGAGCCCGGGCCAACCGAAGATGGCCTCGACCAGGATCGCCCCGCCGAGAAGGCCTCCGGTCACCAGCCCGAGTGCGGTCAGGCTCGGTGGTAGCGCATTGCGCAGCGCGCTGTGAATGACGATGTCTCGCTTCGACACTCCGAGAGCTCGGGCCGTCGTCGCATACGGTTGCCGTAGTTCGGTGCGCAGCGCCTCGGTCAGGAAGCGGGCGAGTGTGGCGCCTGCCGGGAGCGCCAGAGCGACAGCGGGTAGCAGGAGGTACTGCGCGGTGATGCCTGGTTGGCTGAAGAGTCCGTCCGGCGGTGTGCCGCCTGCGGGGAGAAGTCGGAATTTGACTCCGAACACCAAGATCAACAAGGTGCTGACAACGAAGGTCGGAACCGCGATCGCTACCGCATTCACGCCGGTGACAAGGGAATTCACGAAGCGGTTCTCGTAGATCGTTGCCGACAAGCTCAACGCCAGTGCCAGGAGGACGGCGAGGATCAGTGCGGTGACGGTGAGCAAAATGGTGTGGACCAGTCCGAACGAGACGAGCGAACTGATCTCGCCACCGACCTGGTAGCTCTTGCCGAGATCGAACGTGAAGATGCCTGCGATCCAGGTGGCGTATTGGGCGATGAAGCCGCGATCAAGGCCGAGGTCGTGCCGGATCGCCGCCAACTGCTCGGGAGTGGCGTCGGGACCCGCAAGCGCTGATTCCGGTCCACCCGGGATCAATCGGACGATCGCGAAGATCAGCACGGAGGCCACGAACAGCACCAGGATCGCCGTCGGTATGCGGCGCAACAGATATCCGGTCATCAGGAGTTCCGTCCTTGCGTGTTGAGGTAGGTCTCGCCGAGGTGCAGTTGGGCACGCCTGTCCCAATCGACGTTTCCGACGGCGGGCGACGCCGCGGACTGTTGGAACACCACACCGATCTCGACGAGGAACAGATCGTTCAACCAGATGTCATCGAGCTGCCGATACGCGGCCAGCGCCGCGGGCGACGTCGGATCGGGAGCATTCCAGGCCGCGTTGGCGGCCTTCGCGTAGTCGGGGTTGACGTAGTTGGAGGAGTTCTTCGCCGCGTTGAACGGGTACGCGGAGACGGCGAGCGTCGACGGCGTGAACTGTGCAAAGGCATGCTGCAGCAACCAGATTCCGTCGAACTTGCCGCCGATCAGCTTTGACGACTGCACGGTGTTGTCGTTGGGGCGCAACTCGACCGGGATGCCGACATCCTTGAGGTTCGACTGCACGATCTGCGCCACCACCCGGTCGACTCCCTGGGTGGAGTAGTCGAGAGTGATCGGTGCAACCTGCCCGTGCTCGGCGACGAGCTGGCGGGCACGGTTCACATCGCGTGTGTACGTCGTGTTCTTCGACGCGTCGTATGCGGGAGACCACTTGGGCCAGGGCAGGTTGACGACGTACCCACTCTTGCGGAAGACGTCGTTGATGATGCGTTCGCGGTCGATGGCGAAGGCGATCGCCTTGCGCAGGCGGACGTCGGCGAGGGCCGGGTTGGCCACGTTGATTCCCACGTACTCCTGCTGTTCGGCGCCGGTGTAGGTGATGCTGTTGAATCCGTATCTGCGCGTTGCCAATTCCTGGTCGTGATTGTTGAGTCCGTAGGCGAGGTCGATCTGGCCCGTGCGTAGCCGGGTGTAGAGCGCCTGCTGGTCGGTGATGATGTTGAGGTCGATGGCGTCGAGATTGGCTCGGGGACCCCAGTAGGACTCGTTGCGCACCAGGCGAACATCCGAGTTCGGCTGCCACGACGAGAAGCGGAACGGTCCCGTTCCGTTGAACACCTTGCCCGCACGCAGCCCGTCGAGGGTGTTGCCGTCGATAATCGGTGCAGAGTCGAGCAGGTCGAAGACGTTGCTGAGCGGATGGTCGAAGGTCAGCACCACGCGGTGCGGATTGCTGGTGTCATATCCGGTGATCGCAGCGGCGGTCCGCTTGAACTGCGGTGTCCACGGCCCGGCGGTGTACGCCTTCAGCGAGCTCTCGACGTCGGCGGAGGTGAAGGCCCGACCGTCGTGGTAGCGCACGTCGTCGCGCAGATCGAGCGCGAGCGAGCGGCCGTCCGGGGCGAGTTGCCAGCGTGTGGCCAGCGACGGCCGGACGGTCAGATCATCGCGCGAGTAGCGGATCAGGGTGTCGAAGACGTTCGACACCACGTGGCCGTTCATGCTGCCCGTGCCGATCTGCAAGAAGGTCTTCGGGCTCAGGTCGTTGAGCACCCCGACGCGCAGCGTGCCGCCCTGTGGCGGCTTGTGACCCGGCGGCAGGGCAGTCGCTGTCGAGTTCTGCTGCTGTGAGACAGCGGAGGTGCACGCGGTTGCCGTGGCCATCGTCAGCAGTGCGACGAGCGCGAGCAGTGCGGCTCGTGTGCGAGTGGGCATGGTCTTCGGATTCTCTTCCGTCCGATGGGCTGGGGAATGGGGCCGGGGGTTGGGGCTGGGGGTTGGGCGTGGTCGGTCATGCGGCAGAAGCCGCTCCGGACATCGACCACCCGACGCACGGCCGCGGGTCGGTGTACGTCGTCGAATACGAGCAACTGTGAGGGCATACGGGTGGCGACTTCAAGCTCACGGCGCCTTTCTCGGCAGCGTCGGAGAAAGGGTTGACAGACCGACCCACCGTGCGAATGGTGTGTGATGCGTAACCGCGGACAGCGGTGGTCGCACGATCTTCGAGGAGTGACGATGGCAGACGGCAACAGCGAAATACCCGACTACGCAAGAGGTTACGAAGGCTTCGAGGGTCGGGTCGGACGCACGTCGTCGCAGTCGACACCCTGGTGGAAGCCCGAACCGAGTGCACCGGCGGGTGCTCCGAACATCGTCGTCGTGCTCATCGACGACATGGGCTACTCCGACATCTCGCCGTTCGGTGCGGAGATCGATACCCCCAACATCGCAGCGCTCGCAGAGCGTGGATTCCGGCTGTCGAACTACCACACGACGCCGGTCTGTTCACCCGCTCGAGCCGCTCTGCTGACGGGACTCAACCCGCATCGTGCCGGCTACGGCAGTGTGGCGAACTCCGATCCGGGCTTCCCCGGTCTACGTCTCGAACTCGCCGACGATGTGCTCTCCCTTCCGGAGATATTGCGCGCCAACGGCTATGCGACGTACGCGGTCGGTAAGTGGCACCTCGCCCGCGACGCCAACATGAGTCCCGGTCGTACACGCGACTCGTGGCCGCTGCAGCGCGGGTTCGACTCCTATTACGGCTCACTCGAAGGGCTGAATTCGTTCTTCTATCCCAACCAGCTCATCGCCGACAATTCAGTCGTCGACGTCGACGAGTACCCCGATGACTACTACGTCACCGACGACCTCACCGATCGTGCTGTCGCGCAGATCAAGTCGCTGCGGGCTCACGATGCCGACAAACCCTTCTTCCTCTACTTCGCGCACATCGCGATGCATGGTCCGCATCAGGTCAAGGAGTCCGACCTCGAGAAGTACCGCGGAAAGTACGCGGACGGGTGGGATGCTGTGCGCCAGAGACGATTCGAACGACAGGTCGAGGAAGGTCTCTTCGACGAGGGCACCCCGATCGCCGAACGCAACACCGAGCCCGGCTACGACGCGCCACCCTGGGACGAACTCGACGTTGCCGAGCAGGAGCGCTTCGCGAAGTACCAGGAAGTGTATGCGGCCATGGTCGATTCGGTCGATCAGAGCGTCGGGCGCATCGTCGACACCCTGACCGAGCTCGGCGAACTCGACAACACGATCGTCGTGTTCACGTCAGACAACGGCGGTACCGCCGAAGGCGGTCCGGTCGGAACCCGTTCGTACTTCAGCCAATTCGTGCACGGCCCGGTGCCGTCGGACTGGGAGCGCGACGTTCCCCACGACGAGGACCTGATCGGCAGTGAGGCTCTCGGGGTGCACTATCCGCGGGGGTGGGGCCAGGCGTCG
Organism: Gordonia jacobaea; assembly: GCF_965344965.1. Classification (NCBI taxonomy): domain Bacteria; kingdom Bacillati; phylum Actinomycetota; class Actinomycetes; order Mycobacteriales; family Gordoniaceae; genus Gordonia; species Gordonia jacobaea. The sequence continues at coordinate 1,156,545 of NZ_CBDRLS010000001.1, read as the reverse complement.
AACACGCCCTTCCGCTTCTACAAGGGGCAGACCTTTGCCGGAGGTGTTCGGGTGCCGTTCGTGCTGTCGTGGCCGGACGGCCTGCCGCGTCGTGCGGACGACAGCGGTGTTCGCCGACAGTATGCCTACGTGACGGATCTGGTGCCGACGCTGCTCGAGTTGGCAGGCGTCGAGGCTCCGACCGAGCGGCACGGCAAACCCGCGCAATCGCGCGACGGTGTCAGTGCCGCAGTGTTTTTGCGCGATGGAGCGTCGAACTCGGATCACACCGAGCAGTACGCAGAGTTCGGCGGACACCGTGGGTTCTATCGCGAAGGGTGGAAGCTGCTGTCGCTGCACCGGGATCCCGATCGCGTCGACGACCCGGAGTGGGAACTCTACGACGTGACAACCGATCCCGCCGAGACGCACGACGTCGCCGCGGAACATCCGGACGTCGTTGCCGAGCTGGCGCGCGCGTGGGACGAAGCCGCATGGCGCAATACTGTGTTTCCGCTGTACGATTCGCCGGCCGATCAGGGACGTCGACGACCCGACGAAGAACGCTACAGCGACCCGGTGCGCATCCTCGCCGGCACACCGACACTCGAGCGGTACCGGTCGAGCAAGCTCATCGCATACCGAGACTTCGACATCGAGATCGAACTGCGCGACTGGACACGTGCCGACGAAGGTGTGCTGGTCGCACACGGCGATCCCCAGGGCGGCTATCTGCTCTACATCGAAGACGGCACAGCACATTTTGTGTTCAACAGCTACGGCCGTATTGCGCGCGTGTCCGGTGAGCTACCCGACGGTGTCGACACCGTGGTACTCCGTGCCGTCGCGACGCCCCAGGTGCGGTGGGACTTCGTACTCGAGGCGTCGAGTGGCGGGCAGGTCGAGGTAATCGCCAAGTTGGACAACCAGTTCCAGCTCGTCGGCATGGCCCCGTGGACGGGAATCTCCGTCGGGCTCGACGCGCGCGGTCCCGTCGATCTGGAGCTGCGGGAGCGACGCGGCGTGTTCCGCTTCGGCAGCGCACTGCGCGCGGTGACGTACCGGCCGGGCGCCGTGCGGGTTCCGGCCGCTATCCGCCGCGAGATCGACGAGAGCGCCGAATATCACGCCGACTGAGTATTACGTCGACCGGGTATCGCGGCGGCACAAGGTTGTAATCGGTGTGGGCGAGAACCTGTCGCCGCGCGCCGATCAGTGGAGAAATCGAAGTAACGACGACATCAGCCAAGGAGTACACCAGTGACACTGACCGACATCGAACGACGCACCGACAGCGAGTCCGCTGCGCAAGCCCTTTACGACGACGCGTCGATCACCGTGACCAAGCTCGGCGAGAACATTGGCGCCAGGGTCGAGGGCGTCCGTCTCGGCGGAGACCTGTCCACCGAGCAGGTCGAGGCGATCCGCACCGCGCTCGCCGTCAACAAGGTCATCGCCTTCACCGGACAGGACCACCTCGACGACGAGACCCAGTATGCGTTCGCGTCGCTGCTCGGTGAGCCGACAGCACCGCACCCCACCGTGACGTCGCGCGGCGATCAGTTGCTCACCATCGAAGGCGCCGCGAACAGTTGGCATACGGACGTGACCTTCGTCGATCGCATCCCCAAGGCGTCGCTGCTGCGGCCAATCGTGTTGCCCGCCTACGGTGGTGCGACCACCTGGGCGTCGACCGTCGCCGCCTACGAGCAGTTGCCCAAGCCGCTGCGCTCGCTCGTCGAGGAACTGTGGGCCACGCACTCTAACCTGTACGACTATGTGGGACAGAAGGAGCCGTCCGGCGGCGTCGACGTTGTGCAGAAGGAGGAGCACTACGCCGAGTTCACCAGCTCCGAGTACGAGACGCTGCATCCCGTTGTCCGCGTGCACCCGGAGACCGGTGAGCGGAGCCTGCTCCTCGGCCACTTCGCCAAGGAGTTCCGCGGCCTGAAGGCGTCGGAGTTCGCCAATCTGTACCAACTGCTGCAGGCTCGGATCACCAAGCTGGAGAACACCTTCCGCTGGAACTGGAGCTACGGCGACCTGGTCATCTGGGACAACCGGGCCACCCAGCACTACGGCATCGCCGACTTCGGCAACCAGAAGCGTCAGCTGCATCGGATCACCCTGGCCGGCGACGTGCCCGTCGACGTCAACGGGCAGCAGAGCCAGATCATCCAGGGCGACGCGTCGCATTACTCGTCGGTGGAGCAGCCCCGACGTCTGGCGGTGTTCGCTGCCTGATCCTGCTCGCCGGAGATTCTCCGGAGAATGCACGATGCGGTCGGACCACGTGCTGGGTCCGGCCGCATCGTGCGTTCTACATTGCGTCGTCTGGCCTGTGGATGACTCCCGTGGCATAGGGCTTTCTGCGCATTACACTCCTCGCATGTCGAAGAGGATAGTGGTCGGAATCTGTTGTGGTGCAGCGTTCGTGCTGTTGCTGGCCGGTTGTTCATTGCCGGGTGAGCCGGTGGCGCAATCGAATTCGGGTACCACCGATATCGCGACGAGCACCGCGGAATCCGCTGCGGCTCAACCGACCGGACCGTCGGTCGGCACTGCGACGATGAAAGTGGTCGGCGGTTCGACTCCTGTCACCATCCGCTACCGCATCAACGGCGGGCCGGAGACCACCGAGACCGCCGTAACGCTGCCGTGGAGCAAGGACTACCCGGTGTACAACGAGGTCTCGTCGAGCGTAAGCGTGACCGGCGGTACCGAGGTTGGTTGCGCGATCATGATGGGCAGCAGCCTGGTCTCGTACAAGACCGAAACCAACCCGACCTGCGAGTTCGCGTACTACGGGTGATCGCGCACCGGCACTAGTGGGCTGGTGTTCGCGGTTACGGCTGGTTCAGTGCGGCACCGAGTCCGCGTCGTTCCAGGCTGATTTGTAGGCTCTTGCTCGGCTCATTGGTTTGCAGCCATGCTCGAACACCCTCGATCTGCTCCTCGCGGGGCGCATCGAGCAGGCGGAGAATGGTCAGCAATTGACCTGCCATTGCGGGCTGCGGGAGATCGACGTCGACAGGGAGATACACGCTGTCGTCCCATAGACGATTCGCAATACCCATGATTCCATCCCGCGGGTCGACACAAATTTCAGATCAAACCCATGTTCTCGTTGATCCATATCGAGCGTACGGCTACACGAATCAGTGCGTCACTATGACGGCGCGAATTGTGGGAAGCGTCCCCGCTTCGTCGACGCCGACAATCTGAAGAACAACATACGACGAGAGCAGTAGCTCGCCTTGGTGCGAGCGCACCGTCGCCCAGCGGAGGTATCCACAGCGCTGGTGTTCCAGCGGGCACCTCGAGCTCGAGCAACGCCGGTCCGTCACCAGAAGGTGGACGCGTGAAGTCGATGGCGGCGACGGCCCTGTGAACCGACGTTGCGAAGTAGCCCGATAGGGGAACGGTCTGGCCAATCAGGTCACTGAGGGCGCTCGTATCCAACCCGAATACCTTTGGAGCGTTGCGAACGCCCCGGTAAACGAGCACTCGTTGCGCCAACCGATGTCGCTCGATCAGTACATCGAGAATGTCGGCCCGTTCGACCATGAGCGCGTCGTCGGACTCCCCTGCGGGCGACCCGTTGAAATTCTTGGTACGTGCGGTCGTCGCGCTGCCAGAGGGAGATTATGTGCCGACTCTCATCGTCGAGAATTGCTGCGTCGGAGGCATACTCGGCATCGAGGACACGAGCGGCAGCCTGTCCGTCTTGCCTGCCTGGACCGCCGATAGGCTGCGGTCCCGGTGGTAGCGTCAGCGTCTGCCCTTCCGGTCGTGATGACCAGAAGGTCACCGCGTCCGAAGAATCGTAGCCGTTGGTGTGGCCGGAGGGCACTGGAGCCGCCTAGGAGAATCGAACTCCTGACCTATTCATTACGAGTGAATCGCTCTACCGACTGAGCTAAGGCGGCGTGCTGCGCGAGGCAGCGCTCACGAGTGTAGCGAGCCGCGTCGGTGGAACCAAAACCGGCACCGAGACCGGGCATGGTGGGTGCCCTCAGAATGGGAAGTCGCGGCCGCACGGGACCGCGACCGGCGAGCTCGGGTCGAGTGCATTCAGCACCAGCGCGGCCACGGTCGGCGAGTAGATCATGCCCAGATGCCCGACCGTCGACGCCGGGCACACGTTCTGCACGACGACGTTCGTGACGTTCGGCGCGGGTTCCATCAGGGCGTTACGCAGCGGGAACACCACCTCGTCGTGCGTGGTGGCCAGGTTGACGTACTTGATGTTCGAGTGGTTGGGCCCGTTGTCGCCCTCGCCGCGCGGCACGGGCTTACCGCCGAACGAGTAGCCGCGATTCGCTCCGGATATATCGACGATGGTGCCGATCTGTGCGGCCCTGCCGGGCAACTGCGTGACCGACTGCGCAACCGCTGCGCCCTGCGAGTGTCCGACGAGGTCGACGGTGCTCGCGCCGGTCTCGCGACGGACGTGGTCGATGAAGGTGGCGAGCTGCTGCGTCGACGTCGCTCTGGGTGCCAATCCGCCGACCGAACCGCTTCCCGGTACCTGGCCGAACGTGAACGTGTAGACGCAAAAACCCGCGTTGGCCAGCGTCGGAGCGAGGAACGACCACGCCGACGACTGATTCGAGGTCGTGCCGTGCACCAGGATGACGGGATCGCGGTCGTACCGATCGTGACAGTCGGGTCGATTCGCGCCGGCGGGGGCGGCGTCGGCGGGCCCGGTCAGCCCGTCGCGTTGGGCGGCCACCACGTCGGTGGTCACCGGGAACGGGTCGGCGAGTGCCGCGCCGGCTCCGAATGATGTCCCCACCAGACCTGCTACCGCGAGCACCAGCGCCGCGCATGCGCGTGTGTGCATGCGGTCGATCATCCCAGAATGTGCCGTCTCGCGGCGGTTGGCGAAGAACTGCGTGAACTCCCGACAACCACTTCATCTCGATCAGACACAACCGCGACCCACATACGACGATCCGCCGTACCGTCGGGCTATGGCCCCTTCTCCGCGAAAGCCCGTCACCGCAGCAGACGCCAGCACTCGGCTGTCCGACCCCTGGCGGGTCATCGGCAACAGCGTGCGTGCGGGGTACGACACCGGGTCGATGGCTCGCGGCGTGCGCTTCCTCCATCGGATCGCGCAGGAAGCAGAGATCGCCGACCACCACCCAGACATCGATCTGCGGTACGGCACAATCCATCTCACTCTCTCGACGCACAGTGCGCACCGCATCACCGAAGCCGACGTCGGGTTGGCGAACCTCATCGCGCAGATCGCTCGCGAGCTTGAACTCGAACCGCTTTCCATGCCGGAGGCCCGCTTCGACGTCGCCATCGACGCCCTCGACATCGACAAGATCCGACCCTTCTGGATCGCTGTGCTCGGCTACAAGCAACTCGACGGCGACGCACGCGAGCTCGAAGCGGCCGACCTCGTCGACCCCGCCGGACGTCTCCCCGCGATCTGGTTCCAACAGATGGATGCCGAACGGGCTGAACGCAACCGGATACACCTCGACCTCTGGATCCCGCACGACGAGGTGGAAGCCCGAATGCGCGCCGCACTCGACGCCGGCGGCACGCTGGTCACCGACGAGTTCGCGCCCTCGTGGTGGGTACTCGCCGACGCCGAGGGCAACGAGCTGTGCCTATGCACCTGGCAGGAGCGCGACGACAAGGGTTACGTCGGCGCTTAGCACGCCTCACTGCGCGAAAGCGCCCACGATCTCGGTGATGTCATCGAGGGTTTGCTCCCAGCCGTACAGCACGTCGTCGTAGGTCAGCCGGAGGGTGGGTCGACCCTGCGTGAGTGATCTCCGGTCGCGGTGTCGATCGTTGGTGTAGTTCGCCGGGCTGAGGTGGTAGAGCTTGCTGTCGCATTCGATCAGTAGCCGGCCGATCCGCAGGTCCGCGTGCTCGGCTTCGGATATCTCGGGTTGTACCTCGACCTCGAAACCGGCTCGGCGACAACGGACTCGGGTCAGACTCTCGGTCCCGGACATCGACCGCGGATCGCATTCGAGAAGCAGGGCATCGATGAGTGGACTCGTCTGCGGCAGCATCAGGCGAAGGTCGTCGACATCGATGCCGAGGGTGTGCATCGCCGAATCGAGCGTGGCGATCGTGTCGTCGTCTTTCATGCAGCCCGCGGCGCACGCCAGAGACAGACCGATGGTGTCGGTGATGGTGGTGACGGGCAGCGCCTCGCCGGGAAGCCTGCAGTAGTCCGCGCGCCGCGGCGACGCGCTCTTGCCTGCGCGCACGTGGAGCGATTCATATCCGGGCGGCACCCACAACTTGTGTTTCGTAAGCGCAGACGCGCAGGAGAGCGCGCCATAACGTTTGGCTGCAGCCACGGCATCCGGATCGGCTTCGGGCTGGGCGTACCAGCCGCGACGTGGAACGAGGAGTTCGCCGCGACGCACCTTTCTGCGCAGGTCGGCGTCGGTGAGCCCGCGTGCCCGGAGCTCCGGCCGAGAAAAGACGCCGAGGTTGACCGCGTCGGGGTCGATTGCGCCGAGCGGAAGCGCATCGGGAGTGAGGTCGGGGTTCACCGGAGGTCGAATAACCATGGCATTTGGACGTGCACCGTCCGCAAAGGTTCCAAGCCGTTCCCGTTTTCAGTCATTTTCAGAGGCGCCCGGCCGCAAAAGCCCAGGTCGGCTCGCCGAGGCGGTTCGGAAATGACTGAAAACGGGAGACCTCAGAAACAGGAGGGCCCAGAAACGGGAGAGCTGAGGCGGCCTGGCGTGGCGCAAGCGAGCATGTCGCGCCTCCGCGGAGATGTTCGGTGTCGCTCCGCCCCGACCGGCTCACAAAGATTCGACTCGCTAAGCAATCAGGAGTACAACTTGTATCTATGTTGGATCTGAGCGCCACATCGGCGGCCGATCGGGTGTACGACGAGGTCAAGGAACTCATCCTGACCAACGCCATCGCCGGTGGTGAGCTGATCAGCGAGGGCGAAGTGGCGCAGCGCTGCGAGGTCAGTCGCACCCCGGTCCGTGAAGCGTTTCTACGGCTGCAGGCAGAAGGCTGGATGCGGCTGTACCCGAAACGCGGCGCGCTGGTGCTGCCGGTGACCGACACCGAGGCCCGCGACGTTGTCGACGCCCGGATTCTCATCGAGTCTCACGCGGTACGCGGACTCGTCGCCCGCGGCCTGCCCACCGGCGACCTGGTGGCGGACCTGCGCCGCAATCTGGCCGCACACGCGAAAGTGGGACCCGACGACATCGCCGACTTCTCCCGTCTCGACGCGCAGTTCCACCAGCTCATCGTCTCGGCCGGGGCCAACGGCGTACTCGCCGACTTCTACCTCGGTCTCGCGGAACGCCAGCGGCGCATGACCACCGCGAGCGTGCACCGAGAGCCGACCATGACGCCCCGGATCATTGCCGAGCACACCGCGCTCGTCGACGCCATCGAATGCGCAGACGCCGACAGATTCACATCACTGCTCGTCGACCACGTCGCGGGTGTTCATCGCATCGACGATGTCTACGCCGTCCACGCGACCGACGCGAGCGCCGCCCACACAGAGGAAGGACAACGGTGACGACCACCGCAGACAACGCCACCCCCACAGTGACCGGTCCGACGGTTCGTCGCACCGCGTGGATCGCGGTGGCACTCGCCGTCTTCGCATCGGCCTGGGGTGGAAACGAATTCACGCCGCTGCTCGTGATGTACCGCGAGACGGGCAATTTCGGGGCCGTCGCTGTCGACGCGTTGTTGTTCCTCTATGTCGTCGGCATCGTGCCGTCGCTGTTGATCGGCGGTCCGCTGTCGGATCGGTACGGGCGTCGCCCGCTGATGTTGCCCGCACCGGTGTTCGCCGCGGTGGGGTCGCTGCTCCTGGCACTTGGCGCGAATTCTGTTGTGCTGCTGTCGATCGGACGCGTGTTCAGCGGAATCGCGTTGGGACTGTCGATGGCGGTCGGCGGCAGTTGGATCACGGAGTTGTCGGTTCGTGGTGGCGCCGGGGCGGCATCAGGGGCCCGACGCGCCGCGATGAGCCTCACCGCCGGATTCGGCATCGGTGCGGGCGTCGCCGGTGCGCTGGCTCAGTGGGCCCCGTGGCCGCACGTACTCGCCTACCTGGTGAACATCTCGCTTGCGGCGATCGCGCTGGTGCTCCTGCTTGTCCGCGCGCCCGAAACACGTTCGCCCAGTAGCACTCCCGGACGACTCGTCGACGACCTGAAGATCCCGTCGGCGGCGCACCGTCGGTTCCTGTTCGTGGTGCTGCCGGTTGCGCCGTGGGTGTTCGGGGCGTGCGCATCGGCATACGCGATCATCCCCGCGCTGATGTCGGCGCGTACCGCGGGCGCGCCGATCGCATTCGCCGCGCTGTGCTGTGTGCTCGGACTCGCGGCGGGTTTCGGCATCCAGTCGCTGGGACGTCGCATCGACAACCCCGACGGTGTGCGCGGCGTCGCCGCCGCACTCACGGTGCTGGCAATCGGAATGGCGTTGGCGGCGTTGGCCGCTCACATGTTGACGATCTGGATGTCGCTGATCGCTGCGACGGTTCTCGGCTGCGGCTACGGCATGGCGATGATCGCGGGTCTACTCGAGGTGCAGCGGATCGCGGCCCGCAGCGGCCGCAACGACCTCGCCGGTCTCACCGCGGTGTTCTACAGCGTCACCTACCTCGGCTTCGCGATTCCGGCTGTGCTGGCGTTGATCACCGAGTTCTGGCACGCGGTCACCTACACGCACATGTTCATCTTCGGAATCGTCGCGGCGCTGCTGTGTCTCGCCGTCGCGCTGTACGGGCATCGTCGGCACACCGTGGCCGCCTGACCGATAGGGGTCAGGCCTCCCGTCCGGAGCTCCTGGTGAACATCTTGTGCAGCAGTTCCAGTTCGGCGGTGGAGGCCGTGGTCAGTACGTCGGGCGCCGGATCGTCGACGTCCCAGACGGTCTGGAGCACCTCGCGTCCGGCGTCGGTGATGCGTACCTCTTTTCGACGACGGTCGCTCGACGACGGCTCGCGCACCACATATCCCGCGGACTCGAGGTCGGACACCGCGACCGACGCCGCGGGGGCATCGATGGTGGCGGCGTGAGCGATCTCGGTGATCGTCAGCGGGCCGTTCCGCAACCGCTTCAGCACCCGAATCCTGCTGAACGGCAACCCTGTTTCGGCTACCACCGTGCGTCGCCACGCGTCGCGTGAATCTGTCACGAACGAGGTGAGTTCGCGCCAGACCTGCGCGACGAGTTCGTCGTGGGGGACAGCGCCGTGCTCGTCGGCTGCTCCGGGTTCAGGCATGGGACATCTCCGGTTCGATCAGCCGATCTGAGACGGTCTGCGCGGTGCGTAGCGCCCACGGTGTGGTGGACACGATACCGAGTACGAGAATCGCTGCACTGAAAGCGATCACGATCCACCACATGGCCGTCATCGCACTCGAGAAGTCGATGGCCGTGTGCGCCGCGGCCAAGCCGGTGACGCTACCCGCAAGTGCCACACCGAGACTCACGCCGATCTGACGGCTCGTCGACGCCACGGCGCTGGCAGCTCCGGCTCGATGTCGGGGCATGCCTGCGACCGCGGAGTTGGTGATGGGCGCGTTGATCATCCCGAAGCCGAGTCCGAAGATGAAGAACATGAAGGCCAGCAGGGGGACCGGGGTGGCGTCGTCGATAAACAGCATCATCGACGAACTGATGAGGAGTGCGATCCCGGCGATCACGAGCGACGGTCGTGTGCCCCAGCGACCGACCGCGCGCCCGGAGAGTGGCGAGCAGATCAGGACCGCTATCGCGGGTGGAACGAGCATCGCGCCGGTGCCGACGGCGCTGAACCCGCGGTCCTCCTGTAGGTAGAGCGACATCAGGAACAAGAACCCACCCCAGTTGGCGAACGCGCAGATCGCAATGACGGTTGCCGACGCGAACGGGACGCTGCCGAAGAATCGGAGGTCGATGAACGGGTCGTCGTGGCGTCGTTCCCACAGGACGAAGCCGACGAAAGCTGCTGCGGCGACGGCGAATACGATTACGGTTCGCGGAGATCCCCACCCGTGGCCAGGTCCCTCGATGAGGCCGTAGACGGCGCCGCCGAGTGCGATCATCGCCAACGCCTGCCCGACGGGATCGAGTGTGCGCATGATGGGCGAGCGTGATTCGGGGACCAGGATGGCGGTGAGCACGATCGCGATCAGACAGATCGGCAGGTTGATCCAGAACACCGCACGCCACCCGATGGTGTCGATGAGCACGCCGCCGACGATCGGGCCGGCGGCCATCGAGATTCCGACCACCGATCCCCACACGCCGATCGCGCGGGCGCGCTCGCGAGGGTCGACGAAGATCTGCGTGATGATCGACATCGCCACGGGGTTGAGCATCGAGCCACCGACGGCCTGCAGGGCGCGGGCGGCGATCAGGACGCCGACGCTCGGCGCGAGGCTGCACGCCAGCGATCCGATCGCGAAGGTGACCAGCCCGATCTGAAACAAGCGTTTGCGTCCGTATCGGTCGGCAGTGGCTCCGGACACCATCAACAGGCTGGCCAGCACCAGCGTGTAGATGTCGATGACCCACTGCAACGACGACACGCTCGCGTTCAGATCCGTGCGGATCGCCGGCAGAGCGACGTTGACGATGGTGGCGTCCATCGACACGATCAGCAGGCTCATGCAGCAGGTGCCGAGGATCGCCATCTTCCTGCGCGGCGTCAGCTCGACGGAGGTAGTTGTGGACATACAAAGATTGTAGAACTACAAACATTCGACGTCCAGGGGTCACGGCACACGGTCAACGGCGACAAAAGGGTGGCGCGGTAACCTGCACGAGGTCGACCGGTTCAACGGACCGGGATGAATCCGGTTCGGGCCGGCTGAGTGAAAGGACGGGTGTCAGTGCTGCTCGGGGCGTGGGTGAGTGTGGTGACCGTCGTCCTGCTCATTGTTCCCGGGGCGTGCGTCGGTCGTCGGCTGACGCTGAGCTGGCCCGTCGCGATCGCAGCGGGCGCGCCGATCACGTTCGCGATCGTGAGCGTGGCGACCGTGCTCTACGGCGCGATCGGTTTCGAATGGAACGTCATCACCGCGGTGGTCGCCGTCCTCGTCGCGTATGCGCTGGCCTGGGTTTATGCCGCGCTCCTGGGTACGCGGGCGGGACGTCGAATAGCTCCGGCGCCGGCCGCGACGTCGACCTCGGAGGACGGGACGGTCGACGGTCCGCTGAGCTGGCGTGCGGCGCTGCGCGGGGGCATCGGCATCGCGCTCGGGGCGATCATCATCGCGATCACGTGCATCAGGCCCATCGCCAATACCGCGTTCGCCGGACTAGGCAGCATTCCTCAGGTCTGGGATTCGCTCTGGCACGCGAGTTCGCTGCGCTGGATTCACGAGACCGGCGTCGGATCGTCGTTGCGCATGGGCGAGCTCATGAACTACGACACCCACGGCTTCAACTACTACCCGAATACGTGGCACGCGCTCGGCGCTCTGGAGATTCCGCTGACCGGCGCGAACCCGGTGCAGCTGTACAACACCTACTCGCCCGCGACGTTGGCGGTCACGGTCACGCTCGGCGTCGCGTCACTCGCGTACTGGTTTGCGCGCCACCGCTTCGACACCTCGACGTCGGCGTTGATCGCAGGTGTTGCGGGCGCTGTGGCGGCGCTGTTCCCGTCGCTGCCGTATGTCGAGGTGCAGTTGACCTCGGTGCCGAATGCCGTGGGTGTGTCGATGGCGCCCATCGCCGCGGTGCTCACGATCAGTGCGGTACGCGATCGACGTCGGGTGCTGCCCGCGGCCGTCGCGGTCTCCGGCGTCACGGCGACGCATCCATCCGGACTGATCCTGGTGGGTGTGATCGTCGGGGTGTGGTGGCTGTTCGAGGCGCTGCGTCGGCCCGTGCACAGCCGCGTCGGAGACTTCGTCACCCTGGCGGTCGCCGGGCTGGCGACGGTCGTGCTGGTCTTCCCGGTGGTACTGGGCACGATTCGCGTCGCCGATACCAACGAGCTGCCGTTCTTCGACTTCCGTGTCGACACCGTCGGTGTGCTCGAAGGACTTTCGCAGGCACTGTTCAACGGCACGGTGCCGTTGCAGACGCAGGACTATCCGGTGTGGGGTCTGGTGATCCTCACCGTGCTCGGTGCTGTTGCGCTGCTGTGGCTACGGTGTTGGGGCGGACTGGTGACCTGGGCCATCTTCGTGTTGGTCACCGCCAATTCGGTTGTCTCGCTTGGCCCGCTGTCGGCGCCGCTCGGGGTGATCGGCGGCTACTTCTACAACTCGCCGCATCGACTGACCTTTGTGGTGGCGCTGTTCTGTGCGGCAGCCGCGGGCGTCGCGGTGGGAATCGCGGCGTTGGCCGTGTCGCGGTGGGTGGCGCGGTCGGGGTCCGGCGACCGCGTTGCGACGCAGCGACGTTGGGCTGTACCGGTCACGTTTGCCGTCCTGCTGGTGTTGATCGCGGGCGCTGCTGTGTGGCGTTACCCGTCGAACGCGCAGATCGCGTCGAAGGAACGCGGCGAAAAGCTGGTCGGCAGAGACGATCTCGCCGCATACCACTGGCTCGATCGTCAGCCAGACGCGCACGACGCGCTGATCCTCAACAACCTCGATCAGGGCACCGGGTGGCTGTATCCGGTCACCGGACTGACCCCGTTGTTCTCGTTCTATCGGGCAAACGAGTTCTCCGAACGCCAGCGCGACTTGTACTGGGGGACAGCGCAAATCGGTGCCGATCCGCACGTCGATCAGATCGTCCGCGACATGAACGTGCACTACGTCATCGACAGTCCGCCGAGTTACTGGCCGTTCCAGAACGGCGTCCCCGACCCCGAGCACGGCGTGCAGGGCGACCCGTTCCTGGCGCTCCGGGAGCACGGCGCGCCGGGGCTGACGCCGGTGTTCAGGCAGGGCAACGTGACGGTGTATCGAGTTAACGAGAACGTGCTCACCGCGCCGCGCTGAACCGCTGCGAGCTGTACCCCTCAGGCGTCCGGGTAGCCCTTCGGGTTGTTCGACTGCCAGCGCCAGGTGTCGACGCACATGTCGTCGATTGTCTTGCCCGCGAACCAGTTCAGCTCCTTGTTCGCCCTCGTCGGGTCGGCGTACGACGCCGCGATGTCGCCGGCTCGACGCGGTGCGATCTCGTACGGGATCGGCTTACCGCTGGCGCGTTCGAAGGCCTGCACCACCTGCAGTACCGAAACGCCCTGTCCGGTACCGAGATTCCAGGTCGACATTGGTTCGGACCCTGCGCTGATTCGTTCCAGTGCCGCGACATGGCCTGCGGCGAGGTCGTCGACGTGGATGTAGTCGCGCACGCCGGTGCCGTCGGGGGTGTCGTAGTCGTCGCCGAAGATCGAGAGCTTCTCCCGACGTCCGACGGCGACCTGTGCGACGAACGGCATCAGGTTGTTGGGGATACCGCTGGGGTCCTCGCCGATCTGTCCGCTCGGGTGGGCGCCGACCGGGTTGAAGTAGCGCAGCGCGGCGATGCGCCAGGCGGGATCACTGGCGGCGACGTCGCGCAGCACCTGCTCGATCATCACCTTGGTCCAGCCGTACGGATTGGTCGCCGACGTCGGGGAGTCCTCGGTCATCGGGAGTACCGGCTCTGCGCCGTACACCGTGGCCGACGACGAGAACACCAACCGGTGCACGTCGTGGCGTCGCATCGCGCGCAGCAGCGAGAAGGTGCTGCCCAGGTTGTTCTCGTAGTACTCGAGCGGCTTCGCCACCGACTCGCCGACCGCCTTGAACCCCGCGAAGTGGATCACGGCGTCGACGTCCTCGTGGTCGAAGAACTTCTCCGTCTTGTCGACGTCGGTGAGGTCAAAGGAGTGGACCGGTATGTGGACGCCGGTGAGGCCCTCGAGTCGGCCGATGACCGTCGGCTTGGCGTTGCTGAAGTCATCGACGACGACGACGTCGTGTCCTGCTTCGACGAGTCGGATCACGGTGTGTGAGCCGATGTAGCCGGCCCCTCCACTGACGAGTACACGCATGACAATCACGGTAAGCGGTCGGACTGGGATTCATCCACGCGGACCCTGTGAGCTACCCCTCGGTGAACAGTTTGCTGCGAAGCACCCTCTCGGGTTGCGGTGTTCGAGCGCGTGAGGCCGAATGTGGTGATGGAGTCGTATGAACTCGTGAGGCTGAGGGGCGACGTGCGGTGCTGACTGCCGAGGTAGCTTCGTTCGACATCGCCGCTGCCGCGGGCTGGTACTCGGCGGTGGCGGGCCTGCTCGCGGGTTTCGCGCTGCTGGCGGTACTGCTGCCGCTCGACCATGACACCCGCGACGACGATGCCGAGGCTGCAGGGGCGAGCGGCGTGATCGTGTTCACCAGCGCGTTCTTCTCGCTGCTGATCCTCGCGTTCAGCTATGCGATCCTCTCGGGTCGGTCGAATGGTCCGGTGGCCGCGCATGAACAGCAGCTCAACGGTGCCGCGTTCGGCCTGGCGTCGCTGTTGCTGCTGCTCGGTCTGCGGGAGGTGCTGCGGCTTTACGGCACCAACCGGTCGATCATGCAGCCTGCGCAGAACCTTGTCGCTCGCACCACGGCTTTGTGGGGGCCGATGATCGTGGTGGCGTTGCAGTTCAGCAACACCCTCGACACCGAGGCGCTGCGCGAGGGCGGTCACCTGCGATTGGAGTGGCCATTCTCCACCGGCATCCGAATCAATGTCGTGGTGTCGATTGTGGCCATCATTCTGATCGTGTTGGTGCCCCTCGTCGGGCGGAACCGGCACGTCGCTGCAACGACGACGGCGGTGATCGGCAGGGTGACCCTCGGATTCACGGTGGTCGTCACCCTGTGGTGCGCGTTGGTGGTGCCACTGCTGCCGTCGGATTTTGTGCTCGGCGCAGTGCTGGAACACGTGACGCTCGCAGTGGCCGCGTTGGCCGCCGTCGTGTACTCGTGGGCCGCTTGGATGACCCGCTGAATTGCTTGGGTAGGCGGCCGCGCCGACACGAATGCGCGGTCTGACAAGCTGTGCTCACCGGAATGTGGTCGCAAGCGAGACGAGGGATCATGGGGTCAGAGCGCACCGACGTGGAGTTCACGTCCGACGGCGTCGTCATCCGAGCCTGGCTCTATCGACCGAAGTCGCCGAACCCGCCGATCATCGTGATGGCGCACGGCCTCGGCGGCATCAAGACAATGAGGCTCGACGCCTTCGCCGAGCGTTTCGCCGACGCGGGTTACGCATGCCTTGTCTTCGACTACCGACACTTCGGTGACAGCGATGGCGAGCCGCGGCAACTGTTGTCGGTGCGCAGGCAACTCGCGGACTACGACGCCGCGATCACCTATGCGAAGTCGCTCACCGGGGTCGACGCCGCTCGGGTCGTCGTGTGGGGGTCGTCGTTCTCCGGCGGACACGCGCTGACGTTGGCGTCGCGTCATCCCGGGCTCGCCGCGGCGATTTCGCAGTGCCCGTTCACCAGCGGTATCGCGTCCCTGACCGCACTTGACCCGATCTCGTCGGCAAAGGTCACGGCGCGCGCAATCGCCGACCTTGCGTCGAGCGCGGTGGGTCGCGACCCGGTGACGGTGGGGCTCACCGGACACGATCACGACGCCGCGCTGATGACCGCACCGGACGCCGAATCGGGCTACCTGTCGTTGGTGCCCGACGGGGCGTCGTTCTCCGATCGTGTCACCGCGCGCACCGGTCTCGCGATTCCGCTCTACTCGCCTGCGCGGAAGGCATCGCGTATCGGCATCCCCACATTCGTCGCGATCTGCGCGACCGACAGTGTCGCCCCATCCGGTCCGACAGTGCGTGCGGTACAAGGCAATCCGCACATCACAGCGAAGATCTACCCGTACGGACACTTCGATATCTACGTCGGTGACGCCTTCGAGGACGTGGTCGCCGACGAGGTGGCGTTCTTGCACGACGTCGTTCCCGTCAACCCTCAGCGAGCGAGCGCGGCCGACGCTCACGCCGGGCGGTCACCGATCTCGAGTCCCGCCAGCGACGAGGTGCCGTCGTAGATGACGCGACCCCATTCCCGCACGGTGCAGCGGAGGGTTCCGTCGAGGAATTCGTAATCGGTGTCCACGTTGCGCCGCTCGTGCGGTATCGGCACCGGCAGCACGGGCGGTTCTCCGACACCGTGGCCGTCGAGTTCGATGGCGAATCGCACTGTGCGCGCGGTGATGTGCCAGTGCCAGGTGTCCCGGTCGAAGTGGTAGCTGGTCAGTGCGGGCGGGGTGATGCGCAGCACCCGTAAGCCGATGCGCACGACCACTCCGGTGACTTCCTGCTTCACCGGGCCGAGTTCGAGTAGCCCACCGGAGAACGCGACGCAGACGTCGTCGTCGCCGAAGTCATGCGCCTCGCCCCACCACCACCGCTGCGGGAAACCGGCACCCCAGTTGCGTTCGCAGTAGAGCCGGGCGTCGTCGAACCGCCAGTCCACGCCGGGTCCGGTGACCGTTGCCGACGCCCGGCCGCCAAGACAGTAAGCGTGCCAGTACTGGTTGAGGAACGGGATCGAAGAGAACACCCCGCCGCCGCCGAACGCCTTCGGCCAGGGTCGGGTGTTGTCGACACGCAGGTCGACGGTGACGTCGTCGATGGTCAGAGTGACCCCGCCTCGATTGGCATCGAGGTAGTTCCCCTGTTCCTGCGCGCGGACGGAGAACTGGCGAGGATCGGCCACCGCAGCGCCGATCGCTGCCTGGCGGACGACGGCGCCGGGTTCGAGCACGATGGCCGCCGTCGACCAGTCCCCGGCGTCGTGGCGGTTGCAACTGCACAGTGCGACCACTGCGCGGCCGGTTGCCCGGTCGGTCAGCCGCCAGAACCAGCCCTCCATCTCGGTGCCGTGGGACGGCAAGGGGTCGCCGTATGGGACATCGGCACCGGTGCGGCGGTAGAGCGCCACGAGTTCGCGGAGCGGCCAGTCGAGGGGGCGCATACCCGAGTGTGGCATCCGGGCGGGATCTGCATGCGAGTCCTGCGTGATGTCGCGTCGAGTCACTTCGGGCAGGTGTGCGTCGCCACGGCACCACCCGCGAGCGTTCCGATCGGCCCGACAGTCGGCGGCGAGAGGCACTGCATCACGCCGCCGAGCGTCGGGGTGAGGGTGCGCGGGTCGAACTGGAATGTCCAGCGCAGGTGGAGATCCGACGACGGTCGTCGACCGGGGTACATGCCGAACGCCTCGGGCAGCGTCGAACCGGGTCCGCGCCCGACGAAGGCATAGCGCCGAGTGCCGGGGGCGCCCTGATTTGCACTGTGGAGCTTGCGCAACACCGTGAAGAAGTACGGGGCGCTGCCCGGACTGTCCTGACGGTAGATCCCCGCGAACTCGTAGACCTGGACGCCCGTGGCGAACAGTGCCTGGTAGGGCAGGTTCGCCACGTCGTTGACGATCGAAGGGTTTGTCGGTGCGGCGTCGGCGTGGGTGCCTCCGGTCAACGTCACGCCGCCGGCCACCGTCGCCGCGACCAGCGCCGTTGCGACACGGGTGCCGAGAAGCTTGCAGCCGGTACGGCGAGCCGAACCCATGCTGACCTCCGATGGTCGACGCCCCGACAGACCTCCCTCTCGATCCAGAGTGTCGACGGTCGACGGGTGTGTCATCCCACGCGACTCAATGAAACGAACCTGTTATCGGCGACAAGGGCTTAGCCGACCATTGGTGGCCTTTCGGTCACAGTGGCTCAGCCGCCGCAACGATTTCCGAGGATCGCGGCGCCGCCGGTCAGCGGTCCGATGGGGCCGGAGATGAGCTTCGGGCATGGCAGGGGGTGCGGGTCGTAGCTCAGTGGCTGCAGCGTCTGTGGGTTGACGCGGAAGTAGAAGTTGCCGAGGTTGTGCGGCTCGGGATGCAGGCGCGAGTAGAGGGCGAAGACCTCCGGCAGCTGTGTGCCGGGGCCGAGTCCGACGAACCCGTATCGCAGGCTCCCCGGCTTGCCATCGCGTGGGTTGTTCAGCTTCCGGAGCACGGTGTAGTAGTACCGCGGGGTGATTCCGGTCGAATCGGACGTGCCGCGAACCGTCGTCGCATACTCGTATACCTGCACGCCCGCGCCGAAGAGTGCCTGGTAGGTCAGGTCGCCGAGTTGGTCGACCTGGTGGATGCCGGGTTGTGTCGGCGCGGCGTGCGCGCTGGGTGCTGTTGCTACTGCCGCGCCGCTCGCGATGGTTGCCGCGGCGAGTGCGGCTACGACGCCGCGACGAATACGTGAAGCTGTGACCATGAGAATCTCCGATGCCGAGTGTGCTGGACGAACCCCTGTATTAGGGGATTCGTAGCGGCGTCGAAAATCGTTAGCCTGCGTAATTCAATGAGACGACGGCGGAGGCCTCGGTGTCGATAAATCCCATTCGGAGTGCTCAGTCACCCACCCGGCTCCAGAATTTCCCCTCAATTCCGTTGTCTCGCAGAAACTCCTCCAAATCGTCCGTGTATGTGAACCGATTCTTGATGGTCGGCAGCAGTTCGTCGTCGGATTCGAGGCCGAGTAGGTCCCGGAGCCGTGCGACCGCGTCGGACGAGAACTGCTTCTTGAACTCGTACTCGTAGGCACCGAAGAATTGCTCGACGCCGCCGCCGAGGTCGTGGCCTTCGATCATGAGTCCGCCGTCGTCGGTGAGCCGGACGACTCGCAGCATGGTGCCCTTACTGTCGTGGACGTTGGTGATGACGACGCTGTTCGGGGGTCGTTCGGGGTTCATCTGCCGCCTTGCGGTCGAGAGGGATTCAGGATGGGACTTCGCGGGAGAGTGGGGCCTCGAAAGGGCTTTTCTCGATTTCGAGAATAGCACTTAGCGCAAGTATGCGTAAAGTGTCCGACCGCGACGCTGACCTGGTGAACATGAGACGACGGGCCAGTCGTCGGGGGCGGCGCGCGGCGTGAGGGCTGATGTCGGCGGCTCTCCGTACAGCCACCTGATCTGCGTGCAGCCACCTTGGGCGGTGCAGAAGGTAGCTGTGCACAGATGAGGTAGCTGCGCGTCGAGTCGCGCCCAGTGCCAGCTAGTGCACGGCTCGGGCTAGTTCGACGGCTTGTCGGCCAGTGGTCGGGTGCTGGGCATGCTCGGGCGGCGCGCGGCGTGAGGGCGGCATTTCGTGCAGCGCTCGGTCCAGCTACCTGATCTGTGTGCAGCCACCTTGGGCGGTGCAGAAGGTAGCTGTGCACGGATGAGGTAGCTGCGCGTCGGGGTGCTGGCTCTGGGACCATCTCGTGCACGGCTCCGGCCGGTTGGACCCGGGATGAAGGCGCTACTTCTCGCGTTCGCGCCGGTTCGACCGTCGGATGACCATGTCGTCGGCGACGCTGAACAGCAGAACACGCGTGTCGTCCGACAGCGCCCGCCAGCGGTGGGGGACCCCGGCGTCGATGTAGAGCGAGTCGCCAGCACGGAGTGTCTCCTCCCGGTCGCCGTCGGCGCTGCTGAGTGTGGCGTACGCACTCCCATCGATCACGTACATGATCTCGTCGTGGGCGTGGGTGAACTCTCTGTCATCGTGTGCCGAACCGGTGAATTCCAGTCCCCGCAGCGCCTTCTTGCCCCGCACCAGTGAACGCACCTGGGCGTCCGGTTCGTCGGAAAGGGTGAGCAGTTCGTCGTCGGCCCTGGCAACGGGGTCGGCGTCGGTGTCGGCATCGGCAAGCAGGACAGTTGCCGTGGTGCCGAGGGCATCCGCGACGGTCTGCAGCGACCGGAGGCTGGTGTTGGTGCGGCCGTTCTCGAGCTGACTGAGAAACGACGCTGACAGTCCGGTCTGTTCGGACATCTGCGCCAGTGTGAGCCCCTTCTCCAGTCGAGCGGCGCGGATCACGCCGCCGAGTTGTGCGGAATCGAGGGTCTTGCCGCGTGTCAGTCCGGTGGTCACCGGTAGTCCTCTCGCCGTGGGTGCCGCTGCGCGACCCCATGTAAACGACGCTGCTCCGAACGGGAATCCAGAGTTAACGCCAGCGTGACCAGAACTCTGGCCAACTCTCCTAATGTGACTGAAGATTCAGTACTGAATATTCAGTATCAACTCTTCGGTACTGAACCTTTGGTCAGTTCGATTCTAGGAGATCCAGATGGAACAGAACACGCTCAAACGACGAGGTGTCGGCCTTATCGGCGTCGATCCTGCAGTTTCGGCGGGCGGCTACACGCTGTACGCGCCGCTGAACGGCTCGGGGCAGGTGTACTTGGTTGATGCCGAGGGCAACGAAGCTCACCGGTGGGACCTGCCCTACCGCCCGGGGCGACACGCGCGTCTGCTCGACGACGGCTCGTTGGCTTACAACGGAAGTCTCGTCGGCGCTGAATCGGGCGTCGAACCGCTCTTCGACATGTGGCGCAAGTACGGCGGGGGTTCGATGGCGCGATACGACGCGTCGGGAAACCTACTCAGCGAGCACGTCGACGCCCTGCAACACCACGATGCCAACCACCTCGACGATGGCAGCATCCTCTACGCCTCGGTCGAACCACTGACCGGCAACCGTGCGCGCGCTGTGCGCGGCGGATTCCCCGGCACCGAGGCGCTTGGTGGCGACAAGGGCGACGTCGTATACGCCGATGTCATCAACCATGTTGACGCGCAGGGGCAAATCGTATGGCAGTGGCGGGCGTTCGACCATCTCGACGTCACGAACTTCCCGCTGCAGCCGCACTATTGGCGCGAACACTGGCCACTCATCAACAGTGTTGCACCGCTCGGCGACGACAAAGTGGTGGCAAGTCTGCGCAGCGTGTCGGCGGTGATCGTCATCGACAAGGCCTCCGGAGATGTTGTCTGGCAGCTGGATTCGAGTGTTGTTGCGCAACAGCATCATGTGACGCCGCTGCCGAACGGCACTCTGCTCATCTTCGACAACGGCACCTTCCGTACCGGCGAGTCGGTCACCTATAGCCGCGTGATCGAGGTCGACCCCGAGACCAAGCAGATCCTGTGGAGCTACACGGACCCGATCCGTGAGACCTTCTTCACGCCCTATATGGGCGGGGCGCAACGACTTTGGAACGGAAACACTCTCGTCACCGAGGCGGCGTTCGGGCGGATCTTCGAGGTGACGCCCGACAAGCAAATGTGCTGGGAGTACGTCGTTCCCCACTTCTCTGCCTACGCCGATCCCGATACTGCTGCCCGCTTCCCCGCGTCGAGTAATGCGATCTTCCGCGCCTACCGCTACTCCGACGCTCAGGTCGAGTCATGGGGGCTGCTGTCGTGACCACATCTGACAAGGCTGTCGACGAGTCCAACGTAGCGGGATCACACGCGGGTCACCCGATATCCAATTCGATGGCGCTACAACAGGAAGAGACCACAGACATCCCCGTCTCGGAAACCGATACGCACCCGGTCGACACCAGGCCGCGGTGGCGCCAGCTCGTCCCGATGTCGATCCAGCACCTGCTGGTGATGATCGCGACGCCGATCTCGTCGGTGTTTCTGATCAGTGCGACGCTGGAACTCGACGCGTCGACCACCCGTGCGTTGCTGTGCGCGACGCTGCTTGCCTGCGGTGTCGGGACCCTGCTGCAGTCGATGGGATGGTTCGGGCTCGGCGCTCGACTTCCATTCGTGATGCTGCCGGGTGGCGCTGCGGTGGTGTTGTTCCTGCAGATAGCTCATACGTCGGGAGCAGCCACGGCCACCGGCGCGGTCATCATCACTGGTCTGGTGGGAATCGCGTTGTCGCCCTTCGCCGGTCGCGTGGTGCGCTTTGTTCCTCCAGGGGTGATCGCGGCGATGATCGTGGTGATCGGCATCAACCTGGTGAAGGTCTCCGGCGGACTCATCGTCGGCGCCAAGGCCACCACTGCGCCGATGTGGGCCGTCGGCTTGGCCGCGGTCACCGTGGCGTCGATCGTTGTGCTGCACAGGTTTCTTCCCGCACCGCTGAACCGGATCTCTGTGCTCGCGGGTATGGCGGTCGGCACGATGGTCAGCGCGGTGACCGGGCATCTTCATCTCGACACGGGGCATCAGGCGATTCAGGTGCCGTCGGTGTTTCCCTTCGGCACCCCGCATTTCGACATCCTCGCGACGATTCCGCTGCTGGTCTTCAGTATCGGTTCGATGGCAGAGGCGACGGGGCAGGTGGTGCTCAACGCCGACGTCGTCGGTAAACGGATCGATACCGGCGCAACGGTCGGGCGCACAATCCGCGGCGATGCGGTGACGTCGGTGTTCGCGGGGCTGTTCGGTGGGCAGACGATGCTCACCAGCGGGGAGAACATCGGCATCGTGCGTGCGACCGGCGTGCGCTCGCGGTATGTGACTGCGGGGACCGGCGTGCTCCTGGTGTTGATGGCGTTCGTGGCTCCGGTCGGCGCGATCATCAACTCGCTACCGGCGCCCGTGGTCGGTGCCACTGCGGCCTACGTGTTCGCGATGATCATCGTGACCGGGTTGAAGATGTTCACGGCGATCGACATGTCTGCTGACCGAAACTTCGTCACCGCAGTGGCAGCGCTGACAGCGGGCCTGCTGCCCGTCGTCGCACCCGGGCTGTACGGGGCGTTCCCGTCGACTCCGCGGCTGCTGCTGTCGAGCGGTGTCACCATGGCCGCCCTGGTCGGGATCGTGGTCGCCGCGCTCTACGCTCGGCGGGCGCGCGTCACGCTCAGCCGATGACCTGCTCGGTGGTGGCGTACTTCGCCTCCGCGTCGCCCTTGGCGGCCTGCCACCACGCGGCGTTGTCGCGGTACCAGTCGATCGTCGCCGACAGGCCGGAGCGGAAGTCGGTGTAGCGCGGTGACCAGCCCAGTTCGGTCCGCAGGCGCGTCGAATCGATGGCATAGCGGCGGTCGTGGCCCGGGCGGTCGGTGACGAAGTCGAAGGCATCGCGTGGCTGTCCGGCCAGTTCCAGAATCGTTTCGACGACGGTCCGGTTGTCGACCTCGCCGTCGGCGCCGATCAGGTAGGTTTCGCCGATCTCGCCCTTTTCGATGATCGTCCAGACGGCGTCGTTGTGGTCGTCGACGTGAATCCAGTCGCGGACGTTGCGGCCGTCGCCGTAGAGCTTGGGCCGTACGCCGGAGAGCACGTTGGTGATCTGGCGGGGGATGAACTTCTCGACGTGCTGGTAGGGCCCGTAGTTGTTGGAGCAGTTGGAGATGGTGGCGGGCACCCCGAACGACCGCACCCAGGCGCGAACCAGCAGGTCACTACCCGCTTTGGTGGAGCTGTACGGGCTCGACGGGTTGTACGGGGTCGACTCGGTGAACCGCGACGGGTCGTCGAGGTCGAGGTCGCCGTAGACCTCGTCGGTGCTGATGTGGTGATACCGCACGTCGTGGCGACGAACCCCTTCGAGCAGGGTGTACGTGCCGACGAGGTTGGTCTGCACAAAGGCCGACGGGTCGGCGAGCGAGTTGTCGTTGTGCGACTCCGCTGCGAAGTGGACGACGAGATCGGCGTCGGCGATCAGGCGGTCGGTCAGCGCGGCGTCGGCGATATCGCCCTCGACGAGGGTGATGCGATCCGCGACAGGTGCCAGCGTCGCGGGGCTCGCCGCATAGGTGAGCTTGTCGAGGACGGTCAACTGCACGTCGGGGCGCTGTTCGAGCGTGCGGAGGACGAAGTTCGCCCCGATGAAGCCGGCTCCGCCGGTGACCAGGAGCTTCAACGTCGTTCCCTTCGTGCGTTGTGGACCCGCGGGATGAGTCGCAGGGTGAGTGCAGCGCCATTAGAGTACCGAGCGTCCGACGAGATGTTCCGACGAGCAGTTCCGTTTAGTCTGATCTGCATGCGTGGAATCATTCTTGCCGGTGGTACCGGGTCGCGGTTGCACCCGATTACGCAGGGCGTGAGTAAGCAACTCGTCCCGGTTTACGACAAGCCGATGATCTATTACCCGTTGTCGACGCTGATGTTGGCGGGTATTCGCGACATTCTGGTGATCACGACCCCGCACGATTCGGCCGCGTTTTCCGGGCTGCTGGGCGACGGAAGTCAGTTCGGTATCGATATCTCGTACGTCACGCAGCCGTCGCCGGACGGTTTGGCGCAGGCGTTTGTGTTGGGTGCCGATCACATCGGGAACGAGTCGGTGGCTCTGGTGCTCGGTGACAACATTTTCTACGGGCCGGGCCTTGGATCGCAGCTCAAGGGTTTCGAGGCGATCGACGGTGGCGCGATCTTTGCCTATTGGGTGGCCAATCCGACGGCCTACGGCGTCGTCGATTTCGACGCGCAGGGGCGGGCGGTGTCGTTGGAGGAGAAGCCGACCTCCCCGAAGTCGAATTACGCGGTGCCGGGGTTGTACTTCTACGACAACGACGTCATCGAGATCGCGCGTGGCCTGCAGCCGAGTGCGCGAGGCGAGTACGAGATCACCGACGTCAACGCGCACTATCTCGATCAGGGCAAGCTCGCGGTGAAGGTGTTGCCGCGTGGGACTGCGTGGCTCGACACGGGGACGTTTGATTCGCTGTTGGACGCGGGCAACTTCGTGCGCACCGTCGAGCAGCGGCAGGGACTGAAAATTGCTGTGCCCGAGGAGATTGCGTGGCGGCAGGGCTATCTGTCCGACGACGAGCTGGCAACGCGCGCCGAGAAGCTGCGCAAGTCGGGCTACGGCAACTACCTGCTCGACATCCTGGCCCGCGGTAAGGGTTTCGAGTGAACACGATTCACGAAACAGAGGAGCGCGCGTGAAAATCCGTCCGTTGTCGATCGACGGTGCCTGGGAGTTCACGCCCGTGCAGCACGGTGACGCTCGCGGCCTGTTCGCCGAGGTGTTCAAGGGGGATCTGCTCGATGACGTGATCGGTCACCGACTCGATCTCGCGCAGGTCAACCTGTCGGTGTCGGCCGCGGGCGTCCTGCGGGGCGTGCACTTCGCCGACGTTCCGCCCGGGCAGGCGAAGTACGTGACGTGTCCGAAGGGTGCGATCCTCGACGTGATCGTCGACATTCGCGTCGGCTCACCGATTTTCGGCACCTACGACACCGTGCTTCTCGACGACGTCGACCGTCGTGCGGTCTACCTCTCCGAGGGACTCGGCCATGCGTTCTGCGCACTCGAAGACGGGTCGACCGCGACGTACCTGTGCTCGACCGGCTACAACCCCGGTGCAGAACACGGGATCAATCCACTCGACCCTGAGCTGGGCATCGAATGGCCGACGCTCGCCCGCGACGGCTCGCCCCTGGTCTACGAGTTGTCCGAGAAGGACACTGCGGCACCGGGTTTGACCGCCGCACGCGAATCGGGGCTGCTTCCGGACTACGCCGACGTGACCGCGTATCTGCGGTCGCTGGCCGAAGGGGCGTCGTAGACGCGGCTCGTTCTGGTGAACGCGGCTGGTGCACCAGCCGCGTTTACACGTTCGGGCGGCGTTTGGAGGCGGGCTCGGGCGGACGGGGCTCTCAGTCGCGCCGGTTCTCGACCTCGGCGTTCTGCAGTGCGACCGCGCGCGCGAGTCGTGCGTAACGGATCTCCAGCTCGCGAAACCTGAGATACGTTGCGACAGTGGTGAATGCGAACGCGATCACCAGGCAGTAGAGCACCAGGTCGGTGCCGCGGCCGACGCCCACCCAGCCCGCGACGGTCGTCAGATCGTTGGGGCGGAACATCGCGTAGACGCCGAAGACCACGAACGCGACGAACAGAAGCTTCACTCCCGCAGACGATCTCGCGTTGCCGCGGTTGGTGACGAAGAACCACACGAGTCCGAGGGCCGCGAGCAGGAGCAGTATCTGGATGATGATCATGGCTATCTCCTCATGCGCCCGTGCAGCAGACCGTCGGCGACGATGTTGACGCCGTTGATCAGCGACTGCCCCTTGGCGCGCGAGTAGTCGGTGTAGAGGATGGTGACCGGCTGTTCCGCGACCCGCCAGTGATGGTGGTCGATCAGCGCGACGAACTCCGACGCGTGGCTCATGCCCGCCATCAGCAGGTCGAGCTGGTCGGCGACGGTCTTGTTGAACGCGCGTAGGCCGTTGTGGGCGTCGGAGAGTCCGAGTCTGCGCGTGCGCGGACTCAGGAAGACGACGGTCCGCAGCACGATCCGACGCAGCAGTGGCACCGACTCGCTCCGGCCGTCGGCGAACCGCGTGCCGACGATGATGTCGACGGGTTCGGTGCGGAGTCGGTCGATCATCGCGACGACGTCGTCGACGCGGTGCTGGCCGTCGGCGTCGAAGGTGACGAAGTACTGGGCGCCGGGCCGTGACCGCGCATATTCGACGCCGGTCTGGATCGCGGCACCCTGCCCGAGATTGACCGGATGGCGCACGAGATGGATGCTGCCGGTCTGCGTGCGCGCGACGTCGGCTGCTGCCGATCGGATCTGAGCGACCGAGTCGTCGGAGCTGCCGTCGTCGACGCAGACGATGTTCGGGAAGGTTTTCGAGGCGTGGACCAGGACGTCTCTGATCACCTCGCCCTCGTTGTAGACGGGGATCACCAACCACACGTCGTCGTTGGTGGGGCGTTCCGTCATGGGGGTAACCCTATCGGAGCAGGTGCGGGGCACTTCGGACGTGCCCGGAAGGCGTGGGCGCGTCAACGTCTACCCTGATCGGGTGCCTATCGACGTCATGATGCCCTTCTACGGCGACGTCGAGCAGTTCAAGCAGGCGGTCACCAGCGTTCTCGAGCAGGCGGACCCCGACTTCCGGCTCGTCGTCGTCGACGATGGTTATCCGAGCGATGAGCCGCGCGAATGGCTGGCCGGCCTCGGAGACGCTCGCGTCCACTACGAGCGCAACGCGCACAACCTCGGCGTGAACGGCAATTTTCGACGCTGCGTCGACCTCGTCACCGCTGACCGGTACGTCGTGATGGGCTGCGACGACGTGATGCTGCCCGGGTACCTCAAGGGTGTCCGTGCGCTGGCCGACGCACATCCCGATGCCGCGGTGATCGCGCCGGGCGTCGAGGTGATAGACGCGGACGATCATGTTGTGCGCCCGCTCGGGGATCGGATCAAGTCGGTGCTCGCGCCGTCGTCTGCGACGGTCCTGCGCGGCGAGGCGATGGCCACCAGCCTCTATCGCGGCAACTGGACCTACTTCCCGTCGCTGCTGTGGCGCACGGATGCCGTGCGGACGGTCGGGTTCAGGGAGGGACTCGACGTCGTCCTCGACCTCGCGCTCCTCGTCGACCTCGCTTTCGCGGGGGAGGCGCTCGCCTACGACCCGCGCGTGCTGTTCCGCTACCGCCGCCACGACGCGTCGGTCAGCTCGGTGCAGGCGGTCGACGGTCGACGCTTTGCCGAGGAGAACGCCTTCTTCGACGGTGAGGCACAACGATGTGCAGCACGCGGATGGACACGCGCCGCGCGGGCGGCACGGCTGCACGTGACGTCGCGGCTGCACCACGGCATGGCGCGGATCGCGGGCGCGGCGTCGACAATCCGTCGCACGAATTGACGTCGCACGAATTGATTACGTCGAGAACGTAGCGAGCCGGCCCAGGTGCACGCTTGCCCCGACGAGCGGCCCGACGACCAAGGAGAGCGCGACGCGGTCGGTCACCTCGAGCGGCACGGTCAGCAGCGCGGCGCAGGCGATCGCGGCAACCCACCACCCGGCCGCGTACCACCGGTGTGCTCCGACAGACAGCGTTGCCGCACCGGTCACGGTCAGCAGTCCCAGGGCGGTGGCGCCGACCATGAACAACGCGATGGTGCCGCCGCCGAGCGTGAAGTCGGCACCGAAGATGTGTGTGAGCAGCCAGGAGCCGATCGCCCAGGCCGCGACCGCGCCGATCGCACCGACCACGACGACCGCGGCCAGCGGCACGGCGAGCGAACGCAGCAACGCGTCGCGCGCTGCGACGAACCGGGTGATCAATACCCCTTGAAAGCTGTTGAGCGGCACCAGTAGTGGCGCTCTGGTCAGTGTGACCGCCAGGATGACGGCACCCACGACGCGCGAATCGTCGTCGGCGCGCGCGGTGATGTTGATCAGCACCGGGAAACCCATCACCACCACCGCCGACGCCAGCGCGGCCGCCATCGCGGTGAGGGTGTTGCCCGCGAGGCGTCGGTCGTCGACGTCGCCGGGCAGTCCGACGGCGCGTCGGGCGGTCGACGACGTCGCGAGCACCACGATCCATGACACCGAGCCGACCACCGTGATCACCAGAAACGCCAGCACGCCCCAGCCGAAAGCGACCGCTATGCCCGCGCCGACCAGTCGGATCAACGCGTCGACGCTGAGCAGGACCGCGAACGGCGACCACGACAGCGACCCCGACAACGCGCCGCACAGGTGCGCGTACACCGCGAAGCTCGCGACCCCGACGGCGAGCAGCACCACCGACAGCACGCGGTACTGGTCGAAGACGTGGCCGCTCCACAGCGGCGACGTCGCCGCGACGATGACGGCGAGCGCCGCGCCGATACCGACGTTGACCAGCAGCGGTCGGCCGAGGCGTGTGCGTGTCTCCGAGGCGGCACTCACACGCGTCTCCGAGGCGGCGCGGATGGTGCGCGTCGTCTCCTGTAGCTGCCCGTTCTGTGCGCCGGTGACTAGGCCGTACGCCGCCCAGAAGACCGCGAAGACGGCGTATCCCGTTGCGCCGAGCTGCCGCGCGGCAAGGAGTAGAACCAGGTAGCCCGACGCCGCCGCGATGATCGTCGCGATCGTGACGCGCCCGACGGCACTGCGTCCGCCAAAACTGCGTCCGCCAGAACTGTGCCCGCTCGCATCGTCGGATACCGCGGAGATCTCGGGATCAGGACCAGAAGTCATCGACACACCGATGTGCCGGCGTCAGGACGGTTCGGGAAACGCGGGAAGCTCCGGGGTGAACAGCCAGGCCTGCCAGAGGTCGTTCAGCGGGGCGTCGGAATAGTTCGCGGCGAGCGCGATGAAGTCCTCGGTGCTGGCGGTTCCGTAGCGGTACTTGTCGGTCCAGCGACGCAGGAGCGCGAAGAAGTTGCCGTCACCGATGCGAAGACGTAAGGCGTGCAACGTGATTGCACCGCGCTTGTAGACCCAGTCGTCGAACATCTTGCGCGGTCCGGGATCGACGAGCGTTACCCGGACAGGGTGGGCGGCCAGCTTGGCGTAGTAGTGTCGCGCCCATTCGTCGGCGCTTCGCCCGCCCGATCGTTGGCTCCACAGCCATTCGGAGTAGCAGGCGAATCCTTCGTGGAGCCAGATGTCGTGCCACTGTTCGAGTGTCACTGAATTGCCGAACCACTGATGGGCGAGTTCGTGGGCGATCAGCCTCTCGGCGTCGCGGCTGCCGTCGCAGTGATTGGCTCCGAATGTGCTGAAACTCTGTGCCTCGATGGGGATTTCGAGCGAATCGTCGGTCACCACGACGGTGTACTTGGCAAACGGATACGGGCCGAACATCTCGGCGAACGCCTCGACCATCTCCAACTGCCTGCCGAAGTCGACGCGGAAGTTCTCTCTTAGTCGTGACGGCAGGATCGCTTCTACCGGAACGGGTTTGGACGCCAATCGAATGTGCTCGTATGGTCCGATCTGGATCGAGGCCAGATACGTCGACATCGGTTCGATCTGCTCGTAGACCCACGTCGTCTGTGCTGCCCGTACCCGCTTCGACGCGAGTACGCCGTTCGCCAGCGCGTAGTACGGGCTGTCGGTGGTGATCGAAATGCGGTAGGGCGCCTTGGCGCTCGGGTGGTCGTCGCAGGGAAACCACGACGCCGCGCCGTTGGGTTGGTTGGCACACAGCGAGCCGTCGGTCAGTTCTTCCCATCCGACAGTGCCCCACGGGCCGCGGATGGGTCGAGGGGTGCCGCTGTAACGGATGACGATCGTCATGGCTCCGCCCGGCGGGATGGGCGAATCGGGGGTGATGAACAGCTTGCGCTGGCGGTGGCTGTACCTGGCCCGCCTGTCGTTGACGGTGACCTTGCCGATGTTGAGCGTCGACGCCATGTCGAGGCTGAAACGTGCCAATTCCACATACGACGTCGCGGTCAGCGTCGCGGTGCCTTCGAGGCGGTTGCTGGCGACCTTGTACTCGAGGTCGAGGTCGTAGCGGGAGATGCGATAACCGAGATTGCCATTGTCTGGCAGGTAGGGGTCGACGCTGTCGGTCGGTGTACCGAGAACAGGTTGCCGTGAGTTCTTCCCCGACTTACCCGGCACGCAACGACTCCTGTCTCTGGCTCTACTGACTCACTCTTCGGCTCTGGCTACCGTCGCACTTCCCGAGCCTGTCCGGCTTGTCGGAAGTGGGCGTTTTCGGCGTCATTTTCTCGATCAGGACGCGAGAACTCACCCTACCCGTAGCGTTGCTTCTGTGAGGCGCGTCAGGTTGTAAACGGACTAGGGTCCGGTTAAATTCATGTTCGATACGTAAGGCAACAGGGGCGAACCACGTCCCGAGAAAGGTGACAGCATGTACCCGATCCGCAGTCTCGGACTCTTCGCCGCGAGGGTGATTCTCGGCATCATCTTCATCGCGCACGGCTGGCAGAAGCTCCACACCTTCGGACTCGACGGAACCAAGGCCAGCTTCACCAAGATGGGTGCACCCTTTCCCGAGTTCTCGGCGTACTACGCGACCTGGGTCGAGTTGATCGGCGGCATTCTGCTGATCGTGGGCGTTCTCCTGCCGCTCGTCTCCGTGCTGCTGATCATCGACATGGTCGGCGCGATCTTCGTCGCACACATCGATCAGGGCTTCTGGGCATCCGACGGCGGTTACGAGTTCCCGCTCGCGCTCATCGCGGGTCTCCTGGCGGTCGGCTTCGCATCGGCGGGCGGTCTGGCCTTCGACACCCACGTGTTCCGACGACGCAATCGCGTGGCCGACTAGCGGCAAAAGTGGTGCGCCCCGGGCGAAGCTGAGCGTCGCCCGGGGCGGTACGTACACAACTGTGACGTCAGCGGGGCGCGGCGACAATTATTGTCGTGGCCTCGCGCTGACGACCGGATTGTGTACGTGCCGGTCGGGCGACGTGCCCGGGGTTAGCAGTCTCGCCAAGTGGAGCAGGCCTACTTCTCGCGCCAAAGTGCTCAGGGCTGCGGGCTACGCGGTATACCGCGAAATTCTCAGTGGAGAAGGCCGTCGATGGTGACCCGTTCGGGAAGCTGCGCGACATCTGCGGGCGGTGTCGTCGAGATGAACTCCGCAAGCGTTGAGCCCAACGCTCCCGCGTGATGGATCGGTACGCCGTCGAGTCGGTCGTCGGCGAGCAGCGTCGTCGGGTCGGTGTCGCGGCGGTGAACGGCTGCGGCGCCGAGTAATCTGCGCGCTTGCGCCGGGTCGGTGTCCCAGAGGGCGTCGGCGGTCAACACGTAGAGGCGCAGCGCGCGTGCGTAGTCGGACAGGTGAACCAGTGCCCAGGCCCAGTGCTTGGCGACGTCGACGGTGTCGGCCTCGCCGCGGCCGTGTGTGTGCACGTACTTGCCGTATAGCTCGTGGCAGAGCGGGTTGGAATCGGCCCAGAGTTCGAGAGCCGACATGCAGCGCACGCAGTCGTGGACGTTGGCGAGGTACGACACCGAATAGGGGCCCTCGCGTCGTGAACGCATCTCGCGTAGCACCGAGAACTCGGCGAGGGCGTGGTCGTACTCGCCGGCGGCGTAGAGCGACTCGGCATCCTGTTGCATTTCTGCCAACATCTCCATAGTTTCCCTGATCGCGAGTCGTCGCGTGCCGTCTTCTGCGATTCGCTCCTGGGCCTATCGTGGAGGTGTGAGCGACGAAAACGAATCCATCATCGAAGGTGGCAGCGAGTACGCACTCGACCCCGACGATCAGTTGCAGCCTCAGGACTCACTCGACGACCGTGGCGTCGACGACGTCCTCGACGAGGGGTACTCACCGCCTGACTACGAGCCCAAGGCCGCGATGCGCGGGCTCACCGCATCCGAGATGCGCGAGGGCGAGTCGCTCGACGAGAAGCTCTCCGAGGAAGAGCCCGACCCGTGGCAGAAGGACGACCCGATCGACGAGATCGAGCGCGACGAGCACCCCGATTGGCAAGCGCACGAGAGTGATTCGAGCCCCGAGTTCGTCGAGGACGACCAGGTGGGCGATCGACGCGCAGGCCGACTCCTCGCACCCGATCAGGGTGGCGTCGTCGACAACGAAGCCGAGGCAGTGGCAACCGACTGCGGAATCGACGGTGCGGGCGCGAGCGCAGAGGAAGCCGCCGTGCACGTCGTCGACGAGGGCGAAGACGCCGCCGACGCCGAGTGGGAGGACGAGGCCGAGGGCCGCTGAGCGCTTCGGTGAGGGGTTGATGTCAGACCCCTGTGCTGGACTGGATGCAGGAGTACGCGAACCACCTGGTCGACGCCCACCGCGTTGACAGGGTGCGCGGCCCTGGCAACGATGGTGTTGTCGGCGAGTGATCGTTTGATCGCTTGTCCCGCGACGAACAGCCACCGGAGGTATTCCAGTGAGCATCACCAATCGCATATCCGCTGAGCAGATTTCGGCATCTGCCACCGACGAAGCGTCGAGAACACGGCGATTCCTCGACATCCGCGCACTGACAGATCAGTTGTGCTCGACGCTGTCGGCCGAAGACCAGACACCACAATCGATGACCGCGGCCAGTCCCGCCAAGTGGCATCGCGCGCACGTGACCTGGTTCTTCGAAGAGTTCATCCTGCGCAACGATCCGTCGTACGTGGTGTACGACGAGACCTTCCGCTATCTGTTCAACAGCTACTACGAGACCGTCGGCGAGCGACATCCGCGACCCGACCGCGGGCTGGTCACCCGCCCCGGCATCACCGACATCACGCGGTATCGCGAGTATGTCGACGCCGCGATGACCGAACTTCTCCAGCGCGGCGACCACGACGAGTCGACGCTGGGACTGCTCGAGCTGGGCTGCAACCATGAGCAGCAGCATCAGGAGCTGATCCTGATGGACCTCAAGCATCTGTTCTCCACGCACCACTTCGACCCCGTCTACGTCGACCGCCCCGCCGACGAGCAGGGCGAGCCCGACGCGTTGACATGGCGTGAGGTCGCAGGCGGCGTCGTCGAGGTCGGTACACCGTTCGCCGGGTCGGGCACCACGCCCGAGACCTTCGCGTACGACAACGAGGGTCCGCGGCATCGGGTGTTCCTGGAAGACTTCGAGATCGCCGAGCGCGCTGTCACCAATGCCGACTGGCTCGACTTCATCGCCGACGACGGCTACCGACGGCACGAGCTGTGGCTGTCGAACGGCTGGGCACACATCAACGAAACCGGCTGGCGCGCACCGGGTTACTGGTCGTTCGACGACGGCGAGTGGACCACGTTCACGTTGTCGGGGCGTCGACCTGTCGTGTGGGACGAGCCCGTCGCGCACGTGTCGTTCTATGAGGCAGACGCCTTTGCGCGGTGGGCGGGGGCGCGGCTGCCAACCGAGTTCGAGTGGGAGTACGCGGCAACGGGTGCGCCCAGCGTGCCGGGCGGCCCGAACCCGGCAGGCGTCGGCGGCGCGCGTGGCGAGCTCCTCGATCCGGCACGATGTCATCCCCGACGCGCAGGGTCGGCGATGATCGGCGACGTGTGGGAGTGGACGTCGAGTGCGTACCTGCCCTATCCAGGGTTCGCACCCGCTAACGGGGCTGTCGGCGAGTACAACGGCAAGTTCATGTGCGACCAACACGTGCTGCGTGGCGCAAGCGCGATCACACCTCGCGGACATGAGCGGGTCAGCTATCGCAACTTCTTCCCGGCCGATTCGCGCTGGGTGTTCTCCGGGCTGCGCCTGGCCCGATGACCTCAACCACAGCCAATCCAGCCCTGGCCGCAGATGCCGCCGAGGGACTCTGGCAAAACCCGCCTGTCCTGCCGACCAAGTGGCTCTACGACGAACGCGGCAGCAAACTCTTCGACGAGATCACCTTCCTGCCCGAGTACTACCCGACGCGCAGGGAGACAGCGATCCTCGCCGCGAACGCCGCCGACATAGCGTCGACGACGGACGCGACGATGATGGTCGAGTTGGGTTCGGGAACGTCGACCAAGACGCGACTGCTACTCGACGCCTTTGCCGCGCACGCCGCCGAACGTGGACGCGAGTTCACCTACGTACCGGTCGATGTGAGTGCCGAAATGCTCGCCGGCACAGCCGAGATCCTCGCCGCCGACTACCCGTCTCTGACGATCGAACCCGTGCTCGCCGACTTCACCGCACCAGGACTCCAGCTGCCGCAGTCCGACGGACCCAGGTTGGCTGCGTTCCTCGGCGGCACCATCGGAAACTTCGACGACCCCGCGCGCGACGACTTCTTCACCGCGCTGTCGGAGGCGTTGAGTCCGGGCGACTACTTTCTGCTCGGTGCCGACCGCATCAAGGACACCGGCCGACTGGTTGCCGCCTATGACGACAAAGCCGGTGTCACAGCGGATTTCAACAGGAACATGATCGAGGTGCTGCGCCGCGGACTCGACGCGTCGGGGTTGTTCGTCGACGACTTCGACCACATCGCCCGGTGGAACCCCAAGCTGCACCGGATCGAGATGTGGTTGCGGGCGCGGCGTCCGGTCAACGCGCACCTCGGTGCACTCGATCGCGAGTGGCAGCTACCCGAAGGTGCCGAGATCCTCACCGAGATCAGCACCAAGTTCGCGCCGGAGCAACTCGCCGCCGAGTTGTCCGACGCCGGGCTGCCGGTCGTGGAGACCTGGTCCGACCCGGCCGGCGACTTCCAGGTCACGCTGAGCCGGCGCTGACGCGTTGGGGCGCACCGCGACTGGGCGCGCACAGTCGACTGTCTCGAGCGCCCACTCGACAGTATGCGGCGCACAGTCGACGGTCTCGAGCGCACGGTCGACGGTCTCGAGCGCCCAGTCGGCAGTCGGCGGTCAGGACTCGGCGAGCAGCTCGCGGACGCGCGGGATCACCTGTGTCCCATAGAGTTCGACGCTGCGCATGAGGGCGGGGTGGGGGAGTGTGCCATGTGAGTACTTGAGGTCGAACCGGCTCAGGCCCAGCGCCTTCGCGGTGCGT
This sequence comes from Gordonia jacobaea, assembly GCF_965344965.1. Classification (NCBI taxonomy): domain Bacteria; kingdom Bacillati; phylum Actinomycetota; class Actinomycetes; order Mycobacteriales; family Gordoniaceae; genus Gordonia; species Gordonia jacobaea. The sequence goes on along the minus strand of NZ_CBDRLS010000001.1, from coordinate 1,121,721 downwards.
GCGATCTTTTGCGCGACGGTTTCCGGCGATCCGACGTAGAGCGAACCGGCGGGTCCGGTCGACTGGTCGAACTCGATGCGCGTCGGTGGTGGCCAGCCGCGTTCGGCGCCGATGCGCCCGACGGTGACCCGGTAGTGCGGCCAGAGGTCGTCGCGCGCCTGCTCGTCGGTCTCGGCGATGTGCCCGGGGGAGTGGACGCCGACGGGAAGGTCGGTCGGCTTCTCGAGCTGTTCGAGAGCGCGACGGTAGAGGTCGACGTACGGCGCGAAGCGCAGCGGGTCGCCACCGATGATCGCGAGCATCAGCGGCAGCCCGTAACTGGCTGCGCGGACCACGGACTCGGGGCTGCCGCCCACGGCAATCCATGTCGGGAGCGGCGGATTCTCCAGCTTCGGATACACCGTCTGGTCGCGCAGCGGTGGTCGCAGCGCGCCTTCCCAGGTCACCGGCTCACCCGTGCGCAACTCGGCGAACAGTGACAGCTTCTCGGCGAACAACTCCTCGTACTGATCGAGTTCGAACCCGAACAGCGGGAAGGATTCGGTGAAGGAGCCGCGGCCGAGGATGACCTCCGCGCGCCCGGACGAGATCGCGTCGACCGTCGAGAAGCGTTCGAACACCCGGATCGGGTCGTCGGAGCTGAGGACGGTGACTGCGGAGCCGAGTCGTATCCGCTCGGTGCGCGCGGCGATCGCGCCGAGGACGACGTCGGGCGCCGAGATCGCGTAGTCGTCGCGATGGTGTTCGCCGACCCCCAAGAAGTCGACACCGACCGAATCGGCGAGGACGGCTTGGTCGAGTACGTTGCGGATCGTCTGCGCGTACGAGATGGTGTCGCCGGAGTCGTCGACAGTGACGTCGCCGAACGTGTCGAGTCCGAGTTCGATGGTCATATGTCTCATCATGCCGGACCTGCCTAATGGCCCGGGTGAGTGAAAGACATTTTGTGGAATTGGTGAATTCGCAGCTCGCGCTTACAGCGCTCGGGATTGCATGTACCGTCATCCACGGCCAATAAGGCCGATTCCCGCCAAGCTAGGAGAAACCGAAATGTGGGAAGGCTTCTGGAACTTCCTGTGGACGATGGTCGTGATCTTTGCGTTCGTCGCCTACCTGATCGTGTTGTGGTACATCATCGCCGACCTCTTCCGTGACCATAAGTCTTCGGGGTGGGCGAAGGCGATCTGGGTCATCTGCCTGATCATTTTCCCGTACATCACGGCGATCGTGTATCTGCTCGCCAAGGGCAAGGGTATGCAGGAGCGTGCGCAGGCAGCCGCCGCCGAGTACAAGAAGGAATCCGACAGCTACATCCGTAACGTCGCAGGCACCTCGCCCGCGCAACAGATCGCGGATGCAAAGTCGCTGCTCGACTCGGGAGCCATCACACCCGAGGAGTTCGAGCACCTCAAGTCCAAGGCCCTCGCCTCGAGCTGAGTTTCGACAACATGCAGTAAGTGCCCGCCCCGAACTCGGGGCGGGCACTTTCGCGTGCACCTCGGTGCTGTTCGAGAAGGCCGGCAGGCTACGTCGATGACTCCGGCGTGACGGCGTCGCCGAAGGGATCGTTGGTGTGGCCGACGAGGTCGTTGACCGAGTCCAGGATCAGTGTGGGGCGGTAGGGATATTTCTCGACGGACTTGCGGGTGGAGATTCCGGTGAGCACCAGGATCGTCCGCATTCCCGATTCGAGGCCCGCGATGATGTCGGTGTCCATGCGGTCGCCGATCATCAGCGTGTTCTCCGAATGCGAGCCGAGGCGTCGTAGCGCCGACCGCATCATGATCGGATTGGGCTTGCCGACGTAGTAGGGCTCGCGGCCGGTCGCCTTGGAGATCATGGCGGCCACCGCGCCGGTCGCCGGGATCGAGCCGTCGTGCGAGGGGCCTGTCACGTCGGGGTTGGTGGCGATGAACTTCGAACCGCGCTCGATCATCCGAATTGCGCTCGTGATCGCCTCGAACGAATACATGCGCGTCTCGCCGAGCACCACGTAGTCGGGGTTGGTCTCCGTCGTCACGAACCCCTTCTCGTACAGCGGCGTGGTCAGCCCCGATTCGCCGATGACGAAGGCGGTGTCGCCCTGGTCCTGTGACGCGAGGAAGTCGGCTGTCGCCATTCCCGATGTCCAGATCGATTCCTCGGGAATGTCGAGGCCGATCTGCAGCAATCTGGCGTGTTGGTCACGTGCCGTGCGGATCGAGTTGTTGGTGAGAACGGAAAAGGGAATGTCGTTGTTGCGCAATTCCGCGATGAATTCGTCTGCGCCGGGTACGAGGTGTTCCTCGTTCGTCAGCACGCCGTCCATGTCCATGAGAAACGTCCAGCCCATGACTCTCACCCTACGGTGAGCTTCGTGATGATTATCGCGAGATGTGGCGGACTGTTATTGGTCCGCTACCTCTCAGACGATTCCCGTTCACGCATGTCGGACGTCGTTGCCGACGCGCCACAACGGGTTGACGGGGCCGTGCCCGGCTCCCAGCGGATAGGCCGAACGCAGGCCGCGGGTAACCCACTGCTTTGCGAAATCGATGGCGTCCGGCACGGCATATCCATGCGCGAGAGCGCACGCGATGGCCGCTGCGAGTGTGTCGCCCGCGCCGTGATCGTGCGGGGTGTCGACGCGAGCTGTCGCGAACTCGAGAAAGTCGGTGCCGTCGTACAGCAGGTCGGGACTGAGCGCACTGGAGCGCAGGTGGCCACCTTTGACCAGTGCCCACTGCGGACCCAACCCATGCAATTCGACGGCGGCCTTGCGCTGCGACGCCGCGTCGACGACCTCGATGCCCGTCAGCAGTCGCACTTCGTCGAGATTCGGTGTGACAACCGTGGCAAGAGGAAATAGTCTGCGCCGCAACACATCCAGTGCTTCGTCGGCGAGCAATTGGTCGCCGTGCATCGACGCACAGACCGGGTCGACGACGAGCGGGGTGTCGCCGCCGCGCCCGATGCCGAGTTCCACGCAGGTATCGACGAGGGCGTCGATGATCGGTCCCGACGCCAGCATGCCGGTCTTGACGGCACTCGTCCCGATGTCGGTCACGACACTGCGGATCTGCGCCGCGACCGTCTCCGGATCGATCTCTTGAAAGCCGCTGACGCCCACCGAATTCTGGACCGTCACCGCGGTGACCGCGACGAGTCCGTGTAGTCCGAGCAACGCGAAAGTCCGCATATCTGCTTGGATTCCGGCGCCGCCGCCGGAGTCCGAACCCGCGATGGTCATCACCCGGACAGGTGTGACCCCCGGTTCGGTGGTGGGCAACAGTGGTGTCGTCATGATCTGCTTGCGGCTCCCGATGTCGCATCGATCGGCAGGTAGACGCGGTTGCCTGCGTCGGCGAACTCGGCGGACTTCGCTGCCATCTCCTGCTCGATTCGTCGGTCGATGTCTTCTGCCGTCACCAGATTGTGCTCTTCTGCATAGGCCCGCACGTCGGCGGAGATACGCATCGAGCAGAACTTCGGGCCGCACATCGAGCAGAAGTGAGCCGTCTTCGCGGGTTCCGCGGGGAGGGTCTCGTCGTGGTACTCGCGTGCCGTGTCGGGGTCGAGTGCGAGGTTGAACTGGTCTGTCCAGCGAAACTCGAAGCGCGCCTTGCTCAAAGCGTCGTCGCGTTCCTGAGCTCGCGGGTGGGCTTTGGCGAGATCGGCTGAGTGGGCCGCGATCTTGTAGGTGATCACACCGACTTTCACGTCGTCGCGATCGGGTAGCCCGAGGTGCTCCTTCGGGGTGACATAGCAGAGCATGGCCGTCCCGGCTTGCGCGATCATCGCCGCGCCGATCGCGGAGGTGATGTGGTCGTATGCGGGCGCGATATCGGTGGCGAGCGGGCCGAGGGTGTAGAACGGCGCCTCCTCGCACAACTCCTCTTCGAGGCGCACGTTCTCGACGATCTTGTGCATCGGGATATGACCCGGACCCTCGATCATCACCTGCACGCCATGGGATTTCGCGATGCGGGTCAACTCTCCGAGCGTGCGCAGTTCGGCGAACTGTGCCTCGTCGTTGGCGTCGGCAATCGAGCCCGGACGCAGTCCGTCGCCGAGTGAAAAAGTGATGTCGTAGCGCGCGAAGATCTCGCACAGCTCGTCGAAATGCGTGTACAGGAACGACTCTTCGTGGTGGGCGAGGCACCACGCAGCCATGATCGACCCACCGCGCGAGACGATTCCGGTCACCCGGCGAGCGGTCAGCGGTACGTAGCGCAAAAGCACGCCCGCGTGCACCGTCATGTAGTCGACGCCCTGCTCGGCCTGTTCGATCACGGTGTCGCGGTACATTTCCCACGTCAGCTTGGTTGGATCGCCCTTGACCTTCTCCAGTGCCTGGTAGATCGGCACAGTCCCGACCGGGACGGGGGAATTGCGCATGATCCACTCGCGGGTGAGGTGGATGTCGTCGCCGGTGGACAGATCCATGATCGTGTCGGCGCCCCAGCGCGTCGCCCAGACCATCTTCTCGACCTCTTCCGCGATGGAACTGGTCACCGCCGAATTGCCGATGTTCGCATTGATTTTCACCGCGAACGCCTTGCCGATGATCATCGGTTCGGACTCGGGATGACGATGGTTGGCCGGGATCACCGCGCGTCCGGCAGCGACCTCGCTGCGTACGAGTTCGACGTCGACGTTCTCGCGTGCGGCGATGAAGCGCATCTCGTCGGTGACGAGTCCTGCTCGTGCCCAGGCGAGTTGGGTCGACGCTCCGTCGACCGGGTCGGGACGGTGCCACTCGTCGCGGGTGCGGGCGAGGCCTGCCTCGACGTCGATCACGGCGGTGGAGTCGGTGTAGGGCCCCGATGTGTCGTAGACATCGAGGTGCTCGCCGTTGGTGAGGTTGATGCGTCGCTGCGGAACCCGTAACCCGTCGACGTCGGCGTAATGCTTGGTGCTGCCCTCGATCGGACCGGTTGTCAGGATGTCGGAGTCGACCTTGTACGCGGAATTGCTGCCGCCGGATACACGTGTGCCCATGAGATTCTCCCTACGCCGGCATTACCCGGACAGGTTCATGCGGTCAGCGGCCGCCTGCCGCCATCTCAGCCCTCGGTTACGTGAGAGCCCCCGCGTTGATTCGGTTGTGTGCAGTTCACTCTACTGGCTTGCTGCTGTTGCGTCACGAAACCGGGGGTAGCCCAACGCGAGTTCCTAACTTAGGATTGCCTTACCAACATACAGGGCGCTGTTCGAGCTCGCGACGATCCGGAAGGGTGCAACAGCGATGACGTTGGTGGAGATCGTAGGTCTGCAGAAGGATTACGGGGAGGTGCACGCGCTTCGCGGAATCGACGTCGAGATCTCCGAGGGAGAGGTCCTCGGCCTGTTGGGTCCCAACGGCAGCGGCAAGACGACGACCGTCTCGATCCTCGCGACGCTGCAGCGTCCGACCGCCGGGTGTGCACTCATCGCCGGACACGACGTCGTCGACGACGCGGCGAGGGTGCGCGAATTGATCTCTCTCACAGGGCAATACGCATCGCTGGACAACACCCTGTCCGCACGAGAGAACCTCGTCATGTTCGGCAGGCTCACCGGCCTGTCGTCGGCCGAGGCGAAGGGCTCCGTGGCACACGTGGCGGAGGCGTTCGGACTGAGCGAGTTCGTCGATCGTCGAGTGTCGGCGTTGTCGGGTGGCCAGCGCCGCCGGGTCGACATCGCGTGCGCACTCGTCACGCGCCCGCGGGTTCTGTTCCTCGACGAACCGACAACCGGACTCGACCCGCGTAGCCGTGCCGCGGTGTGGGAAACGATCGCGGCGCTACGAACCGAGGGCATCACCGTGCTGCTCACGACGCAGTATCTCGAAGAGGCCGATAATCTCGCCGACAACATCGTCATGCTCGATCACGGCTCTGTGGTCGCTCGCGGAACCCCCGAGCAGCTCAAACATCAAGCGGGATCGGCGATCTGCGAGATCACGCTGCTCGACGCAGCCGATGTGACACGGGTGCGGACCGCGCTGGCCGACCACGAATTCCTCGACGCCGCGACGTCGGCGCAGTCGCGTCCGGTCCTCGTCGTCGAGGCGCCGGGAGAACTCGACACTGTCGTCGCCGTCGCGTCGACGCTGCGCGCCGAAGGGGTGGGCGTCTTCGACATCGCGCTTCGCCGGCCGTCGCTCGACGAGGTGTTCCTGCAGTTGACCGACGAGAATCGCACTGCCAGTGAGGAAGTCGTGCCATGACGATCTCCGCGGAGCGAACGGCGGTGCGTCGGGGCGCGGCGCCACGCACGTCGGTCGGTTGGTCGACGGCATACGCTGTGCTGACCAGGAGGAGTCTCGACTCGTCGATCCGCACCGGGTTGCTCTTCTTCGCGATCGGCTCGCCGATCGTGTTCTTCACCTGCTTCTACGTGCCGCTGCACTCTCGCTTTGAACGCAGTGGCGTCGACTACGCGCAATACGTTGTGCCGCTGGTCATTCTGCAGGCCGCCATGTTTGTCGCCATCATTTCGTGTGAGATCGCGGGCGAAGAGGCGACCGGCGGTATGCGGGAGCGGCTGAGTTCGCTGCCCATCTCTCGCCTGACACCAGGGGCTGCGCGCATGACGAATGCTGTTGTGCGGATGTGTGTCTCGGCTGTATCGGTGTCGCTGTATGCGTGCGTGTTCGGCTTCAGGCTGCGCGGGAGCATCGTCGAATCGATCGGGTTCTTCGCGCTCGCAATCGTTTTCGCGCTCGCACTGAGCATGATGGCCGATGCTCTGGGTAGCGCCGCCACACACGCCGAGAGCGTTGGGCAGATGCTGATGATTCCGCAGCTGTTGCTCGTGATGTGTTCGACGGGCCTGGTGCCTGCCAATGCTTTTCCCGGGTGGATTGAGCCTGTCGTCCGCAATCAGCCCGTGTCGGTGTTCGCCGAGGCAATGCGCGCGCTCTCGACCGGTGCCGACGTCCAGACCGGGCCTGTCGTCGGGTGGAGCGTCGGACTGTTGGCCGTCGGAGCGCTGTGCTTGGCGCTGGCCGCACGAAAGGGGGAGCAGCGATGAGCGTCGACATCTCGCCGCGCGGTGCAGAAGGGCGCGGCGCGGCCGGAGCAGTGGAACGCAGAGCAGTGGATCGCAGGGCAGTGGGGTGGGGCGTCGGGGCGCGGGTGCTCGCGTCGACGCTGCTGCGGACGTGGTCGCGCGACCCCGGGGTGCTCATTCAGGCAGTCGTCTTTCCCGCCTTCCTTCTCGCGATGTTCCAGCTCGTGCTCGGCCGGATCACCACCGCCATCGGTGCCGGTCAGAGCATCTATGGCTACACCGGGCTCGTCGCGTTGGTCGGCGCGATGTTCGGCACGCTGATGACGGGCATCTACCTCGTGTCCGAGCGTGAGTCCGGGGTTCTCGGGAGGCTGTGGACGCTGCCGATTCCGCGGTCGAGTTTCCTGGCCGGCCGTGTGTTCGCAGAGATGGCCCGCACGTTGCTGGGCACGGTCGTGTTGTTCGGGGTCGCGGCGCTCATGGGATTTCGGTTCACCCAGGGGTGGCTCGCCGGGATCGGCGCGGTCCTGGTGCCGGTGGTCTTCGGTATCGGATTCGTCTTCGTGGTCATCGCGATCGCGACTGTCGCGCAGAAGTCCGTCGTCGACCATCTCGGGGTTCTGTTCTTGCTGATGCTGTTCTTCAACACGGGGTTCGCGCCGATCTCCGAGTACCCGGGATGGCTGCAGCCCATCGTGCGGTATCAGCCGATGAGTCCGGCGATCGACACCATGACCGGGTTGACCGAGGGCGGCCCGATTCTGGTTCCGTTCTGCCTCACCGTCGGATGGGCGGCGGCATTTGCGGTGGTTTTCGGCGTGCTTTCGATGCGTGGTTATCGACGGGCCGTCGAACGTGGTGCCTCGTAGCGAGCCGTCGACTCCCTGTCACAGGCGGGTGAACCGCAGACGAACGTTTGCCATGGATCTGTCTCGATACCGGCGATCTCGACTCAAAGTCCTTGAACCTACGCTCCCGCAGGTTACGATGTGACTGCGATCACACACCGTCGTGCCCGGAGGGGAACCGGACGCAGCAATCAGTGAGCTGTGTAGACGCTGCGAACGAGCCTGAAGAGGGGATGGACGAGCCATGCATCGGAAGAATCATCAACGGCCGACTCAGTCGGCGCGGTCGATCCTGCAGCAGATAGCGCAGGTCGTGCACAACCCGACGCGTGACAGATTCGAGCTGTGGGTTGCCGGTGACCTGGTGGGTGTTCTCGGATACTCGAGCGAGACGGTCGACGGCGAGACAACACTGACCGTTCTCCACACGGTGCTCTACGACGAGTACACCGGTCACGGCCTCGGTACCGGCCTGACGCGCAGCGTGATCACCTACGCCAGAAGCCAGGGCGCCCGGCTACGCCCGGTGTGCACCTTCACCAAGCACTATCTCGACGGCCATCCGGGGGTTGTTCCGCTCGCTCCCGCCTGAGAGCCGATCCCGAGAGCGGAGCCGGGCCTGCCCCCGCAGACCCGGCCCGATGAACTCAGCGCCCAGACGTCAGCGCCTGCTCTGAACCACGCCAACGATCCACAGCAGGATCACCGCGCCGAGAACCGCGGTGAAGAGTGTGAACCACCAGCCGCCGGACGCGGTGTCGACGAAGAAGCTCAGCAGGAAGCCGCCGATCAGTGCGCCGATGATGCCGATGACGATGTTCATCAAGATGCCGGAGCCGCCGCCCTTGACGATCTTTCCGGCGATCCATCCGGCAATGGCGCCGATGATGATGTAGCCGATCCAGCCGACGCTTGTCGTCGTCGTCGATCGTGCGAGTACCTCGGTTGCAGCGAGAATTGTCATGACCGACTCCCTATTTAGTGGTTCCCCGTCTGTCTGCAGGGGTGCTGTCAACGTAACCCGGTGTGGCGCGGTGCAACAAGCGTTCCGTCACATGCGTGGCAGTGGGTCGTTTGCCTCAGAGTAGTGGCCGTCACCGGCGGAGAAAATGGTCGTCACCGACGGTAACGACGGTGACGCCAGCTCGACGCCATCCGGTGATCACATCGCGTCGTCGGCTCGCCGACGTTTCGAGCAGTGTGGCAAAGGTGCTGCGCGGCACGGCAACGTCGCGATAGTGGTCGCGGAACCGTAGCTGCGACGTCGCGAACCAGCCGAATGCCTCACGGTCGGCGGTGAGCAGGCGGTCGGCGTCGACGATGTCGGTGAGGTATCCCGCGGGTTTGGAGGTGTGGTTGTCGGAGTCGTCGAGTTCGCGCATGCACTCGTCGAAGGCGTCGGCGTTGTGGCCGAAGTAGTCCGGAAAATCCCATGCGCGCGCATAGGTTTCGTAGAGACCGCGCAGGGTGGTCATCGTTCTGCCGGTCACTTCACGGAACTCGTACGACGACGGCGCGCTCGGTGGTCGGCTACCAACCCAGAGTCCGACGGCGGGCCCTTGTCGGGCTGCGTCGTCGAGGAAACGCGCTAAGGGAATTCCGGTGTCGGAGATGTTGTCGCCTCCCGTGCTGGGTGTCATGGTTTGCGGCTCACAGGTTGGCGGTCATCGGTTGGGGCCTCGGATCTGGACGAAGGTGTTGTAGTGGTCGGCGGTGTACCACGCGGAACCGTCGCTGCCCGTCACGATACGTTCCGCGTCGCGGCTCCTCCCCGCTTCGCGACGGTTGACGTCCCACTCGGTGTAGGTGATCCGTTTACCCGACGACGTCTTCTTCGGCAGCAGGCCCTCGAAGTTCCCGAAGTTGGTCCCGCCCTTGGTCCCCGACGCGTCGTCTGGCGGCCACTTACCGGCGTCGATGAGCGACAGCGTCTTGGTCACCTGCGCCGGAACCGATGCCGCCGCGGTCGGTGCCACCGTGGTCCGAGAAGCGTTGCCGCCCTGAGAAGCCGTGCCCGACTGCTTCTTCGACGACGGCTTCGCGGTGGATGACGTCGACGAGGCCGAATGGGTGGCGGAGCTCGAGTCGTCGGATCGGTTGATCAGCCACGTCGCCACGACGACGAGCCCGATGACCACCAGTGCGACGACCGACGCCACCGCTTGTCGACGACGCTGCGCGACCGTCGGTTTGCGTGCAGACATCAGGTCACCGACTCGTAGTGCGAGGTGTGGTGCAAGGCGAATCCCCTTCTGCGGTACCAGCGTCCGGCAACAGCGTTGTCTGCTTCGACTTGCACGTACGCCGACTGCGCACCGTGCGTCACGCCCCACGCCATCAGTCGAGCGAGCACGGCGTCGGCGATATGGCGCCGACGGTGCGCCGGGTCGGTCCACAGCGCGGTGACTCCGAGCCACGCGACGCCGGACGGCGACGAGGTGACGGCCGCTCGCCCGGTTGCGATCAGCGAACCGCTCTCGTCGACGACCGTCGCGAACGTCATCGGGCCCTGCGCCGAACCGGCAACCGCGGCAACGAGATCTGTGTCAGTACCGGGGCGGTACGACTGTGCCCAACGCGCGCTCGGCGTCGGAGCGAGTTCGACGTCGATTTCTGTCGAGGTTGTCGGGAAATCACTTGCGCTACTGGCGGAGTCGTCGAGGTCGCGGGTCAGGATGTGCACGGTTGGGCTGGCGGGTTCGCCCCCGACCGTGCGAGCGGCGATCAATCGCTCGGGAAGCGCGAGCAGGACGGGTAGTCCACGTTCGGCATACCAGGATCCGATGGCGTGCAAGGTCGGCGCATCCGCGTGTGCCGAACGGTCCAGTGGCACAGCAGAATTCGCGCGACGGGAGAATCCACCACCCGCACGCGCCAGCCAGCCGCCGATCCACGTCGACTCGACGCCCGGCCACGCGAGCGCCGCGGCATGCTCGAGGTCACGGATTGCACTGTTGCGCACAGGTTTTGCCGACAAGAGACGGATCGACACCACCGACTCGAGGGGGATGGACTCGACCTTTCCGTCGCGCTCGATCAGCAGCGTCGAGTCGAAACTCCCGGTATCGGCGCGTTCCACCAGAAAACCCGTGACATCGGACATCGTGGGCGCCGCCGCCGACGGGGGAGCCGGGTTCGGTGAGTGCCGCCAGTCGGCGGGCGCGGCGTCGCCGAGCAGATACCGCACGACGACGCGGTCGCCGGGGTAGGCGTCGGCGGGCAGACGTGCAGGGCGCAGACCGGCCGGGTCGCGACCCGAGGGTTGCTCGCTCATCGCGTGTCCCGTCGGTGGGTCAGTCGTCGTCGTCGTGGCCGAACGGGTCGGCCTGCTCGCCGGGAATCCAGGTCAGCCCCGGGATGCCCCACTTGTGCTTCTTGATCGCCTTCTTGGCCGCGCGGGCGTTGCGTCCGATCAGGACGTCGACGTAGAGGAAGCCGTCGAGGTGTCCGGTCTCGTGCTGCAGCATTCGGGCGAAGAACCCGTTGCCCTCGATCACCACCTCGTCGCCGTTGCGGTCGACGCCGGTGACCCGCGCCCACTCGGCACGGCCGGTGGGGAACTGCTCGCCGGGCACCGACAGGCAGCCCTCTTCGTCGTCGTCGGGATCCGGCATGGTTTCCGGGATCTCCGACGTCTCGAGGACGGGATTGATCACCTCGCCCCGTCGCCGCGCCGAGGCGCGACCCGCCTCGCCGTCGGGACAGTCGTAGACGAACATCCGTTTACCGACGCCCACCTGGTTGGCGGCGAGGCCGACGCCGTGCGCGGCGTCCATGGTCTCGTACATGTCGTCGAGGAGGGTGACGATCTCGTCGGACGGACGACCGGCGTCGTCGAGTTCGACCAACTCGGTCTGCTGGTGCAGGACCGGCTCGCCAACGATGCAGATCGGAAGCACAGACATGAGTGAAAAGCCTACTGCGCGCGGATGACGTCGACTGCCCTGGGCCTTGCGTGATCGGCTCGGTAAGAGCGACTCGACCGGGCGAGTCACACACGGTTGACGGCTTGCGGGCGTGGTTAGATGGTCACGAACCACATCGGTGTCATTCGACGGTCAGCGCACTCGTAGCCCGAGTTCTGTCACCGGGGTGGTACGCCGATTGACCCGGTCGAGGAGCCGACGCGGGTAGGGCCGGAGGCGAGCGTGAGGGAGCAAGATGGACGGCGCAGCAGCGCGTAGTCGCAAGCACGGTGATCAACCCGAGAACGCACCCCAACCGACAACGCAGAGCGCGGCCGGACAATCCGTCGATCCTCACGAGGTGGGTCCGGATGGTCTGTCGCGACGCGAGCACGACATCCTGGCGTTCGAGCGGCAGTGGTGGAAGTACGCGGGGGCCAAGGAAGAAGCGATCAAAGAGCTGTTCGGATTGTCGGCCACGCGTTACTACCAGGTGTTGAACGCGCTCGTCGATCGCCCGGAGGCGCTGGCTGCCGACCCGATGCTGGTGAAGCGTCTGCGGAGGCTGCGGGCATCGCGTCAGAAGGCCCGTGCGGCGCGGCGGCTCGGCTTCGACATCACGTAACGCTGAGCGCGGTTGCCCGCCGCGTGTGCGTTAAGGTCATCGGTGATGAATGCTGATCGCGAGCCCAATCGCCTTCCCTTGCGGGCGGGGGCCATGTTGCTCCTCGCGGTGGCTGTCGTGTTCGTCGGACTCGGCTGGCACTCCGCGGCGACCTCTGGACAAAGTCCGGACGAAGACCTGCGCGAGGCCCAGGCGAGCGTCGCCACCACGACGACCCCCGCGTCGTCGTCTGCCGCGAATGCCTCGACGAGCGAGCGTCTCTGCGTGATCAACGCGGGTTCGGTCTCTGGTCTCGCGTCGGAGGTCACTGACGATCTGAAGGCCAAGGGATTCAACACGGCCAGCCCGGCGAACTACGACGGCGGCAGCTTCACCGAGAACACCATCCTTTATCGCGACTCGTCGCAGAAGGCGGACGCGGAGAAGGTGGCGACCGCGCTGGGTTCAAACCCCAGCGTCGAGCAGCGCCCGTCGTCGTTCACGATGTGCCGGGACGGTCTCGCGGTGGTGGTGGTCACCCGATGAGTTCTGACGCGGCAAGACTTTTCATCCGACTTTGTTCACCCGACGGCCCAACGGATCTCTAGGAGCTTTCATGACCGGCAGTTCGACACTCGGCTCGAAGACCCTGCGCAGCGTGCTCGCGCTGGGTGCTGCGGGCGCCATCGCCGCGGCGCTTGCCGGCTGTACTCCCGACGAACCGCGGTCGGACACTCCCGGCACCACCCCGTCGGTCGTGACGGGTAATCAGGCTCCCCCCGGATCCGTCGACGACGCCGACGGCATCCCGAACTCGTCCAAGGAGTCGGCGACCGCCGAGCTCAAGGACACCAAGGGCGAGACCGTCGGCACCGCGACGTTCACACCGAGCGGGTCGTCGCTTCGCGTCGACGTCAAGGTCACCAACGGCATCGCGGCGGGCTTCCACGGCATGCACATCCACGAGAACGGCGTGTGCCAGGCGAGCGGCTCGACTCCGTTCTCGTCGGCGGGCGGTCATCTGCAGGTCGACGGCCGTACGACTCATCCGTCAAGCGGCGACCTCGTGTCGATCAACGTGCTCGCCGACGGCACCGGCGAGACCGTGACCACGACGGACTCGGTGAACCTCAATCAGGTCGCTGGTAAGTCGATCATCATCCACGAGAAGCCCGACAACTTCGCGAACATCCCGACTCGCTACGCACCGGCGCCCGACGCCGACACGATGAAGACCGGCGACGCGGGCTCACGCTTGGCATGCGGCGTCATCACCGTCGAGGGCTGACGCGACACCGGTACCGGTCTGACCGGCACCGGTCTGAGCGGAAGGCCTGATCGATGCCGAAGATCATCCCGATCGAGTTCTCCGGTTCGCCGACGCCGACGCTGGGTGTCGAGTGGGAGTTCGCACTCACCGACAAGGTGTCCGGCGATCTGTCGAACTCGGCGGCGGAGCTGTTCACCGAGGTCGGTCGTCGTGCCCCCGACCGTGCGGGCAAGGTTCACAAGGAGTTGCTGCGCAACACCGTCGAATTGGTGACCGGTGTGAGTACGACGACGCGTGAGGCGATCGACGACCTCTCGGCGACACTCGACGTCGTGCGGTCGATCACCGACGGACTCGGAGTCGACCTGTATGGCGCGGGCACGCATCCGTTCGCGGAGTGGTCGACGCAGTTGCTCACCGAGGGACACCGGTACGCGGAGTTGATCAATCGCACCCAGTGGTGGGGCAGGCAGATGCTGATCTGGGGTGTCCACGTGCACGTCGGCATCGACCGACGCGACAAGGTGTTACCGATCCTGACGTCGCTGCTCAACTACTACCCGCACCTCCTCGCGCTCTCGTCGTCGTCTCCGATGTGGTCGGGTCAGGACACCGGCTACGCGAGCAACCGCGCCATGATGTTCCAGCAGTTGCCCACCGCGGGGCTACCGTTCCAATTCCAGACGTGGCACGAGTTCGAGGCGTTCGTCGCCGATCAGAAGACCACGGGAATCATCGACCATCTCAACGAGATTCGGTGGGACATCCGTCCCTCACCGCACCTGGGCACCATCGAGGTGCGGGTGTGCGACGGGATGACGAACCTGGTGGAGCTGTCCGGGATCGTCGCGCTCATCCATTGCCTCGTCGTCGATCTCGATCGTCGGCTGTCGGCGGGTGAGGAACTGCCGCACATGGCGCCGTGGTTGGTGCAGGAGAACAAGTGGCGGGCCGCGCGTTACGGCCTCGAGGCCATCGTCATCCTCGACTCCGATTGCGATGAACGACTCGTGACCGACGACCTCACCGTGCTGCTCAAACGACTCGAGCCCATCGCCGAGGAACTCGGGTGCATCGATGAATTGGCGCGCGTGGTCGACATCGTCGATCACGGAGCCAGCTATCAGCGGCAGCGCAGCGTCCACGAGCGCACCGGTGACATGCGCGCCGTGGTCGCGTCAGTGGTTTCAGAACTGGATTGAAAACCCGCGGGTGACGCTGCCCGCGGCATTCTCGGTTGTCGCGAAATCACGTTTTGCGTACATAGCGTGCGTGATCGATTTTGGCGTTGTCATCGGTTTCACTTCTCGCTTTGCGGTCGGCAACCGGCACAATCAAGGGGTCGCCTTTAAAACCCTCTGAAGGAAATCAGCCATGCATGCTGTTGTGCCCTTGTCGAGTCCTGCCCCGAACATCGCCGGCCCGCTCGATCCAATCGTCGTCCCAGACGCGACGAGCGATGCGACGATGGTCGTCGCATCGCCGACAATCGTCCCCGACCTCTGGCGCCAGTACCTCGACGGCGCTCACGCCGCGTACTCCGCTCGTGGCGTCGACGATGCGCTCGACTACGACGCGATCAGCGACGGCTCGAGTACCACGCTGTTCTGCGCGGTGCTCGATACCGCCGGGGGCATCGTCGGTGGCCTGCGTGTTCAGGGACCGTACACGCTGCCGCATCAGTCGCATGCCGTCACCGAATGGGATGGCCAACCGGGGCAGTCGGAGCTGATCAGAGCGATCGGCGCGCGCCTGGCGGGAGGCCTGATCGAGGTGAAGTCGGCGTTCGTCGATCCGACGTCGAGCGACGCGGCGGCAGCCGCGGGCTTTCTTGCCCGCACACCGTTGATCGTGATGGCGGCCACCGGCACGCGACACATGCTCGCCACCGCAGCCGACTATGTGCTCGCCAGGTGGGAATCGGGTGGCGGTCGGGTTGATACCGACATTCCATACACGCCGTATCCCGACGAAAGGTATCGGACGCAGGCAATGTTCTGGGACCGCGACCTACTCGCACGTCATGCGAAACCGTCGGTGTGGCGAACAATGTGTACCGAATTCAGGCAAATTTCCCACACATTCGACGCTGGATCCGTCGACGTCGCGTGAAACACATCACCGACGCTATTCGGAAGTGAGCGGCCCGCTGGTCTTCGGTCGTTCACTCGTGCTCTCGCTGAAGACCGCGGCGAACACGTCGGGGGTCAGTTCGTTCCACTGCAATTCGTGGTACTCGCGTTGCGCCAGAATCATGCGCTCGATGTCGAGGACGTAGCGTCCGGACATCACCGGACGACCGCACACGATGTTGCGCGCGGCCGCGGCCGCGATACCACCCGACATTGCCGCGGTGGAGCCCAATTGCGGCCAGGAGGCGAGACTTCGACCGACCTGACTGGCGGAGAACGCCATTCGCGACGTCAGATTGTCGCCGACGATCGCCATGGCCATGTCGAGGCGCTGCACCGGGTCCGCAGCGTCGGCGGCGCTGAAGTTCTCGCCGCGTCCGTGGAAGATCGGGTACTCGGGATCGAGATCGTATCGTTCGATGTCGAGCATCACGTTCTCGCCGATGTCGGTGACGCTGACCACCGGAATGCGCGCCGCGCGTGCCCGACGACGCATGTCGATCTTCATCGCGATGTCGTCGATCTCCTCGATGATCACCGAGACCGGCTTGCCCGTCGCCACCCCGAGGAAGGCGTCGGCGACGTCGGTCGAATAGCCGTGCACGAACTGTGTCACCGACGAGTACGGGTCGCCCTCGAGGATGCGTCGTTCTGCGATGTCGACCTTGGCGAGCCCGACGTCGCAGATCGAGGTCGTCATGCGGTTGAGGTTGGTCGGTGAGAGTCGATCGGAGTCGGCGATGTGGAAACTGCGGGCACCGGTCAGCGCGCACGACGCCAACGCCGACGACCCGACGGAAAGGCCTGCGACAGCGACCGTCGCGTCGCGCCACGCCTCCTGCTCGGAAGTGGTCAGCAGGAATCGGTTGCGCGCGGTCTTGAGCCGATAGAACAGCTCGGCGTCGGGCATCCGGACGACCGTGTTGCGCCAGTCGATCACGACGTACCGTGTTCGGTCGTCGATGACGGCGGGATCGCCGAAGTCGACGAGGGTGTCCGGCGCCGGCCCCGGCTCGACATGCTCGAGCGCATCGAGCGCGCGAAGCTCTTCGAGCGCAGCGGGCCACATGTCGACCAGTTCGCGACGTGACGCGTCGGTGAGCTGCGCGATCCGCGCGGCGTCGTAGTAGGGGTGCAGGATCTCGATCATCGACTCTCTCCTGTTCCACTCTTTGCCGATGACCGTGGCAGTCACGGAGTCGGGCGGTGTGTCGGGTCCAGACCTCGCCGGAGCCGGGGTCGGTGCCGTACCGGCCTGCGCCGCCTTCATGTCGTCCGAGTGCCCATTGACCTCGGCGATCGAGGAGACGACCGACCGGTTTCTACCAAGGTGTTTTGCTGCGTAGAGGAGATGGTCGGCGGGAGCGATGAGCTGGTCGAGGCTCCGCGAGGTCAGCGTGGAGTCGCCGTCGTGGAGTTCGGCGGGGTCGGCGGTCACACCGCCGACGCTGATCGTGACTCCCGCGTGTGCATGCACCGTCAGACACAGCCGCGCAGCGATGTCGCGCAGTTGTGCCTCGTCGTCGACGGCCATCAGGATGGTGAACTCCTCGCCGCCCGTTCTCGCGACCAGAGCGTCGTCGGGGACGTTGTTGCCCAGCATGGTCGTCACGTCGACGAGGATCGCGTCGCCCGCGGCGTGACCGTGGGCGTCGTTGATGCGTTTGAAGTGATCGATGTCGATGACGAGCATCGCGATACGTCTGCCCGTGCGGTTCGCGGCGCGGAAGATCGGTGTGGCGCCGTCGAAGAGACCGCGTCTGTTGAGAGCGCCGGTGAGAGGGTCGGTGATGCTCAGTCGTGCCTGCTCATCAATCAACGACGACAGCGTGCGACGCAGCATCGTGACCATGATCGTCGGGACCGCGATTGCCATCAGCACCGCGCCACCACCGACCGCGAAATCGGTCACCGACGTGGCGCGTGCGGCCATGACCCCACATGCGAGAGCCATTGCCGCGACCACGAAACCGACAACGAGATGCTGTGGCGACGCCATGGCGGTGAGTGCGGGCACCGCAGCGATGAGGACGAGTACCGCGATTGCCGAGCCGTTGTCGGCGATTACCGCCGCAGAAGCCGCGATGCCCAACATTCCACCGAAACCGTCAAGCGTGAACTGCTGATCACTGAGCTTGCCGGCGCGGATAGTGAGCGCGACCGAGAAGAGCGTGAAAACCCCGACGAGTGCCAATACCCAGTGCGTACCAGGCAAGAGAAAAGAATCCGACGCGAGCCCGAATGCGATGAGCGGGACAGCGCCGACCTGGCTGCACAGCATCGCGAGCGAGCGCTGATCAAACCGCTGCGCCACCGACGACACTTCTCACCTCCGCGTGTGCTCTTCGTTCGCGCAGTCGGGCGCGAGGACGAATCCCCTACATGATTGTGACCGAACACTGTGTAGCGTGCGACGCTTCACAGGCGATTGTGACGAGATCAGTCGATATCGCCGCGGTCCAACCGTTCTTTGGCGATCAATCCGTCCTGGGCACGTTGTTCCTGATATACCAGTCGCCCGATTCTATGCGCGATGACCGGTGCAGTGATGATGGCGAAGAGGCCGGCGAGAATCAACATTCCGACGTCGACGTTGTCGCCGAGTTGGATGATCGCGCCGAGGAGGATTTGCAGCAGTCCGAAGGTCTGAGGTTTGGTCGCCGCGTGCATCCGGCTCAGGGTGTCGGGGAAACGGAACACGCCGAGCGCCGCGGTGAACGCCATCAACGCGCCGAGGATGAGGAAGACCGAGCTGACGATGTCGACGATCATGGTCGTTGCCCCCTCACGTCTGGTCGTCCCGGACTCGGAATCGGGCGATCGCGATCGACCCGACGAAGCTGAGTAGTGCCAGCGCCACGACGCCGGGCACCACGGTGGTGTCGCCGCTGTAGGCCGCCCACACCGCGAGACCGCACATCGCGAGCGCGATGAGAGTGTCGAGGGCGACGAGACGGTCGAGAGTTGTCGGTCCCATGAGCGCGCGGGCAGCGGTGAGCACGGCTGCGACGAGCAGCAGCGTGGCCACGATCACCCAGACGACGCTCATTGGTTCTGCTCCGCTTTGATCGACGCCCGCTCGGCGGTGCGCACGTGGTGATAGTCATCGTCGATGCCGTGGTACGGACTCGGGTGCCATTCGCTGTCACGCTCGAAGGCCTTGATGAACATCCGCTCGACGAACGCGATCTGCCGGTGGAACGCCCGCACCTTCTTGTCTGAGCGGACATCGAAGACGTGCACGTAGATCAGCCGTCGACGATGGTCGATCTCCAGCACCATCGTGCCGGGCACCAGATTGAGATAGTCGACGGCGAGGGTGAGCACCATGTCGGATTTGATTGCCACCCGCACCCGGATGACCGCTCCGAGTGGGCGATAGCCGGGTCGGATCGCGGCCCACGCCACCTGCGCGCTCGACACGAAGAAGTCGACGATCAGCCGTGCGATGAGCCAGAGCACCGACACGGGGTGGATACGGCCCTCGACCGGAACCCGCGGCAGCGGCAGCACGATGGAGATGACCAGCGCGAGCACGACGCCACCGATGATGTTGGCCCATGACACCGTGCCCCACAGCAGCACCCAGACAAAGGTGAGCCAGGCGAGGACCCACAGGCGGACTGCCAGTTCACGGCCGTCACTCGCGATTCTGCCGGGAAGCCGGATGTGTTCGCGAAGCCACACGAATACCCGGACGGTGTTCCAGAAGATGAACAGCAGCGTCACGCGCCACGCATTGACGAGGAACGATCTCACGGGTCCCTTGCCGGGCGCGCGTACCGCCCCGGAGCTGCGGCGCCGGGGGTCTTGATTGCCCTGGTCCTGGCTCGTCATCTGTCACCTCCCAGCACGCTGACGATGTAGTTGTCGCGGTCGGATATGTTGTCGGCCGCGCTGTCGGTGAAGCGCAGGATCGGGCCAGCCCAGAAGGTGAGCACGAGACCGGCCGCGACCATCAGCGCGGTCGGTACCACCATCGACGTCGGCATGCGGCCGACGTCTTCGCGGTCGTCGAAGGAGATGTCGGCACGCTCGTCGATGAGGGCAGACGGAGCGCTGTCGGCGAGCTCGCCCTCGGGAGCGTCGGCACGCGGTCGCCAGAACGCCTTGGTCCACACGCGGGCCATCACGTAAAGGGTCAACAGGCTGGTGATCACCGAACCAGCAACCAACAACCACGCGAGCACCGACCCGTCGCGAGTGCCCGCCTCGAGCAACCCGACCTTGCCGATAAACCCGGAGAACGGCGGGATGCCGCCGAGGTTGAGGGCCGGGATCAAGAAGAGCCCTGCGAGCAGGGGACTCGCGATCAGACCGCCGAGCCTGCGCAACGACGCAGAGCCCGCCTGTCGTTCGATCAGGCCGACGACCAGGAACAGCGTCGTCTGCACGAGGATGTGGTGCGCGACGTAGTAGATCGCCGCGGACAGTCCCAGTCGCGACGACAGCGCGATACCGAAGATCATGTAGCCGATGTGCGAAACGAGTGTGAATGACAGCAGGCGCTTGATGTCGGACTGCGCGATCGCACCGAAGATGCCGATCAGCATCGTCAGCAGGCCCGCGACCATCAGGATCGAATCCATCGATCCGCCGGGGAACAGCAGCGTATGTGTGCGCATGATCGCGTACACACCGACCTTGGTCAGCAAGCCGGCGAACACCGCGGTGACCGGGGCGGGAGCCGTCGGATACGAGTCGGGCAGCCACGACGACAGCGGGAACACGGCGGCCTTGATGCCGAATGCGACGAGGAGCACCGCGTAGAGCGCGTTGCGGGTGCCCTCTGCCACGGTGTCGAGTCGCAGTGCCATCTCGGCGAGGTTCAGCGTGCCGGTGGTCGCGTAGGCGAACGCGATGCCCGCGAGGAAGATCAGCGACGAGAGCATCGACACCATCACGTACGACGCTCCTGCACGCACGCGCTCTCCGCTGGCACCGAGCGTGAGCAGCACGAAGCTCGCCGACAGCAGGATCTCGAACGAGACGAACAGGTTGAACAGGTCGCCGGCGAGGAATGAGTTGCAGACGCCCGCGCACAGGATCAGATAGGTCGGCAGGAAGATCGACACCGGCTGCTGCGACGTGCCGTCGCGGATACCCTGCCCAATGGCGTAGCTCACCACGCACAGCAGCACAACCGTCGAGACCACCAGCATCAACGCCGCGAGCGGATCGACGACCAACGTGATCCCGAGCGGTCCGTTCGGGTACCCCTTCGACCCCCACCCGCCGATATGGACCGAGAACGTCCCGTGTTCGTCGGTGAGGTAGAGCATCATGCCCGACGCAACAAGTGCGGTACCGATCGCGACGAGAGCGACAGCACGCTGCAGGATGGGGCTTCGACCGGCGAGCAGCGTGATCGCGGCACCGAGCAGCGGTACGAGAGTCGGCAGCGTGATGAGAACCGGAATCCACGAGGGCTGGGGGATCATCGATCGTCTCCCGGCTGCGGGGGATCACGCGGGTCGGCCGTTCCGGGATAGGGCTTGTCCGGATCCTGCAGATCGTTGCCCAGCGGCCACGTCATGTCGACGACGTCGAGGCCGGCCTCTGCGAGTTCGTCCTCCTCGCGCGAGACCTCGTCGATGACGTCGTCATCGTCTGGCATGAGGTCGGTCTCGATCTTGGTCCGGTGCAGTGCGGCGTACTCCTCGGGTGTCAGTGGGTTGCCTTCGTCGTCGAACAGGTCGCCGAGTGGTGTGTCGGCGCCGGTCTCGGGGTTGTCGCTGCGGTCGCGGTCCGGTGCGGTCTGCAGGTTCGTGTTGAGGACCTTGCGATCCTCCACGTCGTCTTCGAGGTCGTCGTCGTCTCGGTTGAGGACGAACAGGCGGTAGACCATCGCGAGGATGAACGCGGCGACACCCATCGTGATGACGATCGCCGTGAGGACCATCGCCTGTGCGAGAGGGTCGGCGTCCTGCGTGCGGTGATCCGACGTCCTACCGAGGATCGGCGGGTTTCCCGGAGGTCCCGCGAGGGTGATGATCAGCAGGTTGATGCCGTTTCCGACGAGCAGCAGACCCAGCAGCATGCGGATCAGGCTGCGTTCCATGAGCAGATACGAGCCGCAGGCGGCGAGGATCGCGACGATGACGAGGAGTCCGAGATTCACGCTCATCGGCTTGCCTCCCCGGGTACGCGCATGATGGTGCCTGCCGGGATCGAGGTCTCGACGTCGAGACGCGCGCCGAGGCTGCGCAGGATGTCGAGCACCAGGCCGACCACGATCAGGTAGATGCCGAGGTCGAAGAACAGTGCGGTGACGATCTTGATGTCGCCGAGCAGCGGCAGCGTGACCTTGAGGACCGCCGACGACAGTGCGGGCGCGCCGAGCAGCATCGATGTCGCCGCGGTGCCCGCGGAGATCAACAGTCCTGTTCCGAGGAACTTGCCGGGTTCGATGGGTAGCGCCTCGCCGAGTTCGTAGCGGCCGCCCGCCAGATAGCGCAAGACGAGTGCCAGTCCCATCGTGAGGCCACCCGCGAACCCTCCGCCGGGAGCGTTGTGGCCCGCGAAGAAGAAGTAGATCGAGAGCACGACCATCGTCGGGAAGATCAGACGCGTCGTCGCCTCGAGCACCATCGACCGGTGGCGTGGGTCGCGGAACTCGCTGCCGCGCAGCCACGTCGTGCGATCCGGCGGGATCGGGTCGTCGTCTTCGTCGTTCTGGCCGTTCGGGTTGCCGTTGGGGCCATTCGCGAGCATGCGTGCGGCGTCGGACACGCGCGGCGCGGCACCGAACCTGCGGTTGCGGAACACCATCGACGCGACGCCCGTGGCTGCGACGATGAGCACGCTGATCTCGCCCATCGTGTCCCACGCGCGGATGTCGACGAGCAGCACGTTGACCGCGTTGGCGCCGTGGCCCCACTTGTACGCGGCTTCGGGGATGTCGACCGAGACAGGCTGTGAGTTGCGCGCGGCCGCGGCGAACAGGCCGATGACCACGAGGCTGACGCCGACCGCGGCGCCGATGAGTGCGCGGACCGCCTTGAACCCCGTCGCGTGGCGCGGCTCGGGTTCTGCGGGCAGCTTGCGCAGGACCAGCACGAAGATGACGAGGGTGAGCGTCTCGACCAGGAACTGGGTGAGCGCGAGGTCGGGGGCGCCGTAGAGAGCGAACAGCACTCCGCAGCCGTAGCCCGTGACACCGACGATCAGTGTTGCGGCGAGTCGGTTGCGCAGCAGGACTGCCGCGATCGCCGCGGCTGCCATGATCCCACCGATCACCACCTCGATCGACGAGTCGAATCCGCGCGGCGAGAGTCGATCACGTGCACCGAGGAACAGCACTGTGACGGGCAGGATGATCGCGGTGCACATGATCACGCCCTGCGTGATGGGCAGCGAACCGCGCTGGGTGTTGCGGGTCAGTGTCAGCGAGAGAGAGTCGGCCGTGCGCAGCGTGGCGTCGTAGATGCGGTCGGCGTTGAGTAGCGGGCGGTAGCGGAACAGCACATCCCGAAGACGTCGGATCAGCATGAACAGTGCTGCGCCACCGACGATGACGATGATGGAGAAGACCACCGGCAGCCCGAAGCCATGCCACATGGCCAGATGTTCGATCTTGTGGCCGTACGACGGCAGGGTCTCGGCGTAGGGCTCGAAGGCGGTGCCGATCAGCGGGCTCAGGAAAGCGGTGACGACACCGAGTACCGCGAGGATCGCGGGTGGCGTCTGGAACGCGACCGAGGGCGGATGCATCTGTGCGACGACGCGGCTCGGGAGCTGGCGCACCTTGCGACCGAACGCGCCCCACAGGAATCGCGTCGTGTACGCCATCGTGATGATCGACCCCGCCAGCAAGACGTAGTCGACGGTCTCGGCCTGCCAGTGCTGCAGCGATCCGGTATCCCAGATCGAGGCGAACGCGGTCTCCTTACCGACGAACCCCATGGTGAACGGCAACCCGGCCATGCTCGCACCCGCGATGGCGGCGATGAGGGCGAGGACGGGCAGACGGTGGCCGAGCCGGGCCAGCTTGCGGATGTCGCGTGTGCCTGTCGAGTGGTCGATGATGCCGACGACCATGAACAGCGCGGCTTTGAACATCGCGTGCGCCACCAGCATCGCCAGCGCGGCCATAGCGACGTTCGCGTCGCCCATGCCGAACAACACGGCGAGGAAGCCGAGCTGCGACACAGTGCCGAACGCGAGGATGAGCTTGAGATCGAGTTCGCGAAGCGAGCGCCAGCCGCCGAGCAGCATGGTGAAACAGCCGAGCCCGATCGTCATGACCTGCCAACTGGTGAGCCCGGAGAAGCCGGGAGCCAACCGCCCGATCAGGTAGATGCCCGCCTTCACCATCGCTGCGGCGTGGAGGTATGCGCTGACCGGTGTCGGCGCGGCCATCGCGCCGGGCAGCCAGAAGTGGAACGGGACGATCGCGGACTTGCTGACGGCGCCGATCAGCACCAGCACGATCGCGACGTCGACAAAGATGCCGCTCGACGGCGGGTGCGCCACCAGGTCGGAAAGCAGATACGACCCGGTTCGTTCGCCGAGCATGATGATGCCGACGAGCATCGCGAGTCCGCCGAGGGTGGTCACGAGTAGTGCCTGCGTCGCGGATCTGCGCGAGGTGGCGCGGACGTGATAGAAGCCCACGAGCATGAACGACAACACCGTGGTGAGCTCCCAGAAGATATAGAGCATCAGCATGTTGTCGCTGGCGACGAGTCCGAACATCGCCGCGGCGAACGCAATCATCTCGCCGCCGAAGATGGCGACCCGTGGGCGAGCGTCGTCGAAGTAATTGGCGCAGTAGCAGAGCACCAACGCCCCGACGCCGAGGATCAGCACCGACATGATGGCCGTGAGCGTGTCGAAACGCATCACGAAATCCATCTGCAGCGTCGGGGCCCAGGTGACCGTCTCGACGCGAGGAGGATCGTGCGCGTGTGGCCAGTTGAACAGGACCCAGATCAGTCCGCCGAGCGGAGCGAGCGCGAGTACGTAGAAACCCCTGGTGCCGAGCGCATGAACGATGGCGGGTGCGATGAGCGCACACACGGCCAACGCGGCCAACACCGAGATCAAAGGGCACTCCGTCTTTCGTCGTCTGGCGGGGTGTCACGGAGCAACTGCCCGCTCGACTATCTTACCGTTGCAGTCATGTCCCGCTTAGTCAGGTTCACAGTCGTTCTGCTGACGTGCACGCTTGCGCTGGTCATCGGTGCTTGCGGGTCCGACGAGGACAGCGGTCTCAAAGGAGTGGCACTACCGTCTGATTTTCCCTCCGATCAGGTTCCCCTGATCGACGGAACGGTGCTGACTGCGTCGGGTAATGCGACCAAGGGCTGGTCGGTGACGGTCCAGGCACCCGCGGGCGATTCCGGCGTCCTGGACACCGCGGTCAAGAAGTTGACCGACGCCGGCTACACCGAGTCGCAACGAACGTCGCAGAACGGACAGTCCGTCGTGGTGCTGACGGCGGATAAGGCAGGCAAGACGTACTGGGTGAGCGCGGGTGTCACCCCTGCCGCCGCGTCCGGCGGGTCGTCGGTGTTCTACACGATCACGACGAGCTGAGGTTCACAGCCGACTGCCAGAGAGCGGGCAGTCGGACGCAAGGGATGCCACGCACCGTGGACGGCACTGTTGATGCGTCGCGCACGCGCCGAACGTCGGCGCTGGTCGACGACGCACCCGAACGCAGGGAGTCCCCACGATGTCCGCACCCACCACCGGAGAACACTCGACGAACCCCGAGTACCCGACGAATCCCGATCACCCGACGAATCCCGATCACCCGACGACCGATCACCTGACGCCAGGGCAGTCGGCCTGGCAGGCGGAGGCGCCTCCGGCCGGTGACTCTGCGCAGCCACGAGCCGACCAGGTGCCGCCGAAGGTCAAGAACGCGATCATCGCAGGAGGGATCGGGCTGGCGGTCGGGTTCGGACTGCTCGGCTTCGGCGCCGGGTACGTCGTGGGCCACGACAACTCGTCGGGCCAGAGCCAGATGCGCGGCCCCGGGATGAACGGCGGCGGCATGAACGGGGGCGGCATGAACGGGGGCGGGATGCCCGGCATGAACGGTGGTGGCATGAACGGTGGCCAGATGCCCGGCATGAACGGCGGCACGGGCCAGAACGGGCAGCTTCCCAACGGACAGCAGGGGCAGATGCCGAACGGCCAACTGCCGAACGGCCAGCTGCCGAATGGCCAGCAGGGCCAGACCCCGAACGGCCAAACCCCGAACGGGCAGGTGCCCAACGGCCAGCAGGGTCAGACCGGGCAGGCAGGCACCCAGACCAGTTGAACCAGACCAGTTGAACCCAGCCGTTCACTCGCCCCAGCTGTTCACTCACTCCGTCGGTCGGCGTAGGCGCGCAGATCCTCGACCTGTGCGGCGTCGAGTGACGGTCGCACCCGGGTGCGGGCGTCGACGACGTCGTCGGCGGTGACGGTCGCGGCGTCGATGTCGCGGCGCATGGCTGCCAGTGCCGCCTCGCGCAGCAGCGCGGCGCAGTCGGCGGCCGAGTAGCCCTCGAGGTCGGCGGCGAGCGCGTCGAGGTCGATGCCGTCGGCCAGGGGCACCTTGCGGCCCGACGTGCGCAGAATCTCGGCGCGGGCTTGCGCGTCCGGTGGCGGGACGAAGACCAATCGCTCCAGCCGGCCCGGACGTAGCAGTGCCGGGTCGATGAGGTCCGGCCGGTTGGTCGCGCCGAGGACCACGACGTCCTGCAGCGGCTCGACGCCGTCGAGTTCGGTCAACAACGCGGCCACGACGCGATCGCCGACGCCCGCATCGGTCGACTGGCCGCGACGCGGGGCGAGGGCGTCGACCTCGTCGAGGAAGATCAGCGACGGTGCCGATTCGCGTGCCGCGGCGAACAGGTCGCGCACCGCTTTCTCCGACGACCCGACCCACTTGTCCATCAGCTCGGCGCCCTTGACCATGTGCACCGAGAGCATGCCCGACGCCGCGAGCGCGCGAACGACGAAGGTCTTGCCGCAGCCGGGTGGTCCGTAGAGAAGCACACCGCGCGGCGGCTCGACGCCGAGCCGCGTGAACGTGTCGGGGTGCTGGAGCGGCCAGAGCACGGTCTCGGTGAGCGCCTGCTTCGTCTCGGTCATGTCGCCGACGTCGTCGAGGGTGATGGATCCGACCGCGACCTCGGGGGTGCGTAGCCGCGAGACGGGTCGGATGACGTCGAGTGCCCCGACGAGATCATCGTCGGTGAGTGAGGGCGCCGCATCGGTAGCGCTTGCCCTCGCGGCCGCACGCAACGCAGCTTCGCGCGCGAGCGCAGCCAAGTCGCCTGCGACGAAACCCGGTGTGCGCGCGGCGATGTGGTCGAGATCGAGTGCACCGTCGGTGGGTACTCCGGTGAGGATCACCCCGAGTATCCGTGCGCGCCGGGCGGCGTCGGGTAGCCCGATGACGAGTTCGCGGTCGCACAGGTCGGGAGCGCGTAGGCGTTCGTCGAGCCCCGCGGGTTCAGCGCTGGTGACGATCAACGCGATGTGGTCGTCGGACGTCGACGTCGCGTCGGTGGGGCTGATCGCTGCGCGCAGTTCGTCGAGGATCAACGTCGAGACCGGCTCGGACTTCGCGGGCAGCAGGGCGTCGACGTCGGTGATCAGTAGCACCCCCGAGCCGGAGCGTCGGAGATCGGCGATCGCGTCGCTGACCGCGCGGAGGCGGGCCGAGGCCTCGAGCGATCCGATGGTCGGTCCGTCGATCGTCGTCAATGTCCTTGCGGCACAGACGGATCGCACAAGCGTCGCCTTCCCGGACCCTGCCGGACCGGAGAGCAGCACGCCGAGTCGGGGAGTGGCCCCGAGCGCGCGCAGCACGCCTGGCTCGTCGAGCGTGATGCTCAGCCACTCGGTGAGTTTCGCGACCTGCGCGTCGACCCCGACCAACTCCGACGCCGGGCGCACCACGTGCCCCGGCGATTCCGCACCCGGCGGTGTGGTGAGCCAACCGCGCCCGACTCCACCTGCTGCCGCGCCGACGGCGCCGCGACTCTCGCCGACAACGCCGGGACTCGTGTCCGCGGCGCGTGGTGCTGCACCGACGGCACCGCGTGTGACGTCGACGCCATCCGACGCCCACAGCACGGCAGTCGAGGGCTGCACGCTGACCGGCGACCCGGGATCGGTCGCGGTGACCGTCAGCAACTCGTTGGTCCACGTGATGCCGACCGACAACGTGAGCGCGCGGGTGGCGGCGCTCGCGGTGAGTTCCGGACCGAGGTCGCGTGGAAGCAGCGACACCGCATCCCCGACCGACAGCACCTTGCCGAGGAGCGCACGCCGCAGCGTCGCCTCGTCGACGCCTCGACTCGCAACAGCAGAACCGGTCACGACGACCCGTGCCGCACCGTGCACGGCAACCCCGGAGAGCACGACGGAAGCGTTTTCCTTGATGCCCGCGTTGGAGAACGTGATGTCGTCGAGCAGTAGCGTGCCGGTCGGCGTCCCCGACGGTGCTGCCGCGACGACGGCCGCGGTGACCCGTGCACCCGTGATCGACACCGCGTCCCACTCACGCAATCCGAGCGCCGTCAGCGCTTCGGGATGAGCGCGGACGATCCCGCGGCGCGAATCCGCAGCCGACGTATTGAGCCGAGCGGTCAGCGTGAGCTGCGCGTTCACCTGGCTTCACCGCCGGCCGGGGCATCGGTGACAGGGACGTCGGAAGCAGGGGCGTCGGAAGCAGGGGCGTCGGACACTGTGGTGTCGGAAACCGGGGCGTCGGAAACACTGTGGGGCGCCGTGGGTTCAGAGCCCGGGATGTGCAGGCCGAGTCGCGCGGTCGACTTGCGCGGTGGCAGCGTGCGGCGCGGCTGGCCGCGGGCGATCGCCCGACGTTCTGCCCGGCGCTCGGCGGGCGGAGCTTCCCAGTGTTCTGGCCGCGCCTGTACCCAGCGTCGACTGCGCCAGGCGAACGGAATGTGCACGGCGTATGCCGCCACCAGGATGATCATCAGCACGTATGGGTAGGTCAACAGCAGTGCTGCGCCGATCGCGACCAGGATCAACAGGCCGGCAAGCTTGCGCGGGTGCACAGACGACGTCTTGAGCGATGCTGTCGGAACTCGACTGACCGCGAGCAGCGCCACTATGACCAACCACAATCCGACGACCAGCGGCGAGGTCCACCATCCGTCGCCGAACTGCTGGGCGAGTCCGATCGGCAGCAGGGCCACCAGGGCTGCTGCGGGCGCGGGGACGCCGACAAAGAAGTCACGGGTGTAGCCGGGGGCATCGGTGTCGTCGAGCAGGGTGTTGAACCGCGCGAGCCGCAGCACGATCGCGCAGCAGTAGATCAGCGCGAATCCCCAGCCGAGGTCGTGTCCTTGCAGCAGATACAGGTACACGATCAGCGCTGGCACGACGCCGAAGTTGATGGCGTCGGCGAGTGAATCGATCTCGGCGCCGATCTTGGTTGTCGCGCCCATCAGCCGGGCCACGCGGCCGTCGATGCCGTCGAGTAGGGCCGCGGCGACGACGAGTGCCATCGCAAGGTCGACGTTGTCGTTGATGACAGCGCGTACCGCCGTCAACCCCGCGCAGATCGCGAGAATCGTCAGCGCCGACGGTACGAACATCCGCCCCGCGGCGGCCTGTCGCCGCAGTCTGCCCTGCTCGTCGTTCGACGCCGAGCCCCGGGGGACTCGACGTCGCGTCGACCTCATCGACGGATTGCGGTAGTGCAGCGGTGTGCGGTCTACGCCCGCTCGATTGTTGGTCGGCATGTCACCCGCCGTCGCGGACGCGGGTGGTATCCGAGGTACTCAGCGTGGCGAGCGGGGTCTCGGCGCCGACGGTGCGCTGCCCGACCAACACTTGTTGCTTCGTACCCGGCGGGAGGTAGACGTCGACGCGTGAGCCGAATCGGATGAGTCCGTAGGTGTCGCCGATGGAGAGGTGATCGCCGACCTTCGCGGTGCAGACGATTCGACGCGCAAGCAGGCCAGCGATCTGCACGACGACGATGTCGGAGTCGCGGGGTGTCGGGTCGGGATCGTCGCCGACGTCGGGGCGCACGACCATCGTCGTGCGCTCGTTTGCCGAACTCGCCTCCGGGAGGTCGGCGGACACGAACGAACCGGGCGTGTGCGTCACCGACAGCACGCGACCGCTGATCGGGACGCGCTGCACGTGGACGTCGAAAATCGACAGGAACGTCGAGACGCGCGGTCGGGGCTGGTCGCCGAGACCCGATTCCGCTGGGGGAACGGCGTCGTCGACGAGGCTGACGATTCCGTCTGCCGGAGCCACCACGACGCCCGGCTCGGTCGGCGGAACCCGTGAGGGATGCCGGAAGAAGGCTGCGCAGGCTCCTGCCGCGGCGGTCGCGGGTACCGCGATCCACCGATGTCGCCGACCAACCACCGCCACCGCCGATGCCGCGGCGACGAAAGGGAGGCCCGCCGGGTGGATCGGGGGAAGGGTCTCGCGCGCAAGAGCAACGAGGTGCGTCGGGGTCAGGCCGGAACGGATCGGACCGTCGGATTCGGTTGCCGGATGTTGTGCTGATGCGTCCGGTCGCGGGCGCCTGGCCACCTGATCATCCTCCCGAGTCGGTCGCGCCGGAATTGCCCGTCGCGTCCGTACAGCTTAGCGATGCCAGACAGCTGCGGTTCCGGGGTCTGGGGGTCGCAGACGTCACAGAACGACGACGTCGACGACCGAACCCGCAGGCAATGCGGTGGTCGCGGCCGGGATGTCGATCAACGCGTTCGCCCCCGCGAGGTAGCGCAGATGATGCGACCCCGGCGGACCTATCGGCTCGACGACCAGCCGGCCGTCGACGCCAGGGAGCAACGACTCGTCGACGACTCCGCGCATGAACTGCCTTTTGCCCTCCGGTGATCGGATGTCGCTGCCGAGCGTGGCTGCGACGTGCGGACGGTCGGGTGGCAGACCCATCGCCGCGCGCAGGGGAGGACGGATGAACACCTCGAACGACACGAGTGAACTGACCGGATTTCCCGGCAACGTGATGATCGGGACGCGACGGCCGGCCGGGTCGAGGTGATGCCCACACCCCTGCGGCATCCCGGGCTGCATGGCCACCTTCACGAACTCGACCGGTCCGGCGTCGAGTGCCTCCTTGACCACCTCGTACGCCCCGGCGCTCACGCCGCCGGAGGTGATGATCAGGTCCGCGTCGGCCGACGCCTCGTCCAGGCGCTCGAGGAAGTCCGCGACGTCGTCGGGAACGAAGTGAACGTGCCGTGCCAGTGCGCCCGCCTCGGTGAGTGCTGCGGTGAGCATGGCGCCGTTGGATTCGTAGATCTGCCCGTGCTGCAACGGTTTTCCCGGCTCGACGAGCTCGGAGCCGGTCGACAGCACCACGACCCGCAGCCGTCGGGCAACCGCGACGTCGGCGAGGCCGAGCGCCGAGAGGAGTCCGATCTGTGCCGCCCCGAGCACCGTGCCGGCGGGTAGCGCGACGTCGCCGCGCGCGATGTCGGAGCCTTCGCGTCGAATGTGCTTTCCCGCCTCGACGCCCGAGCTGAACCCGACCGTCGAGTCGGGCACGTGGTCGACCGAGAAGTCGCCGTCGGTGAGCTCAACCGGCACAACGGCATCGGCGCCGGCGGGCAGCGGTGCACCGGTCATGATCCGTGCGGTCGTCCCCGGTGCGAGTGTCACCAGACCCGTGCGGCCGGCAGGAATGTCGTCGACGACGGGCAGCCGGACCGGCTCCGTCGCACTGGCACCGGCGATGTCGTCGGCCCGCACCGCGTATCCGTCCATCGCGGAATTGTCGAAGGCGGGCATCGCGAATGCCGCGACGGCGTCGTCGACGGTGGCCATACCCAGCGCATCCGCAACCGCGACGCGGACCGTTTCCGGAGGCCCGAACAGCTCGCTGACGATCTTCTGATGCTCGGCGACGGAACGCATTGGCCCAGCATGCCACGTAGATCGAGCCCGTCCTGCGCTCGCGCCCGACGGGCACTAGATTCGATGCATGACGCTGGGGCTGCTGCTCGACATCGACGGGGTGATGGTCACCTCGTGGCATGCGCTGCCCGGCGCCGTCGAGGCGATCGAAGAACTCTCCGAGCGCGGCTACCCGCGAATGTTCTTGACCAACACCACATCACGGTCGCGATCACAGATCGCCGAAGCGCTCGGCAACTGCGGATTCGAGGTCGAACCCGACGAGATCCTCACCGCCGCCAAACTCACCGCCGAATTCCTGGCCCGCAACTATCCGGGCAAGCTCGCGTGGGTTCTCAATGAGGGACCGATCGCCGAGGACATGACCGGCGTGCCACTCACCGACGATCCGAACGAAGCTCAGGTCATCGTGCTCGGCGGCGCCGGGCCGGTGTTCACACACACTGCGTTGTCGACAGTGCTGGAGAAGATGCTCGCCGGTACCCCCGTCGTCGCGATGCACCGTTCGATGATCTGGTCGACGGCCCGTGGACTCTCGATCGACACCGGCGTCTACCTCGAAGGCCTCGAGAAAGCCTCGGGACGAAAGATCCGCGCGATCGGCAAGCCGTCGCCACTGGGTTTTCGCGCCGCCGTCGAACTCATGAATCTCGAGCCGACCCAGGTGGTGATGGTCGGCGACGACATGCACAACGACGTCCTCGGCGCCCAGGCCGCCGCACTCATCGGCGTGCTGGTGCGCACGGGCAAGTTCCGCGAGGACGCGCTGCGCGCCCTGCAGCGCGACGAGTTCGGGCCGGTGCCCGACCACATCATCGACTCCCTCGCCGACCTCCCGGCCCTGATCGAGAAGCTCGACGGCGCCTGAGGCGCCCACTCGACCGTCTGGGGCGCCCACTCGGCTGTCTGGGGCGCCCACTCGACCGTCTAGAGCGCCCACTCGACTGTCTAAGGCGCCCACTCGACGCGAAGTGCACCCGTCGACTGTGCGCTCGAGAGCGTCGACTGGGCGCTGTATCCCGTCGACTGGGCGCTGCACTCCGTCGACTGGGCGCTGTATCCCGTCGACTGGGCGCTGCATTCCGTCGACTGTGCGTTCAGGCGGCCCGGGCGGTGCTCGACTCGGCGGCGCGCTTGATCTTGCCGAGGGTCTCGGCCATCCCGACCTTGAGCTCCTCCTCGAACGAGTCGGAGCCGCCGAACACGAGGTCGACGAGCGTCGACGACACCTTGGTGGTCTTGCCGCCCGCGGCTTCCCGACGTTCCGTCACTGTCACGCCGCCCGACTGGTTCGGCTCGATGGTGTAGCTCCACACGGTGTGGTTCTCCGCGACGCGGAACCCGATCTCCTGGTTGGGTGCGAACCGCACGACCTTCGACGTCGTCGGCCACGCGAGCGGTCCGCGACGGTTGATGTTGACGGTGCGGGTGCCCAGCTTCACCGGCCCGCCGATGATGAACATCTTGGCGCACTGCGGACTCCACTCACCCATGCGGGCGAGGTCGGAGATCACGGACCAGACCTGCGTGGGCGTGGCGTCGATGTCGATGGACTCTTCGATCAGTGCGGCGGTCATGGTTCCCCCGGGTTGTGCGTTGCGGACGGTCGATGACCGACGGTGTCGCCGGTCACAGCTCGCATCACCCTAGAACGCCTATTGTCGGACAGTCAATAAGGCTCAGACGATGAGCACGGTCCCGATCATCGCCGCGACGCCGACGAAGACCGCGGCAGAGATCCATCCCGCGGGATGCGCGTCGTTCTCGAGCAGGATGGTCCCGAGCTTGCCGGGCGTGAGCCAGTCGATGAGCACGAATGACCACATCATCACCGCGATGGTCAGCACCGCGTAGGCGAGCGTGTAGAGCAGCGCCTTCCACAAAACGAGGGTCACCGTGTCGACCACCGAGGCGACCAGCACGAACGCGATTCCGACGACCATCGACGTCGTCAGGATCATCGCGTTGCGGTTGTTGTCCACCCAGACGAGCTGCCGAAGTCGGCCCGGAGTCACGAGGTCGAGGGCACCGAACCCGACGACCATGAGCGCAACCCCCAGGAGGCTGAACGACGCACCCCAGGCCAGATTGGTGCCGAACACTGCGTCCACCTGTGATCTCCCCTCGTCGCCGACCCTCTGGTCGGTGCGTGGTCGCCGGTGCACGCGGGCGCGACACCCACGAAAACCCTAACCCGCGACGACCCCTGCGAGCCCGAGGTTCTCACGCAGTGTCCGACCCGGATATTCGGTCCGATACACGCCGAGGTCTTGGAGCTCGGGAATCACGTCGTCGACGAAGCGGTCGAGGCCGCCGGGAGTGACGTGCGGAACGAGGATGAAGCCGTCACTCGCGTCGGCCTGCACGAAGCGGTTGATCTCGTCGGCGACGGTGCGCGCCGAACCGACGAACGCCTGACGCCCCGTGACCTCGATGATCAGCTCACGCGTCGTGAGCTTCTTCGACTCGGCCAACGCGCGCCAGCGGGCTGCGACGTCGCGTGGGTCCTCGTGGATACGCACACTGGCTCGCCCCTTCGCGACGGTGTTCTCGCCGGGCAGCGGGTCGATGCTCGGCAGCGGGCCGTCGGGATCGTGGTCGTGGAGGTCTCGATTCCAGAGTTGCTCGAGGAACTTGATCGCGGTCTGTCCGCTGACCTGCGCGAGTCTGATCTCGTGCGCGAGTTCCGCCGCGTCGGCATCGGTGTCTCCGACGACGAACGTCGCGGCGGGCAGGATCAGCAGATCCTCCGGTCTCCGCCCGTGAGCGGCGAGACGCCCCTTGACGTCGGCGTAGAACGCCTTGCCGTCGTCGAGCGTCGAGTGTCGCGAGAAGATCGCGTCGGCGCGCGCGGCGGCGAACTCCCGCCCCTCATTGGAATCGCCCGCCTGGAAGATCACCGGCCTGCCTTGCGGGCTGCGCGGCACCCCGAATGTCCCGCTGATGTCGAACTGCGAGTCGAGGTGCGCGAACTGGCCGGCGTGGGGCCTGCGTAGGAATTCGCCTGCGGACCGATCGGCGACGATGTCGTCGCGTTGCCACGAATCCCACAGCTCCACAGCGGTTTCGAGGAACTGCCGTGCCCGCACGTAGCGCTGATCTGCGGGAAGATATCCGCCGCGGCGGAAGTTCTCGCCGGTGAACGCATCCCACGATGTCACGACGTTCCAGGCGGCGCGACCGTCCGAGAGGTGGTCGAGCGACGCGAATTGCCTTGCCACCTCGACGGGTTCGTTGAACGTCGAGTTGATCGTTCCGGCGAGTCCGAGGTGTTCGGTGACGGCCGCGAGTGCGGCGAGAATCGTGAAGGTGTCGGGTCGTCCGACGACGTCGAGGTCGTAGATCTTGCCGTTCTGCTCGCGCAGCCGGAGCCCCTCCGCGAGGAAGAGGAAGTCGAACAATCCGCTCTCCGCGGTCTGCGCGAAGCGCGTGAACGACGAGAACTCGATGTGGCTCCCGGCGGCTGGATCACTCCAGACCGTCGTGTTGTTGACGCCGGGGAAGTGTGCCGCGAGGTGTACCTGCTTGGTCATCGGACACCGCCTGACACGGTCGCACGTGAGTATCGATTGACGGGATGGCGCAGACCCAAGGTCTCCCGAAGGGTGTGTGCTCCTGAGGTTTTCGCTTCCGAGTCGACGACCAGACCGCGTCGACGCAGCTCGGGGGCGAGGTCGTCGGCGATGCGGCGTAGGTCGTGCCCGATCGCGGCCGGGTGCAGCCGGATACCCTGTACCGCACCTGTACGCTCCTCGATGAGGTCGG
This sequence comes from Gordonia jacobaea, assembly GCF_965344965.1. Lineage (NCBI taxonomy): Bacteria > Bacillati > Actinomycetota > Actinomycetes > Mycobacteriales > Gordoniaceae > Gordonia > Gordonia jacobaea. The sequence continues at coordinate 1,086,340 of NZ_CBDRLS010000001.1, read as the reverse complement.
CCAATCCTGCTGTGGTGCCGACGAATTCCTGTGTGCCGTCGTCGAAGTGAGTGCCGAGCCAGTCGTCGTACTGCGCTCGACGACCAGCCGCCGACGCCTGCGTGTCGTCGAGGTAGACGACGAGATCGTCGTAAAGTCGCAGGTCTTCTCGGCGATTGCTGTCCGACGTTGCGAGCACCCCGTCGAGCGTCGCGCGGTCATCCGGACTCGTGAAGAACCCGATATCGGCGCTGCCGCTGAGTAATTCGAGTGACGCGGGATCGCCTGCCGACACTGTCGTCGCGATGAGCGGCTGGCCCTGTGGGGGGCGTGGTGTGATCGACGGCCCGCGCACGGAGAAGAACTCGCCCTCGAAGTCGATGTAGTGCAACCGATCCCGGTCGATGAAGCGTCCGGTGGCGACGTCGCGGATCTCGGCGTCGTCCTCCCACGAATCCCACAGTCGGCCGATCACCTCCGCGTACTCGGCAGCTTCTCGATGCAGCGCAGCGCGATCCGACGCCACCTCGACGTCCCGACGCCCGAACAGGGAGACGTTCTCGGGCCGGTCGTCGACGGCCAGCACGACTCCCGCACGTCCACCGCTGACGTAGTCGAGCGTGGCGATCGCCTTCGACGTGTGGAATGGCTCGGTGTGTGTCACGGTCACGGTGGGCAGTAGCCCGATTCGCGAGGTGAGCGGCGCGATACGTGCCGCGATCAGCACGGTGTCGAGCCTGCCGTTGACGAGGTCGGTACGCACCGGCGGCGCGGCGGCCGACGACTCGCCGGGCAGTAGCGGCCGAGGCTCGAATCCGTCGTCGAGCGTGACGAGATCGGCACCAGCGCGTTCGGCGGCGACGATCGCGTCGCGCCAGTAGCTGGCGCTGAACAGTGCGTCCGGTCTGGCCTCCGGGTCTCGCCAGGCGGCCGGGTGTCGACCGGCGCCACGCAGTCCAATGGCCAACGACAGCGTTGAATCACTCACGACTCGTCTCAACGGTCGGCCCGCTCGAGCCTCTTCCCGACCGCGACCAAAAGATCAGCGTGAGCACAACCGTTCTCTCGATCGTCATATGGGTGCTTACTGGGACATTGCGGACTGGGAACAGAGCTGCCGAAATTCGAGCTGCGGGAGTGACGATGAGCTGGTTGTCCAAGGTGGGCGGGTTGTCGCAGATGGTCGAGACGCACCACCTGATGTTGTTGCGCGGAGCCGCGGGCCTGACGCCCGAATCGTCGGCGGCGTGCTACCCGGGATTCGGCGACGTCGACGCTGGCGTCAGCACACAGACCGCTCACACCAACCCCCAGCCTGTCCGCCGATGACAGCGAAAGGCGCTGCGCCGCTGCCACTCTCAGTCCTCGACCTTGCGCCGGTCAGTGAGGGGTCGACTCCCGCAGAGGCGGTGCGGCGCAGCATCGCGCTGGCGCGCGCCGCCGAGGGGTGGGGCTACCGACGCTTCTGGCTCGCCGAGCATCACTTCGTCTCGGTCGGTTCGTCGTCGACCGCCACGCTGATAGCCCTGGTCGCTGCCGCGACCGAGTCCATTCGGGTCGGCAGTGCGGCAGTGCAACTCGGGCATCACACGGCGGCGTCGGTCGTCGAGGCGTTCGGCACCATCGACGCCGTGTTTCCCGGCCGCCTCGACCTCGGGCTCGGGCGATCGGGGCAGAAGCGCACCGAAGCGCTCGCCGCGGCAGCGGCTGCGCCCAAGGGGCCGAAGGGGCCGCCACCCGCGGCCGAACCCGAACGCGTCGTCGACGGCCTGCTCCTACCCGAACCGTTCGTCCTCGCGAGCATTCTGTCGTCACCGCTGATCGGTGCCACCGCGGCGGCACTGGAGTTCGAGGGTGCCACGCAGCCCGACTTCGCCGACGCCGTCTCCGATATCCTCGCGCTGCTCGACGGTGGCCTGCGCGTCGGCGACGTCGAATTGCACGCTGTCCCAGGCGAACACGCCGACGTCGAGGTCTGGGTATTCGGTAGCAGCAAGGGGCAGAGCGCGCAGGTTGCAGGCGCCGAGGGTCTGCCATTCGTCGCGAACTATCACGTCAGTCCCGCAACGGTTATCGAGGCGGTCGAAGCCTACCGTGCCAACTTCCGTCCGTCGGCCCGACTGCGTGAGCCATACGTGGTGGTGTCGGCGGACGTCGTCGTTGCCGACGATGATTCGACCGCAACACATCTCGCGTCGACCTACGGCCACTGGGTGCACGACATCCGGACCGGTCGGGGAGCGCAGCCCTACCTCGATCCCGATAGCGCGGCGCCGCTGACCGATGAGCAACGCGCCGTCGTCGACGACCGGATCCGGACGCAGTTCGTGGGCTCGCCGTCGACCGTCGCCGAGCAACTCGACACCCTGGCACGCGTGACCGGCGCCGACGAACTCGTGATCACCAGCGTCACACACGATTTCGACGACCGGCTTCGTTCCCATCAGCTTCTGGCAGCAGAATGGGGGCTCACCGACTCACGTCGATGAACCCCCATTCGGTGCGAACCTAGTTGACGGTCACCATCTCGTAGTCGCCCAGCTTGCTCGAGAGCAGGCCGAGGTGTTCGTCGGCGTCTCCGAGCGTGCGAGAGATCGCGGTGAGGCGTGCAACGTAATGTCCCACAGGGTATTCCGCTGTCATGCCGATGCCGCCGTGCATCTGGATCGCCTCCTGGCCCACCTTGCGTGCCGAGCGGCAGATCTGCAGCTTCGTGCGGCTGTAGACCGACGGGTCGTCGACCTCGTCGTTGAGAGACGCCGTCGCGTACAGGCTCATGCTGCGTGCCAGCTCGAGCGCGACGTACACGTCCGACGCGCGCTGCGTCAGCGTCTGGAAGGTCTTCAGTGGCACCCCGAACTGCTTGCGCGACTTGAGGTATTCGGTCGTCAGTTCCATCGCGCGTTCCATCGCACCGACAGCCTCGGCGCACTGAGCCGTCTGCGCGAAGATGTCCGCGTAGGCGATCGCGTCGGACTGATCGCCGTCGGCCAGTTCGATCGCCGGGGCGTTGGTGAAGCTCACCCGGGCGGCACGGCGATCGTCGTAGGTGCGGAAACCGTCGACGGTCACACCCGACGCGTCGGCGTCGACGATGAACAGTCCGATGGTTCCGTCGGTGCGGCGGGCGCTGACGACGAACTTCTGTGCCACGTCACCCGCGAGGACGGGGTACTTCACTCCATCGAGAGTGACGCCGTCACTTGCGCCGGTCGCCGTGGTGGTGACTGCCGCTGCGGGCCAACGATCTTCGGGTTCTGCGTGTGCGTATCCGAGCAGCAGCCGCCCCTCCGATACCTCTGTCAGCAGACTGGTACGGCGGTCGCCGGATGCGACCTTGTCGATGACGACGCCCGGCAACAACGCGCCGTACAGCAGTGGCTCGGGTGCGAGGCTGCGACCAACCTCGCCCATCAGCGCGCTGACCTCGACCGGCCCTGCACCGGTGCCGCCTGCGTCCTCGCTGAACGGCAGTCCGAGGATGCCGATCTCGGCAAGCGATTCCCAAATCGACGTCGACCAGCCCGTGTCGGTCTCCGACACGGCGCGGATCTTCTCGATGTCATAACTCTTGAACACGCTGCGGACGGTGTCGCGCAGCAGTGACTGCTCTTCGGTGAGCTCGAAATCCATTGTGTTACTCCAAGTGTGGTTGTCGGGCTACAGGCCGAGGATCGACGACGAGATGATGCTGCGCTGGACCTCCGACGAACCGCCGTAGATGGTCACCTTGCGGTAGTTGAGGTATTCGGGCACCGCGAGCTGCGCCCACTCCGGAGTTCCGACGCCCGGCGCGTCAACGGCCAATCCGCGCGCGCCCGCAACATCTGCGAGCAACTCGGTTGCCGACTGCTGCAGCTCACTGCCACGCAGCTTGACCAGTGACGACACCGGATTCGGCTTGCCGTCGGCAGAGCCTGCGACGACGCGCAGCTGGGTGACCTCCAGCGCGAGCAGTTCGGTTTCGAGTTCGGCGAGGCGCGCGGCGAACAGCGGGTCGTCGAGCAAGGTGCCGGTCGCGGTCTTCGTTGCGGCGGCGAGCTTCTTGGCCTCGGCGAGCTTGGTCTTGGTCCAGCCGACGCGTGCGATACCGGTGCGCTCGTTGCCGAGGAGGAACTTGGCGTAGGTCCAGCCGGCGTTCTCCTCGCCGACGAGATTCTCGACAGGCACCTTGACGTCGTTGAAGAAGACCTCGTTGACCTCGACGCTGCCGTCGATGAGCTTGATCGGACGCATCTCGATGCCCGGGGTGTCGAGATCGATGAGCAGGAAGCTGATACCCGCCTGCTTCTTGACGTCGGGGTCGGTGCGCACGAGGCAGAAGATCCAGTCGGCGTACTGTCCGAGCGTGGTCCAGGTCTTCTGGCCGTTGACGATGTAGTGGTCGCCGTCGCGGACCGCGCGGGTCTTGAGTGACGCGAGGTCGGAGCCGGCCTCGGGCTCGGAGAAGCCCTGGCACCACCAGATGTCGAGGTTGGCGGTCTTCGGGAGGAATCGTTCCTTGATCTCCTGTGAACCGAACGTCGCGATGACCGGTCCGACCATGTTGACGTTGAACGTCAGAGGATCGGGCACGAAGTTCAGGCTGAGTTGATCGTGGTAGATGTTGCGCTGGATCGGCGTCCAATCGCGGCCACCCCACTCGCTCGGCCAGCCGGGTGTGGCCAAGCCTTCGGCATTGAGGATGCGCTGGGTGGTGACGATGTCGTCGGGCAGGTTCAGCGTGCCTGCAGCAGCACGCTGACGGATCTCCTCGGGGATCTTCGTCGTGAAGAAGCTCTGGAGTTCTTCGCGGAACTTCTGTTCATCTGAATCGAACTTCAAGTGCATGTAACCAGTCTTACCCTGTGGCACCTGTAGTGCGAAAGTGCGGCCCCGCGAGATTCCGCCAGATCGTGACCTCAAACCGTGGTCGCCACGGTCTGAGTTCCAACCGTAGCGAGTCCGTGCCTCGCGCTCAGTGTGACGTCGACTCAGGGCCGAACGCGGTCCTTCCTGGTCCGCGTCCACGCGGTGACCAGTGCGCCGAGCACCGTGATGGCGAGGACATACGCGACGTAGCAGACGACGGTCTCTTGCAAGCCGATGTGCGACACCACGAGTCCAGCGATCACGGCGGGAACGCTGAAGGCGATGTAGCTCGTGATGAAGACTGCCGAGAACACCTGTCCGCGCTGATGCGACGGGGTCTGATTGCTCAGGTTGTCGAGTGCCCCGAGGAACGTAGCCGCGAAACCGGAACCCGCGATGATCGATCCGACGATGTACAGCGGAAGCATCGACGTGAGGACGCCTGCGAGGGAGATGATCGCGCCTCCCGCGAGCGCCGGATAGCCGTAGGTCAGTTTAGTATTGGCGTCCCAGGTTGTGATCGCCAGAGAGGTCACCGCGCCGGAGGCGAAGAACACGAACAGGACGGCGCCCGCGGCCCCGTGGTTGGTGATCCCGAACACGCGCGCCACCACGGACGAACCCAACGAGAGGTAGAGGCCTCCCATCGACCAGGTCGCCACGAATGCGGGGATCGCCGCGAAGAACAGCTTGCGCAGGGCCGACGGCACCGACGCCTGCGGTGCGAGGGTTCGCCACACGTGGCGGCGGGAATCGAAACCGACGCGTTCCGACGTCTCCGGGACGATCAATAGCGCGACCAGCAGGATCGCGAACACTGCCAGCGTGACCTCGTAAACGAGGATTCGCGGCGCGGGTGCGTACTGGACCAACACGCCGGCGACGACGACTCCGGCCGCCAGTCCGATGGTCGGCCCCGCGCCGGTGATTGCCGAGCCCAGGCGCTGCGACGGTTGCATGTCGACGACGGTCGCGGTCAGCGTGCCGATCGCCGCTCCCGTCGCGAGTCCCTGTAGGGCTCGCGCGGCGATCAGGAGTCCGACGCTGTCGGCGACGACGAACAGCACCATGCTTCCGATGAGCAGTACGAGCGCGACCGCGAGTACGGGGCGTCGGCCGATGTGATCCGACAGCGACCCGACGGTGAGCAGGCTGACGAGCATGGTTGCGACATAGATCGCGAAGACCACGGTCAGGGTGAACGGCGAGAAGCCCCATAGCTGCTGGTAGACGGGATAGAGAGGGGATGGGGCAGCCGAGGCGAACAGGACCGTGATGATGGTTGCGGTGACGATCCAGAACGCGCGATGCGGATGCAGCGGCCGTGCGCCGCGGCGACGTCGAGCTGTGTTCTCCAACGTGGCTGTCACGACCGTACCTCCTAAGGCAAAGCTGGCTGCATTAAGGCCAATGTATGTGGTCGCGGTTGTAAAAGCAACGCTATTTGCAATAATGGTGACATGGCTGGAACGTCGCAGGCAACGGGTGGTTCGTCGACGCAGAGTGCGGCGTCGACGACTGCTCCATCAACGGCCCCATCGCACGGCAAGCGGCCCGGTGGCCGTAGCGCTCGCGTGCAGAGCGCGGTCTTCACGGCAGTCGGCCAGCTCGTCGGTAGCGGAGAACGCGAGACGATGACCATCCCGCAGGTCGCAGAGTTGGCAGGCGTGAATCCCACGAGCATCTATCGACGCTGGGGGACAATTGGCGATCTGCTCGAGGAGGTCGCGGTCGCTGCTCTGACGCAGGGAGAGGAACTGCCCGATCACGGCACACTCGCCGACGACCTCGGCGACTGGTCGCGGATCATCGCCGCCGACATCGGCCGTCCCAAACGTCGTGCGTATCTGCGGGCGATGGCGTCGGCTCGCGACGGCATCGTCGAGGTGTGTCCGTGTTGGGAGATCCGACGGCAACAGGCGACGGAGATGATCGAGCGCGCCGGCGCGCGCGGGGAGAGCACACCCAGCGTGCGGCAGGTGCTCAACCACATCATCGCCCCGCTCTACCACCACGCCGTGTTCGCGCTGCCGATCGACGACGAGTACGCCACCGACCTCGCGGCCGACGTCATGGCCATGGTCCGGTGAGTCGGGGTCCGGTGAGTCGGCATGCGGCGAGTGGTTGCGAACTGATCCGGTCCTGACGGCCGTCCGGTACGGCTAGGCTTCGGGCCATGCAGCACGTACATGCCTTTCGCGACGACGCGCTGGGCGAACTCGACGGCGTCGGCGTCGGCGCGGCCATTGCCGCAGGCGAGATCTCGGCGGTCGAAGCGGTCGACGCCGCGCTCGATCGCATCGACGCGGTGAACGCGACGCTCAACGCTGTCGCCTTCGACGATCGCGAGCGCGCCCGCAAGCGTGCGATCGATACCGATTTCGGTGCGGCGTCGTTCGCAGGGGTGCCCTCGATCGTCAAGAACAACACCGACTTTGCCGGAATCCCGACTCGTAACGGTTCGGCCGCTACTCCCGATACCCCCGCATCGACCACGGAACCGCTCCTCGAACAGCTCGTCTCGACCGGCGTGAACATCGTCGGAGCGTCGACCTTGCCCGCGTTCGGACTCACCGCGACAACGGAGTTCGTCGACAGGCCACCCACCCGCAATCCGTGGAACACCGAATTCTCCTGTGGCGCATCGTCGGGAGGGTCGGCTGCACTTGTCGCGGCAGGCGCGCTTCCGATCGCGCACGCGAACGACGGAGGCGGATCGATCCGCATTCCCGCGGCAGCCTGCGGGCTGGTGGGTTTCAAGCCGAGTCGGGGACGGCTGTTGCTGACAGCGGAATCCAAGCAGATGCCGATCGATCTGATCGCCAACGGAATCGTGAGCCGCTCGGTGCGCGACACCGCACACTTCCTCGCCGATGCCGAAAAGTATCGACCTGCAGCCGATCTGACCGCCATCGGTCTCGTGACCGGCGAGGGTCGACGCCGCTTGCGCATCGCGATGATGACCGAACCGATCACCGGACAGCTACTCGACCGCGACACCGAGAACGCGGTGGCGGGTGTCGCCGAACTGCTCGAGTCGCTCGGACACGGCGTCGAACATGTGCCGGTCCCCGTCGACAGGCGATACGTCGACGACTTCACCGAGTACTGGGCGCTGCTGGCATTCTTCATCGACCACTTCGGAAAGCGTTCCTATGGCAGGGGATTCGACCGCTCGCAGCTCGATGCGTTCACGCGTGGACTGTCGCGGAAGTATCTGCGGCGCATGTGGCACACCCCCGCGACCGTCCGTGCCCTCAAGCGCTCCACGGCGATGTTTCGGGAGATGTTCACGCGGTTCGACGTCGTGCTCTCGCCAACCCTTGCGTACACCACTCCGGAGATCGGATTCCTCGATCCCGCAGGCGATTTCGACGTCGTCTTCGATCGATTGATGCGTTACGTCTCGTTCACGCCGATCAACAACACCTCCGGTACGCCGGCAGTCAGCCTGCCCCTGGCGCAGTCGTCGGTGGGAATGCCTGTCGGAGTGCACTTCTGCAGCGATGTCGGCGACGAACGGACGCTGTTTGAGCTGGCATACGAGCTCGAAGCGGCCCAGCCTTTCGCGCGGATTCAGGACGCGGGCGCGACTGCTGGTTGAGCCCGCCCACCGGTTCACAGCACGATGCCGGGCACTCGATCTCGATCGAGCGCCCGGCATCGTCCGGTCCTATGAGGCCGTACTGCGTCGCAACATCAGTTTCGCTACATCAGTGCGCCACAGCCTTTTCGGCACCGATGCCGGTGAGCGAACGCACCTCCATCTCCGCGTTGCGTTCCGGAGTGCCCCGGTCCTTGGGTGCTGTCAGCGTTCCGACGATCCCGAGTAGGAACGCGACCGGGATTGCTACGATCCCCGGGTTCTCCAGCGGGAACCACGCGAAATCGGAGCCGGGGAGCATCGACGTCGACTTACCCGACACCGCCGGTGAGAAGATGATGAGGATCAACGTCAGCCCGAGCCCGCCGTAGATGCTCCACAGCGCACCGCGGGTGTTGAATCGCTTCCAGTACAGCGAGAACAGGATTGTCGGCAGGTTGGCTGCCGCCGCGATTGCGAACGCGAGGGCCACGAGGAAGGCGACGTTCTGACCGTTGGCGAGGATGCCGAGCACGATGCCGAGCACACCGAGAGTCACCGCGGCCATCCGTGATACGCGCACCTGGTCGGCCTCACTTGCCTTGCCGCGCTTGATGACACTGCCGTAGATGTCGTGTGCGAAGGACGCCGACGCGGTGATGGTCAATCCCGCGACGACGGCAAGGATCGTCGCGAAGGCGACCGCGGAGATCACTCCGAGCAGGATCACACCACCGAGTTCGAAGGCCAATAGTGGTGCTGCGGCGTTCTCTTTTCCTGCGGCCGCCATGATGCGGTCCGGTCCGACAATCGCAGCAGCGCCGTAGCCGAGCACCAGCGTGAACAGGTAGAACGCGCCGATCAGAGCAATCGCCCAGACAACGGAGCGTCGAGCCTCCTTGGCGGTGGGGACCGTGTAGAAGCGCATCAACACATGCGGGAGTCCCGCGGTGCCGAGTACGAGCGCAACTGCCAACGAGATGAAGTTGATCTTCGATTCCACCGAGCCGCCGTATTTGGCCCCGGGTGCGAGGACGTCGTGCGAGGCGATCTTCTCACTCGACGACCCTGAAATGGCATGCTGCGCAGAGCCGAGGATCTCCGAGAAGTTCATTCCGAACTTGCCGAGCACCATGAGGGTCATGAACGCCGCGCCCGCAATCAGCAGCACGGCCTTGATGATCTGGACCCACGTGGTTCCCTTCATTCCGCCGACGAGCACGTAGACGATCATCAGCGCGCCGACTACTGCGATCACGATCGATTGGCCCGTGCGCGACTCGACGTCGAGCAGGAGAGCAACGAGGCCTCCCGCACCCGCCATCTGCGCCAGCAGATAGAACAGGGAGACAACCAGCGTCGAAATCGCGGCGGCGAGTCGGACGGGGCGTTGCCTCAATCGGAAGCTCAGCACGTCGGCCATGGTGAACTTGCCTGTGTTGCGCAGCAATTCGGCAACGAGGAGAAGTGCGACGAGCCATGCGACGAGGAATCCGATGGAGTAGAGGAAGCCGTCGTAGCCGTAGACGGCGATGGCACCCGCGATGCCGAGGAAGCTCGCCGCGGAGAGGTAGTCGCCCGCGATCGCGATTCCGTTCTGCGGGCCGGAGAACGCGCGGCCACCGGTGAAATAGTCTGCGGCAGTTGAGTTGTTGCGGCTCGCGCGGATCACGACGAACATGGTGATCGCCACGAAGGCAGCGAAGATCGCGATGTTGGCGACGGGGTTCCCGACCGTTCCGGCGGCGAGATGAATTGTGGCAGAGGAGCTCATCGGGTCACTCCCTCATCGGTGCCCTGTGTGGTATCCGCGCCCTGGCTGCCGCCCGCGCACTCTGCGTCCATTTCTTCGCGGAGAGCGGCTGCCTTGGGGTCGAGCTCGCGATTCGCGAATCGCACGTAGGCGCCGGTGATCACGAATGTCGAGACGAACTGCAGCAGACCCAGAATCAGGCCGACGTTGATGTTGCCCCAGACCGGCGTCGCCATGAAGTCGTGCGCGAACGCGCCGAGGGCCACGTAGAGGCCGTACCAGATGAGGAAGAACGCAGTCATCGGAAAGACGAACCGGCGCAACGTCGTGCGAAGATCCTGAAACTGGTCACTGCGCTGCATGTCGATGAACTGTTGCCCCGTCGGCGCGGAATGCGCTTCGGGTACGTGCTCTGTGGTTGACACCGTGCCTCCGAAAGGAACTCGTGTGATGTGGATACCCGATAACTCTCGAAGAGACGGAGATCACTCACAAGGGGTGTTGCAGGTCACACGATGAAGTCCGCGAATCGTGCGCCGAGCGGTCGTTGAGCGCCGATGAACGGTTGCACTACGGGCCTCGTCAAGTGCTCGGACAGCCTTGTCGCCGCGGCGTCATGGCTCTTCTGGCACGCGTTCGACGCTCAGGCCGAGTCGCTCCGGCACATGCATCCGCGCGAAGATCTGCGACACGTCGGCGACCCTGCTGCGGCGGGTCATCGCGCTCACGCAGATCATGGTCACGAAGGCGAGCGGAACGGTGACGGCGGCCGGGTAGCCGATGATCGCCGACGGCCATCCGTTGCCGACCTCGTCGTCCACGACGTCCGCGATCGCCAGTGACGTTGCGATACCCGACGACAGCCCGCCGACGACAAGGCCCGCGATGGCGCCCGCGGGCGTCAGCCCGCGCCACCAGATGCCGAGTACGAGAAGCGGACACAGCGTCGACGCGGCGATGGCGAACACGAACCCCACGGTCCGCGACAGTTCGAGATCTGACGCGGCGAACGAGATGACGATCGCGAGTGCTCCACCGATCGCCGCCGCGAGTCGGAAGTCGCGGACCCGACCCGGCAGCACATCGGTCGACAGCGCGCCCGCAACGCTGATGAGCAGACCCGACGACGTGGCGAGGAACGCCGCGATGGCACCCGCCGCGACCAGCGCGGCGAACAGTTCACCGAGAATGCCCCCGACCGCTGCGCTCGGGAGCAACAGAACCGCGGCGTCGGCGGTTCCGGTGATGAGGAGTTGCGGGACGTACACCCGCGCCAGCACGCCGAGGAGCAGTGGAAAGAGGTAGAACACCGCGAGCAGGACGATGACGGTCACCGCGGTTCGACGCGCCGAGCGGCCATCCGGATTGGTGTAGAAGCGCACCAGCACGTGCGGCAGCCCCATCACCCCGAGGAACGTCGCGACGATCAGCGAGAAGACGGCGAAAAGTGCGTGCGGGCCACCGAATCCGCCGCCAGACGCGAGCCATCGCCGGCCTGTCGACGGTGCGCCCGCCACAACGGGCGTCGCCGCGCCTGCCCGCAGGTGGATCGTGCTCCCCGCCGCGACGGTGTGTTCACCCGCCGAGGCGAACGGAGCGTCGTTGACGGGCCGGCCGTCGACGATCCCTGTCACCTCGACACCGTCGGTTTCCGGTACTGCCACAACCACATCCGTGGTGACGTCGACCGTCGTCGCCTCGGACACGCGAGGAGGTGCGGGTTCGCCCAGTGCAGGCCGATCGGCGAAGAACACTACGACGAGCGCTATCGTCGGAATCCCGATGGCCGTCAGCTTGAGCCAATACTGAAACGCCTGGACGAAGGTGATCGACCGCATGCCGCCGCCCACCACGTTCACGACGACGATCGCTCCGACGAGAACCACCCCCACCCACACCGGAGCGCCGAGCAGAATGTTCAAAGTCAGTCCCGCGCCTTGGAACTGGGGAATCAGATACATCAGGCAGACCACGACGACGACAACCATCGCGGTCTGGCGTGCCGCTCGCGAACCGAGTCTGAATTCCGCGAAGTCCGGCACCGTGTACGCGCCAGATCGGCGCAGCGGAGCCGCAACGAACATCAACAGTCCGAGATAGCCCGCGGTGAAGCCGACCGGGTACCACAGGGCATCGGCGCCGTACTTCGCGACCAACCCTGCCACTCCCAGAAACGATGCCGCAGAGAGGTATTCACCGGAGATCGCTGTTGCGTTGCGCTGCGAACTCACCGCCCGCGAGGCGACGAGGAAGTCGGACGTCGTGCGCGACCTCCTGCCGCCGTAGACACCGACCGCCACCGTTGCGAGCGCAGCGAGAAGCAGCGCCGCCGCGGTGACGATGCGAATGCCGTAGTCGGTCATGGGCTCTGACCATCCTCGACGCCCGCGTCGCTGCCGCTGTCGACGCCCGCGTCGGTGTCCTCCTCGATGAGTCCGAGGAAGTCGTCCTCAGCCTGCTCGGCGATCCGCACGTACACCCTGCCGACCAGGTAGAGCAGGGGATAGATGAGCACGCCGAGAACAAGCCAGTTCAGCCGGATGCCGGCGATCGTTGCCTCGCCCAATGTGGGAAACACGGTGCCCAGCAACGGAATGGAGGCAATCAGCAGAGCCGTCGTGACGCCGAGCCGAAGCGCGAGACCGAGCTGGGCGCGCATCAGGCCACGCACCAAAGCGTCGCCGACCTCGGTCTGCTCTCGCACCTCGACGCGCGTGCGGACTCTCCTCGCGCCCCTTCTCTGTGCGAGTACCACCCGCTCACGACGAGGAGTCGACGGCTCGCTCATGTGTCGTCGCCGGACGGCGTCCGGTAGGCGCGCAGTGGATCGTGGACGAGGCGCTCCTTCAACTCCCGGGATTGACGTCGACTCACCGGCAGTTCCACCGCGGGCGACGTGCCGTTTGCCCGTACACAGACGAGGGTCTGGGACCCGCTGGTGCGCATTCCGCTGACCATCGGCAGATACACCAGGTACGAACGGTGCACGCGACTGAATCCGTGCTCACGCCAACGGGATTCGAGCGTAGAAAGCGGTATGCGCACCAGGTGCGCGCCCGAGTCCGAATGCAGCCGGGCGTAGTCGCCGACGGCCTCGACCCAGGAGATCGAATCACGCCGCACCAACGACGTCACCCCGGACAGCTCTACGGGGATCACATCGTCGCTGACGTCCTGACGTGAATCTCCACCGGCCGCCGACCGGGCGGCAACCGCACGTTCGACGGCCTGCCCGAGCCGCTCCTCGCGCAGCGGCTTCAACAGATAGTCGACGGCGCCGACGTCGAACGCATCCACAGCACGATCCTCGTGTGCCGTGACGAACACGATCGACGGCGGATCGGAGTAGTTGCCGAGCACGCGGGCTAGTTCGATTCCGGAGAGCCCCGGCATATTGATATCGAGAAAGATCGCCTCCACCGAGTTCTCGGCGAGTTCGCGAAGCGCGGCGGTGGCGTCACCTGCGCGGATCACCTCGCCGACGTCGGATCGCCGTTCGAGCAGGTACACCAGCTCGTCGAGCGCCGGAGGTTCGTCGTCGACGGCAAGAACGGTCAGGGTCATCGCGGGTTCGCCTCCTGCGTCGGCGTTGCTGGGTGCGTCGGCGACTGCTCCACACGCACTCCTGCGCGAAACTTCGGCACCCGCATGGTGACCTTCGTGCCGGCACCCACACCTGTCTCGACCACTAGACCGTAGTTGTTGCCGAACGCGGCGCGCAGGCGATGGTCGACGTTGGTCAGCCCCACCCGCGCGCCCGACGTCTCCTCCGTGGGTTCGGTCGACGTCGCGTCGAGTGCGTCGATGTCTCCGGAGCGCAGCAACTCCGGGTCCATCCCCACACCGTCGTCCTCGACGGCGATGACGCAGTCGGTGCCCTCGTCGCGCGCGGTGATCGAGATCGTTCCGCCGCCCCGCGCCGCGACGCCGTGCCGCACTGCGTTCTCCACCAGTGGTTGGAGGGCGAGGAAGGGGAGTACCACTCCGAGCACCTCCGGGGCGACCTGCAGCCGCACGTCGAGTGCTGAGCCGAATCGGGCACGCTCGAGCGTGAGGTACCGGTCGATGTTGCGCAGTTCGTCGGCCAGCACCGTGTACTCGCCCGCGGCGCGGAAGGAATAGCGGGTGAAGTCGGCGAAGTCGAGGATGAGCTCGCGTGCGCGGTCCGGATCGGTGCGTACGAACGACGCGATGGTGCTCAACGCGTTGTAGATGAAATGCGGACTGATCTGTGCGCGTAGAGCGAGAACCTCGGCGCGGTCGAGACGAGCTCGGGAAGCGTCGAGGTCGGCCAGTTCGAGTTGGCTGGACGCATAGCGCGCGACCTCCGAGATCGCGCTCAGCATGCCCGGGCCCGGCAGCCGGACAGAGGCGACGACGAGTACACCGACGGCGACATCGTCCACCACGAGCGGCTGGGCGATGAGAGCGCGTATCCGCGCGTCGACTCCGACAGGATCGCGGAGCAATACGTGCCGCAGTTCTTCACCCGCGGTTGCGGCGATGTCGTCGGCCCGGCTCAGCAGTCGTTCGTCCCACGTGTGTGGCTCGTCGTGGGCGAGCCGTGTGCCGTCCGCGTCGTACAGGGCAATCGCATCGGTAGCGGTAAGGGTTCGCAGCGGGGCGAGCGCCTGCTGTGCCGATTCGGTTGTCAGACCCCGCCGCAACGGGCGAGCGGCCCTCGACGCTGTGTTCAGCGTGGAGTGCACAGCGCGTTCGGTGGGTGTCGCTACGACGCGGCGCGTTCGGAGCAGCACCGCGATCATCGCGACGGCGGCAATGATGAGCACTGCGATCAGTACGGCCACACCGTCGGACATCAGACGTCGGCCTCAACGTCGGCCTCGGTGGGGGCAGCACTTCTCATGCGACCATTCTTGCGAGCACGCGAGCGATGTGTGGCCGAAACGGACGTCTGTGTCGACGGAGTACGTCGGACTTTGTGGCAGGGCGAGTGATCCGAAAGTCAACCAGGCGGGAGAGGAGCCGTTATGACACTGCTGTGGGACCAGCACGCGTGTCTGCCGTTGCAACCCGACGCCGACGTCGGCTACCTGACCAGGTTCTCGCGACCGGGCTCGACGTATGTCTCGGTCAACATCGGCTACGCGCCACAGACCTTTGCCGAATCGACAAACCTGTTGACGCACTTTCGTTCTGCCATCTCGCGCCACGGTGATCTGACGGTTGTCGCATCGCTCGACGACATCGACGCAGCGGGTGAACGCGGGCAGATCGCGGTCGGCTTCGATCTCGAGGACTCCAACCCGCTCGACGGCGACCTCGACAACGTCCACCACTTCGTCGAACTCGGCGTGCGCACCATGCTGCCCACCTACAACCACGCCAACGCGGCGGGTTGTGGGTGTCTGGATCCCACGGACACCGGACTCACCGCGTGGGGGCGACGGCTGGTGGCCGAAATGAACTCTGCGGGAATGGTTCCCGACGGTTCGCACTGCAGTGTCCGTACCGGCCTCGACCTGTGCGAGGTGTCGTCCAAGCCGGTGATCTACAGCCACTCCTGCATGCGCGCCGTCTGGGACCATCCGCGCAACATCACCGACGATCAGGCACGCGAATGTGCCCGCACCGGTGGCGTCGTCGGCATCACCGGCGTCGGAATCTTCCTCGGCCCCAACACGCCGACCCTCGATGCGATGACCCGCCACCTCGAGTACGCCGTCGACCTCGTCGGGATCGACCACGTCGGTGTCAGCACCGACCATTCGTTCGACGCCGCCGACTTTCTCACCGAGATCCGCGACCACCCGGACTCCTTCGACGACTCGTACACCCGATGGGGGCCGATCCAATGGATGGCTCCGGAGGTGTTCATCACCCTGGGCGCTCACCTCTCGCTGCGGGGCTGGGGCGACTCCGACATCGCCGCGGTGCTCGGCGGCAACTTTCGACGGGTGGCCGCGGAAAGCTGGTGACCCGTCGACCGTGCGCTCCAACCCGTCGACTGGGCGCTCCAAACCGCCGACTGGGCGCTCCAAACCGCCGACCGTGCGCTCGAGGCCGTCGACTGGGCGCTCGAGACCGTCGACTGGGCGCTCGAGGCCGTCGATTGGGCGCTCGAGACCGTCGACTGGGCGCTCGAGGCCGTCGATTGGGCGCTCGAGGCCGTCGATTGGGCGCTCGAGACCGTCGATTGGGCGCTCGAGACCGTCGACTGTGCGCCGCCGCAGCCTCCCGACCGATCGCTCGGTCTTGACCTTCCCTTGCGGATGTGTAAATCTCCTTGCAGGAGCGCTCAGATACACATCCGCACGTGAACGATGCCGATTGTGGCGGGCGCACAACTGATTTCGTAGTGGACAGCGCACAGATGGCAGTGCGCAGTCGGCGCCGGCCCAACGATGCCACGGAATCGACACACAGGAGAGGGGCCACAGTGGCCACAGGAATGTCGTCAACATCCGATCAGACTTTCGAGGGGCGCACCGCCGTCATCTCAGGCGGTAGCCGCGGGATCGGTCTTGCGATCGCGACCGCACTCGGAGCACGAGGGGCCAACATCGTGCTGCTGGCCAAGACCGACGCGCCGCACCCGAAGCTCCCCGGCACCATCCACACGGCCGTCGAGGAGATCGAGGAGGCAGGTGGCAAGGCGACCGGCGTCGTCGGCGATGTGCGCAATGAAGACGACGTCGCGCGTGCCGTTCAGACAGCGGTCGACACCTACGGCGGCGTCGACATCTGCATCAACAACGCCAGCGTCCTGAACCTCACGGCAACCGAAGAACTGCCGATCTCACGCTTCGACCTCATGCAGCAGGTCAACGTCCGCGGGACCTTCCTGCTCACCCAGAAATGCCTTCCCTACCTGAGGAAGTCGCCGAGCGCGCACGTGCTCACGCTGTCGCCACCGCTCAACATGAGCACGGAGTGGCTCGGCAAGCACCCCGGCTACATGCTGGCCAAGTACGGAATGACGCTTGCGGCAATGGGTTTCGCCGCCGAGTATGCCGACTCCGCCGTCGCGAGCAACTGCCTGTGGCCGGAGTCGACGATCGCGACCGCCGCGGTCCGCAACCTGCTCGGTGGTGACGAGGCCGTCGCGCACTCCCGATCGCCACAGATCATGGCCGACGCCGCTGTCGCCGTGCTCTCCAAGGACCCCTCGCAGACTGGGCGGTGCTACCTCGACGTCGAGGTGCTGGCCGAGGACGGCGTCACCGACTTCTCGATCTACGGCGGACAGGAGCCGATCGAGTACGACATCTTCGTCGACCCGCGGTAACCCCCTGCGTCGAGCACAAGGGCGGCCCACGATCTCGTGGGCCGCCCTTGTTCTGTATTCGATACGTTCGAGAAACAATCTCGAAACAGCGATAACGGAAGCTACAAGCGTCTACGATTCCGAATCGTAGGTACCGATGAGCAATTGGCACGGTTTTCGTAAACAGCTTGCGATCCTGGCGGGGCGTGTCGTCGGGCGGAGTGGGCACTGGCGTCAAGGAACGACATGTCAGAAGCATCAATGCCCTTTGTTGCAGGTCAGGCAGACCACGGGGATGCCGAGCTCAGGCGCGGCGTAATGAAGGTCCGCCACCTCGTTGTCTTCGTGGTGGGAGCCGCAGCGCCTCTCACCATTCTCATCGGCTTCGCGCCACTGGGGTTGAGTGTGGCCGGCGCGGCGTTGCCAGTGGCCTACCTGATTCCGGGCATGGTGTACATGCTGTTCGCAGTGGGGTTCACGGCGATGAGCCGCCACTTCCACGGGTCCGGAGCGTTCTACGCCTACATCGCCGAGGGGTTGTCCTCGATCGCGGGCGCCGGAGCGGCGATGCTGGCGTACCTGGGCTATCTGGGCGGTCAGGTTGGCTTCGTGCTGGCATGCGGGATATTCAGCTCAGCGGCAATCGCCACGCTTCTTGGTGTTACGCCATCGGTATATCTGTGCGCGATCGTGGTCGCGATATTGGTGGCACTCATCGGCTACTTCAAGGTCGACGTAGGGGCCAAGGTCTTGGCGGTGCTCATGGCACTCGAACTCGGATGCCTGGCGGTGTTCTGCGTCGCAGTTCTCTTCCGCGGCGGATACGAAGGTCTGGGATTCGACGGAATCACGATGAGCACGGTGTTCTCTGCGGGACTCGTCGGTGCGCTCCTGATCACGTTCACTGCTTTCATTGGTTTCGAGCAAACGGCAATCTACAGCGACGAGTGTGACAATCCGCGAAAGACGGTGTCCAGAGCCACTTTTATCGCGCTCGGGATCTTGACCTTCGTCTACACGTTCTGCGCATGGGTCATTGTGCAGGCCGTCGGAGTGAGCCGCATGACCGAGATGCTGAGCGGTGATCCGTCGCAAATGGTGCTGTCGCTCAACAGTGAGTTCGTCGGCACGGCGATGACGGACGTGCTCCAGCTACTCATTGTGACCAGCTTTTTCGCTGGTTGTCTCGCACTTCATAATGCGTGCACCCGATATCTGTTCAACATGGGGCGCAACGGGTTGTTGCCGCACCGTCTCGGGCGGGTCTCGCCGATGACGAGGACACCGAGTGTGGCTGGATTGGTCCAGAGCGGACTCGTAGTCGGCGTCATAGCAATCTTTGCGCTCACCCCTGCAGACCCCTACTCCCAGGTTGTGGTCTGGACCAACACTCCGACAATCATCGCGGTCCTGCTGCTGCAGATTCTCACGTCGATCGCGGTCGTCAGATACTTCAGGCGAGACGCCCGAGGCGAATCCTTATGGACTCGGGTAATCGCCCCGATGATGGCGACATTGGTACTCGCCGCGGTCGTTGTGAACCTTGTCCTCAACATGGGTCAACTGACAGGGCTGGGTCCACTCGGGAATCTGGTGATCAACATTCCCTTGGTCGTCGGGTTCGTCGTCGGTGTGATGCGTGCCCTCGTGCAGCGGCGACACACGGTTCGCCTGGTGGGCAGCGTGAATCCCTGATCCGCAGACACGGATGAATGTAGATATGTACGACGGTTTGAGTGAAGGAGTGAGGAAACCACATGGCAGACCAGGTTCCGTATTACGGATGGTCGGTTCCCGGTGGGTTGGTCGAGCGGCTGGGGGAGTACCCCGGAGAAGCTGAACTATGGTGTTACGCAGACAAATTCAGCTACATGCCTGGCGAGTCGGTGTCCATCAAGGTGCATACCAACGCGACCACCTACGATCTGGAAATCGTGCGCGACGGCGCCGAGCCCACCGTGGTGTTCACCCAGACGGGGTTGACCGGACAAGAACACCGGACTCCCGTCGACGCCTACGCTGTCGGATGCGGTTGGCCCGAAGCGCTGTCGGTCACAGTGGATCCCACGTGGAGTTCTGGCTTCTACCTGATCATCCTGCGATGCAACTACCGCGGTCGCTTGATCGAGCGGGAGGGATTCTTCGTGGTCCGCGCGGCGTCGCCCGCCGGCGCCGACATGGTGCTGATACACACCACGAGCACGATGCTGGCGTACAACGATTGGGGCGGGGCGAACCATTATCGCGGTCTGCCAGATGATTTGGGGAATGACGTTCCGTCGCCGGTCTCGTCGACGCAGCGCCCTGTTGCCAGGGGAATGCTGCGGAAGCCAATCGGAGCGCCTCGCAACGCCCACACTGACATGCCGGGACCCGGGTGGATTCCACGGCACCCGCCTTACGAGTGGGCGTGGCACAACGGCTATTCGCGACACCACGCCGACGCCTTCTGGGCAACCTACGAACGTCCTTTCGTCGTGTGGGCCGAAAATCAAGGATTTGCGGTTCACCACATCACCCAGCATGACCTCCACTATGACGTCGATGCATTGGCGGGCTATTCATGTGCGGTAATCGTCGGTCACGACGAGTACTGGACATGGGAGATGCGAGACCGCATCGATTCGTTTGTCGACGCGGGTGGTGGCCTTGCGCGATTCGGCGGGAACTTCTTCTGGCAGGTACGGCTCGACGCTGCGACGAACTCTCAAACCTGCTACAAAATACCGGATTTGGACCCACTCTATGGGGTCGATAACACGCGGGTGACTACTGCATGGGACTGGAATCCCATACAGAGACCCGCTGCCGCCACGATGGGGCTGACCGGTATGGGCGGGATTTATGCCCGCTACGGCGCAACAACCCCGCGATCGAGTGGTGGATTCACCGTGTATCGCCCTGACCACTGGGCGCTTGAGGGCAGTGATCTCTACTACGGGGACGTGTTCGGTTCTGCACCTATTGTCATCGCGGGATTTGAGCTTGATGGGGTCGATTACACCTTCCGCCAAGGGCTTCCGTATGCCACGGGTGCCGACGGCGCCGACACTGAACTGCAGATAATCGCGATGGTGCCCGCAGTCATCGGGTCACGCGATCACTGGAACGGAACTGTCCCGATAGGGTCCCCCTTGGCCGAAGCCGACGCACTCTTCGGCGCCATGTACGGCGACGAAGAGGTCCCCGCACACGTCGCGAGTGAATACGGATCCGGCATGGTCGCCGAATACTCGCGAGGAGACGGAATCGTGTTCAATGCGGGTTCTTGCGAATGGGTCCAGGGACTGGTCAATCACGACTTTTTCACCGAGAAGATAACCAGAAATGTGCTGACTCGATTGAGTGGCAGAGCGGCGAAAGGAAACAGAGCATCATGAGTATCGATCTCATCAGAACCATCGTTCCGGGTCAGGGCGAGCTGGTCAGGCCGGACTGGGGTGACGACGCTTCGGACAACTGGGCGGAAAGCGAGTGGCGCGCATTTGGCTCCGAGGAAGAAGGATGCTTCGGCGGTGCCTGGGAGGGCGAGCCCGGAACGCTTCGGTGCGACCCCTACCCCTACGACGAGGTATGTGTCATGTTCAGCGGGCGTGTCGCGTTGATCGACCTCGACGGTAGACGTCGAGAGTTCGGTGCGGGCGATGCCTTCTTCGTGCCGAGGCATTTCCAAGGAACCTGGGAAACAATCGAACCTTCGCGGAAGGTCTTTGTCGCGTTGCCCGAACTGTCCGGTGAAGCGGGCGCGGCCGAATCTGGTGAAAAGCGTTGATCACGAGCACCGTTGGTCCCGTCGATGCAACCGTCGTACCCCGCTTCGGTGGTGACACGACGTTCGCGCGACTGCCCAGAATGGCCGACATCGGCGACAGCGACGTCGTTGTGTGGGGAGTTCCCTTCGACACGAGCGTCACCTACCGCCCAGGAGCTCGATTCGGCCCCAACCATATTCGCCAGAGTTCGCGTTTGCTGCGCCCATATAATCCGGCACTGGACGCGTTTCCGTTCGGCCGCAATCAGGTGGTTGATGCCGGCGATATCGGAGTGAATCCCTACGACATCGCGGCAGCAATCACGACAATCGAGGGGGCAGCGACCAATTTGGTTGGTACCGGTCGCACGCTCCTGACGTTCGGCGGCGACCACACAATCGCGCTTCCGTTGCTCCGTGTCCAGCACGCGATGCACGGACCGATTGCGGTGTTGCACTTCGACGCTCACCTCGACACATGGGACACTCATTTCGGCGAACCCTATACGCACGGCACACCATTTCGCCGTGCCTTCGACGAGGAACTCATCGACCTCGAGCACAGCATGCACATCGGTCTACGGGGTCCTCTGTACAGCCACGTGGATCTCGATGAAAGCGCTCGAATGGGCTTCGCGGCGATACACAGTCGAGACTTTGCGCGCAAATCTCTCGACGAGCTGATCAACAGGATGCGTGACCGCCTCGGCGCACGCCCGGTGTATGTCTCCCTCGACATCGACGTCCTCGACCCGGCGCACGCGCCGGGTACTGGTACCCCGGAGGCCGGTGGGCTCAGTTCTCGCGAACTGCTCGAAATGCTGCGGGGTCTGGAAGGGATGAACATCGTAGGAATGGACATCGTGGAAGTGTCACCCGCGTATGACCACGCGGAGTTGACCGGCATCGCGGCGGCCCACGCGGCGTACGAGATGCTCAGCGTCATTCCGTCGCATCGTTGATGGGCAGCGGTGTAGTCGATGACCGGCCGCCGCAACTCTTATACGGTGGCTGCGTGGATCGAACAGTGAGCACCACGGC
Source organism: Gordonia jacobaea (assembly GCF_965344965.1). Lineage (NCBI taxonomy): Bacteria > Bacillati > Actinomycetota > Actinomycetes > Mycobacteriales > Gordoniaceae > Gordonia > Gordonia jacobaea. The sequence goes on along the minus strand of NZ_CBDRLS010000001.1, from coordinate 1,064,154 downwards.
ACCGTTGGACGAGATCGACCATAAGATCATCGAACTCGTCCAGGGCGACGGGCGGGCGAGCTATCAGAAGCTGTCGGAAGCCATCGGCCTGTCTCGGCCGGCCGCCCGAGCGCGGTTGCATCGATTATTAGACGCTCGGATCGTGCAGGTGCGTGGAGTGGTGCATCCGACCGTTTTCGGGTTGAATGCGTATGCCTCTGCTGCGATTTCGGTCAGCGGATCTGCACGAGAAGTGGCGCTCCTGCTGGCGGACGACGATGACATCCCGTTCGTGAGTTTGACGGCGGGTAACTGCGGACTGATCGTGGAGCTTCGCTGTTCGGATCAGCATGGCCTCGGTGCTGCGCTGAGTCGGATCAGCGAGATTCCAACTGTCACATCACTTCAGACGTCGATCTACTCGACGATCGCCAAGGACGCGTACTGGCCACCGAAACCGATCTCGGTCACCGAGATCGACGACAGCGACCGGCTGCTACTCGCCGCCCTGCAGCGTGACGGGCGGGCCAGCTATGTGGAACTCGGTGAACAGACTGGTCTCTCGTCCTCAGCGGCGCGCGCACGGGTTGCTCGCCTTGTCGATGGCGGTGCGATCCACATCGGTGCGCGCATCCGGCCCGACGTGCGCAACACCCAGCACGTTGTCGGGTTCGGCTTGTCGGTGCGGGGCGATCCCGCGACGGTCCTCGACGATCTGCAACAGCATCCGAACATCCAGTATCTCGCCTCGGCGATTGGGCATTACGACGTCATCGGTACCGCAATCGCTCGGTCGACTTCCGAGATGGTCGACCTACTCGACGACATTCGGTCAGTCGATCTCGTGCGTGCCGCACAGACCTGGGCGCACTTGACCTTTGTCAAAGAAGACTACGATCGGTCGCCCGTCGTGAGCACCGCATGACACGTCCGAGCGCCCTTGCGCGGTGGAGAGAAGGGCATTTACTCAGTAGGTCGCCCACTCGCCCTGCGCGTAGCGCAGAATGCGCGGGTCCATCAGCGTCGACGGCGGCATGTCGAGTGGTTGCCGGTCGAGCGGAAAGACCGCGGCCGCCGACAGCTCCGATTCGCTGAGGAAGCGCATCGGCCCCGGTGCACGCAGGTGGAGCTCCGGTGGTGCGCCCTGGTCGGCGAGAAAGAATCCCCAGTCGCCGAACGACGGGACGTCGACGTGGTACGGCGTTATAGCGAGCCCGGCAGAACGCAGCGTCGACCCGATGCACCAATACGATTTCGGAGCGAAATACGGCGAGCCTGACTGCACGACGATCCGACCTCCCGGTGCGGAATGAGCCTTCACGAGTGAGTAGAACTCCGTCGAATACAGCTTGGCCGTTGCTGATTCGTCCGCGTCGGGCATGTCGACGATGATCACGTCGTACCGCTCGTGCTGCTGCCGCAACCACGTGAAGGCGTCTGCGGTGACGACGCGTGCACGTGGATCGTTCATGGAGTTCCGGTTCAACCCGAGCAGTCGAGGATCGGTGCGTGCCAGGTGAATCATCGCGGGATCGAGTTCGACGAGGGTCGGCCGAACACCGGGGTAGCGCAACACTTCTCGTAGGGCCAGGCCGTCGCCACCACCGAGCACGAGCACCGACGCCGGCGTCGACCCGTCGTCGCTGCTGCGGGCCACCGCGTCGGCCATCGCGGGGTGGACGAGTGCTTCGTGATAACGGTATTCATCGCTCGATGAGAATTGCAGGTCGCCGTTCAGATACAGCCGCGTATCGCGGCCGCCCGAGCCGATACGTCGCTCTGTGATCACGATGTCCTGATACTGCGTGCGTTCAGCGGCCACGATCGGGTCCCGATACAGCGCTTGACGCGCGGTCACCTCGAAACGGTCGGCGTAGAGCAGCGCGGCTACCAATACGGCTATCACCGCGATGGCGACTGCGCTCAGCACTGCGAACCCGCTGCGCGTCAGCGACTTTCGGAACATCACGAAGACCAGGAAACAGCCGGCGATGGCGTTGACGAGGCCGACGACGATCGCGCCGCGCAACTGTCCGAACACGGGTAGCAGAACGAACGGAAAGCACAGACCGCCGATGAGTGCTCCGATGTAGTCGGCGGCGAACAGGTCGGCGGCCGCAGAACCCGCCTCCTGCTTGCGAATACGTTGCAGCAGCACCATCAGCAACGGAATCTCCGCGCCGATGAGCAGACCCAACACGAAAGCGACCACCACGAGGGCCTGGGTGTACAACGACAGATATGCGAACGCTGCGTACAGCGCCAGCACCGACAATCCGCCGAGCAGTGCGAGCGCGAGCTCGATGGCCGCGAACGCCGTGACCGCGTGGCGCTGTAGCGGTTTGGCAGCCAGCGAGCCGATGCCCATCGCGAAGACCATGACCGCCAAGACGATCGACGCCTGTGTTGCTGTGTTACCGATCAGATACGAGCCGAGTGACACCAGCGCCAGCTCGTACACGAGCCCGCATGCCGCGCAGACGAATACGACGGCGAGCAATCCGACACGGGCGAACCGTGATCGGGGAGCGGTGTGTTCGGCCAGCAGTGTCACAGTATGGCAGCGGCGATGATCACTGCGATGCCGACGTGCGAGATGCCGTGGACCCACACCGCGGGATGGCTTTCTGCCCCGATGACGATCTCACCGAGCTTGCCCGGGGTGAACAGGTCGATGACAAAGAACGTCGCGCACATCACCGCCAGACCGATCAGTGTGTAGATGACGGTGTAGGTCAACCCGACCGCGAGACGTCCCTCGCTCGCTGCGATCGCAGCGGTGACGATGATCGCGACCGCAATCAGATTGGAGCCGACGAGGATTCCCGCATTACGGTTCCGGTCGATCCACAGTTGATGACGCAGGTTGCCGGGCGTCAACGCGTCGATGACCGCGAAAGAGATCAGCATCAGCAAGACCCCGACACCCGCGTAGGCGGCGGCGTAGTAGGTGTTGGTGAGAATCGCGTCGGCCGAGATCATGTGTGTACTCCCGTGTCTGATGCTTGCTCTGGTCGGACTTCCGTGTGCGGGCACAAACTGCGCCCCGATGTCTTACTTTCCGGTTCCACTGCCACCACCGCGGTTGGAGCTTCCCGACCCGGAGAAGTCGGGCGTCGGGACCCAATAGCCGCCGACGTAGCTGTGATAGTGGTTGTAGCCCGACCGGTAGTCGCGGCTGACCATCACCTTGGTTTTGTCTGCGGCATAAGGGAAAAGGCCGATCAGGTAGCCCGGGTACTGCAGAAACTGCGTACCTGCGACGTTGCCCGCCCCAGCGGTGTCGCCGGAGCGCTGGTCGGTGGGATTCTGGGCCGACGCGAGTTGGGCTGACACAGTCGACGGGTCACCATCGGCGATGTATGCGTCGACGTCGGACTCGTCGAGCGAACTGTCGCGCTGATAGTGCGACGTCACGTACGCCCGTGCGTCCCCGCCGCCCGATCCGCGAAATGCGCTGACCGCGCACGAGCCGAGGGCTATCAACGCGACGATCACGATGAGCGCGATGATCGTGTTACGGATCCGCCGCAGCCTCCGGGTCGGATCAGCCTGCCCCTGTGGCCCGCCGGACCGGCCGGGTCCTTGCGGGCCACCCGGGGCGCCAGGCCATTGCCCTCCCGGGTCGTCGCCTCCCGGCGGGTAGGTCATGACCGGACCGCCAGGGCGTCACGGTCGATTCGGCTCGACGTGACCACCACCTCGCCCGCCTGCGGATAGGTGTGCCAGGTGCGCCAGATGAGCGCGTCGTCGTCGATGTCGGCGGTCACCGCCGTCACCGCGAGCTCGTTGCCGGGGAATCGCCCGAGGAGTGCGGGCAACCCGGCGCGCGCATGTCCTTCGACCTCGGATTCGATCTGTTGGAGCAGATCGGCCATCGCGTCGGAGCTGCACTCGATGACTCGCGACGAGAACACGTAGCCGTCGGCCTGAAAGCTGTCCGGCAGTGCGGTGGTGATGTCTGGCAGGCAGGCGACCGTCTCGCACAGTTCGTGTGCGTCGTCGGTGATGACGATCTGGTGGCTGGCGCCGAGGAGTCGGATGGAGAACGTCAACGCCCCGATCGTGTGGTCTGCCGCTGCGAGCGGCTCACGCTGCGCGGCGGTCAGCGAGAATCCGAGCTGACCTGCCCGGGTGTCGGAGAACGCGACGTCGAGGTCGGTGAACGGACTCACCGCTGCTCCGGGCCCGGATTCGACGGGTAGATCCGGTACTCCGAACGATCGAGCACCTGGCCGCGCGCGCATTCCCACCCGCTGCCGTAATCCTCGAAGGACAGCCTGTCGCCGCCCGCTTCGTAGTCGTGATAACGCATCCGGCCGACCTGCGCCAGACCTGTCGTACCGAACGACGTGAACTGTGCTGTACCCGCTTCGTCGTTCGTATACCGCCGACCTTCGAGATCGACGTAAGCCGGTCCGGGGGTCACGGTCACGCCGCTGAGCTCCTGCCAGAGGACCACTTCGAGATCCGGATCGTCCTCCACCGAGATCCAGGCCTTCCGGCCCAGACCGGTGTCGAGGAAGTTCTCGGCCCACGAGAAGCCGTCCTGTGAGAGCTTGAGCGCGCCCCGGACCGCGAACGTCTCTCCGCGGATCTCGACGAGGTCGCCGGGTTTGAGCTGGCGAGGATCGCCGCGCACGGCGTCGTCGTCTGCGGTCGAGAAGGGATCACGCGGCTGGTACGTGCGCGAATACAGCGCGTCCCGCTCGGCTTGCTCGCGCTTTCGTTTGCTCAAGACGTTGAACACGAGCACGACGACGATGATCGCCAGCAGAGCGATGACGATGATCAGCAGGAATTCCATTGGTCAGAGGATAGTGCGTCGGGCCGGACATTCGGGGCACCCAGTGTCGGTACCGCGAATGACATCCAGCCCGACGCACCGTCGCTACCGAACCGCTGTCCTACTGAACCCGGTTCTTCTGAACACCGGTCCTACTTGACGTTGGTGTCGATGAACTGGGTCGAGTACAGCTCGTTCGCGGGGATCTGCGCGGGCAGATCGGAGCCGGAGTTGTTGAGCACCGGGATCAACTGATTGATCGACTCCTGCGCCTTCGCCATGTCGATGCCGCCCCACACGCCCGCGGCGTCCGGGCCGATGACGCCCTTCTCCTTGAGGATCTTGGCCGAGTACGACGCCTCGCCCTCGCTGTAGGTGCTGAACGAGACGTCCTGCGAAACCCAATCGGTGATGGTCTTGTTGATCGCGTCGGGGGAGTTCACGTAATTCTTGCCGGTCTGCTGAATCATCGGGATCAGCTTCTGCAGGCAGGGAGTCAGCTTCTCCATCTTGTCGGGCCGCACACTCACATTCGACGCGTAGACGTCGTAACCGGCGTCGCGGACCATCGCGTAGGCGACGGGCTTGTCCCACGACGGGGTCTCATGCTCGTAGGTGTACGGCTCGGAGTTCACGAAGCCCTGCTGCGCGATCGACGGGTCACCGACGAATCGCGCTGGCGCGCCGTCGTATCCGGTGTCGAGCTGGCTCTGCTTCAGTAGCCCCTTGGCCACCAGCCATTGCGGGAACACCTGCTCCTTCGACACGACGACGGTGGCGTCGGACTTGCCGATGTCGGCGATGGTGCGCCAGTCGGGGTGCTTTTCCGGGTCCCACATCAGGATCGACGGGTTGTACTGCAGTAGTGGCGTCAGTGCTACGACCCGCTGCTTCGAGGCAGCCGAGACGAGCTGGTCGCCGTGGACGAGTCCGAGGTCGATGCTGTCGTCGGCGTGCATCACCGAGGGCACCGACTGGAATCCGATCGCGGGACCGCCCGCCCGCAGGGTGATGTCGACGCCGGTGTCCTTGCCGTCGTAGGCGAGCGGGCCGGTGGCCGACTTCTGATTCGCGTCGACGGTGTATCCGGGGCCCATCAGCCCGATCACGCCGGCCATATCCGACTGCGGCTGCCACTGGAGTTGCACCACAACGTTTTTCGGGCAGACGGACGCGAGGTTGTATTCGGCCGGTGCGGACGGCAGCGACTGCGCCGAGCTAGACGACGTCGACGACGAGTCGGTGCACCCGGCGAGTGCGGCGACACACGCGGAGGCGGTTGCCGCTACGACGCCTGCGCGTACTGACAGTCTGCGACGTCGCGAGGCGACGTGGGACGGCGAAGCTTTGGACACGGTGGAACTCCTCTTGCGGAAGGGTGAACGAGACCGACGACGCCGGCCCCTGGAGTGGATTACATGTAAATGTAGGGGCTGCTCGCGGATCGCGCGAGTCCGGTGCATGTAGCGCTGATTGGCCGGTCCGGCACCGGAAAACCACTTCTGACATGCGCTTTGATGGTGTCTAACCTGCGTGTACAGGGTTCGAGCCCGCGGTTCTGTCACATATTGTTTACGTCGGGACACGCGAGCGCAATGCATGTAACCAACAATCAGAAAGCGAAGTAAGTCCGACTCTTACATGTAGGCGCTCTCATGTGCCGTGGCTCTGATGGATGTACCCATGAACCTGATCGACACCGTCAACGACACTGACGCGAGGCATCTCACGAAGGGTGTGATGATCTCGGCGTCGGGAGTATCCAAGCAGTTCGACTCCGGCACAATCGCTCTCGCCGACGTCGACCTCGACATCGCCCGTGGCGACTTCGTCGCGATCGTCGGCCCCTCCGGCTGTGGCAAATCGACGCTCCTGCGCATGGCTGCGGGATTGGAGGCGCCGACAACCGGTAGCGTCGCGCTGGCCACCGATTCGGTCGGCGTGATCTTCCAGGAACCCACATTGCTGCCATGGCGTTCTGTGCAGGCCAACGTCGAACTATGTGCCGAGATCGCGGGTGAGTCCCGCTCGGAGCGTCGGGAACGTGCCGCCGCGGCCATCGACGCCGTGGGCCTCGCCGGCTTCGAGAAGCAGCTGCCGCGCACGCTCTCGGGCGGCATGAAGATGCGAGTCTCGTTGGCGCGCATGCTCACCAAGGAACCTGAGGTGATGTTGCTCGACGAGCCGTTCGGTGCGCTCGACGAGATGACTCGCCTCGACATGCAGGCAGAACTGTTGCGGCTGTACGGCGATCGGGGATTCACCGCGCTGTTCATCACCCACTCGATGCCCGAGGCGGTGTTCCTCGCCAACCGGGTGATCGTGATGTCGGCCCGACCGGGCCGAATCGCCGCGGACATCCGCATCGACCTTCCTTATCCCCGTCAACCCGACGTGCGCTTCGACCCGGCTTTCACGTCGTACGTCGCCGCGATCTCCGAAACACTCCGAGGTGCCTGATGACCATCACATCGACTGCAATGACACATGATTCGACGTCGGGCACCGCTGTCACCACAGCGTCGCCCGCTCCCTCGGCCTCGGGAACGGCGCCGGGCGGTAAGGCAACATCGTCGACGAGAACGCGGCTGCGCACAGCGGTGCGCATGGTCGCACCGCCCGCGGTGTCTCTCGCTGCGGCGATCGGGCTCTGGTACCTGGTCAGCATGGTGATCCTCTCTCCGCAGAGGCGATTCCTTCTTCCGCCGCCGCACGAGGTGTTGACCAACTCGTTGCTCGACAAGGCTCACGTCAACCCGATGCTGGAGGCACTCTGGGTCACCGCGAAGGTGAGCCTCGTCGGGTTCCTCTTCGCGGCTGTCATCGGCATCGCGATCGGCGTGCTGATGAGCCGCGGCTCTCTGATGGAGCGCGCGATCTACCCGTGGGCCGTTGTGCTGCAGGTCATTCCGGTACTCGCGATCGTCCCGCTGATCGGTCTGTGGTTCGGGTACGGCATGGTGGCACGCACCATCGTGTGTGTCATCATCGCGATCTTCCCGATCATCGCCAACACACACTTCGGACTCACCTCCGTCGACCGCGGCATGCACGAGCTGTTCACGCTGTCGAAGGCCTCGCGCACCCAGCGATTGGTGAAACTCGAGTTCCCCGCAGCACTTCCGGCGATGATGACCGGATTCCGCACGGCGTCGGGGCTCGTGGTGGTCGGCGCGATCATCGGCGACATGTTCTTCGCGAAGGGCGAACCGGGAATCGGGACCCTGCTCGACGTCTACCGCGCGCGACTGCAATCCGACGATCTCATCGCGGCCATCGTGCTCGCGTCGTTGTTCGGCATCGCCGTCTTCGCGGTGTTCAGCATGCTCAACGCCGCCGTCGCACGCCGCCGCTAGCCGCCGACTCTCACAAGGAACTCCAGACATGTTCACCGTTCCCATCATCGACATCTCGCCCTACGCCGACCCGCAGAGCACGCCAGAACAACGAGCACGGGTGGCGCGTCAACTCGACGAGGCCTCTGCCACAGTCGGATTCATGCAAATCGTCGGACACGGAATCTCCCAGAGCGTCGTCGACGGTCTCACCGATGCCCTCGACGCGTTCTATGCACTCCCGCTCGATGTGAAGAAGAACTACGTGCGGCCGGGTGCCAATCGTGGCTACAGTCCGCCCAAGAGCGAGTCGCTGAGCATGAGTCTCGGTGTGGCAGCGGCGAACCAGATGAACGACTTCTACGAGGCATTCACCGTCGGCTCGGAGCAATCCTGGTATGCGGCAACGGATCTTCCCGAGTCCAGCTATCCCGACAACACCTGGCCCGACGACGCGGTGGCGAGCTTCCGGCCGGCCGTCGAGGAGTGGTTTTCCCGGGCGCGAGGCGTGTCACGAATCCTGTTGCGTGCCTTCACCGAAGCGCTGGGCCTTCCGGACGGCTACTTCGACGCGCTCACCGATCACTCGATCGACGCGCTGAAGATGAACAACTACACGCTGCCCGAAGGCGAGATCGAACTCGCGGGCGAGTTGACCGGGATGGGCGCCCACACCGACTTCGGCATTCTCACCGTGCTGTGGGCCGATCGTGTGCCGGGATTGCAGGTCCTCGATCGCGACGGCATCTGGCACGACGTACAGCCCGAGCCCGGTGCTCTCATCGTGAACCTCGGCGACGCCATGGCCCGCTGGACAAACGATCGCTGGTTGTCGACCATCCATCGGGTCGATCCGCCCGTCGTCGACGGAAGGATCATCCGACGACGTTCCGCGGCCTTCTTCTTCGACGGCAACTTCGACGCCGTCATCGAAACACTGCCCGGATGCGCGCGCACAGATCAGCCCGGATACCCGCCGATCACTGTCGCCGACAACATCAACGCCAAATTGGCCGGAATGAAACAGGGGGTCGCGCCACAGGCCGCTGATCGGGAGGCGCAGCGGCTGACGTCGGCGCACACGGCGCGATAGGGCGTTACGCTCGATGACCGTGACGGTTGGAGGCGGTGAGGGCGCATTGTTGACGCAGTCGGTGGTGCGCCGACTCCGCGACGAGATCTTCGCCGGGCAGATGGCCCCCGGCACCCCGCTGAGTGTGCCGGGACTCGCCGCGCGTCTCGAAGTGTCGCGCAGCCCGGTCCGCGAGGCGGTGCAGCAACTCGTCGTCGAAGGACTTGCCGAGTACACACCGCGTGTCGGCGCCAAGGTCGCCGCGCTCGACGAGGCGAGTCTGCGCCACGTCTTCGAGGTTCGCGAGGTGCTCGACGGTCTCGCCGCCCGCCAAGCCGTCGAACGCGTGACCTACGCCGAGATCGACGACCTGTGGGAGCAGGTGCGCACCCAGGAGGCACTGCTCGCCGAGGCCGCAGATCACCACCGAGACTCCCAACTCGACCTCGACTTCCACACCGCGGTGCGGTCCCTGTCGGGCAACAAGCCGCTGTGCGACGCGTTGTTCAAACTCGACACACAGTCGCACCTGTACCGCTCCGACATGTGGCAGCACGACGTCAACCGACGTCTCGCGGTGGCAGAGCATCATCGAATCGTCAGTGCGCTGGAAGCAGGCGACGCCGCTGGGGCGCAGATCGCGGCACAGGCACACGCCGCCGGAGTCTTGGTTCGGTTGCTCAGATCGTGACTGCGCACAGCGTGACGGGAACAGGCGCGACGGGGGCAGGCGAACTCACTGACCTGCCGCCGCAGCTGTGGGTCGAGTACCCGGACACGCTCGCCGACGTGATGCCCTGGATCGGGCGGTGCCTCGGCGTCGACGCCGTGGGTGGCGATCTGCCGGCGGCAAGCGAGCGCAGTCGCCTCCCCGAACTCGACGCGGCGTCGGTGGTGCTGCTACTCGTCGACGGCCTCGGCGAACGGCAACTGGCCGCCCACGCACACCTCGCACCGACACTCGCCGGACTGCAGGGCACCGTGCTGCGGGCGGGCTTCCCGTCGACAACGGCGACGTCGATCACCAGCCTGATGCGCGGCGAACCGGCAGGCGAGCACGGGATCATCGGCTACAGCTTCGTGCCGGACGACGCGGCCCGCAGTCACGGTCCGGCCCGCACACTGAACATGCTGCGCTGGACACTCGACAGTGCAGACGGCCCGTCGGCCTACGACGTCTATCCGCCGACCGCACTTGCCCCGGGAGACGGCGACGGCGCGGTGGGCGCGCTCGAGCGGTCGGGGGTGCGCGTTTTTCAGGTGATGCCCGGCGAGTTCAAGGACACGGGTTTCACCTCGGTCGCCTCCGGTACCGCAGGCAGACACCTGCCCGCCAAGGCTCCGGCCGAGGTTCGAGCAGGCATCACCACCGCGCTGACCAGAACGCTGCCCCGCTCACACCGGCCGCGAGTGGTCTACGCATATCTCGCCGACCTCGACACCGCCGGTCACATCTACGGTCCGGGCTCCGACCCCTGGTGCGACGCACTGCGCACCGTCGATTCCCTTGTCGCCGACATCCTCACAGACCTTCCGTCCGACGCCACCCTCGTCGTGACCGGCGACCACGGGATGCTGCGCGCGGGAAAGGCCATCGACCTCGACGCCGAGCCCGCGTTGTCGGCGGGCGTCGCACGAGTCGCGGGCGAGGCTCGGGTGCGCCACGTCTACGCGATCGACGGGGCCGTCGACGACGTCGCGGATGCCTGGCGCGATCTCCTCGGCGACGACGCACACGTCGCGCCGCGCGAACAGGTTCTCCCCGAACACTGGTACGGACCCCGCACCGCCGATCGAACCGCTGCGCGCATCGGCGATCTCGTCGTCGTGGCGAAGGACCGTACGGTGCTGACCCGACCGGCCGCTGAGCCGGGGGAGTCGCGCATGCTCGGGCACCACGGTGGCTGGACCGCCGATGAACTGCTGGTGCCGCTGCTGATCGGCAACGATCCCGCGTAGACCGCTCCTCACCGTTGACCTTGCACTCACCGGGGTCGAGTGCTAAAACGGACGTTGGCACTCACGGATCGTGAGTGCTAGGTCGGGACGGTGAGATCGGTACCGAATGACACACCGGTCGTCCGTCGCGGGCACCGAGTCCGGCCATACAAACCTAGTGTCACCCCCTATCGGAGGATCACTTACCCATGGCCAAGCAAATCGCGTTCGATGAAGAGGCCCGTCGCGGCCTCGAGCGGGGTCTCAACACCCTCGCCGACGCAGTCAAGGTGACGTTGGGACCCAAGGGTCGCAACGTCGTTCTGGAGAAGAAGTGGGGCGCCCCCACGATCACCAACGATGGCGTGTCCATCGCCAAGGAGATCGAGCTCGAGGACCCCTACGAGAAGATCGGTGCCGAGCTCGTCAAGGAGGTCGCCAAGAAGACTGACGACGTCGCTGGCGACGGCACCACCACCGCAACCGTTCTGGCTCAGGCACTCGTGCGTGAGGGTCTGCGCAACGTTGCCGCAGGCGCCAACCCGATGGGCCTCAAGCGCGGCATCGAGCAGGCTGTCGACGCCGTCACCGAGTCGCTGCTGAAGAGCGCCAAGGAGGTCGAGACCAAGGAGCAGATCGCTGCGACCGCTGGTATCTCGGCAGGCGACCCCTCGATCGGCGAGCTCATCGCCGAGGCGATGGACAAGGTCGGCAAGGAAGGCGTCATCACCGTCGAGGAGTCCAACACCTTCGGACTCCAGCTCGAGCTCACCGAGGGTATGCGCTTCGACAAGGGCTACATCTCGGGCTACTTCGTGACCGACCCCGAGCGCCAGGAAGCCGTCCTCGACGACCCGTACATCCTGCTCGTCTCGGGCAAGGTCTCGACCGTCAAGGATCTGCTCCCGCTGCTGGAGAAGGTCATCCAGTCGGGCAAGCCGCTGCTGATCATCGCCGAGGACGTCGAGGGCGAAGCCCTCTCGACCCTGGTGGTCAACAAGATCCGCGGCACCTTCAAGTCTGTTGCCGTCAAGGCTCCCGGCTTCGGTGACCGCCGCAAGGCCATGCTCGCCGACATCGCCATCCTCACCGGTGGCGAGGTCATCAGCGAAGAGGTCGGCCTCTCGCTGGAGGGTGCCGGTCTCGAGCAGCTCGGCCAGGCTCGCAAGGTCGTCGTCACCAAGGACGAGACCACCATCGTCGACGGCGCGGGCGACGCAGACGCCATCGCCGGACGCGTGTCGCAGATCCGCACCGAGATCGAGAACAGCGACTCCGACTACGACCGTGAGAAGCTGCAGGAGCGCCTGGCCAAGCTGGCCGGTGGCGTTGCAGTCATCAAGGCGGGCGCGGCCACCGAGGTCGAGCTCAAGGAGCGCAAGCACCGCATCGAGGACGCCGTCCGCAATGCGAAGGCTGCCGTCGAAGAGGGCATCGTCGCCGGTGGCGGCGTGGCTCTGCTGCAGTCCGAGCCTGCCATCGACTCGCTGACCCTCGAGGGCGACGAGGCGACCGGTACCAACATCGTGCGCGTCGCGCTGTCGGCTCCGGCCAAGCAGATCGCCGTCAACGCAGGGCTCGAGCCCGGCGTCGTCGCCGACAAGATCCTCAACTCGCCGCTGGGCACCGGCCTCAACGCCGCCACCGGCACCTACGAGGATCTGCTCGCCGCAGGCATCAACGACCCGGTCAAGGTCACCCGCTCGGCCCTGCAGAACGCAGCGTCGATCGCGGCTCTGTTCCTCACCACCGAGGCCGTCGTCGCCGACAAGCCCGAGAAGAACCCGGCCCCGGCCATGCCCGGCGCCGACGAGATGGGCGGCATGGGATTCTGATCCCGTCACCCGCTGCATAGCGAACACCGAAGGCCGGTCACCCGAGAGGGTGGCCGGCCTTCGGCGTTCCCGTCGACCGGGCGCTGTATCGCGTCGACTGGGCGCTGTATCGCGTCGACTGGGCGCCGCATGACTGAATTCGAGACGCCGCGGAATGATTCTGAGACTTATCGCGCGCCGGGCTGATTCACGCGGCTACCGTGAAGTAAGCGACCCACGATTATTCGTGGGATGCTCGGATCGATATTTCGCACGTCGCGGTGAAGTGCCTCGTCGGTGTTGTCAACAACGAACGGAAGTGGATTCCTGTGTGTACACGGGTGATGTGGCCAGAGGCCAACGGTTCTGTGATCGTCGGCCGCAACATGGATTTCCACCAGGATCTCCACACCAATCTCTGGAAGCTCCCACGCGGCGTCGACCGTAATGATCGCGTCGAGGGAAAGCTGAAGTGGACGTCGAAGTACGGCAGTGTGATCGCCGGCGTCTACGACATCCTCTCGACCGACGGGGTCAACGAGAAAGGTCTGGCGGGCCACATCCTGTGGCTGGCCGAATCTGAGTACGGTGACCCCGACCCCGACCGCCCTCAGCTCGCGATGTCGGTGTGGCTGCAGTACTTCCTCGACAACTTCGCGTCGGTGGCAGAAGCCGTCCGGTGGGTAGAAGAAAACAACCCGCAGGTTATCCCCATGACGGACCCGACCGGCGGCAGCAAACCTGCGATCCACCTCGCGATCGATGACGCGACGGGCGATTCGGCGATCTTCGAGTACATCGACGGCAAGCTGGACGTCTATCACAGCGAGGACTACTGGGTGATGACGAATTCGCCCAGCTACGACCAACAACTCGAACTCGTGAAGAAGTATGAGGGTCTCGGCGGCGACCAACCCCTACCGGGTACATGCGCCGCCCCCGACCGTTTCGCGCGCGCCACCTTCTACGTGCACAACCAGCCAGAGCCGAAGTCGCGCGTGCAGGCCACCGCCGCCATGGCGAGCATTATCCGGAATGCTGCGCAGCCGTACCGGATTCCCGAACCCGGCAAGCCAGATGCGTCGACGACGCTGTGGCAGGTCGTCATCGACCTGACCAACCCGCGCTACATCTTCGAGTCCGTGACATGCCCGAACGTCGTGTGGGTCGATTTGAAGGACCTCGACTTCACCGAGGGTTCCGGCGACGCCAAGCTGGATCTGGTCAAAGGTCTCGCGGTCGAGAATGGGCTTTCGGGCAATGTGGCCCACAAGTTCGAAAAGCACAAGTTCCATATCGTTTCCATCGAGCAGGCAAAACTGATCGGCGAAGTAGCCGCCAAGGCAAAAGAAGGCTTGGACTCAACGAAGCCGATCGAGGATCGCATCAAGGCGGTCCAGGAAAAGGTGGACGCAAAGCTCGCGGAATTCGTCGACGCGACGTGAGGCGGTGTGACCTGACAGGTCACACGTTCCGTGCACATTCGGCGGTACCGTCGGCGCCGCGGAATGTGGCACCGACGCCTCGGCGTTGCACCGAGCATGAGTACTTTACCCATCGACGTCTGGTCGGATATCGCTTGCCCGTGGTGCTACATCGGCAAGCGGAACCTCGACGCCGCGCTCGCGCTCCTCGACGACTCCGACGACGTCGACCCCAACGTCGTTTCTGTCGACTTCCACAGCTACCTACTCGCTCCCGACACACCGCCGGAGACAGACGCTCCCGAGATCGATTTCCTGGTGCAGAGCAAGGGAATGCCCGCCGATCAGGTCAGGCAGATGTTTGCCCACGTCACCCAGGTCGCTGCCGATGCCGGCCTGCACTACGACTTCGACATCGCGCGCCACGCCAACACCCGCAAGGCCCATGAACTGCTGCACTACGCCAAAAGTGTTGGCTGGCAGGCTGATATGGCCGAGCGTCTGTTCGCCGCACACTTCACCGAAGGAAAGCACATCGGCGGCATCGACGAACTCGCCGACCTTGCGGCCGAGATCGGTCTCGACCGAGACGACGTCGAAAAGGCTTTGCGCGCAGGGACGTACGCGGACGCCGTCGACGCCGACCTCGAGCAGGCGAGTGCATACGGAATCAGCGGTGTGCCGTTCTTCGTGATCGACGGTCGCTACGGCGTCTCGGGTGCTCAACCGCCCGAGGTACTCGCGCAGGCCATCGGCCAGGTCCTTGCCGAGCGCGCTGAAACCTAGAACTCGTTACATTGATTCACCAATGTAATCCGATCGAATCACTTTGGTGAAGTTTCGTATCTTCGGGTGACACGAGTCGGCGCACGGACTCAATACGGTGGGTGCACAACAACTCTCACCGAAGGGGTTCCATGTCTCTCAACAGGTTTCGACGTTTCGCATTGGTGATCGGGGTCGCCTCGGCGCTTGGTGCGCTGGGCGTACCAGGGGCGGCCGTCGCCGATACCTCGACCGGAAGCAGTGTCGACACGGGGTCGGCCGAGGACCTGCTGAAGGCGGTGCCGCCGGAGGTCATCGAACAACTCGGGCTCGGGAGCACCGGTGGCGGTTCGCCCAAGGTTCAGCAGTGCAATCAGTCGACGAAGTCGGGTGGGCAGGGCGTGACCGAGACCAAGCACATCATCGGGCGTACCGGTCCGACGTCGTTCACCCTCAACTACGACACCCGAATTCAGCCGGACAAGATCGACGTGTTCTACCAGGGCCGGCTGATCCGCAGCACCGGATATGTCGGCGACCGCATCAACAAGGGCAAGGGCAGCATCGTGGTCAACGTTCCGCCGGGTGTCGCCAACTACGTGACGGTCAAGGTCACCGGGCCGGAGAGCGGCACCGTCTGGGATTACACAGTCAATTGCCCGCGCTGAACCAACTCAGCGCTGCGGTCGAAGTGAGTTCTTGGCGGTCAACTGGCCGTCGGGTTGATCGACGAACTGTCCGTCGCAGTGTCCGGCTGCTGCACGCGAAACAGCTTGGAATACTGCGGGATTGACGGCCTCGGCCGTGTGCTCGGTGTAGCCGGTCGGTGCGACGAATGCGGGCAACGGCGTGACACGGCACTGGCCGCCGTCGAGGTCGCCGGTCACCCATTCGTACGCGCTGCGAATGCGGTAGTACCTGGTGGGCCCGGGGGTGTCGTCTCCTGCATTGAGGTCACGCAGGAACGCACTGCCCGGGCACAACTGTCCGTCGGCGCCGGGTTGGTTGCATCCGCCCGGCGAGCCGTATTCCGGTGTGCCGACGGCGATTACGTTGGCCACCTTCGACGCGCCGCCGAGCTCCTTCACGTAGTAGC
Source organism: Gordonia jacobaea (assembly GCF_965344965.1). Taxonomy (NCBI): domain Bacteria; kingdom Bacillati; phylum Actinomycetota; class Actinomycetes; order Mycobacteriales; family Gordoniaceae; genus Gordonia; species Gordonia jacobaea. Next base: position 1,047,945 of record NZ_CBDRLS010000001.1, on the reverse strand, counting down.
GCGTCGTCACGCCGCCGACGCTGTGTCCGACGAGCGACACAGGCGTCGACGGCCTGGCCTTCTTCTCTGCGTCGACGGCCCTGCCGATGGCGCGCGAGTCGGAGAGGAGTTGCGTGCCCATGAGGTCGAGGACGCGAACCCGGTAGCCGTCACGGCGCAGCGCGTCGGCCATCAGCGTGTACGGAGCGGCTCCGAACGACTGGCCGGGCACGATGAGGAGTGTTCCGCGCGGCGCAGCGGCATCTGCGGTCGTCGTCGGCGCTGCCAACGCAACCCCGGCGGCAGCGGCGGTGAGGGCGACGATCGCGGCAAGGCGGCGAAGAATTCTCATGCGGGCATTCTAGCCATGCTTAGCCTTGCCTTACTAACCTATGCGGTGAACCCGCTCGGAGGGCCGTCGTCGGCGACGGTCGGTAGCGTTGGTCTCCGAAGCCGATTTGGACCAGCGAGGGGAATTCCCATGTCGCACCACAACTCTGGGCCGCGGGCCCATCAACTTCCCGAAGCCGACATCACCGACATGTACGCGTTCACGGTCCCGGGAGCGCAAGGTCGGCTGGGCCTGGTGCTCAACCTCGTGCCGTGGACGCCCCCGAACGGACGCTTCTCGGATGCTCTGATCTATCGGTTCCGCATCCGCCCGATCACCGTCGACGTGTCCGAGCCCGCGCTCTTCTCGGCGGCCGATCCGGCTGCTGAGATCACGATCGACTGCACGTTCACCACCCCGGACGTCGCCCAGACCGGCACCTGCACGGTGTCCGTCGGTGGCAACCCCACGGGTACGTCGGTCACGTTCGCGGTCGACGACGAGGCGGGCGGTGCGACCGACGGGCTGCGTGCCTTCGGAGGCCCCCGGTGGGATCCGTTCTTCAGCGACGCAACCGCGCTGGTCAACACCATCTCGACCGGGAAGCTCTCGTTCACCGACCACGGCAGCATCCTCGGTGACGGCAAGAACGTGATGAGCATCGTCGTCGAAGTAGACCTCGAGCCGCTCGTCGGCGACGGCAGCATTGTCGCCGTCGTCGGGGAGAGCGTCATCGGCGGCAAGATCCCGGTCCGGTGGGAGCGATTCGGTCGACCCGAGTTCGAGAACGCGATCCTCGGTATGAAGAACTACGACACCGTCAATCGCGATCTGGAGATCCGCGACCTGTTCAACGCCGAGGACGCGTTCGCGCTCGGCCCCGACTACCTCGGCGCCTACCACGCGCGACTGAACGCCAACCTCGCCTACTGGGACGGTCTCGACGGCAACGTCGACTGGCCGGTCGACGCCGACGGCAACCATCCGCTCGCCGAGATGCTGCTTGCCGACTTCATGATCGTCGACGCGTGGAAGCCCTTCGGCGACAACACTTTTCTCGAGATCGAACGCGCCGTCCGCGACGGCCGACCGCACGAGACGATGGGCGGACGCTCGCTCAACGACGACTGCATGGACACCCTGTACACCTACCTCGTCAACGCTGCGAAGGGGCCGCGCATCAGCGATGACGTCGACGCCCCGACCCGCCTCGCAAGTGACACGTTCCCGTACCTCGCCCCCGCCAATCCGAATCCGCCGGAGGCGCCCGGGTCTCACTGAATCGCGACAGGTCATCTGGAAGACTCGTGGCCATGCCCTTGAAGCCCGGTGCGCCGAGTCCCGTCTCCAGCCTGCCCAACCTGCGCGACCTCGGCGGCTACCGCGGGCACGGTGGCAGGGTCGTCGTGTCCGACCGGCTGTACCGGTCGACGGATTTCCGTTCGATGGCTACCGCCGATCTGCCTACTTTCGAGAGTCTCGGTGTCCGCACGATCTACGACCTGCGTTCGGAGGCCGAGCGAACCGCACTTCCCGATCCGGCGCTTCCCGACGTCGCCGACATCCACCTCGACGTCCTTGCCGACTCGGAGACCGCGGTGCCGGCAAATCTGCAGCAGTTCTTCTCCGACCCGGAGACCGTGAAAATGGCCTCGCGTGAGCTCGCGGGCGGTAAGGCTGCCGACGCCATCGCTGCCACGTACCGCGGAATGGTCTCGCTACCGAGCGCTGTGCGCTCCTATCGCGGCTACTACCAGGGGCTCCTCGGCGAATACGACGGGCCGTCGCTCTTCCACTGCACCACCGGCAAGGATCGCACCGGCTGGGCCGCAGCGTCGCTGCTGGCGCTTCTCGGCGTCGACAAGGACGACATCTATCACGACTACTTACTGACCAACGAGCGTCTGATCCCGGCGTTGAAGCCGATCTTCGACGACTTCGCGGCTGCGGGCGGCGACCCGGACGTCCTGCTCCCGATCCTCGGCGTCGACCCGTCCTACCTCGACGGCGCGTTCGACGAGGTGCGGCAGAAGTACTCCGACATCGAGGGTTACTTCGTCGCCGGACTCGGGTTCGACGACGCCGCGCTCACCACGCTGCGCGACACCTATCTCGTCTCGGCTTAGCGGAACACGATGCAGGTGGTGCTGCCGTGCGCGACCAGCCTGCCGTCGGCCGAGAACACCTTGCCCTCGGCGGTGGCGGTGCGCCCGCCGACGTGGATGATCTCGCCGACACCGGTGAGTTCGCCGTCGTCGGTCTGCACGGCACGGATGTAGTTGACCTTCAGTTCCAGCGTCGTATAGCCCGCGCCCGCGGGAAGTGTGGTGTGGATTGCGCAACCCATCACGGAGTCGAGCAGCGTCGCGCAGATGCCGCCGTGGACGGTGCCGAGCGGATTGGCGAAGTCGGGCTGCGGGGTGACGGCGAAGCTCACCGAACCCTCGTCGACTCGGACCGGGCGCATGCCGAGTAGGCGTCCGATGCTCGGGCGTCCGTCGTCGGGATTGTCGGCCCAGGCGCGAAGCAACTCCAGTCCGGACATGGTTGCGAGCTCGCTTGGCGCTGCTGTATCAGCGGTGGATGGCTCCATGACTATGTATCCTTGCATAGAAGCGATCAACTATGAAGACCTGCATAGTCGAGTTCTGGGAAAGGCGGCGTGACGGTGGCTCACGATGACGGGGAACTCGGCCCGCGAGACCGGATGATCGTGTACGCCGCGGATCTGATCGGACGAGACGGCGTACCGGGAACGTCGATCGGCGACGTTCTCGCAGCCAGCAAGGCGCCACGCGGTTCGATCTATCACCACTTCCCGGGCGGGAAGTCGGAGTTGATGAACGAGGCCGTGCGGTATGCCGGGGAGTTCATCTCGTCGCGAATCGCCGACACCCACGCGGGTTCGGCCGCCGACGCCGTGGTCTCTATCGGAGACGTCTGGCGCAAGATGCTGGTCAGCACCGATTTCCAGCGCGGCTGCCCGGTGCTCGCGGGGGGACTCGCGCGGCGGGCCGAGCCGACGACGGCCGACGAGGCAGACGAGATCTTTCGACGCTGGCGCCACCAGATCGCGGCACGTCTCGTCTACGAGGGAGTCGACGACGCGCGCGCCGACTCACTGGCGAATCTGATCATCGCGGGTATCGAGGGGGCCGTCGGGCTGTCGATGACCCAGCGCAGCGTCGAACCTCTTGATCTGGTGATCGACGAACTCTCCCGACTGTGTGAATCCGCCGTGGTTGTGGGCTGAAACAGCCCACCGTGTCGACCGTCGCGGGCAATACTGCCCACCTCGGGCCGGAGGTCTCTACACGGTGTTGTGCGCCACATAGTAGGTTCTCCCACAGGCCCGGGCAGATTGTTGCCACCCGGGCAAGCTTGGGGGGAGGGAATCGTGACGCCGGTGTATCGGGAGGCGCTGGGTTCCGACTTCGACAAACTGCACCCCAACGTCGCATGGCGGTATTCGATCGACTCGACGTCGGGTGTGGCCCAACTCGGCAGCGGAATCTACGAGTCGGTGTACGTATCGTCGGCGCTGCCGCCACCGCTCGTCTGGTTCTACGCCAAGCGCAACGCGTTCCCGGCGCGGTCGAGTCGAATGGTGCCGTTCACCCAGAACCAGTACTGCTATGTCGACGAACTCGGCCGCGAATCGTTGGCCGTGCTGCGCACCTTCTCCTACACCAACGGCGACCGCGCGCTGAACTCGCTTCTGGTCGACGGCAGGTCCGGACTCGTCGACTACTTCGGCGACGGCCCCGACCTGCTGTGGCCCATCGAGCCGTCGGTGACGCGGGCCGGCGAACTGCTTCTCGAGAGCGGGCCGATGCGCTGGCTCGGTCGCGGACCCAAGGTCGGGATGAAGGGCATGTTCGCCACCCAGATGAAGTACATCGAGGGATGGGACGACGAGCATGAGCGCTTCCGCTGCGACGCCACGGTCCGGAATCCGGTCGTCGGCGAGGTCATCCACTTCCGCGGGTGGTTCACCGCCGTCGACGTCGCCTGCGGTCTACGTGATATCCCGGACGAGGCGTGGCCGCTTCGCCTCGTCGACCGCGAGCATTGACGTCATCCCGATCACACGCACAAGGTAGGTTGCTCAGCATGGCCGTCTCAGCAAAGACCGAATTCGATATCGCCGCACCGTTATCGGTGGTGATGGAAGTCCTGATGGACATCGAGTCACTCCCGGAATGGTCCGGCCCCCACAAAGCAGCGCAGATCGTCAGCACCCACGATGACGGCACGCCGGACGAGGTCTCGATGACCGTCAATGCGGCAGGCATCAACGACGATCAGTCGGTGAATTACTCGTGGACCGACACCACCTGCGAGTGGACGCTGATCAAGTCGACGACGCTCTCGGAGCAGCAGGGCAAGTACACGTTGACCGATAACGGTGACAGCACCCACGTCGAATTCGAGTTGCTGGTCGACCTCAAGATCAAACTGCCCGGGCTCATCGTGAAGCGGGGGCAGAAGGTCGCCGTCGACACCGCGCGCAAAGGCTTGACCGCCGAGGCGGAGCGTCGCGCAAAGGCTTGAGCCACATAGCTTTTCGTACTTCCTGACAACGACGCCGGAGTCCCGAGAGAGGGGACCCGGCGTCGTTTCCTATCCGTTACCTGAGAACGTGGGTTGCGCGGTATTCCTGATGGCGGTTGCGGGGTACGCTGATCGGGCTGCCCGCGTCTGCGTGACGCCCGATCATCTTCTGGAGGCCAAATAAATTGCGTATCAACACTTTTGCCGTCCGTGTCTTCGCCGTCGTCTGCGGAGGTGCGGGATTAGTTGCCGGGTTCGCGCTCGGTGGCGGTGATGCGCACGCGGGCACAGAATGCAATGCCGCCAACGGCTCTTCGGTACAGCACATTTCGGGCACGAGCGGTTGCGGTGCGCGCGCGGGAGCAGGCAGCTCGGCAAGCGCGACCGACGCTTCGTCGAGCGGCACCGCGGTGGCAGTCGCCGACGGTGGAGGGCATGCCCGCGCACACAATCTGCAGCCGGGATCGACCGCGCTCGCGGGAGCCAACTCGGGCGGTAACGCCTACTCGGTCACCACCGGCCCGGGCGCGATGTCGATCGCTCAGGCGCGTCGCGGGAGCAACTCGGTCGCCGTCGGCGGATGGGGCGGCCAGGCGGTCGCGACGGAGCAGGGCGTCTCGTGCTCCGGCGGGTTCGCGGCGGCAGCCGACTCGGGCAGCGGCAAGGCATGCCTGCGCTCGGGATCGATCAGCCTGCGCAACTGAACGTCTACTTCGACTGAACCCGCGCTACTGAAGTCTTGAGCAACGGGCCGACTGCCGGCGCTCCCACCAGGGGGCGTCGGCAGTCGCATTTCGGGACCAACGCCACGTTCTCGCCGAAGCCGAGTTCACCTCATTGCCACGCGGTGTTTGCCGGATACGCATATCTTTGGGTGGTGACCGAGTTACACGATCTCGAAGCCGTCGGCCCCGATTTCAGCAAGTTGAACGGACGTGAGGCCCTCCAGCAGCTCGTCGATCTGAAGGACACCACGCAGTTCACGGTGAACGACGATGACGACGACGACCCGATCCTCCTCACGCTTCCCGAGCGCAATGTGGTGGACACCTGGCGTGAGGACTACCCGTACGACGAGCGAATGAGCCGTCGGGAGTACGAGATCACCAAGCGTCGACTGCAGATCGAACTGTTGAAGATGCAGAAGTGGTCCAAGCAGACCGGCCAACGTCACCTGTGGCTTTTCGAAGGACGCGACGCCGCGGGCAAGGGCGGCACCATCAAACGATTCAACGAGCACCTCAATCCGCGCGGCGCGCACACCGTCGCGTTGGAGAAGCCGAGCGAGCGTGAATCCACGCAGTGGTATTTCCAGCGGTACGTGCAGCATCTGCCCGCAGGCGGCGAGATCATCTTCTTCGACCGGTCCTGGTACAACAGAGCGGGCGTCGAGCGGGTCATGGGATTCTGCACCGACGAGCAGTACGACGAGTTCATGCGACAGGCCCCCGGATTCGAGAAGATGCTCGTCGACGACGGCATCAGCTTGATCAAATTCTGGTTCTCGGTCACGCCGCTCGAGCAGCGCACCCGGTTCGCGATCCGACAGATCGACCCCGTCCGGCAGTGGAAGCTCTCGCCGATGGATCTGGCCTCCCTGGACAAGTGGGACGCGTACACCGCGGCCAAAGAGACGATGTTCGAGCGCACCGACACCGACCACGCGCCGTGGACCGTCGTGAAGAGCAACGATAAAAAGCGTGCCCGCATCAACGCGATGCGCTACGTGCTGTCGCTGTTCGACTACGAGGGCAAGGACGAAGAATTCGTCGGCCAGCCCGATCCGCTGATCGTCGGGCGTGCCCGCGACCTGGTCGGGGAGTGACCGCCGCCGAACGCACATCGAGAGGTCAGCATCGACCGGTAGCGTCATAGCCGTGCGAACCTTCCTCAGTGGTCTGGCGACGATCGTCGCGGTCGTAGCCATCGTTCTTGCAGTGCCCGCTGTGTGGATCAGCGAACGAATCGTCAGCGACGACGGCTTCAGCTCACTGATCGAGCCGGTCGGTCACGACCAGGCGGTCAAGGACTACCTCGCAGGTCAGATCACCGACGAGATCGCTTCGCGCACGTCGATTTCGGGAGCCGAGTCCGTCGTGCGGCCGCTCGCAAACGCCTACACCAACAGCTCGCAGTTCCCGGCCGACTTCGCCGACGTCGCCAAGCAGCAGCACCAATGGCTGTTCGACGAGGCGTCGGACCCGAATGCGCCGATGCAGCTCGACATCACACCGATGGTCAACCGCGTGCTCGCGAGCGCGCGTGTCGGTGTCACGGTCTCCGGCTCCATCACGATCCCGGTCTCCAGCGGCGACACCGGCCTGCACGCGGGCGCGTATCACCGGGCCGGGGAGCAGATCACCACGATCAGCAAGGTGTCGGTGATCGTGGGGATCATCGCTGCGGTCATCGCGTTGCTCGTGGCGAGGCGACGCGGGACCGTGATCGCGTGGCTGGGCATCGCGGCGGTCATCGCGGGCGTGGTGTGCTGGGCGGGCGCGAACCTCTACGGGACATATGTGAAGAACGACCTCTCGTCGTCGGAGAACAGCGCCAAACCAGTCGCCGACGTCGTGATCGACACCATCTCTCAAGAACTGCAATGGACCGGCGTGATCTCGATGCTGGTGGGTGCCGGCATCTTTGTGTTCGGCGTCGTGGTGCGTCTGGTCTTCGGCGGAAGGCGTTGACCTTCTCCAATGCGGGTGCCGGCTTCTCCACCCCGCAGCGCGCTCCCGACGTCATCGACGACGTCGTGCTCGCCGACGGCACCCGCACGCCGCTGCGGATCTTCGTCGCCGACTCGGTCGCCCCGACTCCGCTGATCGTTCTGTTTCCCGGACTGGGAACTCCGGCAAGCTACTTCGACCTGTTCGCCACCCGCTGCGCCGCCGCCGGGGTGTCGGTGGCGTGCGCAGACCTGCGCGGGCAGGGGGCAAGCAGGCCACGCCCGTCACGCGCCAGCGCGTTCGGCCAGCAGGAGATGGTTGTCGACGACGTGCCGTCGGCAATCGCCGTCGCCCGACGACAGGTCCCCGAAGGCCCGCTATTCGTCGCCGGTCACTCGATGGGCGGACACATTGCGTCGCTGTATGCGGCGCGGCAGGCGCACCTCGGCGCCGACGACAGTCATCGACTGAGCGGCCTCATTCTCATCGCCTCCGGTGTGCCGTTCCACAGGCTCTACCGCGGAGGCTCGGGTCTGCGGGCCTCGTTGGGGCCGCTCGCGATGTACCGCATTTCGCATGCTGTCGGCTTTTGGCCGGGAACGGTTGTCGAGGGCTACGGCAGGCAGTCCCGCGTGCTCATCCGCGATTGGACGTATCTGAATAGGCACGGCCGATTCAGTCCCCGCGGCGCCGACATCGACTACGAGGCCGCGTTCGGCGAGATCGACATCCCGGTGCTCGCGGTGACGATCGGCGCCGACACCGACGCACCGCCGCAGGTCATGGGCGCCATGACCGCGAAGTTCACCCGCGGCGCCGTCGACCATCGGCACATCGCAGCACCACTCGGGCACAACCGTTGGGCGCGCGATCCGGCCGCGCCTCGCCTGGTCAGCGAGTGGCTGCACGAGCTGTGAGGTTCCTCCGAGGATGACCTCGGTCAGTGTCGATCACGGGCGCAGCAGCCGTCGGTGCGTCACACTTGAGCACGATGACGCAGGCAACCGGTGACACGACGACGAGCCGGCGACCACGACGTGTGGCCGCCCACCTCGTGTCCTGCCTTCGCAGCGCACCACTGACGTTCCTGTGGCTCGCGGTCTTGTTGGCGACGACCATCGCGCAGCACCTGATGAGCCCGGCCGACCTCGATCGCGTGCTCGGCGCACGCTCGACCAACCTCGAACACCTCACGCACGATCCGATCCACGTCCTATGGACCAGCCTGTTCTGGATCGACGGCGCGTTCTGGCTGCCCTGGGCGGTGGCCTTCTGCATCTTCCATGTGCCCGCCGAGCGGTGGCTGGGCTCGTGGCGCTGGCTCCTCGTCGGAGCATCGGCGCACATCATCGCGACGTTCGTCAGTCAGGGTGTGCTAGGGCTCGCCATTCACGAGGGCGTCCGCAGCGCCGACATGATCCATGTGCAGGATGTCGGCGTCAGCTACTTCTTCGCCGGGGTCGTCGGAGCACTCACCTATCGGATCGCGCGACCCTGGCGATGGATCTACCTCGCGGGAGTGATCATCTACTACGCCGTTCCGGTGATCACCGACCTCAGTTTCACCAACATCGGCCATCTGAGCGCCGCGCTGATCGGGCTCGCGTGGTACCCGATCACGCGCGGACGCGGCGAGGCGTGGGACCCAGTTGCCTCGGCCCGTCGGTTGCGGGAGCGTTGGCGTCTACGGCATTCCGATTCAGTCGAACCGGCTGCACCGCAGTAGCGTACGGCGACAGCGCAGGAGCGTGTCGCCGATCAGTCGCGAGCCGGGAAGGCAACCATGCCCTCCTGGACGACGGTCGCCAGCAGCACGCCGTTCGAATCGAAGATGCGGCCGGTTGCCAGTGCCCGTCCGTTCCCGCTGATCGGTACGTCCTGAACGAGCGCGATCCACTCGTCGGCACGGCCGTCGTTGTGCCACCACATGGCGTGATCGAGACTCGCGGTCACCACGCCGTCGTCGGCCCAGGCAAAGCCGTGGTAGCGCAGTGCGGGTTCGAGGAGGGTGTAGTCGCACAGGTAGGCAAGTGCCTGCCGGTGGACGGCGGCATCGTCCGGCAGTGGTTGAAAAGCTTTGAGCCACACGACCTGTTGGTGTACGCGCGGTCCGGACACGGACGTGTAGACCGCTCCTGGGTGGTGCCGGATGTCGAAATGCCTTTCGTGTGACCAATACTGCGCGTCACGTACCCGGCTTCCGGCCAGTAGTTCGGCAGAGGTGGGCAACGACTTCGGATCCGGTAGGTCCGGCGCTGACAGCTGATGTGATACCGACTCGGAACCGGTGTGAAACGACGCCAAGCCGGTGAAGATCTGCTTGCCCTTCTGCGTGCCGGTCACCGCGCGGGCGGAGAAGCCGCGCCCGTCCCGCGTGGCATCGACGGTCCACGTGGTGGATTCGTTGACGTCGCCCGGTCGGAGGAAATAGCCGTGGAAGGAATGGATCGACCTGTCCTCACCGACGGTCCGTGTCACCGCGGTGACGGCCTGTGCCACCACCTCGCCACCGTACGCACGGCCGGAGGGGATCACCTGGTGTCGCGCCGAAAAGGCGTACTCGCCGGTGTCGGCGCGTTCACCGCCGGTGAGATCGAATGCGTCGAGAAGGCTGAACGTCGAGGTGCTCATGCGCGCGAATACCCTTCTAAGAGAGCATCATCGACGTCGTCGAGGTTGATGACGATGTTGTCGGGCGTGCGTGCGGTCAGCCAGACCAATTCGTCTGTGGTGCTCATGTTTGCCTCGACGTGAGGCATGAACGGGGGCACGAAGACGAAGTCGCCCGCACTCATGTCGATGTAGTCGGAGTAGTTGTCGCCGAAATAGATTCGAGCGTGTCCGGTCAGCACGTAGCCGCCGGTCTCTGCCTCTCCATGGTGGTGCGGCAGCGAGCGGTAGCCGGGTTCGTTGGAAACCTTGCCGTACCAGATCTTGGTGGCAGGGGTGTGCTGCGGGCTGACCCCGGAGACGCGCACGGCGCCGCCGGATTGTGCTGTCGCCTGGTGCTCTTGGCCGTGCCTGGTGACGACGGGCACGGTGCCGCAGGGGAATTCGGGTGAAGCAGTGAGCTTCTCGGAGGTGGACATGGTAGGTGTGCCTCTCAGTTGGCGGTCGAGTTGAGGACAGTCGAGTTGACGACGATGCGGTTCTCGCACCGTCCCAATCCCTCGATCTCGGTGACCACGACGTCACCGTGGCTCAGCGAGCGTGGCGGCGAGCATGCCGCACCTACGCCTGCGGGTGTGCCGGTCAGAACCACGTCGCCCGGTCGCAGGGTGGTGAAGGTCGAGATGTAGGAGAGGAGGGCCGCCGCATCGAACACGAGATCGGCGACGTCGGACTCCTGCTCGACACCGCCGTTGACCGTGCAGCGGATGTCATGGCCGTCGGCGGGGTCGAAGGCATCGGCTCCCACCAGTACCGGACCGAGGGGAGTGGTGGCATCAAATGCTTTGCCCGGCAACCACTGTCCGGTGTGACGCTGCCACGGTCGGACCGAAATGTCATTGGCGACCGTGTAACCGGCGATTGCGGTACGCGCGGTCGCGGCGTCGGCGTTGCGGATCGTCGCACCGACGACCACCGCGAGCTCCGCCTCCCAATCGAGTCCCTCGGCAACCGCGGCGTCGAAGACGACGTCGTCACGTGCGCCGGTCAGTGTGTCCGCGAACTTTGCGAACAGCGTCGGATGCTCCGGTGTCGGCCTACCCATTTCGGCGATATGGCCCGCGTAGTTGTGACCGCAGCAGAGGATCTTTCCGGGGTTCGTGACCAGCGGCGCGTAGTCGGCCTCGGCGACAGGAATGGATTGGGCGGCAGGTTCTGATAGAGCCTCGTCGGCCAGCTGTGCGCGCCAATCGGGTTCGGCCAGAAGCGCTCCCACATCTGGAGCAGACAGCAGCGTATAGGTGTCACCGGTGCGTACGGCGCAGCGTGTGCTCTCCGAGACACGCAGGGTCGCCAGGACCGTCGGATGTGGTCCGCGCCTGCCGCTTTCCACATCGCCGTCCGCGCTCGTTCGGGTCACACCGGTCTCCTCGGGTCCTTGTGGAACAGGCAACGCATATAGCGTGCAATTGACGCCAGTGACAACTACGATATACGACGTATCGATGTCGCGCACCAATTGAGGAGAAGTAGGCATGACCGTCTCGTTCGTGAATCCGCCTGAGTTGCTGAAGCCCTCCGGCTTCTCGCATGCCACCCGCCACGGCGATCTGATCTTTCTCGCGGGCCAAACGGCGTTGACCGCAGAGGGGAGGATTGTCGACGGAGGTATCGTCGAGCAGTTTCGCCAGGCGTTCGGCAACGTGCTCGCTGCGTTGCACGCCGCCGGTGGTGATCCGGCCGGGCTGCTCTCGGTCACCATCTACCTCACCGACATCCCCGACTATCAGACCCACGGGAAAGAGATTGGACGCATCTGGCGTGAGATGACCGGAGTGACCGACTATCCCGCGATGGCGGGCATCGGCGTCACGTCGTTGTGGCAGCAGGAGGCGATGATCGAGATTCAGGGGATCGCTGCTGCTGCAAGCTGATTCGGTGCGCCGTTGAGCTAGGAGATGTGCACGATCGACTGCACGTGTTCACGTGCTCTGGGCTGCAGTGATGCGTCGATCTCGCTGAAGAGTTGGGCGGCGTCGACTCCCGGCCATCCTTCGGGAAGCACTTCCAGTGGCAGACCGGGGTCGAGGTAGGGCAGTCGACGCCAGGTGGTCAGCATCGGGACGTATTCGACAAAAGCGCGACGGGTGCCGATCTCGCCCGAGATGTCTTGCGCCAGTAGGGCATAGTGATCGAGAAAGGCGGTGTACTGGTTCGCCAACTCCTCGAGGTTCCACCAGGACGCGACCTTTGCCGCGGCGTCGTCGGTGAGTACGCAGTGATCGAATAGACTTACGTAGGGTTCCATCTCGTTGCGCTGCAACATTTTCCGAACCTCGTCGAGGATGACGGCCGGGGCGATCCACACCCCGGGCGCAGCTATCCCGAATCCGAGTCGGGTCAGCGCTGTGCGCAGTGCGTGCCGTTTGTCTCGCTCGGACTCGGGTATCGAGAAGACCGCGATCACCCATCCGTCGTCGAGGGTCGCGCGCCGACGACCGAAAATGCGGTCGTCGCCGTCGTTGATGGTGTCGAGGACTGGCTGCGACAGTGAGTATCCAGCCTGACCATCATGGCGGACGCTGGTCAGAATGTTCTTGCGCTTGAGTCGTGAGATCGACGAACGGACCGATGGTCCGTCGACGCCGAGATCTTCCATCAGCCGGACGACGGAAGCCACCGAGAGCCAGTTGTTCTCGGGTCGGGCATACATCGCGAACAGAGTCACGATCAGGTGGCGCGGCGCCGGAGCTGTGAGGTCGGCTCCGTGTGGTGTGGCGACGGTCGTCATATTGACACCATACGACACGCCGGCGGCATGCGGCGCGTCTGTCGATGCGCCGCATGCCGCCGGAGTCAGTGATTGGCGAACGCCTCTTTCAGCCACCACGCGCCACCGTCGGAGGCGATCTTGGCGTCGATGACCAACGGGCCCGTCTGGGTGCCTGACCCGACCGCGGTGATCCACGCACGGACCGGATCCAGGTCTGCAATCGAACGTACGGTGACTCCTGTCGCGCCGTATCCTCGCGCGATCGCCGCGATGTCGACGTCGGGAAATGTCACCGTGGACATGTCGGCATCTCCGAAGTGATGGACCTCGGCGCCATACGCGGAATCGTTGTACACGATCACAACGAGCGGAATGTTCAGGCGCACAGCTGTTTCCAGCTCGGCGATGGCCATCAGGAAACCGCCGTCGCCGGTGCCGAGAACGGGGAGTCGATCGGGTTGCGCGGTAGCGGCCCCGATCGCGGTGTACAGCCCCAGTCCGATGGACTGGAAGGCCTGGGTGAAACAGAAACCGAACTCGTCGGGCACCCTCAGATGGGTGGACGGGTAGCCCATGAAGTTTCCGGAGTCGATCGAGACGATGCGCTCGGCGGGCAGGATGTCGTCGAGCGCGATGCTCAGCAGTCGGGGATCAACCCGTTCAGGAGTGGAGATGTCGTCGACGGGCACATCCCGCCAGCGCGACGATGCGGCGATGCGCGCCGCGATCTCCGGTGTGCGGTAGCCGACAGATGCTGGCGCGCCGTTGATTTCGAGTTCGGTCAGAGCGTCGGCCGCGGTGAGTGCGCAGTCTCCGACCAGGCCGAGTCGGACCGGCCGGTGCGCACCGATGGCGTCGACGTCGACATCGACCTGAGCGACGACGGTCTCCGGGCCGATCAGCGCACCGTGCCGCATCGTCCAGTTATTGAGTGCACAACCCCATCCGACGATGAGGTCCGCCTCGGTCAGTAGCTCTGCTGTTGTCGGAGAGGAGAATCCGCCGGAGATGCCCAGTGAGAAGGGATTATCCGTGAACAGGCCGTTGGCCACCGCCGACGTCGCGACGAGTGCACCGGTCTGCTCTGCGAGCGCCGCGATCTGAGGCCCGGCATCTCGCGCGCCGCGTCCGGCGACGAACACGGGACGCTGCGCGGCGTTGATGAGAGATACCAACTCCGCCAGACCTTCCCGGCTCGGACGTACCCGCTGAGCTGTGATGTCCGCAGTGACCGGGCCGACAACGGTCGCGGGCGTGGCGGCTACGTCGATCGCAACATTGAGGACCACCGTCCGACGTTGTGTGACCGCGGTCCGGACGGCTCGTATCACGTCGGCGACCACGGTTCGCGGGCCGTGCACGCGCATGCTGACGGCTCCTACGCTGGTGACGAGTGCGTCCTGATCGATCCGAAAATTCGAATGCAGATCCGACGCGGGGGCATCCGCGGTGAGCACCAGCATCGGTGTGCGACTCTTCGCGGCCTCGCCGATCCCGGTCATCGCGTTGGTCAGTCCGCACCCCTGGTGCAGCGAGACCACACCGACGTTGCCGGACATGCGGGTGTAGGCGTCGGCCATGGTCGCCGCACCACCCTCGTGGCGGGCAGCGGTATACCCGACGCCGCCCGCGCGCAGGGCGTTGGTCATGTCGAAATTGCCGCTGCCGACCACACCGAAGACGTGTCCGACGCCGAGGTCGGCGAGGACGCTGCCCACTACCTCGGCGACCGTCGGACCGTAAGTGCGACAGCCAGATTGGGGTTGGTGGCCGGAGTCATCGGATGGGGTGATGGTGGTCTGGGATAGTGATGTCACGAGAAGAACCTTGCGATCGGGTTGCGTGAGCGCGGGGCCAGCAACTGTTGGGCGACGAGATGTCCCGACCCGCCGCCGAGCCCAGGGCCTGGATGGGTGGATGCCCCGATATGCCAGAGGTGGTCGATTCCGGTGCGGTGGCGTCCCTGCGAGGTGATCGGTCGCCAGCGAAGATTCTGGTCGAGTTCGGCACTGCCGCAGTAGGGATCACCGTTGACAGCATTCACGTTGTGGCCTGCGAGATCTGTCGGCGAGATGATGTTGCGAGCCACGATGGTCGACGTCAGGTCGGGTGCGAGAGCGGCGATGCGTTCGAGGACGCGGTCGGCGTACGCTTCGGCGACCGCCGATGTCCAGGTGCCGGTGGTCGAGATCTCGCCCGCCGCATCGGCGACCGGTGCAAATGGCAGCTCCTGCAACTGAATCCAGAGGGTGGCAGCCCCGTCCGGGGCGCGCGATGGATCGAGCAGTGACTGCGCTCCGACGACGATCGTCGGTTGGTCCGGCAGCACACCTGCCTGCGCTTGGGCACACGCGATCCCGATCGTCGACGCGCCCTCGGTGACATGAATCAGCGGCACATCGCGCAACCGTTCGTCTGACCATGCCACCGGCCGATCCAGAGCGAGGTGGATCTGCATGGCCGCTCGCCCGTACCGGTAGCCCCTCGCCTGTTCGAATACCTTTGGCGGCACCATGTCTCGGGGCAGTAGCTCGTTGTAGAGCGCCTGCGGCGTGACCCCTGCGACCACAGCATCCCGAGCGAGCCACTCGTCGTCTGCGGTGCGGACTCCCGCCGCGACGCCGTCGCGCATCACGATCTCGGTGACAGGGGTGCCGCGCACCACCGCCACGCCGTGATCGTCGAACAACGCGGTGAAGGCGTCGATGAATTTCTTCGCGCCGCCACGTACCACCGGCAACCCGAATTGGTGCATGGTGCCCGCCATCACCGGAAGCATCACGCCGCCGGTCGCCGAGTCCGGACCCAGGCCGGCGTGCAGCAACCACGGAGACCAGAGTCGGTCGGTTTCCCAACCGTCGAAACGAGAATCGAGATAGCTGCGGCCGCTGGACAATCCGTCGCGTACCAGGGCCTCGGTACCGGCGGCGCGCTGACTGCCGAGGGTGCGCACTGCCAGTCTGGCCATCGACGATGGGTCGAGTTCGGTGCCGAGTGCACCGAAGATGGTGCCTGCTCTGGCTTCGAGATCTCCGAGCATGCCGAGGTAGGCGTCCTTGTCCTCGGGATGCTCGAAACCAGCCAGCGTGGCGTCGATGTCGCGGTGGGCGACAGCGACGCGCCCGTCGGGCCCTGCGCCTGCGGTCACCGGGCCGTCGGTGTTGTCGTAGACCAGTCCGCGCGCGTGTAGCTCGTCGCCGAGCGCCCCGTAGGCGGCGCCTGATACGAACAACGGATGCCACGACGAGAAGGTGTCGTGGATGAATCCCGGTGCGGTTCGTTCACCGGACTCGATGAAACCGCCGATCTCCGGGTTGGCCTCGATCAGCGTCACCGAGCGCCCGGCGAGTGCGAGTTCGGCCGTCACGACCAGCCCGTTGATGCCCGAGCCGATCACCACCACATCGCTGATCGAACTCATGCCGACGGCGCGTTCTCGACCAGGGCCAGCACCCGAGCCGGACTTCCGGTGCCGCCGACGATCGGCAGCGGCGCAACGACGATGACCGCACCGGTGGCGGGAAGCCGGCCGAGGTTGCGCAGCGACGTGACGCCGTACTTGTCGTTGCCGAGGAAGTGATAGTGCACGGGGAAGGCGGGTTCGAAACCGCCGGCCATTCCGGCGTCGACACCGACCGTCTCCACGCCGAGTCCGGTGATGGGCCGCTGGGTGGCCAGCCACTCGGCGCATTCGACGGAGACCCCCGGTGTGTGCGAACCGGTGTCGTCGACGTTGAGGAACTCGGCTTGCGAGCCGCCGCGTGTCTCCCAGCCGGTGCGCAGCAGCAGCCAGGCGCCCGCGGGCAGGGTCCCGTTCGCAGCCTCCCAATCCTCGACGTCGGCGACGCTGAGCAGGTAGTCGGGGTCGGTGGCGACCTTGTCGGTCAGGTCGATCACCGCGGCGGGTCCGATCAGTCGCTCGACGGGGATCTGCGACACGTCGTGGCCGTCGCGACCGCTGATCCAGTGGATCGGGGCGTCGAGGTGGGTGCCAATGTGCTCACCGGTGTGAATGTTGTTGTGCCGCCAGAAGGGGCCGGGTTCGTTGTAGGCGCTGACCTCTTCCAGACTGAAGTCGATCAGATTCACGAACGGGTCGGGAAGCACCAGGGCGGGCGTCTCGCTGCTCAGCGGAGTTGTGAGGTCGAGTACCGTCACCGAGCCGTCGGTGAGTGTGGCAAGAAATGATGCGAGCGTTGCCGACCCGGTGGTGAGTGACTCGGTCATGGCAGAACCTTTCGTCGGTCAGTGATGAGGCGCGGTGGTGGATGGACGCCGTGGTCTTTGGATGGCATGGGGTGGATGGTGGGAGCGAGTCTATTCGGGGGTGGCCGCGGCAGGTTGCCGATCGCTCGTGAGGTAGTTGGTGACGCGAACGGCCGACAACAGTGAGCCGTTGTCTGCGCGCAGCTCCACCTGGTGCACGGTGAGGCGTCTCCCGAGCGAGAGTGCCCGGCAGTCGGCATGGACCTCGCCCGCGTCGGTGCCGCCCACATGACTGGCGGCGAGCTCGGTGCCCAGCGCGATACGTCCCGGGCCCGCGTGTACCGCCGCCGACAGGGAGGCGATGGTCTCGGCGAGCGCCGCGTACGCGCCGCCGTGTACCCGTCCGCTGACCTGGGTGTTGCCCGCAGCGGGCATCACCGCCCGAGAATGCTCAGCCGAAAGTTCGACGACGCGGATGCCCAGGGTGCGGTCGAGTGCCCCCTGTCGGTAGCCCAGGGCGTCGAGGACGATGTCGCCATCCGCCTGCTCCGTGGTCACGGTGTCTGCTCTCGTCGACGGGCGCTGCGGCCGGACCGATACTGCGTGGGTATGGGACCCGCTCGATAGCCCTGGTCCAGTGCGGCATTCAGCGTCCAATAGGGATCGACCAGGTGCGGTCGGGCGATGGCGCACAGGTCCGCTCGACCCGACAGCACGATGGTGTTGACATCGTCGACAGACGCGACAGCACCGACGGTGATCGTTGGAATGCCCAGCACGTTGCGGATGCGGTCGGAGAACGGCGTCTGATAGAGACGACCGTAGGCGGGCTTGGCGTCGACCGAGGTCTGGCCCGTGGATACGTCGATCAGATCGGCGCCGTGCTCGGCGAAGATCGTCGACATGGTCATCACATCGTCGTCGGTGATGCCACCGTCGACCCAGTCGGTTGCGCTGATACGCACGCTGATCGGGCCGTCGAACACCTCTCGGACGGCGTCGAGTATCAGTGCACCGAAGCGTGCGCGGTTGGCGATGGAACCGCCGTATTCATCGGTGCGCGTGTTGGTCAGCGGAGACAAGAACGCCGAGAGCAGATAGCCATGGGCATAGTGCAATTCGATCATGTCGAAGCCTGCGGATACCGCCAACCGTGCAGACTCCCGGTAGGCGTCGACCATGGCGAGAGTATCGTCGACGCTCATCTCCCGAGGCACCTGACTGTCGCTGCGATACGGTTGCGGTGAGGGGGCGATGATCTCCCACGCATCCTCCTCCAGCGGGTCGTCGATGCCCTCCCACATCACCTTGGTCGCACCCTTGGGTCCGGAATGACCAAGCTGCAGAGCGATTTTCGCGTCTGATGACTGGTGTACAAAGTCGACGATCCCTGCCCACGCGTCGCGTTGCGACTCGTTCCAGAGGCCAGGACATCCCGGCGTGATCCGACCATCGGGTGTGGGTGCGGTCATCTCGGTGATGACCAGGCCCGCGCCGCCGACCGCACGTGATCCCAAGTGCACGAGGTGCCAGTTGTTCGGGACGCCGTCGATGGCGCTGTACTGCGCCATCGGGGAGACCACAACCCGGTTGGGTAGGGTCAGTCCACGAATGGTGAACGGATAGAACATCGGTGGCGTCGACGCCGGTACCCCGACGCCTGCGCGATTGTCGGACTGAGCGAACCACTCGTCAAGGCGCCCAACGAACTTCGGATCGCGCATCTTGAGGTTGTCGTAGGTGACGCGTTGGCTGCGGGTGAGTAGCTGGAACACGAACTGCTCGGCCGGGATCGAGCGGTAGCGATCGATGTCCTCGAACCACTCCATCGACGTCTGTGCTGACCGCTGCAACGACGCGGCGACGGGCATACGTTCGCGCTCGTAGGTGTCGAACGCATCGGTGACGTGGTCGGGTTCGGTGACCCCACGCAGGGCGGTGGTCAGCGCGATGGCGTCCTCCATCGCCATCTTGGTGCCGGAGCCGATCGAGAAATGGGCGGTGTGGGCTGCGTCGCCGATCAAGACGGTGTTGCCGTCGTGCCAGGACTCGTTACGCACCACGGTGAAGTTCAACCAGCCGGAGTTGTTGCCCAGCAGCAGATGTCCGTTCAGATAGTCGGCAAACACCTCCTCGCAGAACTTCAGCGACGCCTCGTCGGTCTCGCCGGGACGGCGTGGCTGCTCGGCGTACACGTCGAGTCCCGCGTTACGCCATGTCTGCGGAGAACACTCGACGATGAACGTCGAGGTGTGCTCGTCGAACGGGTAGATGTGGGCCCAGAACAGACCATGTGGGGTGTCACGAAAGACAAAACGGAAGCAGTCGACGGGTGCGGTGGTGGCAAACCACGCGTACTTCGACGGACGTCGATCGAGACTCGGATCCAGCGACTCGGCGAGCGCGGTGCGCGTGGTCGAGTTCACTCCGTCGGAGGCGATTACGACGTCGCTCGTCGAACGCAACTCATCGAGTGGGGGTGCGGTGGTGGAGAACCGCAGGTCGACCTTCAGCTCGGCCGCGCGCTCGGCGAGCAGCAGCAGCAGTTGCTTGCGGGCCATCGCCGCAAACGAATGTCCGTCGGAGCGTTCGTGATAGCCGCGATAGTCGACGTCGATGGGTGACCAATACCGGTAGTACGTGCGCATCCGGTCGAGCAATACCGCGTCGGCCGCCTCGAGGTTGGCCAGCGTGTCGTCGGAGAACACCACACCGAAGCCGAATGTGCTGTCAGGTGCGTTGCGTTCGTAGACGGTGACCTCATGCGAGGGGTCGTCGAGTTTCAGCAGGATGGCCGAGAGCAGCCCGCCCGGGCCGCCGCCGATGATGGAGTACTTCATTTCGGCTCCGTTCAGCAGCTCAGGTCGGTGAGGGGTTCGAACTCGACGGCGAGATCGGTGAGTGCCACACCGATTGCACTCAGCGCGACCCGCGCGTTGGACGCCACGCAGGGTGCCAATGAGTCGTCGGAGACGAGGTGTTTGAGCTTCGCGTAGACGTTGAGAAGTGTGTCTTCGGCGAGATCGAGCGGCGTACCGAGCAAATCGAGGGATGTCGATTCGCCGGTGATCGCGGTGACATTGGGGGACATGGATTTTGCCTTTCTCAACAGGCGAGGTGGTAGGCGATGAGTTGGCGACTCAGCGGTTGTCGACGAGACGTTTGGCCTTGAGTTCGAAGCGCGGCAGGCTACCTGTGTTGGCGCGTTCGATGTGAAAGCGCAGCCCTTCGTGGGCGTCGGCGAGTTCGCAGCTCAATTGTGTGGCCACGCTGTTCCACGCATCGTCGGTGACAGCGGCGAACGGCTCTGCGGCAAGGGTGATCTCGTCGCGGATGTCGCGGCGTTCGATCCGGATCTGGAACTCGTCGATCTCGGTGTAGCCGCGCACGATGCTCTCCACCGCACGTGGATACACATTGGTGCCGCGCACCAGCTTCATGTCGTCGACTCTGCCGAGGATTCCTCCCTCGTAGATATCCCATGTGCGGCCGGTGCCTGCACGTGTATGGGGCACCTTGACCACCAGATCTGCACTGCGATAACGGATCAGCGGAATTGTGCTGCGGCCGAACGAGGTACACACGCGTTCGCCGCGCTCTCCGTAGCCGACCTCCTCGCCGGTCTCTGGATCGATGACCTGCTCGATGAAGTGGTCCTCGATGATGTGACAGCCACCGGGCTGATCGATGGGCTCGAACATGAAGATCGTCGACACCTCGGTCATACCCGCTGTGTCGAAACACTTGGCTCCCCATTGGCTTTCGATCAACGCCTTGGTCTCGGGAATCGAACCTGCGGGCTCCCCGGACAGGATCACGGTGTGCACCTTGCTGGCGGGCAGGTCGATTCCCAGGGCCTGGGCTTCCTGTGCCAGCCGGAGTGCGTAGGTCGGCGTCGAGGCCACAACAGTGCAGTCGAAGTCGATGATCTGTCGAATGCGCTGGGTGGTGTTCTGTGCGCCTCCGGGGACGGTGAGCGCGCCCAGTTTCTCCAGCCCGTTGTGCAGGCCCCAGAAGCCGATGAAGGTGCCGTAACCGAAAGCGACATAACCGATGTCGTGAGGACGTATGCCCGCACCCCACAGGGCGTAGCACCACATTTCGGCTGACCACGCCCAATCCTTGCGGCTGTCGAGCGCGCGGAGCGGGGTCTTGCCGCTGGTCCCGCTGGTGGTGTGCATGCGGATCGCACGCGTGTGATCGGTGACCGGCAGTTCTCCGTAGGGCGGACACTGTTCTTGGCTGTGCATCCAGTCCTCACGTGTGAGGAACGGGATTCGATTGATGTCGGCTCTGGTCTTCAGCTGCTCGGGCGCGAAACCCGCTGCGGCAAAACTGCGTTGATAGAAGGGGCTGCGTGCTGCGGCCCATTCGGTAAGGCGACGCAGCTTGGTCAGTTGCAAGGAGTCGAGCTCGGAGCGGTCGAGCTGCTCAGTCTTCGGATTCCAGAAGGGTTGGTCGTTCACTGTGGCTCATTCCCGTCAGGTGTGCTGATCAGACTGGGGACAGAAGGTGGATGGGTGGACGCCGGCAACGATGACGGATCGACTTATTTGATATTGCGTCAAATTGACTGCCGTCGCAATAGCGATATACGAGCTTTTACCGGCCCGTAACGCATCCCGTCGGTGGTATGAGGCGCCCGAGGCACGTCGTAATCGAATCGGCGATACTCCATGGTCAGGCGTGGTCGGGATGTGTTGCGACGAGTCGGTAGCTGCCTGAGTGGAACACCAGAGGTTCTCCGCCGGGTGCGCTGAACTCCTCGACCTCTCCGAGGAAGATCACGTGGTCTCCTGCGTCCACGCGCTGCACGGTTCGGCACTGGAACTGCGCGACCACGCGATCGAGTAGCGGTGTGCCGTCGATGCCCTCGGTGTGTTCCACCCCCGCGAACTTGTCTTCTGCGGGTGTCGCGAACTGACGGGACAGGTCGTGCTGGTCTGCAGCGAGGATGTTGACCGCGAACCTGCCGGCCGCACTGAGATCCACCAGACTCGGTGCGTTTCTGGCAGGACAGAAGGAGACAAGGGGTGGGTCGAGCGACACCGACGTGAATGAGTTGGCGGTGAGCCCGATCTTTCGACCGTCCGGCGATCTGGCGGTGATGACGGTGACTCCCGTGGCGTAGTGCCCGAGCGCGCGCCGGAGTTCGCGACGATTGTGCACGGACTTGGCCTCGCGGCGGGCGGTGTCGAGTAGACGCTGCGCTTGTGCGGGGGCGAACCACCAGTCCGAGACGGTGCGGGGGTCGTCGAATCCGCGGACCACGGCATCGGCGACGGTCGGCCACTGTGTCGCTTCGGCGAATACCGTCTCCACATGGTCGGGGATACCGGCGAGCATGCTGTTGGTCCAGGAGACCGACCACTGCCCCCAGCCTCGCCAATACTTTTCGAAAGTTCTTCGCATCCAGGCGGAGTCGAAGGGGCGATCGCCATGTGAGGTGATTGCCTGGTGGTAGACATGTGCCGAGTGCACGGCATTGTTGCTGCCCTGCCCGGTCACCGGATCATTGAGGACCACAACGTCGGCCATGCCGAGAACATGCCGCCCGTTGCACAAGGTGGCCACAGGGTGACGCACCCGAGGGACCACCGCACCGTGCAGCGTCGCGTTCATGTCGGTGAGTGCGATATCGCCTGCGCGGCGGGCGATGTCGGGAAAATGCCCTGTCAAGGCGGCGCGGATGTACTCGAGACGCTGCCCAGGGGAATCGAGCTCTGGGGAGTTCAGCGCACCTCGCGGGTCGAGCGGTCCGCCGGGAACCGCTTCGATCAAGATGATCTGGCAGGTTCCGCTGGTGGACAGCGCCGGCATCGTGAGGCACTCGCCGACGCCCGCCACCGACGTCATCGTCAGCTCGGCGCTCGGATCGGAGGACATGCCGGTCACATAGGCCATCGTGGATATGCGCTGTGGCGCATCGTGAATCGTGCGCGATCGGTCGATCTCAAAGACCTCCGACAGCGCGCCCTTTCCGCTGGCCACGATCGTCAGATCATGTGTGGCGGTCAGCTCTTGGAGGTCAACGGTACCGACCTCGCCCAGCCGAATCCGGCCGTCGAGGGCAACGAAGTCATCGATCCAGCGCGCGCACTTGAGTCGCTGATCCACCGATGCGGCGGGGGAATCGAGGCGACCCACGAATGACGTCGTCGAATTCGCTGGATCAATGCAGTTGGCGGAATCGCCTGTGCCCCTGTCATCGCCTGTGCCCCTGTCGATCGCGTCCTCGCTGACAGTGATTGCCATGCGCTCGATGGTGGGGATCTCGCCCGACCAGTGATCGAGGCCGAGGTCTGATTCGACGGCCAGGGCCGAGGAGAACATGCACTGACTCGACAACACCGGACCGGTGCGGATTTCTGCGGCGGTGCGATCGGTGGCCAGCGTGACGTCGTATCCGTCGCGGCGTAGCGCAAGTGCCAGCAGCGCGCCGGACTGCCCTGCGCCGACGATGGCGATACGTCGACTCATGACGCGACCGGAGTGAGGTACTCCGAGGCTGCCAGTGCGGGATCCATGAACCAGTTGAAGAAGTCTCGCGGGTCGTCGAATCCGTTGACGAATCGGCGAGTTATCCGATTGTCGGCCGCGGCTCCACCGAGGAGCGCCAGGACGTGCTCAGGGGGAGGTGAAAGCAGCGCGTTGGTCCAGTCGACCACGTATTTGGCGTAGTCCCAATAACGTTCGAAGGTGTCCTGCATGAAGGTCGCGTCGAATGGCGCGTCGCCGTGCTCGAGGATGCTCGCGAGATACGACGCCGCGCACTTGCTGGCGTTGTTGCTTCCCTGTCCGGTGATCGGATCGTTGAGCACCACGACGTCTGCCATTCCCAGCACCGGGGCACCCGAGGGCAAGGTGGCGACCGGGTGCCGGACAGCAGGCGTGAATCGGCCGGCGAGAGTGCCGTTGGGATCGGTCAGCTCGATGCCCGCTGAGCGCTCGGACTCCCACGGAGTGAACGTGTCGACAACCCACTTGGCGCGCGCGAGATGCTCGTCGGGACTGGTGATATCGGACCAACAGTCCATCGGGCCACCCGGAATCCCCTCCATCACCATGATTTCGCAGGGTCCGCTGGTCGTCAGCGCCGGGAAGACGAAATACTCGCCGACACCGGGTATCAGATTGAACGCGACCGACGAGTACGGGGTGCGCGGCGTCATGCCGGTGACGTACGTCAGGGCAAGGGCGCGCGCGGGTGCGGTGTGGACGGAGCGGATGTCGTCGCGGGAGAACAGCTTCGCGATCTCACCCTTGCCCGCGGCCACAATCACAAGATCGCTTGTAGAGGAGTACTTTTCGAGGTCGTCCAGGTCGGCGGAATCGAGGACGAGCGTGCCTCCGCGACGGGTGAACTCGTCCATGAACTTCGGCATCTTGACGCGCTGGTCGACCGACTGGGCGGGCAGGTCGAGTCGTGAAGACCAACTGAAGGCCGGTGTGCCGTCCGGGCCGGGCACAGCGAAGCCGACACCTTCGACCGGTGGACACTCTTTGCTCCAGAAGTCCAACCCCAGTGCTGCTTCGCGAGCCAGTGCGGAGCCGAACATACATTGGCTGGAACTGACTCGTCCGGCCGCGATCTGATCCGGAGTGCGATCGGAGACGATGGTGACGTCGTATCCGTTGTCCAGCAGCCCGATTCCGAGCTGCAGGCCGGACTGTCCGGCGCCGATGATGGTGATTGTCGACATGGTGTCTTCCTTCGTGATGATTGTGGTGCGGATGGTTGTGGTGAGATCGGGTGGTTTCGCCAGATGGGTTGGCGCGAAGACTATTCGGCGAGCAGAGGGATGGCCGGTTCCGAGCGCTCGGGACCGATGGCCGAGTACCCACCGTCGGCGGCCCAGTCGGCACCGGTGACGACCGATGCGGCGTCGGAGGCGAGAAAGCTTATGACGTCGCCGATTTCAGATGGATTGCCCACTCTGCGAGTCAGGTGAAAAGGTGCAGCGACCGCGTCGGTCTTCGCGCGGTCGTTTCCGGACATCTCGCGCATGATCTTCGACCAGGTCCAACCGGGACTCACCGAGTTCACGCGAATGCCGTCGGCGGCATAGTCCATCGCCATCGAGCGGGTCAGTTGTACGACGGCAGCCTTGCTGGCGGGGTACACCCAGCGTCCGGTTTGCGCGACTGTGGAGGAGATCGACCCGAAGTTGACGATGGCGCCGCCGCCGCGCTTGCTCATATGTGGGCGCACGGCTTCTGACAGCAGAGCGGCACTGACCAGGTTGACATCAAGTGCGCGTAGCCAATCGGCGCGTGTGGTCGCCATGCCGTCGTCGACGTAGCTGCACGCCAGGTTGACCAGAATGTCGATCCCGCCGAATTTCCCGACGGTGGTCGCGACCAACTCTGCAAGCGAATCGTCCTCGGTGAGATCGGTTTCGACGAAATCGATACCCGGGTCGGTATCGGCGAGCTGCTTGCCGCGATCGACGTCGATATCCGCGACGACGACCGTAGCCCCGGCGGCGCGCAGGCTGTGTGTCACTCCCCAGCCGAGGTCGGTGGCACCCCCGGACACGATGGCTATGCGGTTGGACAGCGGGTGTGCCGTGCGATCGGCGTCGGTAGGCAGTGGGGCTGATGTCACGGGATTCTCCGATTCCTTGGACGAGCGATGGCGGGCAGACGGCGCGGGCCACGTGGGGTGTCCGGCGCTGCGGTGACCACCAAGCTAGGAATGCGTTGGCCGGGCGTCTATGCGCCGTGCGCAGGTGTTATCCGCTTCGCGCACGGCCGCGACAAGTTGACGGCGATGAATCTCAGGTGGAACGCAGAGTTAACACGATTCCGTGACGCCAGTCAGAAAATCGCAGTAGCCTTGCGCTACGAGCAGGGAGAAGTGCCATGACAATCACCACGGACGCCGCGCCTGCGGCTGAAATGTCCTGGGTCCCGCTACGTCGATTCGAGCTGGCGTCGTCTGCGGACGTCGATAACGCGAGATCAACTGTGGCCGAGGCCTTCTGTCGGCATCAGCTCTCGCCGATCGATGCCTCCGACGGGTTCGCGGCTCAGTTCAATGGCGTGCAATTGGGCAGCGTCGGGCTCTACTACCTCGATTACGGAAGTACCGTACGGATCGATCCCAGAGAACTCGACGACTTTTATCTCGTACAGATCCCACTCGCGGGGTACGCAAGCATCCACGGTGGTGGGTGGGAGGTGGAATCGGGGCCGGGTGTCGCGTCGATACTCCAACCGACACAGCAGGTATCGATGCGCTGGCGAACGGGCAACCGGCAGCTTCTCGTGCACATCGACAGCGACGCTCTGCACGACCGGCTACGTCGACGCCTCGGCTATATTCCGCGCGAATCGGTCCGATTCGACTCGGCCATGCGACTCGACGGCGATGCCGAACGCGCGTGGGTTCGGCTCGTTCGGACACTCGTCGACAACGTCGATCTCATCGGCGCGGATCAGGGACACCTCGCCGTCGGTGAACTCGGCGACGCGGTCATGAACCAGTTACTACTCAGTCACCACAACAACTACTCCGACCGCTTGCACGAGCAACGTACCGACGTGGTGGTCCCACGCCCTGTGCGCCGCGCTGCGGATCTGTTGGAGGCGCGGATGTCCGCGCCGGTGAGCATCCCCGATATCGCCGGCGAGGTCGGACTGAGCGTGCGCTCGTTGCAGTTGGGATTCCGCACGCACTTCGGGACCACGCCCTCCGAGCATCTCCGGTCCCTCCGCCTGGCGCGCGTTCACGCCGAACTCCGGGCTGCAGATGCCACGGAGACAACGGTGTCCGACGTCGCGCTGCGATGGGGCTTCACACATTTGGGGCGCTTCGCCGCCGCATATCGCAGTGAGTTCGGTGAGACACCCGCCTCGACGTTGAGGCGCTGGTGACCCTGGCTACGCAGAAGCTCCGTACGGCCCCGACGGGTATCAGGACACCGGTGGCTTGGCCTCACCCAACGTCTCCCAGAGAAACTCGTAGGCCAACGCCGACTTGTATGCCGCCTGCTTGTTGTCGGCGGCGCCGCCGTGGCCGCCCTCGATGTTCTCGTAGTAGTCGACGGTGTGTCCGTTCTCTTCAAGCCGCGCAACGAGTTTGCGCGCGTGACCCGGGTGGACGCGGTCGTCGCGAGTCGAGGTCGTCACAAGGATCGGCGGGTAGTCGACGTCGCGTCGGATGTTCTGATAAGGCGAGAACGGCTGCATGAACGCCCACTCCTCGGGGTCTTCCGGATTGCCGTACTCGGCAACCCACGACGCTCCCGCGAGCAGAAGGTGGTAGCGGTACATGTCGATCAGCGGCACCTGGCAGACGAGCGCACCGAACAGCTCGGGGTAGCGGGTGAGCATGACGCCCATCAGCAGTCCGCCATTCGAACCACCTTGTGCACCAAGCTGTTCCGGGGTCGTGAAGCGTCGAATGACCAGATCCTTCGCGACGCTGGAGAAGTCCTCGTAGACCAGATGGCGCCCCGCCTTCTGTGCCACGGTGTGCCATGCGGGGCCGTACTCGCCGCCGCCGCGGATGTTGGCGATCACGTAGATGCCGCCGCGTTCGATCCATGCCCTCCCGGCAACCGTCAAATAGCCTGGGGTGAGAGCATTTTCGAAGCCGCCGTACCCGTAGAGCAGCGTCGGTCCGCTCGTGACGTCGGTACGTCGAACGACGAAGTAGGGGATGAGCGTGCCGTCGTCGGACGTCGCGAAGTACTGCTCGGTGGTCACTGCCGATGCGTCGAAGAACTCGGGGCTGTGCTTGATCACGGTGGCGTCGTCGGAGCCGATCGTGCCGTGCAGCAGGCTGGGCGGTTCGGTGAACGACGTGGCCGACCAGAAGACTTCGTCGCTGTGATCGGGGTCGGTGTCGAGCACGGAAATCGTTGCCAGGCCCGGTAATCCGGCTATCTCGACGGACGACCAGTCGCCAACGGTCAGCACCGTGATCGACGTGTGTACATCGTGCAGCGTCGTGATGATCAGGTAGTTCTTGGTGAACGTGAAGTCGACGAGGCTGGTGTGGCCATCCGGCTCGAAGAGCACTGTGGCGTCGCGGTTGCCGTCGAGGTAGGCCTGATAGTCGAACGTGAGGAGTGTGCCGGGTGCGTACGTCGGACCGTCGGGGCCCGTCGGCGACCATTCCGAGCGCGTCATGACCAACAGCCAGTCGCGTCGTACGCCCGCGTACGCGTCGGTGGGGACGTCGATGAGGACGAGCTCGCCGTCACGGTTCTCGAAGAGCAGAGAGTTGAAGAAATCCGTTGCGCGAGAAACAAAATGACGTTCGAAGCCGGGGGTGTCGTCGTAGACGGCTCGAATCGAGATGTCCGACGGTTCGCCGGTGAAGACGGTGACGGCGTCATCGAGAGGGGTGCCGCGAGTCCAGCGTTTCGCGATGCGCGGGTATCCCGATTCGGTCAGCGAGCTGTGGCCGTCGGGTGCGGTACCGAAGTCGGTGCCGACGTAGACGTTGTCCTCGTCGATCCAACTCACCGTCGACTTGTTCTCGGGGAGCGTGAATCCGTCGGTGACCCAGGTGCGTGTGGTGAGGTCGAATTCGCGAACCACCGCGGCGTCGGCTCCTCCGCGCGACAGCGAGATCAGCACGCGCCGATAGTCGGGGCGCAGCGCCGTCGCGCCCTTCCACACCCAGTTCTCGTCCTCGGACTTGGCGAGTTCGTCGACGTCGATCAATACGTCCCACTCGGGATCGTCGGTGACGTACGAGTCGAGGGTCGTGCGGCGCCACAGGCCGCGCGTATTGGAGGCGTCGCGCCAGAAGTTGTAGAGGTAGTCGCCGCGGCGTCGAACATAGGGAATGCGGTCGTCGGTGTCGAGGGCTTCGAGAGTCTGTTCCTCGATCTCGGCGAACCGCTTCGACGCGGTCAGCCGGTCGACGGTCGGAGCATTGTGCTCACGCACCCAGTCGAGCGCGGAGTCGGAGGTGACCTCCTCGAGCCACAGGTACGGGTCGGTGCTCTCGGATGTCATCGGTGCGCAACCTCTCGTCGGGGACGTCTGGCGTGGTCGATCGTCCGCTCACACGGACCTACTGGCCAAAATAGCGCGCCCGCGTATTCGGGTCGGCGCGCTGCTGGTCGGCGGTGTCGTTGCGTTCCGGCGTCGGGGCATGCAGGCGTCGATAGGCTCGAGAGGGTGAGCCGTTCCGTCGAGCACGTGTCCGCCCCTGCGCGTCGCAGTGCAGAGCCCGATCGGATCTCCGTGCGTGGGGCGCGGGTGAACAACCTGGCCGACCTCGACGTCGATATTCCGCTGCGCGCGCTGGTGGGAATCGCGGGGGTGTCCGGATCGGGCAAGTCGTCGCTGGCTCTCGGGGTGCTGTACGCGGAGGGGTCGCGGCGCTACATCGAGGCGCTGTCCACCTACACCCGACGCCGCATGGCGCAGGCGGCGCGCGCGAACGTCGACTCCGTCGAGCACGTACCGGCAGCGCTCGCGCTGCGACAGCGACCCGCGCCACCGGGCGTGCGCTCGACGTTCGGTACGTCGAGCGAGTTGCTCAACGTGCTGCGGCTGATGTTCTCGCGCCTGGCGTCGCACAGATGTCCCAACGGCCACTACGTGCCCCCGACGATCGACGTCGCAGCCGAACGGCCGTTCTTTTGCCCGGTCTGCGGCGCGCAGGTCGACGCGCCCGGCGCCGAAGATCTCGCCTTCAACTCGCGTGGCGCGTGCCCGACGTGCGGGGGGACCGGCGTCGTACGGACCGTCGACGACGACGCGCTCGTCCCCGACCCCGACAAGACCCTCGACGAGGGCGCGGTGGTGCCGTGGAACATGTTCGGGTTCAACGTGCAGCCTGCCATCGCCCGCGAGTTCGGCGTGCGCACCGACGTGCCCTGGCGTGACCTCACCGACGACGAACGCGAGATCGTGCTCGACGGACCGGAGGAGAAGAAGCACATCACCGTCACGTCGAAGAAGGGCGTGCACGATCTCGACTTCACCTTCCGCAATGCCCGGCTCACGGTCACCGAGGAGCTCAAGCGTGCCGACAACGAGAAGCGGCTGGCTCGGGTGAGCCGTTTCCTCACTGTCGGAACGTGTCCCGCATGTGACGGCACACGACTGAGCGACGCTGCGCGGGCACCAAGGATCGGCGACGACAATCTGGCGGATATCACCGCGCTCTCGCTCGACGATGTACTCGCCTGGGCGCCAGGGGTTCCGGCAACACTGCCGCCCGAGATGCGGGAAATGGCACAGGGACTCGTCGACACGCTGTTCGGTATGGCGCGGCGACTCGTCGAGTTGGGACTCGGCTATCTCACCCTCGACCGCGCGGGCGCCACGCTGTCGACGGGCGAGCGGCAACGGGTACAACTCGCGCGGGCCGTGCGCAATCGGACCACCGGTGTGCTCTACGTGCTCGACGAGCCGTCGATCGGTCTGCATCCCGCGAACATCGAGGGTCTGCTCGGTGTGATGAACGACCTTCTCGCCGATGGTAATTCGGTGGTCTTCGTCGACCACGACGTGCAGATTCTGCGTCAGGCGGAATGGCTCGTCGAGATCGGACCCGGATCGGGAAGTGACGGCGGCAGGGTCATCGCACAGGGGACGGTGCCAGCGGTTTCCGACGACCCGGATTCGCGCCTGGCCGGATTTCTCACCGGCGCAGAGGAAGTGGTGGTTCGTGCGCAGAGTCCGCGCGACGAGGTGTTCGCGCTCGGGACATTCCATCTCGAGACGTCGGCGATCCACACCGTCGAACCGCTGACCGTCGACATCCCGCGTGGTCGGCTCGTTGCCGTCACCGGGGTGTCGGGTTCGGGCAAGACCACGATGGTGCTCGAGTCGTTCGTGCCCGCGCTGGCGGCGTTGTCGACAGAGCCTGCAGGGCGGCTCCCGCGCCACGTCGTCGAACTCGGTGTGCCGGAGCTGCCCTCGGGCAAGAGATTTCATCCCCAGGTGGTCGACGCGACGCCGATCGGAATCAACGTACGGTCAACTGTCGCAACCTATTCCGGTGTGATGGATGATCTGCGTCGGGCCTACGCCGACACCGATACCGCACGTGCTGCGGGGTTGACCGCTTCGGACTTCTCCTACAACACCGGATCGCTCTCGTGCCCGAGATGTGAAGGCACCGGCGAGGTCTCACTCGACGTACAGTTCCTGCCCGACATCGACATCGTGTGCCCCGAGTGCAAGGGGAGCCGGTTCGCGCCGCGCGCGAGGGAGTTCACCCGCGACGGAGTGTCGCTTCCGGAGCTGCTCGGCTACACGATCCGCGACGCCGCCGACGCAGTATCGGGACTGGCGCGAGTGACCAAGCGGCTCAGGGCTCTTGACGAACTGGGACTCGGCTATCTGACGCTCGGCGAATCAACCCCGGCGCTGTCCGGCGGCGAAGCACAGCGTCTGAAACTGGTGAACCAGTTGCACCGCGACCAGTCCGACACGGTGTTCGTCCTCGACGAGCCGAGCGTCGGGCTGCATCCGCTAGACGTGCGCACGCTGCTGCAGGTGCTGACCCGACTGACCGGACGCGGCGCGACGGTCATCGTCATCGAGCATGACCTCGACGTGATCGCCAACGCCGACTACGTCATCGACATGGGGCCAGGGGGCGGCGAGGCGGGCGGTCGGATCGTCGCGGTCGGCACACCGGGCGAGGTGGCGAGTAGCTCCGCGTCGATCACCGGCCGCTACCTCGCCGAGCACCTGCGGGGCTGAGGGGTGGTCTCGACAAGCTCGACCAGCGGTGGGGCGCTCGGCCGGCGGTGGTCTCGACAAGCTCGACCAGCGGGTGACGCTCGGCCGGCGGTGGGTGGGCTCGGCCGGCGGTGGTCTCGACAAGCTCGACCAGCGGATAACAGCGGCGGGTGCGGCTACTCGCGCAGCGGGCACCGCGTGCGCGAGTAGATCGTCGGCATGCACAGGTTGCAGTGCGTGCACAGCGAGCGCACGGCGGGGTCGTCGGCGATCCGCAGCGGTAGGTCGGGCTCGCGCAGCAGGGCGCGGCCCATCGCGAGAAAGTCGAAGCCCTCGTCCAGCGCGGCGTCCATCGTCTCGCGGTCGGTGATACCGCCGAGCAAAATAATCGGCAGGTCGACGCTCTCACGCAGCCTGCGAGCGAGCGGCATCAGGTAGCCGGGGTGATAGTCGTAGTGGTTCAGGAAGAAGGGACCCGCGGCCTTCAGTCCCCACCGCATCGCGCCGTGGAAGGCGTCTGCGAAAGCCTCGCGCGGTGCGTCGCCGTGGAAGAGGTACATCGGGTTCAGCAGTGAGCTGCCTGCCGTCGGTTCGATCGCGTCGAGGTGGCCGTCCGATTCCAGAAGTCGCGCGACCTCGCATGCCTCGTCGACGTCGAATCCGCGCCACCTCCCGACGCCGCCCACACCGTCGTACATGTTCAGTTTCACCCAGACCGCGGCCGAGTCGCCGACCTCGTCACGCACCGACTCGACCACCTCGCGCGCGAGCCGCGCACGGTTGACCAGTGAGCCGCCGTATCCGTCGTGTCGATGGTTGAGCAGCGGCGAAAGGAAACAACTGATGAGATAGTTGTGGCCGCAATGGATTTCGAGTCCGTCGAATCCCGAGTCGACCGCGATGCGCGCCGCCCTCCGGAACGATGTGCGGAGTTCGGCGATGCGGTCAGCCGAGATCTTTCGTGTCACCGACATCCCCATCGGCGCCGGAATGCGCGACGGACCAAGCGCTTTCGCGCGATTCGACGCCGAGTTCGCGACCGGCCCCGCGTGGCCGAGCTGTGCAGCGGCAAGCGCGCCTTCGGCGTGGATGGCGTCGGTGAGTCGACGCAAGCCAGGTTGCGCCTCGGGACGCATCCAGATCTGATGTCGATCGGTCCGCCCCTCGGGGCTGACCGCGCAGTACGCAACCGTGCTCATGGCGACGCCGCCCGCAGCGACCTCGCGGTGGAACTCGACGAGATCGTCGGTGACAAGCGCGTCGGGCGTCGCGCCCTCGAACGTCGCACATTTGATGAGTCGGTTGCGCAGCGTCAGCGGGCCAAGGCGTGCCGGCTCGAAGGGGTCGGGGGTCGACGACGAGCCGTTCACGAGCTGACCGCGGCCGGGTTGGTGACGGTTGCCGGTGTACACGGCTGACCGAGCCCGGCCACGACGAACTCGGTCAGGGACGTTACGGCGTCGTCGGACAGCGGACGCTCGGCGGAGAAGCGCGACAGGATCAGCTCGAAGGCGAGTGCCCAGCGTCGTCGAGCCTGGTCGTGGCCGAGGGCACCGACCATCGCGACCAGCACGTCGGCCCACCGGTCGAGGTCGAACCACGCACCGTGCCAGGGCGCCTCCGGATTCGCGTGGACGAACCGCGCGAGCAGCTGCAGATGCAGGTGGCCGGCGGGATCGTGTTGAATCTCGACAAACGGCGAGATCACGATGTCGACCAGTGCTGCCACCGAGGCTCGCGAGGTGTCGATCGACATGAGCTGATCCGCCCAGAGCGGCGTGAGGCGCGCCTCGAGCAGTGCCGTCGCGAGCTGGTCCTTCGATCCGAAGTGGTAGTGCACGGCCGCCGGATTGGCTCCCGCGCCCGCGCAGATGGCGCGCACCGAGACGGCGTCGTAGCCGTCGGTGAGGAAAAGGCGCTCGGCTGTCCGCAGCAATTGCTCGCGGGTGGGTGACGTAGACACGCTCATTCAGCGATTCAATCAATGATTGAACGACGCGGTGGCCGATTTGCCGGAACGGTCGATTCGGGTCAGTAAGGGGGACGTTCTGCGCGCAGGCTCGCCCTAGTCGTAGGCTGACAGTCGTGGCTGATCACTTTGAAACAGTTGTCCTGGGAGCAGGTCCAGGTGGGTACGTGGCCGCGATCCGGTCCGCCCAGTTGGGCATGAACACCGCCATCATCGAAGAGAAGTATTGGGGCGGTGTCTGTCTGAACGTTGGATGTATTCCGTCCAAGGCATTGCTGCGCAATGCCGAACTCGCCCACATCTTCACCCATGAGTCGAAGACGTTCGGGATGTCCGGGGATGTGACCTTCGACTTCGGCTCGGCATTCGACCGCAGTCGCAGCGTCGCCGACGCGAGCGCCAAGGGTGTGCACTACCTGAACAAAAAGAACAAGATCACCGAGATCGAGGGGTACGGCACCTTCGTCGACGCCAAGACCATCAAGGTCGGCGACCGCGAGATCACCTTCGACAACGTCATCATCGACACCGGCTCAGTGGTCAAGCTCCTGCCCGGCGTCGAGCTTTCCGACAACGTGGTCACCTACGAGACCCAGATCCTCACCCGCGATCTGCCGGGCTCGATCGTCATCGTCGGAGCAGGCGCGATCGGCATGGAATTCGGCTACGTCCTCGCCAACTACGGCGTCGACGTGACGATCATCGAGTTCCTCGACCGCGTGCTCCCCAATGAGGACATCGACGTCTCCAAGGAGATCGCCAAGCAGTACAAGAAGCTCGGCGTGAAGGTCCTCACCTCCACCGGAGTGCAGACCGTCACCGACAACGGCAACGACGTCACCGTCACCTACAAGGACGCCAAGGGCAACGACGGCGAGGTCACCGTCGACCGCGTACTCATGTCCGTCGGCTTCGCCCCCCGCGTCGAGGGCTTCGGCCTCGAGAACACCGGCGTCGAACTCACCGAACGCGGCGCAATCGCGATCGACGACTTCATGCGTACCAACGTCGACGGCATCTACGCGATCGGCGACGTCACCGCGAAGCTCCAGCTCGCACACGTCGCCGAGGCCCAGGGCGTCGTCGCTGCGGAGACCATCGCGGGCGCCGAGACCATGACCCTCGGCGACTACCGGTTCATGCCGCGCGCGACGTTCTGCCAGCCGCAGGTCGCCTCGTTCGGACTCACCGAACAGCAGGCCAAGGACGAGGGTTTCAACGTCAAGGCCACCACCTTCCCGTTCAGTGCGAACGGCAAGGCACGCGGCATGGGCGAGACCGCAGGCTTCGTCAAGCTCCTCACCAACGCCGACACCGACGAGCTCCTCGGCGCACACCTCGTGGGCGACAACGTCTCCGAGATGCTGCCCGAACTCACGCTCGCGCAGAAGTGGGACCTGACCGCCAAGGAACTGGCCC
This sequence comes from Gordonia jacobaea, assembly GCF_965344965.1. Classification (NCBI taxonomy): domain Bacteria; kingdom Bacillati; phylum Actinomycetota; class Actinomycetes; order Mycobacteriales; family Gordoniaceae; genus Gordonia; species Gordonia jacobaea. Next base: position 1,012,771 of record NZ_CBDRLS010000001.1, on the reverse strand, counting down.
GCAACGTCCACACCCACCCGACCATGAGCGAAGCAATGCAAGAAACGTTCCATGGCGCGATCGGGCACATGATCAACCTGTAGAAAATCTGCAGCACAACGGAATTCACGCGAGCCGGGACCGACGACGATGTCGGTCCCGGCTCGCGTCTCTTCAGCGACGAGACGTCACGGCACGATGATCAGCGGGCACTGGGCCGAATGCAGAACCCGTTGGCTCGTCGACCCCAGTAGAAGCCCGGTGAATCCGCCGCGACCCCGGCTGCCCACGACGACGACATCCGAGTCGGCCGACGCCTTGGTGAGTGCGGCAACCGGAGCGTCGTTGACGATTTGCGTGGTCACCCGCAAGCCGGGCAGGCGTCGTCTGATCGCTTCGACGGGCACGGCGAGCGTGCCTTCGATCTGGTGTTCTGCGGTGGTGAACGCCTTGTGGGAGTGATCGAAACCCGTTGCGTCCCATGCCGAGAGTACGAGCAGCTCCGCGGCTCGGTCGGTCGCCTCGTGCGCCGCCCAATCGAGTGCCTCGAGCGATTCGGGAGAACCGTCGACGCCGACGGTAACCCGACCGGTGGGTTCGACGTCGTTGCTGGTTTCGCGGATCACCGCGAGGGGGCACACCGAATGCGACGTCAGTGCTGACGCCGTGGACCCGATGAAAGCCGCTGTGAGACGGCCGGTTCCGGATGCGCCGACAGCGACCATCGACGACGTCCGCGAGCGCGAGAGCAGCGCGCCACGTGGCGAACCGGTGACGATGTGCGTGCGCGGTGCGAGGTCGGGGTCCTCATGGAAGGCGACGTCTGTCGCCGCGTTGAGGGCGGCCTTGGCGCCAAGACGCGCGGCGTCGAAGAATGCCTCGGGCACCGCGAACTCGATCAGCGGGGGCGATGCAGGCTCGATCGCGAACACGATGTCGAGGGTGGTCTGATGAATAGATGCTGTGTGCGCTGCCCAGCGCGCCGCTGCCAATGCGCTCGACGATCCGTCGATGCCTACGGTGATGGGTTCCGAGTACCTCATACTTCGAGTGTGCGCTGGTCAGCGATGCCGATCGTGAGGCTTACGTCCCATCCGGATCGGGTCGCACGCCCCCGATGACGGGCAGTGCGCCCGCGCAGCGATGTCGGACCCGACGACTACAGTCGAGGTGGCGCAGGCGAGGAGAAACCGATGAGCAGGGGCGAGGCCACACGTTCGTGGACGCCGCAGCAGCCGGTCGACATCCGCGCCACGCTCGGACTCCACCGACGAGGTAGTGGCGACCCGGCTTTCCGGTACGGCGCCGACGGTTCCATCTGGCGCGCGGTGCACACTCCCGACGGCCCGGGCACGCTGGCGATCGCCTCCGACGGTTCGACGATCCGCGGGCGCGCCTGGGGACCTGGCGCCGCATGGCTACTGGAACAGATGCCGGACATGCTCGGCGCCTCAGATGACCCGGCCGCCCTGGTGCCGCGAGACGATGCCGTCGCTCGATTGGTCGCGGCGTCGACAGGTTTGCGCATCGGTACTACCGGCCGCGTGTGGGAGGCGCTTGCCGCGGCGATCCTCGAGCAGAAAGTCGTCGGGACCGAGGCGTGGCGGGCGTGGCGGCACATACTTCGACGCTTCGGCGAACCAGCCCCGGGTCCCGTCCCGCGCGACATGCGCGTGCCACCCCCGCAAGCCGACTGGACCCGGATTCCGGTGTGGGAGTGGCATCGCAGTGGCGCAGAACCAGTGCGCATGCGCACCATCAGAGGTGCTACCGCCCTTGACGTCGAACGTCACCACGACAAGTTGGACGTGCTCCGCGGAGTCGGCCCGTGGACGGTTGCGGAAACCCGTGCGCGAGCCGTCGGAGACGCCGATGCCGTGCCGGTCGGCGACTACCACATCCCCGCTCTCATCGGCCATACGCTGATCGGCGAGAAGGTCGACGACGCCGGGATGTTGGAACTGCTGGAACCCTATGCGGGCCAACGGTATCGGGTCGTTCGCATGGCCGAGCTCTACGGCACGTATGCGCCGCGCCGAGGGAACCGGATGTCGGTCCGCGACTATCGGGAGCTGTGATCGGTTGTCAGGCAGTGAGTTTGGTTTCAGCCAATGGGTTCGGGTGTCAGCCAATGGGTTCGGGCATGCGCGCAACGCGGTACCCGCACTCGATCGTCGCGCCTGTGGCCTCGTCGGTCATCGCGACCCGCCACGAATCGGCGAACTGGTCTATCCCCTCAACCATCGGAATGGTTCCCGAGATCACAATCGTGCCCTCGCGCAGCAACTTTCGTTCCGCCAGGACGTCGAGCCAGTAGTCCGGCGACAGCAAGTCGCCGAGGGTGCCGGACTGGATCAGGGTGTCTGCGGTGTCGCTTCCGTGCCCGACCCATGCCGACAAGGTGATGTCATCGATGTGGTCTGCGACGTCGGACAGGCGCCACGCCGCTGTGCCGAGCACGTCTGGTGACGCGTTCTTGCTCCACGCGACTCCGTGAACTTCGAGTTCTCGGTCGGTGTGATCGCATGCGACGGTGAGCAAGACGTCGTCACGGGTGTCGCCGGTGACGATCAGGGCCCACTCCGCTTCGCCGGAGGTGCGACCGTGCTGCACTACGACCTCGTCGGTCTGCTGCGCGAGGTACGGCGAGATCGGATACAGCGACGGAGTCACTGCGGGCGCAGGTACTCCGAGCTCGGCGAGTTCTGCGATGTGGCTGGCAACGGCGGCCTGGTCGCGGCCCGCGTAGCCGGCGTTGCACACGACCTGCGGTTCTACGGCGACCGACGATCCATCGGGGAGCGTAAATGTGAGCATGTGGGTCGGAGTCCTTTCGTAAACAGCCTGTTTCGATAGCGCCGAAACACTTGCGCATACGTCTTGTATACAGCAAGTATGGGAGACACGTCACACGACGACAGTCCGCGACAACGAATGGAAACTACCGATGACCGATGCTGTCACCGATAAGAAGTCGCTGGTCAAGGCGTTTGCCGCCAGTCTGACCGGCACCGCGCTCGAGTGGTACGACTTCGCTGTCTACTCCGCGGCGGCCGCGCTGGTGTTCCCGAAAGTCTTCTTTCCCGATAGCGATCCGCTGACCGGCACCCTGCTCGCGTTCTCGACGTACGCGGTTGGCTACGTGGCCAGGCCCGTCGGCGGTTTCGTCTTCGGCAGACTCGGCGACGTGATCGGGCGTAAGCGCCTGCTCGTGATCACGCTGCTGCTGATCGGTGCGACCACGTTCGTGATCGGATTGATCCCCTCTTACGCGGCGATCGGGGTCGTCGCCCCGATCATCCTGGTCGTCATGCGGTTCGCGCAGGGAGTCGCGGTGGGCGGCGAATGGGGTGGTGCGGTGCTGCTCTCCAGCGAGTACGGCCCGCCGGAGAAGCGAGGCTTCTGGTCTTCGGCAGCACAGATAGGTCCGCCCGCGGGAAATCTCCTCGCCAACGGTGCACTCGCGCTATTGACCCTCACCCTCACCGAGTCCCAGTTCGAGTCGTGGGGCTGGCGAATCGCGTTTCTGCTCTCGGCGGTACTTGTCGCTTTCGGACTCTGGATTCGACTGCGTCTGGAAGACACACCGGTCTTCAAAGCGCTCCAGGACAGCGATGATCGCTCCGATGCCCCGGTGAGTGAAGTCTTCCGTACTCAGACCAAACCGCTTGTGTCGGCGATACTCTCGCGCATTGCGCCGGATGTGATGTACGCGTTGTTCACCGTCTTCTCCATCACCTATGGGGTCAACAAGCTGGGATTCGACCGTGGAGATGTGCTCATCGCGATTCTCATCGGATCGGCATTCCAGCTCGGCCTCATTCCGTTGGCAGGGGCGGCGTCCGATCGGGTGAACCGCCGATTGCTGTACGCCATCGCGGCCGTTGGCGGCGTCGCATGGAGTGTTCTCTTCTTTGTGCTCGTCCGCGGGGACTCGCTGCCGTTGCTCATCCTCGGCGTGACGGTCGGACTGGTGTTCCACTCGTTCATGTACGGACCGCAGGCTGCGTTCGTGACCGAGCAGTTTCCGGTTCGGTTGCGGTCGACGGGAAGCTCGTTGGCGTACACGATCGCCGGAGTGTTCGGCGGCGCGCTGGCGCCCCTGATCTTCACGTTCTTGCTCGACAAGACCGATAACTGGGTGCCGATCGTCGGGTACATCGGTCTCGTCGGTGTGCTGACTCTCATCGGACTGGCGATCGGGCGAGACCCGGACCGCGCCGAAGCCGAGGATGCGTCTCTGCGGAGAATCAACCCCGCAGCAGTGCCTGCAGAGTGATCTCCAGATGCGCGTCTATGGCATTTCCGACGGCCGATTCGTCTCCGGATTCAAGCGCGTCGACGATCGCGCCGTGTTCTCGGCAGACCGACTGTTGCCGATCCGGCGTCGTGGACAACGCCGTCAGGCCGGCACGGAGCTGACGCGACCGCAGCCCGGCGTAGGTCGTCGACAGCAGCTCGCTTCCGGCTGCGTCGATGAGTGCCATGTGGAACGAACCGTCGAGGTCGATGAATTGCTTCGCAGCTTCATCGCTCGGCGCGTCGGCAAGCTGATGCTGGTCAGCCAGGATGGCGCGCATCTGGGCTACGGGCGCCGACTTCGCGCGCAGTGCGATCGACGCCGCGTGGCGCTCCAGCACGCCACGCAGATCCATCAATTCGCGCAACTGGCGGCCGGACATCGGCGGGACGTGCGCGCCACGTTTCGGCACCAGCTCGACGAGGCCCTGGGCCTGCAGCATCAGCAATGCCTCACGGACCGGCGTGCGGGAGACCCCGATCTGCGTCGCCAGGTCTTGTTCGTTGAGAAATGCACCAGCGGCCGCGGGCGACGTGAGTACGACGTCGCGCACGTACTCGTATGCCTTGTCCCGGCCGGACGGACTTTGCATACCTTATGTATACCCCATCTATAACCCGTGGTCGCGGACCTATCCAGGAGGATTCAATGAGAACAACATCAAACCCGCAACTGCGCATCGGACTCGCACAGGTCAACAGTGGCACCGACCCGGCCGCGAATTTGAGGATCATAAAACGTCACGTCAGCGATGCCGCAGCACGCGGAGTTGATGTCGTCGTCTTTCCGGAGGCCATGATGTGCCGATTCGGGGTCCCCCTTGGCGAGATTGCAGAGCCGATCTCCGGGGACTGGGCGCGTGCTGTCGACGAGATCGCGTCGGAGGCGGGGGTAACGGTCGTCGCAGGCATGTTCACGCCGGGCGACGGGCCGCGAGTGCGCAACACCCTGTTGATCACGGGACCCGAAAACCGCACCCACTACGACAAGATTCATCTCTACGATGCGTTCGGATACTCGGAATCCGACTCCGTGTCGGCGGGTGATCACCTGGTCACCGCGGAGGTGAAAGGCGTGACCATCGGATTCGCGACCTGCTACGACATTCGGTTCCCGGCGATGTTCCAAGAGCTTGCGGCCGCGGGGGCAGACCTCGTGGTCGTCTCGGCGTCCTGGGGTGCGGGCGAGGGCAAGGTCGATCAATGGACGCTCCTGGCACGGGCACGGGCGCTGGACTCTACGACGTTCGTCGCGGCATGCGGACAGGCCGACCCGGCGGCAAGCGGCGAAATCATCACCGGCACTGCGCCTTCAGGTGTCGGACACAGCGTGGTCTGTGACCCTTCCGGGGCGGTGATCGGTCAGCTCGGCAGCGGCCCCGACCTGTTGGTTGCCGATATCGATACGGCGGCAGTCCGACGCGTGCGCGAGGCGCTGCCCGTCCTCCGCAACCGCCGACGCATTGATGCCTCGATGATCGGCAGTGCTGTGCCGAGCTGAACCAACGGTTCTTTCGGTCGTGGTGAGTGAAAATGTTTGCGGCGCAGCTGAGCTGGGCCGATGCGACCGGCCTCCGTGTCCGGCAGTGGCGGTGATTGGTGTGATCGCTACACCGGCGCCGACAATTCTTCCCAACATCGACGCCCACGGGGGTGGTCTGGGAAGGAAGAACTGTGTCGAGGAAACGTTGGGGCGCACTGGCCGTCGGACTCATAGCTGCGCTGTCGCTGTCGGTGAGCGCGTGCTCGTCCGACGATTCAGGAAGCGGTACGCAATCGGCCTCGGCGCAACGCATCACGCTCACCGTCGGCGATCAGGTCAAGCAGACGCAGTCGCTCCTGGAGGCGTCTGGTGAGCTGAAAGACCTGCCCTACGACATCGACTGGGCCTCGTTCGAGTCGGGTCCGCCACTGCTCGAAGCCGCGGCTGCAGGCAAGGTCGACATCGGTGGAACCGGCGATGTGCCACCGGTTTTCGCGCAGGCCAGCGGCGCTCCCCTGAAGATCGTCGCCGTCCAGGCACGCGAGAAGCCCGGAGACTTCCTGCTGGTTCCGAGCGGTTCGTCGGTGAAGTCGATCGCCGACCTCAAGGGCAAGAAGGTCGCATTCACCAAGGGATCGAGCTCCAACGGACTCGTGCTCGCGCTCCTCGACAAGGCGGGCCTCAAGCCCAGTGACATCCAGCAGACCTACTTGACGCCCACCGAGGGTCTTTCGGCATTCACCAACGGCCAGGTCGACGCCTGGGCGGTCTGGAATCCGTTTGCTCAAGTGGCGATCTCGCAGCACGGCGCACAGGCCGTCTCCGACGGTGCGGGTTTGGTCACCCAGCAGGCCTACTACCTCGCCTCGTCGGCATCGCTCGGCGACTCGGCGAAGCAGAAGGCCATCAGCGATCTCATCGGCCGTCTCGCGCGAGCCAACAAGTGGTCCGTGACCCATGAGGACCAGTGGATCCCCATCTACAGCAAGCTCACCAAGCTTCCCGAACCCGTTGCGCGAGCGACGTTCTCGACGTCGTCCGGTTCTCTGGTCCCGATCGGTGACGCGCAGATCGCCAAGCATCAGCGACTCCTCGACCTGTTCGCCGACGCCAAGGTGATCCCGAACAAGCCCACGGCCGCCGACTACTTCGACAACCAGTTCAACGGCGCGCTCTCGGGCACGAACTGATGACGGGGGCAGTCGCGGGCTCGGCCACAGCGGTCCGGGGTGACACCGAAGCAGACAGTCGGCGTGCGTCGGGCGGACGACGTCATCGCCTGTCGGTCGGCCCGTGGCTGCGCCTCGTCTCGCCGCTGGTCCTGCTGATCGCCTGGCAGGTGCTGTCGACCAACGGAGTCATTCCGGCCAGCAAGCTGTCTCCGCCGACACAGGTGTGGGCGGCAGCACGTGAGCTGTGGGGGACAGGAGAACTGCAAGCGGCGCTAGGGGTTTCGCTGCAGCGTGTCGGCATCGGCCTGACGCTCGGTGTGGTGCTTGCGGTCGCGCTCGGTCTGCTCGTCGGCTTCTTCCGGATCGCAGATCTGGCCATCGACCCACCACTACAGATGCTCCGCACCGTGCCGTTCCTCGGGTTGATTCCGTTGTTCGTCGTGTGGTTCGGTATCGGCGAAGAGCCCAAGGTCTACATGGTGGCGCTCGGCGTGCTGTTCCCGCTGTACCTCAACCTGGTGTCGGGTATCCACGGAGTCGATGCGAAACTGATCGAAGCGGGACGCTCGGTGGGACTCGGCCGAATCGGATTGGCTCGCACCGTGATTCTTCCCGGGGCGATGCCCAGTGCCCTCACCGGGTTTCGACTGTCGCTCGGTGTGGCATGGCTGTCGCTGATCGTCGCGGAGCAGATCAATGCCGACGCCGGACTCGGCTACCTCGTCATGAATGCGCGCACCTACTTCCGCAACGACATCATCGTGCTCGGTTTGGTGATCTACGCATTGCTGGGCTTGTTCAGCGATTCGATTGTCCGCGGCCTCGAGGCCTGGCTGCTCCGATGGAGGGTGAGTCGATGAGTGGGAAGACAGTTGTTCGTGCACAGGGGATTACACGTTCCTTCGGCAACGTCGAGGTGTTGCACGGCATCGATCTGACACTGCACAGCGGCGAGATCGTGGCACTCGTCGGAAGATCGGGATCGGGAAAGTCGACGCTGCTGCGGATCATCGCCGGGCTCGACGACCAGCACGGCGGCCGACTCGAGGTCGACGGATCGCGCGCGGTGGCATTTCAGGAACCGAGGCTGCTGCCGTGGCGGAGCGTCCGAAAGAACGTGTCGCTCAACCTCTCCGGCGGCAATGCCGCAGCGCGGGCCGTGACGGCGCTCGACGAGGTCGGGCTAACGCATCGCGTCGACGCCTGGCCGCTGACGCTCTCCGGTGGAGAAGCCCAGCGCGCGTCACTCGCTCGCGCGCTGGTGCGCAATCCAGAAGTACTACTGCTCGACGAACCGTTCGGCGCACTCGATGCGCTCACCCGGATCGAAGCGCACTCGTTACTCACGAGACTGTGGAGCACACACGGTTTCGCCGCGCTACTCGTCACTCACGACGTCGAGGAGGCCGTCGTACTGGCCGACCGTGTGCTCGTCCTCGAGGACGGCGCCATCGCCAACGACGTCGCGGTCGACGTCGAGCGTCCCCGCCATCGAGACGATCAGCGCGTCGTCGAACTGCGTGAACGAGTGCTCGGCCACCTCGGCGTCGGAAGCCGAGACACTACCGCGACATCTGTTGAGGAGCCTGCCCGATGAGTTCGTCATTTCACTGGTTTCTGCCGACGTCGGGCGACGGTCGTGAGGTGTTCGGTGCGCTGCAGTCGTCGGGCGTCCTCGGCACCGCGTCGGCACACCGCGCACCCGACCTCGAGTACCTGACCCTCGTCGCCAAGACCGCCGAGAAGCTGGGATTCGAGTCGGTGCTGACTCCGACCGGAACCTGGTGCCTTGATGCGTGGGTGACGACCGCGGCCCTCATCCAGGAGACGAGCAGGCTGAAGTTCCTCGTCGCGTTTCGGCCGGGATTGATCACGCCAACGCTGGCTGCCCAGCAGGCCGCGACGTTTGCCGAACTGTCCGGTGGGCGACTGGCATTGAACATCGTGACCGGCGGTGATCGCGAAGAGCAGGAGCGCTTCGGTGATCACCTCGGCAAGGAGGAACGGTACGCCCGTACCGCGGAGTTCTTGCAGATCGTGCGCGGGGCGTGGTCGGGGACACCGTACGACTTCGTCGGCGAGTACCTCGACGTCACCGGCGCCACTGTGGCACGGCCTCCGTCACCAGCGCCCGCCGTATTCTTCGGTGGCGCAAGCGAAGCCGCACGGGAGGTTGCCGCTGCACACGTCGACACGTATCTCACGTGGACCGAACCGCCCGAGAAGGTGGCCGCACTGATCGACGACGTGCGTGCCCGGGCGGCGAGGCACGGCAGGACGCTCTCCTTCGGCATCCGTGCGCACGTGATCACCCGCGACACGCGCGAAGAGGCATGGGCAGAAGCCCGCAAGCTGGTCGACCGTATGGACCGGAACGTGATTGCCCTTGCGCGAGAACGGCTTCTGCAGTCCGAGTCCGAGGGGCAGCGTCGACAACTCGCGTTGAACGCCGACCTCGCGAATCTCGAGGTGTACCCGGGCTTGTGGGCAGGCTACGGACTGGTGCGTCCCGGTGCCGGCACCGCTTTTGTGGGCAGCCACGCCGAGGTGGCCGATCTCATCGGTCAGTATCGCGCGCTCGGCGTCGACCACTTCATCCTGTCCGGTCAGCCGCACATCGAGGAGGCGTACTGGTTCGCGGAGGGCGTGGCGCCGCTGGTGCGTGCTGCCGAAGCCCGCGCGCCCCAGGTGATCTGAGGTTCGCGGCGTCTGGATGTGTGTCGTATCGAAGGATGTGGGTGCTGCAGCGCACACATCCTTCGATCCAACACACATCTAGGGACAGTCCTCTTCGGCGGGCAGCCGGGCGAGTACGAATTGCCCCTGCCCGGTGATGGTTTGCTCGACGTCGACCGCGCCGGCCGCCCGCAGGCGATCAACGATCTCGGTGCGGCCGAAGATCCGATACCCGGTGAGTGCGGTGACGGTTCGGACTCCCGGCAGTCCGGTCAGGTTGGTGACGACCGAAGTGAACACCGCGACCTCGCCACCTGGTTTGGCGACCCGGACCAACTCGTCGATCACCGGTAGTGGGTCGGGGATCAGATACAGCGCGGCCAGGCAGACGACGGAGTCGAAGGTGTTGTCGCCGAACGGAATCGAATGCGCGTCTGCGCGGATGTAGGCGACCCGTTCGCCACTGTTCGTGGCCACGGCCTTGGCCAGCATCGCTGGCGAGAAGTCGATACCGACGCATCGGCCGTCGCCGGTCAATCCCGTCGACAGCCTGCGCGTGTAATTGCCCGGGCCGCACGCGACGTCGAGGATGCTTCGCTCACCGGGCCGCGCCAGATGCGCAACCAGTTCGCGGTCGGCGACCTCGGTCGACGACCCGCCGAAACTGAACAGTCGGGTGAACGCCGGTCGCCACAGTCGCTCGTAGACCTCGCTGAACAGTCGGTTGTTCATGGCCCGCTGGGCCAGCGAGGTCATGGGTGAACCTCAGACGCGTTCGTCGCGCGCGACGCGCAGGGTGTGCAGCGTGGTGGCCAGCGAGTCGTACTGCATGGCGAGCAGGACGAAGGCGATGGCACGGCGTTCGTCGAGGTGGCGACGCAGCGACGTCCAGGTGGTGTCGCTGATGTCCTTGTCGGCGATCAATTCGTCGACGGCCTGCAGCATCCACTTCTCCCGATCACCCCAGCCCGCGTCGGGGCCGGAGATGATCTGGGCGAACTCGGCGTCGTCGATACCTGCGCGTTTGCCCAGGCGGCGATGGTGGTCGAGTTCGTAGTCGCTGCCACGCAGATGCGCGACCCGGATGATGACCATCTCCGACTCGCGGCGCGACAGTGAGCCGAAGGGCATCAGCCTGCTCGAGAAGTAGAGCCACGCGCGGAAGAGCCCGCGCGTGCGTCCCAGGGTGGAGAAGACGTGAGCGTCGCGGACGCCGATGACGCGCGCCGCGCCTCTCGCGAACACCCAGTTGATGAGTCCGAGGTCGCTCAACGTTCCCGGAGCAACACGCGGGCCGGTTGCCACGTCACCTTCGCTGGTCGTCATGAACGCAACGGTAGACTACAGAATTCATGACGGACATCACACCACGGACGTTCAACAGCATCTCAGAGCTGACCGCAGCGATCGGCGAGGACCTCGGCTACGGGGACTGGTTGGAGGTCACCCAGGACCGCATCGATGCCTTTGCCGATGCGACCGGCGATCACCAGTGGATTCACGTCGACCCCGAGCGCGCGAAGGACGGACCCTTCGGTGCGACGATCGCACACGGCTACCTGACTCTGTCGCTGCTCCCGCTACTGGCGGGCGACATCTTCACCGTGAACGGACCCAAGCTGGTGATCAATTACGGACTCAACAAGGTCCGCTTTCCCAGCCCGGTCAAGGTCGGGTCGCGAATCAGGGCCAACGCCGAGATCGTGTCGATCGACGACAGTCCGGCCGGGGTGACCATGGTGGTGCGCAGTACGGTGCAGATCGACGGTGTGGAGAAACCCGCATGCGTCGCCGAGAACGTGCGCGTGCTCGTCTACTGAAATCACCGATGGGGGCAGCCGCTACGTGCAGGTGAGCCGCGTAATCGAGCGTCGAGCCAACTCATCGCGTCAGGAAAGCCGATCACGGCGGCGGTGACGTGTTCGCCGACGACGTCACGGTATTGAGCGTTCGCGTCGAGTCGGCACTGTTCGAGGAACAGGTTGCGCGCTCCGGCGGCCGGTATCCACCACTCCTGGGCGCCGTTGTAGATGTAGAGCGGAACCGCCGATCGGGTGTCGGACATCTTTGTCACGCGATAGATGTGTTCTGCGATGGGCGAATGGAACGGATCACCGACGTTCGCCATCAACTGCATCGGCATGAATGTGGCGCCCGCGAGCGCCTCGGGTATCACGCACACGTTCTTCAACGGCGACGACGCGATCCACTGAGCCGGGTTGTTGGCCATGGTGAGGATCTCGGGCCGCTCACGGGCGATACCGAACGTCGCGGCATGGAACAGTCCCGTCGCGAGGTTGGCGTTCATACTGCCGACGAGCATGCGGAAGTCGGCAGGCACACCGCCCAGTGCCGCCCCGACGACGCGCGGCGCGAGTTCAGGCGCGTACCCGGCCAGGAGTTTCGCCGCACCGGCGGTGGCGATCGAGCCGCCGGAGTATCCGCTCATCGCAATTGCGCTTTGCCCGAACATCTTCGGCGTCAGGTTCGACGCGGCGCGGATGGAGTCGAGCACGATATGACCTGCGACGACGGGCTCTGCATATGCCATCCGCGGCCCCTGGTGGTCGGGGATCAGCACGCCATAGCCGTGAGCAAGCGCGAGCTGCGTCGTCGGAGGCAGTAGGTCTGTCACACCACTTGCGATCGAAAAGCCATGGGCAAGCGTGTAACCCGGGTTGCACGCGGTCCCGAGTGAATCGATGGGGAGGTTGTTCACGACGATCGGTCGGGGGCCGCGCACCGGTGCGGACGCGGTGGGAGTTATCAGCGTCGCGGTACCGAAACTCGGCTTTCCGACGGCGTCGGTGCTGCGGAACTTGATGAGCGTCGCCGACGCAATCGGCACGGTGACCACCGGCGCGGCCGACGCGGTCACGTCGCGGGTCGCGATGACGGTGCCGGGCTGGAGGGAGCCGAGGTTCGACGGCCACCGGTCGAACATGGGATCCCCGGTCGGGGTAGGCAACGTCGCCTCGCGCAATTCTTGTGTCCGCCAAGACAACCCGGGGGACTGTGCGCGCAACGGGATTGTCGACAGATGTGGAAAGGGTGGTGCGGGGACGACGTGGTCGATGGTATCGGGGACCTGTTGGGGGATACCCATCATGTTCGGCGGATCCGCTGCGGCGACGCTCGGGGCAATCGCGGCGACAACACACGCCAGCAGTAAGACGGCGGCGGAGTTTCGCCGCGATGGGTGTCGCCGTGACGAACGCATGGCGCCTTGCCTCCAGACCGGGAGAAGGGAAGCACCCCCGACGGCTGCTTCCCCTCTCCCGCGCCCACCATAGGGCTGCATCCTGATCGTTCGACCCACAAATGGCTACGCCGTATGACATGTGATTGATCTGTAACCCTCGGACCGGGGTCCGCTTGTGCGACAAGAAGAGTTGTCGAGAATGCGTCGACTGCGTCAAAGCGACTCGTCGACTACGTCATAGCGACTGCGTCGACTACGTCAGAGTGACATGTAGGGCGACACGCTGCTGCGATGCGAGTCGATGCGCAGGCTCGAGCCGAGCGGCGGGAATGCGCGCTGTGCACAGTGCTGGCGTTCGCACACGCGACATCCCGCGCCGATTGGGGTGATTCGCGCCTGCGGGCCGATTTCGAGGCCGTCCGAGTAGATCACTCGAGCGGCGTGGCGCAGTTCGCAGCCAAGTCCCAGCGCGAACGTCTTGCCCGGCTGGCCGTATCGCACCGCCCGCCTCTCCACTGTGCGTGCGACCCAGAAGTAGTCACGGCCGTCGGGCATTTCGGCGATCTGCGTGATGATCTTTCCCGGATAGGCGAACGTCTCGTAGACATTCCACAGCGGACACGTGCCGCCGCTCGAAGAGAAGTGAAATCCCGTGGCGGACTGTCGTTTCGACATGTTTCCCGCGCGGTCGACGCGAACGAACGACCACGGTACACCACGCAGATTTGGACGTTGCAGCGTCGAAAGTCGGTGGCAGATGGTCTCGTAGGAGACCGCGTAGAACGCCGACAGGCGTTCGATGTCGTAGCGAAAATCCTCTGCGGCACCGTGAAACTGCGTGTACGGCAACAGCACTGCGGCCGCGAAGTAGTTGGCCAGTCCGGTCTTCGCGAGCGCCTGCGCCTCGGTGTTGGTGAAATTCGCCTCGTCGACCAATTCGGTGAGGAGATCGTCGAATTCGACGAGCGCGAGTTCTGCGGCGAGTTTGAACGCCCGCTGGCCTGCCGACAGCGCGGCCGAGACCTCGAGACGTCGTGTCGTGGGGTCGAATCGGTGCAGGAGGTAGTCGCCGAGGTCGACGCGTGGCGCGATCGTCACGCCGTGCACGCGCTCGAGCCGGTCGGCGATCTCGCGACGGACGTCGCCCGAGTGCATCCGCATGCGGGCGTTGAGCTCTTCTGCCGCGACGTCGAGTGCGTGAATGTAGTTGCGGCGCTGGTAGAAATAGTCCCGCACCTCCTCATGGGGTGCGGTTATCGATCCGCGCATGGCGCGGTCGCTGCGTTCGTCGGTCGCCGCGGCGAGCTGGTCGATCGCAATCCGATACCGGCGATGCAGATTCACCATCGCCTGCGCCATGTCGGGGTGAGCCGAGACCATCGCCGCGATCTCCTGCGGGTCGGCGGTCGTCGGCGCGGCCTCGATATCGTCGTCGAGCAGCGCCTCGCGCAGTTCTGCGACGAGTCGGACGTCGTCTTGCGAGTCGAAGAACCCGCCGTCGACTCCGAAAGCCTCGGTGATCCGCGCCAGCACCGACGCGGTGAGCGGGCGGGCGTCGTGTTCGATCTGGTTGAGATACGACGCGGAGATGCGCAGCGTCTGCGCCAACGCCACCTGCGACAGCCCGCGTTCGGAGCGGAGTTGCCGCAAACGCGATCCGACATAGGCCCTGTTGTTCATAGGTCCCCGCTGTTCATAGGTCCCCGCCGTTCATAGGTCGCCATTTCGTCGGACCCGCTCAGGGTACGGTGACCCGATGCGTGGGCGGTGGGTTCGACGGTGGGTGGCAGCGGCGCTGCTCGCCTGCGGCGCTGCCACGCTCGCGGGCTGCGGTGACGATGACGCGGTCGTGACCGCCACGGCCGTCGCTCCCGCCGATCTGCTGCTTCGGCCCGCGCAGTTGCCTTCCGGCTTCGCGACGACGCAACTGACCGTCTCCGACCTCGTCGATTCCGATCGGGCCCAACTGGCCGCGGCACGCGCCGACGGTGTGGCGCCGCAGGAGTGCCGCCCAACCGCCGATACGAGCTTCACCGAGAAGGTCGGCGAGTCGAACTCAGCGGTGTTGGCGGCGAGCGCGGCCGACGTCGGGCTCGTGGAGCTGGTGTCCACCGTTCGACGCGACATCGACGACGACATCCGCACGAGGAGCGGGCAGTGCCGAACGACGCGAACCACCGTTGCGTCGGGAAGCCTCGCGGGTGCGACGGTCACCACCGAGTCGACGACGCTGCCCGACCCGCCGGAGGTCGCCAACGGTCCCGACGGGCTCAGCGTCGAACGCGCTTTTCTCTCGCGATCGGATGTGTCGACGGCACTGCCGGATTCGACGGTCCGCAAGCAGGTCGGATATGTCGGATATGCGCTCGTGAAGCGCGCCGGGGGAGCGGTCTTCACGGTCGCTCTCACGGTGAACGGCCCGGCCGGACGGGCGCAGAACCCGCCAGCCGACGCGGTGGAGCCGATGCCGTCGTCGGCCTTCGTTGATCTCTTCGGAACAGCCCTGAGCGCGGCCGCGCGGTGACGAGGAGTGGCGTCGGCGCCCGGGAGTACCTCGAACCACGGTGTGAAACACGCCACATGTGAGGTGTCGGGAGTCTTTCCGGCGAGCGTCGGCGCGGTGTGCCGCCGTGGGTGGGCTACCGCTGAGGCGTATCGAGAAAACGCAGTACGCGCGTACTTTTTAACGTCCTGCTGACGACTCTTCACATCTCTAGATTTGCAAAATTTGCAAATCTTCGCCACATGGTTGGCGCATTTTTGCAGTCAAAGGGGATTGGACCTGCGTGTTTCCGTTGTGGCACCCTTGAGTCAGGCGTTTCCGGGAAGTGCCGAAGAGTTCGCAAACTCCGACCCCACGCTGTGGTGGTCGTCACACGTGCGAGCTCGACGCGCGCCTGGAGGCCTGACACCACCCGGCCTGGATGCATTCCCTGGCAGCCTCGGCCGGGCCCATATAGGCCCCGGTCTCTGTGAGCCGGACAAGCATTCGTCCCGGGAGATCGGGACGAGCAGCACAACGAAAGCGAAGTGGCTAATGAGCAACGTCGGAAAGCCCCGCACCGCCGCGGAAATCCAGCAGGACTGGGACACCAACCCGCGGTGGAAGGGCATCACGCGCGAATACACTGCCGAGCAGGTTGCCGAGCTCCAGGGCACCGTCGTCGAGGAGCACACCCTCGCTCGTCGTGGCGCCGAGATCCTGTGGGAAGGCGTCAACAGCGACAACTACATCAACGCGCTCGGCGCGCTGACCGGTAACCAGGCCGTGCAGCAGGTGCGCGCGGGCCTCAAGGCCATCTACCTCTCGGGTTGGCAGGTCGCCGGTGACGCGAACCTCTCCGGCCACACCTACCCCGACCAGTCGCTCTACCCGGCCAACTCGGTGCCGGCCGTCGTGCAGCGCATCAACAACGCGATGCTGCGCGCCGACGAGATCGCCCGCGTCGAGGGTGACAACTCGGTCGACAACTGGGTCGTGCCGATCGTGGCCGACGGCGAAGCCGGCTTCGGTGGCGCCCTCAACGTCTACGAGCTCCAGAAGGCCATGATCAAGGCCGGCGCCGCCGGTACCCACTGGGAAGATCAGCTCGCCTCGGAGAAGAAGTGCGGCCACCTCGGTGGCAAGGTGCTCATCCCCACCCAGCAGCACATCCGCACCCTGACCTCGGCTCGCCTGGCTGCCGACGTTGCCAACACCCCGACCGTCGTCGTCGCTCGTACCGACGCCGAGGCCGCAACCCTCATCACCTCCGACGTCGACGAGCGCGACAAGCCGTTCGTGACCGGTGAGCGCACCACCGAGGGCTTCTACAACGTGAAGAAGGGCATCGAGCCCTGCATCGCGCGTGCCAAGGCCTACGCTCCCTACGCCGACCTCATCTGGATGGAGACCGGCAAGCCCGACCTGGAGCTGGCTCGCCAGTTCGCCGAGGCCGTCAAGAGCGAGTTCCCTGACCAGCTCCTGGCTTACAACTGCTCGCCTTCCTTCAACTGGAAGCAGCACCTGGACGACGCGACCATCGCGAAGTTCCAGAACGAGCTCGGCGCGATGGGCTTCAAGTTCCAGTTCATCACCCTGGCAGGCTTCCACGCCCTCAACTACTCGATGTTCGATCTCGCTTACGGCTACGCCCGCGAGCAGATGACCGCTTACGTCGACCTGCAGGAGCGCGAGTTCGCTGCTGAGGCTCGTGGCTACACCGCCACCAAGCACCAGCGCGAGGTCGGTGCGGGCTACTTCGACCGCATCGCCACCACGGTCGACCCCAACACCTCGACCGCAGCTCTGAAGGGCTCCACCGAGGAAGGCCAGTTCCACTAGGAACCAGCCCGCCTCTCTGAGGTTTTGCGCATCAGGCGGCTCGCAGCGTTACGTTGCGGGCCGCCTGTTGGCATATCTGGGGGCTTCCGGGCGTGCACCGGAGCTGCTCGTGTGCTCGCCAAATAAGTTGTCGCGCATGGGTTATGGGCAGAGTGGATCGGGTCGGCGTTGATCTGAATGGAGGCAGTGGTGGCGGACGCATGGCGTGTCGGCGTGGTCGGTGCGGGCCAGATGGGCGCGGGGATCGCCGAGGTGTGTGCCCGGTCGGACGCAGACGTTCTGGTCTACGAACCGACGCGTGAGCTCGTCGCCGGTGGCCGGTCGCGGATACTGCGCTCGCTCGATAGGGGAGTGTCGAGCGGCAAGCTCACCGAGCGTGAACGCGAACAGGCGGCGTTGCGACTGCGATTCACCACCGAACTCGACGGCTTCGCCGACCGGCACGTCGTTTGCGAGGCCGTCGTCGAGGACGAGACCGTCAAGACCGAGCTCTTCGCCGTCCTCGACAAGACCGTGTCGGATCCCGGTGCCGTTCTGGCGTCCAACACGTCGTCGATTCCGATCATCACGCT
Source organism: Gordonia jacobaea (assembly GCF_965344965.1). NCBI lineage: Bacteria > Bacillati > Actinomycetota > Actinomycetes > Mycobacteriales > Gordoniaceae > Gordonia > Gordonia jacobaea. Next base: position 995,064 of record NZ_CBDRLS010000001.1, on the reverse strand, counting down.
GGGCATGGCGACCCAGAACCCCGCGCGTGTGGTCGGCCTTCACTTCTTCAATCCTGTCCCGGTGCTACCGCTCGTCGAATTGGTGTCAACGCTGCACACGGGTGCTGACATCGTCACGCGTGCAGAGTCTTTCGCCAACGCGGTGCTCGGCAAGCAGGTCATCGCGTCTGCCGATCGGTCGGGGTTCGTGGTGAACGCAATGCTCGTGCCCTACCTACTCTCGGCAATTCGATTGGTGGAGAACGGATTTGCCGACATCGAAGACGTCGACCGAGGCATGGTTCTCGGCTGTGCGCACCCCATGGGTCCGCTGCGGCTTGCGGACATGGTCGGACTCGACACTGTCACGGCGATCGCCGACCGCATGTATGCGGAGACAAAAGAGGCGCTGTACGCACCGACGCCGTTGCTGTTGCGGATGGTCGAAGCCGGACACCTCGGTAAGAAGTCGGGGCGTGGCTTTTATCAATACGCCGACGACCAGCAGGCACGATTCTGACTGTGTGCGGTATCACAGCGATTCGGCAATTAGTGCTAGCAGATTGCTTGCAATAGCTAGCAAACGTGGCATACTGGTTTACGGAACCACTACAAGTGCTGGTGCGGCACCTATCGAGACCAGAAGCGACAAAGTGGTTTGCCTCCTCGATATGCCTTGTGCCGCAACCTTTTTTGGTGACCAATTGACTAAGGAGATCGCCATGACCACCACCGAACGCAATCTGCCCAGCCCGTTCTATGCCGTGGTTGGCGCGGGAGACCTTGCACTCAAGCAGGTGAGCGATGCTGTCACGCAGATCAAGGAGCGCACCGAGGCTGCGGGCGAGACCGCTCAGACCCGCTTCGAGGAGACCCGCGGCCGCCTGAACGCGCTGCCCGAGGAGCTCCCCGGCACCATCGAGTCGACCATCGACGACCTGCGCACCAAGCTGTCGCCCGAGGAACTGCGCAAGGTTGCCGACGGCTACGTCGAGTTCGCCACGACCATCTACACCTCGCTCGCCGAGCGCGGCGAAGAGGCCGTCGGCCGCCTCTGGCAGCAGCCGATCGTGCAGGAGGGTCTGACCCGCGCGGAGAAGACCTACAACGACGCCGTCGACCTGACCGAGGACGCACTCGGTGTTGTCTCGCATCAGACTCGCGCCGTCGGCGAGCAGGCTTCGAAGCTCGCAACGCTGGTCAGCACCCGCGTCGGCGAAGCGGGCGATGCCCTCGATGACGCCGTCGACGATCTCAGCGGCAAGGTCGAAGAGGCCGCCCTCGAGGTGAACGAGAAGCTCGACGAGGCAAGTGCAGCGGTCACCGAGGCCGGCAAGACCGCCAAGGCCCGTAGCGCGACCGCAGCGTCGAAGATCGACGGTGCCGCAGGCGCGGTCGAGGGCAAGGCGCGCACCGCAAATGCGTCGCCCGCCAAGAAGATTGCCGCCAAGCGGACCACCACGGCTGCTCCGGCAAAGTCGACCACCGCGACCAAGTCGACCACCGCCAAGAAGTCGACCACGGCCAAGAAGAGCACCAGCTAACCCGTTTCGGTTAGCAGAGTTCGCGTCCCGCGTACTCGGACCTCACGATCGATGATTCGATCGTGCAGCGTCCGGGTCGCGGGACGTTCTGCGTTGACGAGACCATCGACGTGGCCGCTAGCCGGGTGAGTCGATGGTGAGTACGGCGAGGACGTCGTCGTCGGTGCTGTAGGTGTGCGGTCGGTCGCTGATCCATTGCAGTGATTCGCCTGCGCCCGCAGGCTTTTCGTCACCTTCCGGGCCTGCGACCAGGTTTCCGCGCACCACCCGGACATGTTCGACGACGCCTGCGCCGTGCGCGGGGGAGCGTCGGACCCCTCCGGAGGAGACATGGAGCCAGAAGACCTCCGTCGTCGAACCGTCGTCGTGATGTTCGACGTGGAGTAACCGCGCGGTGAGGTGCGTGCCGTCGCCTTCGGTTCCCGACGCCTCGCCGAGGAGTGCCGTCAGTGGCACGCCGAGCGGGCCTGCCACGGCATAGAGCGTGTCGAGGGTTGGGTTGCGTTGTCCCGCTTCGAGTTCGGAGAGTGAGCCCTTGCCGATCCCGGCGGCGCGGGCGAGTGCGGACAGGCTGAGGTTGCGTTCGGTGCGTAGCGCGGAGATCCGCTCACCGACGTCCCGTCGCCGATCACCGACGTCCCGTCGTCGATCATCACGCTCCGAGTCGCTCACAACTCCCTCGACCACGTGCCTGCCTTCCGCTTCATTCGTCGGTCGCGGTGGGCACCGCTCCCGAGTGTTCTGTTTACAGAACGATACCGCTATGCTGGCGTCGTGACCACACAGCAGCGGGTGTCGAACACCGAGCCGATCGTCGCGGGCATCGTCACCGCGCTCGTCGGTTTCACCTCGTCCTTTGTGGTCGTCGTCTCCGGTCTCCGCGCTGTCGGCGCGTCGCCGACGCAAGCCGCCTCGGGTCTTTTGGCGCTGACGGTGACATTCGCGCTCGGCATCATCGTGCTGTGTCTGCGCTATCGGATGCCGATCACTCTGGCATGGTCGACGCCGGGCGCAGCCCTCCTCGCGGCGATGGGCGCGAGTTACCACGCGGGCTGGCCTGCCGCCGTCGGAGCTTTTCTCGTTGTCGGAGTTCTCGTCCTCGCAACGGGATTGATCCCGGCGCTCGGCGATCTCATAGCGAGAATTCCGACGCCCATCGCACAGGCGATGCTCGCGGGCGTGCTGCTGACCCTGTGCCTGGCGCCGATCAAATCCCTTGCGGTGCAACCGTTGCTGACCATTCCGATTCTCGTCGTGTGGTTGTGTGCCACTCGCTGGTTGCCGCGCTGGGCGTTGCCGCTCGCTCTGATCACCGCACTCGTCGTGATCGGAATCTACCTTGCTGTGCACGGCGTCGACTCCGCGGCGCACACCGAATGGTGGCCGCAGATCACCTGGACCACACCGCATTTCGATGCCTCGGCGATCGTCGGGATCGCGATCCCGCTCTACGTGGTCACGATGGCATCGCAGAACGTGCCGGGCGTCGCGGTGTTGAAGTCGTTCGGCTACCAGACCCCGTGGCGCGCTTCGATGTTCGTGACGGGTACCGGAACGGTCATCGGCGCGCCGTTCGGTGGCCACGCGATCAATCTGGCGGCGTTGTCGGCAGCGCTCGCCGCAGGCGATGAAGCCGGACCGGATCGTTCTCGACGCTGGATCGCCGGGATCTCGGCAGGCGTGTCGTACCTGATCCTCGCAGCACTGTCGGGGGTGCTGGTCACGATCACGGCGATCGCGCCGCACGGTCTGCTCGAAACTGTTGCGGGGCTGGCGCTACTCGGCACTTTCGCCTCGGCGCTCGTCGGTGCGCTGGCGCAGGAGGAGTATCGGATTCCCGCCGCACTCACGTTTGTGACCGCGGCCGCGGGAATCTCGTTCTGGGGCATCGGTGGAGCGTTCTGGGCGCTCGTCGTCGGACTCGTGGCGCACACGGTGCTTCGACGCCGCGACGAGTCGGGCGCCGGATCGGCCACGCGGGACTGAACCTTGCGCGACCGAACAGACGTAGAACCAACGCGCTCAGACGGATTCGGCGAGCCGCTTCTTCTGGGCCTCGATGTCGAAGTCGGCCTTCGGCCATTCGAGGTCGAGTCCTTGCAGTGCGGAGATCAGCAGCTCGCAGATCGCGAGGCGTGAGAACCACTTCTTGTTCGCGGGAATCACGTACCAGGGTGCGGCGTCGGAGTCGCAGCGATCGAAGATCGCCTGGTATGCCGCGAGGTAGTCGTCCCAGAACGGACGTTCGTCGATGTCGGCTGGATTGAACTTCCAATACTTGTCGGGCCGTTCGAGGCGCTCGGCGAGACGCGTGCGCTGCTCCTCCTTGGAAACGACGAGCGCACACTTCACGATGGTCGTTCCGGTCGCGACGAGGTCGTCCTCGAACTCGTTGATCGTCGCGTAGCGGCCTTCCCATTCCGATTGCGGCACAAGGTTGTGCACTCGCACGGGCAGCACGTCCTCGTAGTGGGAGCGATCGAAGATGCCGATACGTCCCGCAGGCGGCACGGCCTTGCGGATGCGCCACAGGAAGTCGTGCTCGAGCTCTTCGGGCGTCGGCTTGCCAAAACCCTTGATGGACAAGCCCTGTGGGTCGACGAGGCCGCCGACGTGACGCACGATCCCGCCCTTGCCCGCGGTGTCCATTCCCTGCAGCACGAGCAGGACCGATCGGTGATCACCCGACCGGCCGTTGGCGAACAGCAACTCCTGGAGGTCGGCGAGAACCTCGCCACGCTCGGTGAGCAACTCCGCACCGAGGTCACGGTCGCCGTCGAAGCCGGGGGTCGACTCGGGATCGAAGTCGGCGATCGGCCCGAGCGTCGATGCCCGCAGCGACTCGGTCGCGGGTGTCGTCCATCCAGCCTTCTTAGCCATCGAAGCTGACCTCCTCAGGTCTCGTCGGTTGTGTCAGCACAGGAGGGTCGGCGATGAACGCTTCGCGTGATCCGTTGACGCGTGCGATCCCGGTGACCGAACTCCAGACCATCATCGTCAGGTAGTCGATCAGGTCGTCGACGGGAAGCTCGCGGTCGGTCATCCACCAGTCGACGGCGCGCTGCATGCCGCCTACCAGAACGTGCGACCAGACCATGGCGCCCGACGTGTCCGCGGCGCGCTCCTCCATCCGGGCGACGATGGTCGCGGTGAGCAACTGCGCGACCAGACGTTCCGATTCGACGGTCCCGACAGACGACGTCGGAGAGTTCGTCAGGGCGAAGCGGTAGAGGCCGGGATCGTCGGCGACGGCTCGCACGTAGACGCCGATGACGGTTCTGGTCAGGGTGTACTCGTCGGCGTCGTCGGAGATCGCCTCCGCCAATCGAGGGAGGAGCGTTGTCTCGAAGAAGCGCACCGTGACCGCTGTGCCGAGGTCGTTCTTGTCGCTGAAGTATCGGTAGAGCACGGTCTTGGAGACCCCGATGTGCGTGGCGATCTCGTCCATGCCGGCGTCGGCCCCGAGTGCCCGCACGGCCTCGATCGTGCCGTCGGTCAACTCGCTGCGACGTTCCTGTTTGTGCTTTTCCCAGCGCTGTCTGCGACCGTCCGGCTTGACCGCGTCGTCGGTGACCGCACCCAACAGGGCCTGTTCGACCCCGCGTGTCACATGTGCGGCAGCCGAAAGCGCAGTACGTGCCGCGGCCGCAGGGCTTGGCCGGTTGGGTATCACTCGGCCAGCCTAATCCCCGGGAGAGGGTAGAACTTATTGAGTGTCGACAGTGATTCCGGACGTATCCGGCCAACCGGGGCAGACGCCCGCGCGGGCGAAGGGGTCGTCGCCGGGATTCGGTGCCGCCGACGGACCGGGTGATCAGCGCCGCCGACGTGACCTCCGCAAGATGAAAGTGGTCTCGACCGGCTTCCTCGTGGTGGCCGCGATCGTCTACCTCTGCATGCGCTACCTCGAGCATCGCGACGGCGCCGACGTGGCGGCATGGGTGGGATACGTGCGAGCGGCGTCGGAAGCGGGCATGGTCGGCGGACTCGCCGACTGGTTCGCGGTGACCGCGCTGTTCAAGCATCCGCTGGGCATTCCGGTACCGCACACGGCTCTGATCAGGAAGAAGAAGGACGAGATTGGAGACCAGCTCGGCGAGTTCATCGAAGAGAACTTCATGACGCCCGCCGTCGTCGTCGAACGTGCGGAACAGCTCGACATGCCGCGCAGGGTCTCGACGTGGCTCGCCGATCCCGCGAACCGTCCGCGGATCTCCGACGAGGCGGCACGCGCGATCAAGCTGGCCTCGGAGATGCTCGGCGACGAGGACATCGAGCAGTTCATCCAGGCCGTGCTGAAATGGGCGGCAGAGCCGGAATGGGCGCCCCCGATCGGCCGAATTCTGGAACAACTCGTCGACGAGGACCGGCTCGATCCGGTCTTCCAGTTGCTCTGCGACCGCGCCTACGACTGGGCCGTCGGAAGCCAGGACCTCATCGAGCGTGTCGTCGACCGCGACGTCGGACCGTCGTGGAAACCGAAGTTCGTGTCGACGCTCGTCGGCGACAAGATCTACCGAGAACTCGTCGACTTCACCTACAAGGTCAAGACCGATCCAGATCACGAGATGCGACGGTCGATGCACCAGTTCGTCGAACAGTTCTCACACGACCTCCAGCACGACCCCGTGATGATCGAGCGTTTCGAGGGCATCAAGCACGACCTCGTCGGTAGTGCCGAGGTCGCGGACGCGGCGTCGACCGCATGGAACACCGGCAAGGCGGTCATCGAGCAGATGCTCGAAGACCCCAACAGCACGCTGCGCAACACCCTGACCGACGCCGTCATCCGACTCGGAACGCGCATCCGTGACGACCGCCCGCTGCAGGAGAAGATGAACGGCTGGGTGGCTCGGGTGGCTCAGCACGTCGCGACGAACTACTCCCGCGAGATCATCTCCGTGATCACCGAGACCGTGCGGGGCTGGGATGCCGACGACACCAGCCGGAAGATCGAACTGCAGGTGGGGCGCGATCTTCAGTTCATCAGGATCAACGGCACCGTGGTCGGTTCGCTGGCCGGACTCGCGATCTACACGGTGTCGGTTCTGATCTTCGGGTGACGTGACTGCTTGCACGAGCTAGCACGCACCCCGATACTGGCATGGGGCAGCGAGCATCGGGAGTGAGAAGCAGTGCAGAGCAAACCAATCCCATCGGACGACGACGCGAACACCGGGTCCGACGACGCGGGCGCGGTCGTCGAGCAGACGGTTGACGAGGCTGTCGAGGCGGCAGCGGATGAGGGTTCGAGCAACCCCGTCGAGACGGTCGCCAACGCGGCACAGGACGTTGTCGCGACGGCGGCGCAGGACATCGGTTCGTTCATCCGCTCACAGCGTGTGGCAGCAGAGGTCTCGCTGCGTCAGCTTGCCGACCGTGCGGGAGTGTCGAATCCGTATCTGAGTCAGATCGAGCGCGGGCTGCGCAAACCGTCTGCGGATGTCCTGGCGCAAATCGCCAAGGGACTGCGTGTGTCCGCCGAGGTGCTCTACGTGCGCGCGGGCATCCTCGAGGAACGCCCCGCAAGCCCCGTCCGTGACGCGCTGCTGATCGACACGTCGATCAGTGAACGGCAGAAGCAGATGCTGCTGGAGATCTACGAGTCCTTCCAGCGCGAGAACCGCGAGAACGGCGCAGACCCGACCGTCGGCAAGCACGACTAGAGTGTGATTCGTGAACTTTGTGAGCTTCATGGCTGCGGGCCAAAACCTGATCCTGTGGGTGCTGACCGTCGTCGCAGGTGTTGCGGCGATCGTGTCGCTGATCCACGCGTCGATCCAGCGCTCCGACGCCTTCCCTGCCGTCGATCGGCAGAAGAAGGTCATCTGGGTGGCGATCCTTGCCGCGGCAACGGTGTTCATCTGGTTCTTTCAGGCGCCGTCGCTGTTCTATCTGATCGGCGTCGTGGCCGTCCTGGTGTACATCGTCGATGTGCGGCCCCGCGTCGACTCGATTCAGGGGAAGTCCTGGTTTCGGAAGGTCGGGCGCTAGTGACGTTGGGGGCCCGGACTGCCTGAATCGCTACGTGTCGATCCCCTGCAGGGAGTGGCGGGAGCCACGATGGGTGGCGAATACACTCTGATTCATGGCTGAGTATCGGATCAACGAGCTCGCGGACGCGTCGGGAGTCAGTGTTCGCAACATCCGCGTGTATCAGGACCGCGGACTGCTCCCGCCTCCGACGATCCGCGGCCGCACCGGTTGGTACTCCGAAGAGCATCTGGTCCGCCTCAACCTGATCTCCCGGATGCTCGAGCGTGGTTACACCTTCGCGACGATCAGCGAACTCCTTCATGCCGCCCACTACGGGATGAAGGTGGAGCACGTGCTGCGCGGCGAGCCCAAGGGCGGCCGCTTCCGGAACTTCAAACGCGCCGCGACCATCACGATCACCGAACTGCGCAAGACGCTCAATGCCTCGGACAAATCGATCGCGCTCGGCCAGAAACTCGGTCTGCTGGTCAAGGACGGCGCCCACTACGCAATCAAGAACCCCGAGGTCCTCGAGGGTGCCGAAGTGCTGGTCAAGAGCGGCATCGACATCGACGTCCTGCTCGATCGGTTCGTCCGTGTGCAAGACGACCTCGAAGACGCAGCGCGCAGCTTCGTCTCGATCATCACCGACAAGTACTTCGACGAGAAGCTGCCAGAACTCGGTGAGGCCAATGTCAGCAAGATGGCCGAGCTCATCCAGACGGTCCGACCGATGGCCCACGACATCGTCGAGACCACGTTCCGCAAAGCCCTCGACGACGAGATCTCCAAGGCCATCGGCGAGGCGTCGACCTACTTCGACGCCGCGTCAGGCGGACCCGAGGCAGGCACTGACGGGGAACCGGCCGAGGCGTCGACCTACGAGGCATCGCCGTCGAATCTGACAACGGGTAGTGTTACATCGGAAGATGTCATTCGCGAGTAGCGAGCACCACACGGGGTGGAGTGGAGACGTATGAAGACTCGAAACTGGGCGCTCGGCGCCGCAGCGCTCGGCCTCGGCGGAGTGGCCGTCGGTGCAGGCACCAACCTCGCTGGAATCGCGCGCGGCGTGATGGCGTCGGCTCCGGCCCTCGACGATGGACCCGACGACCTGCTGGCCGACCCGACGGCACCTCGAGTGCAGCGCAGCGTGGAGAGCATCGACGGAACCAGGCTGAACGTCGAGTTGTACGGGCCCGATCCGGGTGCGGCCGACACCGGCGACGTGATCGTCGCGGTACACGGGTGGACCTGCAACACCCACTACTGGAATCCGCAGATCAACCACTTCGCGGGTGAGCGGACCGTCGTCGCGTACGACCAGCGCGGGCACGGGCTCAGCGAACTCGGTCGCCGCAGGCCTACCGTCGACACCCTTGGTCACGACCTCGACGCCGTGCTCGGTGAGGTTGTCCCGCCCGGCCGCAAGGCGATCCTCATCGGCCACAGCATGGGTGGCATGACCATCATGTCGTGGGCCAAGCAGCACCCGGAGAAGGTGTCGACGACGGTGTCGGCGGTGGTGCTCGCGTCAACGGCGGCGCGCGGCGTGGTGCAGAACCATCTGCTCATCCCCGAGGGGCTGCCGCGTTACAGCAGGCCGTTCGTGCCCGCGGTCAGTCGGCTCGTCACCAGTGCGTCGACGCCATTGCCGCACGGCCAGTTCACTTCTCGCGTTTCGCAGTACGTGACGCTCGGCTCGGCGGCGCGCGCATCGCATGTGGAGTTCGTCGACACGATGATCATGGCGTGTCCGCCTCGCGCGCGTGGGCGCTGGGGTGCGGCGATGGGCCGCCTCGACGTCGAGGCCGGACTCGAGGCCCTGAGTGTTCCGACGACCGTGATCGTGGGCACCGACGACCGACTCACCCCTCGCCGACACGCCGATGAGATGGCAGACATCTTGCGCCGCAACGGTTCTCTGCGCGACCAGGTCATCTTCGACGGCGTCGGGCACATGTCGACGATCGAGGCGGCGCAGCGCGTCAACGAGCTGCTCGACGACGTCGTCGATGAGGTGTCGCGCACGCAGGTGCAGGCCGCTCAGTTCTGAGGTTCGTGAATCAACGGGAGACTCAGGACGAATGTCGCACCGGCAGAAGCGGTTTCGACCAGTTCGAGTTCTCTCCGATGTGACCGGGCGAGTCCTCGTGCGACTGCCAGGCCGAGACCCGACCCGCCGGATCTGCGGTCTCGCGAGTCGTCGAGGCGTACCAGACGCTCGAAGATCCGCTCCGCGTCGGCGGCAGGCACACCCGGTCCGGAATCGGTGACGGTGACCGTGACGACCTGCGGTCCCGTCCGACGCGTTGCGGTTCCGCATGTCACTCGCACCGCGCCGCCCGGCGGAGTCGCCTGACACGCATTGTCGAGTAGGTTGGCGACGATCTGCGCGACCCGTACGGGATCGGCCATCGTCGTCGGCGCGGTCCCACTCACCTCGATCGCCATGCCCTGGTGGACGATTCGGGCTCGCTGCGTCTGTTCCTCGGCTATCGCCTGGACATCGGTCGGTTCGACCCGCAGCACGAGTCCCGCGTCGATCCGGGCCATGTCCACCATGTCGTCGACGAGTCGACCGGCCCGTCTCGTCTCCTGAATGAGTAGCACCAGTAGCTCCTCCCGTTCGGCGAGCGGCGTGTCGGGAGGTAGCTGCAGCAGGGTCTCGGCAATCGCCTGAACGCCTGTCACCGGAGTGCGCAATTCGTGGGCGGCGTCGGCGACGAAGCGGCGCACGGAGTGTTGCGCGCTGCGTTCGCGGGCCTCCGCATCCTCGAGCGAATCCAGCATGTCGTCGAACGCCTGTGCCGTGCGGCCGAGTTCGGAGTCGGACCGGGCGGGGAGCAGTCGCTCGCCCCGCTTGCCTCCGGCGATCGAGCGGGCGAGCGCTGTCATCGAGTCCAGCGGCCGGAGTGCGTAGCGGACGCCGAACCACAGCAGTATCACGGTGACGGCGAGTGCGCAGCCCGCGGCGATACCCATCCCCCAGACGAGTCTGGTGTGCACCCCCTGCAGCACGCGGTTGTCGACGGACAGTGTTGCGGTCGCGTCCTGCGTCCAGTCATGTGCGCCAGTGAGTTTCACCGTTCGCGACACCTCGGTGTCAGCAGGTGGCAGACGTGACCCCAGCTCTGTTCCGTCCGCCAGGGTCAGGTGTACCCGCACCGATCGCCCGTCGACCCGCCGTAGGAATGCCTCCGGAGTGGCGGCCGTCCTGGCGACCTGCCGGGCGGTTGTCACACGGTCGGTGAGAACGCTTTCCACCGCGCGCCGCGACGCGGCGTCGAACAGCGCCGACGTGATGGCCACCATCGCGATCAACGAGAGCGCGAGGACTGCGACGGCGACGACGGTTACGCGGGTCCGCAGCGACCCCGAGCGCAGCGCGGTCATCGATCGTCGACGCTGTTGGTCGGATCGACGCTGCTGGTCGGGTCGACGGGCGCACGCATGATGTAGCCGAGCCCACGCTCGGTGTGGAGCAGCCTCGGTCCGTGCGCCTCCAGTTTTCGACGCACCGCGCTCACGTTCACCTCGACCAGGTTCGGGTCGTAGTGCTCGTATCCCCACACGCCGGTGAGGATCTGCGTTTTGGTGACCACGCGGTCGCGTCGTCGAGCGAGGAACGCCAGCACGCGGAACTCGGTGGCGGTCAACGGAATCGGTGTTCCCGCGCGGAGTACGAGCGCGGCGTCGAGTTCGATCACGAGGTCGTCGATGTGGATTGCCGCGGCCCCGCGGCCTCGCCGCCGGAGCACGGCTCCCACGCGCGCAACGAGTTCGGCCATCTCGAATGGTTTGACGATGTAGTCGTCGGCGCCGTCGGTGAGTCCACGCAATCGATCGGCGACGCCGTCGCGTGCAGTGACCATCAGAATGCCGGCATCGCTGCGCCGACGTACGACGTCGAGGAGGTCGAAGCCGTCGGAGCCGGGCAGCATGACGTCGAGGAGGACAACGTCCGGACGGAATTCGCGGAGGTCGTGTTCGATGCTCGACCCGTCTGGCCGACCTCGGACGGAATAGCCTGCGTCGGCGAGTGCGGACTCGACTCCGATCCTGATCGGGTCGGAGTCCTCGACGACAAGTACCGACGAGCTCATGAATCACCAGTGTGCCAGCGTGTGCGGAACTCCGGGGTCGGAGACGATCCACACGGCGTGGGCACCCAGCGGATCAACTCGGTTGCGACGACGGCGTTGCGGGCGCCTGCGACGGGTTCGATGTCGGTTGTGTCCGTTTGACCACCCGCTTGGCGTCGATGGTGTCGCCCTTGCGCTGTCCTGCCACTGCGATGTGGTCGCCGACGGCGAAATCGGTTTGCTGCTCAGGAGTCTTGGTCGTCCCGAACGTTGTGCCCGCGCCTATATTTACCGTGACCTGCTGGTTCTTTCGCGTGGTGACGGTCCAGGTGGATCCATTTATCGCGCTGATCGTTCCGGCGGTGGCCTTGGCTGCCTTGCCCTTCGCTGCTTTGTGGTGCTCTGTTCCCGACGCGGCGTGCGTCGACGTCCCGGTGCTCGACGTTCCGGCGCTCGACGAGCCGGTGTCGGCGACCGCGTAGCCGAGTCCGCCACCGATCAGACCGCCCGCGACCACCGCGACCACGCCCGTGAGCACTGCGGTGCGGTGTCGCTGGAGCGGATTGGACGCCCGCTTGGTGGCACTCGCACCGGCCGGTGCGTCGTCGGACGGACCGTAGGGTTGCGCTTCGTACTGATGCGTATGGGCAGCGTCCGGGTTGATCGGTTCGGTGTGGAACTGCTCGGTGGGATGGTCCCCGGTGGGGTCTGGCTCTGGTGTGGTTGATTCTGGGGTATTCGGCATGCGGTCCACGGTAGGAACGTCGCGGCGTCGTTGGCTGAAGACTGCCTGAAGGTTCGTCGTTGACCCTGGCGGGCGCGACTGCTCGCCGACCATGCTGGCGATATGAGCCAATCGAGCGACTGGACGTCTGCGGCACGAGTGGTGCGCCGCATGGGGTTTGGTGCGACCGGCAGGGAAGTCGACGCCGCTGTCGCGCGCGGAATCAGCACCTATGTCACCGAATCCCTCGCGGGACAGGCAGTCGACGATCCGGGCGTGCGTGCGACGCCGCTGCCACATTTCGATGACATCCATCGGTTGGGACGTTCGGCATCTGCGTCGGCCCGAAAACGGGTCAACGCACAGATCGGCGAGCAACTCAGCGAGCTCACCGAGTGGTGGCTGCACCGCATGGTCGCGGCGTCGAACCCCGTCACCGAGAAGCTGACCTTCATCTGGCACAGCCACTTCGCGACCTCGGCGGCAAAGGTCCGCACCGCGTCGGCGATGGCAGGGCAGAACGAGACGTTCCGCAGTCTCGGCCTCGGTGGGTTTCGACCGTTGGCGTACGCCATGCTGACCGATCCGGCGATGCTGCGCTGGCTCGACGGGCAGCAGAACACCAAGAAAGCGCCCAACGAGAACCTGGCCCGTGAGTTCATGGAACTGTTCGCGCTCGGTCACGGCAACGGATACACCGAGACCGACGTTCGAGAGGGTGCCCGCGCACTGACCGGCTGGCGTACCTCACCGAGCGGTACGGCTGTGCTGCGGCAGGCAGAACATGATTCGGGAACCAAGACGGTGCTCGGCGTCACCGGACCACTCGACGCCGCCGGATTCTGCGACGCTGTGCTGGGGCATCCGGCATCCGCAGGATTCGTCGCATCTCGACTGTGGCAGCGACTGGCAGGCGACGCCCCGCCGTCGGCGAGTGCGGCGCAGCGACTCACCGCGGCGTACGGACCGCAGCGCGATCTGCGGGCGCTGTTCGGCGCGATTCTGACCGACCCGGAACTCGCGCAGGCGTCGGCGGTGCAGTCGCCGGTCGAGTGGCTGGTCGGCGCACATCGTGCCCTGCACCCGCGTGTCACGCACGCTGATCTGCACTACATGGCGACCACTCTGCGTGGTCTCGGGCAATTGCCCTTCTATCCGCCCGACGTCGGCGGGTGGCCATCCGGGCAGGCGTGGTTGTCCACCGCGGCCACCGAGATCCGGTGGGATGCGGCGATGCGTGTCGCCAAGAACGCACAGAACCCGTCGATCGTCGACGCCTCCCCGACAGATCGGATCGACGCTGCGGCACACCTGCTCGGCGTCGGAAGGTTCTCGGATCGTAGCGCCGGGGTCTTGAAGCAGTCGATCGGAAATCCGGTGACCCTGACCGCCATTGCTCTCAACAGTCCCGAATACCTCACTGTCTGAACGAATCCCGATACGTGGATGCGAAGGAGAGCACATGCCCTTTCTGGAAATCGATCGACGCACCTTTCTCGTCGGAACCGGAGTTCTCGCTGCACTCGGAGTGGCCGCGGGCGCAACGACGGTGTCCTGGGACGAACTTCATCAGGCGGCGGTGCAACGCCCTCGCGTCGTCGGCGACGGAATCCTCGTGCTCGTCACGATGTACGGCGGCAATGACGGCCTCAACACACTGATTCCATACGCGGACAACGCATATCACGATGCCAGGAGCGAGCTCGCATACTCGCCCGAACAGGTGCTGCAGCTCGACGACTCGCTCGGATTGAACCCGGCGATGAAGGGAATGCACGACCTGTGGGGCGACGGATCGCTGGCCGTGGTCCGCGGCGTCGGATATCCCCAACCTGATCACAGCCACTTTCGGTCGATGGACATCTGGCAGACCGCGTCGCCGGGTTCGGCAGTGACCAGCGGATGGATCGGGCGGTGGCTCGACGCAACCGGCGACGACCCGTTGCGCGCGGTGAACATCGGACCGGTGCTCCCCATGCTCGCGATCGGCACCAGGACCACCGCCGCCGCGCTCAATCCTTCCGGACACGAACTCGCCAGTCCCGTGGTGGCGCGGCTGGCGTCACTCGGCGCACACGATCCGGCCGACGGCGTGGGACAACAGCAGGTCTGCGAGTCGTACGTGGCGGGACAGAAAGCGGCGCAGCAGTTCTCGTCGATCCGCTCGAGCTCGGGGAGCGGTTCGACACGTGCTGCAGGCGGACGGCCGGGTGCACACGGCGACGCGCTCGCCGCTCAACTCGACGCCGTATCGCGGTGTATTAAGGCGGGAGTTCCGACCAGGGTGTACTCGGTCAGCGTCGGCGGCTTCGACACGCACGCCGACGAACGCGAGACCCAGGAACGGCTTCTCGGCGAGGTCGATTCGGCGTTGAGTGCATTCTGTAAGGACATGGCGACCGACCCTCGAGGGAAGGATGTGGTGACGATGGCGTACTCGGAGTTCGGGCGACGCGTGCGCGCCAACGCGTCAGAGGGAACCGATCACGGCACCGCTGGGCCTGTGTTCATCGCGGGGGCGCCTGTGCGGGGAGGTTTCCACGGCGACGAACCCAGCCTGACCGACCTCGACAACGGGGACCTGAAGGCCACCACTGACTTTCGTGACATCTACGCCGAGTTGCTGGGCGCGGGACTCGGCTCCGATCCGACACCCGCGGTCGGAACCGGACGACGACCGGTCGGGTTCCTATGAGCGGACGCCGCGATGGTCGGCCACGATGGTCGGTCAGAGTGAGCAGTTCACCAGGACCGGCTCGGGGTGCAGCGTGACGCCGAAAGCCTCGCGCACGCCGTCGCGCACGTCGCGCGCGAGGTCGAGGAGTTCGTCGGCGGTTGCACCGCCCCGATTGGTCACTGCCAGTGTGTGTTTGGTCGACAGGCGCGCGGGGGAGGCCGGTCCCGGGTAGCCCTTGGCGTAACCCGCGCGTTCGATCAGCCAGCCCGCCGAGAGTTTGACCCCATCGGTGACGGGGAACGAGGGCATCGAGATGTCTGCGCCGACGCGGTCGCGGATGCGCGCGATGACGGCCGGTGCGTCGTCGGATCCGATGATCGGATTGGTGAAAAACGAACCGGCACTCCAGGTGTCGTGATCGTCGGCGTCGAGCACCATGCCCTTGCTGCGGCGCAGTCCGAGGACCGTGTCGCGGACGAGTGAGGCGTCGACTCGTGAATCCCGCGCGACGTCGAGTCGGTCGGCGAGGTCGCGGTAGCGCAGCGGTGCGCTGAGCCGATCGTCGTTGAGCCAGAACGAGACAGCGACGACGACGAAATCGTCGCGGTACTTCAGGTTGCTCGTCCGATAGCCCAGTCCGAGTTCGCCAGGGGACACCCAGCGCAGCGTTCGAGCTCGCCTGTCGAGCACCTGCACGCTTCGCAAGATGTCGGCGACCTCGACCCCGTACGCGCCGACGTTCTGTACCGGTGTGGCGCCCGCAGCGCCCGGGATTCCCGAAAGACATTCCAGCCCACCGAATCCCGCGTCGATCGTTGCTTCGACGAGAGAGTCCCACGCCACCCCGGCGTCGGCGGTCACGTGCGCGCGGCCCGATTCGCGTCCGGTACCGAAATCGACGTGTCCGCTCTCGATCACGACGGCGGTGCCCTCGAATCCGTCGTCGGAGATCAACAGATTCGATCCGCCGCCGATGATGAGGACCCGTTCGGACTCGGCGTCGAGCGCGGTGATCTCTTCGACGACGCTGCGAGTATCCGGGCAGTGCACGATCGCGTGCGCCGGACCGCCGACCCGCAACGTGGTCAGATCGGCGAGCGGCGCGGACTGCAGGGCGGAGGGGTTGTCGATCACGGTGTAACGGTAACCGAGCGGGCGCTGTCGGGGCCGATGGTGCACGGCGGCTCGGGTAGTCTCCTCAGTCATGGCGAGCACGCTGAATCACACCGTGACCTACACGTTCTCCACCGCGCGGTACTGGGAGATCATCACCAACGAGCAGTACTGGCGTGATCTGCTCCAGATCATCAACTCGAGTCACGGCGTGCTCGAGTCGTTCACCCTCGACGGCGACACCGTGACCGTCGAGATGAAGCAGGGCATCCCCGAGGACAAACTGCCGTCGATGATCACCAAGGTTCGCCCCGGCGACCTGGAGATCCCGCGCCGCAACGTGTTCACCCGCAACGGCGAGACGATCAGCGGAACCATGACCGCGTCGGTCACCGGCGCACCCGCGACGGTCGAGGCCACGGTGTCGGTGACGGGCGATCCCGCATCGATGCAGTACAGCGGCAGCGCAACCGTCTCGATCCCTTTTGTCGGCAGCAAGATCGAGAAGGCCGTCATCGACGAGCTGACCAAGTTGCTCGACGCCGAGCACGACGAGACCGTCACCTGGGAGCAGTCCAACCACTGAGCTCGACGTCGAGTCAGCACGGTGCGGGCAGGTCGGCGCCGGTCCCAGTTTTTGATGGCCGTACCGTGCTCGGTTAGCCTGAAACCCATGGCACGACGGCTTAGTTACTCAGCGCGCTACTCGCATCCCGTGGAGAAGCTCTACGAAGCGCAGAGCACAAAGCAGTACTGGGACGACATGATGGCGGGGTTCCAGATGATCTCGCCGCACTGCGAGGTCGAGGATTTCCGATCCGACGAGACCGGCATGAGTGTTGTCCTCAAGCAGACCATCGGACGTGATCAGCTCCCGGCACTGGCGCAGACCGTGCTGATGAAGGACATGGTCATCACCCGCGAGGAGTCGTTCGGTCCGTTCGACCCCGACAACACCAAGGGCGACTACAACGCGTCGATTCCCGCCGGTCCCGGCAGCCTCAACGGCTGGCAGGAACTGTTTCCCACTGAGACGGGCTGCACGATCCGCAAGACCACCGAGGTCAAGGTGTACATCCCGTTCGTCAACGGCAAGCTCGAGCAGCTGATGTTGGTCAACCTCGTCGACCTGTTCCGCGCCGAGGCCGAGTACGCCGCAGACTGGATCACGAAGAACCTCTAGCGCGTTGCCCCAGCGCGGCTCCGACAAGCCGACCGGCCGAATCACCCGCGGCACGACGAACATCAACCGTCTGCGCCGCGTCGACCGTTGGATGGCGACCGATCCGTCGGTGCTCGCCGCGCTCGATGAGGTGAGCGCACCGCTCGTCGTCGACCTCGGTTACGGAGCGCGACCCGACACCACCGTCGAGATGGCGCAGCGGCTACGAGCCGTGGCGCCCGATCTGGAGATGGTGGGACTCGAGATCGATCCCGAGCGCGTCGTCGAACCTCGTGACGGCGTGCGTTTCGGTCTCGGCGGTTTCGAACTCGCGGGACTGCGACCGCAGGTCGTGCGAGCGTTCAATGTGCTGAGGCAGTACGACGAAGACGAGGTGTGGCCCGCATGGCGTCGGTTGATGGATCGGCTCGGGCCGAGCGGCGTGATCGTCGAGGGCACCTGCGATGAACTCGGTCGACGCTGCACGTGGGTCTTGCTCGACGCCGACGGCCCCCGCAGCCTCACCCTGAGCTGGGCTCCCGCGTACACGAGCCGACCGTCGGAGGTCGCCGAACGACTACCCAAGGCGCTCATCCACCGCAACGTGCCCGGCGAGCCCGTGCACGATCTGCTCGTCGCCGCCGACCGGTGCTGGGATATCGCCGCTCCGCACGCCGCGTTCGGGCCGCGTGCACGGTGGCGCGAGACGCTAAGGCTCTTGTCCGAGTCGGGTGTTCCGGTCGAGCCGGTCCGCAGGCGCAGCGTCGACAACGTGCTGACGGTTCCGTGGTCCGTCGTTGCACCGACGAGCTAGCCGAGACGGTCTCGACGGTCGGGGCCGGCAACTACGCTTGCCCCATGCGCATCGCAATGGCACAGATCAACTCCAGCGATGACCCGGGCGCCAATCTCGTCGTCGTAGCCGACGCCGCGGCACGGGCCGCTGCCGACGGAGCCGACCTCGTCGTGTTCCCGGAGGCGACGATGTGCCGGTTCGGGGTTCCGCTGGGCCCGATCGCCGAACCGCTCGACGGGCCGTGGGCCACGCGGGTCTCGCAGATCGCCGTCGACCGGGAGATCGTGATCATCGCGGGCATGTTCACCCCCGCCGACGACGGTCGGGTGTTCAACACGCTGCTGATCGCGCATCCCGATGGTCGTCGGGAGTCGTACGACAAGATCCACCTCTACGACGCATTCGGGTTTCTCGAGTCCCGGACCGTGGCCGCCGGCGACAAACCGGTGATCGTCGACGTCGCAGGCACCGCGGTCGGCGTCGCCACCTGCTACGACATCCGATTCCCTGATCTGTTCACGACCCTTGCCGAGCGCGGCGCGCAAGTCATCGCGGTGCCTGCGTCATGGGGTGCGGGGCCGGGGAAGGTCGCGCAGTGGGAAGTGCTCGCGACGGCGAGGGCACTCGATTCTTCGTGCTACGTGGTCGCGGTCGGGCAGGCAGAACCCGAGGATCCGTACCTTGCGCGGGGCAGTACACCAACCGGTGTAGGCCACAGCCAAATCACAGATCCCTTGGGTACGGTGGTCGCCGCGTACGGGTCCGGAAAATGTGTCCGGGCTCACGACATCGACCTAGCGGCGGTGGAGACGGCACGGACGCGCATCGCCGTCCTCGCCAACCGGAAATCCATCTGACCGATCTCGGCCCAAGCAATCACCACCGAGCTTGTGCGCCACAGATCGACGACCACGGACCGGAGGTGCTCTGACCATGACCGACAACGAGAAGGAACCCCAGGCGCGGCCAGGCGACGCCGACCCATCGGCGACCCCCGACAGCGAATGGGCGCCGGTTGCCGACTCGACTTCGTCGTCGACGACCGGCGGGGCCGCATCAACTGTTCAACCGTCAGCTGATCACGCGTCATCTGATGACGCGCCAACCGATCACGCTCCCGCCTATCACGCCCCGACCGAGCAGTTCGCCGCGGCGCCGACCGAACCCGGACCGCGGGCGTACTCGGCGACCGACGGTGGTACCCGGTCATTCGAGCAGGGGACGGCGACGACTGTCATCGATCCGGCCGACCCCGCAGACGAGCCGGTCCTTACGTCACCGGTGCGTCGGCGTCGCACCGCCAAGATCATCGGCATCACTGCGGCTGCGCTCGTCCTGGTGCTGGTGATCGGCGCCGTGGCGTCGGAGCTGATCCTGCGTAAGCGGGTGACCGACTGTCTCGAACAGCAGTTCAGCAGCCTCACCGGGGTGCCGACGAGCGTCTCGCTCAGCAAGAAGCCGATGCTGCTGCAGGCCACGGGAAGTGAGATCCCCTGGGTGCAGGTCGACACCGCAAACGACTCGGGCGCGACCAGATTGCACATCCGCGCGGACCGGATCGACGCCGATGGCGACAAGACCACCGTCGGCTCGCTCGACGGCAACGGATACGTCCCGTTCTCTCGGGTCGTCGAACTCGGTAAGCAGGAGACCGGCGGGAACGGCACCGGCACGGGCACAGGCGGCACCGGCACGAACGGCACCGGAACCGATCAGAGTGGTGCCGGTGGGATCGTCGCGGGCGCGAACATCGAGTCGATCACCGGCAACGAGGCGGACGGCACCGTCGACGTCAGTACGTCGTTCAACCTGGGATTCATCCCGATCCCGGTGAGCGCGACGATCAAACCCACGACCGAGAACGGTCACATCAAGTTCGAGGTCGTCAAGGCCAACGCCTTCGTCTTCGGCATCCCCTCCGACTACGCCCAGCAGATCGTCGACGGTGTGTCCAAGTCGATGTTCGGCCCGTTCTTCGATCAGGTGAACGTCAAGAACCTCAAGGTGACCAACGACGGCGTCGACTTCGCTGTCGACGGCGACAACCTCACGCTGACCAGTTCCGCCACGGGCGGCAACGAAAACACGGGCGGCTGCAACGTCATGTGATCTTCCGCGACCGATCCGGGACCAATCCCTGGCCAACCGGGCCGGTCGACGACGTTGTCGCAGGCCGGACTCGCGCGGCATCGGTACCCTCGAAGGGGGATGTCCGATTTCTGCCACGACGTCCACTCGCCCCCGTGTTGGAGGAGAACATGACCGCGCTGCTCTTGATCATCATTGTCGTCGTCCTCGTTGTTGGGGTGGTGGTGGTGTCGCAGCAGCGTTCTGGCGCGAGCAAAGCCCGCAGCCTCGACGACGCCAAGGCCGACGCCCGACAGGTCATCGAACGTCTCGGCGGCCAGGTGTACATGCTGGTCGGCGATTCACCTGCGTCGAAGCAGGCGCTCGCCGACGCCGGGGAGCGCTACACGGCGGCAGGCTCGCAGATCGATCAGGCCAACTCACCCGCGCAGGCCCGCCTCGCTAAGCAGACCGCGATCGAGGGGCTCTACTACATCCGCGCCGCGCGCACCGCGATGAACATGGACCCCGGTCCAGCGATCCCTGAGCTCGACGGCCAGCGCAGCGCGGGCGCGGTGACCGAAGACCGCACCGTCGAATTCGACGGACGCCAGGTCGAGGCCTCACCCGCCCCGTCGTCGCGGACCCCGAACTACTACCCGGGCGGCCGCGTCGCCGGACGACCCGTGCCCGCCGGGTGGTACTCCGAACCGTGGTGGAAGCCTGCTCTGGTGGCAGGTGCCTGGGGCGTCGGCTCCATGCTGCTCTTCTCGACGCTGTTCTCGGGTATGCACGGCGTTCCCTACGACGCCGCCGCATTCGAGAACGGCGCGGGCGACGGCTCCGACATGGCAGGCATCGACGGCGGCGGCGACTCCGGCGATTGGGGCGGCGACTCGGGCGACGGCGGCGGCGACTGGGGCAGCGGCGATTCCGGTGGCGACTTCGGTGGCGGAGATTTCGGTGGCGGCGACTTCGGCGGGTTCGACTTCTGACCGCCGACTGGGCTCTCTATCCCGCCGACTGTGCGCTCTATACAGCCGACTGTGCGCGAATCTAGTTGAACACCACGGTCTTTCGCCCGTGAACGAGGACGCGATCCTCGAGGTGCCAGCGCAGTCCGCGTGACAGAACGAGCGTTTCGATGTCTCGGCCCTGACGCACCATGTCGTTCACGGAGTCGTTGTGGTCGATGCGGCTGACGTCCTGCTCGATGATCGGCCCGGCGTCGAGGTCGGCGGTGACGTAGTGGCACGTCGCGCCGATGAGTTTCACACCGCGCGCGAACGCCTGATGGTAGGGGCGCGCTCCGACGAAGCTCGGCAGGAAGCTGTGGTGGATGTTGATGGCCTTGCCCGCCCACCGATCGCACAGCTGCGGCGGCACGATCTGCATGAAACGAGCCAGGACGACGGCATCGGGGTCGAGGTCGTCGACGATCGACGCCACCTTCGCGAAGGCTCCCTGCTTGTCGCCCGCGGGGAACGGCACGTAGTGGAACGGCACGCCGAACCGCGTCGTGAGTCCCTCGAGGTCACGATGGTTGCCGACGACGGCCTCGACGCGTGCGGGTAGTTCGCTTCGATCGGCGCGGCCGAGCAGATCGGTGAGGCAGTGCCCCTCCTTGCTGACGAGCAGCACCACCGACTTCTGCACTCCGCTGTCGGTGAGTCGCCACACAGTGTCCGGCCCGAAGTCGGCGATGGCTTCGGCAAAGCGCTCGCGCAATTCGTCGACGCCGGTCGAGACGGAGTCGGCGCGGACGGCTTGGCGGGTGAAGAACCAGCCGGTGTCGGGGTCGGAGTGGTATGCGGCCTCGGTGATCCAGCCGCCGACGTCGGCGAGGAACGTCGAGATCCGCGCGACGATACCGGTCCGGTCCGGACATCCGAGGGTCAGCACATACCTTCGGCTGGAGGAGTCTGGGTTGGAGGTGTCTGCGAGGGTCACGCCACTCAGTGTGCCAAGCTCGCCTATGTGACCAACACCGACCTGAGGCGCGCCGACGTCGCCGCGATCGTCGACCACACACTCCTCAAACCAGAAGCCACCCGCGCCGATGCCGAAGCGACGGTCGCCGAAGCTGCCGACCTCGGCGTCTACGCCGTCTGCCTCTCACCGTCGATGCTGCCGATCGCGACGGGAGCTCAGAAGTCCTGCGTCGTTGCGGGCTTTCCGTCGGGTAAGCACCACTCGCTGGTCAAGGCTGCGGAGGCGCGGCTGGCCGTCGACTCCGGCGCCGACGAGGTCGACATGGTCATCGACGTCGGGGCAGCGCTCGCGGGCAGCTTCGAAGAGGTATTCGTCGACGTGCTGACCGTGCACGAGGCGATCGGTGAGGCGGCGGTGCTCAAGGTGATCGTCGAGTCGGCCGTACTCCTCGACGTGGCGGGCCCCGAGACCCTCGCCGAGGTGTGCCGTCGCGCAGTGGCGGCAGGCGCAGGATTCGTCAAGACGTCGACGGGTTTCCATCCGGCGGGCGGCGCGTCGATCGAAGCGGTGCGCATCATGCGTGACACCGTCGGCCCGACGGTCGGCGTCAAGGCCAGCGGGGGCATCCGCACCGCCGACTTCGCGGCAGAACTCATCGAGGCCGGGGCCAGCAGGCTCGGACTGTCCGGCAGCCGCGCGGTGCTCGACGGCTTCCCCGAGTAGCGCCCTGGGGCGCTGCGGCCGGCGGGCGTGAGTAAATGTGTGTCGTATCGAAGGAGTTGTGTGCTGCAGCGCCCACACCCTTCGATACGACACACATTCTCCGGTCAGCCGAGCGCGTGCGGCGCTGAATCGGGGAACGGCTCCCACACGATCGACGACTACGCGGCTGCGCTGCCGACCGCCCTACGTGCATCGGTCATGGCGAGGTCGGCGTTGATCATCGCGCCGGCCTGCGTGCCCGCTGCGGCCGCTGCGCCGACCATGGCCATCGGATCTGCGCAGTTCCCCGCGGCCCACACGCCCGCGAGTGGGGTCCGACCGCCCATCTCCGTCGGAATGAACACACCCGTCGGCGTCGCGGTCGGTTCGCCGCCCAACGACTCGTACAGTGCGGTTCTCGCGACGAAACGCGGTGCGACGACCAGCGCGTCGAGTTCCACTTCGCTGCCGTCGGCAAAGACCGCGGCGCGAAGACGTCCCGATGTATCCGTGTCCAGCCGGGCCACCGGCCCTGCGGCGTGCTCGACGCCGAGTGCGTCGAACATCGCGCGGTCGTCGTCGGACAGCGCCGGCATGCCGTGATCGATCACCGTGATGTGCGGACTCAGCTGCCTGAACAACAGTGTCTGATGCAGCGTGGCCGGTCCCGTACCGAGGATTCCGATACGCCTGCCACGAACCTCGTACCCGTGGCAGTAAGGGCAGTGCAACACGTCTGTGCCCCATAGTGATTCGATGCCCGCGATGTCGGGTAGTTCGTCGACGAGTCCGGATGCCAGCAGCAATCGGCGGGCACGCAGCGTCGTTCCATCGGTCAGAGCTGCGTCGAAGGTGGTGTCTCTGTAGGGCTCTGCGCGGTCGAGTTCTGTGCGCGTGACCGACTGTACCTCTCCCGAGATGATCTGCGCGCCATAGGATTGCGCTTCTTCGCGACCGATGGCGACGAGCTGCGACGGCGAGATTCCCTCGCGGCCGAGGAGGTTGTGTGCTCCCTCGGCGGGCGCGTTGCGGGGCTTGCCCGCGTCGACGACCGCAACCGAGCGTAGCGACCGGGCCAGCGCGACGGCGGCAGCCAAACCTGCTGCGCCACCGCCGATCACGAGCGCGTCGTACGTACCAGTGGATGTCTGTGGCATGAAAGTGTCTCCGTTCTCAGAGAGTTGTGTCAGTTGTGCTGTGCGGCTTGGTGATCCACATCCTGCGGCCGCTACGTACGTTCAGGTCGGTGCGCCGAGCGAGCGACGACGGCAACTCGTCGTCCACGAGTGCATCAATGGCGGCGAGGTCGTCGGCGGTCAGGTCGTCGGCGAGGCCTGCTCGTATCCGCGACAGCCACGACGTGCCGTAGCGAAGCACTGTCGGCGTGATCTCGGAGATCTCCACAGACAGGTCGACGCCCTCGACGACGTCGAGATCCGCCTGTGAAAACGCCTGCGTCCAGTCCGCGAACGGGTTCATCTCGTGGGTGCTCATCGACGCGGCGATGCGTTGTTCGAGCGGGTTGCCGGTCGGCAAAAACATTGGGGGAGAGGTCATCTCGATGATGGCGAGAACCCCACCCGGCTTCAGATGTGCTGCCGCCGTGCGTAGGAAGGAGTCGGGGTCGGCGATGTGATGCAGAGACGACGACGCCCAGATGACGTCGGCGTCGGGAATTGCTGTCGGCCAGCCATCGTCGAGGTCGGCGATCGCGGTACGCACGCTCGGGTGGCCCGCCGCGTCGATGTGGGCGGTCATCTCGGGAGAAGCGTCGACGCCGATGATCTCCGCGGTCGGAAATGCGCGTGCGAGGGCGCGAACCCCGACGCCCGTGCCTGCGCCGACGTCGACGATCACCGACGGCTCACGCCCTAGCGTCGCGCGGATGTGGCCGGTTGCTGTGTCGAGGTATGCGCCCATGACGGCGGCGTCGAGTTCGAGCATCTCGACCATGTCCTCGCCCTGGTGCTCGTGCTGGTGCTGGTGTCCATGGCCGTGCCCGTGCGGGTGTGAATCGTGTCCCATGGCTCCGAGGTTAGCCAGCTCGTGCGCTTGAGGCATACAATCTTGCGTATGGAGCAAGAACTCGACGACGTCGTCCGGCAGCGCATCCGCGGCCTCCGACTCGCAAAAGGCTGGACGCTCGACTCGCTGGCGTCGCGTTGCGAGATGAGTCCGTCCACGTTGAGCAGGATCGAGACCGGGGGTCGACGCGTCGCCCTCGACCAGATCGTTGCCATCGCGCGCGCACTCGGTACGTCTGTCGACCAACTCGTCGAGCCGGCGTCCGACGAGGACGTGGTGATCCGGCCGCAGCCGCACGACAGCGAAGGCGTGACCGTGTGGCCGCTCTCCGGGTCGGACACGCCGGGCGGGGTGTCGGTCGCCAAGATGAGGATCGTCTCGGGAGCGCCCGTCGACCCCAAGAACCTCGGGGTGCATCCCGGGCGCGAATGGTTCACGGTGCTCTCGGGGACCGTCGAGCTCTGGCTCGGCGACCGCGTGATATTGGTTCCTGCAGGTCAAGCGGCCGAATTCGCAACAATGATCCCGCACGCGATCCGGGCCCGCGACGGTGCGGTCGAGATCTTGTCGATCTTCGACCACGACGGCGAGCGCGCCCACCTCGGTCCTGTGCGTCAGGCGTGGTCGACGAAGAGGAGCCACGCAGCGAAGTGAGTCGAAGGTTCCTCACAGGTCTTCGACGGCACTAACACATATGCGATCGCTATTGTGTATTCGATGTCCGAGAATGTAATGCCCAGTCGCCGCACGGTGCTCGCCACCGGTGGTTTGGCGACCCTTGCGGCAGTTGTGCTCGCGGCGTGCGGTAAGTCGAACGACACCCAGGCGGCGAGCGGCCCCAAGAAGCCGACGGTCCGCGTCGAGTTCACGCCGTCGCTCACCGATGAGGCTGCGCCGAATCCGACCGCAAAGGTCGAGGTCAAGGCCATTGATGGGGTGCTCAACCCCGACGTGAAGCTCCTCAACCCCTCGGGCAAGGCCATCGCGGGCACCATGTCCGACGACCGCACGACCTTCACGGTCACAGAGCCGCTCGGTTACGGCACCACCTACACGTGGCAGGGCAGTGCGACCGGATACGACCGGATGAGTACTCCGGTAGAGGGCAAATTCACCACTCTGGACCCGAAGACGCAGCTCAACGTCGTCGTCAACATCGCAGACGGTCAGGAAGTCGGCATTGCCGCGCCGCTCATCCTGAAGTTCGACGGCACGGTCGACAACAAAGAAGCTGTCGAGAAGGCGCTCACGCTCACCACCGAGCCGCCCACAGAGGGAAGCTGGGCATGGCTCGGCGAGGACAACGGTTCGCGCGTGCATTGGCGGTCCAAGGAGTACATGGCTCCCGGCACCAAGATCCACATGTCGGCCAAGCTCTACGGGCTCGACCACGGCGACGGCGCTTACGGCGCGGCCGACGTCACCAGCGACTACGTGGTCGGGCGTTCGCAGATCGTCAAGGCCGAGGCGTCGAGTCACCAGATCGTCGTCGTGCGCGACGGCGCGACGCTCATGACACTGCCCTGTAGCTACGGTCAGGGCGACGTCGACCGCAACGTCACGCGCTCGGGAATCCATGTGGTCAGCGAAAAGCAC
This sequence comes from Gordonia jacobaea, assembly GCF_965344965.1. Lineage (NCBI taxonomy): Bacteria > Bacillati > Actinomycetota > Actinomycetes > Mycobacteriales > Gordoniaceae > Gordonia > Gordonia jacobaea. The sequence goes on along the minus strand of NZ_CBDRLS010000001.1, from coordinate 968,686 downwards.
GAAGACTTCTACATGAGCAACCCGGCCGCCGGGTACTTCAACATCCGCGAGCGATGGGCCGTACGTATCTCCAACAACGGCGAGTTCATCCACGCCAACCCGCAAACCGTTGGCGTGCAAGGCGCGTCGAATGTCACCAACGGGTGTATCAACCTGTCGCTCGAGAATGCGCAGCAGTACTTCAACACCGCGATCTACGGCGACCCCGTCGAGGTGACCGGCACGCGGATCGACCTGTCGGAGGCCGACGGCGACATCTTCGACTGGATCTTCGACTGGCCGACCTGGAAGTCGATGTCGGCCATCAAGGGTGAGCCGCGCACGGCGTCGGCCCCCGCGACACCCAAGGGTGCCCCGACGTCCGTGGGCGCCCCCAACTGAGCCGAGACGGACTGATCGGTCCTACCCGGTACGAACGTTGCGGCGCGAAGACGCCTGATCGCGTGGCCTGATGACGATCTGGTCGAGGTCGACGTGCGCGGGCCGGGAGGCGACGAATCCGACGACCTCGGCGATGTCGCCCGCGGTCAGCGGGGTCACTCCCGAGTAGACGGCGTCGGCGCGGTCTTTGTCGCCGCCGAAACGCACCAGCGAGAAGTCGGTTTCGACCATCCCGGGGCAGATCTCGGTGAGCCGAATCGGCTTGCCCAACAACTCGAAACGCAGCGTGCGGTGCAGCACGCCCTCTGCGTGCTTCGCCGAGGTGTAGCCGGCGCCGTTGTCGTAGACCTCGAGCGCCGCGGTGGAGGTGATCGTGACGATCAGACCGTCGCCCGACGCCTCCAGCGCGGGCAGCAGTGCTTTGGTGACCCGCAGCGTCCCGAGGACGTTGGTCTCCCACATCCAGCGCCAGTCGTCGAGGTCTGCTGTCGCGACCGGGTCGAGTCCTTTCGCGCCTCCCGCGTTGTTGACGAGCAGGTCGACGCGGTCGAGACCGTCGACGAATCGGGCGACCGACTCGTCGTCTGTGATGTCGAGTTGCCTTCCGGTGCCGCCGATTTCGGCCGCGAGCTCGGTGATGCGGTCGACGCGCCGCGCACCGACGACCACGTGGTAGCCCTGCGCTGCGAGCGTGCGCGCGATGGCCTCGCCGATACCTGAGCTGGCTCCGGTCACCACGGCGACCTTCGCGCCGCCGATGTGCGCTGCGATGGGCTCGACGTCGGGCGAGGTCGTGGTCGGGTCGTCGGAAGGTGTGGTCATGGGCTTCACTTTATCGAGTCCGAGTCGTCCGACCGACGTCGCTGCACGGGGTGCTGCTATCGGTCGTCGGTGCGCTGCTACATTCAGCGCATGTTGCATGGAGTCGTCCCGGCGACATTGCAGATAGGCTCGACGCCTGCTGCAGCCGTGCTGCACGCAATCCGGGTCAGTGCGCCGATCACCCGTGACCGACTGGCCGACATCACGGGGTTGTCCCCGGCAACCATCAATCGCCAGGTCACAGCCCTGGCGGGTCAGGGTTTGGTCACCGAGCGGCCAGACCTCGTCAGCCCCGGCAGCATCGGGCGCCCCAAGAATCCGCTCACCCTCGACCGCGACACGCTGTGCGCTGCCGGCATGCACATCGGAGCGCGGCGCACCCTTTTAACCATCGTGGATCTGGGCGGGCGTCCCCTCTACAGCCATGCGGTCCTCACCCCGCACGGCGACGCCGACACCGCCCTCGCCGAACTCTGCGGACAACTTCGCGAACTCGCCGACCGCTTCTCGGGTCGACGCCTGCTCTGGGGTGGGGCGGCCGTCGGCGGTTCGGTCGACGCGGCGTCGGGCACGGTCGACCATCCGATACTCGGGTGGCACCGCGCACGGCTCGGACCGGCGCTGGCAGACGCACTGGGTGTGCCGGTGTCGGTCTGCGAACACGTCGAGGCCATGGCGGCGGCCGAACTGCTGCTCGGCCAGACGATCGTCGACGCCGCTTCCGGCCTGTTCTTCTATGCGCGCGAGACCACCGGCATGGCCATGACGCTCAACGGGCGCGTCCACATCCCCGCACGGGGTGCGGGCAGCATCGCGCATGTGAGGGTCGACGCCCCGGTGCTGTGTCCGGGGCGAGCCGCGACACTATCCGACGTCATCGGCAGCGAGCCGACGTTGCGTGCAGCGCGGCGATTGGGGATCTCGCCGGATGCATCGCCGATCGTCGACGAACGCGCACGCATCCTCGGCGAGGTTGTCGCGACCTTCCGTGATGCGCTCAATCCGGATTCGGTCGTCGTCGCGGGCGACGCCTTCGCCGCGCATCCCCACGGCCTCGCGCCGGTGCAGGCGGCGTTCGACGCCGCGTCGAAGACGGACTGGCCGATGGAACTCACGCCGTCCCTGTTCGGGGTCACGGTGCCCGAGGGCGCGGCAATTGTGGTGGCGCTCAGCGTGATCTACGCAGATCCGGTGGCCTCGCTCTCGTAGCGGTTCACCCAGACCTGACGCCCACACGGCGTGCGGTGCGCAGGGCCGGAGCGCAGATGTGACGCTCGATTACGCGTGATGGGCAATTCGCCCTTACAGTGAGCGATATGTCGAGCTCCCCCCTGACGCTGCCGCGTGACGTCTCCGCAACCATGTCGATTTCTGTGACCGCACCGACCGAACTCGAGATGCAGATTGCCGTGGCGAAAATGCCCGGCATCGAACTCGACGAGAAGCTCGTCGTAGCCGTCAACGGCGACGAGATCACCCCGGAGGAGATAATCGATCCGCACGGCGGTCGAATCCATCGGCTGAACGTGGAGTCGGGTGTCGTCGCCGTCAACTACACCGCGTCCGTGACCGCACCGGCCGATCCGGTGGCGGTCGCGCCGACGGACCGTTCGATGTACCTGCGCCCCAGCCGATATGCCGAGTGCGACAAGTTCTTCGGGTTTGCCGCCGGACAATTCGACGCCTCGCTCCCCGCGGGTGAGCTCCTCGATCAGGTGACCGCATTCGTCGAAGACCGCCTCGACTACATTCCCGGTGCCAGCGACCCGATCGACGGCGCCGTCGACACGCTGCTCGCAGGTGCGGGTGTGTGCCGCGACTACGCGCACCTCGTCGTCGCGCTGTTGCGCGCGTTGAACATTCCCGCCCGGTTGGTCGCCGTGTACGCGCCCGGGTGCGACCCGATGGACTTCCACGCTGTCGCCGAGGCGCTGATCGAGGGGCAGTGGGTCGTGGTCGATGCGACAAAGCTGTCACCTCGACAGAGCCTCGTGCGCATCGCCACCGGTCGCGACGCCGCCGACACCGCTTTCCTCGACAACCACAACGGCTCGATCTCGCTGGACAACTACCAGGTCATGGCGACGGTCCGTGGCGAGCTGCCCATTGACAGTGGAAAAGAGCGCATCAGCATACGATGAACCCATGCATGCACTGACATGTCCCATCTGTAATGCGCTGTCGGGCTTTCTCGGACAGCAATGCCCCAACTGCGGAACGACGGTCGGCATCCACCTGCCGAGTCGATCACTGGTCGTCGCCTCCGATGACGGCGTCGACATCGACGGCGAACGCTGGGTGCGCTGCATCAATTGGGACAGCGGCTGCAACTGGATGACCCCTGCCGAGTTCTCCGAGGAGGACGCGGGGATGCGCGGCCGATGCTTCCCCGATTCGTTGCTGCGCAAGATCCCCGACGCCGACGACCCGATCGGTCGCGAGAAGCTGCCGTCTGCGCTGTCGGATCTGCGCATGCTGGTGTATCAGCTCGTCGATCTCGGGCTGCCGGTCGAGCCCTTCTGGCGTACCGACGGCGGGCTGGCTTTCGATCTGCTGTCGAGCCAGACGCTCGGCAGGCCGGTGACGATCGGGCACGCCAACGGCGTCGTCACCATCGACCTCTCCGAGACCCTTGACGCGTATCGCGAGCGGCTGCGCGTGGATCTGGGCGAGGCGTACCGGACGATGCTCGGACACTTCCGGCACGAGGTGGGCCACTATTACGAGAGCATTCTCGTCGAGAACGGCGAGGGCGCCGACCTATACCTCGAGAAGTGCCGTGAACTCTTCGGCGACGAACGTGCGAGCTACAGCGACGCCATCGACCGTCACTACAAGTTCGGCGCGCCTGCCGACTGGGCCGAGTCCTACATCTCCGAGTACGCGACGATGCACCCGTGGGAAGACTTCGCGGAATGCTTCGCCCACTATCTGCACATCACTGGAACCATCGACACCGCACGGGAATCGGGCGTTCGGCTCGACAACGACCAGGTGCGTTTCGCGATGGACCGCGACATCATCCCGCTGGAGTCCTACGCCGACCAACCCATCGAACGTCTGCTGTACGACTGGAAGTGGTTGGGCACCATGTTCAACCGTGTCAATCAGGCGATGGGTGCGCGGCCGCTGTACCCGTTCGTCATCCCGCAACCGGTTGTCAGCAAGCTAGGCTTTGTCCACAAGGTGATCCGCGAAACAGACAAGCGCTCCGCGCACGACGACCCGCTGATCGACCCGGTCGCCGCACCGGCGTAAGTAGAGCCTAGAGGGCTTGCTCACGTAACTCGACGACGAGCGCGAGAAGTGTTGCGACGTCGTCGGTGTCGGCGATCCGGTAGCGGGCGCCGGTGTCGCCGTCGCCCACCTTGACGCTGATGTCGTGCTCGCCGGTGAGGTGCGCGAACGCCTTCTCGTCTGTCACATCGTCGCCGATGTAGACCGTTGCGTCCGAACCGAACTGGGTCTCCAATATGTCGAGCGCGTGACCCTTGCTGGTCTCGATGACCGCGAGCTCGATGACCATCTTGCCCTCGGTGACCTGGACCCCCGGCCACGACGCGGGCCCCGACCGCGCCTTCGCGAGGGCGTCATCGGCGACGTCGGGTTCCGCGTTGCGCACATGCAGTGCGGCGCTGATCGGCTTCACCTCGACCGTCGTACCCGGATGGGTGTTGGCGATCTCATTGAACGCCTTGACGATTCGATCGAGGAGGGCTCGCTCGTCGTCGGTGACCTGCTCGCCGAACCCGGTGGTGAATTCGGTGCCGTGGCTGCCGACCAGGGTGACCGAGTCGTCGTCGAGACCCGACAGTGCGCGTAGGTCGTGAAGCGATCGGCCAGAGATGACCGCGGCCTCGGTGTCGCGCAGCGCACCCGCGGCGCGGATCGCCGAGATCGACGCGGTGTTGGGCTTGGCGTCTTGCGGACGCGACACGATGGGCGCGATGCAGCCGTCGTAGTCGCTCGACACCAAGAGTCGAGACACGGTGACCGTGTGTGCGACGGCGTCACGCAGGTCGTCGGGAATTCCCGTGTCGCTCACGAATTCTCGTCCCCGCGGTCGGTGTCGTCTGTGCTGCCGCTGGAGACGAGCTGAACTCCGCGATTGGCCGACGACGTCGTCTCCGTTGTCGACGTGAGGGTGTCGAGGAAGCTCTTCGCCCATTTCTCGACGTCGTGGGTGAGTACCTGCCTGCGCAGCGCCCGCATACGACGCTTGCCTTCGGCCTGTGTTTGCTCGACGGCTGCGACGATCGCGTCCTTCACCCCGTCGAGGTCGTACGGGTTTGCCTGATAGGCGGTGCGCAATTCCGCTGCGGCACCGGTGAATTCACTCAGGACCAGCGCACCACCCAGGTCGCTGCGACATGCGACGTACTCCTTGGCGACGAGGTTCATCCCGTCGCGCAACGGCGTGACGAGCATGACGTCTGCCACCACGTAGTAGGCGAGCAGGTCGTTGCGGGGCACCGACCGATTGAGGTACTCCACCACCGGATGGCCCACTTCGCCGTACTGTCCGTTGATGTTTCCGACGAGCTGCTCGATTCCTGCCCGCATGCGGACGTAGCTCTCGACGCGTTCGCGGCTCGGGGTCGCGAGCTGAATCATGACGGTGTCGTGTGGATCGATACGACCCTCGTCGAGCAGTTCCGACAGCGCGCGCAGCCGGACGTCGATGCCCTTGGTGTAGTCGAGTCGGTCGACGCCGAGCAGGATGGTCTTGGGATTGCCGAGTTCCTTGCGGATGTCGCGGGCGCGGGATCGGATGTCCTTGGACTTCGACTGGGTGTCGAGTTCTCCGGAGTCGATCGAGATCGGGAAAGCGCCGACGCGAACGGTCCGGAAACCGACCTGCACCACGCCGAAGCGCGACCGGACGCCGACAGTGCCCTTGCTCGTGGCCTGGCCGGCGAGGCGTCGGGCCAGGTAGAGGAAGTTCTGTGCGCCGCCCGGCAGATGGAACCCGATGAGGTCGGCCCCGAGGAGGCCTTCGATGATCTCGGTGCGCCATGGCAACTGCATGAACAGTTCGACCGGCGGGAACGGGATGTGCAGGAAGAAGCCGATGCGCAGATCGGGGCGCAGCATGCGCAGCATCTTCGGGACGAGCTGAAGCTGATAATCCTGCACCCACACGATCGCCCCGTGCGCAGCGGCCTTCGACGTCGCCTCCGCGAATCGGCGATTGATCTCGACGTAGGCGTTCCACCACTCGCGGTGGTACTCGGGTTTGACGATCACGTCGTGGTAGAGCGGCCACAGCGTGGCGTTGGAGAAGCCCTCGTAGTATTCGGCGATCTCCTCGGCCGAGAGCGGGACCGAGCGGATGCTGATGCCGTCGACCTCGGCTTCCTCGGTGTCGGATTCGGCAGCTCCCGACCATCCGACCCATGCGCCCTTGTGCTTGCGCAGGATGGGCTCGAGCGCCGTGACCAGCCCGCCGGGGCTGCGCTTCCAGGTGACGTTGCCGTCGGCGTCGACCACCTTGTCTACGGGCAGTCGATTGGCGACGACGACGAACTCAGAACCCGGGTCGTCGGATGAACCGGCCGGACCCAAGCGGGAATCGCCGGGTTCGGGGAGGCGTGCGCCGAAGGTGGCCTCCGTGTTGTGCACGCCTGACGTTGCGGGTGCGTCGGTGTCGGAACGCTCGGATACCTCTTCGGATCCCGGGTTCACGACTCAGGCGTTCTCGCCCGGAGCGATCCCCAACATGGACAGCAGCATCCGGCACTCGTCGGCGTCGGTGGCGTAGGCGGCGACAACGCGGCGTGCGGAGTTGGCGGTCTCGTCGGCCACCGGCTCCAGCTCTTCGTCGGCGATGTCAGTGGTCTTGGGGGGCATCTCGTCCTCTCGACTTGCTGTTGCGCGAGGTTGTGCTGTGCGCAACACCCGATCTTACCCGCTGGCGATGGGCTGTACGTCAAGACCTCATCGGGCCCGACACCTCACCAGCGTCGTCGTGCGGCGCGTGCCTCGCGGCGGCGGCGCGCCCAGTCGGGTGCGACGGGCAGGCGGGGGCGTCGCAGCGTGCGGGCGACGAACTCTCCGAGCGTGACGCCCGCGGCCAGTGCGCAGCCGACGCCGAGCGCCGCGGCCATCCAGGTGAGTCCGGTGAGTGTCTGGTCGTTGAGCACGCCGTAGAGGGCGCGGTAGACGGCGAGACCGGGAAGCAGGGGAGTGATGCCCGCGATCGCGACGACCAGCGGCGGAACCAGCGCGCGGCGGGCCAGCAGACCGCCGACGAGGCCGACGCAGGTGGCGGCGAGTCCCGCGGCGATGACGTCGCCGACCGGTAGGAACGACGCCGCTGCGGCGACGCCTGCGCCGATGAGACCGCCCAGGAACGCGATGGGCAGCGCACGACGCTCCGCATAACTGGCGAGCGCGAACGCGAATGCCGCGATTGCGCCTGACGCGACGCGGATGGGGACGTCGACCGGTGCGAACTCTGTCGACGAGGTGATCGTCGGCAGGTAGATGCCGACCGAACTCATCAGGCGCAGTCCGATACCGACGCCCGCGATGATGCCGCCGGTCATGAGCAGCAGTTCGAAGAAGCGCGCGACGCCGGTGATCGGCGCGCCGGTGATGGCGTCCTGCACCGAACCGACCAGCGAGAGGCCGGACAGCAGCACGACGATCCCCGCGGCGATGACCTGTGACGGGGTGATCGACAGGCTTTGCAATCCGGTCTTCTCGCCGAGTTCGTACACGAGCGCGGCGGGTACGACGGCGATGAATCCGCCTGCGACCTGCTGGAAGAAGATCGGCGTGCCGATCCTGTTGAGTCGGCGGTTGAACGTGACCGTGACGACGGTGGTGAGCCAGGCGAGGACCGCTACGACCACGTCACCGCCGAGGAGTACCGAGATGCCCGACGCCATGAGGCCCCACGCGAAGGTCGAGACCCAATACGGGTAGGGGTGTTTGGCCGCGATGATCTGGTCGACGATCCGGTGTGCCGTCGACGGTGTGATCGCCGAGTCGCGAATGCGACGAACCAGCCGGTCGACGGCTGCGAGGCGCGTGAAGTCGAGCGAGCGGTAGTGCACCGTCTGCATCGTCGTGATCGGGGGAAGGGTCGCACCACGTCGGGCGACGACGACGATCGTGTTGTACGTGACGTCGACGTCGACATCCTCGACGCCGTAGATGCTCGCGACGAACCGGATTTGCGAGGAGGTGTCTATCGCGCCGGTTCCCGAGTCGAGGAGCACGGCACCGATCTTGGTCGCGAGGTCGAGCACCTCGGTGATCGCGCCGACGTCGAACCGGTCGATCGGGCGGCGCGGTGCCACCATGATGCTGCCCGGTTCGATCGTGTCGATCGTCGCCTGCCTCGTCCCGGTGAGGCGGCGGACAGCGCGCCCGATATACTCACGCACGCATGCCTCCTTAGCTCAGTGGTAGAGCACTCGCCTTGTAAGCGAGCGGTCGTCGGTTCAATCCCGACAGGGGGCTCCACCCGTCCCGGTTGTGTCTCGCGACGCCTGATTCCCCCACACCGGGCCCCGTATCCGATGTCCCGCGTAAGTGTGGGGTCGGATGATCCTTTGGCACAAACCAGCAGGCCGAACCGCCAACGGCTCCCTATCATTGCGGCGTGAACAGTGCAGCCGACGCAGTGGCCGGCCAGACGGTCTACCGGGGTCAGACGACCGGCAACGTCGATGTCTGGCGTGGCATCCGATACGCAACACCGCCGACGGGCGATCTACGGTGGCGCCGCGCGCGACCGCTCGAGCCGACGTCGGGAACCGTCGACGCGACGACCTTCGGGTCTGTGGCGCCCCAGCAAGTGAACCCGGGCGTCCCGTTGTCACCCGACGCGGTCAAGAGCGAGGACTGCCTGTTCCTCAATGTCTGGGCGCCGCAGGGAGCGGCAGGCGATGGCCGTCGACTGCCGGTCATGGTGTGGATTCACGGTGGCGCATACGTTTTCGGCGCGGGCACACAGCCCATCTACGACGGCGCGCATCTCGCGTCGACGCAGAACATCGTGGTGGTGACGCTGAACTACCGTCTCGGTGCTCTCGGCTTTGCCGACCTCGGCGCTCCGGGACCCGGTGCGGCTGGTGCTGCTGGTCCCACTGCCTCCGCCGGTGGACGATACGAATCCAACGCGGGCCTCAGCGATGTCCTCACCGCGCTGCGCTGGGTGGCCGACACCATCGACGCGTTCGGCGGCGATCCGGACAATGTCACGGTCGCGGGCGAGTCCGCGGGCGGTGGAATGGTGACGACGCTGCTGACGATGCCGCTCGCTCGGGGACTCTTTCACCGCGCCGTCGCGCAGAGCTCTCCGGTGACCTCGGTGTACGACAGGGCGCGCGCACGGTTCGTCGTCGAGCGGTTGACCGCCGCTGTCGGAGGAACGTGTGGCGACATCGAGAGCTTTGCTGAGTTGGACACAGACAAGTTGGTCGCCGCCACGATGAAGGCATTCACCGGGGTGCCTGCCGCACATCCGGGCACCATCCCCTTCTCGCCGGTGGTCGACGGCGATCTGGTGCCGCGACATCCGATCGACGTCTACCGAGAAGGCGAGTCGCTGCCGATTCCACTTCTCATCGGCACCAATCGCGACGAGGCCGCGCTCTTCAAGTTCATGAAATCGCCATTGCTGCCCATCAGTGAGCCCGCGATCGTGCAGATGTTCACCGCGATCGCGTCGGAGTATCCGGAGGTCTCGATCCCCACGGCCGAGCGCGTCGCGGCAGCCTATCCGGGCACGAAGGCGAAGTCCATGGGCCTCGACGTCGCGCGCGACATGGCGTTCCGGATGCCGACGGTGTGGGCCGCAGAGGGGCACGCGGGAGTCGCTCCGGTGCATCTCTATCGGTTCGACTGGTCGACAAGGCTGTTGCGGGCCATCGGGATTCGTGCGTCGCACGCCACCGAGGTGCCGTACCTGTTCGGCTACTTCCCGAGCGGCAAGGCCGGCTTCCAGTTCTGGCTCGGCGGCCGACGGGTCGGTGAGCGGATCGCCGCGGACATGCAGGCTCGGTGGGGTTCGTTCATCCGCGACGGCGACCCGAACTCCCGTCTCGACTCGGCAACGCCCTCGTGGCCGACGTTCACCACCGACCGTCGCGCGACGCTGGTCATCGACGCTCACGACAGCGTCGTCGACGATCTCGACGGACCGCTGCGTGAAGCATGGGGCGACGAGGTTCTCGGGTTTCGCTGAGCAACCGTCTCCCGCAGGCGAAAGATCAACCTGAGCGCAGCAGATTTGCGTTCTCGAATGAGACGGCATTAACCTCGCGTCTCAGACTCTTCTTACTTGCAAGTAAGTAGGGGATGACGTGGAGGGGAACAATGCGCAGATTCTTGGGGACATCTCTGCTCGCAGCAGTGGTTGTCACGCTCGGATTCGTCGGAGTGGTCGCGGCGACGCCGCAGGCGTCGGCGAGTGATCGACTCGACAGAGTTCTGAACCTGCCGCTCGTCAACCGAGACGCGTCGAACGGGCCCGGTGGCGTGAACCCCGCGTTGCCCACCGATCCGACTGTGCTGCGCTCGCTGCTCGACGAGGCGCGCAATCGCTCGATCGCGCCGTCGTCGTATCGCGCGCTGCTCTTCCAGTACTGGCTCGCCGACACCACGAAGGCCGCGGGAATCGATCTCGCGTCGTGGAACCCGCGGGCAGGTGTGAGCGCCAATCGGCAGAATCTGGTTCGCTCGTACCGCTTCTACGAGAACCTGCAACTGTCGCATCGTGAACTGCAGTGGGCGGGAATGGGTGGGCTCGTCGGCGCCGACTTCGGTGGCGGGCTCCTCGACTTCGAACTCGCGACCAACATCTACGACTTCGCCCGTCTGCAGCCGATCGCCAACGCGATTGTCGGACAGACCAATACGGCCCTCGGCCCGGTCTTCGTCGACAAGCTGCCCCGCGGCCTGCGTGCGCTGGCACGTGTCGGAGCGACCATCTCCGCAGACGACCTGCGCAAGATCCAGGGCGACATCCTGGTGATGCAGAAGAACATCTTCTCCGACCTCATGCCGATGCACCGCGCCTACGTCGTCGGCGGACTGCCCGCTCTCGACGAGATGCATCGGGCCGGCCTGTTCGACGCCGAGATCCTGCGTGCCTGGCAGCAGATCGCGTCCAAGCAACCCGACGCGATCGCCGCAGGCAACGCGCGACTGCTGCGTCGCGAGCAGGGTGAGGTCATCAAGGATCAGTGGGACGCGACGCGTGCGTACAAGGGCGACGTCGGCGAGGCGATGACGTATGCGAGCACCGTTGCCGGATCGCCCTCTGTGGCAGGCGTTGTCGCGCCGCGCTCGTTCCGCTCGATCGAGATCGGTGGGACCGCGCCGAACGGGCGTCCGGCGACATTGACTGTGCCGCTGCCGGATTGGAACTGGTCGGTCTTCCCCGAACGGTGGGCATACATCACCGATCAGCTGCTGCCCAAGTACAAGCTGCAGGTCAACAATCACTGGCCGGAGCTCTCCGCGACGCTGCGCAAACCCTATGACCAGCAGTTGGAGAGCCACCGGCCGATGTGGAACATCGCGCCGATGCTGCAGTCCGCCCTGGAGACGACGAAGGTGAGCTACCAGTGAGTCACACACCAAAGGTGTTGCGCGGCAACCGACGACGCGGCGCACTCGGAGTGGTCCTCGCCGTCGCAGCGCTTGCGGCAGCGGTGCTGTCGGCACCCGCCGCCCACGCCGCACCACCCAATCGCACACCGGGACTCGGCGAAATCTTCAACGGCTACGTCGTCGGCACGTTCACCAACGGCAGGCCGGCGAGTCCCGACGAGGTGATCAAGCCACTCACTTCCGGCGACCCGTTCTACGCCGAACCGCGCCTGCGTGGCGACGAGAAGCCGGGCACCGTGCTCAAGGCCAAGAAGGTCGACGTCCAGTTCACCGGATTCCGCCCTGGCAACCTCGACGCCTACAAGTTGATGTACGTCACGCGCGGACTGCACGACGAACCCGAGATCAGCACGGGAATCCTGATGGTGCCGGTTGATGGTCGCGACAACGCGACCCGGCCGCTCGTCGGCTATCAGTTCGCCAACGACAGCGTCGGTGCGTACTGCCACCCGTCGTCGATGTGGACCGGAGCCGATCCGCTCGACGGTGCGTCGTGGTCGGCGCTCGGACCGCTCGCGCAGATGTTCGGCAAGGGTTATGCGGTGATGATCAGCGACGTCGGCAACGACGGTGATCCCAAGCCGCACGGCGTCTTCGCGGGCAAGTTCGGCGGAAACGCTTTGCTCGACGGCATGCGCGCAGCGCTCGCCCATCGACCGGCGGGACTGTCGAAGAGCGCTCCCAAGGCGATCTTCGGGATCGCCGGGGGCGGCGTCGGTGCTGCGTTCGGCGCAGAGAAGGCCGCGGCTTACGCGCCCGAGTTGAATATCAAGGGCACCGTGCTCGAGGGGATGGTGGTCAACCAGCGCAACTTCATCCGTACCTCCGACGGCTCGGTCGGTTCGGGCTTCGCGTTTGCGACGCTGCTCGGGCTCGAGCCGCGGTACCCGGAGATGAAGATCGACGACAAGCTGACGCCCGCAGGTAAGGCGCTCGCCGACGTGTTCCGCACGCAGTGTCAGACGCCCGCATACTTCGGCACGCCGTTCGTGCCGCTGCGCACGCTGTTCAAGGGTGGCAAGAGTCCCGCCGACATCCCCGAGTTCCAGCACGTCTACCGCGACAACATGCTCGGGACACGGTCGCCGAAGTCTCCGGTGCTGATCGCCTCCTGCGCCAAGGACGACTCGCCGATGTCGCTGGTGCCCGCCGCGGATTCGCGCAAGCTCGCCGCGACGTACCGCGCGGGCGGCACCCGCGTCGACTACCAGCCGACGGACTGCAGCATGCTGCACTTCCTGACCAACATGTACGGCTGGGGCACCGACCTCTTCGGCATGCAGACGATCGACTGGCTCGACGCGCGGCTGAAGAGCTGAGGTCTCGCCGGGGGGTGATCTCGACTAGCTCGATCAGCGGTGGGGGCGCTCGATCAGCAGGGGTGATCTCGACAGGCTCGATCAGCAGTGGGGCTCGATCAGCGGATGGCGGGTGATCTCGACAGGCTCGATCAGCGGGTAAGGCTCGATCAGCGGTGGGGGCGCTCGATCAGCGAGGGGCATACGATCGTGGCATGACCCGAATCACGCTCAACGGCTCGTCGGTGCTCCACAACGGCGGATTTCCCTACAGCGCGACAGTGAGCGCGGGGCCGCTGCTGTTCACCGCGGGAATCTCGCCGCTCGACGACGAGGGCGTCGTCGTCGCGGCCAACGATGTCGTCGGGCAGACTCGCCGGTGTCTGGAGAACCTGTCGGCACTACTCGCCGAGCGCGGCGCGACAACGGCCGATCTCGCCAAGCTGACGATCTATGTGGCCGAGCATCTCCAGGCCGACCTCGCCGTCGCGTGGGACGCGGTCGTCGCAGAACTCGGTGAGTCAGTGCCGCCGGCCATGATGGTGGGCGTCACGGTGCTGCCGTACGACGAGCAGGTCGTCGAAATCGACGCTGTCGCTGCACTTCCCGCGTGACCGCGCTCCGATGAGCTCGGCGCACCGACCGCACATCTCCGATTCCGAGCGTCGAGCTCGCCTGATGCGCAGGCACCGACTTGCCGAAGATTTCTCGGCCGCGACGCCCGTCGACGTCGCGCAGTCGATGGTCGGGCTGCACGCGACCACGTGGTCGACGGTCTATCTGTCGACGTGGGCGCGGATGCCCGACTTCGTGCCCGCCGACCTCGACGCCGCACTCTACGACGACCGCAGCCTGGTCCGACAACTTGCCATGCGCCGCACCATGTTTGTTCTGCCGAGGGAGACGCTGCGCGACGCCGTCGGCGCTGTCGGTCCGCGCGTCACCGCGTCGGAACGGACCAACATGCTGCGAGACCTGCGGCGCAGCAGCGACTTTCCCGATCCCGACGGCTGGATCGACACGGCGCGGGCGGCGGTTGCGCAGCTGGTCTCCGACGGTGTTCCACGCAGCACGACCCAATTGCGCAAGGCGCTACCGGAACTCGATGGTCGAGTGACCATCGGCACGGGAAAGTCTTGGGGCGGAACGATTCCCATGGCACCGCGTGTCCTGAACATGATGAGTGCAGCCGGCGACATAGTCCGCGGCCCCAACGACGGTCCCTGGCATCGGTCCAAGCCGCTGTGGGTCGGGATGGAGCAGTGGCTCGAAGAACCGCTCGATCCGCCCGACATCGAGACCGGCCACGTCAGAATGATCGACAGGTGGCTGCGTGCTTTCGGGCCGGGTACCGAGACCGATCTCGTCTGGTGGCTCGGGAGTACCAAAACCGCTGTGCGAGCGGCACTTGCGCAGCTCGACGTCGTCGAGGTCGACCTCGACGACGGATCGGTCGGCTACGTGCACGCCGACGACACCGAAGAAGAAGTCGGCGCCGTGGAACCGCAGGCGGTGCTGCTCCCCGAGTTAGACCCGACGACGATGGGTCACAAGCAACGCGCCTTCTACCTCGGTGAGCACGGCGAGCACGTCTTCGATTCGAACGGCAACGGCGGGCAAACCGCGTGGTGGGACGGTCGGATCGTCGGAGGTTGGTCGCGCCAGCCGGACGGATCGGTGGAGATCCATTCGTTCGAGCGACTGCCTCGCGCCGCGACTCGGGCGCTGACATCGCGCGCGGACACGTTGGCCGAATGGCTCGGCGACGAGAACCCGCGGCCCGCATACCCGGCGCCGTTCATGCGTGGGGCGTCTCGATGAGAGCTACGGGCCGCTGACCACGACGGGTTGGGTGCTCTCGAACTACACCCACTCGACGAACTGCACGATGATGCCGTTCGGATCCTCGATCTGGAAGTAACGCTCGCCCCAGGGTTCGGTCTCCGGTTCGGTCACCACCTGTGCGCCCGCGTCGCGCACTGCGCGGAAGACACCGTCGACGTCGTCGACCACGAATGCGAGGAGTAGCCCGTCTCCCGCGCTCCCCGCACGATGGGCGGGTTTGAAGGTTTCCAGGCCGGTCCTGAGAAAGATGACGTTCGGTGTGCCCGTCGGCGCATCGTCCGGTGCGGCCAGCGAGACAAAGCCATCTGCCTGCATGGCGACGGTGTATCCGACGTGGCGGGATAGAAACTCGGCCGACGCCTGTGGGTCGGGCACATTGAGGGAAATCGCGGTGGCTGTGATGGGCATGAGGGCCTTTCTCGTATGGGGTACGAGATCCAGTATCCGTATAGTGTACGAAAAGTCAAGGAACGGGAGATGCACTGGTGAGCACCATCGAACTGCTCTGGCGCAAGGTGGTGCCGCTGCCTGCGCGGCAGGGGAGGCCGCCCCGCTTCACGGCGGACGCGGTCGTGGACTCGGCGATCACGGTTGCCGACCGGATCGGGTCGAGATTCACCCTGCGCGACGTCGCGCAGGAGCTGGGAGCGCCGGTGATGTCGCTGTACTCCTACGTCGACAATCGTGAGCAGCTCGTCGAGCTCATGGTCGACCAGTGTCGTGCCGACATGACGCATTCGGCGCTGACCGGAACGTGGCAGTCGCGCCTGCGGCAGGTCGCAGCCGACAACCTGAGCCTGTTCGACCGCCACCCGTGGATGGTCGACGTCGAGTCCGAACGCGCGATTCTCGGACCGGGAACGCTCGGCAAGTACGAGCGTGAACTCGGCGCCGTCGAATCTCTCGAGCTCAGCGACGCGGCGAAAGATGCTGCGCTGCAACTGGTGCTGAACTTCGTTCGTGCGTCGGCTCGTTCGCTGCATCACGCGATTGCGGAGCGGCGAGAAGAGACCCCCGAGCAGTGGTGGGAGCGGGAGGGCGCGCAGCTCGCGAAACTCGGTGTCGAGGAACGCTATCCGCTGGCATCCCGTATCGGTACGGCCGCTGGACAAGCGACCGGGGCGGCCGAGAACGCCGGCGCCGCCCGCGACTTCGGATTGTCGGCGCTGCTTCTCGGCATCGAGGCGATGGAGTCCTCGGGGGTGTGAACGCAGCGAGGAGGCCGCGAGCGCGACAAACTGCGTACACAATTCGGTCGTCAGCGACAGGCCACGACAATAATTGTCTCGGCGCCCCGCTGACGTCACAGTTGTGTACGTACCCAGGGGCAACGTGTTCGTGTGTCGGCGCGACGATGAGTTTTCCCGGTCACCGCGGTCAGTCTCTGTGACCGGACTTCTTCTCGGTTGAGCTCGGCCGACTTCCTCGGCCCAACTTCAAGGACAGGAGCACTGAATGTCTGCAGGACTCCCACCCGTCGTCGACGTAGATACCTGGCGTCGCGAACTCGACGAGCTGCGCGCCCGTGAGAAGGCCGCAACTCGTGAACTCGATGCGATTGCGGCGCAACGTCGTCGAATGCCGATGGTCGAGGTCACCGATCACACGCTCACCGGTCCGGACGGCCCGATCGCGCTCTCGGACATCTTCGACGGTCGCTCACAGTTGATCGTCTACAACCACATGTGGACAGACGGAGCCGCGTTGCAGTGTGGCGGTTGCACCGGGTACACGTCGCAGTTCACCCGGCTCGACTTCCTGGACAACTACGACGCGCGTTTCGTGATCGTCACCAACGGACCGATCGGCGAGGCGCTGGACTACAAGCGGCGAGTCGGCAACCAGATGGACTGGTACTCGGCGGCGGGCACGACCTTCGGCACCGAGGTCGACGCGGCACCCGGCGAGGGCTTCGCCATCAACGTCTTCCTCCGCGACGGGCAACGGGTCTTCCGTACCTGGCACACCGCCGGCCGCGGCACCGAGCAACTCGGTCATAGCTTCTCGCTCCTCGACATCCTGCCGTGGGGCAGGCAGGAGGAGTGGCAGGACGTGCCCGACGGCTGGCCGCAGCGTCCGACGTACTCGGGGTGGGCGAGCTCGGCCGACATCGCACGCCTTTACGGAGAGGCGTAGGCCCAAGGCTCGGGACCCGGCGTCGCAGAATGAACGCTCCCGAACGTGCAGGTCAACGCTCACAGGAAGCTGCCAGCTCGTCTCCAGACTGATGGCAGAATGCTGCGAGAGGGTGTATCTGTGAACGAGATGGGTCAGGGAACACACCAGTTGATCAGCAGGGGCGCCGGAACCGGGCCGCGAGTGCTCGTCGTCGACGACGAGACCAATATCCGTGAGCTGCTCTCGGTGTCGTTGAAGTTTCAGGGATACGACGTCGAGGTCGCCGCCGGCGGCCCCGAGGCCATCGACAGGTGCCGAACCTACAAACCCGACGTGCTCATCCTCGACGTGATGATGCCCGGCATGGACGGATTCGGGCTGCTGCGCAGGTTGCGCGCCGACGGCGTCGACGCTCCCGCGCTGTTCCTGTCTGCCCGCGACAGCGTCGAGGACAAGATCAACGGCTTGACGGTCGGCGGCGACGACTACGTAACCAAGCCGTTCAGCCTCGAAGAAGTCGTCGCGCGCTTGCAGGTGTTGTTGCGCCGCAGCGGATTCGACGCGCAGGCCAAAGAGGCGTCGCGGGTCACCTTCGCCGACATCGAACTCGACGACGAGACCCACGAGGTCTGGAAGGCGGGCAAGCTGGTCTCGCTGTCGCCGACGGAGTTCACGTTGCTCCGCTACTTCATGGTGAACGCGGGCACGGTGCTGTCGAAGCCTCGTATCCTCGACCATGTGTGGAACTACGACTTCGGCGGCGAGGTGAACGTCGTCGAATCGTATGTCTCGTACCTGCGTCGCAAACTCGACTTCGGCGAGAAGCCACTCATCCACACGCTGCGCGGCGTCGGATATGTGATGCGAGAGCCGCGTACCTGATGGTGGCAACGCAGCCGCACTCTGTAGCGGCACGGTCTGCTCCGCAGAACGCCGAGTCTGCGGGCGGACTGTCTGGCGCAGTCGCCAGTCGTGCGAAACGCGGTGTACCACTGCGTATCTCGCTGGTCGCGCTGACGGTGCTGCTGATGGCCGTCGGCCTTCTGGTGTCCGGGATTGCCGTGACGTCGGCGATGAAGAGTGACCTGATGTCGCGCACGGACGCGGGTCTCGTTTCGGCGGTTGACACCTGGGCCAAGCCCCGCATCCACGTCAGCGACTCGCCCGGCCCACCGCCGGGGCCTCGCAGGCCGCCGTCGCCGTACTTCGTGGAGAACACACTGTCCAACGGGACGGTGATCTCCAGCAATGACTTCGACGACGAGCCCGCCACCTCCGCTCTGCCCCAGGGCGATGACGGCCCGGTGACGGTGAATTCCGCGGACGGCAACGGGCCGCAGTGGCGGGTGATCAAGCGGTCGAGTCCCGAGGGGCAGTCGATCGTCGCGATCCCGCTGACGGATGTGAACAAGACCATCTCGCGCCTGCAGTGGCTCGAGTTCGGGATCGGTGCGGCGATCGTTCTGGTGATCGGGGTGCTGAGCTATCTACTCGTCCGCTCCTCGCTGCGCCCGTTGCGCCGCGTCGAGGAGACCGCGCACGCGATCGCGGCGGGGAACCTCAACATGCGTGTACCGCCTGCCGCGCCCAACACCGAGGTCGGCAGCCTGTCGTCGTCGCTGAACACCATGCTCGGCCAGATTCAGCACGCGTTCGCCAAGACCGCCGCATCCGAGCAGCAGGCCAGGGCATCCGAAGAGCAGGCGCGCGCATCCGAGGAGAAGATGCGACGTTTCGTCGCCGACGCCTCTCACGAACTTCGTACGCCGTTGACCTCGATCAAGGGGTTCGCCGAGTTGTCGCGCAGCGGCGCGCTCCCCGACACCGGCGACGCACTTCGACGCATCGACGACGAGGCGGGCCGAATGGCTCTGCTCGTCGAGGATCTGCTGGTGCTCGCGCGTCTCGACGCGCACCGGCCGCTGAACTCCGAGCCCGTCGACGTGTTGTCGCTGGCCGCCGACGCCGTGCAGGCGGCGCGTGTCGCGGCACCCGAGCGGAGCATCCGGCTCGAGATCGGCGAGTCCGACGAGCCGCCGATGGTCCTGGGCGACTCACCACGCCTCATGCAGGTCATCCGCAATCTGGTGAACAACGCGGTGGTGCACACTCCGAAGGATGCGTCGATCACCGTCGGAGTCGCCGTCGACCGCGCAGGCACCCACGGCAACGGTGTGCCCGTCGACGACGTGGTGATCACCGTCGCCGACACCGGTCAGGGCCTCGAAGCCGGCGAACTCGAGCACGTCTTCGAGCGCTTCTACCGCGGCGATTCGTCGCGCTACCGCGGCGAAGGCGGCGGCAGCGGACTGGGCCTCTCGATCGTGGCAGCTCTCGTCGGGGCTCACGGCGGCCGCGTCGGCGTCGAGTCGACACCCGGCCAGGGCGCATGCTTCTGGGTGCGCCTACCCCGGCTCGCGGCCTGAGCTGACCGTCGACCGTGCGCTCGAGACCGTCGACTGGGCGCTCGAGACTGTCGACCGTGCGCTCGAGACCATCGACTGGGCGCTCGAGACGGTCGACTGGGCGCTCGGGACCGTCGACTGTGCGTCAGACCAGCCTGTGCAGCCGCGCGAACTCGGCGAGGTCGTCGCGAAACGTGTCGAGCGTTGCGAGCGTGTACATTCCGTCGATCTGGCGGTCGGCCCATAGTTGGTGGATGCGGCGGAGGTCGGACTGCCTCGACTTCCAGCCGATTCCGTCGATGACCGCCAGGACCACCTGGCGCGGAAGCCGTACTTCGGCCATCTCCTCGATCTCGCGCACGGCGTCGGTCAGCTTGCTGCCGGTCGAGTCGAAACCCTTTGCGGCGACGACGATGTCGGCGGCTCCCTCGTGCCCGACGATGAGGTCGGCGGGGGCGTCGCGCCCGCCTCGTCCGGAGAATCGGGAGCGGGTCACGTAGGGGAGTCCGAGATCGCGGGCGATGGCCTCGATCTCGTCTTCGATGTGTCGTCCCGACGCTCCCGCGCGGGTGGCCGTTGCGCGCGTTCCCGACCGCGCGACGAGGATGTCGGCAAACGTGTACGTCCGTGCCATCTGTACCCGCAGCATTCGGACAAGGTCGAACTCCCGGTCCATCCAACTGACCAGCTCGTATGGCTGTGTGCGCGCAACTTTCTGCCACGACGACGTCCCGAACTTGTGCCGCAGGTTGTTGCGCAACTTCTCTTGCGAGAGGCCGACGGCCAGCCGCAGGATGCTGTCCTCGTCGGCGTGATCGCGCGCCCAGACGGCGAGCCCAGTGAGGTCGGTGTCGAGTACCTCGGTCAGTGTCTCGACGGCGTCGACGATCTTTTCCGCATCGGGGGTCGACGCTGTCGGGTCGACGTGTGCGGTGAGCCGGCCCAGCGTCGACAGGTAGTCGTCGAACTCTCCCGCGTCACTCATCGTCGTCGATCCCTGTGTGTCTCAAAGATGGTGTATTTCAACGATGTTCAGTCTCGGCCGATGAACAGGTACTCGCTCACGTCGCGACGCGTCGCGGCGGCGTGGGTGCCGAAGCTGTACTTGTGGTCGATCGCGATGACCTCGACCGACGGCTTGACCTTGCCCAGCAGGTCGACGATGCGGTCGGCGCCGGGCAGGGCGTTCGACGAATAGGACAGCACGATCGCGCCCGCGTCCTCGAAGTGCTCGAACGTGCGGACCAGGGCGTCGTCGATGGTCCGTTTGTAGGCGAACGGGGTGAACCGCTTCGGCAGCTTCTTGGTCTTGGTGTTCTCCATGATGCTCATGCCCTCCCAGTAGACCGAGAGGCCCTCGAGGAAGTGGTAGCGCTTGATGTAGTCGTTGTCGTCGGTGGGCGGTGCGTAGGGAGGGTCGAGGTAGACGAGGTCGGGAGCGGCGTCGAACAGCGGTGTGACGTCGAGGTCGAAGACGTCACCGCAACTGCTGCGATGCTTGCGTCCGTTGCTGAAGACCGTCGAGTTGTATTCCGACGCTGCGCGCAGCCGGAAGTGGTCGCGCAGCGACATGCGCAGATCGCGCCGGCCGTCGGCGTAGCGGGTGGCGTCGGTGAACGTGAAGACGCCGCGTGGCTGCTTACGTGCTGCCGAGAGGACGAGGGCGGAGATGGCAAGGTCGCGACGGTACCCACGCAGGCGCGCGATGTGTGACCACGCGGAATCGAGGAAGGCGCGGTCGGCGGCGTCGAAGTAGAGGCCGTCGAACGTGCTGCGAATGAAGTCGCGGTCGTCGAGGGCTGGGCCGCAGATCTCGTCGATCAACTCGGGCTCGAGACGCACCGAAGAATTGGCGACCGTCGCGCGGGCGATGATGCTCGGAAAGTTCAGAAAGTCGTTGCTCGCAACGGAGAACCCCTGCGCCTTGAGCAGATACGACACGACCCCCGACCCGGAGAACGCGTCGACCGCGGTGGTTCCGCCGATCTCGGCGAAAGTCCGCTCGAGGTGGGGGAGGAGCCGGTACTTGGAGCCCATGTACCGCAACCGGGGGAAGCGCTG
This sequence comes from Gordonia jacobaea, assembly GCF_965344965.1. Classification (NCBI taxonomy): domain Bacteria; kingdom Bacillati; phylum Actinomycetota; class Actinomycetes; order Mycobacteriales; family Gordoniaceae; genus Gordonia; species Gordonia jacobaea. The sequence continues at coordinate 947,127 of NZ_CBDRLS010000001.1, read as the reverse complement.
GGCGCGTGCCACCACCTCTGCGGAACCGACCGGCCCCGTCCCGGACGGCGTCGGGGGCGCGGCGTCGGTGAACTCTCGACGACTCACAGGAAAAGAATGTCACGGCCCACCGACAAGATCGCAGGCAACACGACCCGATCGCCGACAACGTCGCCGGGATTGCCCACAACACCCGCAGTATTGCCGCCCGACCGCCATAGAATGTCCTCATGGCATCGGTATTCACCAAGATCATCAACGGAGAACTACCCGGTCGATTCGTGTGGAAGGACGGCCAGGCGGTCGCATTCCTCACCATCGAGCCGGTGACCGAGGGCCACGTCCTGGTCGTGCCGCGCAAGGAGGTCGATCACTGGGAGCAGATGGACACGGCATCGTTCACCCATCTCGCCGACGTCGCACAGCAGGTCGGCCGTGCCGTCAAAGCCGCGTTCGACGCTCCGCGCATGGGTCTGCTCATCGCCGGGCTCGAGATTCCGCACGTGCACCTGCACGTCTTCCCAGCCAAGAGCATGGAGACGTTCGACCTCAGTAAGGCCCGCAAAGACATCACGCCTGAGGAACTCGACGCCGACGCCGAAAAGATCCGCGCCGCGCTCCGGGCAACCGGCTACGGCGAGTACGTCGCAGACTGAGCGTCGCGCCGCACAGTCGACGCGCTGGAGCGCCCAGTCGGCGGTCTCGAGCGCACAGTCGACAATCTGCAGCGCCCATTCGTCGAGCGGCTCGGGCGGTCAGACGCTCCGGTGGATCAGCAGCGGCATGACCGCGGTGGCGCCTGCCTCGCGCAGTGTGGCGGCGGCGAGCGTGATCGCCCACCCCGACCGCGACTCGTCGACGACGAGCAGCACGTTCTGACCCGCGACCTCTGGCGGCGGTTCGCCCAGGTGGTCGCGCCAGTAGGCGGCCTCGACGGCGCCGGGTGCGTCGCGATCGGGCGGGTTGCCCTGTCGCACCGGTAGATGTCCGCCCGGCCGCTTGCCGACGACGCGTAGATGTTCGGCGAGCTGATCGGCCAGGTTGGTGCCGGTCAGGCGCAGCGACATGATGATGTCGGGGCGCATGCCCGACTGCCGCACCCACGACGACAGTGTCGCCACCGCGGATTCGCCGAGGTCGGCCAGCGCCTGCTGATCGTCGGCGCGAGCGGCACTGAGGAGGTCGGTCCACTCCGGGGCGTCGGCGTGTGCCAGCACTCTTCCCGGTTCGGCGGCGAGGTCGGCGGCGATGCGGCCGCGACGCCCGAAATCGCCACCCGGCCACATCTTTCGCGGTTCGAGGATCTGCGCGGAACGTCGAAGGTTGCCGGTGATCGTGCGTACGACGGCGGGATCGACGTCGGCGGTCAGCGGTGGGGTCAGGGCTCCCGTGCACACCGAACAACGCCCGCACGGCTGCGCCTGAGGATCGTCGAGCGATTCGGTGAGCAACTGCATCAAGCATTGACGGCCCGCGATGTAGCTGCGCATGATGTCGGCTTCGCGACGCCGCACCGCGACGACTCCGTCGTAGTGGGCGGCGTCGAACGTCCACGGCGTACCCGTCGCCGACCATCCGTCCGGCCCGCGTTCGGTGGCGCCGTCGACCGCAAGCTGCTTGAGCATCAACTCGATTCGACCTCGACGCTGCCCGGTCGCCGCCTCCAGCGCGGGCACCGACATCGGCTCGTCGGCCTCGCGCAACGCCGAGAGCACCGACTCCATCTTCACCGGATCAGGGATGGTGGCGGTCGCGAAGTAGTCCCACACCGAGTTGTCGGTGGCCGACGCCAACAGCATCACGACGGCGTCGTCGAGCGCGCGGCCCGCACGCCCGACCTGCTGGTAGTACGACACCGGCGACGGCGGCGATCCGACGTGTACCACGAACCCGAGATCTGGCTTGTCGTAACCCATTCCGAGCGCAGACGTCGCGACGAGCGCCTTGACCTCGTTGCGCAGCAGGGCGTCTTCGAGATGATGCCTGCGGTCGGCGTCGAGCTGCCCGGTGTACGCCTCGACGGCCAGCGAATCTCCGTGTATCGCGCGAATCGCGTCGACGAGACGCTCGGCGTCGGCGACGGTGAGCACGTACACGATGCCCGAACCGGGGAGTTCCGGCAGGTGCTGTGCGACCCATCCGTACCGTCCGATCGGCGACAGCCCGTCGATCACGTTCAGGTGCAACGACTTTCGAGCAAGTGGACCGCGCAGCACCAAGGTCTCGGACTGCTCGCCGCCTGCGCTGAGTTGCGCGGCGACGTCGTCGGTGACCCGACTGTTCGCCGTGGCCGTGGTTGCGAGAACAGGAGTCTGGGGATTGAGCGACTGCAGGACGTCGGAGACCCTGCGGTAGTCCGGCCGAAAATCGTGACCCCAATCGGAGATCGCGTGCGCCTCGTCGATGACGAGCAGTCCCAATTCGCCCGACAACGCGTCGAGCACCCGCCTACCGAATCCCGGATTGGCGAGACGTTCGGGGGAGACGAGCAGGACGTCGAGTTCGCCGGAACGCAACGACGTCTCGATCGCCGACCAGTCGTCGACGTTCGACGAGTTGAGCGACGCCGCCCGCAGTCCGGCACGCTCGGCCGCCGACACCTGATCGCGCATCAGCGACAACAGCGGCGACACGATCAACGTCGGACCCCGCCGATGAGACCGCAGGATCGCCGTCGCAGTCCAGTACACCGCCGACTTTCCCCATCCGGTCGCCTGCACCACGAGTACTCGCGGCCCTGAGCTCCCCGAGGTCCCCGAGCTCCCCACCAGCCCCGCCACAGCGCTGAGCTGGTCGTCGCGCAGGCGCGCGCCGTCGCCCGCGAGGCTGGTGATCACCGCGACGGCGACCGCCTGATCGTCGTCGGACAGTCCTACCGGTGTTGCCGTCATGCCCGCCAATCTAGTGATGGCCACCGACGATGACCTTTTCGCAGGCCAGACGCTCACAGGAAGCTGGCAGGTTCGACGCAGAGTTGCTGCAGTTTGGCACCCGAATCTGTACTCATGACGACAGAAGCCCTCCCGCAGGCCGCGGCACCCGTGACGATCGTCGCCGACACATCGGTCACCGCTCCGGTACTCGACATCGTCGTACCGGTCTACAACGAAGAGACCGACATCGCCTTGTGCCTGCGCCGCCTCCACGACCACCTGCGGACACACGTCCCGTTCACCGCGCGCATCACCGTTGCCGACAACGCGAGCACCGACGCCACCGTCGCGATCGCCGCGGAACTCGCGGGCGAACTCGGCGACATCCGGGTGGTTCACCTCGACGAGAAGGGCCGCGGCCGGGCACTCAAGGCGGTGTGGACGCGCAGCGACGCACGGATCGTCGCGTACTGCGACGTGGATCTCTCCACCGACCTCAACGCGCTGATGCCGCTCATCGCTCCGTTGGAGTCCGGGCACTCCGACATCGCGATCGGCTCCCGACTCTCCCGCGGCTCACGGGTGGTACGTGGCACGAAGCGCGAATTCATCTCGCGCTCATACAATCTCATTCTTCGTACGACGATGCGCGCCAAGTTCTCCGACGCCCAGTGCGGCTTCAAGGCGATGCGCACCGACATCGCCCGTCAGGTATTGCCCTACGTCGAGGACACGGGCTGGTTCTTCGACACCGAACTACTCGTCCTCGGTGAGCGCATCGGGCTGCGGATCGCCGAGATCCCGGTCGATTGGGTCGACGACCCGAACAGCACCGTCGACATCGTGTCCACGGCGGTCGACGACCTCAAGGGCTGTGCCCGGGTGGGCTACGCGCTGGCGCGTGGTCGGCTGCCCATCGTCGAGCTGCGTTCGACGGTCGGCCGGGAACGCGCGGCCGGTCCCGACATCGCGGGTGTTCCCCCGGGCATGGTCGGCCAGCTCGTCCGGTTCTGCGTCGTCGGGGTGGCGTCGACGGCCGCGTATGCGGTGCTCTACCTGCTCCTGCACTCGATCCTCGGTGCGCAGGTCTCCAACTTTGTGGCACTCGCGGTGACCGCCGTGCTCAACACCGCAGCCAACCGCAAGTTCAGCTTCGGCGTGCACGGCCGCGAGGATGCTCTCAAACACCAGCTCTTCGGATTCGGTGTGTTCCTGTTCGGCTGGGCGGTCACCGCGGGGGCGCTCGCGGGGCTGCACGCGTACGCACCGGAAGCGTCGAAGCACGTCGAACTCGTCGTGCTGATCGTCGCCAATCTGGTAGCCACGGCGACGCGCTTCGTCGGATTGCGGTGGGTGTTCCGTGCTCACCTGCGACGCACCGCCGGAGTAGCGGAATGACGCCCCACAGCATTCACGAGGCCGGCCACACTGCTGCCAGCCGCCCCACCGAGCAAGAATCGAGACGATGACCACCACAGCAGAATTCGCGACGGCCCCGGACTCCCGGGGCCGCGCGCCTGTCGACACCACGGGCGGCTCGACCACACGCACGACGCTCTGGGAGCGCGGATCGCTTGCCGCACTATTGATCGCGACGACGATCATCAACCTCTGGAACCTCTCGGCGAACGGGTGGGCCAACTCGTTCTACTCCGCGGCGATCCAGGCGGGGTCGCAGTCGTGGAAGGCATGGTTCTTCGGGTCGTCGGACATGGCGAACTCGATCACCGTCGACAAACCGCCTGCGTCGCTGTGGATTCCGGCGCTGTCGGTGCGGATCTTCGGGCTCAACTCGTGGGCGATCCTGGTGCCCAACGCCTTGATGGGCGTGGCGTCGGTGGCGTTGCTCTACTGGATGACCCGCAGGTACTTCGGCCACTGGGCGGGCATCCTCGCCGGTGCGACGTTGGCGCTCACCCCGGTCGCCGCAATGATGTTCCGCTTCAACAATCCCGAGGCGCTGCTCATCCTGTTGATGGTCGCCGCGGTCTGGGCATGTCTGAAAGCCGTTGAGACAGGACGGCTTCGGTGGATGATCCTGGTCGGCGTCTTCGTCGGGTTCGGATTCCTCACCAAGCAGTTGCAGGTGATGCTGATCGTGCCGGGACTCGCGATCACCTACTTCGCATTCGGTCCGGGCGGGTGGGGCCGACGCCTCGCGCACTGCTTCGCCGCACTCGGAGCGATGATCGTCAGCGCGGGTTGGTGGCTGCTCGCCGTCGCGCTGTGGCCGGTGTCGTCGCGACCGTGGATCGGTGGATCGCAGAACAACTCGGTCATGGAACTGACGTTGGGCTACAACGGTTTCGGCCGTCTCAGTGGCAACGAGACCGGCAGCGTCGGACCGGGCATGGGGCGCGGTTCCTACGGTGGTTCGGCTGCCGGTCCCGGCGGAATGGGTGCCGATTTCGCGGGACCGGGCGCGCCCGGTGGCCGCGGCGGCATGTGGGGACAACCCGGACTGCTGCGAATGTTCCAGCCCGAGCAGGGCGGTCAGATCGCCTGGCTGATCCCGTCGGCACTGGTGCTCGGTATCGCCGCGCTGATCATCATCGGTCGGGCCAAGCGCACCGACACACGACGCGCCTACCTCGTCGTATGGGGGCTATGGCTGCTCGTGACGATGGCCGTGTTCAGCTTCATGGCGGGCATCTTCCACAGCTACTACACCGCTGCCCTCGCGCCGGCCGTCGCCGCCGTGCTCGCCGGTGGCGCCGCGGTGGCCTGGCGTGCACGCGACAAGGTGTGGGTCCGGTGTGTGCTCGCCGCTGCGGTGTGGATCGCGGCGATCTGGGGCTTCGCGCTGCTCGCGCGGTCGTCGGATTTCGTGCCGTGGCTGCGCTACGTGGTGCTGTTCCTCGGGATCGTCGGGGGTGCTGCGATGTTGTTCGCACAACGCGCCTACGTCGGTGCGATCGCGATCGCGATGTCGGTGATCGCCGCCCTCGCGGGCCCGTTCGCGTACACCGTCGACACCATCACCACGGCCAAGCAGGGCTCGATCATCAGCGCCGGACCGCGCGTCGAGGGCGGATTCGGTCCCGGAATGCGCGGCGGACCGGGCGGAATGCGCGGTGGCGGAGCCGGATTCGGCGGACAGCGTGGAGGCGGCCCGGGCATGGGCATGCCGCCCGGCATGGCCGCGGGCGCCGGGTATGCGGGAATGCGTGGCGGAATGGGCGGTCCCGGTGGCGGTCTGCTGATGGGGTCGAAGCCAAGCGCCGAGATGCTCGCGCTGTTGAAGTCCGACGCCGAGAAGTACACCTGGGTTGCCGCGGCGGTCGGCTCGAACACCGCGTCGGGCTACCAACTCGAATCGGGCTACTCGGTGATGCCGATCGGCGGCTTCAACGGCACCGATCCGTCGCCGACGCTCGCACAGTTCCAGAAGCTGGTGGAGCAAAAGAAGATCCACTACTTCATCGGTGGTGGCGGATTCGGTGGCGGCCGCGGATTCGGTGGCGGTTCGGACAGCAGCAGGCCGTCGAGTCAGATCACTGCGTGGGTGGAGCAGAACTTCACCGCCAAGACGGTCGACGGTGTGACCACCTACGACCTGACAGCTCCGAAGTAGTCGCCCGGCGTCGACGTCGGGACCTCGACAGTCGGGAGCTAATCGACAACCACCTGTTGCGATCGCTCCGGTCTCGCTTGAGTGTCCTGACGTCGACGTCCTCCGACGTTAAGGTTCTGATCGTGGCATTGACGATCGGACATCGACTGAGTCGGATGACGGGCAGAGACCCGCACGAGGAACGACGCTCGGCGACCAACCTCGAGTTGTTCTTCGACCTCGTCTTCGTGGTCATCTTCTCGGTGGCAGGCACGCAGGTGGCCCACTACCTCGCTGAAGGTCACTGGCGCACCGCCTTCTTCGGATACGTGCTGTGCACCTTCGCCGCGATCTGGGCGTGGATCAACTTCAGTTGGTTCGCCTCGGCGTTCGACACCGACGACTGGTTCTTCCGCGTCATGGTGCTGGTGCAGATGGTCGGTGTCGCGATCCTTGCGTTGGGAATCGCGCCGGTGTTCACCTCGATCGAGAACAACGAGCACGTCGACATCCGCGTTGTCGTGATCGGGTACGTGGTCATGCGGCTGGGGTTGGTCACACAGTGGCTGCGGGCGGCGTCGCAGAGTCCGCGTTACCGCAAGACCTGCTTGACCTATGCCTTGATGATCTTCATCGCGCAGGTCCTCTGGGTGATAGTTGCGATCGTCGATCTGTCGCTGTGGCCGACGATCATCGCGATCGCGGCGTGCGCGTTCGTCGAATACCTCGGGCCGTACGTGGCGGAGACGCGCTTCACTTCGACGCCGTGGCACCCACATCACATCGCCGAGCGTTACTCGGCGCTGACCATCGTCACTCTCGGCGAGGGCGTCGTCGGCACCGTCGCGATCTTGCAGGCGGTGGTCGAGGAGGAGGGCTGGACGACCGAGTCGGCGGTCTTCGGACTCTCCGCGATGGTCATGATCTTCGCGATGTGGTGGATCTACTTCACCGTCCCGGTAGGCGACGCGCTGCATCTCAACCCGGGCAAGTGCTTCCAGTGGGGCTACGGACACACCGTGATCTTCATGTCGGCCGCGGCAACCGGAGCGGGCCTCGAGGTGGCAGCGCTGTGGACCGAGCACGAGGCGAAGATCAGCGCGGGTGCCGTCGTGGCATGCGTCGCGGTGCCGCTGGGCATCTACTGCCTCTCTGTTCTCGGCATGTACGACTACCTGGTGAGATTCGACCCGGTCTCGCTGCTGTGCGCGATCGGGGCCGTTGTCCTACTCGTCGCCGGGGTGTGGATGGCCTTCGCCGGGGTGTCGCTGACGATCTCCGTCGTGGTGGTCGCGTTGGCGCCGGTGTTCATCGTGATCGTCGACGAGGCGTTCCGCGTACCGCGACGCGCGCAAGCGCTCGTCGACATGGGACTCGACGCAGTGGTGTCGTGACATCGCTGCGCCGCGTCGACGCCGCCCCACCTGTGCTGCTTCGCGCGCACCCCAACCACTAGAGTCGTGGGCGTGCGCGTACTAGTCATCGGCTCGGGCGGCCGTGAACACGCCCTGCTCCTCGGCCTGTCCCGCGATCCGTCGGTCACCGAACTGCACGTCGCGCCCGGTAACGCGGGGACCGCGTCGATCGCCACCAATCACGCCGTCGACGTCGTGTCGGCCGACGGTGTGGTGGCACTGGCGCGTCAGCTCGACGCTGATCTCGTTGTCATCGGCCCCGAGGTGCCGCTGGTTCTCGGTGTGGCCGACGTGCTGCGCGACGCCGGGTTCGCGACGTTCGGACCCGGAGCGCAGGCGGCACAGATCGAGGGATCGAAGGCCTTCGCCAAAGATGTCATGGCAGCGGCCGGTGTCCGCACCGCGCACAGCGAGGTCGTCGACAACCCTGCCAAACTAGACGCCGCGCTCGATCGTTTCGGCCCGACCTGGGTGGTCAAGGACGACGGCTTGGCCGCGGGCAAGGGCGTCGTCGTGACCACCGACCGCGCGGCCGCACGGAGTCACGCGGCCGAGTGTCTCGAGATCGGCCATCCGGTCCTGCTCGAAAGCTTTCTCGATGGACCAGAGGTCTCACTGTTCTGCCTGGTCGACGGCGAGACCGTCGTACCGCTGATCCCCGCGCAAGACCACAAGCGTGTCGGCGACAACGACACCGGGCCCAACACCGGCGGTATGGGCGCCTACACGCCGCTGCCGTGGCTACCCGACGAGGTGACCACGCAGATCGTCGACGATGTGGTCAAACCTGTTGCCGCAGAGCTGGTTCGACGCGGTACGCCGTTCTCCGGGTTGCTCTATGCCGGACTCGCGATCGGCAAGGACGGGCCGTCCGTCGTCGAATTCAATTGTCGGTTCGGTGATCCCGAGACGCAGGCGGTGCTCGCGCTGCTGAAATCGCCTCTGGGACAAGCGCTCAACGCGACGGCAACCGGCACCCTGGCCGACCTGCCCCCACTGGAGTGGGAAGACGGCGCGGCAGTCATCGTGGTGGTCGCAGCGGAGAACTACCCGGGCAAGCCGCGCACGGGCGACGCGATCACCGGCGCATCAGGCGAGGGCGTGCTGCACGCCGGAACGGCAGTCGACGCGTCCGGTGCCGTGGTGTCGTCGGGAGGTCGGGTACTCGGCGTGCTCGGGGTTGGTGCCGACCTCGCCGAGGCGCGCGCTCAGGCCTACGAGCGGATCGACTCGATCAAACTGCCGGGCTCGCATCACCGCACCGACATCGGCAAGGCCGCGCTCGACGGCGAGATCAGTATCTGATCTAACGGGCCAGTTCGCGCCCGAGGAACGCCACCTGATCGGGAAGAACGCTGCGCCAGTAGCGATTCGTGTGTCCGCCGGCCGCTGTCCCGAATGCCGCCGGTGGGTGTAGTCCTGCGGCCCATTGACGGGTGTAGGTGTAGAACTGATCGCTCGAACCGATGGTGATCAGCAGTGGGATCTTGTCGAACGCGCGCTGCTGGCCGAACAGCGAGTTGCGCTGATAGTCGTCGAAACTGTCGAAGGCGCGCTGCGGGAAATTGTTCGGATCTGCCCACAGCGCAGGCGAACTCACCGCGATCGCAGCGACGCGGGGCGCGCCGAGTAGCGCTCCGAGGCGCAGTGCTCCGTAACCGCCCATCGACCAGCCGAAGAGCCCGAGTCGATCGGTGGACAAGTCGAGTTCGCGATTGCTCGCCAGCATCGGGATGAACTCGTCGAGAACCATTGCGCCGCCGTCGGTTCCGTCGGCGCGCGCGTGCCAGTAGTTGCGCGCGCCGTCGACCGCGGCAATCGCGAACGGCGCATTGCCCGCGTCGACGTACTCCTGAAGCACGGTCTGGACGCTGAGCTTATTGGTGAAGATCGACTGCTCGTTTGTGTTCAACGCGTGCAGGACCACCACGACGGGGAGCGTCCCCGTCACACCCGACGGTCGTGCGACGGCCCAACGCGTCGGCCGACCACCCATCTTGGCGGAGACGAAGCTTCCCGTGATGAGCTTCGGCCCCTCGGCGATGGGCGCGGGCGAGGTCTCGATGGGCAGCTCGTCGTCGGCGGAACGGGGGACCGCCGCTCGCCGCTCGTCGACAGTCACCGCGTCCGAGCGTGAGCACGACGACAGTGAGAACGCCGACAACGCTCCGATTGCCGAGACACCCAGTGCGGACGCGAGAATGGTTCGACGGTTGGGCTGCGCCGACGGCGCGTCGGAGGCGGGGTCGGCGCGCGGGGTTGCGGCGTTCGGCCGGTGATCGGTGCTCATCGAGTTCACAGGATAGTGGGCACCGATCAGATAGCGGCGATTGCCGCCTTCAGCTTGGTCGACGCGTCTGCGGCGACGTCGGGTAGCCCCGGCGCATCGGCGACCGCGACCATGATGTCGGGGTTCATCGCTTCGACGATCACTTCGCCCGTGACCTCGGGATTCGCCCGGACGACCACGTTGCACGGCAGCAGCAGACCGATCTGCCGTTCGATGCCGAGTGCGCGGTGCGCGAGACCGGGATTACACGCACCGAGGATCAGGTAGGGCTCGATGTCTTCGTCGAGCTTCTTCTTCAACGTCGCGGTGACGTCGATCTCGGTGAGCACGCCGAATCCCTGCTCTGCCAGCGCTGCGCGGGTGCGGGCGACGGCGTCGTCGAACTCGGTGGTGAGGGTGGTGGAGTAGCCGAGTTGCATGGCGTTTCCTTTCTCGTGTGCCCGGCGATTCTGTATGGCCGGATCTGGTGGTCTCGGTTCAGGCCAGAGCGAGGAACAGCTTCTCGAGCTGTTCTTCTGTCATGGGTTCCGTCGTTGCCTCGTCGCCGGTGAGGCATTCACGCAGGCCCGTGGCGACGATCTTGAACCCGGCGCGGTCGAGTGCACGCGAGACCGCGGCGAGCTGCGTGACGACGTCCTTGCAGTCACGACCCTGCTCGATCATCGAGATCACGCCCGCGAGCTGACCGTGCGCACGGCGCAATCTGTTGAGTACGACGGTGATCGCTTCGTCGTCGCCGACCATGTGCGCCTCCTCGGGGTGGCTGGGTATGTCTTCAATATACCCCAGGGGGTATCCGATTGATCGTGGACCACCGTACTCGACGTTGCACCGCGCAACGCTGTTACGGCTGCCGAACGGTGGATTCGCCTGCCACGCTTCGCAACTCGTCGACCGTGTCGAGGACGAGTGCGCCGAGTTCCGTGTCGGTGCCGTCCGAGAGCCAGCGATCGAACGCTGCGGTGAAAGCGGCAATCGCCATGTCGGCGGCCAGCCGTGCGCGCACGGGGGCGTGGCCGCGGGCTTCCAGTGCCACGGCCAGTGCGTCTGCGAGCGAGGTCATCTTGAGTAGCTCCCGTTCGTGTAGCTCGGGAGTGGCGTCGATGATTCGCTGCCGGGTTCGAGCGTGGTCGAGCCTGTCGACGAAGAACCGGCTGCTCGCCGCGGCGAGGGCGTGAGCAGCGGCGTCGAGCGGAGCAACGCCCGCGGGAGTATCGGCGACCGCTTCGATCGTCGCCCGCTCGAGGGTGCGCTCGCGGTCGAACAGCACCTCGCGTTTGTCGCCGAAATGCCGATAGAAGGTCCGCTCGGTGACGTCCGCGCGCTCGGTGATGTCGGCGACCGAGGTCTCGTCGAAACCCTTCTCGAGGAACAACTCGACCGCGGCTGTCTGCATCCGCTCCCGTGATCCCGTCGGCCATCGACCCATCTGGCCAGAATAGCGTCGATGACAGAACCTGACATCAGGGGTAGCGTGAGTGATGTCAGATCATGTCATCACGACGAAGAGGCTTGTCATGCGCGTTTTTCTCACCGGTGCGTCGGGACACATCGGGTCCGCACTCATACCCGAGCTCATTACGGCTGGCCACAGCGTCGTCGGACTTGCTCGCTCTGACGACGCGGCCGCGCTCGTGGCAGAGCGCGGGGCGGAGGTCGTCCGTGGTGGACTCGACGACCTCGACGTGTTGCGTGCGGCCACGTCGGACTCCGACGGCGTCATCCATCTCGCCTTCCGACACGACCTCATGCAGGTCGGCGACATGGCAGGCGCCGCAGATTCCGACCTCGCGGCTCTCACCGCCATCGGCGACGCCGTGCGCGGCACCGGCAAAGCCCTGGTGGGTACATCCGGAACACTTCTCTTGGCCGCTTCCGGCATCACCGGACGTCCCGGCACCGAGGAGGATGCGCTTCCTTCGGGGTACCGGATCGACTCCGAGAACTTCGTGATCGGACTCGCCGACGACGATGTGCGGTCGTCGGTGGTGCGTCTACCTCCGACGGTGCACTCCGACCTCGACCGCCATGGCTTCGTCCCCGGATTGATCGGGTTCGCGCGTAACGCGGGCTCGTCGGGATACCTGGGTGACGGACACAACCGGTGGCCCGCGGTGCACACCCGCGACGCCGCGCGCGTCTATCGCCGTGCGCTCGAATCGGCACCGGCAGGCACCCGGCTACACGCGGTTGCCGAGGAGGGCGTGCCGTTCCGGGAGATCGCCGCGGCCATCGGTCGGGGACTCGACATCCCGGTGGTGTCGGTACCCAAGGACCCCGTACCCAAGGACAGGGCCGCCGACGTATTCGGTTATCTCGCAGGCTTCGTCGGCATCGACAATCCGACGTCGTCGACGCTGACTCGTGAACTGCTCGACTGGGAGCCGGAGTTCCCCGGTTTACTCAGCGACCTCGCGGCCGGGCACTACTTCACCTGAGTGCGCAATATGCCCAACGCGTGTGATCGCGAGGTCGAGATTCGCGAAAGCCAACCGTGCAGTGAAATCGCTTGGCAGCATGGGGGCCATGACGGCGGCGACCACTCCCAAGGGAGAGCGCCGGCGGTCGCGCCTCATCGCGGCTGCCGGAGAGTTGTTGCTGGAGGGCGGCTTCGACGCCGTGCGTCACCGAGCAGTTGCCGATCGTGCGCAATTGCCACTCGCGTCGACGACGTACTACTTCGGCTCGCTCGACGACCTGATGGCTGAGGCCGCTGGCTTCGTGTCGCGGGCAGACGAGCAGGCGATCGTCGATCGGGGTGAGGCGGTTGCGCGGCGTCGTCGAGGAAGTCACGCGACCGCAGAGATCCTCGCCGACGTGTTCGTCGGTGAGAACACCCCCCACGACGAGTTGGCGGCCCGCTACGAAATGATCGCGCTCACACCCAGGTACCCGCGGCTCTACGACGTCGTGGCCGCGCGACGTGCGACGCTCGCCGCAACACACCTCGTCGTGCTCGACAGGTCGGGACGGTTGGCACGGGCCGCACACATCGAGAACCTCATCGCCATCGAAGACGGCGCCGTTCTCGGTGCGCTCGGCAGCGGATCGTCGCCGGCCGGCGCGACGCGCGACGCGCTCGGCGAGGTCGTCGATGTGTTGGCCCCACGAGTGGAGGAACCACGGTGAATCAGCGGAGAACCGTCGTGGCGTGGAGCCGCGGTATCGGTCGGGTAGTGGCGACCGTCGTCGTCGCGGTGGGCGTGCTCGTCGCAGCGTTGTCGGCGCAGGGCGCGGCGTCGGCCGAACCGGTCCAGGCGCCCGATCCGGGAGTGCCGTTCTCCTCGGTGGTCTACGGAACCGGATGCACGTATTGGCTGACGGGCTTGGTGAACTCGCGCGGGACGGTCACGTTCTGGGAAGGCAAGAAGGGCTACACACCACGGCTCATCGGGAGCGCCGAACCTGCGGGCGGCCAGGCGACGATCAGATGGATTCCCCGCCGGATCGGCGACAGATACCTCTACACCAAACAGAACGGCGTGCGGTCGAAGCTGACGCTTGCACGAGTGCACCAGGGCTACGGCTCGGGCGGGACGTGCATCGCGATCTGAGTCGCCGCGCGTGGCCGGTTGACGGCCAGACGCCCGTGACAGTCGGGTGTCGAGTACACGACTAGACTGTTGGCGTGTCGAAACCTGCCATCACCAATGTTCTGGCCAGCCGATATGCGTCTGCCGACCTCGCCGAGATCTGGTCGGCGACCAACAAGATCGCGCTTGAACGCCGCCTGTGGCTGGCTGTTCTGAAGGCGCAGCAGGACCTGGGGATCGACGTCCCCGACGGCGCGGTCGCCGACTACGAGGCCGTCATCGACCAGATCGACCTCGCGTCGATCGCCGAGCGTGAGCGCATCACCCGCCACGACGTGAAGGCGCGCATCGAAGAGTTCAACGCGCTCGCCGGCCACGAGCAGATCCACAAGGGCATGACGAGCCGCGACCTCACCGAGAACGTCGAGCAGCTGCAGATCCTGCAATCGCTGCGTCACGTGTACGCGCACGGGATCACGGTGCTCGCACGACTCGTCGAGCATGCTGCGCAGTACAGCTCGACGGTGATGGCCGGACGCAGTCACAACGTCGCCGCGCAGGCCACGACGCTGGGCAAGAGGTTCGCATCCGCTGCCGACGAGCTCATGATCGCGTTGCAGCGCGTCGACGAAACCATCGACCGCTACCCGCTGCGTGGCGTCAAGGGGCCGATGGGTACCAGCCAGGACATGCTCGACCTGCTGGGCGGCGACGCGTCGAAGCTCGCCGACCTCGAAACGCGCGTCGCCGGGCACCTCGGATTCGCGCGATCGCTGACATCTGTCGGCCAGATCTACCCTCGCTCGCTCGATCACGACGTCGTGTCCGCGCTTGTGCAGGTGGGTGCGGGGCCGTCGTCGCTGGCGCACACGATCCGGCTGATGGCCGGCCACGAGCTGGTCACCGAGGGTTTCCAGCCGGGCCAGGTCGGGTCGTCGGCGATGCCGCACAAGATGAACACGCGTAGCTGTGAGCGCGTCAACGGCCTGCAGGTGGTGCTGCGCGGCTACGGCTCGATGGCTGCCGAACTCGCGGGCGCGCAGTGGAACGAGGGCGACGTGTTCTGCTCGGTCGTGCGACGCGTCGCGCTGCCGGACGCCTTCTTCGCGATCGACGGCATGCTGGAGACCTTCCTGACCGTGCTCGCCGAGTTCGGTGCCTACCCCGCCGTCATTGAGAACGAATTGGCCCGCTACCTGCCGTTCCTGGCCACCACCAAGGTGCTGATGGCATCGGTGCGAGCGGGCGTGGGGCGCGAGGCCGCGCATGAGGCGATCAAGGAGAACGCCGTCGCGGTTGCGCTCGCGATGCGTGAGGAAGGTCGCGAGCCCGACCTGCTCGACCGCTTGGCCGCCGACGAGCGCATCCCCCTCGACCGCGCCCAGCTCGACGCGCTACTCGACGACAAGGAGGCGTTCGTCGGAGCCGCCGGCCGCCAGGTCGCCGACGTCATCGCCGCCGCGGAAAAGCTCATCGCCGACAACCCCGAGGCCGCCAACTACGTGCCCGCACCCATCCTCTAGCACTCACTTCTTCTCGGAGTGCCCGAGCTGCCAGTCGGGCAGCGCGGTGTCGCGCAGGCGGCGCTTGAGCTCGGCGGCGTCGGGGAAACCGCCGTCGGCCTTGCGTTCCCAGAGCTGTGTCCCGTCGACGTCGATGCGGAAGATGCCGCCGGTGCCGGGGACCAGGGTGACCGAGCCGAGGTCGGTGCCGAAGGTGCTCAGGATCTCCGAGGCCATCCAGCTCGCGCGCAGCAGCCAGTTGCACTGCGTGCAGTAGGTGATGGTGATCGTGGGAGGGGTCATCTGCCTACGGTCCCACATGATGTGCCGGGGCTCCGAAGTCCGGCCGTCAACCCGAACATGTCTGCGCGCCGACGCAGCAACTAAGGTCGAAGCATGCGTCCAGCTCTCGATTCGTACACCTTTGTGGCCTCGGGCAAGGTGCGCGAGATCTATCAGATCGATTCCGACACCCTGCTCATGGTCGCCAGCGACCGCATCTCGGCGTACGACTTCGTGCTCTCGCCGGAGATACCCGACAAGGGCCGCATCCTCACCGCGATGAGCTTCTTCTGGTTCGACGCGCTCGGCGTGCCCAACCATCTCGCCGGTGGCCCCGACGACGAGCGCATACCCGCTGAGCTCGTGGGTCGGTCAATGGTGGTGCACAAGCTGCCGATGGTTCCCGTCGAATGCGTCGCCCGCGGCTATCTGACCGGGTCCGGTCTCATCGACTACAACAAGACCGGCGCGGTGTGCGGCGTCGTACTCCCGTCGGGTCTGCATGAGGCCGACAAGCTGCCGGAACCGATCTTCACTCCCGCGACCAAGGCGGAGCAGGGTGATCACGACGAGAACATCACCTTCGAGCAGGCGGCAGATGTCGTCGGCTCCGACCTCGCCGAGTCCCTGCGCACCGCGACGCTCGACATCTACGGCAGGGGAGCCGATCTCGCCGCAGGGCGCGGAATCATCCTGGCCGACACCAAGTTCGAGTTCGGTCAAACCCCCGACGGCTCGCTCGTCCTCGCCGACGAGGTGCTGACCCCGGACTCGTCCCGATACTGGGACGCCGCCTCGTATTCGCCGGGACACGTACAACCCAGCTTCGACAAGCAGATCGTCCGCAACTGGCTGACCTCGGCGGCGTCGGGCTGGGACCGATCGTCCGACGACCCGCCGCCCAGCCTGCCCGCTGACGTCGTCGAGCGCACCCGCGCCCGTTATATCGAAGCCTACGAACTGATTTCGCAGAAGTCGTTCGACGACTGGCCCGACCACGCATAGGAGACCCGTGACCGACGCACAACCCGGCAACGCTGCCACCCCGACCGCCTCCTCCCCGGCGGTACCGCCGGTCGCGAAGAAGGTTCGTACCGAG
The DNA here is from genome assembly GCF_965344965.1 of Gordonia jacobaea. Classification (NCBI taxonomy): domain Bacteria; kingdom Bacillati; phylum Actinomycetota; class Actinomycetes; order Mycobacteriales; family Gordoniaceae; genus Gordonia; species Gordonia jacobaea. The sequence continues at coordinate 930,601 of NZ_CBDRLS010000001.1, read as the reverse complement.
CGCACCCACCATGGCGACACCTTCGTCGACGAGTACGAGTGGTTGCGCGACAAGGACGACGCCGAGGTGATCGCCTTCCTCGAGGCCGAGAACGCCTACACAGAGGCGAATACGTCGCAGCTCGCAGACCTGCGCGCAACCATTTTCGGTGAGATCAAGTCGCGCACCAAGGAAACCGACATGTCGGTGCCGGGCCGACGCGGCGGCTACTGGTACTACGGCCGCACGCAGGAGGGTAAGCAGTACGGCATCCAATGTCGTTGTCCCATCGGCGATGTCGACAACTGGACGCCGCCCGAGGTGTCCGACGACGCACCGCTGCCGGGCGAGGAGATTTTGCTCGACGCCAACGTCGAAGCAGAAGGACACGAGTTCTTCAGCCTCGGTTCGCTCGCCATCAGCCACGACGGCAAGTGGCTCGCATACAGCACCGACGTCGTCGGTGACGAGCGATACACGTTGCGGTTCAAGAACCTCGAGACCGGCGAACTGCTCCCCGACGTCATCACCGACACCGCGGGCGGAGCGTCGTGGTCACTCGACGCCAAGCACGTGTTCTATCAGACGGTCGACGCCGCGTGGCGCCCGGATACGGTGTGGCGCCACGACATCGGGGCGGGCACCGACGACGTCAAGGTGTTCCACGAGCCCGACGAGCGATACTGGGTCGGCATGGGTTCGACGCGCAGCGACAAGTACCTGATGATCGTGACGGGATCGAAGATCACGTCGGAGTGCTTCGTGCTTGCCGCCGACGATCCGACGGGTGAATTCCGCAGTGTCGCACCGCGTGTCGATGGCGTCGAGTATTCGGTTGAGCATGCCGAGATCTCCGGTCGCGACTACTTCTTGATCGTGCACAACGACATCCGCGACGGCGAGAAGGCCGACGACTTCGCGATCGACATCGCACCCGTCGACGACCCTTCTGCCCGAACCGAATTCATCGGTCATCGCCGCGGCGTCCGGATCGAGGACATCGACGCCTTCCGCGACTACCTCGTCCTGTCGTATCGCGCCGACGCGCTGCCCCGGGTCTCGATTGCCGATCTGCGCCGTATCGACGGCATGCCGGTAGCGGAGGACTTCATCGAGGTCGCCGTCGCGCAGGAGCTGTTCTCGCTGGGGCTCGCCGGCAACCGCGAATGGGCAACGCCCCGTCTGCGTTTCGGATACGGCAGCTTCATCGAACCCGCCGAGTTGTTCGAGCTCGACGTCGAAACAGGTGAACGTACGCTCCTCAAGCGGCAGCCGGTACTCGGCGGCTACGACCCCGACCAGTACGAGCAGTCCCGCGAATGGGCAACGGCCGCAGATGGAACGCAGATCCCGCTGTCGATCGTCCGACGCAAGGGTGTCGGAGTCGACGGCAGTGAGAGTTCTTCGCCCGCACCGCTGTTGCTCTACGGCTACGGCTCGTACGAGGCGAGTTTCGATCCCGGTTTCTCGGTGTCACGATTGTCGATGCTCGATCGCGGCGTCGTATTCGTGCTCGCACACGTGCGCGGCGGTGGCGAGATGGGGCGTCACTGGTATGAGAACGGCAAGACGCTCACCAAGAAGAACACCTTCACCGACTTCGTCGATTCGGCGCGATACCTGGTCGACAAGGGCTGGACCACGCCGAAACTGATGGTCGCAGAAGGCGGTTCGGCGGGCGGACTGCTGATGGGGGCGGTCGCCAATCTCGCGCCCGAGTTGTTCAACGGCATTCTGGCGTCGGTGCCCTTCGTCGACGCGCTGAACTCGATCCTCGATCCGTCGTTGCCGCTGACGGTCATCGAATGGGACGAGTGGGGAGATCCGCTGCACGACGCGGAGGTCTACGAGTACATGAAGTCGTACTCGCCGTACGAGAACGTCACCGCGCAGCCCTATCCGTCGATCCTCGCGGAGACGTCGCTCAACGACACCCGTGTGATGTACACGGAAGCGGCGAAATGGGTTGCGAAGCTTCAGGCGTTGAGTACCTCCGACGCTCCGATCATGCTCAAGACCGAGATGTCGGCCGGCCACGGCGGCGTCAGCGGTCGCTACAAACAGTGGGAAGAAGTCGCTTTCGAACTGGCCTGGATTCTTCAGCAGACCGGCGCGCTGACCGAGTAGACCACAACGACAAAGTTGCCCCTGGCCGCGATTTCCGCAGCCAGGGGCAACTTGTTTGGTGACCAGCCGATCAGGTCAGTGCATGACGATCGGCGCGCGGTCCATGTCCTCCTCGACCAAAGGCGACGCGATCTTCTTGCGAGGCAGGAAGAACGCCGGGATGATCGTCACCGCGATCAGCGCGACGGCCACGATGAACGTGGTGCCGAACGCCTCGGCGGCCCAACTGAACCACTGATCCGGCGGGTCCTGAGGTGCCATTCCGGCCTTCACGGCCATGTCGTACTTCTCGGGAGCCGCATTCGACGCGATCGCCAGTTGTGACTCGGCATGCGCCTTGAGGTTGGTCGCGAGGATCACCGAGATGATCGCGGTACCAATCGACGACGCGGTCTGCTGCACGACGTTCATCAGCGTCGAGCCGTCGGGCACCTGCTTGTTGCTCAGTGTTGCCAGCGCTGCCGACATGATCGGCATCATCGTCATACCCATGCCGAGGCCCTGGACGAACAGCGCGCCACAGAGCAGCCAGTACGGGGTGTCGGAACCGAGGAACATGAACGTGCCCATACCGACGGCCATCAGGACGATGCCCACGAGTACGAACTTGCCCGGGCCGATCTTGTCGGTCATCCTGCCTGCGATCGGCATGGTGAGCATGGCGCCGATACCCTGCGGTGCCAGCAGCAGGCCTGCCGCGAGCGTGCTCTCGCCGCGGACTCCGATGAAGTACTGCGGATAGAGCAGCGCCGCGCCGAAGAAGGCGATCATGAAGAACGTCATCGTGATGACGGCGATCGCCAGCACCTTGTTCTTGAACAGTCGCAGGTCGAGCAGCGGATGGTTGGTGTGCAGTGCGTGCCAGACGAATCCGAGGATGAGGATCAGGCCGATGATCGACGTGGTCAGCACCTTCGTGTCGATGAACGTACCCGCCTCGGTACTCGACGAGATTCCGTAGAGGAACAACGCAAGACCAGGGGACAACAACAGCAATCCGAGGATGTCGATCTTGGGTTTCGATTTCTCCTCGTCGTTGCGCAGCGCGAACCACGAATAGACAAGGGCCACGATGCCGATCGGCACGTTGATGAGGAAGACCCAGTGCCAGCTCGCCTTCTCGATGAGCAGGCCACCGAGGATCGGTCCCGCGATGGGACCGAGCAACATCGGGATACCGAGAACCGCCATCACCGAACCGACGCGCTCGGGGCCCGCCGCCTTGGTGAGGATCATCATGCCGATCGGCATGAGGAGGCCGCCGCCGAGACCCTGCACCACGCGGAATGCCACGAGGGAGCCGATGTTCCATGCCAGGGCACAGAGTGCGGAGCCGATGGTGAACAGGATCAGCGACGTCATGTAGACGTTCTTGGTGCCGAAACGTGCTGCGGCCCAACTCGACAGCGGGATCACAGCGGCCAACGCCAGCGTGTAGCCGGTCATCGTCCATGCGGCGCCCGCGGCGTCGGTGTTGAACTCGTTCTGGAAGGTGTTCTGCGCGACCGAGACCACGGTGACGTCGAGGATCGACATGATCGCGCCGAGCACGACCACACCGGCGACGATCAGCACATGGCGATCGAGCTTGGTGTCCGGTGGGCCGGCGTGCGCGTGCGCGCCGGCAGAGGAACTCGTCATGAGGGATCTTTCGGTTCGGAGGTGGACGGTGTCGCAGTGCGGGTCCTCGAGGACTCGCGGTCGAGAGTGAAGTAGTCGACATCGGCGTCGACGATGTTCCGTAATGCAGACGTCAGCGCGGCCCGGAACTCATCGGGCAGTCCGTCGATGAATCGTCCGACGAGGTCTCGCTTGATGTCCAACTGTTTTTCGACGGTCTCGCGGCCCTGGTCGGTCAGCGTCACGAGCTTGACCCGACGATCGCCCGGATCCTCGCGACGATCGACCAGCCCGGCCTGCACGAGCCGGTCGACGGTGCGACCCGCGGTCGCAATCGAGAGGTCGACGCACTCGGCGATCTCGTGGACGGGCATCGGGGCGTCGTGCATCGATACGACGAACAGTGCGCGGAACTGCGTGAACGTCAGCTCCGACGCCGCGAGAGTGTCCATGGCCTCGGCGGTACCGAGGCAGGAGAGTCGCTCCAGAAAACTGCTGAGCGCATCACATGCGGCGTCGTTCTGAAGCTGAGCGGGAGCGGACACTTCAAAACACTAACGCCCCTGCAACTATCTCACCAACGCAAATGTATGTGAGATGTAACCAGGGTCGAGGCACATTGTGATCTGCGACATAACTCGGTGGATGGCAGCCGGTGACTACTCTCGATCCCATGTCGGAAACCAACATCAAGAACATCCCGGTCACCGCGCTCGACGGCTCGGCGCTGAGCCTCGCTGACTTCTCCGGGCCGCTGCTCGTGGTCAACGTCGCGAGCAAATGCGGCCTCACGCCGCAGTACGCGGGCCTCGAGGAGGTCGCCGAGAAGTACGCCGACCGCGGACTGACCGTCGTCGGCGTGCCCTGCAACCAGTTCATGGGCCAGGAGCCCGGCAGCGCCGAGGAGATCGCCACCTTCTGCTCGACCACCTACGGCGTGACCTTCCCGCTGCTCGAGAAGACCGACGTCAACGGCGACGACCGGCATCCGCTCTACGCCGAGCTCACCAAGACCGAAGATGCCAACGGCGAGGCGGGCGACGTGCAGTGGAATTTCGAGAAGTTCGTCGTCGACGCCGACGGCCACGTGACCACTCGCATCCGCCCGCGCACCGAGCCGACAGACCCGGTCGTGATCGAAGCCATCGAAGCGGTGCTCTGACAGGGTCGACTCCGAGACCGGGCCAACTTCAAGCCAGGTCAACCCGGAACCGGCAAACCGCGACCGGAGAGTGCAGGTTGCGGGTTGAACGGTAAGGTGAGAGCCGTCGAAAATCCGTCGGCGTCTCGTCGAGCGGATGTCACGTGAGAAGAGGAGCGCTAGCCGATGGCACGAGTGGTGGTCGACGTGATGCCCAAGGCCGAAATCCTCGATCCGCAGGGGCAGGCCATCGTCGGAGCCCTCGGGCGGCTCGGATTCGACGGCGTCTCCGAGGTGCGGCAGGGCAAGCGATTCGAGCTCGAGGTCGACGACTCGGTCGATGACGTGACCCTCGGCCGGATCGCAGAAGAACTGCTCACCAACACGGTGATCGAGAACTTCACCGTCTCCCGCATCGCCGACTGACGGCACGAGATCGAGTCGAGTAGGACCCACATGACTGCACGTATCGGTGTCATCACCTTCCCCGGAACCCTCGACGACGTCGACGCATCGCGTGCGGTGCGCATCGCGGGCGCCGAGGCCGTCGAACTCTGGCACGGCGACGCCGACCTCAAGGGGGTCGACGCGGTGATCGTTCCCGGCGGCTTCTCCTACGGCGACTACCTGCGTGCCGGCGCCATCGCCAAGTTCGCTCCCGTGATGGGTGCGGTGATCGAGGCGGCCGAGCGTGGAATGCCGGTTCTGGGAATCTGCAACGGTTTTCAGATCCTGTGCGAGGCAGGATTGCTGCCCGGCGCGCTCACCCGAAACGAGGGTCTGCACTTCATCTGCCAGGACCAGTGGCTCAAGGTCGAGAACAACACGACGGCGTGGACGTCGCGGTTCGACGCAGGCGCCGAGATCCTCATCCCGCTGAAGTCGGGCGAGGGTCGCTACGTCGCGCCGGAGCGCAAGCTCGAAGAGCTCAAGGGTGAGGGCCTGGTCGTATTCACCTACGCCGGAAGCAATCCCAACGGTTCCGTCCTCGATATCGCCGGCATCTCCAGCCCGAACGGGCGCATCGTCGGACTCATGCCGCACCCCGAGCACGCGACCGAGGCGCTGACCGGCCCCAGCGACGACGGTCTCGGGCTGTTCTACTCCGCGATCGACGCCGTACTCGCCAACGCCTGATCCCGATGCCCACCCCGTCGCTGGCAACGTCCGCCACAGCCGAGGGGCTCGGTGAGTTCATCGACGCCTCGCCGTCACCCTTCCACGTGTGCGCGACGGTCGCCGCCGAGCTCGAATCCGCGGGATTTCAACGCCTTTTCGAGGATCAGGACTGGTCGACGGAGGAGAGCGATGCCTTCGAGGGCCTCGTCGACGACGCGGGCCGTCGGTTCTATGTCATTCGTGGCGGGTCGATCATCGCGTGGGATCTCGGCGATGGCGACGGATTCCGGATCGTCGGTGGCCACACCGACAGCCCCAATCTGCGGCTCAAGCAGAACCCCGACCGTGAATCAGCCGGGCTGGCGACGGTTGCGCTCGAACCCTACGGCGGCGCGTGGCTGAACTCGTGGCTCGATCGCGACCTCGGACTCTCGGGTCGCCTGGCTTATCGCGCGGACAGTGGCGTCAGCAGTGTGCTGGTCAACGTCACCGAGCCGGTACTTCGCGTGCCCCAGTTGGCGATTCACCTCTCCGAGGACCGCAAGGGCGTCACACTGAACCCCCAGCGACACGTCGACGCCATCTGGGGCGTCGACGCCGCGACCCCGATCCTGCAGTGGGTTGCCGAGTACGCGGGCATCGACGCCGACGCCCTGCTCGGGTGGGAGTTGATGACCCACGATGTCACGCCGTCGAGGCTCATCGGACCCGAAGACGAATTGCTCAGCGCCCCAAGGCTCGACAACCAGGGCACCTGCTACGCGGGACTGCACGCGCTGCTCGACGGCGAGCCGACGATCCACACGAGAGTGCTCGCGCTGTTCGACCACGAAGAGGTGGGCAGCGGCTCGGAGCGGGGCGCGGCGTCGGACTTCCTGGCAACGACGTTGGAGCGAATCGTGTTGTCGCAGGGTGGTTCTCGCGACGATTATCTACGGTCCATGGCATCGAGCGTATGCGTCTCGGGCGACATGGCGCACGCCACTCACCCGAACTACCCGGACCGGCACGAGCCGACGCACCGGATCGCGATCAACGGCGGACCGGTTCTCAAGGTCAACCAGAACCTGCGGTACGCGTCGGATGCGTTGGGGGAGGCCATATTTGCGCTCGCCTGCGACACCGCTGGTGTGCCGATGCAGCGCTACATCCACCGTGCCGACCTGCCGTGCGGTTCGACGATCGGACCGATCACGGCGACGCGGACAGGGCTGCTCACCGTCGACGTCGGTGCACCGCAGCTGGCCATGCACAGCGCACGTGAACTGATGGGCGCCGCCGACGTTCCGATGTATTCCGCTGCGCTGCAGGCGTTTCTGAGTTCACCGGCCTGATCCCGCCCGCCGGGGCCACCCCTCACGCCCCGGCGGACGGTCGGTGTGCGCGTCAGTAGCTGCGCGCGAAGCCCAGGACGTTGTTCACGTAGTCCATCGAGTTGTTGTACCGCAGAACGGCTGTGGCCTCGGAGGCCTGGTTACGCAGGTCGAGGTGGCCGTCGCACAGGTACCGGGCTGTGGTCAGCGCACCGTCGAAGAGGTTTTGCGGGTCGATCTTGCCGTCACCGTTGCCGTCGGCGCCGTACTTCTCCCACGTGGCGGGGATGAACTGCATCGGTCCGACGGCGCGGTCGTGGACGGAGTCGCCGTCGAGGCGTCCGCCGTCGGTGTCGGTGATGACCTGGTTGCCCGCGAGCGAACCGTCGAGCATCGGTCCGAAGATCGGATTCTTCAGCGTGCCGTCGGGTGTGGCGTCGCCCTCGTTGGCGTGGTGCGATTCCACCTTGCCGATTCCGGCGATGAGCGTCCACGGGATGCCGCAGTTCGGCTGATCGCGTGCCATCGTGTCGGCGGCCTTTCGGTACGCCTCGAACGCGACCTGCGGGACGGCGCCGTCGGTGACGCTGGCGGGAAGCGGTGGGGGAGGCGGGGGCGTCGCTGTCGCCTTCTGGGTCGCGACGACCGGCTGTGCGGGAGCGGGCGCCTTCTTTTGCGCCTCAGCGTCCTTCTGCGCGCTCGGAGTGGCGGCGGACTGTGTGGTGGACTGGCTCGGTGTGGGAGCGCCCAGGGCGCCATGGTCGGCGTTGGCGCCCGCGGCAACAGTCAGGGCTCCGACGACGGGGATCAATGCGGCCCCGATCAGCGGCGCCCGCGACTTGGTGAACGCATGCGGCAGAATTGCTCGCCGCTGCTTCGAATGCTTACCCAAAACTGAACCTCACACGTACGTCGGTGGATGTACCGAGAGAGACCGTACATGCGGACGTGTCCTTACCGTTATCGCAGCGTTATCGAAAACTGAGTGATCGCTGAACGCCGACGTGCGACATCGCTGGTCGTTACGGGGATGTTTCGTCGAGTGTGACGTCAGGCACACAGGGGCTTTAGGCCCTTGCTGATGCAAGGATTTCGGCCCTTCGTAAAACCCCTAGTTGGGCCGCAACACCGACAGCGAGGTGCCCTCGGTGAGCACGATGTAGCCGTCCACGTCCGTCGCCCGCCCGAGGATCGGACGGGTCCAAGCGACCTTGCCCGCAGGGACGTCGAACGCTGTCAGTTGGCCGCTGCTGCCGAACACCAGGTGATCGCCGGACGAGCCGACGCAGCTCAACAGGTCGAGGTTGGTGTCGGGGTCGTCGATGCTCGGCACCGGCAGAGTTCCAGCGCGCTCGCCGTCGTCGAGTTGGTAGACGACTCGTGAGCGGTCCATCCGCGCGAAAGCGACCATCGATCCACACGGTCGGGTGTTGGATTTCGACAGGTTCGGATCGGTGATCTGCCAGAGCGCGGCTCCGCGGGCCGGGTCGCGCACCTGGTAGAAGCCCTGCGTCGCCTGCATGGACGCGTCGCCGACCGTCGTGAGCACCGGAAGGGTCGACGGTCCGTCCACCACCTCGGCTTCGGCGGACTCCGACGTCGGGCGTCGGGTCGGGGTGCCGCCGACCACGGCGTAGGTGTCGACGGACTCCTGATCCCCGTCGCGTCGAACAACGGCGAGGCCCGAGGAATACGTCAGGATGTCGCACTGGCGGCAGCGCAGAGTGTCCCTGCCACGCGAGTCGACGACGAATCGGCTGCCGTCGGCCGTCGAGATGATGAGCATGTCGTGGTCGAATGTCGCCTGCGCCGCGGACGCGAAGGTACGGCCCCAGACGCGCTTGCCCGCCGCGGTGCGCATCGAGACCTCGTAACCGGCCTGATCGATGCGCACGAAGTTCGCGCCGACTCCGACCACCCGGGCGGTGTCGTCGAGTGCCGACTTCGAACCGACGCTGCCCGAGTCGTCGACGATATAGAAGCCGTCCGGCTGATCGCCGAGCTTGATGGCACACCCGACGTTCCCCGCGGCGTCGAACGCACATGAACCGAGCCCTGCGACGACGGGCTGCGACCACAGTGCGCGTCCACTGTGTCGATCGACGAGTTGGTAGGCGCGTCCGATGCCGCGCGGATACGAGAGCAGCCAGTGATCGCCGCGGGCGTCGGCGACCTCGATGTTGCCGGTCTGGTTGTATCCGGGCAGTGTCTCCGCCGATGCGGTCCAGGCGACCTCTGGCTGCTGTGAGTAGCCGCGGAGCTGGGCGTTCTCGTATGTCCGTGCCACCGTGGGTGTTCCGATGGATAGCACGATCCCGACGGTCGCGACGAGTAGTGCGATCAACACCAGGGTGACTGTGCCGATGCCAAACGGCATGCGTTGTGCAACGCGCCTCACAGCGGAGCGGGCAGACATGGCCAACAGTCAATCACGGACGCGTTCTGCGCCGAGCGGCCGACCGGCCCCGCGTGAGGTCACGCTCTCCCGAGTCAGGCGCCAGTGGCAGAAAGCGCGCCGCTGATCACGTCGGCGAGCGGCGTCGAGGGATGGCCTGCGAGGGTCTCGAGGTCGGTGGAATCGGAGTCGAGTTCACCGCGCGCGATGCCCGCATCCGAGTCGGCCAGGACCTTCGCGAAAGCCTCGGGGACGCCATTGCTGGTCAGCGCTGCTGCAAAGTCTGCTTCGGGGAGATCCTTATAGTGCACGTGACGACCGCTCACCTTCGCCAGCGTGGCAGCGATGTCGCTGAGCGTCAGATGCTCCGAACCCGCGAGCTCGTAGATCTCGCCGCCCTTGGCGTTGATCAGAGCCGACGCCGCCGCGTCCGCGTAGTCCGAACGCGACGCGCCCGCCACCTTGCCGTCGCCCGCGCTGCCGTAGAGGTTTCCCGAGTCGATCGCGGCCGACGCGCCCGCCAGGTAGTTCTCCCAGTACCAACCATTGCGCAGGAGCACGGTGGGGATTCCGCTCTCGGTGAGCAGTTGCTCGGTGGCCTGATGCTCCTCCGCGAGCGCCAGAGTGCTGGTGTCGGCGCGCAGGATGGAGGTGTAGGCGATCAGCGAGACCCCGGCTTCCTTGGCTGCGTCGATCACGTTGCGGTGCTGCGGGATTCGACGACCCACCTCGCTGCCGGACACCAGCAGCAGACGATCGACGCCCGCAAGGGCTGCGCGCAACGTCTCGGGCGATTCGTAGTCGGCGACGCGGACGTTCACTCCCACGTTCGACAGTGCGCTCGCCTTCTTCTCGTCGCGCACGATAGCCACGATGTCGGCGACGTCGACGCCTGCGGCGCGCAGGCTGCCGGCGGCGAGCCCGCCGAGCTGCCCCGTTGCTCCGGTGATTGCATAGGTGGTCATGTGATCTCCTGTTGTTCTGGTGGATCAAGCTGTCCATCTCATCGTGCACTTACTTTTCGTATAGTGCAACAGTTTCTGGAAGCGCTGGCTGTAATGTGCAGTACACTGAGGTCATGACCAGGGCAGAAGACCGCTCGGCGCGTGACTCCGACATCGATCCGGCACTAGAAGATCCGGCGCTCGAAGCCGACGTGTTCGCGCGGGATTGCGGATCGCGCGAAGTGCTGCAGGATGTGACGAGTCGCTGGGGCCTGCTCGCGCTCGGAGCTCTGTACGACGGTGACCTGCGGTTCAGTGCGCTGCGGCGTCGGGTGCAGGGTGTCAGCGAGCGAATGCTTTCGGTGACGCTGCAGACGCTGGAGCGCGACGGATTCGTCAACCGCACTGTGCTGCAATCGATTCCCCCAAAGGTGGAGTACTCGCTGACCGATCTGGGTCGCGAGGTGGCTCAGCGCCTGATGGCTGTCATCGAACTGGTTGAGGGGCACCTACCGGACGTCGAGCAGGCGCGCGAGCGCTACGACAGCCGCTGACGACACAGTTGCGTGGGACATACGGGGGCATTTTTGTACCCGTATGTCCCACACAACTTTCCGGTTCGTCGCCTCAGAACAGCTGCCCGAGGTAGAACTGCGCTCCCTGGTCGTCGGCGCACAGTGCCATGATCCCGTACGCCGCGCGCTCGGGTTCAGAGATCACCGAGCCTCCCGCTGCGCGGACCCGCTCGACTGCGGCGTCGACGTCGTCGACGTTCCACATGGGCACCGCAACGTCGGAATCCGCTCCGCCCGCGATACCGATTTGCGGGTGTGCGTCGTCGACCTCCCAGCCATCGGCGATGCGGCCGGGCGTGAACGTCCAGCCCAGCGCGGTCCCGTAGAACTCGCGCAACCGTGCGCTGTCGCGGGTGTGCACCGTCAGATAGGACAGCTCTCCGACGCCGCGCGGATGCTGAGCCGCGCGCGGCTCGTCGGGAGCTGCGACGTACACCGCGAATTCGACGCCCTGATCGTCGACGCAGTCGAGGCCGTGCCGGTCGTCGCGTGTCGTCCCTCCGGCCGCTTCGATTCGACGCCGCGCGGCGTCGAGGTCGTCGACCGCGTAGGCGCAGAAGATCGTCTGCGGCCCAGACGTTTCCACCACGGCGGTGGGGTGACTCGCGGTGGTCACCATGCGTAGCTCGTCGTCGAACTCCCAACCGAGGACCGCGCCGTAGAAGGCGCGGGCGCGGGCGGCGTCGTGGGTGTTGACCGAGATGAAACCGATGTCGCCCTGAAGGATTCGCGCGGCGGGCGGCTCGCTCATCGACGCCCGCGCCGCGAGCGTGGGGCCGGTCAGCATCCAGCGGTGCCCGTAGGGGTCGATGATGGTCGCGGTGCGAGAACCGTACGCCTCGTAGGGTTCTCGGGTCACTGCGGCTCCGCCTGCCGTGGCGCGACGCAGAGCCTCGTCGGTGTCGTCGACGGCGAGCATGAGGCTGACCGATACCGCTCCGGGCTGCGGTGCCCGCAACCCCATGTCGGGGAACTCTTCGGCCAGGTAGATCGCCCCGCCCCCGACCTCGAGCTCGGCATGTCCGATCGTGTTGTCGTCCATGAGGATCGGCTCACCACGAACGGTGGCGCCGAGCCGTTCGACGTACCAGTCGAGCGCCGAGCGTGCGTCGTGCACGGTGAGATAGGGCAGTGCGCCCGGACGTTCGACGAGCTCCTGCGGTGCGTTCGTGTCGATGTCGGTTGCGGTCAGTTCGTGTTCGAGTTGGACGGTGTTCATGTCGACTCCTTCGGGAAGTGACACTCCACGCTCGAGTCGCCTGCGTAGTGCTTCGGCGAAATCGTGTGCGGGAGCGAGGGGTTCGTTCCAGCCCGGCGTCGTGGCGGAGCTCAGAACGCTGAGCGGGTCGTGCGATGTCGGCGTCGCGTCGTCGGCGTTCATGCGATCACCCCTTCGCGGACTGGTTGAGCGGATAGGCCTCGCGGAATGCTCGCTTGGCCCTGGTGAGCAGTGCCTCGGTGGCGCCGACCGTACGGCCGAGGATGTGCGCGCAGTCGGCGACCGGCAGGTCGTCGACGTAGCGCAACGTCAACACGGCGCGGTTGATCGGTGAGAGTTGCGCCAGTGTCGCGTGCGCGACCATGCGGTCGAGGTGGGCATCCCACCCGTCGTCGGGGTGTTCGGGTAGTTCGTCGACGGGTTCGGGTGTGCGCTGCGCCCGCCGCCAGTGGTCGGCGAGCTTGTGCCGGGCGACGCCGATCAACCAGCCGACATTCGGCGAGGCGGTCCGGTCGCGACGCATCGTGTCCATCGCGGCCAGGAATGTCTCAGAGGTCACGTCCTCGGCGATCCGCCGATCCGAGCAGCGTCGAAAAACGTACCCGTAGACAGCGGGTAGCGCCTCGTCGTAGACCTCGAGAATGGCCTCGGGGCCGGTGTGTTCGCCGCTCACACCACCATCATCGTTTGCCGCCATCGAAACCCGACGGCCGTTGGAGAACTTTCTTCGCACAGCACACCGCCCCGCAGCGTCAACGCAGCGGGGCGGTGGTCGGGCCGGGCGGTCAGGGGCGCGGTGGGAAGTGTCCGACGCGGATGATGTGGGTGCCGACGGTGTACGCCGTGACGAACGTCGGTCCGCCGCTGGCGCAGCACAACGGGTCCGACGGCTTGAGCCAGCGGTACCGGACCGTCACCGAGTTCTTGGTGTACTTCGCTACCCAGGTGTAGCCGTACGGCCTCGGATCGACGGTTCCGATGAATCGACCGTGCTTGAACAACAGGACGCGTGACTGATATGTCGCATCGCCGATTCCGTTGCCGTTGACCAACATCCAGTCGAGGTTGCACCCATTCCTCAAAGGATTGTTGCTCGCTCGGTACGGCGACCAACCGCCACCGTTGGCGTCACGCCCGATCTTCGAGAGTGACGACTTCGCCAGCGGGGAATTGATGTCGAAACAGAGTCCGTGGCCGCTGCCGTACGGCGGTGCGGCCGAGGCGGCACCCGAGCCGAGCGTGGTTGCCCCCAGCGTTCCCGCGACCAGGCCCGCGAGGGTCAGTGCGAGGACGATGAGACGTCGCGTTCGGAGGGAGAGCCGGGTTCGGGTGGCGAATGAGTGCATGAGGTGCCTTCCGCTCAGGGAACCAGTGGACGCTGGCCGCCGGCCGTGCGATCGGCCCGCTGTTGAGGTGATCGGTCGACGGCAGGGCAGTCGTTAGCAGGAGTCATTCATCGATGGGACGCCGTCTCGGCCGGGTCGCGCACGGGGATCCGAGTTGCGTGGGATCCACGGGGGCATTTTTGTACCCCGCTGTCCCACGCAACTTCGATGAGTTTTCGGCTCCGGGCCGGTCAACACCTGCATGGCAACCGCAACCATTTCCTCCATGCTCCTGTCCACCGACGATCCGCAGCAGCTCGCGCGCTGGTACGCGACCGCATTCGAAGCCGAACCGATGTCGGCACCGGGCGGTCCTGACGGACCGGGCTACACAATCATCGAGCTCGACGGCTTCTACCTGATGTTCGACAAGCGCGACGACGTCTCGGGGCGCAACCCGCAGGGAGCGCGCACGCTGCTCAACGTCGAGGTCGACGATGCTGCGGCGACGGCCGCGCGCCTCGACGCCCTCGGGGCCACCTGGATCAGCCCGCTCGAAGACCGCGACGGCAACCAGTTCGCGACGGTCGAGGACCCCGACGGCAACTGGTTGCAACTCGTATCGCTCACCGACGAGCACGAGGCGCAGATGAGTTCCCCGACATCGCCCTACTCCGGCTTCGCAGTGCGCGACACCGCCACGACCGAGCAGTTCTATCGCGACGTACTCGGCATGCGAGTCTTGCGATTCCCTATGGGGGACAACGACATTCTGGGTATCCGCATCAACCGCGGTACCACCGTCCTGGCCTACCCGAAGCCCGATCACCAACCCGCGACCTTCACCGTGCTCAACATTCCGGTGCCCGACCTCGCCAAGAGCATCGACGACCTGGCCGCGCGCGGCGTCGAATTCCTGCGTTACGACGGCTTCGAGCACGACGAGCGAGGCATCGTGCACGGCAACGGTGTCGGACCCGACATCGCCTGGTTCACCGATCCCTCGGGAAACGTGATTGCACTTGCGCAACGAGGTGAGCAATGAGCGCGAGCTCGGCATCGGCGGATCAGTATCCTTCGCCCATGCGGCCACTGCGATACTCCATCAACATCACGATCGACGGCTGTGTCGACCACACGGCCGTCAACCCGACCGAGGCGATGCATCGGCATTCGGCACAGCTACTCGCCGATGCCGACGCGCTGGTCTTCGGTCGGGTGATCTACGAGATGATGGAAGCCGGTTGGCGCGAGGTCGCCAGAAACGACGAGATCACCGACGGCAGGCCCGAGTGGATGGTGCCCTTCGCCCACGTCATCGACCGTGCGAAGAAGTACGTCGTCTCCGACTCGCTCACCAGCGTCGACTGGAATGCCGAACTGATCCGTCGCGACGACCTCGAGTCGACGGTCCGCGAACTCAAGGCCCAACCGGGCAACGGGCTGGCCACCGGGGGCGTCACGCTGCCGCTCGCGCTTGCCGAACTCGACCTCATCGACTCCTACGAGTTCATCGTCCATCCGCGCATCGTCGGCCACGGTCCGCGGATCTTCGAAGGGATCTCGCAGCACGTCGACCTGCGCCTCGTCGAGCGCTCCGGGCTCGACGCCGACATCGTCGTCCTCCGTTACGAGCCGGTCCGGTAGCACACAGAACCTCGTTCGCTCTCGGCGTAGCCCACGTCACCATTTGCCGGAACATGCCCGTGTCCTGCGGAGTTGTAGCTGTCAGATCCCCGCCGACACCTGTTTTCGTTGCGACCTGTGCAGACGTTAAGTGCAGGTGCACTCCAGTTGACCACTACAGTGGAAGCCAGGCTGGTCGTCGTATATCCGACACCACCGCAGTTGTCGCCAAGAGGCTTGAAGACATCGACGGCCGGGGCGCTAGCAATGTGAGGGAGAACAATGTTCGAACGGTTCACCGACCGCGCACGCCGGGTTGTGGTTCTGGCCCAAGAAGAGGCGCGGATGCTCAACCACAACTACATCGGCACCGAGCACATCCTCCTGGGTCTGATCCACGAGGGTGAGGGCGTTGCCGCCAAGGCACTGGAGTCTCTGGGGATCTCCCTCGAGGGCGTCCGCAGCCAGGTCGAGGAGATCATCGGCCAGGGTCAGCAGGCGCCGTCGGGGCACATCCCGTTCACGCCGCGTGCCAAGAAGGTCCTCGAGTTGTCGCTGCGTGAAGCGCTGCAGCTCGGCCACAACTACATCGGCACCGAGCACATCCTGCTCGGCCTCATCCGCGAGGGCGAGGGCGTTGCCGCGCAGGTTCTGGTCAAGCTCGGCGCCGACCTCAACCGGGTCCGCCAGCAGGTCATCCAGCTCCTGTCCGGTTACCAGGGCAAGGAGCCGCAGGAGGCAGGCACCGGCGGTCGTTCCAGCGAGGCAGGCACGCCGTCGACCTCCCTGGTCCTCGACCAGTTCGGCAGAAACCTGACTGCGGCCGCCGCCGAGGGCAAACTCGACCCCGTCATCGGGCGCGAGAAAGAGATCGAGCGGGTCATGCAGGTCTTGAGCCGCCGCACCAAGAACAACCCTGTTCTGATCGGCGAGCCCGGCGTCGGCAAGACCGCCGTCGTCGAGGGACTGGCGCAGGCCATCGTCAACGGCCAGGTGCCCGAGACGCTCAAGGACAAGCAGCTCTACACGCTCGACCTCGGTTCGCTGGTCGCAGGCAGCCGTTACCGCGGCGACTTCGAGGAACGCCTCAAGAAGGTGCTCAAGGAGATCAACACCCGCGGCGACATCATCCTGTTCATCGACGAGCTGCACACGCTGGTCGGTGCGGGTGCCGCAGAGGGCGCAATCGACGCGGCGAGCATCCTCAAGCCGAAGCTGGCCCGTGGCGAGCTGCAGACCATCGGTGCCACCACGCTCGACGAGTACCGCAAGTACATCGAGAAGGACGCAGCACTCGAGCGTCGCTTCCAGCCGGTGCAGGTCGGCGAGCCGTCGGTGGAGCACACCATCGAGATCCTCAAGGGTCTGCGCGACCGCTACGAGACGCACCACCGCGTGTCCATCACCGACGGAGCTCTCGTCGCAGCGGCAACCCTTGCCGATCGGTACATCAACGACCGCTTCCTGCCCGACAAGGCGATCGACCTCATCGACGAGGCCGGCGCGCGCATGCGCATCCGCCGGATGACCGCACCGCCAGACCTGCGCGAGTTCGACGAGCGCATCGCCGACGCGCGCAAGGAGAAGGAAAGCGCGATCGACGCGCAGGACTTCGAGAAGGCCGCAAGCCTGCGCGACAAGGAGAAGCAACTCGTCAACGAGCGCGCCGAGCGTGAAAAGCAGTGGCGCAGTGGCGATATGGACGTCGTGGCCGAGGTCGACGACGAGCAGATCGCCGAGGTCCTCGGTAACTGGACCGGCATTCCGGTGTTCAAGCTCACCGAGGAGGAGACCACCCGTCTGCTCCGCATGGAAGACGAGCTGCACAAGCGGATCATCGGCCAGGAAGACGCGGTCAAGGCCGTGTCGAAGGCGATCCGTCGTACCCGCGCAGGGCTGAAAGACCCGAAGCGCCCGTCGGGCTCGTTCATCTTCGCCGGCCCGTCCGGTGTCGGTAAGACCGAGCTCTCCAAGGCGCTCGCCAACTTCCTGTTCGGCGAGGACGACGCGCTCATCCAGATCGACATGGGCGAGTTCCACGACCGCTTCACCGCGTCGCGTCTGTTCGGTGCGCCTCCCGGATACGTCGGATACGAAGAGGGTGGCCAGCTCACCGAGAAGGTGCGCCGTAAGCCGTTCTCGGTGGTCCTGTTCGACGAGATCGAGAAGGCACACTCGGAGATCTACAACACCCTGTTGCAGGTCCTCGAGGACGGACGTCTCACCGACGGCCAGGGTCGTACCGTCGACTTCAAGAACACGGTGCTGATCTTCACCTCGAACCTCGGTACCTCCGACATCTCGAAGGCAGTCGGCCTCGGCTTCTCGAAGACCGGCTCCGACGGCTCGCAGTACGAGCGGATGAAGCAGAAGGTCAACGACGAGCTCAAGAAGCACTTCCGCCCCGAGTTCCTCAACCGCATCGACGACATCGTCGTGTTCCACCAGCTCACCCAGGACGAGATCATCCAGATGGTCGACCTGATGCTGGCACGCGTCGAGACCGCGCTGCGCAACAAGGACATGGCCATCGAGGTCACGGACAAGGCCAAGTCGCTGCTGGCCAAGCGTGGGTTCGATCCGGTTCTCGGTGCGCGCCCGCTGCGTCGCACCATCCAGCGTGAGATCGAGGATCAGCTCTCGGAGAAGATCCTGTTCGGCGAGGTCGAGCCGGGTCAGATCGTGCTGATCGACGTCGAGAACTGGGACGGCGAAGGCGAAGGCGAGGACGCGAAGTTCACCTTCGTCGGTTCGGAGAAGCCGCGCGAGCTGCCCGACGCTCCGGTGGAGCTGAGCAAGGCAGGCGAGGGCAAGAGCGACGCCTGAGTCAGTCGAAAGACCGACAAGTCCATAGATCGACAAGTGCAGGGGCGCAACAGTAAAAGCTGTTGCGCCCCTGCGCTGTATCTTCTCGGGTAGTTGCCGCAGCGTATCTTCTCGGGTAGTTGCCGCAGCGTTTGCTGAAGGGCCAGCGTCTGCCCGTAAGGGCAGTGCGTGCCGAAAGGACATCGGGATGTTTCGACGTGGGCCCAATGCGCCGACCGCGTTATATGAGGTCGGCGCGCAACTCGGATGGGCCACGGCCACGTCGGTGGACCTCTCGGCCATCCAGCCACCGACCCACGCCGGCGTCGATGTCCACGATCTCCGGCGACGTGGCGCCCGGTGGCAGGCATGGGCGATCGAGAGTCCCGTCGGTGTGCTGGCCTCCCACCTCGAGGTGTTCAACGACGAGTACGACCAGCCGGTGTACGACGTCGCTGGTCGCGCGGCGCCCGATCACACGCGGGTTGCGTTGCCGCATGTCGAGATCGGATGGCGGTTGGTGCCGTACGGCCATCACCGACTCGCGGGCCGGTTCGGGTCGCCGGGGTCGCACAAGGTGTCGTCGAAGGGCACAGGCATGGCGGTGCGAGTGTCACGCGATTGCGACGAGGCCGCCGTCGATTCGTTGCTCGGCGACCCACGATGGACCGACATCGGCCGTCGCGCACCAGCGATTTCGCGAACCGGGCTGGCGGTGGAGATCGTCGGCGGTCGCGCGGTGGTGTTCACCACGACGGCCACAGCGCCACGCGGCACCGAGCGGTGGCGTGAGCTGATCGCCGCCGAGGAGGTGCTGCACACAATTCTCGACGAGCACCGCAGATGACCGATCGAGGCTGACGAAGGCAGGCGCCGACCAGGGTCGCGATCCGATAGAAAATTCAGCAGCGAAGAGCCTGGTACCGCCCGTGGTGCCGGGCTCTTCGCATGTCTAAGGTGAGGCGTCGGAAAAAGATTCCGGCACGGGGGAACATGTCAGTGCTTTGGCCGCATCCAATGTAATGACAACGCAGAAAGCGTTGACGACCACCGGAGATCCACTCCTCGAAAGGACCATGATCATGGCGACTGCAAGCTACGACACCAACGGCGACGGCTACGTGGATGTTCAGCTCAAGGACACCAACGGTGACGGTTACGCCGACGTGAAACTCCAGGACACCAATGGCGACGGCTATGCCGACGTTCGGTACACCGATACCAATGGTGACGGACGAGTGGATGTCCGTGAGAGCGACACCAATGGCGACGGCTACATCGACACGCAGTACGCCGACACCAACCGCGACGGCTATGTCGATACCGCGAACTACGACACCAATGGCGACGGCTACGTCGATACCGCGAACTACGACACCAATGGCGACGGCTACGTCGACACCGCGAACTACGACACCAACGGTGACGGCTACGTCGACACCAGCTACGGCGTCTAGCGCGCGTCTGCGGCGGCTGACTCAGTGGCGCCTACCATCGGCGTGATGAAACGAATCGCGCTCGGCGCCACTGATGTCACCGTGCCCAATGTCGTCCTGGGGATGATGCGTATCCAGGACCGCTCCGACGACGAGATCCGTGAGCTCGTCGGGGTGGCCCGCGACGCGGGCATCGACTTCTTCGATCACGCCGACATCTACGGCACAGCGCCCGCGCACGGATGCGAACAACGGTTCGCGCAGGCGCTGCGGTTCTCGTCGTCGGAGCGTGAGCAGATCACGATCCAGTCGAAGGCGGGCATCGTCAAAGATGGTCCCTACTACGACTTCTCGTACGACCACATCGTCGAGGCCGTCGACGGATCGCTGCGGACACTCGACACCGACCACCTCGATATCCTGCTCCTGCATCGACCTGACGCACTCGTCGAGCCCGACGAGGTGGCACGCGCCTTCGACGACCTGGCGCAGGCGGGCAAGGTGCGCCACTTCGGGGTGTCCAATCACACGCCACGGCAGATCGAACTGCTGAAAAGGTCTGTGACACAACCGATCGTCGCCAATCAGCTGCAACTGTCGATCACCCACGCGCCGATCATCGCGCAAGGTGTTGCAGCGAATATGGCGGGCGAGGAGCAGGCGCAGACCCTCGACGGCGGGGGCGTCCTCGACTACTGCCGCCTCAACGACATTACCGTCCAGGCGTGGTCGCCGTTCCAGGCCACATTCTTCGACGGTGTCTTCCTCGGATCCGACCGCTACCCGGAACTGAACGCCGTGATCGACAGGCTCGCAGCGAAATACGACGTCGAGCCGATCGCGATCGCCACGGCGTGGATCACGCGACATCCTGCCCAGATGCAGGTGGTTCTCGGCACCACCACCCCCGCACGCGTCGTCGCCGCGTCGAAAGGTTCCGACATCCCGCTCACCCGTCCGGAGTGGTACGAACTGTTCCGCGCCGCCGGGCATCGCGTCCCGTAGGTCGGGCGACTGGCACCCGAATACTAGGATGTGCAAGTATTTGGGGAGAAGGTAGGCGCGCGACAGCGAGGAGTGGCACTTATGACGGATCAGCCGACGGTTCTCATCGATGTGGTCGGACGGATCGGGCAGATAACACTCAATCGGCCCGCGTCCATCAATGCGCTCGATCATCCGATGGCGCTCTCCATGCACGACGCTCTGCGCACGTGGGCGAACGACCCCGCCATCGACGCAGTCGTCGTCGCAGGTGCGGGTGAGCGTGGACTGTGCGCAGGGGGCGACATCGCGGCCATCCATCGAGACGCGTCGAAGCTTTCGTCGGGTGGAGGGGGAGACGACGCGGCGGCCGCGAACAGCCCGTCCGGCCGCTT
Source organism: Gordonia jacobaea (assembly GCF_965344965.1). Taxonomy (NCBI): domain Bacteria; kingdom Bacillati; phylum Actinomycetota; class Actinomycetes; order Mycobacteriales; family Gordoniaceae; genus Gordonia; species Gordonia jacobaea. The sequence goes on along the minus strand of NZ_CBDRLS010000001.1, from coordinate 909,598 downwards.
CTGGGCGGACGAGTACCGCCTCAACCTCGACATCTCGGCCTATCCCAAGCCCTACGTCGCAATCATGGACGGAATCGTGATGGGTGGCGGCGTCGGTATCTCCGCGCACGGCAACACGCGCGTCGTCACCGACAGAACTCGTCTGGCCATGCCGGAGGTCGGTATCGGCTTCGTGCCCGACGTCGGCGGGACATTCCTTCTCGCACGCGTGCCGGACCAACTCGGTACCTACGCGGCGCTGACCGGCGGCACGCTGTCCGGTGCCGACGCGATCGCCATGGGCCTCGCCGACCACTACGTCCTGGCCGAGAATCTCGACGCCTTCCGTGACTCCATCGTCTCCGACGGCGTCGACGCCGCGCTGTCTCGCTACGCCGTGACGCCGCCCGCATCGACGCTCGACGCCGAAAGAGACTGGATACGTGAGGCTTTCGCAGCCGACACGGTGTCGGAGATCATCGAGAGGTGTCGAGCGGTTGGTGTCGAGTCGGCCGATCGTGCCACGGATCGGATTGCGTCGAAGAGTCCGGCCTCGTTGGCCGCAACCCTGTACGCGTTGCGCCACAAGGAATCCGACCTTGCGCAGACGCTGCGTCGTGAATATCGCGTCTCGCTGCGCTTCCTGCAGCATCCCGACATGGCCGAGGGAATCCGCGCGCAGGTGATCGACAAGGATCGCACCCCGGCGTGGACCTCGGATCATGCGTCGGCCGCTGCGTCGCTCGACGCCGTGTTCGCCCCGCTGCCTGCAGCCTGTGAGCTCTCGCTCGACACCACAACCGTCTAGGAGGAATCGAATGTCCGAGTACGAGACGATCATCACCGAGAGTGCCGATGGCATCGGTGTGATCACCCTGAACCGACCGAAAGCGCTCAACGCGCTGAACACCACGCTGATGAACGAAGTCGTCGCTGCGGCAGAGCAATTCGACGCTGATCCGGAGATCGGCGCCATCGTCATCACCGGTTCCGAGCGTGCCTTCGCAGCAGGCGCCGACATCAAGGAGATGTCCGACAAGACCTTCAGTGAAGTGGTCAGCGAGTCGTTCTTCGGCGCCTGGGACAACCTGTCACGGCTGCGCACCCCGACCATCGCCGCGGTGACCGGCTACGCACTCGGGGGTGGCTGCGAACTCGCGATGCTCTGCGACATCCTCATCGCGGGCGACAACGCTGTGTTCGGGCAACCGGAGATCAACCTGGGGGTCATCCCCGGTATCGGCGGTTCGCAGCGCCTGACGCGCGCCATCGGCAAGGCCAAGGCGATGGATCTGATCCTCACGGGTCGTCAGATGAAGGTCGACGAGGCCGAGCGTGCCGGACTCGTCTCCCGCGTCGTGCCGGCCGCCGAATGCCTCGCGACAGCGAAAGAGGTTGCCGTGACGATCGCGGGCAAGTCGTCGATCGCGGCGGGGCTGGCCAAGGATGCGGTGAATCGTGCATTCGAGACGACACTGACAGAGGGTGTGCGTGCCGAACGCGGCCTGTTCTACTCGACGTTCGCCACCGACGACCAGACCGAGGGCATGGCGGCGTTCGTGGCCAAGCGCGAGCCGGATTTCCGTAACCGCTGAACCCGATCGATCGCCGACCGGCGGTCATGAGCGGCGACGGGTGTGGTCGCGATGGTCTGCGCGAGGAATATGGGAAGATCACAGGCGTGTCTCGACGTCTGTTCCGCCGCATGGGTATTGCCGCCGGTGCACTTCTCGCTGCCGCGGCAGTGGTCGTGCCCGGCGTCAGCGGAGACGGCACGTCGCATGGGCCGACCGTCAAGCCAGCCGTCCGTGCCTCCGCTGAGACACCGCCGGCGTATGTGGCGCTCGGAAGTTCGTACGCCGCGGGTCCAGACGCCGTACCGACGCGACTGAACGTCTGCTTCCGCAGCCCCGACAACTACCCCAATCGGGTGGCCAAAGCGATGCGCCTGCGATTGGTCGACGCCACGTGTTCGGGTGCGACGACGGAGAACATCGTCGACAAGCCGCAACGATTCCTCGCGCACAAGCAGATCGACGCCGTCACCCGCAATACCGCGCTCGTGACCGTCACCAGCGGCGGAAACGACATCGACTACATCGGCCGATTGCTCGCGATGAGTTGCAACAACGTCGCGAGCGGCGTCGACAAAGCGTTGGGGCCGGCCGCCAGGAGTTGTCACACAGGGCATCGGATCGCCGCTGAACCCACCGACGCCGACTACGCGCGGGTTCAGCGCCTATTGATCCAAACGGTGTTGGAGATCAAGCTGCGTGCTCCTCACGCGCGAGTGGTGCTCGTCGACTACCCACCGCTCACCGTCGCGGGTGAGGCGCCGTGCGACCTGCTGCCACTCACGCCCGAGCAGACTGCGCAGACGGTGCGGATCTTCGACAGGCTCGCGGACGCCACAGCGCTGGCGGCACACGAGACCGGCGTCGACTTGGTCCAGGCGTCGGTCGCCGGGTCCGACCACACCGTGTGTTCTGCACAGCCGTGGCTGCGGGGGTTCGCTCCGCCGATTCCGTATCACCCGACGACGCGTGGCAAGGCCGGCGTCGCCGACCTCGTCGTCGAATCTCTCGGCGGTCCGGTCGCCTGATCCGGCGCCCGATTTTTCCTGAAAGCCGGCGTCCCAGTCGGTGTCCCTGAAAGCTGGGGCATGTGCGTGAGGCGGGGTGCCTTTAGCGTTGGTCATGGCTCCGGTGCCACCGGGGTGAGGGGGTAGGCCGCCGTCGGACGAATGTCAGTGTGGATGGAGATCTCGTGGGTGCAGGTTGTTGTGACCATTGCCGCCGCTGTTATCTGCCCAGCTCGCGTGGTGCCCTGGGGAGGGGGCCGCGAGCTGGGCGGCGTCTACATCCGAGCGTGACGTTTCGACGACGGTCGGTGCCTCCGAACACGACGGTCGCCGAGAGGGAACCTCCGTCATCTCGGTGATTCGATGAATCCCAGATCAGCGGCCCCCATCTCGGTGACTGTCGTGCGGACGCGGCCATCAGCGTCGACTCCGACCCACTCGCATCGGTCGTCGGCCTCGGCGACCACGCTCACAGCAAACGTGCGGTGCCGTGGCAGCGCACGTATGCGGACTGCGCCGTCCGCCGCTCGGCGGAGCGTGCCGATGATCAGCTCGCGTGTGGACTTGTCGAGAGGATCCGGGGCGTCGCTGTCGGGGCGATCGAGTCCGCGGTCGTCGAGGAGGCTCACCGCGACCCCTCGACGTCGGGCATCGTCGACCGCGGCGTTGATGTCCGGAGTGCACAATGCCCTGGAGCGCAACAGATCTCGTAGCCGCGCCTCGGTGAGGCTGCATTCGGTTCGGGTTGCGTCGTCGAGGCGCTCCCCGCCGCAGAGTCGCAGCAGGAGCGGTCGGGCCAATGCGGTGACCGGTTCGAGTTGTCGGGCGCGTTCCTGGGCCGCGGCACGCGCCGCGGCGACGTTGCCCGCAGCTTCTGCCGTTCGTTGTCGACTGTCGGTCAGATCATGCGCCAGCGTTCGATTGACCCGCGCAAACACGACGCCGATCGCGACGAAGCCGCCAGAGGGGCCGATCAGCAGAATGCCGGGAAGTGCGTTGCCCGTGGCGGCGTACGACCACAGACCTGTCACAGCCAGGGCAACGGCGAAGCCGATGATCGCTGTGGCGGGCCGTCCCCTCATCGCGAGCAGTGCCGCGATCAGTGCCGGTGGGCCGGTCACCCACAGCGGGATCGCCTGCGTGGTGTCTTCGAGTGCGAAGAGGTAGGTGGCGCACATGAGCGCGGGCACCGCGGCGACGAAGAGTGCCGGCAGTGGGCGCAGGACGTCAGTTGCGCCGCCGACCAGGAACGCGACCGCGACCGCCATCATGACGACGATCCCCACCGGGACCCACCAGGGAGCGGAACCCGGATTGAGTGCAGCAGCCGCAGCAAGGACGATGACGATCGACGCAGCGAGCACCCGAGCGGTGGATGAACGCAGGCGGAGTGGGTCGGGTTCATCGACGCGGACGGGATCGGCAGGCCTGTGCCAGACGAGCGTCACGGTGGTGCCCCTGCCGGGACCGGAGTCGACGGTCGCCTCACCACCGACCCGCCGTAACCGTTCCTCGACGGACATCGCGAGTCCGAGCCGCTCACGTGGCACAGCAAGGCGGTCGAAACCAGGCCCGTCATCACCGATGGTGACCTCGATCCCATGATCTTCGACGAGTATTCGGCAGGATCGGCTGCACTCGGGTGGAACGTGCCGAAAGCAGTTGCGAGCGGCCTCCGCGGTCGCGCCGACCAACGCTTCCACGGACACCTGCGGAAATGTCGATCCGGCGGATGCGCGCACGTCGCTGCTCACAGTCATGCCGGGATCGTTGTGCTGCGCGGCCTCGCTGAGCCTGCGCACGACCCCGGCAGGTTCTGGATTGAGACCCGACGTCGTCTCGCGCAGGGCGTCGTCGAGCGCGACCAGCGTTGCGGTTGCGCGAGAGGGGAGTCGAGGCGAGTCCGGGTTTCGTGCGGCCTCAAGAAGAGTGGACATGATCTCGTCGTGGGTGATCGCCCGTGTGAGCGCGCGTTCGGCCAACCGTGCGCGGGTCGCGGCCGTCTGCTCGGCGAGGGCGATCTCAGCGGCAGAGTTGCGGTCGAGGGTGGCCGCGATGCGCAATCCGGACACGCCGAGTGCGAACGGCACGATGGCAAATGCCGCGCTGCACGCGGCGTCGGCGATCATCGTCGCCGGCGACGAAATCCCCTGGGTCACATTGCCGGTGACCTTGATCGTGATCGCGCAGACGATCAGATACAGAGCTGCCGGGGCGGGTTTCCATGCGATCATCGCGCAGATCGTGCCCAACACCACGAAGGGTCCGAGCCAGTAGACGGTGGCATCGTCGAGCGGTGTGCCGTTCCACGCAGGCCACCAGAGGAGTTCCGCCACGAGCACACCGAGTGCTCCGAGGGCGGCCCACCGTCGGAGCCGGACCGGATTGGCCGAGATCAGGCAATGAACTCCGACGATGACGCCCGGGAGTGCCGCACAGATCAATGCCGTCGGAGTCCACCACCACGCCGATATCGAGCGTGCTTGCGCTACTGCGGGAATCAGAAATGGAATGAACACGCAGTAGGCCGCGCCCGCAAACAATCCGTAGTAGCGAAGCGTTCGAGAGACAGCCGTTCGAGAGGCAGCGGAGTCCGCGGTGGGCGATTGGTGCGTGGCATTCTTCGATGGTCGCCTCGCACTGTTCCGACGGAACTCGGACACCGACCGATATGGTCGGGGGAATTGCCGTGCGGTCACCGCCCGCATTATTCCCCCAAGCAGCTCATGCTGTCTCGTAGAGAGCGCATTCCGACCACTTTCCCGAAGGGACTATCCCATGGTGAATTCGGAAGAATCCGAAAGTCAGATCCGGCGAATCGGAGTCATCGATGATCACGATTCGGTGATCGAGGGCTTACGGGGTTTCTTCGCGGATACACGTGACCTGCAATTGGTTGTCGGCGCGCACACCGTCGAAGAACTCCTCGCTCAGGTCGGACCCGGCACTGCCGACATGGGCGTCCCACTTGACCTGGTCGTTCTCGATCTCCGGCTCGGTGACGGGTCGACGCCTGCGCGCAACATCGCCGAGTTATCGCAAGCCGGAGTATCGACGCTCGTCTACACGTCAGGAGACGAACCCTATTTGGTTCGGGATGCGGCAGGCGCTGGAACTCTCGGCGTCGTCCGCAAGAACGCGACGAAGGCAGAGGTGTGCGCAGCGGTGCGTACGGCAGCGGCGGGGTCGACCGTCGTGTCGATGGATTGGGCGGCGGCGCTCGACTCGGACCCGCAATTCGTCGACCTTCCCACGCGACTGAGAGAAGTGTTGGAACTGTACGCCGCGGGCGGATCGGGGGCTCACGTCGCTCGGGTCATGGGCTTGTCGCCGGACACTGTCAACGAATACATCGAGCGCATTCGCAGTAAGTACCGCGAGGTGCATCGCGACGCTCCGACGAAGACGGACCTCTACAAAAGAGCCGTAGAAGACGGCTGGCTTCCTATGCCGCGTCGGAATCCGCCGAAATAGTCGCCTCCGATACGGCAATTGTGTCCCCAAATGATGGGGCTTTCCAGTGATCGCAGTAGTTGGAATCGTTTGCGGTGCGGGCGCGCGCCGCCCGCGTGTCGACTCTGCGCGGCCGACGCGAGGCTTCCCCATCACTGAGGAGTGACGATGACCGAGACCACCCGATGACCGAGACAACACGATGACCCAGGCCAGATGTAGCGGTTCGACTCGCAGGGTGCGGGCGGCGGTGGCGGGTGCCGGGATCGGTGCTGTGTTGTGGTGGGGAGGCCAGGCGACGATCTCCTCGGTTGCACAGGCCGCGCCCGCTGACTCCTCGGTATCGACAGAGGGGCCGACCGGCTCGTCGGACCCGACTGCCACACCACCGGACGCTCACTCGCAGGCCGCGCCCGCGGAGACACCGTCTTCGGATGCTGGTTCGTCGAGTCCTGGTTCCACAAGCCCTGGTTCTACAAGCTTCGGGTCGTCGGACGCTGGAACGACGGACGCTGGGACGACGACGTCGCAGCCCACCGAGCCCCCTACTGCGCCAACCGCCGCGCCGCCTACTACGCCAACCGAGAGTGCTCCACCCGCGGACACGTCGACGCCTTCGCATGTCGCCCAGCCGACAGGGGAGCAGTCTCCGGCGTCGATTCCCACAGAGAAATCCGGTTCACCGTCAGCACCGGCCGCGGCGTCGTTGGGCGACACCTCACCCAGCGACACCACACCACGCGGCGGCACCCCGGACAGTGTGGCGGCCGTGGGGATCCCGACTTCCCACCCCGCGTCTCCGTCGATCGTGAAGTCTCTGTCGGTCGTGAACCCGTTGGCCGGTACCGCTACCGACGCGTCCGCGACGCAGGTGGTTGTCGGTTCGGGTCCCGCGCCGGTGACGACGTCGGGTGGGGTGCGAGTGGTGAATGCGCCGACGAAGTTCATTGCGACGCTGTTCAGCGTGCTGGGGTTCAATCCGCTTGTGGCGCATGACCCAGGCGCCCCCGCGCCGGCGCCTGCGCTGGTTTTCGCGTGGGCGGCGTGGCAGCAGGTCAATCGACGGTTCTTCAATTCGTATCCGACGGTGTCGCCCTCGACGCCGCTGGTGGATGCGTCGACCGGTGTGGTCACCGGGTCACTCGGCGCCAGCGACCCCGACGGTGATGTGCTGACCTACACCGTCCTCACTCAACCCGAACACGGCACGGTGGTGATCAATCCGGACGGCACGTACACCTACACGCCCGATCCCGCATACGCTCATTCGCTCAGCGACACATCAAGTACCGCTACGACGACCGACTCGTTCGCCGTGTCGGTATCTGACGACACATCGTCGAATCCCGTTCACTGGCACTACTTGTCGGCGACCACAACGGAGGGTCAAACGGCCTCGGTCGTCGTGCCGATCACCCCGGAGAACCAAGTCCCGACGTTGTCGGTGACCTCGACCGCGCCGACTGCCGGCACGATTCAACTCACCTCGGGCAGTTGTCCCAACGGGGTGACGGTGAGCTCCGACGGCAAATATGCCTTCGTCGGCGAGACGCTTGCGAACACAGCCGTGATCCTCGACGCCGCCCCCGCCAGCCCCACCTACAACCAGGTCATCGCGGAGGTGCCTGCGAACAGTGCGGCCGGGGCGGTCTCCACGCCGGACGGCAAGACGCTCTACGTCGCCGATCAGAGCTCGAACAAGGTGGTGAACGTGATCGACCTCGATCCGGCGAGTCCCACCAAGGGCACCGTCGTTGCGAGTATCGCCGTTCCAGGTGAGCCCGGCGACCTGACGATGAGCCCCGATGGCAACACGTTGTATGCGACCACCGGCGACGGTGTCATTGCCATCGACGTCACGGGTGGCTCGACACAGGGGACGGTGATCGCGACCTATCCGACAGACAAGTCTCCGACCGGTGTGCTGGTCAGTCCGGACAACACACGTCTCTACGTGACCGGAAGTAGTGTCGTCCGAATCATCGACATCGATCCCGCCAGCAGCACCTACCAACAGGTGATCGGCACGATTGGCGCGCCTGTGGCGACCGGCGCTGCAGTCAGCGCAGACGGCAAGCTCCTCTACGTCAGCGAACAAATTGCACAAGTCGTCACGGTCATCGACGTCGATCCGCAGAGCCCGACCTACAAGCAGGTCCTCGGGACGTACGCGGTGAGCGCGAAGCCGTACGACGTCGCGCTCACCCCGGACGGCACGCGTCTGTACACCGCCAACTCCGATGACACCGTGAGTGTGATTCCGACGGGCGTCGTGACCGGAACAGCGCACGGCTCGGACGCTGACGGAGACACGCTGGCCTATTCGGTCGGTGGTCAGCCGGCCCACGGCGCGGTGGTCATCGATCCGACGACTGGCGCGTGGACCTACGCACCCGGCGTTCCGGGCTCGAGCACCCCCGACAGCTTCGTGATCACGGTCGACGACGGCCACGGCGGCGTCGTATCGCAGACGGTCGCGATAAACGCCCCCTCGGTCTCGGTGTGATGGGCCGATTCACCCCGCGGAATGTCGTCCGCTCGAAGGGATTCGTGTCCTTGTGGACATCGGATCGTGGAGAGGCCCCAATGTGTGACACACTAGAAGTCGGGTCGTCGAACTGACGGCTCAGCAAAACAGGAAGAGAAATTGCATGACTCAGGGCACCGTCAAATGGTTCAACGGCGAGAAGGGCTTCGGCTTCATTGCTCCCGATGACCAGAGCCAGGACGTGTTCGTTCACTACTCCGCCATCACGGGCAGCGGCTTCCGCAGCCTCGAGGAGCAGCAGCGCGTCGAGTTCGACGTCGAACAGGGCGCCAAAGGACTTCAGGCCACCAACGTGACCGCTCTCTGATTTACATCAGACACAGGTAAAAAGCCCCGACGATGTCGTCGGGGCTTTTTCGTGCACGCTGGTTTTTTCAGACCGGCTGTTCGGTGAACTCGTCGTCGCGGTTGCGCCACTGATGCCACGCGACGATCCCGGCGGAGATCGCGAGTAGCGCTCCGGTCGCGGCGAACAGGTAGCCGGCCCAGACGTCGAACACCTCTGAGGCGATCACTCCGCCGACGATCGCCACCGCCGCGACGGCCAGCGATCGGCCGACATTCTGCGAGCGCCAATCGAGGCGATTTCGACCGGTGGTGATCAGGCTGATGGGGCTGCGTCGAAGCACCTCGACCACGAAGATGGTTGCCGCGACGGTGGCCGCGTAGGCAAAGATCACGCGCGGAACACCGGGCCACGACGCCGGTGCGATGGTGGGCAGCAGCGCGCTCAGCGCGAGGGGATGCGCGAGGTAGATCCCGAACGATCTGTCCGACGCCGTGCGGAGAATCTTGTCGGGGACCGACCCCGGTGTTCGACGCTGCTGCCAGATGGTGCCCAGGCAGTAGAGCATCATGATGATCGCGATGAACGCGTAGACGTTGTGCGGCAAGAACACGTTGGTGGCGCGTGCGACGGAAGTGCCGGTCGACGTGATGTGCAGGTAGTACGCCAGCGTGGCGCCGATGGTCGCGACACACGCCGCGAGAAGTGTCCAGCGCCAACGGATCACGAACGCCTGGAACGCCTCGTAGTGCATGGCAGCGACACATCCCGCGAGGATGAAGAACTGATACGGGAAAATCGTGATGACCAGGTGCGTCCAGATCACGCCGCCGACGCCGTCGGCGAAAATGTCGAGCGGCGGACGGACCATGAGGTACATCAACGTCACCTGGATCGCGAAGCTCACGATCAACTGGTAACGGTGAAAACCCCACGTGCGCTTGAGGATCGCGAGGATGAGCGGGAAGAACAGGTAGATCTGCATGCTCACCGACAAGAAGTACAGGTGATACATCGCGTTGCCGGTGATGAGGTCGTAGCCGATGCTCTTGGCTGCGGTCACCATCGAATGTTGATCGGCGACAATGCCTTCCAACGTCTCCATGCCGCCGATACGGTATCGCCCGTACACCCAGTAGAACAGTGTCCACGTCACGAAGGGCAGACCGATGAGCTTGAATCGACGGCGCCAGAAGCTGATCGGTTCGAGGCTGCGGTTTCGGTACTGATACGTCAGCACAAAGCCGGTGAGCGCGAAGAAGCCATATCGGGTGTAGCGAAGAAAGACCTCGACGGAGCCTGCGGCAACACTTGTCGCGGCGGTGATGCCGATCGTGACGTGATCGAGGATCACGCCTCCGAACGTCACAAGCCGGACCAGATCGATCTGATACAGGTGCTTGTCGCGGCGGGGTTTTTCGGTAAGCGTCGGCTTCTCGATCAGCGACGGCTTTTCGGCCAGCACCGTCGTGTCCGCTTTGTCGCTTTCGGGGGAGCCTTCGGGTTCTGGCAGTCGCGGCGTCGTCTGCTGGCTTACGATTGCTCACCCTCCGTTAACCCGGCGACCAGAGATCATGAGTCGCCCTAAATGGTGTGTTGCATCGAGGAACGGTACTCCCCGATCCTGTGATTCTTGCTGTGAGATAGCTGTCGGGCCTAATCGACGTCCGGTTTGCGCCGAATCGGGTAATTGCTGGTCAGCGGGTGCGCCGCCACACCGCGAGCCCGATTGCCGCGGCGACGAAGCACGACGCCGCACCTACGGCGAGCCCCGTGCGAGCCCCGGCCACCTGGGTGATCGCACCGATCAACGGCCCGCCGATCGGCGTCGACCCCATGAAGGCGACCGACCACAGTGCCATCACCCGACCGCGCATCTGCGGGCGTGAGTTGAGCTGAAGCGTCGCGTTGCCCGTCGACATGAACGAGACGCTGAGCCAGCCGACGAAGAACAATGCGACGATCGCCAGCCACAAGCTGGGTGCTGCCGCTGTCACCGCGATGGTGATGCCGAATCCGGTCGCGGTCACGATCAGCGTGCGCAGGCCTGTGGTGCCGCGTGCGGCGACGATGAGGCCGCCGACGACCGCGCCGACGCCCATCGACGACGTCATGAATCCGAAAGCCTGCGGTCCGCCGTCGAAGACGTCACGGGCGGCAACGGGAAGCGACACCTGGAACTCGTATGCGAGCGTGCCGACGAGCGCCATCATGACCAGCGGAACCCACAGGATGGGTTTGCTCCGGACGTAGCGCAGGCCCTCACGGAGCTGTCCCTTGGCGCGGGGGACGGGAATCTCGTGGGAGATCTCCGAGGTTCGCATCGCGACGAGTGAGACCACAACCGCGACGAAGCTCGTCGCATTGATGACGAAGCACCATCCGGCGCCCACTGCTGCGAGTAGTACGCCCGCCACCGCGGGACCGATCGCTCGCGCGGCGTTCACCATGACGGAGTTCAGGGTGACCGCGTTGCGGATCAACGATTCGCCGACGATCTGGTGGATGAAGGCCTGTCGCGCCGGATTCTCGAATGCGTTGTTGAGTCCGAGGAGTAGCGCGAGGATCGCGATCTGCCACACCTCGATCCAGCCGCCGAGTGTGAGGATCGCCAGCACCAGCGCGAGCACACCCATGATCGACTGCAGAAAGATCATGAGCAGACGCCGGTCGACGCGGTCGGCGATCACGCCCGCATACGGCCCGATGATCAGGATCGGTAGCGCCTGCAGAGCGACGATCAGACCGAGGATCGACGACGACCCGCTGAGCGTGAGCACCAGCCAGGCCTGCGCCGTGGCCTGCATCCACGTCCCGATCAGCGAGACCGCCTGACCGCCGAAGTAGAGGCGGTAGTTGTGTACCGACAGTGACGCGAAGACCCCGGTCGACTGCGCGGGTAGTGGCGACGTCGGGGCGGTCAACGCTGCGCGCGATTGAGCCGCCAGACGTCCGTCGACAACTTCGTCGCGAAGCCGCACCACAGCGGGTACGGCGTCAGCGCGGCCCCCGCGCCCGGCGAGACCTTGGCCGTGCGCCGCGCGAGGTCGGCGCTGCTCGCGGTCAGTGCCAACGCGGTGATCGCCGACGCTCCGAGTCGGTGCGCGCCGAAGAATAGCCAGCTCCAGCCGGCGTTGAGCACCAGATTGGTCCCGAGCGCTGCGATGTACTTCTTCGCCTCGGCGGCGTCGTGTTCGTTCAATTCGTCGATACTGATCGCCGATGTCACCGCGATGTCGGCATAGAGTGCGGTCCACACGATCGGGAATGCGAGATCGGGTGGCACATACGACGGCTTGTTCAGTTTCGGGTACCACGACTGCAGTGCCGAGCGAGACGCGATGCTGCCGACGGCTGCCGCTGCTGCGGTACCCAGGCCCGTGGCGAGAAGTGTTGTCAGACGCACTCCATCGACGTTACCGCCGCGCCCAACTCAATAGACTATATTGTTTGCCATGAGTGCCGACGTTCCCGCACGCACCCGCAGGCGTCGGCCACGACTCTCCGACGAGGCGGCCGAGCATGTGCGCGAGCTGATCGTCTCCGGTCAACTCGAGCCGGGACAGTTCATCCGTCCGGAGACGATGGCGGCCGAACTGGACATCTCTGCGACACCGATGCGTGAGGGACTCCTGACCCTGCAGAGCGAAGGCTTGCTGCGCGTCGAACCGCGCCGCGGCTTCATGGTTTCTCCGTTGAGCGCCAACGACATCGAGGATGTCTTCGTCGGGCAATCGCTTCTCGCAGGTGAATTGGCCGCGCGCGCCACCTCACGGATGTCCGACGACGAACTCGACGCGCTCGAGAAGATCCAGGCGGATCTCGAACATGCCGCTGACACAGCAGATTACGACGAAGTGGAACGACTCAATCATGTGTTCCACCGGTCGATCTACTCTGCCGCCGGCTCTCCGAAGCTCTCGTGGATGATCAAGGGATCGCTCAACTATGCGCCGCGTCGGTTCTTCGCCTCGGTCGACGGGTGGCCGCAGGCGTCGGCCGCCGACCATCGGGCGATCATCGCGGGGTTGCGTGCTCGCGACGGCGAGGCCGCACGGGCGGCGATGGTCGACCACATCAGGAACGCAGGACACCTCCTCGCCGCACAGCGGTGACGAGGGCGTTACCGGCGACTTACGGATTATGTGCAATCCGCCTAGGATGAGGGCATGGCGGGTGAGGGTGAGACAAGTGTCGAGGTCGCAACCCGCCTGTTCGACCTGTTGACCGACGCGCTCGAACGCAGAACCCGAGACCTGAGCATCGCCGGCTCGTCGACGCTGTTCAGTTTGTGGCGCTGGGGGCCTCGGCGCGCAACGAGCCTCGCCCTGCTCGAGGGTCTCAACCAGCCTGCCATGACCGCGCTCATAGCCTCGCTCGAACGCTCGGGAATGGTCGAGCGCCGTCCAGATCCGGCCGACGGGCGGGCGTCGCTCATCGCGATCACCGATTCGGGTACCGCCTACATCGAGGAGCGAGTGCGTGAGCACGTCGAAGCCCTCGCAGTGGGAATCGACGGAATGTCGGAGCGTCGGAGGTCTGAATTGTTCTCGGCGACAGACGCTCTCGCTGAACTCGCCGATCGACTCCGCGCCGACGGCTAGTCCGCTAGTCGTCGAGAAAATTCATCACCAGCGGACTGGCCTCTGCACGACACTCGTCGAAGTAGGCGTGCCGTGCGCCGTCGAAGACGTGCGTCCTGGCGTCGGGAATGGCCGACGCCAGGATCTCGGCGTTGACGACCGGTGCAAATCGGTCGTCGGAGCCGTGGAGGATGAAGGTTGGCGCGGTGATTTCCGGCAGGTGGTCCCATGCATCGTGAGAGTCGCTGGCGCGCAGGTGTTGTCGGCGTGCGCGTGGCGTCATCGTCGGGTCACCGAGAACTGTGTACGGCCCGGGGTTGGCCGACTGCCATTCGGGCGTGTACATCAGATCGGTCATGACCTGCGTGGCATCCGGGCCGGCCAGGGCGCGACGGACCGACGAATCCCGTTCGCGCGCATGGCTTCCTCCGGGAGTTGTGCAGCCGAGGACGAGTCTGCGGACGCGATGGGGCGCGGAGTGGCGATCCACTGCGCGGTGCGCCCGCCCATGGATGTGCCGTAGACGTCGAATCGGCCGATCGACAACGCATCGAGCACCGACAGCGCATCCTGCGCGAATAACTGCGTGCTGTAGTCGCCGTCGGGGGAATCGCTTGCGCCGGTGCCGCGATAGTCGAAGGTGACGGTGGTGCGGTGGCGCGCGAAGTCGTTGCGGGTGCGGTCCCACCAGTGATGGTTGTTGGACTGACCGGGTAGGAGGAGTAACACCGGTCCGCTCCCGCGTACCTGGACGGCCAGGCGGGTGCCGTCGGACGCCCGGGCGGTCTCGTGATACTCCTGCACGGGAACCATTCTGACAGCACCGCTGGTCATGATCGGACCGCGGCGAGTATCTGCTGCGCGCGTGCGACGACGGGCGGATCGACCATGTGGCCGTCGACAGCGACAGCCGACCCGTCGGCACGCGTGGCGTCGACGATCCGCCGTGCCCACGCGACCTGATCATCGGTCGGTGCGAGGCTGTCGTGCACCGCAGCGACTTGGCTCGGGTGGATGCAGAGCTTGCCGCGCAAACCGATTCGCGCGGCGTATCCCACATCGTCTGTGAGCTGCTCGGTGTCGCGCAGCGCCGTCGTGACCCCGTCGACGGGCGAAGCGACGCGCGCCGCAGCCGACGCGAGAACCAGCGTCGACCTCGCGTTCAGTAGCGCCTCGCGATCGTCGGGGTCGACGCCGAGTTCGGCCGCGAAATCGATGGCGCCGAAGGCGACGCGTGCGACGCCGGGTGTCGCGGCAATCCGAGCGGCGTTGAGCACACCGACCGCGGTCTCGATCAGCGGGATGACCGGAGCCTCCGATGCCGCGGCCACCTTCCAAACGATCTCCGGCGATTCGGCTTTGGCGATCATGGCCGCTGTCCCGACCGTGCTGTGTGTGCCCACCGTGCTGTGTGTGCTTACCGCGCCGAGCATGGCGACGTCGTCGTCGAACCATGTCGTGTCTGCGCCGTTGATCCGGACAACTGCGGGGTGTCCGGCCGACAACCACTGGGCAACATCGGATCTCGCGGCATCCTTGTCGTCGGGCGCCACCGCATCCTCGAGGTCGATCACGACGACGTCGGCGCCTGCCGCCTCGGCCTTCGCGAAGCGATCGGGGCGGTTTCCGGGAACGAACAGGAAGGTCCTGGCAGCGCGGACGAGGTCGACGTTCATCCCAGCGTCCCCTGCCCGGTGACGTGCACCGTGTCGGTACCGCTGACGATCTTCAGCTCGATGTCACCGCCGTCTCCCGATGGCCGGCCTTCGAGGCGGAAGGCGTCGCCGAGGAACAGGGGCTTGCGTAGTCGAAAGTCGAAGCTGCGCAACGATTGTCCTGACCTCGCCCGCACCAGCTCGGCCAGGTAGGTCGCGAGAAGTGGGCCGTGAACCACGAGGTCGGGATAGCCCTCGACCTGCGTCACGTAGGGCTGGTCGTAGTGGATGCGGTGTGCGTTCGACGTGAGCGCCGAGTAGCGGAACAGCAGGGGAGCGCTGGGCGTCGGCTCCGCGGTCCACGCGGCGTCCGTCGGACCGAGTTCGGAGACCTCACGCTCAAACGGGCGCGACGATCCGGAGTCGCTGCGGTACACCAGGTCCTGATCCTCGACGAGGGCCGTCCGGTCGTCTTGGATGTACTTCGACCGCACCGTGACGAACAGCATATCTCCTGTGCGGCCGTGTTTTTCGGTGACCGCGTGCAGGCTCGTCCGTTTCTGTGTGGGCGTACCGAGGCGGAGCGGTTCGGCGATCCGGATCGACGACCCGGCGAACATGCGTCGTCGGTCGGGGATCGGTGGGAGGAAGTGGCCATCCGTCGGATGTCCGTCGGGGCCGAGTTCACCGGTGGGGGGCCACTCGGAGAAGTAGACCCACTGCCAGGTCATCGGGAGTTGTGAACCCGCGCTGAATGTTTCGTCCAGGTCGAGGGTGGCCGCCAGGCGTGATGCCTGTGCGGGATCGAGAGCGTCGGCCTCGACGACGGGCTGCGGTGCCCAGTTCTCGACGTAGCTGCTCAACGTGGTGGTCGCGGTGTCGGTCACGAGGTGCCTCCCTGTGCGGTACCGGTCTTCTGTGTGGGTGCACCGAGCACGCCCGACGAGAGGAGTGCGTCGATGTCGTCGTCGGATGCGCCCAGTTCGCGGGCGATGGCGATGCTGTCGGCGCCGAGCGCCGGAACCGGGTCCATTCGCGCTTCGTCACCGAAACCGATGGGCGGCAACAGAGCTCGTATCGGTCCGCGCTCGGTGTCGACGCTGCGCCAGCGGTCACGGCCCGCCAGAACCGGATGGTCGAGGAACTCCGAGACGGTGTTGACTCCGCCGAAGGCTATCTTCGCCTGCTTGAGTCGGGCGGTCAGTTCGTCTGTTGTCATCCTGCCGAAATGCTCGGTCACCGCGGCGTCGACGGCCTCGCGATTGGCCACCCGCAACGTGTTCGACGCGAACCGTGGATCAACGGCGAGAGCCCCGTCGTCGAAGACGTTCTCGCACAGCCGTTGCCACTCCGGTTCGTTCTGAATGGCGAGGAGAAAGATGTGTCCGTCCGCGGCGGGGTACGGGCCGTACGGCGAGATGGTGGCGTGCGCGGCGCCGAAGCGTCCCGGTTGTCTGCCCGCGCCCTGAGTGAAGTGGGCCGGCTGGCCCATCCACTCGCTCAATGCCTCGAACAGCGAGACCTCGAGGGTGGCGCCCTCGCCGGTCACCTGGCGCTGATAGAGCGCCGCGAGCACTCCGGAGAATCCGTACATCCCGGCGGCGATGTCGGCGATGGAGACACCGACCTTGGCGACGTCGTCGGGAGTTCCGGTCATCGACACCAGACCCGTCTCGCATTGCACCAGAAGGTCATACGCCTTGCGATCAGCCCACGGTCCGGTGCTGCCCCAGCCGGTGATGGAGAGCACGATCTTGCGCGGATCGCGCGCTCGCACCTCGTCGGCTCCGAGCCCCAGTCGTTGCGCGGCACCCGGCCCGAGGTTCTGGACGATCACGTCGGCGCGATCGGCCAACTCGTGCAGCATCTTTGCGCCCGACTCCGATTTCACGTCGAGTGCAACGGACTCCTTGGAGCGGTTGAGCCACACGAAGTAGCTGGCAAGACCGTCGACGGATTCGTCGTAGGCGCGGGCGAAGTCGCCCGTACCGGGACGTTCGATCTTGATCACACGCGCGCCGAGATCGGCGAGCTGTCGAGTCGCAAACGGTGCTGCGACAGCGTGTTCGAGCGACAGGACCGTCACTCCGGACAGGGGGAGCATGGTCTCACCTCCGCGGCTGGTTGGATTCTGGAAGTTGGGCTGGGGAGTCGGGTTGCGGTGATCAGATGTCGAGTCCGCCGCGCTTCACGAGTTGCTTGGCGATGACGTTCTGCTGGATCTCGTTGGTGCCCTCGCCGACGATCATCAGCGGTGCGTCACGGAAGTACCGCTCGACGTCGTATTCGGTGGAGTAGCCGTAGCCGCCGTGGATGCGAACGGCGTCGAGCGCGATCTCCATCGCGGTCTCCGAGCAGAAGAGCTTGGCCATTCCGGCCTCCATGTCGGCGCGTTGTCCGGTGCCGACGCGGTCGGCGGCGTCGAACAGCAGGCTGCGGGCCGCAGCGAGTTTTGTTCCCATGGTGGCGAGCATGTTGCCGACGGCCTGGTGCTTCCAGATCGGCACCCCGAAGCTCTCGCGGTCCTGTGCATAGCTCAGCGCGTCGTCGAATGCTGCTCGCGCGACACCCGTGGCGCGTGCGGCGACCTGGATGCGGCCGACCTCGAGGCCCTTCATCATCTGGGCGAAGCCCTTGCCTTCTGTGCCGCCGAGCACGGCGTCGGCGGGCACGCGCGCGTCGGTGAAATTCAGTTCGCAGCTCTCGACGCCCTTGTAACCGAGCTTCGGCAGGTCCTTGGACACCTCGAAGCCGGGCACCTTCTCGACGAGGAGGATCGAGACGCCGGTGTGCGCGGGCTGGGCCTTGGGGTCGGTCTTGCAGAGCAGTGCGACCAGGTCGGACTTGCGGGCATTGGAGATCCACGTCTTGGAGCCGTTGATCACGTACTCATCGCCCTCACGGATAGCGCTGGTGCGCATGGCCTGCAGGTCGGAACCGCCGCCGGGTTCGGTCAACGCCATCGTTGCGCGGATCTCGCCGGTTGCCATGCGCGGTAGGTACATCTGCTTCTGCTCCTCGGTGCCGAAGGTCAGGAGAAGCTTGGCGACGACGGTGTGCCCGCCCATCGCTCCCGCGAGACTCATCCAGCCGCGGGCGAGTTCTTCGGTCACCCGCGCGTAGCAGGGCATGGAGACCTGGGCGAAACCGTACGGCTCGGGGATGGCAAGCCCGTAGATGCCCATCTCCTTCATCTGCTCGATGAGGTCTTCGGGGTAGGTGTTCGAGTGCTCCAACTCCCGCACCACCGGGCGTACCTGCTTGTCGACGAAGTCGCGAACGGTCTTGATGATGGCTTCTTCTTCGACGCTCAGCGTGCTGGTCATGGGAGCTCCTTCAAACGATGTCTATTAAAAATATTCTATAGAGTTTGCGGGGAGTTGTCACCACCTTCTACGTCTAGGGGGCGACACGCTCGGCGTATGCCGTGGTCACAACTGCCTAACGACGCCCCTGAGCATTTGGCGAGGCTCGGCGGGCGGCAGTAGCATTTGAGGCTGTTGTTATTGGTGTGACTAAAGGGGCTGATGGTGCGACTTCGTGGAGTTCGGTGTGCGACGGCTCTGACCGCGCTCGCGGCTGTGATCGTCGGCGCTGCCACGATGAGCGGAGTCGCCGCAGCCGACCCGACGCCCGTTCCGCCCCCGTCCAGCATTCAGACCGTCGTCCATGACTCGCCGCTGCAGTCGACGCTGATCGTCTACTCGGCGTCGATGAACAGGGCAATCCCCGTCACGGTGCTGCATCCGAAGGACACCAGTAAGCCGGTGCCCACCCTCTATCTGCTCAATGGCGCAGGCGGAGGCGAGGATTCGGCGACATGGGCAGCCAAGACGTCGTATGCGCAGTTCTTCGCCGACAAGAACGTCAACGTGGTCACCCCGATCGGCGGTGCATTCTCGTATTACACCGACTGGCAGCGCGACGACCCGGTTCTCGGCCGCAACAAGTGGCAGACGTTCCTGACCAAGGAACTACCGCCGCTCATCGACAAGGAGTTCAAGACCACCAAGGCCAACGCGATCGCCGGCATCTCGATGGCCGGTACGTCGGTGCTCAATCTCGCGATCGCAGAGCCCAAGCTCTACAAGGCCGTCGCAGCCTACAGCGGGTGTGCACGAACCAGTGATCCGCTTGGGCTGCAATACATTCGGATGGTCGTCGGCGATCGCGGACGCGGAAACATCGTGAACATGTGGGGCGTACCCGGCGGTCCGGGGTGGCGGGCGAACGATCCATATCTGAACGCGGCCAAGCTGCGCGGTACCAAGGTCTACATGACCAGCGGCACGGGGCTGCCCGGCCAGTACGATCGGCTCGACTCGCCACTGATCAACGGTGACCCGGTCACTCTCGCCAACCAGGTCCTGCTCGGTGGGGTCATCGAGGCGGCCGTCAACAACTGCACCCAGCAGATGGTTGCGCGTATGAAGCAGCTGAACGTGCCCAACAAGGTTCTGACCCGATCGGGCGGGACGCACTCCTGGGCATACTGGGAACAGGATCTCCACGACACCTGGCCGATGATCGAGGCCGATCTCAACGCCAAGCCCGCACCGGCCGCAAAGGCTGCGCCGAAGAAGTAGGGTTTGCTCTAACGCCGGGCATGCGGCCCGGCCGTCGACTCTCCGCTCGGCCGCTCTTCCACGCAGAGTTCGCACCTCTCGCGGTCTTCTCATGCTCGCGGTCTTGTCACACCGCACTTCTCACACCTCGCCGCCTCGTCAGGTGAGCAGACTGTGACGGCGAGGTCACGCGCAGAAAACTTCCTGCAACAGGCGCTTCCTATGGTCATAGACACATCACGTCGCGCCGCCGTTGTCGCGACACCTCAGCCCATTGCAGGAAGCGGCATCAACATGAGTTACACGTACACCCGTAAACACCACATCACCGGATGGGACCCGGAGGACCGGCAGGCCTGGGATGCGGGCGGCGCAGAGATCGCCAAGCGCAACCTCGTCTGGTCGATCATCTGCGAGCACATCGGCTTCTCCATCTGGTCGCTGTTCTCGGTGATGGTGCTCTTCATGTCGCCGGAGTACGGCATCAGCCTCGACCAGAAGTTCGCCATCACGGCAACGGCCACTCTCGTCGGTGCTTGCCTCCGTATTCCCTACACCACGGCGACCGCCAAGTTCGGTGGCCGTAACTGGGCGATCTTCTCCGCGGTGGTCCTGCTGATCCCGACCACCCTGGTGTTGATACTGATGCTGAATCCGGGCAAGTTCGGATTCGGTTGGTTCCTCTTTGCCGCAGCGCTCACCGGCCTCGGCGGCGGCAACTTCGCGTCGTCGATGACCAACATCAACGCCTTCTTCCCGCACCGCCTCAAGGGCTGGGCACTGGGACTCAACGCGGGCGGCGGCAACATCGGTGTCCCGGTGATCCAGTTGATCGGGCTGTTGGTCATCTGGTTGGCGTCCGACAAGCCGGAGATCGTGTGCGCCATCTACCTCGTCGCTCTCGCGTTCGCCGCGATCGGTGCCGCGCTCTACATGGACAACCTCGACCACCAGACCTCGAGCTATCGCTCCATGGTCGATTGCCTGAAGTACCGCGACACGTGGTTGATCTCGCTTCTCTACATCGGCACGTTCGGCTCGTTCATCGGCTTCAGCTTTGCCTTCTCGCAGGTGCTGCAGATCAGCTTCAAGTCGTCCGGCGTCGGTAATGCTGCACTCGCCGCAGCCCAGATCGCTTGGATCGGACCGCTTCTCGGTTCCATCGCCCGTCCGTTCGGCGGCAAGCTCGCCGACCGCTTCGGCGGTGGCCGCATCACCTTCCTGTGCTTCCTCGCGATGATCGCATCGGCGTCGGTCCTGGTGATCTCCGGAATGGCTGCCGACGCACACGCCCATCACAAGATCGGTACCGCTCAGCTGATCGGCTTCATCGTCGGATTCATCCTGCTGTTCCTGATCTCGGGCATCGCCAATGGTTCGGTCTACAAGATCATTCCGACCGTCTTCGAACACAAGTCGCGCAACCTCACCGGCCTCGACACCATGGGCCGCGTGATCTGGTCACGCAAGATGTCCGGTGCACTCATCGGCATCGCGGGTGCGGTCGGTGCGCTCGGCGGCGTCGCCATCAACCTGGTTCTGCGTTCGAGCTACAAAGCCAATCAGTCTGCGACGGTTGCCTTCTGGGTGTTCCTCGGCTTCTACGTGATCGCTGCGATCATCACCTGGATCTTCTACGCCCGCCGCGAGATCGTGCTGGAGGAGCGGGAGACCACCGACATCGCGGTCGACCCGCCGGTCGCCGACGACGCGCCTTCGGCCACGGTCCCGGCAGCGGAACCGGCGAAGTGACCCGCGACATGGATTCGGCACCAACGATGGATACACAAACCTGTGTGGTCGTCGGCCACGGAATGGTCGGACACCGATTCGTTCAGGAACTGCGCGAACGCGACACCGCGAACCGATACCGGGTGATCGTGTTGAGCGAAGAACCGGTCGCTGCCTACGACCGTGTCGGGCTGTCGAGCTACGTCGGATCGTGGGACCCCGCGTCGATGTCGCTGCCCGACAACACCTATGCCGGAGACGGCCTCGTCGAGCTCCGGTTGGGCGAGTCGGCCACGACGATCGACCGCGAGCAACGTCGGATCATCACGTCGGCTGGCAACGAGATCGACTACGACGCAGTGGTTCTCGCCACCGGATCGTATCCGTTCGTGCCGCCTGTCGAGGGCAAGGACAACCCGCGGAGCTTCGTGTACCGCACCCTCGCCGACCTAGACGCGATCCGCGCGATCGCCGAGGCCGCGGAGCCGGGTGCACCGGGAGTCGTTGTCGGCGGCGGACTGCTCGGACTCGAGGCGGCCAACGCCCTGCGACTGCTCGGAATGACGCCGCACGTCGTCGAATTCGCGCCCCGACTGATGCCACTGCAGGTCGACGACGGCGGCGGAGCGCTGCTGGCATCGCTCGTCGGTGAGCTCGGTCTGCACGTGCACACAGGGGTGTCCACGACGGCCATCGCCGACGGCGACGACGACCTCCTCGCCGTCACGCTGTCGGACGGGACCGTCCTCGACGCCGCGCTCGTGGTGTTCTCCGCGGGAGTCCGCCCGCAGGACGCGATCGGTCGACAGGCCGGGCTCGACGTCGGTGAGCGCGGCGGAATCATCACCGATACCGGATGTCGCACAAGCGATTCGGCGATCTGGGCGATCGGTGAGGTCGCCGCGGTCGAGGGTCGGTGCTACGGCCTGGTCGCTCCCGGCTACACGATGGCCGAGATCGCCGCGGACGGCATCCTCGGCGTCGAGGACACCCTGTTTCCCGGCGCCGACATGTCGACGAAGCTGAAACTGCTCGGCGTCGACGTCGCGAGCTTCGGCGACGCCATGGGTGTCACCGAGAACGCACTCGAGATCGTCTACTCCGATCCCGTCGCGGGCACCTACAAGAAGCTCGTGCTCTCCGACGACGCGTCGACCCTGCTCGGCGGCATCCTCGTCGGCGACGCCGATGCGTACGCGATGCTGAAACCGATGGTGGGACGCGAGATTCCGGGCGATCCGTCGTCGTTGATCGCGCCTGCGGCAGGCGAGGGCGGCGGCATCGGATTGTCCGCACTGCCCGACGACGCCGAGATCTGTTCGTGCAACGGCGTTTCCAAGGGATCGATCTGCTCGGCCATCGCCGAGGGCGCATGCTCGGTCGCCGACATCAAGGGCTGCACGTCGGCGGGCACGACGTGTGGTGGCTGCGTGCCGTCGATCACCAGGCTGCTCGCCGACTCGGGCGTCGAGTTGTCCAAGGCCCTGTGTGCGCACTTCACGCAGTCGCGTGCCGAACTGTTCTCGATCGTCGCCGCAACCGGGATCCGCACCTTCTCCGAGCTGATCGCCCGCTTCGGGACCGGCAGTGGGTGCGAGATCTGCAAGCCGACCGTCGCGTCGATCCTGGCCTCGACGTCGAGCGATCACATCCTCGACGGCGAGCAGGCCGCGCTGCAGGACACGAACGACCACTTCCTGGCCAATCTGCAGAAGAACGGCACCTACTCGGTCGTTCCACGGATGCCCGGTGGCGAGGTGACCGCCGACCAACTGATCACGATCGGTCAGATCGCGAAGGATTTCGGCCTGTACACCAAGGTCACCGGTGGTCAGCGCATCGACATGTTCGGTGCGCGCGTCGAGCAGCTTCCCGAGATCTGGCGCCGACTCGTCGACGCCGGGATGGAGTCCGGCCACGCCTACGGCAAGAGCTTGCGGACTGTGAAGAGCTGCGTCGGTTCGAGCTGGTGTCGCTACGGCGTGCAGGATTCGGTGGCAATGGCGGTCCGCCTCGAACATCGCTATCGCGGGTTACGTTCACCACACAAGATCAAGCTCGGCGTGTCGGGGTGTGCCCGCGAATGCGCGGAGGCGCGCGGCAAAGACGTCGGCGTGATCGCGACCGAGAATGGATGGAACCTCTACGTCGGCGGAAACGGCGGCCAGAGTCCCACGCACGCAAAGCTTCTCGCGTCCGGACTCGACGACGAGACGCTGGTGCGCTACATCGACCGCTACCTGATGTTCTACGTCAGGACCGCCGACAGGTTGCAGCGCACCGCGCCGTGGCAGGAGAGCTTCGACGGAGGGCTCGATCGGTTGCGGCAAATCGTCTGTGACGACATCCTTGGTATCGGAGGCGACCTCGAGGATGCGGTCGCCAAGCACGTTGACGGCTACCGCGACGAATGGGCCGCAGTGCTCGACGATGAGGACAAGCTGCGTCGCTTCGTGTCCTTCGTCAACGCCCCGGAGACTCCCGACCCGACCATCGCCTTCGACGAGTCGTCGGGCCGCAAGGTCCCGGTGCTGCTCGGCACGCCCACACGACTCAAGGAGACAGCATCATGACCGCGTTGGACGACGCTCCGCAGTCGGCGGGCGACACCACTGTTGCGACCGTGAGTACCTGGGTGCCGGTGTGCACGCTCGACCAGTTGACTGTCGGCCGCGGTGTTGCGGCGCTCGTCGGCACCACACAGGTCGCGGTGTTCCGCCTGTCCGACGGCGCGGACACACTGCGCGTCGTCGACAACATCGATCCCTTCGGCCGCGCCGCCGTGATGTCGCGCGGGCTGATCGGCGATCGAAATGGTGAGCCCACCGTCGCATCACCACTGCTCAAGCAGGTGTTTTCGCTCGAATCCGGCGCGTGTCTCGATGACGAGTCGCAGGCGCTGCGGACGTACCCGGTGCGGGTTGTCGATGGAATGGTCGAGGTCGGGATCATCGAGACCAGCGACACCCGATGACACCCTCCGACCCACCCACGGTCACGGCGAATCCGGACAAGACCCTGACCGGCTTCACCATCGGCATCACGGCGGCGCGGCGAGCCGACGAGTTCGCCGCGCTGCTCACACGTCGTGGCGCCGAGGTCATCCATGCCCCTGCCATCCGCATCATCCCGCTCATCGACGACGACGAGCTCGAGCGTGCCACCGAATCCATTCTCAAGGAACCGCCAGACGTCATGGTGGCGACCACAGGAATCGGATTCCGCGGCTGGGTGGAGGCGGCCGACGGGTGGGGACTCGCCGACGACCTGGTGGACACGCTCGGTGGCGTGCGACTGCTCGCGAGAGGCCCCAAGGCCAAGGGGGCCATTCGCGCGGCTGGTCTGCGTGAACAGTGGTCGCCGCCCAGCGAGTCGTCGAGTGAGCTGATCCGTGAGCTACTCGACGAGGGAGTCGCGGGGCTGCGGGTGGCAGTACAGCTCCACGGCGCGACGACGAGCTGGGAGCCGCTACCCGACCTGTGCGACGTGCTCCGCGAGGCGGGTGCCGAGGTCGTCCCGGTGCCGGTCTATCGCTGGACTCCGCCGGACGACACCGACCCGATGGCCCGGATGATCGACGCTGTCATCAACCGCGACCTCGACGCCGTGACGTTCACCAGCGCACCAGCGGTGGCGTCGATGCTCGGTCAGGCGCATCGCACCGGTGCGCTTGAACCGTTGCTGCACGCCATGCGCACCGTGGTACCCGCGATGTGCGTCGGCAACGTGACGGCGGGTCCGCTGCACGCGCTGCAGGTTCCCACGGTCCAGCCCGCCCGGTTTCGTCTCGGAGCGCTCGTCAGACTCATCGCCGAGGAACTACCGCGTCGAGCGAGCGTGCTCCGCGTCGCGGGGCACGACCTGAGCCTGCGGGCGTCGGGCGTGGTGGTCGACGGCTGCTTCCAATCGGTGACGGGCTCGAGTATGGCGCTGCTGCGGGTGCTGCATCGTGTTCCGGGACAAGTCATTTCGCGCAAAGCGATGCTCGACGAACTCCCCGGCGGTGGCACCGATACGCACGCCGTCGAGATGGCGGTCACCAGACTGCGCTCGGCGTTGGGCGATTCCAAAATGATCCAGACGGTGGTCAAGCGTGGATACCGTTTGGCCGTCGACCTCGAATACGACGAGAACGATTCCGATGACGCCTGAACACTTCGCTGCCACCGCGCCGCAACCCATCCTCGTGGCTCACGGCACCCGCTCGGTTGCGGGAGTCGCGACCATCGCACGCATTGCCGAACTCGTGGGGGAGCG
Organism: Gordonia jacobaea; assembly: GCF_965344965.1. NCBI lineage: Bacteria > Bacillati > Actinomycetota > Actinomycetes > Mycobacteriales > Gordoniaceae > Gordonia > Gordonia jacobaea. Next base: position 883,960 of record NZ_CBDRLS010000001.1, on the reverse strand, counting down.
CGTGGGAACGACGCGCGTCGCATTCGTCGACGTCCTCGGTCCCTCGCCGTCGGAGCTACTCAGGCAGACCACGGGGCCCGCGCTGATCGTGCCCGCCTTTCTGGCCGCGGGATACCACGTCCGACGCGACATCCCGGAGCACATCGAGGCCAGCGGCCATCAGCGGGTCACGCTGTGCGACAACATGGGCCCCGACCCGATGCTCGCGGTCCTGATGCTCGAGCGACTGCGCGCCGCCGGCTGGCGGCGCGGTGACGCCGTGGTCATGGCCGCCGCCGGATCGTCGGATGCGCTCGCGCTGGCCGACGTCGAGACCGCAGCCCGTCAGCTCGGCGAGCTGATCGACGACGACGTTCCGGTCGGCTACGTCACCACCGCGACACCACGCGTCCCCGACGTGGTGTCGGCCACGCGTAGGTCGCGGCGGCGTCGGGTCTTCATCGCCGCCTACCTGTTGGCGCCAGGACTGTTTCACGCCCGCTTGAGCGAGTACGGCGCCGACGGCGTTGCTGCCCCGATCGGCGCGGACCCGCGGGTGGCGGATCTGATCGTCGCGCGGCTCACCACCACGGGCCGGGGCGACTCACAGTCGCGACCAGCGCGTGTGAGAACCATGTGATCGACCGGTAACGCGCATTCATGGCATCGGAAACAATCGGCTCCAACCATGGAGTCATGCCCGCGACCTCCACCGTCGACTCGCTCTGTGCTTACTGCGGGGTGGGGTGCGGGATGGTGCTGCACGTGTCGACGCCTGACGGCGCAGGACTTCCGTTGGTCACCAAGACCACCGGACGTAAGGATCATCCGACGAACTTCGGCCGGTTGTGCACCAAGGGGTCGACCACGTCGGACATGCTTGCCGCGCCGGGACGGATGGAGAAGGCGTCCATCCGGACCAGCCGCGACACCGACCGGGAGTCGGTCGGAATCGACGAGGCGATCTCTTTTGCCGCACGCCGGATGCGGGCGATAGCCGACGAGCACGGCCCGGATTCGGTTGCGGTGTACGTGTCGGGCCAGATGTCGACCGAGGCGCAGTACCTGTCGAACAAATTCACCAAGGGCTATCTGCGCGGCATCAACATCGAATCCAACTCGCGACTGTGCATGGCCAGCGCCGGCACCGGCTACAAGCAGTCCCTCGGCGCCGACGGCCCTCCCGGCTCCTATCAGGACTTCGAGCACGCCGACCTGTTCTTCGTCATCGGCTCCAACATGGCCGACTGTCATCCGATCCTGTTCCTGCGCATGATGGAACGGGTCAAGGCAGGCGCGAAACTGGTCGTGATCGATCCACGACGCACCGCCACCGCGGCCAAGGCCGACCTCTACCTGCAGGTCAAACCCGGCACCGACCTCGCCCTGCTGAACGGTCTGCTGCACCTGTTGATCGAGGCCGACGACGTCGACCACACCTTCGTCGAGACCTACACCGAGGGTTTCGATGCGACCAAGGAGTTCGTCTCCGAGTACACGCCTGGTGCCGTCAGCGAGACCACCGGCATCCCCGAGGCCGACATCCGCACGGCCGCACAGTGGATCGGTGAGTCCACGAACTGGATGAGTTGCTGGACAATGGGACTCAACCAGTCCATCCACGGAACCTGGCACACCAACGCGCTGATCAATCTGCACCTGGTCACCGGCGCGATCTGCCGCCTCGGCAGTGGTCCGTTCTCGCTCACCGGACAGCCCAACGCGATGGGCGGACGCGAAATGGGTTATATGGGGCCGGGTTTGCCCGGCCAGCGGGCGGTGATCTCCGAGGCCGACCGTGACTTCTGCGAGGACACCTGGGGTGTGCCACGCGGTACGCTGCGCAGCGAGGTCGGGACCGGCACCATCGACATGTTCGACCAGATGGCCGACGGCAAGATCAAGGCCTGCTGGATCATCTGCACCAATCCCATTGCCAGCGTGTCCAATCGATCGCGTGTCATCGAAGCACTGCAACGCTGTGAGCTGGTGGTGGTGCAGGATGTGTTCGCCGAGAACGAGACCCTGCCCTACGCCGACGTCGCACTGCCCGCCACCCTGTGGACCGAGTCCGACGGGGTGATGATCAACTCCGAACGCAACCTCACCCTCTTCCAGCCTGCCGTCGCGCCGCCCGGCGATGCGCTGCCCGACTGGCAACTGATCTGCCGGATCGCCACCGAGATGGGATACGGCGAAGGATTCTCCTTCGGTTCGGCCGAAGAGGTGTTCGAGGAGATCAAGCGTTTCTGGAATCCCAAGACCGGCTGGGACATTCGCGGTGCCAGCTATGCGCGGCTCCGCGAGACCCCGCTGCAGTGGCCGTGCCCGCCCGACGACGACGCCGACCGCCACCCCATCCGCTATCTCAACGACGGCCGTAGCCAGACCAAGGTGGTGCGCGCCGACGGCACCACACCGGAGTTCGTCTTCCCCACCCCGAGCGGGCGGGCGATCTTCCACGCCCGACCATGTCTGCCGCCCGCCGAGATGCCCGACGACGAGTTCCCGCTCGTCCTCAACACCGGACGGCTGCCGCATCAGTGGCACACCATGACCAAGACCGGGCGGGTGGCCAAACTCAACAAACTCAACCCGTCACCGTTCGTCGAGATCCACCCCGACGATGCGGCCGCTCTCGATGTGGCCGAAGGGGATTCGGTGCGCGTGCGATCACGGCGCGGTGCCGCGGTGCTGCCTGCCGTCCTCACCGACCGCGTACGCCCCGGCAACTGCTTCGCACCGTTTCACTGGAGCGACATGTTCGGTGCGGACGTCACCATCAACGCCGTCACCAACGACGCCGTCGACCCGGCGTCGTTGCAACCGGAGTTCAAGGTGAGTGCCGTGGCGTTGGAGAAGGTCGCCGCAGCGCCGACCGCTGATACACCCGCATCGGCCCCTGCCCGCACCGATGTCCCGGCGTCATCTCTTGCTGTGACACTGGGACTTTCGGCCGTTGCTCCGCCCGCGCTGTCGGCCACCGAACAAACCTATGTGGCCGGAGTGCTCGCCGGGCTGCAGAGCGAGGCGTCGATTGCAGGCGTACCGCTGTTGCCGCCCGAGGCGCCGCTGTCCGAACAGAATCGCGCCTGGGTGAATGGTGTTCTCGCCGGGGCATTCTCACGATCCACGTCCACCGCGGGCGGGCCGCAGGCAGCAGCGCCGGACGACGCGGCGCCCGCGCCGACCGTCGAGGTGCTCTGGGCATCGCAGACCGGTACCGTCGAGGACTACGCGCCGACCGTCGCACAATCGCTGGCCGCGCAGGGCTATTCGGCCGCAACCAAAACCCTCGACGAGGCCGGACTCGCTGCCCTCACCCCGGAGAGCACGGTGCTGATCGTCACCTCCACCACCGGAGACGGCGATCCCCCGGACAACGCCACATCCTTCTGGGACCAACTCTCCGGCGACGATGCACCACCGCTGAGCGGCGTGCGGTACGGGGTGCTGGCCTTCGGCGATCCCAGCTACGACGAATTCTGCGGCTTCGGACGCAAACTCGACGACCGGCTGGCCGAACTGGGGGCCACGCGTCTCCTCGACCGGGTCGACTGCGAACCCGATTTCGAGTCGACGGCGCAGGGCTGGCTCGACGCCGTGTCCGGTGAACTGGCCACGGCCCTGCCGTCGGCGAGCGCCCCCGCGGAAGCCCCGCCGATGCCGGACGCGCCGATCTCCTACGGTCGTAAGAACCCGCTGGTGACCTCGCTGGTCCGGAACACCCGCCTCAGCGGCGACGGATCGGCAAAGGACGTGCGGCAGTTCGGGTTCGCGCTGCCCGAGAACACTCTGACCTACGATGCGGGCGATGCCCTCGGGGTGTGGCCGCGCAACAGTCGACCGCTGGTCGAGGCGTTCCTGGAGACCTCCGGACTCGACGCCGACACGGTGGTCACCGTCGGCGGCGAGGACATGCCGTTGGGCAGCGCCCTGCGTGAACGCCTCGAGATCGCGAAGATCAGCCCCGGTGTCCTCGAATTCGTCTGCGACCGGGCAGCATCGGCGGATCTGCGGTCGATGCTGGCGCCGGAGAACAAATCCGACCTCGACGACTGGCTGTGGGGCAGGCAGATCGCCGACCTGCTCACCACGTTCCCGATGCGTGCATCAGCGGCCGACTGGTTGTCGACGCTGGCGCCGATGACACCCCGGCAGTACTCGATCTCGTCGAGTCCGCTGGAGAGTCCCGACGAGGTCCAGTTGACCGTGTCGGCAGTGCGCTACAACCTGCACGGCGTCCCGCGTCACGGCGTCTGCTCGACCTACCTCGCCGACCACGCCGCCGACGACGACATTCGAATCTGGGTGCAGCGCAATGCCGGCTTCTCGCCGCCCGAGGATCCGGACGCCCCGATGATCATGGTCGGCCCCGGTACCGGAATCGCACCATTCCGCGGGTTCCTGCATCATCGTCGGCTACTGGGTCATCGTGGGCCGAACTGGTTGTTCTTCGGTGAGCAGCACGCGGCCACCGACTTCTACTACCGCGACGAACTCGAGACGATGCTCGCCGACGGGTCGTTGGACCGGCTCGACGTCGCATTCTCCCGCGATCAGAAGTCGAAAGTCTATGTGCAGGACCGGATGATCGAGCACGGTGAACAGCTCTGGCGATGGCTGTCCGACGGCGCGCATTTCTATGTGTGCGGTGACCGGATGCGGATGGCCCGCGATGTCGATGACGCGCTGACCCGGGTCGTCGCCGAACACGGTAAGTTGTCCGGCCCCAGTGCCGAGGCATATGTGAAAGCCCTTGCCGCCGATAAACGTTACGTGCGTGACGTCTACTGAAAGGTGACCCCGCCCCATGAGTGACAGCAGCACACCGCGATTTCTGCAGGGCCTGTTCGCGTTCAAGGGAGCCGGCTTCGAGACCCTCGCGGTCATCGACGACTCGCTCACCCTGACCGTGCCCGATGGCTCGACCCTGCAGGCGGTCTACTTCCGTGGCGGCAACAGCAGCGACGAGATGATCACGATTGCTCTGATGCACGACGGGAAACCGGTGCGCTACTTCCCGATTGCCGCTCAGGGCGGCACCCACGTGCCGTTGCGGCTGGTCGAGGACTTTCTGGAGGGCGCGGAGATTTCCCTTGCGCTGGCCGCACCCACCTCCGCGTCGGGCACCGTGGTCATCGACCTCGGTGTGGTGGAGTTCTGATGGCGCAGGAGACTGCGGTGACCCGGCAGTCGCTGGTGGTGGTGGGCAACGGCATGGCCGGCGCCCGCGCCATCGAGGAGATCCTGGCGCGTGGCGGGGCAGATCAGTTCGCCATCACCGTCTTCGGTGACGAACCGTATGGAAACTACAACCGCATCGCACTGTCCCACGTGCTCGCCGGCTCCGATGCCCCCGACGACATCTACCTCAACGCCGTCGATTGGTACGGCGACAACGGAATCGATCTGCGGGCCGGGGTGCGGGTGGTCCGGATCGACCCGTACGCGAAAGTCGTTCTCGCCGATGACGGTTCGCGGGTGGCCTACGACAAGTTGATCATCGCCACCGGCAGCCGTGCCTTCTTCCCGCCCATCGAGGGGTTGTGGGTCGACGACACCACGCAGCTGAGCGGTGTATTCGGCTTTCGCAGCCTAGACGACACCACGGCGATCATCTCCCACGCCGACGACGCCGAACACGCGGTGGTCATCGGCGGCGGACTGCTCGGACTCGAAGCGGCACACGGTCTTTACGGCCGTGGTGTGGCGTCGACGGTGGTGCATTCCGGTCCGATCCTGATGAACGCCCAACTCGACGAAACCGGTGGCGCGGTGTTGCGCAGCGCGATCGAGTCGACCGGCGTCACCGTGGTCACCGGTAAACGCACCGTCAAAGCCTTCGCCGATGATGAGAATGCCATCACCGGAATCGGATTCGCCGACGGTGAGCAGATGGATTGCGATCTGCTGGTGCTGGCCACAGGCATCCGCCCCAACGTGGGGCTGGCCCGCGGTGCCGGACTGACCGTCGAACGCGCCATCGTCGTCGACGACCACATGCGCTCGATCGACGACGACGACATCTACGTGGTCGGTGAATGCGCGCAGCACCGCGGCCAGGTGTACGGACTGGTCGCACCCTTGTGGGAGCAGGCCAAAGTCCTGGCCGATCACCTCACCGCAGCCAATTCGACTGCCGCATATCATGGTTCGCGCACCTCGACGAAACTCAAGGTCGCGGGCGTCGACGTCGCCCAGATGGGTGTCAAGGCGCCCGAACATGCCGACGACGAGTACCTGCAGTTCTACGAGCCCCGGCACGGCGTCTACAAGACCGTGGTAATCCGGGAGAACAAGCTCGTCGGCGCCACGCTCGTCGGCGACGTCAGCAAGGTCTCGTTCCTGATGCAGGCCTTCGACCAGGGAACCGAACTCCCCGACGAACGCATCTCGCTGATGTTCGACATCGGAACACCCGACGCCGCAACGGGAGTCGAGGAACTCTCCGACGATGCCCAGGTGTGCAACTGCAACGGCGTCGACAAGGCGACCATCGTCGGGTGCGTCGCAGGCGGCACCACCTCGGTGGCAGGCGTGATGGCCGCGACCCGCGCCGGAAAGGGCTGCGGCTCATGTAAGGGATTGGTGGCGCAGGTCGTCGAATGGGCCGCAGGCGACGCGGTCACCGAGGACCCGTCGGCCAACTGGTACGTACCCGCAATCCCGTACGAGAAGCCAGAACTCATGCGGCTGATCCGCGACCTCAAGCTCTACTCGGTGCGTTCGGTATTCGCGGCCCTCGCCCCCGACGGCAAGGAGGATGCGAACTCCAAGATGGGGTTGTCGTCGCTACTGGAGATGATGTGGGGCTCGGACTTCATCGACGAACGCGCCGAACGCTTCATCAACGACCGCGTCCACGCCAACATCCAGCGCGACGGCACGTTTTCCGTTGTGCCGCAGATGAAAGGCGGCGTGACCAACGTCGAGCAGTTGCGCAAGATCGCCGACGTCGCGGAGAAATACGAGGTTCCGCTCATCAAACTGACCGGAGGCCAGCGCATCGACCTGCTCGGCCTGCGCAAGGAGGACCTGCCCGCCGTGTGGGCAGATCTCGACATGCCGTCGGGGTATGCGTACGGCAAGAGTTTCCGCACGGTCAAAACCTGTGTGGGAAGCGACTTCTGCCGGTTCGGGGTAGGCGACTCGACGGCGCTGGGCATCGCTCTGGAGGAGCGGTATCAGGGCATAGCGGGTCCGGCGAAGATGAAGCTCGCGGTCACCGGGTGCCCGCGCAATTGCGCGGAAGCGCTGTGTAAAGACTTCGGCGTCGTCGCGATCGACGGCGGCAAGTGGGAGATCTACGTCGGCGGTGCTGCCGGTGCACACATCCGCAAGGGCGATCTGTTGGCGACCGTCGACAGTGCCGACGAGGTCATGACACTGGCGGGCCGATTTCTGCAGTACTACCGCGAGAGTGCGAAATGGCTCGAACGCACCTACGCGTGGGTTCCGCGATACGGCATCGAGAAGATCAGGGCAGTCGTCGTCGACGACGCGGAAGGCATTGCGCAACAACTCGATTCCAATATGCAGCGGTCCGTCGACGCCTATCGAGACCCCTGGCAGGACGGCAAAAAGCCTGCCACTCCGGGTCAGTTCCGTTCGGCGCTGCCGCTGCTGCCGCTCCCGCAGGTGCCGGTCCGATGAGCGAGATAGCAGTCGGCAACATCGCCGACATCCCGCCGGGCGAGGGACGGGCATTCGGTATCGACGGTACGCAGATTGCGGTCTTCCGACTGCGCGACGATTCGCTGCGCGCACTCGACGCCGTCTGCCCGCACCGCGGCGGGCCACTGGCCGACGCGCTGATCGACGACTGTGTCGTGGTGTGCCCGTTGCACAATCACACCTACGACCTGGGCACCGGTGACGAGATCGCCTTCGGCGGCAGCGGAGTTCGTGCGTACGCGGTGCGCGCCGACGAGTCGGGCACCATCACCGTCGACTTGGGCTGATCGCGACGGCCCACCCCGGCGGTTCGGTTACGCCTGAGCTGCGACCCGGCCCTTGAGGAGCAGTCGGACCGTGAGCTCGAGCCGGTTGGTGACGTCGGTGGCCGAGGCTCGGCGGGTGAGCCACTGCACCAGGTTCGACATCCAGACGTCCGACAGCACGCGTGCGATCGCGAGTTCTTCGTCGCTCGGCTCGCCCTCGTCGACGATCGCACCTGCGAACAGTCGGTCGATGATCCCGGCGACCTGATCGACCTCGGCGGTCGCCGATGCGTCGGCGAACATGAAGGCTCTCGTCATGGCCTCGGTCAACAGGGGATCGCGCTGCATCGCGAAGGTGATCATGTCGAGGACGTGGCGCAGCCGCTCGATGGCGTTCTCGCCCTGCAGTTGCGAGCGGTCGACGCGGGTCTCGACGCGCTCGAACTCGCGCGCGAGCGCGGTCACCAGCAGGTGCACCTTCGACGGGAAGTATCGGTAGAGGGTTCCCACCGCAACGTCGGCTTTCTCTGCGACGGTGCGCATCTGCACGGCGTCGTAGCCGCCTTTGGAGGCGAGGGCGAGCGTCGCGTCGAGGATGCGGCGTCGACGGTCGCGCTGTGCGGCCGAACCACTCTCCGTCGTCGACGTAGCTGCGGTTGCTGTGGCTGTAGCGGCGTCGGCTGGGGCGGGAGTGCCCTTGGCGGCGGCCGACTTCGACGAGACTCCTTTGTTCGGACTCGGTGCCGACTTCTGTGGCACGGCATCTTCAGACGACCGGGTCATATGTAGGCGACATCCTCATCTCGTGACCATCGACACCGACGGCGTCGATGGTCTGGTGGACAAAACCCCTTCGGACTATTAGAACAGGTTCTAATTCTTCGTCACAACCTGAATGCAGAGGATTTCAGCGTGAGCCTTGCCACGTCCGACGAACAGATTGCCGTCTGCGAAGCCATTTCCGCGTGGGCGAAGCGTCGTCGCACCACCGATATCGTACGGGCTGAACTGGAGAAACCGCGCGACCACTGGCGTGACCTCTTTCCGGAACTGGCTGAATTGGGCGTTTTCGCCGCGTTGGTCGAGGAGGCGCAGGGTGGCGTCGGTGCCTCGTTCTCCGACGTCGCCGCGATGGTCGAGCAATGCGGAGCCAGCCTGGTGCCGGGTCCGATCGGCGAGACCGTCGTGGCGACCCTGGCGCTATCGGTGTCGACCGATCCCCGTGCCGCGGCGGTGCGCGACACGGTGGTGTCGGGAGAGGTCTCCGTGACGGTGCCCACCCTCACGCGGGCAGGCGGCGAGGCGGCGTTGGTCGACGGATCGATCGATCTCGGCGTCGTCGTCGGATATGTCGACGGTTGCGTGATTCTCGCTAAAATTGCTGGTCAGGGCCTCGATCCGGGGTGGTATGTGATCCCTGCCGATGCGGGTCTACGCGACGTCGAGCCGGCGGCGAGCCTCGACGGCCGAGGTTCGGTTGGCCGGCTGCGCATCACCGACCTGGGCGTCGGCGACCTGCTCGTCGTCGACGATGGTGATCTCATTGCGGGCGCACTGTCGGCGACCGCCGCCGCCTACGCCAGCGGCGTGACGCGCTGGGCGCTCGACACCGCGGTCGACTATGCCAAGGTGCGCACCCAGTTCGGTGTACCCATCGGCTCGTTTCAAGCCGTCAAGCACATCTGCGCCGACATGCTCTGTCGCAGCGAACAGGTCACCGCGGCGGCGTGGGATCTCGCGGTGGCCGTCGACGCTGCGGTGGCCGCACCGGTGGGCGACGACGACGCGGAGACCGCGCGCGAGCAACTCGCGTTCTCCAGGCTCGCCGCCGACGTGCTGGTCGCCTCGCTGCCCGTCGCGACGGCTGAGGACTGCATCCAGGTGCTCGGCGGCATCGGCTTCACGTTTGAGCACGACGCACATCTCTACCTGCGAACGGCATTGGCGCTGCGCGCGGCGACAGCGGCCGCGTCCACGCAGCGTGAACAACTCGGTCGCCTCGGCATCCTCGGTGGGCGTCGACGCTTCGAGCTCGACCTGACCTCCGTCGAGCATCGCCGTGGCGCCATCAGAGCCGACATCGCCGCGATCGCGGCGGCCGAACCGAATGCGCAGCGGAGCGCGATGGCCGAATCCGGTTATCTCGCACCGCATTGGCCGCCGCCGCATGGTCTCGGCGCCGACCCCGCGCTGCAGTTGCTCATCGACTCCGAGTTCGAACGCGCGGGCGTCGAACGTCCCGACCTCGTGATCGGGGCATGGGCGATTCCGACGATCCTCGCGCACGGAACAGCCAAGCAGCACACACGTTTCGTGCATCCGACCCTCGTCGGCGACATCGTCTGGTGCCAGTTGTTCAGCGAACCCGAGGCGGGCTCCGACCTTGCGTCGTTGCGCACCAGGGCTATTCGCGTCGAGGGCGGTTGGAGTCTGACAGGGCAGAAGATCTGGACCTCGCAGGCGCACAATGCCCAGTGGGGGATCTGTCTCGCGCGCACGAATCCCGAGGCGCCGAAACACAAGGGGATCACCTACTTCCTGGTCGACATGGCGTCGGCGGGCATCGACATCCGACCGCTTCGGGAGTTGTCCGGGCAGGCCAATTTCAACGAGGTCTTCCTCGACGACGTGTTCGTCCCCGACGAGTGCGTGGTCGGTGAGGTCGACGGCGGCTGGCGGCTGGCTCGTACGACACTCGCCAACGAACGTGTGGCGATGGGTGGTTCGGGACTCGGCAAGGAGATGGATGCGCTGCTTGGTCAGATCGACTCGTTGGGTCGGGAGCTGTCCACAGGCGAGTTGGCACGGTTGGGCGAGCTCGTCGCCGACGCGCACGTCGGACGTGTCCTCGACGCACTCGCGGTGTCTCGTCGGCTCGCCGGCCACGATCCGGGCGCGGTATCGAGCGTGCGCAAGCTGATCGGCGTCGCGCACCGGCAATCGGTGCCCGAGTTCGGTCTCGACCTGCTCGGGGTCGACGGCGTCGGGGCGGGCGATGCGTCCGATCAGCTCCTGCAGAACAGGTGTTTGTCCATCGCGGGCGGCACCACCCAGATACTGCGGACCGCCGCTGCGGAACGGATTCTCGGTCTGCCGCGCGGCTGACGCGGGACTCTGGCTGAGAATCAGCAGATCAACTGCCAATTCGCCCACCGGGAGCGCGGAGTCTGATACAACTAGAACGAGTTCTAGTTTTGGTGTTGGCGAAAAGGGGATCGTCGGTGGATTTCGGCATGGACAGCTCCGCGGAAGCGGTCGCCGATGTGGCGCGGGATGTCTTCGCCCGCCACGAGTCCGACTGGACGTCGCTGTTCGGCGGACGGGTCAGGGCGGGCGAGTCGCGGGAGGATGCCGCGGCGTCGTACGACGGATTCGATCGCAACCTCTGGACGGCGCTGACCGACGCCGGACTCCTCGCCTTGCCCCTACCGGAAGCACTCGGGGGTGACGATCTCGGAGTTCTTTGCGTACTTCCGCTGCTGCGTCAACTGGGCTCGTCCGCCGCGGTGACCCCTGCACTCGGCTCGCTGACGTCGTCGCTCCTCCTGCAGACGGTCGACGACGCCGCGCGCGATCGATGGGCCACGACGCTCACCGCCGGCGCATGGCACGCGATCGCGATCGGCGAACCCGGCGACCCGCTGACGTCGACGCCGCGCACCACATTGCGTGACGGAAGGTTGTCGGGCACCAAGAGTGGAGTACTGCACGCAGACGGCGCGTCGACGCTGCTCGTCGCCACCGATGCCGGGGTGGTCGCAGTGGCCACCGCAGCCGACGGGGTGTCGATCACGCGAACTCCGGCGTCGAGCGGGTGGGGCGAGTGCACCGTGCGATTCGACGACGTGACCGTCGACGACGCCGACGTGCTGACCGCCGATGTCTCGGGGCTGCGTGACCTGTACCGACTCGCGCTGAGTGCGTACGCCGACGGTCTCGTCGCGGGGGCTACCCGCCTCACCGCCGATCACGTGTCCAACCGCACGCAGTTCGGTAAACCGATCGCGCTGTTCCAGGCCGTCGGACAGCAGTTGGCCGACATCTACGTCGTCGGACGATCGCTGAACCTCTCGACCACCGCCGCGGCCTGGCGCTTGTCCGAAGGTCTTGACGCACAACAAGATCTGGGTATCGCGTCGTACTGGACGGCAGCTGAGATCCCCGCGGCGATGCGGACCATGACGCACCTCCACGGGGGCGTAGGCGTCGACCTGACGTATCCGTTGCATCGCTACTTCTCGATCGCCAAGGATCTCGCGCGACTCGTCGGAGGAGCCAATGCTCGGCTCGACGAACTCGCCCACGCGTCGAATCCATAGCGATGCCAACCTGATTCACCCGACCGCTCAAACCGAATCCGCAGGGGACGTAACCGATGTTCATAGACCTCACGCCGCAGCAGCAGGAGTTGCGCGCAGATCTGCGTGAGTATTTCGCCGATCTGGTCGACCCCACGGCAGCACAGACGATGCTCACCGAGCGCCACGGCCCCACCTATCGGGACGTGATCCGACAGATGGGGAGCGACGGATGGCTCGGGGTCGGATGGCCGAAGGAGTACGGCGGCAAGGGGTTCGGGGAGATCGAACAGCAGATCTTCACCAACGAGGCAGTGCGCGCCGACGTTCCGCTTCCCGCGGTGACGCTCCAAACGGTCGGCCCCACCCTCCAGGTACACGGAACCGACGAGCAGAAGAAGCTCTTCCTTCCCAGAATCCTTGCCGGCGACGTCCATTTCGCGATCGGCTACACCGAACCCGACGCCGGGACCGACCTCGCCTCACTGACCACGACGGCGGTACGCGACGGTGATCACTACGTGGTCAACGGACAGAAGATCTTCACCACCGGCGGGCACGACGCCGACTACATCTGGCTGGCGGTACGCACCGACAAGGACGCCCCTAAACACAAGGGCATCTCGATCCTCATCGTCGATACCTCCGATCCCGGTTTCAGTTGGACGCCCATCATCACCGCAGACGGTGCCCACCACGTGAATGCCACGTACTACAACGATGTTCGCGTTCCGGTGTCGATGCGCGTCGGCGACGAGGGTGGCGGGTGGAGACTGATCACCACGCAGCTCAACCACGAGCGGGTGATGCTCGGACCTGCGGGGCGTATCGAGGGACTGGCGTCGCGTGTCCGTGCGTGGGCGTCGCGTCCCGGCCCCGACGGCACGGTGATCGCCAAGCATCCCGACGTCGCGCGGGCGCTCGCCCAGATCGATGCGTACGCGCGGATCAACGAACTGCTCAACTGGCAGGTCGCGTCGACGGGGGAGGCCATTTCGATGGCCGATGCCGCGGCGACGAAGGTATTCGCGACAGAGCGCGTTCAAGTGGTGTGCCGAATGATCGACGAGATCATCGGCCGCTACGGGGATTTCACCGATCCCGAGACCGCGGCGCTGGTGGACTGGCTCGACGTTCAGGAGAAGAGAAACGTGGTGATCACCTTCGGAGGTGGCGTCAACGAGGTGATGCGCGACATGATCGCGACCGCCGGACTAGGACTGCCGAGGGCGAAGCGATGAGCGACATCCGCACCGCCGCGCAGGCGATCATCGACGCCGGGCCGAGCGCGCCGACGCTCGGGCGCGATCCCGTGAACACCCCGATGATCAACAACTGGGTCGAGGCCATCGGCGACACGAACCCTGTCTACGTCGACGCCGACGCCGCGCGTGCCGCAGGACATTCGGGCATCGTCGCACCTCCCGCCATGGCGCAGGTGTGGACGATGCGCGGGCTGAACGGGCAGCGTACGGCCGACGATCCGCTCGGCCGGGCGTCGGAACTCTTCGACGAGGCGGGGTACACCTCCGTCGTGGCCACCAACTGCGACACCACCTATCATCGCTATCTCGATGTGGGAGAGCAGGTCTCGCTGTCTGCCGAACTGGTCGACGTCGTCGGACCCAAGCAGACGGCGCTGGGGGAGGGTTGGTTCTTCACCACGCGCAACACCTGGTCGGTCGACGACGAGGTGGTCGCCGAGATGGATTTCCGCATCCTGAAGTTCCGCCCGCACGACGACGTGGCGCCCAGGGATGCCGGCGCAGGCGACGTGCCCTCTGACCTCGACCCCTCACGGATGTTGCGGCCCAGCGCCTCTCGCGACACCGAGTTCTTCTGGGAGGGCATCGCCGCCCACGAACTGCGCATTCAGAAACTCGACGACGGAACGCTGCGTCATCCGCCGATACCCGCGACCTGGAAGCCTCGGCAACCCGATGGCACCGTGCCGGTCACCGACTACGTCGTCGCGTCGGGCACAGGAACGGTCTACAGCTATGTGGTGCACCGCGCACCCAAGGTACCCGGGCGCGCATTGCCTTTCGTGGTCGCCCTCGTCGAACTCGACGGATTCGAATCGGTCGACAGCGGTGACAGCGGTGACAGCGACGACGACGGTTTGCCGCTGTCTTCTCCCGTCCGACTGCTCGCCGAGTTGCGCGACGTCGACCCCGCCGACGTGCACATCGGGCAGCGCGTCGAGGCGATGTTCCTCGACTTTCCCGCCGACGAGGAGTCGGGCACCGACGCCTGGACGCTGCACGCGTGGCGCCCGACCACACAGGAGGCGCAGTGACGACCAGTGCGATCCCCACTGTCGAAGTAGGAACAACGTTGCCGCCATTGACAATCGACGCGACGCCGACGTTCATCGTATCGACAGCGCTGGCAACCCGTGACTTCCAGGATGTCCATCACGACCGCGACCTCGCTCAGGCCAAGGGGTCCAAGGACATCTTCGTCAACATTCTCACCGACACCGGACTCGTCGAACGATTCGTCACCGACTGGGCCGGTCCGTCTGCGAGGATTCGTTCGATCAAGCTCAAACTCGGTGTGCCGTGGTATGCCTACGACTCGTTGACCTTCACCGGCGAGGTGACCGACGTCGACGACGATCTGGTCACCGTGGCCGTTACGGGAACGAATGCTCTTGGTAAGCATGTGATCTCGACCGTCACGCTCATGAGGGGAGGTCGCTGATGGGGCAGTTGTCGGGCGCAGCCGCGATCGCCGGGATCGGGGCCACCGAGTTCTCCAAGAACTCCGGGCGCAGCGAACTTCGGTTGGCGACCGAGGCGGTGCAGACTGCGCTCGCGGATGCCGGCCTGACCCCCGCCGATGTCGACGGTCTCGTCAGTTTCACCATGGACACCAACTCGGAGATCGCGGTCGCCCGCGCTGTGGGAATTCCCGAGCTCACGTACTTCTCGCGTATTCACTACGGCGGAGGTGCGGCCTGTTCGACGGTGCAGCAGGCAGCGATGGCTGTGGCCACGGGCGTGGCCGACGTGGTCGTTGCGTACCGGGCGTTCAACGAGCGGTCGGGTTTGCGCTTCGGACAGGTGAATTCGGCTGTGGCCAACCAGGAGAACTCGTCGGGCACCGACAACGCGTTCAGCTATCCGCACGGGTTGTCGACTCCGGCAGCGTTCGTCGCCATGGTCGCGCAGCGGTACCTGCACGAGTTCGGCGCCACGAGTGAGGATTTCGGACGCATCGCCGTCGTCGACCGCAAGCATGCTGCCAACAATCCCGAGGCGTTCTTCTACGGCAAGCCCATCACGTTGGCCGACCACCAGCAGTCGCGATACATCGCCGAACCGTTGCATCTGCTCGATTGCTGTCAGGAGTCCGATGGCGGTGTCGCGATCGTCGTCGTGTCGGCCGAACGTGCACGCGACCTACCGAATCCGCCTGCCGTGATCTCCGCGGCGGCATCGGGCAGCGGCGTCGACCAGTTCATCATGACGAGCTACTACCGTGACGAACTCGCCGCATTGCCCGAGATGTGCCTTGTCGGTCGGCAACTGTGGGAGCAGTCGGGACTGCGGCCCGACGACATGGACGCCGCGATCCTCTACGACCACTTCACGCCGTACACCCTGTTGCAGTTGGAGGAGTTGGGGTTCTGTGGGCGCGGCGAGGCAAAGGATTTCGTGCGGGAGCCGGGTGCGTTGGAAGTCGGCGGTCGGCTCCCGTTGAACACACACGGAGGTCAGTTGGGGGAGGCATACATCCACGGAATGAACGGTATAGCCGAAGCCGTCCGGCAGTTACGTGGCACGTCGGTGAATCAGGTGCCGGGCGCAGAGCGGGTGGTGGTGACGGCCGGAACAGGCGTTCCGACAAGCGGTTTGGTGTTGACGGCGGCGTGAGCGCCGCGCAGCGCGGATAGAGATGACGGGTCACAAGCAGTGCAGCAAGAGGAGCCAGCAGCAATGAAATTCAACCTCGCCGACGTCTTCGAGACAGTCGCCGATTCGGTACCCGACCGCATAGCCCTCAGTTACGGCGGACGCCAGATCAGCTATGCAGAGCTCGATCGACTCTCCAGCCAGGTCGCGCACATGTTCGCCGCGCAGGGCATCGGACTCGACGACAACGTGTCACTGTTCCTCAAGAACAGCGTCGAACACGTCACCAGCCTGCTCGGCCTGCTGAAGGTGCGCGCAGTACCCGTCAACGTCAACTATCGCTACACCAATGCCGAGTTGAGCTACATCTTCGACAACTCCGACTCGCGGGGAATCGTCGTCGAAGAACCTGAGCATCAGCGCAGCGTTGCCACGTTGCTGCCCGAACTGCCGCTCGTACGAACGGTATTCGTCATCGGGGAGATCGTCGACGAACTGCGCGCGGCGGCCGACGATCTGCCGGACGGACGCACTGTGCAGGTCGTACAGTTTGCCGATTCGGAGAAGCTCTCCGACGCACGAGATTTCGAGACGAGAACCGGCGACGAGCATTACCTCCTGTACACGGGCGGCACGACCGGCTACCCCAAGGGCGTGATCTGGCGACACGACGACTTCTTCCGCAAGCCGATCTCCGGTGGCAATCCGTATGGCGAGGCGCGCAAGGATCTCGCAGAAGTCGGTGCGGCGGTGAAGGATTTTCCGTCGATCGCCTTCAACATCGCGGCGCCGCTGATGCACGGCGCGGCGTCGTATTCGTTGTTCACCTTCCTCACGCTCGGCGGTCGGTTGGTGCTGATGCGCGACTTCGATCCCGCCGCGATCGTGTCGGGCATCGAGGACGAGCAGATCCAGATCATCCTCATCGTCGGCGACGCGATGGGAATGCCGCTCGTCGACGAACTCGAGCGCCGCACAGGCGACGTCGACCTGTCCTCGCTGTTCTCGATCACCTCGGGCGGGGCGATCTGGTCGCAACACGTGCGTGAGCGCATGGCCGCGGTGAAGCCAGACCTGGTGCTGCGTGACAACTTCGGAGCCTCGGAGTCGGGCAACGACGGCGAGATCATGATGGACGACAACGGCAACCTTCGGGTGCCGCCGACGGACAAGATGATGGTGGTCGACGAATCGCTCAACGAGATCACCCCGGGCTCGGGCGATGTCGGGTACATCGCGCGAATCGGCAATGTGCCCCTCGGCTACTACAAGGACGAGGCCAAGTCGGCCAAGACCTTTCCGACGCTTCCCGACGGTCGACGCATCTCGGTGCTCGGCGACATGGGGACCGTCGAGGCCGACGGCACCATCGTGTTCCTCGGTCGCGGCTCGCAGTGCATCAACACCGGCGGCGAGAAGGTGTACGCCGAGGAGGTAGAGGCGACGCTGCACGCGCACCCCGCCGTCGCCGACGCTCTCGTCGTTCCGATTCCCGATCCCAAGTACGGGCAGCGGGTCGGCGCGGTGGTCGCGGTGGCACAGGGCGAATCGGAGCCGACTCTCGAAGACCTGCAGACCCATTGCCGCGAGTCGCTGGCCGGCTACAAGGTCCCGCGGACCGTCGTATTCGTCGACGAGGTGAAGCGGACGCCCGCCGGTAAAGCCGACTACAAGTGGGCGAAAGCCACCGCGGCCACAGCGCCAGCGGCCCCGGAGTCGGCAGGCGTATGACGCCCACTCGGCGCGACGGAGCGCCCACTCGGCACGATGAGGCGCCCACTCGACGGGAATACCGGTCGACTGGGCGCTCGAGACCGGCGACTGGGCGCTCGAGACTGTCGACTGGGCGCTCGAGACGGCCGAGTGTGCAGTCGCCGAGCGAGGGCGGCGCTCAATGTATACGGTGTTCATCGTGAGTAAGCGAAGCAGGGTCGGGCGTCGGGTCGGTGTGATGGTGTCGGCGGTGGCGGTGGTCGCCGCGACGATGTCGGCGGTGATCGGGGCGCCGCCCGCGAGCGCCGCGCCGAGCGGGCCGTCGGGCACGGTGGTGTCGACCGAGCCGCTGCCCGCGCGGATCACGGTGCCCGGTGCGGTCGATGCGAAGCGGATCACGTACTGGACCAAGGGTGTTCGCGATGCGGCTGCGTTGTCGAGCGGTGCGGTCTATCTGCCGCCGGGTACGCCGCCCAAGGGCGGCTGGCCGGTGATCGCGTGGGCGCACGGCACAACCGGTCTCGCCGATCACTGCGCGTACTCCATCGGCGGTCCGGTCGCCGTCGAGCGTGACTGGGAGTACCTCGGCTCGTGGATGTCTCGCGGATACGCGGTGGTCGCCTCGGACTATGTCGGGCTCGGCACGCCGGGTAACCATCCGTATCTGAACGGTCGCGTCGAGGCGCACAGCATCGTCGACAGCGTGAAGGCGGCCCGGCAGGTGTATCCGCAGTTGTCGCGCAAGTGGGCGGTCGTCGGGCAGTCGCAGGGCGGTGGCGCCGCGATCACGACGGCTCGCTACGCAACCCAGTTCGGTGGCAAGGATCTGGACTACCGCGGCGCTGTGGGGACCGGCGTTCCGGCATATATCGAGAATCTCGTTGCGGCGCTTGGTCGTCCGTCGCCGGTCCGGCTCGGCGGGTTCTCGCCCAACACGACGATCTACGTGATGTACATCCTGTCCGGACTCCGTACGTCGTTCCCGGAATGGAACATCAACTCGTTCCTGACTCCGTACGGCCGATACTGGGTCGACAAAGCAGAGACCCAGTGCGACTCCGACAACGAGCTCGGCGCCCTGGTTCGATCGCAGAAGGTCGATCCCGGAAAACTGCTGAGCCGCCCGCTGTCCGATATCCCCGGATTCCAGGCGAAACTCACCGATTACATGGGTATCCCCGAATCCGGCTACGACAAACCGTTCTTCATCGGGCAGGGCGGCCTCGACACCGACGTCAACACCCCCGGAGTCTTGCTCCTGGTGTCGCGACTCAAGGCGAACAACCAGCCCGTGACGTTCCGGTTCTACCCGGACAAGGACCACAGCGGCACGGTCAACGCGTCGAAGGTCGACTCTATCCCGTTCGTGGACAAGCTCTTCCGCTGACCGATACGGCCGAGATCTCTGCCGGGGCTCACCCGAAAGCCCGCAGCCCGACCCACAGCGCGAGCACTGCGGCGACGAGTGTCAGCGGCACCGACACCAGCCCGAGCGACAGATAGAGACGCGACGACGTCGACGCCGAGTGTCGTCGCATGACGTCGCGCCACAGCAGATTGGCCAGCGAACCGAACACGGCCAAGTTGGGGCCGATGTTCACGCCGAGCAGTACCGCGAGCACCAGCGCGGGCTGACCCGCCACGAGCGGGACGAGCAGCAGCGTCGCCGGGAGATTGTTGAACAGGTTGGCGGCGACCGCTGCGATCACCGCGGCTCCCAGCAGCGCGAGAAGGCCTGCCCCGGACGGCATCAGCGTCGAGAAGAGGTCACCAACGGGGCCGTTGCGCACCGGCAGGATGATCACACCCAGCGCGGCAACGAAGATCAGGAACGGGACTCCTGCCGCGCGGACGGCGTCGACGCTGGTTGCGCGGGGTGTTCGCCACAACCACGGCAGCGCCATCACCAGCGCCCCGATGCCCGCCACGGCGGCCAGCGGGACACCGAGAGGTTCTGCGACGACGAATCCCACGAGAAGCACGCCGAGTGCGCCCAACGTCAGCAGCGGCGCCCGTGGCGTCTCGACGTCTTCCGAATGATCCTGCGCCGCATCGGATACGACGAGCTCGGGAGAATCGTCGACCTCACCGTGCCCGCGGGGCGATCTCAGGTCCGCTGCGAAGAACCACCGAAAGACGAGATATTCGACGACGATCGCCGCGACCCACGGCCACGCCATGATCGCGGCGAAGCGCGTGAACGACAGCCCGGCCGCGCCGAAGGCGAGCAGGTTGGTCAGGTTGGAGACGGGCAGGAGCGTCGACGCGCTGTTGGCGAGATGGTTGCTCGCGTAGGCGATGGGCGTGACCCGTGCACCGATGTGTCGTGCGGTCAGCACGGCTACCGGGGTCAGCAGCACGATCGTGGTGTCGAGGGACAATACAGCGGTCGTGACGGCAGCGACCACGAATACGATGCGCAGCAATCCGATCGCCGAACCGCGACTCCACCTGGCCAATACCACCCCGACCCAGGTGAAAACGCCTGCGCGTGCGCAGATCTCGGCGACGATGAGCATCGCCGCGAGAAAGCCGATCGTCGGCAGCATGAACCGAACCTCTGCCGCGGCGGTGTGCCAGTCGACGAGACCCAGCGCGACGACGAGCAACGCTGCCGGCACGGCGACAACAGCGGGTGGGACGCGTGTGACCGATACGGTGGCGACGATGGTCACGACCAACACGACGACCGCGACCACGGTGCCGAACGCGCTGCTCGCCTCGATCACCGGAGCGAGCCTACGCTGCTCACCTGTCTGTCGAGCGTTGCCTGTCGTCGTCCGCCCAGCCGAACTCGTTGGCCTTCGTCACGGGTTCCCCCATATCGGGGTCGGTCTGGTTGTCGGGGTAGGTGACGGCGACGACACGACGAGGCGCGAGCCACAGCAACACGGCGGAGCCGGCGAGGAGGACCGCTCCGAGGACGACGCACGCCTGATTCATCGGCGTGATGAACGCGTCTTGCGCGCCGTCGAGGATGGCCCGCGCCAGACCGCTCGCCTGCTCGGGAAGCCGGTGTGCCACCTCGGTGGCCTCCGCGAGTGATTTGCCGATGCGAGTCGACGCCTCGTCGGCTTGGGCGAGCAGCGCCTGGCCGCCCGCGGTGTCTCCCGCGGCGATGCGTTGGCGTCCTGCGGCGTCGAGTTGGTCGTGTGCGAGCGCGCTCGTCGGCCCGATCCGGGCGGCGTACCCGGCCGCGAGCAGCGACCCTGCGATGGCGATCCCGATGGCCGCACCGAGTTCGCGCGCTGTGTCGTTGACCGCCGACCCGACGCCCTGGTTGTCCAGCGGTGTGTTCGACATGATGGCCGTGGTCGACGGTGCCGTCGCGAGTCCGATACCGACCGAGATGACACCGGTCATCGCCGCGAACATCGGGTAGCTGTCGTAGTCGATGAGCCCGAGGAGCAGCATGCCGATTCCTGCGACGAGGATTCCGCCCGCGAGGACGAAACGCAGCGAGTGGAACCGCACGGCGACCCAATTGCCCACGAGCGCGAAAGCGCTGACACCGATGACCATCGGCATCAGTGCGAAAGCCGATTGCAGCGGGGAGTAGCCCATCACCAGTTGCAGTCGTTGCAGCAGCAGATAGAAGGCGCCGAATGACGCGAAGAACTGCAATGCCACAGAGAGTGCGCCGGAACCGAATGCGCGGTTGGTGAAGAGGCGCACGTCGAGCAGTGGGTCGGTGATGCGCAGTTCGAGCAGGCAGAACGCGACCAACAACAACAGTCCGCCGATCAGCGCGACCAGAACGAGTGCGTCGCCCCACCCGCGGTGTGGTGCTTCGAGAAGACCGAAGACGATTCCGGTCACGCCGAGGACCGATAGGGCGGTACCGCCGAAGTCGAAGCGTCCAGGATTGCTGTCGCGGGAGGTTCCGATCGTCAGGCACAGCAGGGCAGTCACCAGAGCCGACGCCGCGAACGTGATGAAAATCGAGTGCCACGAAAAGAATTCGAGCAGGACGCCGGTGACGAAGAATCCCGCGATCGCTCCCGCACCCGCCACCGCCGCCCAAATGCTCACGGCGATACTGCGCTTGTCCGCGGGCACACCGGAGGTGATCAGCGACAGCGTGGTGGGCATGATGAGTGCCGCTGCGACGCCCGCCAGAATTCGGGTGCAGATCAACTGGGTGGGATCGGTCGTCCAGATCGCCAGCAGTGAGGCGACAGAGAAGACGACGAGACCGACGATCAGGACCTCGCGTCGCCCGAAGCGGTCACCGATGGCGCCTGCCGGAAGCAGCAGTGCCGCAAGGGCTAACGTGTAGCCGTCGACGATCCATGTCATCTGGCTCGAGTCAGCGCCGATGTCGATGGCGATGTCGGCGAGTGCGGTGTTCAGCGCGGCCATGGCGGCGACCACCATGCTGACCGCAGCGCAGGCGATCAGGATCAGCCACGCCGCGCGCGTGTTCTCGCGCGTCAGTCGCGTGCGTGTCAGCCCGGCCATGTAGTCCCCGTCGCTATCGGGTCGAGGTTATTCACGACACGCTGCCGGGAAACGCCACAAACTCCTGCACCATGTGACACATTTATCACTGTAGTAACACACCGGGAGTATTCGATCAGGTAGCTGGCGGGTATCCCGGACGATCGAAAGTGAGAGATCATGGCCTCATCCCAGGTCGCATCTTCACGAGCAACCGACACGACGCCGGTCCGCCTGCACATCTGGCGGGTGTTGTCGATGCTGGCCGCGCTGATCGCGGTCGGTGTGGTGTTGGTTCTCATCATCACCTCCGCGGCCTAGCGCGACCAGCTGACACGTCGGACTCAGCCCGCGTACTTCTCGATGACTGCGCCGACTCGTGGAAGTGCCGCGGCCACATAGCCTTTCGCCTTGCCGCGCAGCGAGTTGTACGCCTTCGCGAGCGCAGGCTTGGCGTTCGACACCTGGTCGTCGGTCACCTGGAGCAGCGCTTCGGATGCCGCGTCGGAATTCGCCGCGAGGTGATCACCGAACGCGACGCCGGCAGGCTTGCTGTCCCAGAACGGTTGCAGCGCGGTGAGAAAGTCGGGCAGCAACTGGTCGGTAGCCCGAGTCACGATGTCCGGCTTGATCTTCTGGACAGCGCCGTAAGCGGCTTTGACGGCGGCGCCGCTGAGACCCTTCTGCTCCGACACCTCGGCGGCGATGACGCCGACGAAATCGTTGACCACTGCCGGACGGTTGGCTCCGAGCAGTGACTGCAGCGAATCGCTCATCGAATCTCCTTCATGGTCCGTGGCGCAGCCACGGGAGGTAGCGGGAATGACCGTCAGTGACCTTATCGGTTCCGACTGTGATGGTGCGCGCTGGCGGCATCCACCTACGACGTCGCGTCCGCTACTCCCATCGGACGCTCAGCGGCGTTTCTCGACAACCACGTTCGCCAGCGCCGGGGCATTCTCGCGTTCGATCACCGAGGCCGTCACCAGGAGCCTGTCGGCCTCGTCCCACACGGCAACGTCGAGCGTCTCACCCGGGAACACCACGCCCGCGAAGGTTGCCGAGAAGTCGGCTACCGCAACGACTTCACCACCGAGGAGTCCGTCGACGACGGCCCGACACACCGATCCATACGTGCACAGGCCGTGCAGGATGGGCCGCGGAAATCCGGCGGCCGCGGCGAATGCCGGGTCGGAGTGCAGTGGGTTGCGGTCGCCGCACAACCGGTAGAGCAGCGCCTGATTCGGCCGCGTGGGGACCTGCAGGATCGCGTCGGGTGCTCGGTCGGGATAGGCGACCTTGCTCGACGCCCCGCGCTCACCTCCGAAACCGCCCTCGCCCTTGGCGAAGATCGACGACCGCTCGGTCCACAGCGGTTCGCCCGTCTCGTCGACGGTGATGCCCTCGGAGATGATGACCGCCGCAGACCCTTTGTCCTGGACCTCGACGATCCGCTTGCGCGTCGTCGCCTTGCCCTCCGGTGGCAGTGGTCGGTGCGCGGTGATCTGCTGGCTGCCGTGAACGACCTTCGCCAGGTCGATGTCGATACCGGGGAAGGAGACCGTGGGAGCCTGCGTCGCGTGGAACGTCGCGGCGACCGTCGCGAATGTCGGTAACACCTTGGGAGCGTCGTCGTCGACGTAGCGCAGGCCGTCGGCGTCGAGCGGATCACGGGCTGCTCCGACGGCGAGGTGGTAGAGCGCGACGTCGGATGCCGTCCACGAGAAGGTGACCTCGGGCAACTCTGCCCCGACTGCGACCGATGGGTCGATGGGCACGGCTTACGCTCCTGCCGTCGTCGACGTCGGGGTTGCCTGCCCGGTGCGTGCGGCGGCGTCGAGCGCGGCGAGGTAGCCGAAGACGAGCGCCGGGCCGATTGTGGCGCCGGGGCCGGCATAGGTGTGGCCCATGACCGGTGCGCTGGTGTTGCCCGCGGCGTAGAGGCCCTCGATGACCGAGCCGTCCGGTCGCAGCGCGCGGCCGGTCGCGTCGGTGTCGATGCCGCCCTTGGTGCCGAGGTCTCCCGGCACCATCTTGACCGCGTAGAACGGCGCCTTGCGGACCGGCCCGAGGCTCGGGTTGGGCTTGTTCGTGATGTCGCCGTAGTAGTGGTCGTAGCCGCTCTCGCCGCGATGGAAGTCGGCGTCGACGCCGGACTTCGCGAATCCGTTGAAGCGTTCGGTTGTCGCGGTCAGTGCGTCGGCGGGAACGCCGATCTTGTCGGCGAGCTCGGCGATCGTGTCTGCCTTGACGACGACCCCGGAGTCAAACCACTTCTTGGGCAACGGTTGTCGAGCGTTGATCCCCGCGAAGAGATATCGGTTTCGGCACGTCTGGTCGAAGATCAGCCAGCCGGGCACGTTCTCTCCCGGGCCGTCGCCCTGGCCGAACTCGCCGCCGTACATCTGGTGCACCGCCTCCACGTAGGGCAGCGATTCGTTCATGAATCGCTCGCCGCGCATGTTGACGATGAACGTGCCGGGGACCGAGCGTTCGGAGAGTGCGAACCACGGCCCGCGCGGCAGGGGAATGGTCGGTCCCCACCAGGCGTCGTCCATCAGCGACACCGCAGCGCCGATCTTGATGCCGGCGTTGATGCCGTCACCGGTGTTCGACGGCGCGCCCGTCGTCCAGTCGGACCCGATCGGTTCGCGCTGGTATTTGCGGCGCATCTCGACGTTGTGCTCGAAGCCGCCACACGCGAGGATCACGCCTTTCTCGGCGCGGATGTCGAACTGCTTGCCGTCGGATTCCGCTCTCACTCCGACGACGCGGCCGTCGTCGGTGAGAAGGTCGACGAGGCCGGTGTTCAGCCGCAGGGGAACGCCGGCCTGCCGAACGCCGAGCAGCAGCTCGGCGGCGAGCGCCGCACCCATCGCGATGAGTTTCTTACCGCGCGAGCGTGCCCAGAAGAATCGGCCGCCGACCTTGGCCATCCGTGCCGGGCCGCGCCAATGGCGTATGCCGGTGTTGAGCCAGCGGTAATCCGATTGCAGCACAACCATGTTCAGCGGTGCCTTGGTGTACTGCGGGTGCAGGGTGTCGAGGTCGTCGCCGAGTGCTCGTGCATCGAAGGGGCGAGGTTCGACGCTGCGCCCGCCCAGCCGGCCGCCCGGCGCTTCGGGGTAGTAGTCGGAGTAGTTCTTCACCCACTCGAGGTCGAGAGGGGCGTGCTTCATGAGGAAGTCGAGTGCCTCGGGGCCGCGGTCGATGTAGGCGTCGATGCGGTCCTCGCGTGCGTGCTCGCCGATGATTGCCTTGACGTACTCGCGGGCCCGCTCGGTTGTGTCGTCGACGCCGTCGCGCTTCAGCACTGAATTGTTCGGGATCCAGACGCCGCCACCCGAGCGCGACGTCGAGCCTCCCCAGTACGGCGACTTCTCGATGATCACCGTCGTGAGGCCCTGCGCCGCAGCGGTGATCGCGGCACTGAGCCCTGCCGCGCCCGCACCCACGACGACGACGTCGTAGGTCTCTGGTTGTTCTTGCTCGCGCTCGCCTGCCATCGGGTTCCCTTCGTGCTCCGTGGTGGAACGTGTTCTATATACGAATTAGAACACGTTTCAGAAATGTGGCGCCAGGGTGTGGGAGAGTCGGTGCGCATGGAGCAAGGTCGAGTGGCTGTCGTGACCGGGGCGAGCCGGGGTGCGGGCAGGGGAATCGCGCTCGCGCTGGGTGCGACCGGGGCCACGGTATACGTGACCGGGCGGACCGGGAACGACGGCGACAGTGCACTGCCCGGTTCGGTGAACTCGACCGCTGCCGAGGTGAGCCGGCGCGGTGGCGTCGGTATCCCGGTGGTGCTCGACCACGCCGATGACGCAGCCGTCGCCGCACTGTTCGAGCGCGTCGGTGACGAGAACGGCGGCTGCCTCGACATCATGGTCAACAACGCGCTGACCCTTCCGGACGCATTGACGACGAAGGGCCCGTTCTGGAGCAAGCCGCTCTCGCTGACCGACCTGTTCGACGTCGGAATGCGGTCGACGTATGTCGCCAGCTATTACGCCGCACCGCTTCTGGTGCACCGCGGTTCGGGCTTGATCGTCAACACCTCGTCGTTCGGGGGCGCGTGCTACATGCACGGACCCGCGTACGGCGCGGGCAAGGCTGCCGTCGACAAACTGGCCCACGACATGGCCGTCGACTTCCGGCCGCACGACGTCGCTGTGATCTCGCTGTGGATGGGCCTGCTGCTGACCGAGCGCACGCGTGAGGCCTTCGCCGATCACCCGGATGCGTATGCCGGTCTCGCCGCCAACGCCGAATCGCCGGAGTTCGTCGGGCGGGTCATCGCCGCGCTCGCCGACGACCCCGATCTGATGTCGCGGAGCGGGCGCGTGCTCATCGCGGCGGAACTCGCTGCCGAGTACGGCGTCGTCGACACCGACGGTCGGCAGCCGCCGTCGCACCGCGCGATGCTCGGCGACCCGCCGACGTTCAGTCCTGCCGTCATCGACTGAGGCGTGCGCGGAGGCGGGGCGGAGCGCCGAAGGGACTGCCGCAAAACTGGAACATGTTCTAAACTAGAACGTGTTCATGCCGTGGTGGCCTGCGTGCTCGCCGCGGTAGATGTGAGCCGTACCGACCCCGGAAGTGAGCAGAAGTGGCCGTCGACAAGGCAACTCGCGAGCAGATCGCGGCGGATCTGTGGACAGCGGAACAGACCGCAACCGCCATCGAGCGGCCGACCGACACCCATCCCGACCTCGACGTCGTCGACGCATACGAGATCCAGCTGATCAATATCCGCAAGCGTCTCGATGCGGGTGCGAAGGTCGCCGGGCACAAGGTGGGCCTTGCGTCGGAAGCCATGCAGAAGATGATGGGCGTCGACGAACCCGACTACGGGCATCTGCTCGACACCATGCAGTACTACGAGTCGTCGCCGATTGACACGGCCAAGCTGTGCTTCCCGCGGGTCGAGGTGGAGGTCGGGTTCATCCTCGGCAAGGACCTGCCGGGCGAGGGGTGCACCAACGACGACGTCATCGACGCCGTCGAGTGGGTGGTCCCGTCGATCGAACTCATCGACTCGCGGATCACGGACTGGAAGATCACGCTCTGCGACACCATCGCCGACAACGCGTCGTCGTGCGGATGGATTCTCGGCGAGCAGCGGGTGGCCATCGGCGATATCGACACTGGCGACGTCGACGCGGTGCTGCACCGCAACGGTGAGGTTGTCGCGAAGGGCAATTCGTCTGCGGTGCTCGGGCATCCGCTCAACGCGGTGTCGTGGCTCGCGCGCAAGGTCGAGGGCTTCGGGGTGCGGCTGCGCAAGGGCGACCTGATACTTCCCGGGACAGCGACACGGGCCTTCGACGTCGCGCCCGGCGACCACGTCGTCGCAGAGTTCGCGGGGCTCGGCACCGTCACGCTGGACTTCACCTGAGTCCCAATAGTTTTCGTCAAGACCATGACCACACACCCACAGGAGGCACCGTGGCGGCAACGCTGACCGCAGCCATCATCGGGTCGGGCAACATCGGCACCGACCTCATGTACAAACTCGAACGCAGTCAGGTCATCGACCCGCGCTGGATGGTCGGTATCGACGCCGACTCCGAGGGCATGAAACGTGCCGCCGACCACGGGCTGATCACCATGAGCGGCGGCGCCGACGAGTTGCTCGCGTCGTCGGAGAAGCCCGATCTGATCTTCGAGGCGACGTCGGCCTACGTGCACCGCGAGTACGCGCCGCGCTACGAGGAGGCAGGCATCGTCGCCGTCGACCTCACGCCTGCGGCGGTCGGGCCTGCGGTGGTGCCGCCCGCCAACCTGCGTGAGCATCTCGACGCCCCGAACACTAACATGATCACCTGCGGTGGGCAGGCGACCATTCCGATGGTGCACGCGGTGAGTTCGGTTGTGCCGGTGCCGTATGCGGAGATCGTCGCGTCGGTGGCATCGGTCTCGGCGGGGCCGGGCACGCGCGCCAACATCGACGAGTTCACGCGCACGACGTCGAAGGGGATCGAGACGATCGGTGGTGCGCAGCGCGGCAAGGCGATCATCATCCTCAACCCGGCCGACCCTCCGATGATCATGCGCGACACCATCTTCTGCGCGATTCCCGAGGATGCTGACACCGACGCGATCGCCGCGTCGATCCATCAGCGCGAAAAGGACATCCAGGCATACGTTCCGGGTTACCGGCTGCTGCAGGATCCGCAGTTCGATCCGCCCAGTGTGCTCAACGGCGGGCACGCGCGCGTCTCGATTTTCGTCGAGGTCGAGGGTGCAGGCGACTTTCTACCGCCGTACGCGGGAAATCTCGACATCATGACGGCTGCCGCCACCAAGGTCGGCGAAGAAATCGCGAAGCAGAAGCTGGGGGTGTCGGCATGACCACGGCGACAACAGATCTCATGGCGCACGCGCGCAAGTACTCCGACACGCTCGACATCCGGATCACCGACTCGTCGCTGCGCGACGGCAGCCACCACAAGCGTCATCAGTTCACGGTCGACGAGGTGCGGTCCATCGTCGGCGCGCTCGACGACGCCGGAGTGCCGGTGATCGAGGTGACCCACGGCGACGGACTCGGCGGGTCGTCGTTCAACTACGGCTTCTCCAAAACCCCTGAGCAGGAACTGATCAAGGCGGCCGCCGAGACCGCGCAGCGCGCGAAGATCGCGTTCCTCATGCTGCCGGGGCTCGGCACCAAGGACGACATCCGGGCGGCGCAGGACAACGGCGGTCAGATCTGTCGGATCGCGACGCACTGCACCGAGGCCGACGTGTCGATTCAGCACTTCGGGCTGGCTCGCGAGCTGGGTTTGGAGACCGTCGGCTTCCTGATGATGAGTCACAGTCAACCGCCGGAAGTGCTTGCCGCGCAGGCGCGCATCATGGCCGACGCCGGCTGCCAGTGCGTGTACGTCGTCGACTCCGCCGGTGCGCTCGTGCTCGAAGACGTGACGGTTCGCGTGCAGGCACTCGTCGCGGAACTCGGCGACGACGCCCAGGTCGGCTTCCACGGTCACGAGAACCTCGACATCGCGGTTGCCAACTCCATCAACGCCATTCGGGCGGGTGCACAGCAGATCGACGGATCGATCCGACGTTTCGGCGCGGGCGCCGGGAACACGCCGACCGAGGCCTTCGTCGGAGTGTGCGACAAGCTCGGGATCACCACGGGCGTCGACTTCATGAAGATCGCCGACGCCGCGCAGGACGTCGTGCGGCCCGCCATGCCGTCGGAGTGCCTCGTCGACCGCTCGTCGATGATGATGGGCTACGCGGGCTGCTACAGCTCGTTCCTCAAGCACGCCGAGGGCCACGCCGAACGGTACGGCGTCTCCGCGGCGGACATCCTGATCGAGGCCGGCAACCGCAAACTCGTTGGCGGGCAGGAGGATCAGCTCATCGACATCGCCCTCGAGCTGCGCAAGAAGGCCGACGCGAACGCTGGCGTCTGAGGGGAGCCGCGTTCGCCCAAACGCGGCCCGAACTTGTAGACGCGGCTGGTACACCGACCGCGTCTGCAGGTTCGAGCCGCGTCTGGAGTTCGACGATCCGCTCACGCCACGTCGAGCTGCAGTTTGGTGAGCCACTGCCGGACCGACGCGGCGACGGTGCCCCGCTCGAGGTCGGCCCAGGTCCAGCGGATCACCATGACGCCGAGTCGACGCAGTCGGTCCTCGCGCTTCTTCTCCCGGACCACGGCGTCGGTGGCGTCTTCGCCGTCCCGTAAGTACTTCTGGTACTTCACCTTTCCGTCGAACTCCCCGACGAGCAGCCCCGACCAGTCGAAGTCGCTGCGCGCGACGAACCCGTCCTGATCGCGGAACTCGTGCTGCAGGCGCGGAATCGGCAGGCCCGCCTCGATGATCTGCGCCCGACACCACGACTCGCCGGGACTCTCCGCGTCGGCAGTGGCGTGTGCGAGCGCACGGCGCGCCTGTCCGACGCCCCGACGGGTAGCCCGCAGCATCTTGCGCATGAGCCTGCGGTCGGCGCCGAGGCGCAGCGCGGCGTCGAGCACTGCGAGTGCGCCGGCGAAGCCCATCGGGCTCGTGCAGGCGATGTCGACGGCTGTTCGTTCGAGCGAGCTGACCAGCACACCGTCGACGTCGACTGTCTCGCTGGGCGCGACCACTCCGACGTGCGTGTGCCTGGTGGCCGTGCGTCCGCCGTGGTTGGCGTCGCCGGTGGTGACGTGCAGGCGCGCGAAGTTGGGTTTGAGCATCGGCAGCCTGTGCATTGCTGCGGCCGACTGGTGGGTCACCACTCCCGCGACAGTGCCGAGCACCGCCGACGCGATCACGGTGAGCCGGTGCGCGTCGTCGGGCGTGCGTTTCTCCGCGGGCGCGAAGGCGCCGCGGCCGACACGGACGATCTCGCCGCGTCGGCACGCTCGGCGCAGATCGTCGTCGGTGAAGCCGTCGGCCAGTGCCTTCTTGCGGTAGATGATGCCGTGGTCGTCTGCGATGAACGGGGTCATGACAGCTCCGACGCGCACGACCGCCCGTCGGTTCCCCTCATGCCCAAACGCGGCCCGAACTCGCAGACGCGGCTGGTACACCGACCGCGTCTGCAGGTTCGAGCCGCGTTTGGAGCGCGCCTACATCCCGGCCGGCGGGTGCCCCAGCGAGATCAGTGCGCCGTTGGGGTCGTGCACCGTGGCGAGGGTGCCGTACGGCGTGTCCGTGGCGGGCATGATGACCGAGCCGCCGAGCTCCTCGGCGCGCTTGACGGTCGCGGGTACGTCGTCGACGCAGATGTAGATCTGCCAGAAGGAGGGCAGTTCCGGCGGAAACAGGTTGGCCGCGTCCATGATTCCGGCGTAGGCCATGTCGCCGAAGAAGACCTGCGCGTACCGCAGCGGGCTGCCCGGCTCGACGATCTCGACGGCGCTGTTGTCGATGACCGACTCGACGCGCGCGCCGACGACCTCGGGGTAGAACACCACCGATTTGGTGTAGTCCTGGCTCACGCACTCGAACCAGTACGGGGCGCCGTGCACGCCCCACTCGGCAAAGCCCTTGTGCTTGTTGGCTTTCCAGAAGCCGATCACCGCGCCTGCGGCGTCGACCGCCACGGCCATCGTGCCCTCCTCGCCGACCTCCATCGGAGGCAGCATGACCGATCCGCCCGCTGCCTTGACCAGCTCGAGAGTGGCCTCGGGGTCGTCGGTGCGAAGGTACGACGACCAGACGTTGGGCACCGACCCTTCGCCCATGGCGGGCATCAGGCCGGCGACGCGGTGACCGTTGAGAGTGAAGTTCTGGTATCCGCCGAAGTCGGGGTTCGGGTCCTCGACCTTCCACCCGAACAAGTCGCTGTAGAAGTCGATCGCCTTGGCGGTGTCGCTGCTCATCAGGTCGAACCAGACGGGTGCGCCGGGGGGAGCGGTGTATTCGGTCATGGCAGTGGCTCTTCTCTGTGGTCGCTGGTCTCGGACGCTGGTACTGACCTCCATCCTCGCGAAAAGTCATCGGCGGCGTCGGCGAACACCGGAGGTCGGTACGCGAGCGAGACCCGGGGTGGCACGCTTGACCGCATGACAGAACGTGCGCGCGCACTCGCATGGCCGCTTTTCGCGGTGTCCGGCCTGCTGATCGTCGCGTTCAGCCTGGTGTCGTGGGGCGACTCCAGCCAGGGGCTCAACTCCAAGATCTCCGGTGTCGGGCGCGTATCGGTGCCGGGTGCCGCGCCCGAGGACGTCGCATTTCTGGAAGCGCACACGCAGCGCCCCGGACTGGTCACCATCATCCTGGGGGCGGTGATCGCTGCTGTCGCGGCAGTGGGCTGGTGGCGTCGTCGGCTGCGTCCGATCGCACTCGCGGTGATCGGGCTCGCCGCGGTCGGAGCCGCGGTGGCCGCGGGAATCGTGATTGCCGACCCGTCGGGACGACTGCTCGACGACGCGGTGACCAGCACCCTCGACCTCGCGCCGGGCGAACAGATCCTCCAGCCGGGCTACGGCGTGATCGCGGTGCTCGTCGTCGCGATCCTGGTGGCCGTCGGCGTGGTGTTTGTCGGCGCGACAGCAGCGCTCACGAGTACCAGGCTCACCAGTACCCGTCGGGATCGGACTCCGGCGACTCCGCCGGGATGATCCCTTCTGCGACACCGTGATCGATGCTCGCCGACAGTCGTGAGCAGGTCGGGACGAGCGCCGGATTCCCGCCTTCGGCGCGTATACGGGCGAGTTCGTTGCACCGCTCCCGGGCGTCGGCGTTCCACTGCACGCTGGTGTGGTGCGAGCTGGTCTTCTTGACCAGCACGCACGCATGGCATCCGCGGCACTCGATCTCGGTCATGCCGCCGCGAAGATAGTGTTCGCGGTCGCGTGCCGTCGACTCGTGGACCGCGGCCCGACGCTGCGGATCGTCGCCGAAGTCGGGGGCCTTCGACCACCCGGCAAGGGCGGGTGAGGCGCCCCGCGGGGGCTCGCCCTCCTCGATGCGATCGGCGGCGGTGGTCATGCTCAGACGCGCGTGTCGGTGTCGGACGAGTTGTCCGCGGAGGAATCTTCAGAAGCCGCGGCCTCTGCCGCCTCGCGTTCCTGCTTGCGGCGCAGGTTCTCGGCCACCTCGATGCTCCAGTTCTCGACGGCCTTGGTGGTGTCGATCTCGTACTCGAAGCGCTGGGTCATCTCGTCGGTGACGTCGGCCTTGTCGACGTAGAACTGCTCGTACCAGCGTCGAAGCTGGTAGACCGGACCGTCTTCTTCGACGAGGAGCGGGTTGTCGATGCGCGTCTTGTTCTTCCAGATCTCGACGTCCTGCAGGAACCCGACCTCGACACCCTTGGAGATCTTGTGGGCCATCCGCGCCGCCTGCTCACCCGTCATGCCCTCGGGCACCTTGGCCATCATGCCGTACATCAGGACGAACGAATTGGCGTCGATGGGGTAGTGGCAGTTGGTCAGGATGGTCTCGATCTTGAAGTCGCCGTAGAACTGGACCATCGGGTTGAGCATGTACGACGGCCCGTAATAGGCCGCCATCGATTCGAGTCGGCTCTCGGCGTATCCGCTGCCGAAGTCGATGTCGGGTCGGCCGTGGGAGTTCATGTACTGCGCGGCGGTCTCGCCCTCGAAGACGTTCTTGAAGTAGTCGGGCAGCGCGTAGTGGACGTAGAAGAAGTGCGCCATGTCGACGACGTTGTCGATGATCTCGCGGCAGTTGGAACCCTCGATCACCAGGCGGTTCCAGGTCCAACCGGTCCAGGCATCGCTACCGACCTCGTCGAGTTCCGGGACGACGCAGTCATCCGGTGGCGGATTGCCCTCCGGGTCGTTGTAGACGAAAACCTGTCCGTTGCGGATCATCGTCGGCCACGAACGAGTCTTGGCGAGTTTGGGATTGCGCTTCGCGTACGGCACACCTGCGCAACGCCCGTTGCCCTTCCACATCCAGCCGTGGAACGGGCATGCGACGTTCCCGTCGCGGATCGAGCCCTGGCTGAGATCGCCGCCCATGTGCCTGCAGTACGCGTCGAGGATGTTGACCTCGCCGTCGTGTATCCACAGCGCGAGTTTGGTGCCGAACACGGTGATCGAGTGTGGCTCGCCGTCGTCGAACTCGGACAGCAGACCCAGGCAGTGCCAGCCGCGCGCGAACCGCGTCGGGGGTACCCCGGTGTCGATCTCGCGCACGTCACTGTCGCGTGCCGCACCGGATGCTCCGGTGTGTGCAGCGGGTCGTGGGGTGACGGTCATCTCGGGCGCTCCTTGAGGTGGGGGCTGTGTTGTGCGGTCCGCTCTTCATCGAATACTAGAACAGGTTCCAGTATTCGTGTCCACATCGACTCTGCGCCGCTCGATCGCAGCAGTACATGGGGCCAAGGTCCTGTGTTTCCGAATATCTCGACAAAAACTAGAACCTGTTCTAATCTCAGATTTGAAACCAGTGTCTCACGAACGCGAATCGACAGGTAGGAGCCGGGCCAGATGCCAGCACATGAGCCGTCAGCACATCAATCGGTGGCGCCGGACGCGCAGACGAGCGCCGACCGGGCAGACGCAGCTGCGCAGGTGCTCGAGAAGATCAACGCGCTGCTGCCCGAGATCGAGCAGCGGGCGCAGCAGACCGAGGACCTCCGCCAGATCCCCGACGAAACGGTGTCCAGCCTCGACGACGCGGGCTTCTTCAAGCTGCTGCAGCCGTCGCAGTGGGGTGGATACGAGGCCGACCCGGTCACGTTCTACGAGGCAGTGCGCAGGATCGGCAGTGCATGTGGATCGACCGGGTGGGTCTCGGGCATCATCGGCGTCCACAACTGGCATCTCGCCCTGTTCGATCAGCAGGCGCAGGAAGACGTCTGGGGCTCCGATCCGTCGGTGCGCATCTCGTCGTCGTATGCCCCGATGGGTGCCGGCCAGGTTGTCGACGGCGGGTACGTCGTGAACGGGTCGTGGGCGTGGTCGTCGGGTAGTGGCATCGCCGACTGGGTGTTCGTCGGTGGCCCGGTCATCAAGGACGGCAAGCCCGTCGACTTCGTCAGCTTCCTGATTCCGCGCGAGGACTACAACATCAAGGACGTCTGGAACGTGGTCGGCCTGCGCGGCACCGGCTCGAACACGATCGAGGTCAAGGACGTCTTCGTGCCACGGCATCGCATGCTCAGTTACCGCACGATGGGGATGGGACAGGCGCCGGGACTCGAGCGCAACACCGCGCCGGTCTACAAGATGCCCTGGGGGACAATCCACCCCAGCACCATCTCGACGCCGATTGTCGGCATGGCCTATGGGGCGTACGCCGCGCATGTCGAACATCAGGGCAAGCGAGTGCGTGCGGCCTATGCGGGAGAGAAGGCCAAGGACGATCCGTTCGCGAAGGTCCGGATCGCCGGTGCGGCAAGTGATATCGACGCGGCGTGGCGCCAGTTGTCGGGCAATCTCGCCGACGAGTACAACTACATCTTGCGCGGCGAGGAAGTGCCGATGGAACTGCGGCTCGCCGCTCGTCGCGACCAGGTACGGGCCACCGGGCGTGCGATCGCCTCGATCGACACGCTGTTCGAGAATTCGGGTGCACACGCCCTCGAGAACGGCACGCCCATCCAGCGCTTCTGGCGCGATGCCCACGCGGGACGCGTCCACGCCGCCAACGATCCCGAGCGCGCCTACGTCGCATTCGGTAACGGGGAGTTCGGAATTCCCGTCGGCGACACGATGGTCTGAGTGGAGCACCAGAGACGATGAGCGACAGCCCCATCAGTTCCCTCGGCTACATGCGCATCGAGGCCACCGACATGGCCGCGTGGCGCGAATACGGACTCAAGGTCCTCGGCATGATCGAGGGCAAAGGTGCAACACCCGACGCCCTCTACCTGCGCATGGACGACTTTCCGGCACGACTTGTCATCGTGCCGTCCGACCGCGACCACCTCGGCAGCACCGGCTGGGAGTGTCCGAATGCCCAAGCACTGCAGGATGTTCGGGACCGTCTCGCGTCCGCGGGCGTGATCTTCCGGGAGGGCAAGGACGAGGAACGCGCCGATCGTCGGGTCGACGAAATGATTATCTTCGACGACCCGGCGGGCAACACCCTCGAGGTATTTCACGGTGCCGCACTGGAACATCGCCGCGTCGTCAGCCCGTACGGGCACTCGTTCGTGACCGGCGACCAGGGACTCGGCCACGTCGTCCTCACCTGCGACGACGACAAAGCAGCGTTGGCCTTCTATCGCGACGTCCTCGGCTTCAAGCTGCGTGACTCGATGCGACTCCCACCGCAGGCGGTCGGTCGTGAAGAGGGCGACGAGGTTCCGTGGCTGCGCTTCCTCGGATGTAACCCGAGACACCATTCGCTCGCGTTCCTGCCGATGCCGAACGCGACGGGCATCGTGCACCTCATGGTCGAGGTCGGTGAGTCCGACGACGTCGGGCTCTGCCTCGACAGGGCGCTGCGTCGAAAAGTACCGATGTCGGCATCGCTCGGACGCCACGTCAACGACCTGATGCTCTCGTTCTACATGAAGACCCCCGGCGGATTCGACGTCGAATTCGGCTGTGAGGGAAGACAGGTCGACGACGGCGAATGGGTGGCGAGGGAGAGTACCGCGGTGAGTTTGTGGGGACACGACTTCACCGTCGGATTCAAGAACCAGTGAACGGGAGGGCGAGCGTCCAGATGGCTGCGACACCGTACGGGTCAAGTGATTTCGACACACGTCAGTTCCGCACCGCGATGGGGCAGTTCTGTACCGGCGTCACGGTCATCACCACGCTCACCGCTGACGGGGCGCCGTCGGGGTTCGCCTGTCAGTCGTTCGCGGCGCTCTCGCTCGATCCGCCGCTCGTGCTCTTCTGCCCGCAGAAGACGTCGCGGACCTGGCGGATGATCGAGGAGAACGGGAGCTTCTGCGTCAACATCCTCTCCAACCGGCAGCAGGATGTCAGTGCGGCCTTCGGTGCGCCTGGCGACGACAAGTTCGCGGGAATCGCCTGGGATCCGTCGCCTGCAGGACTCCCCGTCATCAGACACGGTTTGACGTGGGTCGAGTGTTCCGTCGAACGCGTCGACGACGGCGGCGACCACCACATCGTGATCGGTCGGGCGCTGACACTCGGAGAAGTCTTGCAGGACAAGCCACTTCTCTTCTACCGGGGTGGCTATCTCTCGACCGAGCATCCGCGGGTCACCCCGGCGCAGGCCGAGCTCGACAACTTCCTGACCTGGACCGGAGGAGACACGTGGCTGTGACGACGACCCCCATCTCGCGAACAGTCGACGTCACCGGTCCCTTCACCGACGCCATCACGCAGGCGCAGACCTTGATCGCCAACGCCGACTTCGCACGCACAGAAGCCGATCTCGCTGAGGGATTCGATTACCTGGCCGGAAGCATCGCGGCGACACTGCAATTGGCGCGATCGCGCAGTCGGACCCATCCCGGGTTCGTCACTTCGACGGGACCTAGCACCAAGATGGGCCTCGACAACCCGGACACCCTCTACCTCCACGCCGACATCGAGCCGAGCGCCACGTATCGGGTCTGGGGACGACGCGGCAACACAACGGATCTGAGCTTCCAGGTACTGCGCGGCGACTACACACCAAGCGAAGTGCCCGGCGGCGACGACGCCTTCGACGACCGACGGATTCCGATCAACTCCGACGGGACGTTCGAGATCATGTTCGGGCAGGATCTGTCCGCTGCATCTGCGCGCGACGACTACTTCGCCCTCGGCGACGGAGCGTCGATGCTCGCGGTGCGTGAGGTGTACTCCGACTGGTCGCAGCGTAGGGGAGAGATCGCCATCGAGCGTGTCGACACGGTGGGCAGTGCCCCCGCCGACCTCGACCTCGCGCGGGTGCAGCGACGGTACGCCACCGCGGGCAAGATGCTCCTGGCACGGCTGAACACCTGGTTCAACTTTCCCAAGTGGTTCTACCTCGACGAGCCGGTCAACACCTTCACACCGCCGCGGCTCACGCCCGGTGGATTGTCGACGCAGTATTCGTCCGTCGGGCATTTCAGACTGCTGCCCGGTGAGGCCATGATCATCACGGTTCCGAAATCTGCTGCGCCATATCAGGGTTTTCAGCTCGGCAGCATGTGGTACATCTCGCTCGACTACGTCAACCACCAGACCAGCCTGAACTCCGCGCAGGCGCAGGTCGACCGCGACGGCATGATCCGATTGGTGCTCGCACACGACAATCCCGGCGTCGCCAACTGGATCGAGACCACCGGTCACGAGGTCGGGATCATGCAATTCCGGTGGCAGCGAACCGATGTGCCGATCCCGCCGGAACAGGGTCCGACGGCACAGGTCGTCGACGCGGGCGACATCGCCGATCATCTGCCTTACCTCGACGACAACAGGCTCGACCCTGCGGGATGGGCTGCGCGAATCGCCCTCCGCCAGCGCGGCTTTGCAGAGAGAATGCTGGGATGACCGAGATGGCGGGTGCGGGGCTGCTCGACGACAAGGTGGTCGTCGTATCCGGGGTCGGACCGGGACTGGGTCGATCGATCTGCCTGCGTTCGGCAGCACAGGGCGCTCGCGTGGTGCTCGCCGCGCGAACCGAGTCGCGACTCAAGGAGATCTCCGCTGAGGTCGACGCTGCCGGTGGCCGCTCACTCGTGGTACCCACCGACATCACCGACGACGACGCGGTCGACCAGTTGGTCGCTGCCACTCTTGCCGAGTTCGGACGGGCTGACGTCGTCGTGAACAACGCCTTCGCGCTTCCCTCGATGAAGCCGTTGGCTCGCACTGACTTCGAACAGATCAACGCGAGTATCGAACTCACCGTGCTCGGCACGCTGCGCGTCGTGAAAGCCTTCACCGCCGCGCTTGCCGACGCGGCGTCGGAGTCCTCATCGCCGCGAGCGACGAGCGCGATAGTCAACATCAACTCGATGGTGATCCGACACTCCGAACCGCGTTACGGCAGTTACAAGTTGGCGAAGTCGGCGCTGCTCGCCATGTCGCAGACGTTGGCCACGGAATTGGGTGACAAACGGATACGGGTGAACTCCGTTGCACCGGGCTATATCTGGGACGACCAACTCAAGTGGTACTTCGGCGAGGTCGCCAAGAAGTACGGCATCAGCGAGGACGACGTCTACGCGCAGACCGCCGCGCGCTCCGACCTCAAGCGTCTGCCGGAGCCGGACGAGATCGCCGACGCCGTCGTATTTCTCGCCTCCGACGCAGCCAGTGCGATCACCGGCCACACCCTCGACGTGAACTGTGGGGAATACCATGACTGAGCTGGCCGGTAGACGCAACGTCGGAACGGTCGACGATCTGCACGAATCTGCCATGCGGACAACGGGTCTCGATGACTTCGGCGACGACGCATACCTCGAGCCGCTCGGCGTGCTTCTCGATTCGTACGCGAACGAAGCGGGCCTCACCGAGCTCGGTAGCAAGATGTTTCGGTACTTCCTCAAGGGGGCGTTGATCGCTCGACTGATGAGCGAAGCGTCGTGGCGTGCCAACCCGTCGTATGTCGATGTCGAGATCACCCGTCCGATCTTCGTGACCGGACTACCCCGCACCGGGACCACTGCTCTGCATCGACTGCTCGCCGCCGACCCCGCGCACCAGGGACTCGAGATGTGGCTCACCGAGTTTCCGCAGCCGCGGCCGCCGCGCGAGCAGTGGGCGTCCGATCCGGTCTATCAGCAGATCGATGCCGGTATCGCGCAGCACCACGTCGAGAATCCGGAATTCATGGGTCTGCACTATCTCGACGCCGGTGAGGTCGAGGAGTGCTGGCAGTTGTTGCGGCAGAGCATCATGTCGATCTCGTACGAATCGCTCGCGTACGTGCCGACGTACTCGAGGTGGCTCGCCGAGCAGGACTGGACACCGGCGTACGCGCGGCATCGTCGAAATCTTCAGATGATCGGCTCGAACGATCGCGGGAAACGATGGGTGCTGAAGAACCCGAGTCATCTCTTCGCGCTCGATGCGTTGATGGCGGTGTATCCCGACGCCCTGGTGATCCAGACGCATCGCGCGCCGGAGACGATCATCGCGTCGATGTGCAGTCTCGCCGAGCACGCCACTCCGGGTTGGTCGACGGTGTTCGTCGGCGACACGATCGGGCGGACACAACTCGACCTCTGGTCACGCGGATTGCACCAATTCTCGCAGGCGCGTGCGCAATACGACGAGGCGCAGTTCCTCGACGTCGACTTCGACGACCTGCGGGCAGACCCGCTCGGGACCGTCGAACGCGTGTATGCGGCGCTGGGCACCGACATCTCGGAACCGGCGCGCGCCGCGATGGTCGCCCTCGATGCCGAGAGCGCGTCGGGCGCACGTCGGCCCCAACATCGGTATGCCCTCTCGGATTACGGATTCACGGAGGCAGAGGTCGCCGCGGCGTTCTAAAGTCGGTGCATGGCAGCACCCGAAGGGCGACGTACCGCTGAGGGTTTTCGACGGTTGATCTCGTTCGCCGATGCGGTGGTTGCCATTGCGCTCACGCTGTTGGTCTTGCCTCTCGCCGAGATCGGTAAGGAGATCGGGAGCGATACGACCGTGGTCGCGGTGTTTCGCGACCACTCCAGTGAGCTCCTCGGATTCCTGATCAGTTTCTTCGTGATCTGGGTGCTGTGGCGCAATCACCATCGCATGATCGAGTACTTCGACGCCTACGACAAGGTGCTGTTCAACCTGCACATGGTGTGGCTGTTCACGATCGTCGTGCTGCCCTTCGCCACCTCGCTCATCAGTGGTCCGACGTTGAAGTGGGGTACGGCGTTCTACATCGCGGTGCTCCTGGTGTCGGTGTCGAGCCTGGTGGCGATAAGTGAGTGGGGTAGGAGGCATCGGGAGCTGTTGGCAGCTGGCCAAGATGTCGACGAGTGGGTGGCGAGTGCTCCCGATGTCGGCACGGTGATTGCGCTCGTCGTGGCTCTCGTCGGGTCGCTGGTGGTGCCGCAGTGGGGGAGCTGGTGGCTGGTGGTGCTCTTCCTGGCGGGTCCCGCTGACAAGATCGTCGCGGCCGTGGCGCCGCGCAGGCGGTAGGTCGCGACAAGCGAAACGTCCTCCGCTGGTCGAGCGAAGCCTCCCCCGCTGGTTGAGCGGGGTTGGCCCGAGCGGCGAACGTTCCCCCGCTGGTCGAGCGGGCGCGAGCGGAGCGAGCACCCG
Organism: Gordonia jacobaea; assembly: GCF_965344965.1. Classification (NCBI taxonomy): domain Bacteria; kingdom Bacillati; phylum Actinomycetota; class Actinomycetes; order Mycobacteriales; family Gordoniaceae; genus Gordonia; species Gordonia jacobaea. The sequence continues at coordinate 843,147 of NZ_CBDRLS010000001.1, read as the reverse complement.
AGTCGAGACCACTTCCCGCTGCGGCTGGTGGTCTCGACAAGCTCGACCAGCGGTAGGGCTCGACCAGCGGTTGTGGCTATACCAGCGGGTGGTGGCTCGAGCAGCGAGGCCTTCCCCGCTGGTCGAGCGGGCGTGAGCGCAGCGAGCACCCGAGTCGAGACCACTTCCCACGGCCGGTGGTCTCGACAGGCTCGACCAGCGGTGGGGCTGCTCGATCAGTGGTGGGGTGGTCTCGACAAGCTCGACCAGCGGTAGGGCTCGACCAGCGGTTGTGGCTATACCAGCGGGTGGTGGCTCGAGCAGCGAGGCCTTCCCCCGCTGGTCGAGCGGGCGCGAGCGGAGCGAGCACCCGAGTCGAGACCACTTCCCGCTGCGGCTGGTGGTCTCGACAGGCTCGACCAGCGATCCGGGGCTCGACCAGCGGTGCGGCTCGACCAGCGGTCCGGGGCTCGACCAGCGCTCAGCCGGCTCGGCTAGCCGCGCAGGGCGTCGACCATCTCGGCGACGATGTCGTGTGGCTGGCCGAAGAGCTGGGCGCTGCCGTGGGCGCGTTTGAAGTACAGCCCGATGTCGTGTTCGGCCGTGATCCCGATGCCCCCGTGGATCTGGATCGCCTCGCCCGCGACGGTGGCGAACGCTTCCGAGCAGTAGACGTGGGCCGAGGCCGCGAGGTCGGCGGCATTCGGGTCGTCGGTGACGACGGCCTCGATGGCCGCGCGCGCGAGCGATCGCGACGACTCGACGAGCGTGTACATGTCGGCCATGCGATGTTTGAGCGCCTGGAATGACCCGATGATCCGGCCGAACTGCGTCCTCGACGATGCGTGCTCCACTGCGAGTCGGAGCGCGCGGTCGGCGCCGCCGACCTGTTCGGCGGCGAGGAGTGCCCAGGCAAGCGTGCGCAGTCGCGACACCACGTTGCCCTCTGCGGTGACAGCGGTGGCAGCGGTGTCGTCGAATGTGATGCGGGCCAACGGCCGCGTCGGGTCGACGGTGGGGAGTGCGGTCACCTCGACACCGTCGGCGTCGGCATCGACGACGTGCAGTGTGATGCCTGACGGTGTGCCGGCGAGGACGAGCAGCAGGTCGGCTGACTCGCCGTCGATGACGAACTCTGCTGTGCCGGTGAGCAATCCGGCTTCACTGGAGACACCGGGGATGTCCCACCCCGTCGCGCCCGCCCAGCACAGACTGGCGATGCGTTCTCCGGATGCGATGTCGGGAAGGAGTCGTTCGCACGCATCGGTATCGCCGCTGAGCAGCAGGGCGCCGGTGGCGAGTGCCGTTGAGAAGGCAGGCGCGGGACTCAGCGTCGCGCCGAGTTCCTCGAGCACCGTTGCGGTTTCGATGAACGACGCTCCCGCACCGCCGAATTCCTCCGGGACCGCGAGGGCTGCCACGCCGATCTCGTTGCACAGCGTGCGCCACAGGTCGCTGTCGAACCTGTGGGGTGTGCGCATCGCCGCGCGCACCGCTGTGGAGTCGGATCGCTTGGCCAAGAGGTCGGAGACGGACTGGCGCAATGCTTCCCGGTCCTCGCTGGATACCGCGCTGTGTGTCGTCGTGCTCACAGCGACTCCAGAATCCGCGAGCGATGCTGTGCCGCCGTCCCCCACGCGCTCACCAGTGCACGAGTCTTGGTGATGTACAACGACAGATCGTGTTCGGAGGTGTACCCGATCGCACCGAGAACCTGCAGAGATCGCCGGGATGCCAGGTACGCGGCGTCGGCCGCCGCGACCTTGGCCGCGGAGATGTCACGGCTCACGTCGACGCCCTCGGGAACCCCACCGTCGATGCCGACCGCTGCACCGTGGATGAGTGGGCGCGCCATCTCAATGGCGATCGCGACGTCGGCGAGGTGATGCTTGACCGCCTGGAACGATCCGATCTGACGCCCGAATTGCTTGCGTGACAACGCGTAGTCGGATGCGATTCGGAGCATCGTCGAGCCGAGACCGAGTAGTTGAGCCGCGGTAGCCAGTGCGCCGAACTGTGCGGCTCGGTCGCCATCGACACCGTCTGCGATCACCTCGGCCGCGCGCACCGTGGACACCGTTCGCGTGGGATCGACCGACTGTGCTGTGTCGACGACCGTCGCGAGCGACAACACGTCGTTGTCGATGACGTAGACGTGTTCGGCAGCATCGGTGTCGGCTGCACGCGGAGACAGTGGCGCGATTGCCACCGAACTCAGGCGTCCGGATGCCGCAGCGTCGAGGGCATCTGACTCCGTGGCCGACCGAAGCAGGATCGGCACCACCGCAACGGATTCGACGATCGGCCCGGGGAGCGCGTGGCGGCCGATCTGTTCGAGTGCGACGACCATCTCGACGGCGCCTGCTCCGGCGCCACCGTGCTCCTCGTCGACGAGCAGGCCGAACACGCCGATGTCGGCGAGCTGGCGGAAGACACCTGCCGCGGGAGAGCGATCACCGTCGGCCCAAGCCCGCGCGACGACGGGTGTGTCGGCTTTGGTGAGGAGCGTGTCGACGCTCGATGCGAGGTCGTCGTGGATGTCGGACAGCAGGAAGTCCATCGTTCACCTATCCCCGCGCGGGAGGCCGAGGAGGCGCTCCGCGATCACATTGCGCTGAATCTCGTTGGTACCTGCGTAGATCGGCCCGGACAGCGAGAAGAGGTAGCCGTCAATCCATGCGTCGTCGATCTCGGCGTCGGTGCCCTGTAACTCCAGCGCTGTCTCGTGGGCCGCGATGTCCCACTGCGACCAGAAGACCTTGTTGATCGACGACTCCATGCCCAACTGGCCACCGGCGGCGAGCCGACTGACCGTCGCGTACGTCGACAGCTCGTAGGCCCGCGAGCCGATCCAGGCGTCGGCGACGCGTGTATCGACGCCGGAGGCGGTGGGTACGTTGTCCCGCTGCGCTTTCCACAGGTCGACGAGGCGATCCGTGGTGGCGAGGAAGCGACCTGGCGAACGCAACGACAGTCCGCGCTCGTTGGCGGCGGTGCTCATCGCCACCCGCCACCCGTTGTCGACGTCGCCGATGACGCCGGAGTTCGCGGGATCGGCGGGGTCGTCGGGGACGAAGACGTTCTCGCAGAAGACTTCTGCGAAACCGGGCTCGCCGTCGAGTTGAGGGATCGGCCGCACCGTGACGCCCGGCCCGCGAAGGTCGAACATGAAGTAGGTGAGTCCCCGGTGGCGTTGCGCCTCTTTGTCGGTGCGGAACAGGCCGAATGCCCAGTCGGCGAAGCTCGACCGGGAACTCCACGTCTTCTGGCCGTTGAGAAGCCAGCCGCCGTCGGTTCGGGTGGCCGTGGAGCGCAGCGAGGCCAGGTCGCTGCCGGCTTCGGGTTCGCTCCACGCCTGGCCCCAGATGTCGTCGGCACGCGCCATCCTGGGCATGATTCGGGCCAGTTGTTCTGGATGTGCGTGCTCGAAAAGTGTTGGTGCCAAAAGGAAGATGCCGTTCTGGCTCACTCTGCCCGGTGCGCCGGCACGGTAGTACTCCTCCTCGAAGATGATCCAGTGCAGGAGCGGGGCGTCACGGCCACCGAACTCCTCCGGCCAGCTCACCACCGACATGCGGTCGGCGGCCATTGTGCGCTCCCACTCCCGGTGCGCCTCGAAGCCCTCGGCGGTGTCCATCGAGGGAAGTGGTTGTGCGGGAACATGATCTGCGAGCCAGGTGCGCACCTCGGAGCGGAACTCGTCAGCGGCGGCGTCGAACGTCAGGTCCATCGGTCAGCGTCCGTTCGACGTCGAGCCCGCGGACGCCTTCATCGACTTGGCATCCATGCCGCCGAGCGAGTCTCCACCGGAGGATTCGGCGTTGGCCGAATGCGCGAAATGGTGCCAGCCGAATACCGAGTCCATCGCGGTGCGCATGCCCATCTGGTCCTCGCAGATGTTCACCGCCTTCTTGGACAAGAACAGTCCCTGCATCGGCATCGCGACGATGTTCTCGCAGATCGCATCGACCTTGGCGCCCAGGCCATCCCGCTCGACGACGTGGTTGACCATGCCCCACTGTTCTGCCTGTGTCGCGGTGAAGCGTTCGCCGGTGAAGAGGATCTCCTTGGCGCGACGTGGACCCAGCACGTAGGCGTGTGCGAAGTACTCGACGCCCGGAATGCCCATACGTGCAACGGGATCGGAGAAGAACGCGTCGTCGGAGGCGACGATGAAGTCGCATACCCACGCGAGCATCAGGCCGCCCGCGATGCATGCGCCGTGCACGGCCGCGATCATCGGCTTCGGGATCTCCCGCCACCGTCGGCACATCCCGAGGTAGACCTCGGTCTCGCGGGCGAGACGTTGATCGGCTCCCGACTTGTCTGTGTGGTCCCAGTGCAGGGCGGCGACGTTGTCGTAGTACGTGTCGAAGTCACGCTCCGGGGTGCCGATGTCGTGGCCCGCCGAGAAGTGCTTGCCGTTCGCGCGAAGCACGATCGCCTTGACGTCGGGGTCGTCGACTGCCTTGCGGAACGCGGCGTCGAGCGAGTACGTCATCACCGAGTTCTGGGCATTGCGATACTCGGGCCGGTTCAGCGTCACGTAGGCGACCGCGCCACCCGGACCGCCGACCTCGTAGGAGACCGGCGAGGTGTCCGGGCCGAGGTCGTCGGGACCAAGCGGGGCGGGGATCACGGCGTCGCTCATGCTCACGAGCCTAACCTAGCAAATGCTTGGTTGGTAGTCTTGCGTGCGGTTCCTGCTGCGTGCAGTGGTGGGTAGCGCCAGGGGTTTAGCGCACGGTGATTGTTCCGCTGCAGGCGGTGGTGGGGATTGCCCACAGCGCGTTGCGGTTGACCGCGCTGAGCGTGACCCGGACCTTGCCCGGGCCGGTGTTGAGCGCGAAGGTGGGTCCACCGACGAAGAGGGCGATCTTTGCCGTGTCGAAGTCAGTCCCCTTGCGGTTGGTGTTCAAGTTGTGCCAGTCGAGCCGCCCGACGGATTCGTATCCTCCGCTGAATGTCCAGAAGGACGAGATGTCGCGGACGGCGGCGGTGACTGTGCCCGGTCCCGTCTGGGAGACGAACAGTCGCGCGGTGCTGTAGGGCTGGTCGACGATGTTCGGGCTGATGCCCCAACACCGTTCGAGGGGCGCGACCGTTTCGGCATGGGCGGTACCCGAGCCGACGCTGAGCGCGGCGAGCGAGGACGCGGCGACCCCGGCGGCTGCAAGTGCTGTTGCGACGCGGGTGCGGATTGTGTGTCGATGATGCATGGTGTAGTCCTCGATCGGGTTCCGGATGCGAATCGTTGGCGGGAACGCCGCCGCATAGGGATGTGCGGCGATGCACGACGGTTAATTCGGGCAATACGGCCGAATCGTTAGCTGGAATTGTGAGCTGTGACACGACCGTGACGTGGCAAGCTGAGACCATTCGGCGTCAGCAGCGAGATGAAGGTGGGCGCGACGGGGATGACGACAGAATGAACACAGACGGGGGCGACGGCGGGCAGTCGGCGGGCAATGAGCGCGATCTGAACCCGAACGTCGTGTGGCAGGCCAGCAAAGTGTCGCGGGAGCAGCGCCCCCACCGTGGTGGGACCCTGTGGATCACCGGATTGTCGGGCTCTGGAAAGTCTTCTGTGGCAATCGAACTCGAGCGTCGACTGGTCACGCAGGGGCGACCGGCGTATCTGATGGACGGAGACAATCTCCGACACGGCCTCAACTCCGACCTCGGCTTCGGCGACGACGATCGGCGCGAGAACATCAGGCGCACAGCAGAAGTCGCGGCACTGTTCGCCGATTCCGGCTCCGTCGCGATTGTCTCGCTGATCTCGCCGTTCGCGGCGGAGCGTCAGCGTGCCCGCGAGATCCACGACGAACGCGCACTGCCGTTCTACGAGATCTTCCTCGACACGTCGTTGCAGGAGTGTGAACGCCGCGACCCCAAGGGCCTCTACGCCCGCGCCCGTCGCGGTGAGATCAGTCACTTCACCGGTATCGACTCGCCGTATGAGCGGCCCGAGAAACCGGACGTCGTGATCCGGCCGACCGACGGGCTGCCAGCGGAGACGGCTGCCGCTGTCCTCGAACTTCTCGGGCTATGAGCGCCGAGTTCTCGGTCTACGATCAGCAGGCGTCGGCGTGGCCGGCGCGCGCAGGCGCATCCCGGCGCCTGGGCGAGAGGGTGGAAGGGACAACGAGTGGACGACCGCAGCCTTGCCGGAGAATTGGCGACCGCAGCAGGTGAACTGCTTCTCGAAATCCGTGCGAACAGCGGCCTGACCGGCCGCGCGCTCGGCGACGAGGGAGATCGACGCTCCAACGACTTCCTGCTCGCCCGCCTCGCCACCGATCGCCCCGACGACGCCGTCCTCTCGGAGGAGTCGACGGACGACAAAGCCCGGCTGATCTCGCCGCGCGTCTGGATCGTCGACCCCGTCGACGGCACACGGGAATACGGGGCCGTCGACGAATCCGGTGAGGGCCGGAAGGACTGGGCCGTGCACGTCGCGCTCTGGTCGTCGACCGGCGGCGGCACGCTCATCGCCGGTGCCGTCGCGCTGCCCGCGCTCGGGATCACCTACGTCGACGACGAGACGCCCGTGGCGCCGACCGAAGGACTTGCCGACGTTCCGCGCGGTGACGCCCCGCGCGTCGTCGTCAGTGGATCTCGTCCGCCCGCTTTCTCGCAGGCCGTCGCCGACGCGATCGGCGGCGAGGTCGTGCAGATGGGTTCAGCGGGCGCGAAGGCGATGGCCGTGGTGCGCGGTGAGGCCGACGCCTACGTGCACGCGGGTGGGCAGTACGAGTGGGATTCCGCGGCACCGGTGGCCGTCGCGCAGACAAAAGGTCTGTGGTGCAGTCGAATCGATGGCTCGCCGCTGGTCTACAACCAGGACGACACCTATCTGCCCGACCTCGTGATCTGCCGACCGGAGTTGCGCGACGCGATCATCGATGTCACGAGTTCAGAGCCAACCCCGACATCAGAGTCGCGATAGCGGCGCGCACGTCGCTTGCTTCGATCCGCATCAGGTCTTCGGCTGACAGCGAGCCCAGATCGCCTGCGGTGAGCCGATATTCGCGCTCTTCCTCGGCAGATTCGACGATGTTCCGCACAAAGCGGCCGTTACCGGCGAGGTCGATTCCCCGCCGCGTTCCCGCACCGGCTTCGCGTACATCCTCATAGAGCGGTGCACACGCCTGCTCGATCTCGGCCGCTGCTTCGGGGGTGAGTATCGAATCACGACGCCGCGCGAGGTAGTCGCCGATGCTGGCCAGTTCCTTCGGCGTGTACGAGTCGAAGCGGATGCGTCGGGCGAATCGTGACGCAAGGCCGTCGTTGGAGGCGAGGAACCTGTCGATCTCGGCGTCGTAGCCCGCGATGATCACCACGAGCCGGTCGCGGTTGTCCTCCATGCGAGCCAGCAGGGTGTCGACGGCCTCGCGTCCGAAGGCGTCGCCACCGGAGAGTCCTTGCTGGACAAGGGTGTACGCCTCGTCGATGAACAAGACACCATCCATGGCCGAGTCGATCAGCGCAGACGTCTTGATGGCTGTGCTGCCCAGGTGTTCGCCGACCATATCGCGTCTGGTGGCCTCGATGACCTTGTCGGACTTGATGAATCCGAGCCCGCAGTACATCTTGGCGATCACGCGCGCGACGGTCGTTTTGCCGGTGCCGGGTGGCCCGGTGAACGCCAGGTGCAGGCTGCGCGCCGACGTCGAGAGACCCCGGTCGGCGCGGATTCTGGCCAGCGTCGCCGCCGACTGCAGTTTGGCGACCTGCTCCTTGACCGATGTCAGTCCGATCTGGGCGTCGAGCTCTGCCTGTGCGGCACTCACCAGATCTTCCGCGGTCTGCGACGTCTCGTCGGACTTTTCCGGCGATGTGAGTGGTCCGGGAGTCGTCGGGACGGACGCGGGATCCCACGGATCGGTCCGCGCCGCGATCTCGTCGGCGGTGGTGACGGTCAGTCGCGTCGCGGGCGACCGGAGTGCGTCGGCAGCCGCGGTCAGCGAGGGATCGCTGGCGAAGGCCTGCTCGAGCATCGATGTGGCCTGCGCCTGTTTGCCCTCGCCGCGCAGTGTGAGCCCGTAGGTGTACATCGCCCGGCTCGCACATGCGGGAATGGCGCACGACATGGCTCGTTCGAGGCGTCGAATGGCTTCGGCGCTCATTCCGAGCTGCGCGCAGGCGGTGCCCGTCAGGTAGTCGGCGACGGCGCTCATGTGGGGGTCGTGCCACTGCTCTGAGCGCGCGAGCGTCGACAACACATCCGGCCATCGCCCGGTGCGGAAGTAGAGCACGGCTTCGATGAACGTCACGATCGGAGTTCGACGCTGCTCGGCAATCGCGTCGACGACGTCGCGTGCTCCCGCGAAGTCGTCGCCCGCGATCAGGGTCGCGGCGTAGGCGGCCGCGGCCTCGACGGCGTCGGTAAGCGGGTAGTCGAGGAACATGCCGGTGTACCACCGCCCGACAAGCGTTCGGGGCGGCAGTCCGAGTCTGCGTTGCTCCGCTCCGATGCGGTCGCTGTGTCGATAGAGCGCGAAGAGCACCTCGTTCGACGTGTCGCCGCAGGCCAGGCGGCCGAGCCAGGCGTCGGCCATGGTCGGGTCCCACTCGCTGGCGCGCGTGAACGCCTTTGTTGCCTGCGCCTTGTTGTCGACCGGGTCGGTGCCCTCGACGGGGATCCCAAGTGAGAGCACCCCGAGCTCGAAGAGCTGCCGCGCCTTGCGGACGTCGGTCATCATCCCCCCAAAAGTCCGATTGAACCGCTTCGCGTAGATCAATCACCGTAGCCGTTGTGTCGTGCGCTCGGGTCGCGGTCGACACAGTCCGAGCCCGATGCGGGCCGGGCGGTAGAATCTGGCAGGTGAGCGATCCTGTGGAGACCGTGTCTGTGGATTCAACGTCTGTGGATTCAATCGAACGGGCAGTCGACAGCCCCGATCAGCCCCAGCCCTACAAGGAACTCGGACTCAAGGATGACGAGTACGAGCGGATCAAGCAGATCCTCGGTCGCCGCCCGACCGATTCCGAACTCGCCATGTACTCGGTGATGTGGTCGGAGCACTGCAGCTACAAGTCGTCGAAGGTGCATCTGCGCTACTTCGGTGAGACCACCACCGAGGAGATGCGTTCGGGCATGCTCGCGGGCATCGGCGAGAACGCGGGTGTCGTCGACATCGGCGACGGCTGGGCTGTCACGTTCAAGGTCGAGTCGCACAACCATCCCAGCTACGTCGAGCCGTATCAGGGCGCAGCGACCGGTGTCGGTGGCATCGTCCGCGACATCATGGCCATGGGAGCCCGCCCGATCGCGGTGATGGACCAGCTCCGCTTCGGCAGGGCCGACGCCCCCGATACGCGACGCGTGCTCGACGGCGTTGTCCGCGGCGTCGGCGGCTACGGCAACTCGCTCGGACTGCCCAACATCGGCGGCGAAACGGTCTTCGACTCGAGTTACGCGGGCAACCCCCTGGTCAACGCACTGTGCGCGGGTGCGCTGCGCACCGAAGACCTGCAACTGGCCTTCGCGTCGGGAACCGGGAACAAGATCATCCTGTTCGGTGCTCGCACCGGACTCGACGGCATCGGCGGTGTGTCGGTGCTCGCCTCGGAGACCTTCGACGACACCGGCGAGTCCGGCCCCAATCGCAAGAAGCTGCCGAGCGTGCAGGTGGGCGACCCGTTCACCGAGAAGGTGCTCATCGAGTGCTGCCTCGAGCTCTATCACGCGGGGCTGGTCGTCGGTATCCAGGATCTCGGTGGCGCCGGACTTTCTTGTGCGACATCGGAATTGGCATCGGCCGGCGACGGCGGCATGAAGATCGAACTCGAGAAGGTCCCCATGCGCGCGGTGGGAATGACGCCCGCGGAGGTGCTCTCCAGCGAGTCGCAGGAACGCATGTGCGCGGTCGTCACCCCGGAGAATGTCGATGCCTTCCTCGCCGTGTGCCGCAAGTGGGATGTACTCGCCACCGTGATCGGCGAGGTCACCGACGGCGACAACCTGGTGATCACGTGGAACGGTGAGACCGTCGTCGACGTCCCGCCGCGGACCGTCGCGCACGAGGGTCCGGTTTACGAGCGTCCGGTCGCCCGCCCCGACTGGCAGGACGGGGTGGTCGAGTCGACCACGGAGGCGCTGCAACGTCCGTCGACTCCCGACGAACTGCGTCAGACGCTTCTCGACCTGCTCGAGTCGCCCGCACTCTGCAGCCGCAAGTTCATCACCGATCAATACGACCGGTACGTGCGCGGCAACACCGTGCTCGCGGAGCATGCCGACTCCGGAGTGATTCGGATCGACGAAAAGACCGGTCGCGGAATCGCTTTGGCCACCGACGCGTCGGGGCGCTACACCTTCCTCGACCCGTACCGTGGTGCACAGCTCGCGTTGGCCGAGGCGTATCGCAACGTGGCGGCGTCGGGTGCAACCCCCCGCGCGGTGACGAACTGCCTCAACTTCGGTTCGCCGGAGGACCCAGCGGTGATGTGGCAGTTCCAGCAGGCTGTGCACGGGTTGGCCGACGGGTGTCGTCAGCTCGGCATTCCGGTCACGGGCGGCAACGTCAGCTTCTACAACCAGACGGGGTCGACGCCGATCCTGCCGACACCGGTCGTCGGTGTACTCGGTGTGATCGACGACGTGCATCGTCGACTCCCGACCGACTTCGGTACCGAACCCGGCGAGACGCTCATCCTGCTCGGCGAGACGCGCGACGAGTTCGACGGCTCGATCTGGGCGGAGGTCGCGTACGACCATCTCGGCGGTGTGCCGCCGGAGGTCGACCTCGACCACGAGAAACTGCTGGCCGACATTCTGACTGCTGCCTCACGCGACGGCTTGGTCTCGGCTGCGCATGACCTCAGCGAGGGTGGGCTGATCCAGGCCGTCGTCGAATCCGCGCTCGCAGGTGAAACCGGTTGCCGCATCCTGCTTCCCGAAGACGCTGATCCGTTTGTGTGGCTGTTCTCCGAATCGTCGGGACGTGTGCTGGTCGCGGTGCCGCGGACCGAGGAGTCGCGGTTCACCTCGATGCTCACCGCCCGACAGATGCCGTGGACGCGCATCGGTGTCGTCGATCAGGGTTCCGACTCGGTGACCGTGCAGGACCAGTTCGAGGTGACACTCGACGAACTGCGCGCCGTGCACGAGGGCACGCTGCCGAAGCTGTTCGGCTGAGACTGCTGTTCCTGCTGTCGAGTCTTCGAATGGAATCGACGGCCCGTATAGGGTGTCCGCTGGCCGTGTCCGTTACGCTCCACTCGACCAAACTCGAGAGGAATCCCGATGACCAACCCGTATGACCCGCAGGGCGACCCGCTGAAGAAGGATGGCGGATACGGCCAGGCGCCCTACGGTGGCCAGCAATATGGGCAGCCCCAATACGATCAGCAACAGTACGGCCAGCAACAGTATGGGCAGCCCCAGTACGGTGGCCAGCCTCCATATGGTGGGCAGCCCTACGGGCAGCCCCAGTACGGCTACGGACCCGCGGCACCCGAAAACAACCTGGTGTGGGCGATCCTGTGCACCGTGCTCTGCTGCTTGCCGCTGGGCATCGTGTCGATCGTCAAGGCGACGTCGGTGAACGGTCTGTGGGCCTCGGGCGATTACGCGGGCGCGCAGCAGGCCGCCGATGATGCCAAGAAGTGGGCCATGTGGGGTGCCATTGCGGGCGTCGCGAGCGTCGTCGTCAGCATCCTCATTTATGTCATCTTCTTCGTCATTCTCGTCGCCAGCGTCCCGTCGAGCTCGTACTGACGACCGCGAACTGACGACCACCGCGACACAGGAATGACCGACCCCGTGATGACCGAACGCGAGCCGGCCGACGGCGCCGCGTCGGACACGCGCCCCGTGCATCCTCCGCGGGAGCGACTTTCCGTCCGCATCGAGCATGCGGTCCTCGGGACGGTCACCACGGTGTCGCGTCACCGCGTTGCGGGACCCGCGGTGGTTGTCGCCGCAGCGGTTGGCTGCTGTACCGCAATTTGGTTCGCCGATCCCACGACGCCGGGCGGGCCGTTGCCGATGTGTCCGACGAAGGCGTTGCTGCACATCGATTGTCCCGGTTGTGGTTCGCTACGTGCGATCTACTGGCTCATGCACGGCAACCTCGGAGAAGCGTTGCGGTACAACGCAGTCGGCGTCGTCGCAATCGCCTTGCTCGGGTGGGCCTTCGTTGCCTACTGCGTGGGTTTGTGGCGAGGCCGCAGGGTGCGCAGTTGGCAGCACCTGCGGTTCGCCCCGATCGTGACGCTGGTCGTCGTGGGCGTGTGGGTGGTGATCCGCAACATCCCCGTCGCGCCGTTCGACGCGCTGCGGGTCTGACACACCGTTCGCCGCCGGTCTGGCCGATCGGATCTAGTCTGGCCGATCGGATTCGGGCGCGTTCGCGAAGAGTCCTTCCGCGAAGAAGCCCTCCGGATCGTCGGTGGTGATCTGGTCGGCGCCACGTTCGACGAGCCGCGTGAACCTGGCCATCGACGACGCATCGGCGCGCGCAAGGGTGTAGACGTCGACCTCACGCTTCATCGCGTGGAATGCCGCGATCAGATCAGCGCCGCGATCCGCGGCGCGGAGTACGAGTTCCTGGTCCAGATAGATCATCTCGGCGCGCGGTGAGTCGCGGCAGGCGGTGAAGACGAAGCCGCGGAAATCCCCCGAGTGCAGCACACGGCCGATCGCGCCGCGGTGGCACGGGTCGTAGCCCACGTGGATGTCGGGCGCGGCGTCGCAGAGGGCGGTCACGGCGTCGGCGTCGCCGCACGAGAGGATCGCGTTGCCCGCGAAGGGTTCGACGGCCCGCGCGAAGATGCTGAGCGCCTCGTCGTCGAGGGCCGCTGCGTCTTCCTTGAAATCGAGTTGCAGCATTGCGTCGTCGGCTATCTCGATGCCGTCGAGCATGGTCGCGAGGTCTTCGAGGAGCACGACGCTGTCGTCCGTCGGGTCGCCGACGTTGTCGGTCAACGTCAGTCCGCGCAGATAAGCCGCAGAAGCGTGCGAGACGTCTCCGCGCCCCGTCGTCGAGTGCGCGAGGTCGCGATCGTGCAGCACGGCGAACCCACGATCGGCATGGATGAGAAGGTCGACTTCGACACTCGCACCGACCCGCATCGCCTCGACGATCCGCGACGCGGTGAACGGGGTGTCGGATGGTCGTCTCCTGGCCCGATGCCACTTGAGCCTGGTTCGACGGCCCGCGTGCGTGACCGCGATGGGTGGCGGGGTGGATGCGGCGGAGTATTCGGAGCTCGACATCGTTGCCGACATTACGCCCGGCAGGGCATTGCCCGAATACCGTCCGCCGATGTGGAACGTGTTCTAGTTTGGTGGGCATGAGTCTGCGCGTGGTTGAGTGGTCGACCGGAACCGTCGGAAAGCATGCGATCGCCGGAATCGACGCCCACCCCGATCTGGAATTGGTCGGTGTGTGGGTATCCGATCCCGCGAAGGTCGGTCGAGACGCCGGTGAGTTGGCAGGCCTCGGGCGCGAACTCGGGGTCATTGCGACGTCGGACGTCGACGAGCTGTTGGCTCTCGCCCCCGACTGCATCGTGCACACCGCGATGACAGACGACCGCGTCGTCGAGTCGATCAACGACCTGACCAGGTTTCTCGACGCGGGGATCAACGTGGTGTCGAGCGGGCCGGTCGTACTGCAATTCCCGCACGGCATCCTGCCGGCGTCGATGGTCGAGCAGGTCGAGGCCGCGGCAGCCCGCGGAGGTGCAACGCTGCACGTCAACGGTATCGATCCGGGATTCGCCAACGACGTGCTGCCGCTGTCGATGACGAGCCTCGCGCAGCGTATCGACGAGGTCCGGTGCATGGAGATCGCCGACTACTCGACCTACTACCAACCCGTCGTGATGCGCGACCTGTTCGGTTTCGGCCAACCGATGGACAGCACGCCGATGCTGCTGACGCCAGGTGTGCTGTCGATGGCGTGGGGGAGTGTCGTCCGGCAGCTCGCGGCGGGCCTGGGCATCACGCTCGACGAACCGCTCGTCGAACGCGTCGAGCGGGTGGCTGCTGATCGTGCCTACTCGACGGTGTCGGTCGAGATTCCGCAGGGCACGATGGCAGCACTGCGGTTCGAGGTCGCGGGACAGGTCGACGGCACCGACCGGATCGTGCTCGAGCACGTCACTCGCACACATCCCGATCAGTGTCCGGAGTGGCCTAAGCCCGCGGAGGGTGACGGCTCGTACCGCATCGTCGTGTCCGGCGAACCGCAGATGCAGGTGGAGTTCACCCATCACGGGGAGAACGGCGATCACAACGTCTCGGGCATGATCGTGACGGCTATGCGTCTGGTCAACGCGGTTCCCGCTGTGGTCGCGGCGTCGGCCGGTCTTGCTACCGCGCTCGATCTGCCGCTCGTCACCGGGCGCGGACTCGTTGCTGGCCAGCCGAAGGCGGTCACAGTCGGCGCATAGCCGTAGTGGAAAAGCCTTCAGGAGAGTGGCCACGCGTGCACGGGTTCGCCCTCGTGCATCAGCGCGACGTAGTCGGCGAGCATGCCGTGCAGCGCCGCGTCGCGACCCTCGCCCGCGGCCTCGCGTGCGGCCACCGCGCGACGTTGCCACACCGCTCCCGACTGGCGGGTGATGCAGCGCCCCTCGATCACGGACAGATACCGCGAGAGCGCCTTGTCCGACACCCCGAACGAGCGAAGACCCGACTCGGCCAACGGAAGCAGACGCCGAAGCGTGAGTTCGTCCGGGCGTATCCACCCGACGCTCGGCCAGTACAGCTGACTGTCGAAGCCCGACCGCGCGCCGGCGTGGAGGTTCTCCGCGGCGGCGTCGAACGACATCTGTGACCACAGCGGCAGATCCTGTTCGACGAGTCCGCGCACCACGCCGTAGTAGAAGGCCGCGTTGGCCATGGTGTCGACGACGGTCGGTCCTGCGGGCAACACCCTGTTCTCGACGCGCAGGTGTGCCTGGCCGTCGACGACGTCGTAGACGGGACGATTCCAGCGGTAGACGGTTCCGTTGTGGAGCCGCAGTTCGTCGAGCGCCGGGATGCCGCCCGCGTCGAGCGTCGCGAGGGGATCCTCGTCGGACGACACGGGTAGCAGCGCGGGGAAGTAGCGGGTGTTCTCGTCGAAGAGGTCGAAGATGGTGTTGATCCAACGCTCGCCGAACCACACCCGGGGCCGTACGCCTTGGTTCTTCAACTCGAGCGGGCGGGTGTCGGTTGCCTGCTCGAACACGGGGATGCGGCTCTCGTGCCACAGCGCGGTGTCGGCCAGGAACGGGGAATTGCCCGCCAATGCGACCTGCACACCTGAAATCGCCTGTGCGGCATTCCAATGCGCAGCGAAGTCCTCAGGTGCGACCCGCAGATGCAGTTGCAGGGAGGTGCAGGCGGCCTCGGGGAGAATCGAATCCGTTGCGGTGTGCAGATGTTCGGCGTCGTGGTGCTCGTCGAGGGCAACCCCGGTGATGTCGAGCTCGATGTCCTCGCCGCGTGCGTCGAAGATCTGTCGGTTCAACAGGTCGTAGCGCGGGTTGGCCGAAATCCAATGATGTGCAAAGTGTTCGGCACGCAGTGTGGGAAGCATGCCGATCATCACGAGATGGCTGTCGGTGGCTGCTGCCCGCTTCTCGGCCCGGTTAAGCGAGGTACGCAGAGCCTGCTCGAGAGAGATGGTGTCGTCGGTGGTGAAGGGGCGAGGCGAGACGTTGATCTCGATGTTGAACTGGCCGAGTTCGGTTTGGTAGTCGGGGTCGGCGATGGCGTCGAGGACCGCGGCGTTTGCCATCGCCGGATTCATCTCGGCGTCGACGAGATTGAGCTCGACCTCCATGCCCAGCAGGGGTTCGGGGGGTGCGCCGTGATCGGTGAACAGTCCCTCGGAGAGCATGCGCGCGATCGCCTCGGTACCGCGCGAGACCTGGCGTCGGAAACGGACCCGGTCGGCTCCGGTGAACTTCTGATCGGGCACATCGGTTCCCATGCGGTCAATGGTGCCCGAACCGGGTGCTCGCGCACCGGCCATTCGTGTCAACACTGTCCGAGGGCACCGGGATCGGCGTCGACGCGGCGGGTGCATCATTGCGGGGTGCCTGCGCGAAAACCGATCGATCCCGCGGCCGCCCGCGCGGCGGTCCTCGCTGTCGCGCCCTGGCTGCGCGACGACACCCTGCCCGCACCCGGCCGAGCCGAACTCGCAGCTGCCGTGCGGCTGACCGCGCGCACCCTCGAAGACATCGCGCCGGGAAACTCCGTCGAGGTGCGGGTGCCTCCGTTCGTGGCGGTGCAGTGCATCGAGGGGCCGCGCCACACGCGAGGGACACCGCCGAACGTTGTCGAGACCGATCCGAGGTCGTGGCTGCTTCTGGCCGTCGGTGACGAGGATTTCGGCGACCTGGTCGCGAGCGGCGCGGTCGCCTCGTCGGGTAGCAGGGCCGACGAGGTGGCCACCTGGATGCCGCTCGTTCGGGTGTAGATGTGCGCGTGCGCTGGCTCACACGTGGAATAACCGCAGGTGCCACGCCGCTGCACAATTGGAAATGAGGAGCTACCGGCACGTAAACTTGCCGGTGGTTACCTTCGTCACGCGAAGCCCGTGCCGCCACGTTCAGCCCAGGGAGCCCGTCGTATGCCGGATCTTTCGATCACAAGCGCCAACCTGCTGGCTCCTACCCAGCATGCCTGTCCCGCACGGGACGCAATGGACGAACCCGAGAACGAGCCGCGCGAGGAGTGCGGCGTTTTTGGTGTCTGGGCACCCGGCGAAGACGTCGCCAAACTCAGCTACTACGGCCTGTACGCACTGCAGCACCGCGGCCAGGAAGCCGCGGGCATCGCGGTCGGCGACGGTTCGCAGGTCCTTGTCTTCAAGGATCTCGGTCTGGTCAGTCAGGTCTTCGACGAGCAGACGCTCGGCGCGATGGTCGGTCACGTCGCGATCGGACACTGCCGCTATTCGACGACCGGCTCGACCACCTGGGAGAACTCGCAGCCGATCTTCCGCACCACAGACGCAGGCACCGGAGTTGCCCTGGGGCACAACGGAAACCTCGTCAACACGGCTGATCTGGCAAGTCGCGCCCGTGAGCTGGGAATCGCCAGCGGAGCCGCGACGTCGGATTCCGACATCGTCGGCGCGTTGCTGGCGCACGGCGCGGCCGACAGCAGCATCGAACAGGCCGCGATGGAACTCCTGCCGACGCTGCGCGGCGCGTTCTGCCTGACCTTCATGGACGAGCACACGCTGTACGCGGCTCGCGATCCGCACGGTGTGCGACCGCTGTCGCTCGGCCGCCTCGACAGGGGATGGGTCGTCGCATCCGAGACCGCGGCGCTCGACATCGTCGGTGCGTCGTTTGTCCGCGACATCGAACCCGGCGAACTGCTGGCCATCGACGCCGACGGTGTGCGCAGCACCCGCTTTGCAGAGCCGACGCCCCGCGGTTGCGTCTTCGAGTACGTCTACCTCGCCCGTCCGGACAGCGTGATCCACGGACGGTCGGTGCATTCGACCCGCGTGGAGATCGGTCGGCGACTGGCCAGGGAGTTCCCTGCCGACGGCGACCTGGTGATCCCGGTGCCGGAGTCGGGTACGCCCGCGGCGGTCGGCTACGCCCAGGAGTCGGGCATCCCCTACGGCCAGGGACTGATGAAGAACGCCTACGTCGGGCGCACGTTCATCCAGCCATCGCAGACCATTCGCCAACTCGGTATCCGCCTCAAGCTCAACCCGCTCAAGGAAGTGATCCGGGGCAAGCGGCTCGTCGTCGTCGACGATTCGATCGTCCGCGGCAACACCCAGCGCGCGCTGATCCGGATGCTGCGCGAAGCGGGCGCGGCCGAGATCCACGTACGCATCGCGTCGAGCCCGGTGCGGTGGCCCTGCTTCTACGGCATCGACTTCGCGTCGCCCGCGGAGTTGATCGCCAACGGCATGGAGTCCGAGGAGCACATGGTCGAGGGCGTGCGCCAGGCAATCGGTGCCGATTCGCTCGGTTACATCAGCATCGACGAGATGATCGCCGCCACCGACCAGCCCGCATCGTCGCTGTGCGCGGCCTGCTTCGACGGCAACTATCCCATCGAACTCCCCAAGGAGACCTCGATGGGCAAGGCTGTCCTCGAGCAGATGCTCGCCAGCGCCGCAGGTGACGGCCGCGTCGATCCGCTGACAGTGCCGAACGACAACGCCAGCGCTGTCCTGCGGCCCTGAACTCACCTGCCGGCGCAACCGCGCCACCGTGAACCCCCTCTCGTGAACTCCTGCCTGTGGCGACTGCTTGCGCGCTCTCCGGTAGCGTGTGATCCGACCATCAGCGATTGCGAACAGGGGTGCGCGCCTACATGTCCGAGAAGGATTCGGTAGCCAACGAACCGAGTACGGGCGACTCGACGCCGACGGATGCCGGAGCGTCGTACGCGGCTGCTGGTGTCGACATCGACGCAGGTGAGCGCGCCGTCGAGCTGTTTGCTCCGCACGCAAAGCGCGCCACGCGACCCGAGGTGATGGGCGGACTGGGCGGGTTTGCCGGTTTGTTCGCACTCAAGGGCAACTACCGTGAGCCGGTCCTCGCGGCATCGAGCGACGGTGTGGGTACCAAACTCGCTGTCGCGCAGGCGGTCGGAAAGCACGACACCGTCGGACAAGACCTCGTCGCCATGTGCGTCGACGACCTCGTCGTGTGTGGTGCAGAGCCGCTCTTCCTGCAGGACTACATCGCCATCGGCAAGGTGATCCCGGAGGTCGTCGCAGAAATCGTCGCGGGCATCGCCGACGGCTGTGTGGCCGCCGGGTGCGCGCTGCTCGGCGGCGAGACGGCCGAGCACCCGGGACTGATGCTGCCCGATCATTACGACCTCTCGGCAACCGCTGTCGGGATCGTCGAGGCCGACGAACTGCTGTCGCCCGAACGTGTGCGTGCGGGCGACGTCGTGATCGCGATGGGGTCGTCGGGGCTGCACTCCAACGGATACTCACTCGCGCGCAAGGTGCTGCTCGAGTGGGGCCATATGGATCTCAGTGGCCACGTGGAGGAGTTCGGGCGCACGCTGGGCGAGGAACTCCTCGAACCGACCCGCATCTACGCGCGCGACTGCCTCGCACTGGCTGCGGAGACCGACGTGCGGATCTTCGCGCACATCACCGGCGGCGGACTCGCCGAGAACCTCTCACGCGTCATCCCCGACGGCCTGGTCGCCGAGCTCGAACGTGGAACCTGGACGCCCGCACCGATTTTCGCGCTCATCGCGCAGCGTGGCCGCGTCGAGCAGGCCGAGATGGAACGCACATTCAACATGGGTGTCGGGATGGTCGCCATCGTGGCGCCCGAGGACACCGACCGTGCGCTGGCTGTGCTGACCGCCCGCCACGTCGACAACTGGGTGCTCGGCTCGATCAAGCGTTCACCGGAACCGAAGAACCACGACGTCCCCAAGGTGACGGTCGTCGGAGAGCATCCCCGCTTCTAGAGCCTGGGAGTAAGCATCGTCGGTGATGCGCACGGGACTGCCGAGCGCATCACCGACGTGACTAAAAGGTCGTGCGGGTTACCGCAGGAGAAGGGACGCGTCAGGCGCGCTTCCACTCCTCCTCTTCGGCCCACTCGTCCACAGGATTCGGACGGTCCGCCGAATCGTCCGACCCCGACAGCTCGCGTTGCAAGCTGTCGAAGTCGGTGTGGGGAGTGGAGTACTTGAGCTGACGAGCAACCTTCGTCTGCTTTGCTTTCGCCCGGCCGCGGCCCATATGGGACCCCCTCGCACAATGACGGGGCGGCCAAACTAGTGGCGGCCCCGTTCTCTAGGTAGTGAATCTGTCGTGCTGACCAGTCTAGCGCGCCCAAACGGATTCTGTGGATTGCCCTGCCTTGCCACGCCGACTGAGCCGTGACAAGGGGCGTGACCGGGGCGCATCCGCGCGGGTCGATGGCTATGCGCGAGCCAGCTTCTTGGTGGCTTCGCGGCGAACCTTGGGGGCGAGGTGGTCGTCGGCCAGCAACGCACGCAGTGAATCGCCGTCGGTCCCGGTGATCAGATGACGCACCCGCACACCGTGGTCGGGGCGGAAGACGACGCGGATGTCGTCGCCGGCGCCGACCGTGCCCGGGTGGAGAACCCGCAGGTAGGTGCCGACGTCTGTGCGGTCGAGGAACCGCTTGATCCACTGGGGTTCGTCAGCCCACGCGGCGAAGGTGCGGCACGGGATACGGGGAATCGTGGTTTCGAGGAGCAGCCCGTCGTCGCCGACGGCCCACTGTTCGCCGACCAGGGCGTCGGTCACGGGGAGGCCGGTGACCCGGAGGTTCTCGCCGAACCAGCCGTAAGGAAGTTCACGCCCGAGCGTCGTCGCCCACTCGTGTGCCTCTGCGTGGTCGTACGCGTAGACGGCCTGCTCGAGTCCGCCGTGGTGTTTCTTGTCGCAGACGTGATCGGTGATGAGGCCTTCGTCGCCGACGGCCACCCTGCCCTGCTGGGGGCGTTTGTCGATCGCGCTGACTCCGACACGTCCCAGATCCACGTCGCGCTCGGCGACGCAGACCGCAAGGACATGCCCGAGCAGTTCCTGTGGCTGATCGTTCGCCGATGCGCTCATCGGCCGCGCAGCTTGTCGATAGCGGCCCGTCCCGCCTGCACGCGGTCGTCGACCTTGATCGAGTCGGGGTCGATGCGGGCGGGCAGTCCATCCCCGACCTCGAGCTCGACGTCGGGGCCGATTCCGCTCTTGACGAGGGCCAGGGCGATCGGTCCGAGTTCGAAATGGTCGATGACGGTTCCGACACGCCCCACGGTGTGTCCGCCCGCGGTCACGGCGGCGCCGAGCTCGGGCTTGTCGTCGGCGCTGCCGTCGAGGTGCAGCAGGACGAGTCGTCGAGGTGGCTTGCCGAGATTGTGGACGCGTGCCACGGTCTCCTGGCCTCGATAGCAACCCTTGTCGAGATGTACGGCGCCGAACTCTTCCGGGCCGCCGATCCAGTTCAGCTCGTGGGGGATCGTTCGTTCGTCGGTGTCGATCCCGAGGCGGGGGTGCATGCCTGCGACGCGCAGCGCGTCGAATGCCCAGCTCCCGGCGGCACGTGCGCCCGCTTCGATCACGGTGTCCCACCAGCCCACGATCTGTGACTCGGGGACGACGAGGTCCACGACGGGCAGTACGCCGGTTGCGTGCGGCCCCTCCGACAGCGGCGGCATGATGCGCCAGAAACCGAGCGGCTCTTCTTCGTGATGGGCTTCGGGGAGGTCGCCCGCGGTGTACGGCGCGGCGTCGGGGTCGATGTCGAGGACCTCGGCGATCGGTCCGCGCAGCACGTCGGGGCCGATGAGAGTCAGCACCTTCATGTCGGGTCGGGCCGCAGGTGCGACGTCGGACCAGAAGATCATCTTGGTGAAGAAGTCGAGAAGCGGTGTTCCGCGATCGCCCTCGGTGTCGATCCAGGTCACCTCGTCGACATCGGTGACGACGAAGTGGTCTTCGATGCGCCCGTTGATGTCGAGGGACAGCGACTCGGCGCTGAGTCGATCGGCGAGATGGCTCACATGCTGGCTGCTGATGTTGTGCAGCCAGGCGAGGCGATCGGAGCCGGGAACCTCGATGACGGCGCGATCGGAGCGGTCGATGATGACGGCACCGCGCACGGCGGCTCGCTGTTCGCCGAGGGGATCGCCGTAATGCCACGCGAGCGTCGTCGACGAATCGTCTGCGGGAGAGTGCGGGTCAGCGACCGCGCCCTTGGTGGAATACCTGGTCAAGATCGGGGAGGGCGCCACCTCACTGATTCTACGCAGCGAACGCACTAGCCTCGTGGACTATGTCGCACTCGATCCTGATGACCCTCGACGGTGAGCGCCACGAGCCTGACGAACCGTTCCTGCACGCCGACGACCTCGCCGCGGTGCGAGGCGACGGCATCTTCGAGACGCTGCTCGTGCGCGGGGGACGCGCGCGGTGCGTCGGACTGCACCTCGAGCGCCTCACGCGCAGTGCGGCGATGCTCGACCTCCCCGAGCCCGACGTCGACGCGTGGCGCGAGCTGATCGACGTCGCGGCCAAGCAGTGGACCGCCGATGCGCCACAGGGTGCGGAGGGCCTTGCGCGCCTGGTCTATTCGCGAGGCCGGGAGAGTGCGGGCGCGGACGGTCCGCCCACGGCGTATCTGACGGTGGGACCTGTCGCCGATCGGGTGACGGCGGTCCGACGCGACGGTGTCTCGGTTGTGACGCTCGATCGTGGCTATTCGATCGACGCCGCGGCGAGCTCGCCCTGGCAGCTCCTCGGAGCGAAGACGCTGAGTTATGCGACCAATATGGCGGCACTGCGCCACGCGACGGCACAGGGATTCGACGACGTCATCTACCTGAGCGCGGAGGGTGCGGTTCTCGAGGGTCCGCGTTCGACGGTCGTCGCCGTCTATGACAAGACGTTGGTCACGCCTCCCACAGAGGTCGGCATTCTTCCCGGGACCACGGCGAGGGCCACGTTCGCATTGGCCGAGAAGGAGGGCTGGCGCACCGAGACGCGAATTCTGCGGACCGCGGACCTGATTGCCGCGGATTCGTTTTGGCTCGTGAGTAGCGTCACGTTGGCGGCTCGGGTGACCGCACTTAATAGATACGTAACGCCCGTGGCGTCGAATACTGAGCAGTTCGCCGATTTGGTGGACCGTGCCATCTGCGATGACTCAGAATAGGCAGGTCGGCGGCTTTGCCTTGTTGATGTACGCGTCGAGACGCCGGCGACACTGTGAGACACGGCTCATAACTTCATCCTGACGACGGGACCTTTGGCTGCTTGTCCCCAGGATCGGCCCAGCGTAGCGTCGTCGACAACGAGCTACTACGTGGTGTCGTAGCAAGCTCGTGTTTTCGTACCAGGACGCGTCTCCCAGCCCGGGGGCGCGGCTATGAGATTCGAGACGCGATGAACGCTCTGGATTTGTCACGATGGCAGTTCGGAATCACGACTGTCTATCACTTCATTCTTGTTCCGCTGACCATCGGTCTTGCGCCGATGATCGCGATCATGCAAACGGTCTGGTACAAGACCGGGAATGAGCAGTGGCTGAGGGCCACGAAATTCTTCGGGAAGCTGTTCCTGATCAACTTCGCCCTCGGTGTCGCAACCGGCATTGTGCAGGAGTTTCAGTTCGGAATGAACTGGAGTGAATACAGCAGATACGTCGCCGACGTCTTCGGTGCGCCGCTGGCACTCGAGGGGCTGATCGCCTTCTTCCTCGAATCGACGTTCCTCGGCTTGTGGATCTTCGGCTGGAGTCGCTTGCCGCGGGCCATTCACCTCGCGACGATCTGGTTGGTCACGATCGGTGTCACCGCGTCGGCGTACTTCATCATCGCGGCGAACTCGTTCATGCAGCATCCTGTCGGCGTCGAGTGGAGCGACGAGCGGAATCGTCCCGCGATGAACAACTTCTGGGCTGTGATCACCAACAGCACGACCCTTGCCGCGTTCCCACACGTGATCGTGGGTGCGTGGCTGACCGCGGCAACCTTCGTCGCGGCCATCGGCGCCTGGTGGATGGCTCGAAACATGTGGCGCGCCAAGAAGTTGCGCGAGGCCATCGAGACCGGCGACACCTCCGACATGCCCAAGACCACGTCGCCCAGCCAGATCGACGCCACGCCAGAGGATCTGGAACGAGATGCACGACGTCTCTGGCGCCCGGTCACCCGGTTCGCGTGCTGGGTGGCGATCGTCTCGGGAGTACTGCTGATCGTCACCGGCGACTACCAGGCGCAGATCATGTTCAAACAGCAGCCGATGAAGATGGCCGCCGCCGAATCACTGTGTGAGACACAGACGAATGCGGGCTTCTCCGTGCTCTCCATCGGTAGGCAGAACAACTGCGACAACATCGACCACGTGATCGAGATCCCCGGCATGTTGTCGTTCATGGCTACTCATCGCTTCAACCAGACCCTCCAGGGTGTCAACGAGTTGCAGCGGGAGTACACCGAGAAGCTGGCGGGCACTCCCGGCGTCCCACCGAATCAGAACTTCGCCCCGAACCTGTTCGTCACCTACTGGGGATTCCGCGCGATGATCACGTGGGCTCTCGGATCGGTCATCGTCGCGTTCGGTGGACTGTGGTTGACACGGAAGAAGAAGGTGATCAGCTCACGCAAATTCGGTTTGATTGCGCTGTGGATGATCCCGACTCCGTTCCTGGCCAACGCATCCGGTTGGATCTTCACCGAGATGGGACGCCAGCCGTGGGTGGTGGCGCCGAACTGGCAGGACAACCTCGACCCGACGCGAATACACATGCTGGTGCAGAACGGCGTCTCCAATCACACGGCCCCGATCGTCTGGGTGACGCTGATCGGCTTCACGCTCCTCTATGGCGCACTCGGCGTTGTCTGGTTCCTGTTGCAGCGCCGCTACATCATCGAGGGCCCTGGTCCACACGACGACGTCCCGCCGGTGCTCGACAACGATGTCACCGACCACGATGCCGATGGTCCCAAGCAACTGTCGTTCGCGTACTGAGGAGTGGGAGAGATGCTCGGAAACCTCTGGTTCATCATCGTCGCCATTCTGTTCGTCGGATACTTCGTCCTCGAAGGCTTCGACTTCGGTGTCGGCATGCTCATGCCGTTCCTGGGACGCAGTCATACCGGCGGCGACAGCAAGGTATCTGCTGACGACGACGCAGCCGACAACGACAAACGACGTCGCGTTCTGCTCAACACGATCGGGCCGGTGTGGGACGGGAACGAGGTCTGGCTGCTGACGGCGGGCGGCGCGCTGTTCGCCGCGTTCGGCGGCTGGTACGCAACCATGTTCTCTGCCCTGTACCTGCCGCTGTTCCTCATCCTCGTCGGCTTGATCGCACGTGTCGTCTCGATCGAATGGCGCGGCAAGATCAACAATCCCAAGTGGCGGCAGTGGTGCGACATCGGTATCGGACTCGGTTCGTGGATTCCCGCCATTCTGTGGGGCGTCGCATTCGCCAATGTCGTTCGTGGTCTGCCGATCGACGAGGCGCATCAGTACACGGGCGGGTTCTTCAACCTTCTCAACCCCTACGGTCTGCTGGGCGGACTCACGACGCTGCTGGTGTTCCTCACCCACGGTGCGATCTTCCTCAGCCTCAAGACCGGTGGTGTGCTGGAAGAGGATTCGAAGAAGTACGCCAAGGTGCTCGCCATTCCGACGCTGGTCGTCGCGGCAGTCTTCCTGCTGTGGACGCAGTTCGCCTACGGCAACGGCTGGACGTGGATCCCGGTGTTGATCGCGGCCGTCGCAGCGGTTGTCATGGTGATCGCCACGCAGGCTGAAAGGGAGGGAATCGCGTTCACCGCCAACGCGATTGCCATCGCCGGTACGGTTGCCTCGCTCTTTGCGTGCCTGTTCCCGAATGTGCTGCCGTCGACGACCGATTCGGCGTTCAACCTGACCGTCGAGAACACGGCGTCGAGCGACTACACGCTCACGGTGATGACGATCGCCGCGGTGGTCGTCACGCCGATCGTGATCGCGTACCAGGCCTGGACGTACTGGGTGTTCCGCAAGCGGCTGTCGGTTGACCAGATCCCAGAGTCGATCGGGTTGTCGTCGCTGAAGGCGTGGGAGTAAGCCCGGTGGGCGCCCCGGCAGACAGCCGGGGTGGCCCAGCGGCCTCGGGCGCAAAGCGTCGTGGGGGTCCACCTCTCGATCCTCGCCTGCTCAAATACTCGCCGTCGACGCGCCGCTACGTTGCGGTGACGGCGATCTCGGCGTCGATCACCACTGTCGCGATGCTCGTCGCCGCGGCGATGACGGCGTCGATCCTGTCGGAGATCATCGTCGACCCGACGCGCAGGTCGATCTCGGCGCAATCGACGCATCTGTGGATCCTGGCCTGCGCGTTGGCGGTTCGCGTGATCATGTCGTACGCGCATGACCGGTATGCGCACCGCGCGTCGGCGTCGACCATTGCCGAGCTGCGTGCGCGTGCACTGCGTGTGTTGACCGATCCCGACCGCACCCCGACGCGAGAGTTGGTGCGGCGCAGGGAGCATGCGACGACGGTCTTGCTGCGCGGCCTCGATGCGCTGGGGCCGTACCTGTCGGGCTACGTCCCGGCATTGATTGTGACCGTGCTGGTGACTCCGACCGTCGTGGTCGTGATCGCACTCGCCGATTGGCCGTCGGCGTTGATCATCATCATCACGCTGCCGCTCATTCCGTTGTTCATGATCCTCATCGGACTGATGACGCGGGATCGAACCGAGCGCAAGCTCAAGACGATGAGCACGTTGAATTCGCAAGTGCTCGACCTGATCGCGGGTCTGCCCACGTTGCGTGCGCTCAATCGTGCGCAGGCGCCCGCGGCGCGGGTTGCCGAGTTGGGGCGAGAACACAAGCGCAGCACCATGTCCGGGCTGCGGGTGGCGTTTCTCTCCGGTGGTGTGCTCGAGTTCTTGGCGACGCTGTGTGTCGCTCTGGTCGCGGTTGGCATCGGACTGCGGCTGGTGTTCGGCGATATGAGCCTCTACGCCGGTGTCTTCGCGCTCATCCTCGCGCCCGAGGCGTATCTGCCGCTACGCCAAGTGGGTGCGCAGTTCCACAACTCGGCCGACGGGGTCGCCGCGGCGGACGAAGTGCTCGAGCTGATCGATTCCGGCGATGTCACGGCACCGTCGACATCTCGCCGAACGCGCACGTGCACCGTTGCGGGAGAACCGATCCGGCTTCTCGACGTCGGCGTCCACGGGCGTGATGGCTGGGCGCCCTACGGTCTGACCACCACCGTGGAACCCGGACAGTTCACGCTGTTCACCGGTCCTAACGGTGCGGGTAAGTCGACCGCCGTCGCGACGATGCTCGGCCTGATCGCACCCGACGACGGGTCGGTGCTTGTCGGTTCGATCCCGGTCGCAGAACTCGAACCGACCGCGTACCACGAGCAGGTCATCTGGCTGCCCCAGCAGCCGGTCATCGTGCCGGGCACGGTCGCCGAGAATCTCGCGCTGTTCGGGCAGGTGCCGCCCGAATCATTCGAGACGGCCGCCGCGGCAACAGGATTCGACGTCGTCGTGGACTCCTTGCCGAATGGGCTCGACACCGAACTCGGGGCGGGCGGTGTCGGTTTGTCGGCCGGCCAGCGTCAACGGCTGGCGTTGACACGTGGATTGGCGTCGCCGGCGCCGCTGCTGTTGCTCGACGAACCGACAGCACACCTCGACGCGGCGTCGGAGGCATCGGTGCTCGGTGCGCTCGCTCGTCGCGCGTGGGCGGGCGACACCGTGGTCGTGGTCGCGCATCGTCCGGTTGCTCGTGCCTATGCCGACAGCATCGTCGAGTTTCCGGAGGTGATCGGCGTTGGCTGACAACAGGGCCGGGTGGCGCAGCGATCCGCTTGTCCGTGCGCTGGGTTTCCTGGATCTGAAGTGGAAGCCGGTTGCGCGGTCGCTATTGCTCGGAGTCGCTGGTGCGCTGTCGGCGTTGGGCTTGGCCGCGCTGTCTGCGTGGCTGATCACGCGTGCCTGGCAGATGCCGCCTGTGTTGTTTCTGTCGGTCGCGATCACCGCGGTACGCGCACTGGGTATTTCGCGTGGTCTGTTCCGCTACCTGGAGCGGCTGGCGACGCACGATCTGGCGCTCGGCGGCATGGCGACGGCGCGGGAACGTCTCTACCTCGCGCTGGCCACCGGCTCGCCCGCGTACTCGGTCACGTTGCGGCGTGGTGATCTGCTCACCCGAACCGGCGACGACATCGACGAACTCGGTAACGCACTGATCCGTGGACTGATCCCGATCGGCGTCGGATTCACCACGTCGCTCGCCGCGATCATCATCATGGCGTTCGTATCCGGTTGGGCCGCAGTCGTGTTGGCGGTGGCGCTCATCGTCAGCGGTGTCGTGGCGCCGTGGCTCGCAGCGCGTGGGTCGGCGCGGGCCATCGCCGACAGTGCCGCCGCGACTACACGGGCTGCCGATACCGCGTCCACCGCGCTCTGGCATGCGCCGGAACTCATCGTCGGGCGGCGTCGTGACGCGGTGTTGGCCGACGCCCGTGCCGCGGACGAGGATGCCATCGCCGCTGCTGATCGTGGTGTGCGCGTGCAATCACTCGCCGCAGCGGCCACGCCGCTCGCGCTGGGGGCGTCGCTGCTGGCCGCCTGCCTGATCGGAATCCACCTGGCGTCGTCGACGTCGGGTTCCCTCGCCGACGTCGCGAGCGGCCACGGACTGACCCCGATGATCCTCGGCGTGCTGATCCTGTTGCCGCTCTCGGCATTCGAATCGACCGCACCGCTGACCGAGGCGGGCATCCAATTGGAGCGCAGCCGCCAGAGCGCGGCGCGCGTGATGGCGCTGGTCGACGGCGCCTGTGCTGAAGGTGTTCAGGTCGGAGCTTCTACGGATGGCGCCGACGACATCGACGTGCCGGTACACGCCGGGCCGGTGACGATGCAGCTCGATCAGCTGAGGTGGGGGTGGCCCGCCACAACCGACGCCACACCGCCGACGCTCGGCCCTGAACAGGGCATCTCCCAGGTGCTGCCGCCGGGATCGCGACTTGCCGTCGTCGGCCCGAGCGGCATCGGGAAGTCGACGCTCCTGCTGACCATCGCCGGTCTGCTCGAGCCGCGTGCCGGTTCGGTGAGTGCCACCGATCAGGACGGTACTCCTGTCGCATTGCGCTCGGCTGCATGCTATTTCGCCGAGGAGGCGCACATCTTCTCGACGACGCTCGGTGAGAACCTGCGCGTGGCCCGCGGCGACGTGACCGACGACGAGATGCGCGCGGCGCTGGGCGCCGTCGGTCTCGGCGAGTGGGTGGCAGGTCTGCCCGACGGCCTCGACACGGTGCTGACCGGTGGGGCGGAGGCGATCAGCGGTGGGCAGCGTCGTCGACTATTGCTTGCCCGCGCACTGCTGCACCGGGCACCGGTGGTGCTGCTCGACGAGCCGACCGAACACCTCGACGCCGCGGACGCCGAGCAGTTGCTCGCCCGCCTGCTGACGCCGGTCGGTGGCATGTTCGGACCCGAGCGGACCGTGGTGGTTGTGACGCATCAGCCACCGCGTGCGGAGTCTGCTGACTTCGTGCGCATCGAATGGGAACCGGTGAGTTCCCAGTAGGTGGCGATTGCTCAGTAGGCGATTGCTCAGTAGGCGATTGCTCAGTAGGGCGGCGGGTTCTCGTCGTTCCAGCGCTTTTCGGCACGTTCGAGTCGACGACGCTTGGCGTCGTGTGCGGCGTTGATTCGGCGATTGGCTGGGTGATCGGGTGGTTTCTGCCTGTGCAGCCCTCGGAAGAGGTTGAAGCCCGTGAACGCATTGCCGACGAAGGTGTGCCCGGTGGGGGAGACGAACAGAGTCGTCCCCATCACGGTCTGCAGGTCGCGCCAGTTGCCGAAGGTCTTGATCCTGTGGTGAAACCTGCACAGCGGCTTGAGGTTTGACGCCAGCGTGGCGCCTCCAGCCTGCGGATTGCTGCGGTTGAAAGCCTCGCCGTGGTCGACGTCGGCGCGCCACACCGGGTTGCTGCATCCGGGGAACGTGCAGCACAGCTCGCCCGAGCGGATCAGCGCGTCGAGCTTCTTGCTCGGCGTGTACCGCAGTGCCGATGAGGCGGCACGCTCGTTGATCGTCGCGGGATCGAGGAAGTCGATCTCGGCATCCGTGAGTAGTTTTCGAATCGTCTCCGCATCGCAACGCCGTGTCCGTCGATGAATCCCGGTTTGTCGTCGTGGCCATCGATGGTGGACTCGTTGACGACGACGTGGATGACCGCTCTCGGCGACGGCGGAATCATCTGTGCCGGTGCGGCGGCTTGGTCGGGCAGGTCGTCGGTTGGTTCGCTTGCCGCCTCCGAGAGGTCGTCAGACAGCGCGCAGGCCTCGCACCTACAGGTGAGGTGGCTCTCGCCGTGCGCGAAGGCGGTCAGGGCGTCGGCTCGACGTTGTGCGTGAGTGCGCGGGTCGGCGTCGTGGACGGCGTCGGCCATCGTGTTGAGCCGGGCGTCGATCATGACACCGGACTCGATGGGAAGCGTCCCGCTGATACGGGACTGTCCTGGCTGGTGCCGGTCGGGCCGTACCTGCACGTCGCGGTCATGCTCGACGAGCTCGCGCTGCCGTTTGACCGCGGGAGGGTCGAGTTGTGCGACGACGCTGTCGACGAGTGCCTTGAGGCGAGTCGTCGACATTTTGTTGCGCGCCAGCAGTGCCGAGGCGATTCGGGCGTCGACGTCGGCGATGGTGTCGGGTCCGCACAGGGCGGTGCGCGAAAGGACGATGAGGAATTGGGACAGGTCGAGACGTCCGCACGCCAGTACCGAGCCGGTGAGCGGTAGGCGATAGCGGACGGCATGCCCTGCGGTAATCAGCTCACGCGCCCTGGCGGGCGAGACCGAGAGGACCGCGCCGACGTCGGCGATGGTGCGCTCGAGTCCGTCCGGGCCGAACCGGGCGCGCGGATTACCGCCGGATCTGGCCAGCGTCGCCAGCGCGTGCAGATCTTCCGGGGAATCGGCGGGGCCGGGGTGCGCTTCGCCGATCTCTGAGCCGTAGTCTTCCTCGTGCTCTTCGTGAATCAGGCTGATAGCCTGCAGCATTCGATAATCGGCGCTGGCGCGAACAGACGCGCAATGCGCGATGATCTCGACCAGGTCGGTCTTCGACAGTTCTTCGTCCTCGCACATCTGCTCGACGATCGGCGGCATCGTCGGCGCGCCAAAGCGCTCGGGATCCGACGACGCGCCGGGCGCGCCCGCGCCGGCGTCGAGAGTGGTTTCCAAGGACATGAACCAAACATACATTCGAGGTCTGACAAAAATTCTGAACGCAGATCCGACCTCGGCATACGCAGCGAAAAATGCGTTGCGGGCATGTTGTTGCGGGCGTACTTTCGGTCGTACACGAGAAAGGAGGTGGTCTGAAGTTGTATGACATACGGACACGTGAGGTGGCCATCCGCTAACGGCGGACCGCCTGTGACTTAAGCAGTTCGCCCGTTGGCGAATACCAGATGGTCACCCGACCCCCGCATCCGGCGTCCGGCCGATGTGCCCGTCTCTGACGGGTGATGCGGGGGTCGTTCCATGTCTTGGGCTGTTCCGTGTCTGGGTTCTTTCGCGGCCTGAGGTAGTGCGGCAGCCTCGGCCTGTCGGGCAATTCCGACAACGAGTAGTGCATTACGCATGCGGCCGCCGAGTCCGGGGAGTGAACTTCGTGTCAGTAGCACACTCGTTACCCGTGATTTGTGACAGACAGTGAGGTCGATGATGAGAACAACCAGCGCGGTCAGATCTCTCCACGCGCGCATGCACGAGTCGTCGAATCGCACTGCCGCGGTGCGCAGCCGCTATCTCACCACCGAGGATCCGGAATGGACCAACGACGGGCCGACCAACTGGATCATCGGGACGGTCGAGAACCTCGGCTACAGCCGACTTGGTATCGCAGGTGCCGCATCGGGCCACCTTGTCTTGCACAATGACGGCCTCGCCGACCTGGCGATCCTCTCCGCCCCCGGCGTCTGCGGGACCGCCGATGCGCTGTTCACCTACCTGCCGCGCGGCGCGTCGCGCATCCTGCCCGACACCGAGTTCCACATCCTGCAGGGTGAGCGTCGAGGTGGGCGCCCGGTGCTGGTGGGAGAGATCATCGACGACGGCCCGCTCGCGCTCCAGTTCTTCTTCGACGGCCCGCCGCCGCAATTGCGTGGGTGATCAGGCAGCGAATTCGACAATCAGGCAGCGTCACGCGACCGAGGCGAATGCGTGCGGCGTGCGCTGACTATCCGACGAAACGACGCAGCTTCGCGGACAGGCGCGGCGTGAGGTCGCCGTCGGAGTCGACGCGCTCTTCGACGTAGGCGAGGTCGCCGTCGGGAACGATGCCGTAGAGGCGCTTGGCGTTGCCGGCGGGGGCGCTGGTCTCCGAGCGCACGACGGCGTCGGTGGTGAGATTCCACGACGTCTGGTTCAGCGGCCGACCGTAGAACAGCTCGACCCAGCCCTCGGCGTGGGCGAGGAGCAGTTCGATGGAGTCGTCCTCGGTGATACGCCAGTAGCCGGTCTCACGCTGGTCGGGACGAAGGAAGTTGGCGTCCTCGTCGATGACCCAGGAGCGCGACTCCCAGTTCAGGAAGTTCTGTCCGTCA
This sequence comes from Gordonia jacobaea, assembly GCF_965344965.1. Classification (NCBI taxonomy): domain Bacteria; kingdom Bacillati; phylum Actinomycetota; class Actinomycetes; order Mycobacteriales; family Gordoniaceae; genus Gordonia; species Gordonia jacobaea. The sequence goes on along the minus strand of NZ_CBDRLS010000001.1, from coordinate 811,102 downwards.
TGACTGACGACGATCTGCTGTGCGAAGTGATAGTCGGTGTGGGTGACGGGATCGTGTCCCTCGCCCTCGCCACGCCACACTCCCACGAGCGGTAGTAACGCGAGAAGTCCCTGGTGGAGGTCCGCACCGAGCCGCAGGTTGGCGGTATCGGCCTTCAGCGGCAGATCGTCCCACGCGGGTACGTTGCGTTCGCGGCTGCCTGACTCGGCAGCGCGCGAATCGGCCTGGCTGATCGCCTCGTCGCCTGATCTACGGGCGGCGCCGGCGTCGTCGGGCTGTGCGTCCTCCGGGGAGGTCACGATTCGTCTGTGACCAGTCGGTAGAGCACGTACAGCGCAAACCAGGTGATCAGGACGGCCGCGAGGACCAGCAAGATTTCGAAGAAGATGACCACGGCTAGATTCTAACTCCGATGCGCGGGCGGTAGTTCACTGAGGTCGACCACACTCGGCTGGAAATATTGGCCGCGGGCCTCGTACCTCGCGTTTGAGACCTCAGCGGCAGGCGGGGCGACACGGTCGCCGCGTTTGGCTGGGCTCACAGGTGCGGCGCAGGCACGGCGCCAGCATCACCATCGGTAGCCGAGGCCAGAATGCGCGCCAGCTCCGGATCGGCGTACACCTCCGCGGTGTGCCGCCACGCCTCGATCGTCAGCGCCGACGGCGCTGGATTGTCGAGTGAGACGCCCACTGTCAGCGAATCGGCCAACTCCGCGGCGAACTGATCGACCTCTTCATCCGAGAGCAGCTGTGCCCTTGCGAACGCCGCCACCACTGCCGCACGAAACACACCGGTCTCACCAGAGGCCACCAGCGCCCGCAGCAACGCCGCCGCGGCCGAAACCACCTCGTGTTCCTGATCAGCCCGCGCCGCGGTTATCAAGACCAGGTCCTCGGCATCACGCCGAGTCACCCGCAAAGGCCGACCACCCTCGGCGGCCAGCCATTCCGACACCGCCGCTTTGCCACGGTTCTGCAGTTCCGACCTCAGCTCCCGAACAACCCCGAAACGCTGCCGAGGTCGGGGCCGCTTGGTTCCGACGGCAGGGCGCAGCCGGGTCCGTAGACGATCCGGTAGACGGCGCACTTCGCGCCGGCGTCGTCGAGTCGGATCACTGTTCCGTGTCGCGTCCGCCCTGGGCCGCCGACAGTGTTGATGGGCGTCGGCTCCGACCACGGTCCGCTCGGCGACGGCGCGGTGGAGTAGTAGATCTTGCGTTCACCGTAGATTTTGTCGGTGTACAGGAAGTAGCGTCCGCCGACGCGCGTCATGCTCGGACCCTCCTGTACGTGTGCGGCGCAATCGACGTCGCGTCGCCACGGGCCGTTGAACGAGCCCGACCGCCACACTTCGTTGCAGGTGCCGTCGCGTTTGATGGTGAGGTACTTGGTACCGCCCTGTTGGAAGAACGAACCGTCGATCCTGTCCGCGGCACCGGGCGCGAGGTTGATGCGTGTCGCAGGCCCCGCGTTGAAGACGATGTTCTTGCCGACGGGTACGACGCGGCCACGTCCTGCCGGGTTGATGTCGAGTTGGTTGACTCGAATGACATAGGGCGACATGCGATCTGCCCCGACTTGGCCGCGGAAGTGTCCGAAATAGCCTGCGCTGAGCACGATGTAGATGCTGCCGTCAGGTGCCCGGTACCAGTCCGGTGCGACGATGTCGCTTCCGCCGGGCGCGGGCACGAGCGGGATGCCCGCGTAGGCGCCGCCGTTGAACATCTTGCCCTCGGGGCGCGACCAGTTTCGGCCGTCCTTGGACACGCCGATCATCGGCCAGAACTTGCCGTCTTTGCGGGGCCAGTTGGCGAGCATCCAGAAGTAGCCTCGGTGATAGATGATCGACGGATCGTTGAATCCGTTCTGCCCCCGGCGATATGGCGTCGAAAGGTACTTGAACGTCTTGCCGTCCGTCGAGTAGTACATGGTGTCGGTGAGGTCGTTGTCGCTGTTGAAGAACGTGCCGACGACGACGTCCTGACGTGCGAACTGTTGAAACGACGGCGCCGCGTGAGCGGGAACGGTCGTCGTGGCCGCCACCCCCAGTGCGAGTAGCGCCACCGCGATGAGTCGACGCACGATCTGTTTGCCGGAAATCGTAACCTCCCCTGCCCGAATGGAATTGAGGCAGAAGTTAGCACCGGATGTGCCGCGCAGGAGTGCCAGAAGCCGTGAAACGGCCGAGATTCGTACGTTCGAACCAATCGATGGTTGCGAGAACGAACGTGTCTGCCTGGCTACTGTGCAAGCCATGCGCGAACGGCCTCCGTCACCGCAGAAGGGTGTTCGACGGGCGTGAGGTGTCCGACGTCGTCGAGTACGACGACCTCCGGCTCATCGGGGAATCTGGACTGGAGTTCATAGGCCTGCCCGAGCGGTATCCACGGATCATCCCGACCCCAGCCGATACGAACCGGGCTGCGTGTGGCTTCCAGTCGATTTGCCACTGGGCGGGTGTCCGCTGCGCTGAGTGCTGTGATCTGCCGGTAGAACGCGGCCTCTCCGACGGGGCCGAGCCACTGGGAGGCGAGCGCCTCGACGTCTTCGTCGGGTAACGGCCGAAAGGCCGCTGCGGCAATGTATTCCTTGACCAGTGCCGCATGTAGATGTGCTGGGAGCTGCTCGAAGACAGGTGCGTTCTCGGCAACCAGCCGGAAGAAGGGCGACCCCCACGGGTCCAGGGTGACGACGTCCCAGAGGAACACGTCTGCGTACTCGACGCCGTTGAGTAGATGTGCGCGGAGTGCGACGGCGCCTCCGATGTCGTGCGCAATGACATGTGGCCGCTGCAATCCCCACAACTCGATGAGGGAACCCAGCCGCACCGCTTGCGCGGCCAAGTCGGTCGTGACTGCCGCGCTCTTCTCCGACTCGCCATAGCCGGGCATGTCCCAGAGAAAAACTCGGTAGTCGCGACTCAAGTCGGTGGCAACACTGGTCCAGACCTGAGACGACCATGGCGTGCCGTGGCACAGCACGATGTCGCCCGCCGAGGCCGTTGGGGGCTCGAGAATCCTTGTCGCGATGGAGGTTCCGTCCACGGTGATGATCGAAGCGGTTGGCAGCGGATCGTGTGTCATCATGGCGATACGCTAAAACCTCAGGTTGACCTGAGGTCAAGACGGAAGGTCGTGCGGAAAGTGAAGATCGGAGAGGCTTCCAGGCGAGTCGGCGTCGATGACCACGTGCTACGCCACTGGCACGACCTCGGTGTGGTCGTGCCCGATCGCACAGCGTCGGGCCACCGTTTGTACACGGAGGAGCACATTCGTCGCATCCGCATAGTTCAGGCCTGCCAGAGCGTCGGCATGAGTCTTGCCGAGATCCGGCTGGTGCTGCACCGCGACGAAGAAGGTCGCACGGAACTGATCGAGCAGAAGCTCCGATGGATACGTTCACAACGCGCGCAGCTGGCGGACGCGGAGAGTTTCCTCGAACACGTCATCGGTTGCAGGCATGATCTGCTCAGCCGGTGCCCCGACTGCACACGGTACGCATCGACCTATCCGCCGCACAGGCGCGGGAAGTGATTCGCCACGACGCCTGCCGCAAAAGAAACAGGCCCGGCCACCCCTGCGGGTGACCGGGCCTGCTCTGCGAATCAGCAGCCTCGAAAAGCGTTGCGCTACTTGAAGATTGCGCTCCTTTGAGACGGCGACTCTTTTGTCTACTTCGAGACGGTGATGTCCTTGTCGTGAACGCCGGGGCCCTCGGGGCTGACGGTCACGTCGCCGTTGCCGACCGACGAGAGGGCGCGCAGCGTCCAGGTGCCGGGGGCGGCGAAGAAGCGGAAATCGCCGGTGGGGCTTGCGACGACCTCGGCGGTGAACTCACCGGTCGAGTCGAGCAGTCGCACGAACGCTCCCGCAACCGGGTTACCGGATGCGTCGGTGACCTGTCCGGTCAGGACGGTCTCCTTCTCGACGTCGACGCCCGCGGGCAACTTCTGTCCCTGCTTGGGTGCAGCACACATACTTACTTTCCTTCTCCCAGTTCAACCGGAACGCCGACCAGCGAACCGTATTCGGTCCAGCTGCCGTCGTAGTTCTTCACATTCGTCTGTCCGAGCAGCTCCTGCAGCACGAACCAGGTGTGGCTCGAGCGCTCACCGATACGGCAGTACGCGATGGTCTCCTTCGAGCCGTCGAGGCCCGCTTCCTTGTACAGCTCGGCGAGGTCGTCGTCGGACTTGAAGGTGCCGTCTTCGTTGGCAGCCTTGCTCCACGGCACGTTGATGGCGCCGGGGATGTGGCCGGGACGCTGGCTCTGCTCCTGCGGAAGGTGCGCGGGAGCCAGGATCTTGCCGGAGAACTCGTCAGGGCTACGCACGTCGACGAGGTTCTTCACGCCGATGGCGTCGACGACCTCGTCGCGGAAGGCGCGGATCGAGTTGTCGGGATCGGCAGCCTTGTACTCGGTCGCGGGACGCGAGACGGCGTCGGTCGACAGCGGGCGGCCGTCGAGCTCCCACTTCTTGCGTCCACCGTCGAGCAGCTTGACGTCCTGGTGGCCGTACAGCTTGAAGTACCAGTACGCGTAGGCGGCGAACCAGTTGTTGTTGCCGCCGTAGAGGACGACGGTGTCGTCGTTGGAGATGCCGCGCTCGCTGAGCAGCGCGGAGAACTGCTCGCGGTCGACGAAGTCGCGACGGACCGGATCCTGCAGATCGGTCTTCCAGTCGAGCTTGACGGCGCCTTCGATGTGGCCGCCGTCGTAAGCGCTGGTGTCCTCGTCGACCTCGACGAAGACGACCTTGTCGTTGTTCAGGTTCTGCTCAGCCCAATCAGCGCTGACCAGGACGTCGGAACGTGCCATGTCTGGTTCCTTCCAGAGGTGGGATTTCTCGGTGAGTGTGTCCGGTCACCGGAGTGATGAGAATGGGCCGGACGTCGGTCGAATGACGGTCGAACGATGACGGCGGCATCTGACGAGATGCGGACTTGCGATGTCACGAGCGCGCACACTGCACACACCGGCCGTCACCTGTGGTGAGCGTGCTGAGGTGGCGCGATCACCGGACTAGAGACAGCAACAGTCGGCGACGCGACAAAAGTCGATCGCCCGCCGACGGGTGAGCAGAAGCTCACGGCGCAGTTGCATGCCAACGAGGGTACAACAGGCACCCCGTGGCACTTCAATAGCGGCCCCCATGATTTCGACTGCATCGCCGGGTTGCGATCGCTTGCTGAATGCCGACGGTTGTCAGAAGTCTCTCGGGCGAAGATCGCGCGGACCGGTGTCGGCGACGAGGAGTACGTCGCTTCCCTCGCTGTGTGCACCCGTGGCAGTGATGCCCCACGGTAGGGGGAGGGGTGGCAGCGTCGTCGAAAATCGTTGCAGCACTTGGGCGCGCAGTGCCGCGTTGTCGGGGCCGTCGAGTTCTGGGGCGCTCTCGTGTTCTTCCGGGCCGTCGTAGAAGTCGGTGGCCTCCAGGTGTAGCCGACCGTCGCGGATCGAGAGGTCGACGCTGACGCTCACCTTTGCTTTGCGACCCCCATACTCCGACGCCGACGGGGTGTCAGCGGGGACGGGCGTGGTCTCGCCGCCCGCGGAGGGCAGGGGACTATCTGATGGGGGCAGTGCGACGGTTCCGGTCAGCAGCACCCCGGATGATCGGTGCAGCAGGCCGTCCTGCGGGCCACCGCCGCCGGCCTTGCCCTCGGGGGCGGGGGTGTTCACCGTGAGGTCGAGGATGCCAAGGAATCGGCCGAGGTTCACCGAGTCGAGCCGCGTATACGCGTCGACCGACTCGGTGTGCATCGTGTCCGACGGCCCGATGCTCCACCCATCGGGCACAGACAGCGTCCCGAGACGGGCGCCGAGTTCTGCGGTACATCCGCGTCGGATCTGGCAACCGGCCACCGCGACGCCGCGCGCGGTGATGGTCGCACCGGAGAACTCGCCGCGTGACGCGTGTGTCACATAGGGGAATCCGCTGAGCGTGACCTCGGGATCGAAGGTGATCCGAGGCGAGGCCTGCAATGATCGCGACAGGCGGTACTCGCCGCGCGCGGCAGCGCCGAGATCGGCGAGAAACGCCCCGACCAGCACTACGACGACGACACAGACGCCGACGATGAGTGCGCGACGGGCGCGGAATGTGCCGCGCTCGTGGCTGCCCGACGCAGTTGCGCCACCCCCGTCGGCTGCCTTGTTAACAGCAGAACCCGACATTGGCGCTATTCTGTCATCTATCGCGCACACGGTGGTAAGCCGACGTAAACAATGAGGTTCGTTCGTGTGTGATGCTGACGTCCCGGCGAACTTCTGCCCGGCGGTCGCAGTAGTAGTGGTGGAGTTCAGGGCGGGAAGACGAGATCGGAGTATCACGTGGATCTCTTGTTATTGACAGCCGATCCGAATCCGGAGGCGGTGCTGCCATCCCTGTCGCTGCTCGCGCACACGGTCCGTGTGGCACCCACCGAGGTGTCGTCGCTGATGGAGGCCAGTAACGCCGACATCGCCATCGTCGACGCGAGAACAGACCTCGCCGCGGCACGCGGATTGTGCAGACTCCTCGGCAGCACCGGCTCAGCCGTGCCGGTGGCTGCGGTGCTGACCGAAGGCGGGCTCGTCGCGGTCAACGCCGACTGGGGCCTCGACGAATTCCTCCTCCCGGCGACCGGACCAGCCGAACTCGACGCGCGGCTTCGGCTTCTGGTCGTTCGTACCCGTGGGGTGGGCACGGAAGAAGCGTCCGGCAAGGTCACGCTGGGTGAACTCGTGATCGACGAGGGCACGTACACCGCTCGACTGCGTGGGCGCCCGCTCGACCTCACCTACAAGGAGTTCGAGCTCCTCAAGTACCTCGCGCAAAACGCGGGCAGGGTGTTCACCCGCGCACAACTACTGCAAGAGGTGTGGGGTTACGACTTCTTCGGCGGCACCCGAACCGTCGACGTCCACGTCCGACGCCTGCGCGCCAAACTCGGCAGCGAGCACGAGTCGCTCATCGGGACCGTGCGCAACGTCGGATATAAAGCAGTACGTCCGACGCGCGGTCGCGGCGCGGGCTCCGGAGCGGCAAGCGACTACCCGGTCGACGATGACATTGCCGACGATGACATTGCCGACGATGACGTTGCTGATGGCGATCTGTCCGACGGTGATATTGCTGAGGATGCAGATCTCGATGACGACCTCGACGGTGGAGACGTGAATGAGGACGCCAGGTCTGCGGGCGACTCCTTCGACGCCTCGGGATTCGGTGAGGAGTTCAGTGCCAGCGGAAGCTGACGCGATCGGAGACACCCCGATCGTCACCGAGCGACTCGACGCCGCCGGTGTCGCGCACGCACGCCGACTGGTGGCTGACGCGACCAGCGCCGACGATGTCGCCCCGCTGTCCGAGCAGGCCGTCCTGTCCATCGACGACGCCGCCGGATCTCACGTGGAGTCGGGCGTGCGTCACGTCGTCTCGACGGCCGGCTACGCCAACATCACCCCCGGACGCGAAGGGGAGCCCTCGATGATCGAGGGGGTTGTCGACCCGGCCCTGCGACGCCGTCGGCACGGCAAGGCCCTGTTCGACAAAGCATTCGACGCCGCGCGCGCTGTCTCGAATCCCGACGGTCCGACGCCGCGGGCGTGGGCGCACGGCGATCTGCCCGGCGCGCAGGCGCTCGCGGTGAGCATGGGTCTGCACAAGCAGCGGGAGCTGCTGCAACTACGCCGCGACGTCGCAGCCGACGGGTCTGATCTGCCACCGCTGGTCGTCGACCCGTCGATCGAGCTGCGCACCTACGCAGGCCCCGCCGACGACGCGGAGATTCTCAGGGTCAACAACGCCGCGTTCGCGTGGCATCCCGAGCAGGGCGGATGGTCGCCGGAGCAGATCACCGAACGCACATCGTCCGAGTGGTTCGACCCGGCCGGACTGTTCCTCGCCTACGACGTCGACGACCCGACGACGCTGCTCGGCTTCCACTGGACAAAGCTTCAGGACGCCGATCTCGGCGAGGTCTATATCGTCGGGGTCGACCCGGCCGCTCAGGGCCGTGGCCTCGGCCGCATGCTCACGCTGGCCGGGCTTCACTACTTTGCCGACCGTCGGATCGGGACAGTGATGCTCTACGTCGAAGGCGACAACACCGCAGCCCTACACACCTACGAGAGGCTCGGGTTTGCCCGATACGCCGTCGACGTCGCGTACGGCTGAGTCGAGCAGGACCGGGTCGAGTCGGGCTGGGTCGAGTCGCCTGCGCCGAGCGCTGACGATCATCGGTTGCCTGCTGGCCGCGGCCGGTCTTCTCGGAGTCGTCGCGCATGCTGTGCCATTCGTCAGCAACACCTGGGCACGATTGGCCGCGGGCACCCCGATCCTGATCGTGATCGGGATCGTCGGTCTGGTGGTGTTGCTCGCGTCGCGGGCATGGATGTGTGCTGTCGTCGCCGGAGTGATCGTCGCCATCGGGATCGGCACGCAGGTACCGCTTTTCATCGGAACCCACGAGGCGCGCGCGGCGTCGGACATCACCGTCATGCAGGCGAACATCTATCTCGGACAGGCCGACGCCCCGTCGGTGGTGCGGGAGATACGCGACAATCGCGTCGACATCGCCACCGTCGTCGAACTCACCGACGACGCGATCGGCAAGCTCGACGCCGCCGGTATCGCCAGTGCGCTGCCGTATCGGTTCGTGGTTCCGAGGCGGGGTGGGGGCGGGGCCGGCATCTACTCGCGCTACCCGTTGACCGACGAGTTCCGCATCGGCAAGATGGCGATGGCCAATCTGCGGGCCGTCGTCGGCCTGCCGGGTGTCGGGCGTCGCGCCATATATGCACTGCATCCCATACCGCCGTGGCCGGAGCCGGCGTGGCGGTGGGCGTACGAGGTCGATCTGCTGTCCTCGACGCTGGGTGAGGAGCGACTCCCGCTGATCCTCGGCGCCGATTTCAACTCGACCTACGATCACGCACGCTTTCGGCGGTTGCTCGCGCAACCGCCGGGTCTCGTCGACGCCGCTGATCACCTCGGGGCGGGGATCGTCGCAACGTATCCCGCCAACAGGCGCTTTCCGCCCGTGCTCGCTCTCGATCGGGTGATGACGCGCGGCGGTCCGATGCCGACGAGCTTTCGTCGAGTCGAATTGCCCGGCTCCGACCACACCGGTGTGATCGCCACGGTCAGGCCCTGACCTCGTCCGCGGCGGTGCCCGACAGGCGCATGGTATCGCGGTTAGGCTACCCTTACGCGGAGTGATTTTGAGGGGAGCGCATCTCGCGATGTTTCAATCCGCCACGAGCCGGACTCGACTGACGATGCAAGACGTGTCGGTGTCTGTTGTCGTGCCGGTCTATCGCAGCGCTGCCTACATCGAGGCATGTGTGCGCTCGATAATCGACCAGCACGCTCCGGTCGACGAGATCGTGCTCGTCGATGATCGCGGCGGTGACGATTCCATCGAACGGGCAGAAGCCGTGCTCGCTGATGGGGAGGTCGCGCATCGGGTCGTGCGTATGCCACACAACAGCGGTGTCGGGCCCGCACGCAACGCGGGACTTGCGGCAGCGTCGGGCAACATCATCTGGTTCTTCGACAGCGACGACATCGCCGACGCGGCGTTCACGGCGACAATGCTGGACCAACTGCTTCGTTCCGACGCCGATTTCGCGACGTGCACAACGCGATTCGTCGACGAGAGTGGGGTGCCGACGGGAGAGTTCACTCCGGTGCTTCCGACCGGCGCGCTCTCCGGCGACGAGTACGCGAGCCTACTGCTGCGCAGCAGGGCACGGTCGTATGCCAGTGGAAAGCTCTTCCGCCGTGACGTTCTCGGCGACGACCCGTGGGGTACGCGCCGCGCGTACGAGGATTTGTCGACCATCGCGCGGGTGGCGCTGGACTCGCGCGCCGTGGCGACGGTGCCAGAGGCGTTGTACCGCTATCGACTTCGCGACGATTCGGTGTCGCACCGTGTCACGGCCGACACGCGCGCGATTTTCGAGATGGGCGACGAGGTCCTCGAGATGCTCGACACCGTTCCCGACACGAGGCAATGGCGTTCGACTGCACGGTCATTCGTGTATCGAGAGGTTCTGATCCCCGCGGCGCATATGGCGATGCGCGCAGAGCACGAAGGCGGTGCGGGCCCCATGACAGACGAACTGCTGCGCATCGCGCGTGCTCGCGTATCCCGTCGGGACGTGCTCCCGCTGCTCGCGGCGGGTGAGATGCGCTCTGCCGTCTTCGCCGTCGCGATGCTGACAGCACCGCACCGCTACGCGAATGCGTTGCGGCACAGGTGATGCGTCAGGGCAGCGCGTGGAGGAAGTGCCCCACCACCTCGGTGATGTGTGGCTCGCGCACGATCGACATGTGATCGGCCTGAATCCGGGTGATCGTGATGTCGCCCGGGGTGAGCTGATCGGTCCAGACCCGTTCGTCGTGGTGGTTGTCGGCCCCGAGCACGACGAGTACCCGGCCGTGATACGGCCCGGGGCGGTGGAACCGGCCCACACGCCAACCGACCTGCTCCATCGCACGTGCCGACTCGACGGGTGCGTCGGTGAGGAACCCGGCGCGAAGCAACTGAATTCGATTGCGCCACAGCTCTGATCGAGACAACTGGGGGCCTTCGGTGCTCTCGGTGGTCGCGGGAGTCTGCGCCGACGAGCCGACGGCGCGAGCGGTGTGCTGCGGGACGAACGTGTCGAGCGTCATCACCAACTCGACCTGCTCGCCCGCGTGGCGGAGTCGTCGGGCGACCTCGAGCGCGATCAATCCGCCCAACGAATGGCCAAGCAGCACATAGGGTCCGCTCGGTTGGAGGCGACGCAGATCGCGCAGATGTCTGCGCGCGGCCATACCGACCGTCCAGTCGGGGAAACCGCGATTCTCCAGGCCGTGGGGTTGGAATCCGTAGATCGATCCGATCCGTTCATCGCCGGCGAGGTGATCTGCCAGCGCGACGAACACCAACGCCGACGCGCCCGCGCCCGCGAAGCAGAAGACCGTCTGCCCGTCGCCGCGGCGTAGGGGAACCGTCGTCGGGGCGAGTGAATCGCCCTTCCCGGCAACGGAATCCGGTCGCAGGCGTGCATCCAGCGTGTGTGCCATCGCCGCGACCGTCGGTGCCGACGCGGCGTCGGCCTGGGTGAGTGCAACGCCGTGGCGCCGGGTGATTCCGACCAGGATCTGTGCCACCGTCAGCGAGTCGGCACCGAGTGCGTAGATGTTCTCGTCACGTCCGATCTCGTCGAGTCCGAGGGCCTCGGACCAGATCGCTGCCACCGATATCTCGAGATCGCCGACGGGCGGGTCGATGTGTCGGGTCGGCGCGGGTAGTGCGGCCCGGTCGATCTTGCCGCGCGCAGTTCTCGGGAGGGCGGCGAGCTCGACAACGTGTGCGGGAATCATCCACTCGGGCAGTCGTTGTCGCAGTCTGGTGCGGATTTCGGCGGCCGGTGGGGTGCGGCCACCGGGCACTGGTGCGACGTACGCGAGCAGCTCGGTCCTGCCGGAATCGGGCTCTTGCCGTGCGATCACTGCGGCTTCGGCGAGGTCGCCGTCGGACATGATCGCGCGGTGCACCTCCGCGGGCTCGACGAGATAGCCCCTGATCTTCACGGCGTCGTCGACGCGGCCCGTGAGGATGAGCGTTGCGCCGTCCCACGTACCCCTGTCGCCGGTGCGGAAGCTGAGCACTCCGTCGGCGTCGCGGGAGAAGCGGCCCTCGTCGGCCGCCGGGTCGAGATATCCGAGTGCGAGGTGACGCGACGATACGACGACGCGACCGTCGTCGTCGATGGTGACCGATTTGTGTGGCGCGAGAACGCCTGCGGGAAGCGGGCCGGGAGAGACGTGCTCTCCCGCGCGGAGATCGAAGTAGGCAAGTGCCGACGTCTCCGACGATCCCACCCAGTTCGTCACCGTGGCCTCGGGAGCGTGCGACAGCGCGGCCTGCGCGACGTCGGACGTCAGTGCCTCGCCGGTGGTGATGATGCGACGCAACGACGTCCACGCCGGATGGCCGGTCGCCTCGCGTGCGCTCGTGAGCGCACGCAGCAGTGCCGGGGTGAGAAAGGTGACGTCGGCGGCGCACTCGGCGAGCTCGTCGAGTACCGCAGCTGCGGTGCGGTCACGCGGGTCGACGGCGGTGATGTCGGCCCCATTGATCAGCGAACCGATCAGGACGTTCAGTCCGGCACCGAAGCTGATCGGCAGGCACAGCGCGACCCGACGTCCCAGCGTGATCGAGAATCCGGTGCGCATCAGCTCGGAATCGCAGAGCCACATGCCATTCGGATGCAGGACGCCCTTGGGTGTGCCCGTCGAACCGGACGTGAACTGGATGCTGGTGAGGCTGTCGGGATTGTCGAGACCCGCGGTTGTTCCGGGGCCCGCGGCGGCGCCTCGGTGTGTGATCGCCGCGAGGTCGGTCACCGGAAGCTCGTGGGCGGCAGCGACGGCGCGGGCGGCGTCGAGGTGCTCGGCGTCGGCGATCATGAATTCGGCACGGCGGTCGTGCTTCTCGAGCTCGGCCAGGATCGTCGAGACCCGTTCTGCGGGCAGGTGCGGGTCGAGGGCGACGATCGGATGTCCGGAGAGAAACACCCCGAGAACGAGTGCGACCGCATCGGGCGACAATCCCACCTGCACGACAATCGGATTCGAGGCTCCACTCGCATGCGCGGTGATCGACGACGCGGCAGACGTGGCTCGGTCGACGAGTTGGCCGTACGTCAGGCTCTGACCCGCCATGCGGATGGCCGGGCGGTCGGTGAAACGTTGTGCGCCTGCGAGGATCGCGGTTCGCACCGAACGGGCCTCGGCGGTGTCACCGAGGGTTGCGTCGGTAGAAGTGGTCATCTGTCGGCTCCGGTGAACGATGCGAGAGTGGTCTTCGGATCCAGGGCTTGGCGGATCAGACGGATACCGGGCACGAGGAGGAAGAGCACGACGGCGACATCGGCCAGCAGGTAGACGTAGGCGACGCCGATGATGCCCCACCGATCGGCTGCCGCGGCGATTCCGCAGACCACGACAACACCGAAGACGACCTGTGTCGCGACAGCGAGTTTCAGTTTGCGCTGTACCCGGGCGAGGCCGCCGTAGATCACCACGAACGCCACCGTCGGCAGGGTCAGCGCCATCAGGCGGATGAGATCTGTCCCCTCGCGGGCGTACTGCGGGCCCATGATCGAGAGAATCCACGGCGCCAGTGCGATCAGCAGTAGGCAACCGACCACTGCCGCTCCACCGCACAGTGCGATGAAACGCAATGTGGTTGCGCGCAAATCGACGTCGGGCTCCGCCGAGGCCGACACGAACGGCGCGCAGGTGGCGTTGAGCAGGATGGCCGCCGTGCTGACGACGAGCCAGCAGACCGAGAAGTATGCGTTCATCTCGGTACCGAGCTGTGCGACGATGACCAGTGGAACGACGAGTGGCACAACCACTCCCACCGCTGTCATCGCGAGAGAGCCGGCGTAGAAGTGCGCGATCTCACCGCGCCCGGGAAGGGTTCCGGGGCCCGTCATCGCACGCGCGGTGGGACGCACAGCGCCCAGTCCGATCCAGCACGCGATGACCGCTGCGGGGATCACCCAGGCGGCGACGATGGCCGAACCCGATGCGAACGGGATCAGCAGGGCGACCAGAATCAGTTTGATCGTCGACTGCGTGACGTTCTTGAGCGCGACGGTACGTGAGCGCCCGAGTCCGATCAGCAACTGGTCCTGCACGGCGAAAACGCCGAGTACCGCAACGATGACGGGGTACAGCCACGGCTCTGCCGACGACGTGAACAGCGCGTCGCGGGGGCCGAGTACGACGAAGCCGAGCCCGAACAGCACGGCAGTCACGATGATGACGGAGCGGCCGATTGTGATCAGGCGGAGCGCCTTGGACCCGGCGATCGGCAGAAAGCGTTCGTACAGGCTTCCGAGACTCAGATTCGACAGGGTGGCCATCAGTGTCGCGGACGTGATGATGGCCGACGCTCTGCCGACCTCCGCCGTCGAGTATCCGCGCGCCGCGATCGTCCAGAAGACGAAACCCAGTGCGCCGGTCGCGACACTGGACGTCATCACGGCGACGATGTTGATCCCGACGCCGGTATTGTCGTCGCGGAACAGATTCAGGCGTCGAGGGGTGAGTCCCCGCTTCTGCGTGGCGGTCACCGGGCAGAAGCGGCGTCGACCAGTCGCGTGCTGCGGTCGGTTGCCAGAAGCGGGAGCAGCAGTTCTGCGGTGATCTCGGCCTCGCGGGCCAGAGGCCACCCGGACAGAATCCAGATGTCGATACCCGCGCGCTCTGCGACGGACGACATCGCCGCCGCCACATTCTCGGCGCTGCCGACGAAGTACGTACCGGTGCCCTTGCCCGCGATGTCGAACGGCGGCTCCGCGGCGGTCCAGGTGGTCAGTCCCGCAGCCATGTTCGGGGCGAACTCCAGCAGGTCCCTACCCGGAATCCGGCCCGCGCGCAGAGCGTCGATACGGGCCTGAACCTGCGGGTTCTCGCTGGTGATCTCGTCGATGCCCGGATAGCCGAAGCTGCGCAGATTGCGGTCGGCGGTGGCCAGAACGGTCTCCGGTCGAGTGTGTGCGAGCTGTTCGGAAAAGCGTTCCCACGCCTGCTCTTCGGTCTCGCGGACGATCACGCTCGCGAGTACACCGAACCGCAGCGATCGGCCCCGCTCGGCCGCGGCCGTCCGGACCCGATCGAAAAGCGTTGTGAGCGCATCGGGTTCGGACATGAACGACAGGTAGACGTCGAGGACCTCGGCCGCGTGTGCGATGCCCTCGGTCGACGCACCGGTGCCCCAGACCTGAATGCCATCAGGCTGCCGGGCGCCGGGAATCGCGGGCTTGTATCGCGGTCCGTACGAGAAGAATTCGCCCTGGAATGCCTCGGTGTCGTCGAGGTAGAGACGCTTGACCTGGGTCCAGAACTCGGCCGACATCCGATAGCGGTCGGCCTTCGACTCGAACCTGCCGTACCGGTGCAAGACCGGATCGGCGCCGTTGACCTGGTTGTAGATCAGCCGACCGCCGGAGTACTGGTCGAACACCTGGGCTTCCTCGGCCATCAGCACGGGAGGCTTGACGCCGGGGTACTCGGGGATGAGGAAACGGAGGTGTTCGGTGTCGCCGACGAGTGAAATCGCTTCGCGTGCAGTGGTCAGCGCGCCGTAGAAGCCCAGCCGGTCAAGGGTGCGCGCCTGGTGCCGGAGTGCGTCGAATGTCGGGGCGAAGCGGTGCTCGGGCTCCCACGGGACGTCGCCGTCAGTGGGATTGATGTACCACAGGACGTCGGGGCCACTCATCGTTCGTCGCAGAACTCGGTGATCGGCAATCCGACGTGGCGTGATTCGGTCGGCGCGTAGCCGAGGAGGCGGTCGCCGGGCACGAGGTCGGTCACGTTGTTCACCGAACCGCCGGGGCCGAGCAGGCGCACGTGCCAGTCGTCCTGAGCGATCACGTTGATCGCGCGGCCGTCGGGTGCCGTTGCGCTGACCGAGATCAGTGGGCGGCGCTCGATCTTGACTCTCCCAATGCGCACTTCGCGAACATCACCGTTGCTGCGCACCGCGAGGATCGGCTGCCCGGCAGCGAGTTCGCTGACGTAGCGCGTCCGGTTGTCGGGAACGAGAACGTAGGAGTGCACGGCACCGGCGTTCCACCGGAACGGACGGGTCGGCATGTAGGGCAGCGGGTGGGTCTCACTGCAGGACAGGAACATTCCGGTCGAGAACGAACCGATCAGACATCCCTCGTCCTGCGCGAGCAGCGAGCAGGTGTCGATGCATGCACGTTCTCCCATGCCGATGTGCTCGACCTTGGTGACGGTGAGCTCGGTGAGCTCGATGCGGTCGGCGGACGGGCGGATGACGTCGGCGAGCGTTGCAATGTCGTCGACGCTCTTCGGGGCGAGCAGCAGTCCGTCGGAGCCGTGTTCGAGTACGAGCTTGACGATCTCGGCGTCCTCGATGTCGTTGACGACGGTGACGGTGCGTCCGCCGGAGTTCTCCGCTGCCGCGATCACGATCTCGAGGGGGATCTTGGTGGGGTCGGTGAAGGTCAGCAGTGTCCAGGGTGCGCGGCGTACGGTCTCACAGGCGTCGCGCAGGGTGTCGGCGTCCGAAACCACGACGTGCACCGCGGTTTCCGCGCCCGGAGCGCCTTCTTCGGAATCGCCGTGAGGAACCAGCACGATGTCGGCCGAGGCATGGTCTCCCGCGAAGTCCTCACCGACGTGGCCCGGTGCGTAGATCCGACGCACGGTGGGCGGCAGGCCGTCGAGGAGATCGATGTCGGCGGAGATGATGCCGTCGATGCGCTGATGAATGGCCGCCTGCACCATGGCGTCGACGGTGCCCGCGGGCACCGTGCGAAGGTCGACCCAGGCGAAATGCTCACGGCCGGAATCGGACTGCGCTGCTGCGGTCGACGAATTGTCGCGATCGACGCCGAGGGGCGTGATGTCGTCGGTCACGATGTCAGTGGAGTTGCTCATGTGTATCTACCTCGATGGTGAAGGGGAGGGGCTGGTTTCGCGCTCAGGCCAGTGCAAGCGCGCGGGGATCGTGGTCGTGAAGGTGGGCGGCAAGTGCGCCGGCCACCTGTGACGGATCGTCGGCGTCGAAGATCTGGCGTCCGAAGCTGAGTCCTGCGACGCGCGATTGTGCGACACGGCAACCGAGTTCGATGGCTGCGTCGTCGGACGCCGCAGAAGGTCCGCCCGCTACGAGGATGGGCAGCGGACACGAGTCGACGACCTGATCCATGGCCTCTGTGGTGCCCGCGTAGTCGAGTTTGACGATGTCGGCTCCGAGGTCGGTGGCGATCGCGGCCAGGTGTGCCAGGGTCTGCGCAGACGTCGACGCGGGCGAGGTGGTCGCTCCGCGTGCGTACATCATTGCCAGCAGCGGCATTCCGAGGCGTTCGCATTCGCGGGCGACCCGACCGAGGTCGGCGAGCTGTTCGGGCTCGGTATCCGAGGAGACGTTCACATGAACGCTCACCGCGTCGGCGCCGAGCCCGAGGCACTCGTCGACGGAACCAACGAGCACCTTGCCCGTCGAGTCTTGCGCAAGACTCGTCCCGGCCGACAGGTGCACGATCAGGCCGAGTGCGGTGAAACGTCGTGGATCGATGGTTTTCGCTCTGCCCTTGTGGACGATGAGCGCATCGGCGCCCGCGTCCGCGAGCATCGCTGCGGTCGTATCGGCATGGTCTGCCCGACCGAGCGGACCGATGGTCACCGAATGGTCGATCGGCACGACCAGCGCGCGTCGCGAAGGCGACGAAAACAGACGTGCCATGCGAAGGGCTTTGCCGGACAGGGTTTCCCGTCTTTCGCCGCGGCGGTCGTGCATGCTCAAAACTCCGATCGTGATGAAAGATCACGTAGATGAGTGGTGGACCACCCCCGGTGATCAAACTGAGGGTAGCCTATCCTCTATTCTGTGACCAAGCTGAATGTGAGATTTCCGACGGACGCCTACCTGGCGCGCATCGGTTTCGGCGAGCGGGCGCCGGAGCTCGCCGACCACGACAGTGCCGCGATCGATGCCGTCGCACGTGCGCAGCATCGGGTAATACCGTTCGAGAACCTCGACATCCACCGCGGACTGGTCGTCGACGTTTCTCCTGGGGCCATCATCGACAAGCTGATCACCGAGCGTCGCGGGGGGATCTGTTACGAGCTCAACGGGGTTCTCCTGTTGGCGCTCCGTGAGCTCGGGGTGCAGGCGCAACCGATCGGTGCGCAGGTACGCACTGAGGCGGGAGTCGGACTGCCGTTGGGGCACATGGCGATCGTGGTGGGGTCGGGGTCTGTACGTCACCTCGTCGACGTGGGTTTCGGTGGCGAGATGGTCACCGCCGAGGTCGATCTCGACGACCCGCTCACCTGGGAGATCGCCAGTGACGGCGGTGGATACGTGCTCGACGGTGTGCCGCGTGAACTCGGCGAGTTCGCCGGTATGGCGCGCTGGCACAGTACTGATGCGTCGTCGCGCTTCACGGGGTCGGTGATCTGCACCCGTGACGACGGCGGGAGCCGCCACACCCTCACGTCGCGTCGCGGGGAAGCGGGATACCGTCTGGTGACCACCGACGCCGACGGAACCCGGGTGTCTGAGCCTGTGACGATGCGAGAGTCGATCCCGTTGCTGCGCAGACTGTTCGGTATCGAACTCGACGAACCCGTCGCGGCTCGCGACGACTTCACTCATGCGAAGTTCCAGGGAGTCGGGAACGGCAGTCCGAGATAGACCTCGCCGAGTGCGCGCTGCTCGTCTTCGGACGAGACCCAACGCTGTAGGCGCGCGCGCCGCAGTTCCCAGTCGAACGGATCGTCGGAGAAACGGTGTAACAGCGACGTGAGGTTCCACGAGAACGATTGCGCCTGCCAGATTCTCGGTAGCGCGCGGACGGTGTAGGCGTCGAGTTCCTCACGCTTTCCGGTGGCGTAGAACGCGCCGAGCGCGTGGGAGAGCACGCATGCATCCGAGACGGCGAGATTGAGTCCCTTTGCGCCTGTCGGCGGAACGATGTGCGCGGCGTCGCCGAGTAGGAACAACGAACCGAGTTGCATGGGTTGGGTCACCACGCTGCGCAGGGGTGCGAGGCTGCGATCGATGATCTCGCCGGTCTCCAGGGGCGGATGATCGTCGCTGGCGCTGCGTCGGGCGAGCTCGGCCCAGATCGCCTCGTCGCTCCAGTCAGAAAGGCGTGTGTCGGCGGGGACCTGGAGATACTGCCTGCTCAGGTGCGGTCCGCGCATGCTGTGAACCGACAGCCCGTCCGGGTGGGCGCAGTACATGCCCTCCTCGGTGACCGGTGTGGAGTGCGCCAGAATGCCCAGCCAGGCAAAGGGATACGTGCGTTCAAGGGTCTCGACGTATGGCGCCATCGTCGCGCGTCCGACGCCGTGGAAGCCATCGCACGCCGCGATGACGTCGGCGTCGACGTGATGTCGGACGCCATCGACGGTGAATTCGACGGACGGTGCGCTGCCCTCGAAGTCGTGCACGGAGACGTCGTCGGCGGAGAAAATGGGTTCGCGTCCGGCCGCACGGAGTCCGTCGATGAGGTCGGCGACGATCTCGGCCTGTCCGTAGACGTAGGCGTTGCGAGAAGACAGTCGATGGAAATCGAGGTGGTGTGTGGTGCGATCGAGGCGGATGTAGAACCCTTTGTGTACCAACGCCTCACGGTGGAGGCGGTCGGCAACGCCCAACTCGGTGAGAACGTCGACCGTCGAATTCTCGATGACTCCGGCACGCACCCGTGACCGAACGTGGTCCTCGGTGTGCCGTTCGAGCACCACGGCGTCGATTCCCTGGCCGGCGAGCATGTGTGCCAGCGTGAGGCCCGCGGGTCCGGCACCGATGATGGCAACCTGAGTTCGAGTCGAATGTTGCCCTGTGGCAGACGTTCTCACGATTCCCCCTCTTCCTGGCTGTGTAGTCCGTTCAGAGGATCGGGCGGCCACTGTGAGCACGGTCGCACCGACTATCTTCCTCTTCAGGTTTCGTAAGCCTACCCTTATCTAGTACGGTTGGGCGAGCCGGGAGACCGGAATGCGGTCTGGTGCCGATACCGCGATGACGACCACGACCTCATACGAAGGGGAGATCGGTGACGGACACGTTCAACGGAGATACTCCGCGCGCGGTAGATGACGAAATGACTGAATTCGAGCATGAATTCGAGCCGGGAACGCCCGACGGCGACGGCTCGGAAGCCTCGCGGGAGCCGACGGTAACGGTGGTGATCCCTGCTCGTAACGAGGCGCTGAACCTGCCGTACGTCGCCGAACGGATGCCGACGGTCGACCAGATCGTCGTTGTCGACGGAAACTCGGTCGACGACACCATGGCTGTAGCGCGCAAGCTCTGGCCCGAAGCGGTGATCATCCCGCAGACCCGTGCGGGTAAGGGCAACGCACTGGCATGTGGCTTCGCGGCCGCGACGTGCGACATCGTCGTGATGATCGATGCCGACGGCTCGACCGATCCGGCAGAGATCCCTCGATTCGTCGAAACTCTCGTGAGCGGAGCCGATTTGGCCAAGGGGAGCAGGTTCTCCCATGGCGGCGGCAGTGACGACATCACGACGTTCCGCCGCCTGGGCAACAAGGGTCTGAACTTTCTCGTCAACCGGATCTTCCACACCACTTTCGCCGATCTCTGCTACGGCTACAACGCTTTCTGGCGTCGTCACGTAGCCGTCCTCGACCTGCCCGACACCACGCTGGCCGAGGCCCAGTGGGGAGACGGCTTCGAGATCGAGACCGTCATCAATGTGCGCATGGCACGCAGTGGTCTGTCGATCAAGGAGGTCGGCTCCCACGAGAGTTGTCGAATCCATGGGCGCAGCAACCTCAATGCCTTCAGCGACGGATTCCGGGTGCTGCGCACCATCGAGTACGAGCGTCGGACACACCGCGCGATCACGCGCGCACAGGTTGCCGACTCGGCCTGACCAACGCACAGCATCGCTTCACCCGAACACAAAACGGGGCGTTCCGCGGAACGCCCCGTTTTGTGTTCTTCCGTTGTCCAGGTCCCGAAGTGGCGGGCACTCTCTAGCGTGGCGCGGCCTTCGGATCATGTTCCAGGACAAGGGTGTCAGGATTCTCGTAGATCGTCCGCCAGCCCGGCGTCTCGCGCATGATCTGTTCGAACTCGGCGGGTGCACCCGGGCGGTACTCGCCGTAGTACTCGATGACCCGGCGCGATTGGGTGGTGAACGCGACGATCGTCGGCTTGTCGGTCTCGCCGACCTTCCACTCGAGCCAACCGAGTTGTTCCGCCGTCGGGAAAGTGCCACGCGTGTCGGCCAACTCGTAGGAGAGCGGGTAGTCGAAGTACGGATTGGCAAGCGTCAACGGCGCGTAATTGTCGTTGATTCGTGCAGGTAGTCCTGCCCCGTACAGCATGATGATTCGCGTTCCGGGAGGTGCGTCCGCGGTGATGCGGTCGATCGCCTCGACCTGCGCCCTGGTCTCGATCACAGTCGGCCACAGCGCGAAATACGAGTAGGCACCCGCCAGCGCCGCCGCGACGACGGCGAGTGCGCCGCCCCACGCGACGAGGGCGCGCCGTCGACCGGCGCCAAAACCGTCAAGAGCCGCAACGATATGCGGCGCGACGAGTAGTCCGCAGCCGAACAGCGAGTACAGGTACACGCGGAAGATCGCTTCGCCGCCATAGCTCTGACCGAGCAGAAGGGCGAGTGGGGAGAACGCGACGATCGCACACGCGATCACATACGGCCGCTTGTGTTTCCAGCCCACCACCGCGGAGAGGGCGGCGAGCAGCAGCACGCCTGCCGAGAGCGCTCGGCACACGAGCGACGTGATCTCCTTCGCGGGCACCCCGGCGGCGGTCACGTTGCTGGTGGCGTTGCTGACCGGGTTGCTGCCGGACAGAATTCCGTACGGCGCAACGGCTTCGAAGTTCAGTGCCAGATATGCACCGGCGATACCGATCATGGCCGCGACCGCCCACCACGGGCGTGCCTGGCGGAAGATGACGAGTCCTACTGCCGCCGCAAGCGCCCAGAACGGTGTGAGTTGATGCGTCGGGACGATCGCGGCGAACGGGATGATGGCCAGAATTCCCGCCTGCCGGTGATGTCGCGAGGCGATCAGCATGGTGAGGAGTCCGTAGGCGATGACCAGGGTCCAGGCCTGCGGCGAGAAGTAGTCCTGGGCAACCCAGTTCACCATCTCCACGCAGAAGGCTGCCGTGATCGCCACCCGAGTCGACGATCCGATCGTGCGGGCCGCGGAGTAGACGATGATCGCGATCAGCAGGTGGATCACGGGCGCGAAGACATGCGCCAGGGTCATCGGGTCGAGGCCGGTGACATCGGAGAACCAGGCCGTGGTGACAAAGAACGCGGGCCATTGCGCGTAGATGTCGGTGCCGTTGGGCTGGATGAGGTCGTGTGCCAGCACGTAGCGCACGACGGCGATGTGCTTGTACGTCCATTCATACAGCGGCACTTCGGTTCCGAGCCAGGTGGTGCCGCGCTCGACGATGATCAGTGTGAGCAGGGCAGCGGTGGCGACCGGGACCCGTCGTCGGGCGATGGCGATCACGAAGGCCACGGCGACGAGGACGACTGCAGGGATGAGAAGTGCTCCGGCGCCGGAGAACAGAAGCCCGAAGAAGCTGGCGTCGACGCCGGGCAACCCGATACTCAGCGCGACGACCCAGAGGATCAGTGCGACTGCGAGGAGAACCACCGACGTGTCGACGCCGATGCTGCGCAGCGATACTCGGGCGCGAGCGGCGACATCGGCTGGCCACGACCGCACCGGTGGCATCGACCGAGCGCGAAAATACCAATAGAAACTGCTCGCCGCCACGGCGAGGGTGCCGACGACGAGAATGCCCGTCGGACTCCAGCGATACGACCACATGGCGCCGATGGCAACGATCGTCGTGACCGACATGCTGAGCGTGACGACAGCTGCGGGTAGGAGTCTGCGGGGGATGTGCACCCACGTGGTGATTGCTGCGCCAGGCCCGACGAACACAAACGCGGCGACGAGCACTGCGCGCACCGGAGTCGGTAGGGGGATGAGTCCGAGAAGACCGCACAGCGCTGCGACGAGCGCGGCGTCGGCAAGTTGATACGTGACCTGTTGGTTCTCAACGGAGTCGGGAGTCTCGGGCGGTGGTGGCGCGGTGTCGTTCGCGGCGTCGGTCTGTGCACTCGTTGTCATCGGATCGCACCGGAATCGAGGTTCGCGCGGTCGCGTGCCGCGTGGAGCGGGGCGGCTTGACGACCCGCTCGCCGTTCGCGGGCGAGCGCCAACGGACCGCGCAAGACGGAGAACACCTCGACGCGACCGACCGACGCCGAGATGTCGACGAGAACGTGATCAGGTGGACGGCAGACACCGCCGTACGCGGCCGATGCACGCGACACGGCACGAAACCGTTTGCGCAGCACAGAGAACGCGAGTCGACGGTGTGCGCGGTCGAACGCGATTTTTGTCAGCACCGCGCCGAGTCCCGCACCATAGCCACGCGCTTGCGACAGCAGAGCATCGTTGTCGCTGCGGTGACGGTGCCACACGATTGCCGACGGCTCGGACACCAGGCTGTAGCCGGCCATGAGCACGCGCAGGAAGATGTCGAGATCCTCGCCACCCATCGTCGTGGTTCCCACGCCGAGAGCTTCGTCGAACCCGCCGAGGCGCGCGATGCGATCCCGGTCGACCGCGAAATTGGCTCCGGTGCCGTAGATTTCGACCTGGTAGGGGAACAACGGCACGTCCTCAGGCGGATCGAGCAACGAGTAGCGCCGTGCGACGATGTTGTCGGCCCAGGAGACGCGCCAGTCGAAGTACGCCTGTGAGGGCGTACGCAACTCGCCGCTCGGTACCAGTCCGCACACGCACGCGACGTCATCGGCGCGCGCGAAACCGGCCAGCAGACCGGTGATCCACTGCCGGTCGACGACGACATCGTCGTCGGTGAACGCGACGATCTCGTGAGATGCGGCCACCAGTCCGGTGTTTCGCGCCGGGGAGAGGCCAGGCGTCGGTTCTGTCACCAGCCGCACTCGGGGATCGTCGCATTCTTCGACGACCCGCGCCGTTGCGTCAGTCTTCGGCGCGTTGTCGACCACGATGATCTCGAGATCGGGATGGTCGAGGCGCGCCAGCGACGCCAACGCCGAGCGGAGATGTTCCGGACGCTCTCGCGTACACACGACGACCGAGACGGGACGGCTCGATACCTCGCCGCTTTCGGGCTCGTCGTCGTAGGGCGAGATGGTGACGGTTGCCAGTCCGTCGTCGAGCGTTGATTCCGTGAAGCGTACCGGCACACCGGATTCGCGAACGAGTATTCGCGCGCGCGTGTAGCCGTCGGCGTCGAGGGGACGACAGGTGATCGTGGTGTCTTCCGACCGGTCCGCGAGATCGAGTTCGGCGGTGTCGAGCTGACCCACCCAGGTCGCACCGGGCCACTCGGGGCCTCCGGTTGCGGGCATGACCGGTCGCAGTTCGATTGGCGCCGTGAATAGTTCGGTCATGTGCCGGAGCTCCGTTCGGTTGTTGTCACCCGAATCCAATCGACAGTCATCGTGGCGGGGAAAGTGGTGTCGTCCGACGCGGGGCCGGGCCAGTCGCCTCCGACGGCGACGTTGAGCAGGACATGGAAAGGTGCGTCGAACACCCATTGGGCGTCGGATGCAAGATCGGCTGGTGTCACCGAGAACAGTTCGCGATCGTCGATTCCGGTGACGATGCGCCCCGGTGTCTTGCGCATCCAGTACGTGCGAAAGGTGTCGGCGAGTTGGAAGGGGGCGGGTCCTGACGCCGACACCGTCTGCCCCCGCGTGCTGGAGTCCTGCGGCGCGTGGATTCCGGTGTGGTAATCGGTTGCGGTGTTGAGGGTTTCGATCACGTCGATCTCTCCGGCGCGCGGCCAGCCGACCTGCTCGAGGGAATCGCCGAGCAGCCAGAACGCTGGGTGGAGTCCCTGGCCCGATGGCAGTGAGATACGGGCGGAGATCGTGCCGTAGCGCAGCGAGTACTTGCCGCGGGTCGTCAGGCGTGCCGACGTGATTGTGCCTGAGTCGCGTCGCGCGGTGATCAGGAGATGTCCCTTGCCGTCGAGCCTCACGTTGCGCGTGCTGTCGGTGTAGACCTGCTGTTCGCCGTTGCCCCAACCGCCGCCGCCGGTCTCGGCGGTCCATACACCTGTGACGGGCCCGGCGGGACCGTCGAACTCGTCGGAGACGACGTCGGTGTTGGCTGCTGTGCTTGCGGGAGGCTCTGCGTCCGTGCGCGGGACGGTGCAGGCCGCGAGTGAGATGGCGAGTACTCCGACGAGCGCGCACGAGGCGAGCTTCATCCGGTGGTCACCGGATGAAGCCGCGTAACTTCTGGATCGGAGACTCCCGGCTCGGTGCTTGCGGAAGCTCGGACCCGACCGCTCGACACTCCTGCGACGACGATGGCGATCAGGATCGGGTAGATGATCAGTCGCTGCGTGCCGCCCGACCCGAACCAACCGGTCAAACCCGTTGCGTACGAGATGAATGCGACGGTTGCGACCGTACCGGCGATGGCTGTGAACACCCGGATTCCGGCGGCCAGCCGCGTGGAACCGGAGAACCCGATCATCGCCAGCCCTACCGATGCGAGAACGAAGAAGGTGGTCAGGGCCGCTGAATGTTGTTGGTAATCGGTTTTCTCGGTGATGATGCCACTGACGGCGAGTCCGATCCCAGCGATGGTCACCGCGCCCGCATGCGGGAACGTGACGATCCGACGCACAGCCCAGCTCGACGCGACCACCGCGATCGCGAGTCCGGTGAGGACGAAGCTGACATTCATCACCGGATAGAGCGCGCTGCACGGCCAACGTCCCTGTGGGCCACAGAACTCCAGACCCAGCGGGCCGATCTGGTCGTTGCGATAGGAGTACTGTCCGCGCCATGTCGCGGAGACCACCCATTCGGCGGCGAAGAACTGGAGCACGACGAGCGCGGCGACCAGCGTGATGCGCGGGTCGAGAAGGAGTCGCAGGATTCTCGGTCGGGTTCTCATCGGACGGTGCTGACCTCTCTGGGGGACTCACCGGTCGTGGCGGCGCGGCCACGACCGATCGATTTCAACGTTCCGGTGCCGAACCCCGCGCACGTGACGGCCAGGCCTGCGATGAGCGCCGCGACCCGCGTCGGGGTGTGGCGAGAACGCCACGCGCCCTGGGGCAGAGTGCGGGTCGCGTACCCGCGTTCGGTGGAAAGTGCTGTGTCGGTTGACGTCAGGCGTGACAGGGTTGCCTTGGACCGCCCCTCTTCGTAGCAGCGGCGTGCGAAGTAGGAGAAGCGGGCCCGGTCGGGTGACACGGCATGTCGGACACGAAAGTCCGTGTCACGGAGGATCGTCGAATCCGGGAACTGTTGGCGCAGGGCGATTCCCATGAGGGTCTCTTCGCAGCCGGCGGGAAGATCGGCGTGGCGACCGAGTGCTGTGGAGAAGCCTCCGATGGCCTCGAGTCGGTCTCGCCGCACGGCCATTGCCGCTCCGATCGGGTTGCGGATAGCAGCACCGTGCCCCGGCAGTCCGCGATAGTCGCAGCCGACGACCCAGCCGAACTCCTCGGGAAACCATGTGGGCCGGGGAGCAAGCCACTGGGCATCGACCGCACCACCGAGCGCGCTGATGTCGTCATCGGCGAATCGCGATCGAACGGGGTCGAACGATCCCGGTGTCGGCTCGGCGTCGTCGTCGATGAAGACCAGCACCTCACCGCGAGCCGCCTGAGTGCCGGTGTTCCGAGCTCCGGACAGGCCGCGCGGCCCCGATGACGCGACAACCGTGACGGCGGAGTGGTCGGCCCAGGGCTGCGCTCTCAGGGAGGTGAGCAGGTCGTCGTTGTGGTCGACCACGACGACGAGCTCGTCGTCGTCGAGGAGTTGCGCGCGTGTGGCGGTGATGGCGCGGGTGAGGAGCGCGGCGCGGTCGGAGGTATAGCAGCAGATGATCGCCGACAGGGTGGGCGCAGCGGACTGCTGGTGCGGGTACGGCAACTTCGACTCCGGACGGCATGCGGGACGGCGGGCCACGGTAGCCTAACCCATGAGGTTTAGGGAAGGCTAACCAAAGTCAATCGATGTGATCGACCTACTATCCCTTTGCGGTGATCGTCTCGCCGAGTGCCGCCAGTGCTTGTGTCGGTAGGTCCGCGAGCGCGGCTGTCACCGCGTCGGCGGGAAAGACATCGTCGCGAAACGTCGCTGTGAGACAGAGGCTTCCTGCGACTGATGTGCTCGTGACCGTGATCCCGGTTGGCGACGGAGGCTCGGCGATGCCGATGACAAGCGCCTTGTCGGTGTCGACGAAATCCCATCCTCGCCCACGTCCCGGTACGACGCCGCCCGACGAGTGCAGTAGGTCGATCGCCGCCTCGCCGGCGGGCGCCCACGACTGTTGGCCGGTCGTCTCGACGCTTCGGCGCTCTGTGGACCTCGACCTCCCCGCCGCTCTTGACTCGGCCACTCTCGACTTTGCTGCTGTCACAAGGAGATTCGCCACGGGGCGACCCATCGACGACGCCGTCGACAGTTCTGCCTGTAGCGCGACAGGCACGGTGTCGGGAAGCACGGCGAAGTCGAGGCCTGCCGCGAAGTTCGCCATGGTGCCCACGGACCGGGGTAGATAGGCCCGCGCGTCGAACGGAAGTGTGACCATCGGATTGACCCGCAACCCGGCGGCGGTCAGAGCGCGCACGAGCGCGACGGTGTGCAATGTGAACATCCCGACGCCTGGCGCGCGCGACGTCCGCGCGGCGCGCATCGATTCGACGACGTCGCGCGGCGTCCGCACGAACACGCTCGTCGCCGACCGTGGCGGATCGACCGGCACCAACGCCGAGGGTTGCGATGCCAGGTAGTCACGGGACCGGTGCATCCGGGCCAGTGCGATGAGCCGCCGCGGATTCGACAACACGGCCGCACCTGCGAGCGCGAGAGCACGCGTCGGCGTCCACCCGCGCGGAGATGTCGCGATGGTCTCGGGGATCTCCTCGCTGAGCAGAACGTCGACGATGGTGTTGAGGAGGGTGGTGTCGCCGAGGCCGTGGTCGTAGTCGATTGCCAGGTAGCGGCCACTGAGTACGACGCGCAGATGCCGAGGTGGAAGCGCCGCCACTACGTCGAGCAACGCCAAGGGATCGTCGGTCGGTGGCGCGGTGTGGACGGCGTCGGCCAACCTGTCGGGCTCGTATGACCAGGCGCGACGATCGTGTGATGGTACGAGCCCGATGCGTGTGTGGGGGCCACGCTTCGCGAAGCGGATGAGCCGTTGCGACGCGCAGTTCGCGTCCGGGAGATCGAGCGGACCGACGACGACGGCGCTGCGATGGCCACTGTGATGCGCGTCGATGGCCGCGCCTGTGAATGTGCGCGACGCGTCGGGGGAAGTGGCTGAACTACTCATCTTCCTGGAGACTTTAACAAAGGCTTACCTAATACGCGCAGGCCGCGCCGGAGATGTCCAATTCATCTTCCGTTCACCTTCGGTGCCCGGTACGTCCACCACGGCACCCTACTGTCATTGCGACCGGGCAAAGCCGCTTGGCGGGACTGCCATGTTCTGATGCTGGAGGGAACCAGAAAGTGAAATTGAGTCGTACAGGAGCCGCTGTCGCCGTGATGGCCGCCAGCTCCGCCCTCGTTCTCGGTGCGTGTAGCAGCAATGCTGACAAGGGCGGCACGAGCGCAGCGCCCGCCTCAGCGGTGACTGACATCAAGTGCGAGGGCAAGCAGTCACTCAAGGCGAGTGGTTCGACAGCCCAGGCCAACGCCATGAAGATCTTCTCCACCTCGTTTGCGAAGACCTGCCCCGGTCACGAGCTCGCCTACGGTGGCGGAGGCTCGGGACAGGGTGTCTCCGACTTCACGCAGAATCTCACCGACTTCGGTGGCTCCGACTCGCCGCTGAAGGGCGACGAGATCCAGAAGGCCGCACAGCGCTGTGGCTCGGAAGCATGGCAGCTGCCGCTCGTGTTCGGTCCGATCGCCGTGACCTACAACGTCGATGGTGTCAACGATCTCGCGCTGTCGGGTCCGACGCTCTCCAAGATCTTCAGCGGCGAGGCAAAGACCTGGAACGATCCGGCGATTGCCGCCGACAACCCGGGCAAGACCCTTCCCAGCACTGCGATCAGCGTGATCTACCGCGCTGACCAGTCGGGCACGACGGACAACTTCCAGAAGTACCTGACCGCTGCGGGCGGATGGACCAAGGGTGCGGGCAAGACCTTCAACGGTGGTGTCGGCGAAGGCAAGCAGGGCAACCCCGGCGTTGGTTCCGCAGTGAAGCCGACCCCCGGATCGATCGCCTACGTCGAGTGGGCGTACGCGCAGTCCAACAAGCTGTCGATGGCGAAGATCATCACCGATCAGGACAAGAGCGGTGTGGAGCTGAACTCTGAGACCGGCGGCAAGACCATTGCGGCGGCGACTCTCAAGAACGGTCCCGACAACCACAACATGGTCATCGACACCGAATCGTTCTACAAGCCGACCGAGGCGGGCGCGTACCCGATCATTCTGGCAACATACTCGATCGTCTGCTCGAAGTACGCCGATACTTCGGTTGGCCAGGGTGTCAAGACGTTCCTCTCGGTGGCGTCTGCACCGCAGAACCAGGGCCAGGATCTGATCAACGCGGGCTACATCCCGCTGCCGAGCGAATTCCAGCAGAAGCTGACTTCGTCGATCAACGCCCTTCAGTAATCACACGAAAACACCGACCCGAAGCGATATGAGTTATGTCTGTGGATGACACCACCGGTGTGGGCCGGGGGAAGGCGGAGACCCCGCCCGAACCCGGCACGCAGCCTCCCGAATCGTCCGACCAGTTGCCTCCGGATTCCGAGGAGCAGCTCGAAGAGCAGCTCCACCCGGGCCTGCGCAGCCACCGCGGCGCACTCGGCGACCAGCTTTTCTCCTACCTCGCGCGGGGCACGGGTTTCTTCGTGGTCGTCCTCGTCGCCGGTATCGGCATTGCACTGATCGTCAATGCCATACCGGCGATGCTGGCGAACCACGCCAACTTCATCTTCTCGTCCCAGTGGGACGTCAGTTCGGCGAACTTCGACAACGACACGGTGCGTTTCGGCATCTGGGAGTTGTTCCGAGCGACGGTTCTGACCTCGCTGTTCGCCCTGGTGATCGCCACCCCGATCGCGATCGGCATCGCGGTGTTCCTCGTGGAGTACGCCCCGCGACAGGTCGCCCGCCCGCTCGCCGCGGTCATCGATCTGCTCGCGGCGGTGCCGTCGATCATCTTCGGTCTCTGGGGCATCTACGTCCTCGCGCCGGTGATCGCGCCGTTCGCGGAATGGCTCAACAGCGTGCTCGGCTGGTTCTTCCTCTTCTCCGCCGGTAGCACGTCAGTCAGCGGCGGAGGCACGATCTTCACCGCGGGCATCGTGCTCGCGATCATGATGCTGCCGATCATCACCTCGATCACCCGAGAGGTGCTGCGCCAGACCCCTCCCGGCCAGAAAGAAGCGGCACTGGCCCTCGGTGCGACGAAGTGGGAGGTCATCCGGATGACCTCGTTCCCGTACGGACGCTCCGGCATGATCGCCGCGGCGATGCTGGCGCTCGGACGTGCGCTCGGCGAGACCATCGCCGTCATGATCATCCTGAGTGCCGCCGTCGGCCGCCTCAAGTGGTCGCTGTTCGAAGGCGGCGACACGTTCGCGTCGAAGATCGCTCGCGACGTGGGCGAGTTCGTCGGTAGCCAGGACACCCAGAGCGCCTACATCGCGGCCGGTCTGGTGTTGTTCCTCCTGACATTCGTGGTGAACGCGGTCGCTCGCACGGTCGCAGGCGGAAAGGTCAACGGATGAGCATCGCACTTGATAAGGGCGCAGGCGGCGGCCCGGTCAAACAACATCCGTCGGCATTCCGCGAGATCTCGCTGAGTCGTCGAATCCGCAACAACGGTGCGCGCGCCGCATTCTTCATCTGCTTCGCGCTCGGCGTCATTCCACTGGTGTGGTTGCTGTGGACGGTGCTCTCGAATGGAGCGAGCGCCATCACCGACCCGAACTGGTGGTTTGGCGACGGCTACGCGGTCGACACCACAACCGACTATGGCGCGGGAATCGCGCCGGCGATCGTCGGTTCGATCATCCAGGCGCTCGTCGCCACGATCATCTCGGTCCCGATCGCGGTGCTCACGGCCGTTCTCCTGGTCGAGTACCCGACGTCGAAGCTGGTCAAACCGGTCAGCTTCATGGTCGACATTCTCGCGGGCGTGCCGTCGATCGTCGCGACGCTGTTCATCTTCACGGTGTTCGTCATCGGACTCTCGATGGGGCAGAGCGCCTTCATGGTCAGTCTCGCGCTCATCCTGCTGATGATCCCGATCGTCGTCCGATCGTCGGAGGAGATGCTCAAGCTCGTACCCGACGAACTGCGCGAAGCGTCGTACGCATTGGGCATCCCCAAGTGGAAGACGATCATGCGTGTCGTGATCCCGACCGCGCTGTCGGGCATGCTCAGCGGCATCTTCCTCGCCATCGCACGCATCATGGGTGAGACCGCCCCAGTCCTGATCCTCGCGGGTCCGGCGAGTTCGCTGGTCAAGACCAACCCCTTCGAGGGCGGTATGAACTCGCTGCCTCTGTTCATCAAGGACATGTGGGCGGCGAGTCAGCCGGCGTCGTCGTTCTACTACTGGGGTGCAGCGCTGACGCTGATCATCATCATCGCCATCCTCAACATCGTCGCAGCGCTGCTCGCGAAGTTCCTGGCACCCAAGTCCAGGTAAGACCGCACGCCCAGCAACAGCGTCGTACATCAACAGCACGAGAGAGTAATGCCATGGCCAAGCGCCTCGACATCAAAGACCTGAATATCTACTACAGCAAGTTCCACGCCGTGAAGGACGTGACTCTTGCAGTGCCGCCGCGCAGCATCACCGCGTTCATCGGTCCGTCGGGCTGCGGCAAGTCGACGGTGCTGCGCACGCTCAATCGCATGCACGAGGAGATCCCCGGAGCCTATGCGGTCGGCAGTGTGCTGCTCGACGGTGAGGACATCTACTCCAAAGAGGTCAACCCGACGAGTGTCCGTACGACGATCGGCATGGTGTTCCAGCGGCCGAATCCCTTCCCGACCATGTCGATCCGAGACAACGTCGTCGCAGGTCTTCGCCTGCAGGGCATTCGCAACAAGAAGCAGCTCAACGAGGTGGCCGAGCGCAGCCTTCGCGGCGCCAACCTGTGGGAAGAGGTCAAGGACCGTCTCGACAAGCCCGGTGGCGGTCTCTCGGGTGGTCAGCAGCAGCGACTGTGCATCGCGCGTGCCATCGCGGTGTCGCCGGACGTCCTGCTGATGGATGAGCCGTGCTCTGCGCTCGATCCGATCTCGACGCTGGCCATCGAGGATCTGATGGGCGAGCTCAAGAAGGACTTCACGATCGTCATCGTCACGCACAACATGCAGCAGGCTGCGCGTGTGAGCGATCAGACCGCGTTCTTCAACCTCGAGGGCGTCGGCCAGCCGGGACAGTTGGTCGAGATCGGCGACACCGAGACCATCTTCACGCACCCCACCAAGCGCGAGACCGAGGACTACATCTCCGGCCGCTTCGGCTGATCACCGGCAGGGCACAACGCACAGGCCCACAAGCAGACAAAGACCCGCGACGAGGAATCGTCGCGGGTCTTTTGCGTTGATGGGGGGCTCACATGTTGAGCAACAGAATGACCAGCAGAGCGACGAGCGACAGCGTCACGCCGACATAGACGAACAGCTGGCGTCGCCGGAGATGTGCTTCGGCTTCGTCGTCGGATTCGGCATTAAAATCAGGTTCTGCCGGATAGTGCACGCCCATGGCGCTCACCCTAGACTGCGCGCCTGGTGTGCGTGAAGTCAGGACGCCCTCCACGACGAGAAACGTCGGTGAATCACATCCGAACCGGGGTGTGATCCACCGACGTCGGTGGTGGGGGTGTGTCGGGAAGCGTCTGTGCTTTAAGAAGCGTCCTGGAACTGCTCGGGCGTCTGGCCGGTGGCCTGGAAGACGACCCGACGGCCGATGAGTACGGCGTGGTCGGCGAAGCGCTCGTAGTAGCGGCCCAGCAGGGTGACGTCGACGGCTGCGGCAACTCCGTGCTGCCAGTCCCGGTCCATCAGCACCGTGAACAGGTGGCGATGCAGATCATCCATGGCGTCGTCGTCTTCTTGCAGACGAACCGCAGCCTCGGGATCTTGCGTGTCGAGGACCTCGCGCGCGTTGGTGGCGAGCTGGACTGCCAGCCTGCCCATCTCGGCGAAGTAGCCGTTGACCTCTTCGGGCAGGGCCTTCGCGGGATGGCGTCGTCGGGCGACCTTGGCGACGTGCAGCGCCAGCGCGCCCATACGGTCGACGTCTGCGACGATCTGGAACCCACTGACGACTCCGCGCAGGTCGCCTGCGACGGGAGCCTGGAGCGCGAGAAGCGCGAACGCCTGCTCCTCGGCGCGCGCGGACAGTTCGGACAGTTTGTCGTTCTCCGACAGCACTTCCTCGGCAATGGCGAGATCGGCCTGCAAGAGGGCCTGGGTGGCACGGTCCATTGCTGAACCGGCCAGATCGCACATTTCTCCGAGCACCGCATTCAGTGAATGCAGCTGTTCTTGATACGCGGTACGCATACCCTCAAGGGTACTGTGCGTGCCGCAGATCACGATCTTCCGCGTGGTGAACACACCGTGAACGCGCGGTGAGTAGCTCTGCTCGCGGTACGTGCGCCCGTCAGGAGCAGGTGGTGTCTCCCGCGTTGGTCACCGCGAGATCGTTGGGCAGATTGCTGGAGTTCGCCGCTGGAGGCAGTGCCTGCGCCGATAGCGTCTCGCCTGCGGCGGGAGCACTGGTGACGCTGCCGGCGAAGTCGCTGCCGAGGATGACCTCGACGCCCGACTTCACTGTCTTGTCGCTCTGGATCTTGGCGCCGGGGAACATCGCGGCGAGTGTCGCGGCAGAGTCCTGTTCGCCCGGCCCGTAGCGCACGACGGTGTCTGTGCGGTTCTCCGATGCATCCGCGACGCCGCGGACGTCGAAGCCCTGGGCGGTCAGCTGGTCGGACGCGTCGGCGGCTTGCCCGGCCTTGCCCGTGCCGTTGAGCACACGCACCCCGACGTTGCTCGGGTTCTGCGCGGTAGCCGAGACCGTCGACGGCGTCTGCGACGTACTCGTGGTGGCGCCCGCAGCCGTGGTCTGCTTCTTCGACGAACTGCTCTGCTTCTTCTTCGCGGCCTGCTCGCCGGGGAGCGGGTCGTCGTCGATGATCGCGTTGAAGATGGCGTTGATGTCGTCGGTGCGCGGGATCTCGTTATTCGAGCCGTCGGTCGCCGTACCCGACGTCGGGATGGTCAGGAACGTCACGCGACCCGCCTCGATACCCTGCATCGAGTCGGCGAGTTTGAGCAGTGACTGCGTGTCGACGCCGTCGACGTAGCTGTTCTTGATGAAGGTGTTGACGATGCTGTTGAGCTTGGCCGGATTGGACAGGACGTTGCCTGAGAGCGTCGACCGCAGCAGCGACGACATGAACAACTGTTGGCGCTTGATGCGTCCGTAGTCGCCGTTGCCCTCCGTCGACACCGTGCGGGCGCGAACGTAGTTGAGCGCCTTGCGACCGGTGATCGTCTGCTTGCCCGGCTTGGAGAGGATCTGGCCGAGTTCGTAGTCGTACACCGGCGTCGTGGAGCACACCTCGACGCCGCCGACAGCGCGCACGATCTTCTCGAAGCCGGAGAAGTCCATCCCGATGAAGTGGTTGATGTTCAGACCACTCATCTCGGTGATGACCTTGACCAGGCACTTCGGTCCGCCGTCGGCGTAGACGCTGTTCAGCTTCACCTGGCTGGCCGCGGGTAGGTCGCCGGTATAGGTTCCGGCGTCGTTGTCCCAATCCTGACATTCGGGTCGGTCGACCTGCAGATCCCGCGGGAATGAGACCGCAACCACGCGGCTGCGGTTGGCGGGGATGTTGACCAGGATCACCGTGTCAGAACGTGCGCCCTCGGCGTCGGCCGTGGTGCCCGCGCCAACCTTGCCGTTCTTGCCGCTGCGGGTGTCGGTACCGACGATCAGGTAGTTCTCGTCGCCGTACTGGGCGTCTTTGTTGCGAATGTTCGTGTCGTCCGGGTCGACGGCGGCGATGGTCCGCCAATCGCTGTTCTTCGACTTCATGTACCCCCACACGAAGCCGGTCCCGACGAGCGCCATGACGCACGCGATGGCGACCATGATGCGGCCGGTGAACGCGACGTTCTGGCGTGTCGTGCGGTCGTGACGTCGACGCCCCACACGTTGCGGGCGTGAACGCAGCGCGATCGTCTCGGTGAGGTCGGGAGTGGGCTCGAGCGGCGGGGACGCCGGCTCGCGCTCCGGTTCCGGAGCGGGGGTCTGCTCGGGCGCGTCGGGCGCTGCGGCATCTCCGGACGCGGCGGAATTTCCGGATGCAGTGGGCTCGAGGTGTGACCCCTGTGCCCGTGATTCCTCGACGACCCGCTCCGTCGTCGCCCTGTCACTGAGGTCGACGACGGGTTCTGGGGTGGCACCGACGATCGGGATCTTGCGCGTGACCTCGTTGGCCCCTGGCGTGTCGGAAGGGCGATTCGACGGCTTGTCCGTGGCGGCACGGTCTGTCCCACGCCGAGCTCGGCGTAGTCCGGAACGATAGCCGCCGACTCGTGGGATGGCCTCGGTCGGCGACGAATCACCTCGTGGCTGCGTGCCGGCGCCGGTCGGTTCGTCAGAAGCAGACGGCTTGCTGGATGCGGACGGCTTGTCAGAATCGGTCGCCTTGTCGGCGGCAGCCGGGGTAGCGGACGGGGAATCGGAGCGTGCGCCGGGATCGGCGTTCATCTGCTCCATCAGCTCGCGGACGGTCATGCGACTACGGCCGCGGACGTACCGATCGGCGGAGCGCGGCTCACGCAGCCTGCCGTCGTTGGGGTTCGCTGGGCGTGAGGTGCGTGAAGCGTGTGGAGTCGATGAGGACGTCGAATCGTCCCGGTCGCCCGGCTCGTCGCCGTGCGGCTTGGGTGTCCAACGACTCACGTCACATATCCTCGTACCCCGTGGTGACGCTGCCGCCCCGTCGGGGCTGAACGCTGCGGCAAGCAGGAAGAACTCAGATCCCGCCTGCGGGACCTTCGGACATAGTACTGATAGGTCCTGAGAAGCGCCTCAGCCGCCGGAGTGCATCACTTCCGCGCCTGCGGGGACGACATCCTCGTAGGGATCGTCGAGCCAGCCGTCGGGGAGCGCGACCTTGGCGGGCGACCCCTGCCGCCCACGCGGACCGTGCCCGTCCTCGGGGAACGGTGTGTCGGCGGGAAGTGATCCGACGAGGTCGCGGAGTTCGTCGAGCGTCGACACCAGCGACATGCGCGAACGAATCTTCGAACCGGCCGGGAATCCGCGCAGGTACCAGGCGACGTGTTTGCGCATCTCGCGCATGCCCTTGTCCTCGCCGTGGTGATCGGCGAGCAACTCGCCGTGCCTGACGATGATCTGTGCGACCTCACCGAGGTTCGGTGCGGCGGGTGCGGGCAGTCCGTTGAGTTCGGCGGCGAGCTCGGCGAACAGCCACGGCCTGCCGAGGCAGCCGCGTCCGACCACGACGCCGTCGCATCCGGTCTGCGCCATCATCGTCACCGCGTCCTTGGGTTCGAAGATGTCGCCGTTACCGAGCACCGGTACGTCGGTCACGTGCTCCTTGAGGCGGGCGATCTCGGCCCAGTCGGCCTCGCCGGAGTACCGCTGCGAAGCCGTACGGGCATGGAGCGCAACAGCTTTCGCGCCCTCGCCCGCGGCGATGCGCCCGGCGTCGAGGTGCGTGTGATGCTCGTCGTCGATTCCGATGCGGAACTTGACGGTGACGGGGATGTCGGTGCCCTCGGTCGCCTTGACCGCGGCCGCGACGATTCGTTGGAACAGGGTGCGCTTGTAGGGGATCGCCGAGCCGCCGCCCTTGCGGGTCACCTTCGGGACCGGGCAGCCGAAGTTCATGTCGATGTGGTCGGCGAGATTCTCGTCGACGATCATCTTGGCTGCCTCGTAGGTGTAGCGCGGATCCACCGTGTAGAGCTGCATCGACCGCGGATTCTCGTCCGGTCCGAACGTGGTCATGTGCATGGTGACCGGATGCCGCTCGACGAGCGCGCGGGCGGTGACCATCTCACAGACGTACAGACCCGACACCGTGCCGGTGCGGGCCAATTCGAGTTCGCGACACAGCGTGCGGAACGCCACGTTGGTGACGCCCGCCATGGGTGCGAGCACCACGGGACTGGCGAGCTCGATCGTGCCGATTCGCAAGCGGGTGTCGCGCAGTGGGGTTGCGTGGAGCGGGGTGGCGTGCGCAGCCGACAGCGCACCGGCGCCCTCGTGGATCGC
Organism: Gordonia jacobaea; assembly: GCF_965344965.1. Classification (NCBI taxonomy): domain Bacteria; kingdom Bacillati; phylum Actinomycetota; class Actinomycetes; order Mycobacteriales; family Gordoniaceae; genus Gordonia; species Gordonia jacobaea. The sequence continues at coordinate 774,196 of NZ_CBDRLS010000001.1, read as the reverse complement.
GGAGGGCGCCGGCGCTGCTGGGGTTCGGATCGTCGTCGTCAAGCCAATGGTTGCGTCAGGACGCCTGACGCTCGCGCTTCTTGGCTTCGCGGGCGAGTGCGCGGTCGCGCATCTCCTCGAACTTGATGGTGTCCTTCTCGAGCTGCTCGAGGAAGGCTGCGAGCTCCTCGCGGGTCTGGTCGCCCTCGGCGGAGAAGTCGTCGCGATCGAAGACGTTCCACTTGCGCAGGACGGGCTGGATGACCTCTTCGAGGTGCTGACGCAGGTCGTAGATGCCGTGCTTGGCCATCAACACGCCGTGGCGGCGGAAGTTGGGCATTCCGGCGCCGGGCATCTGGAAGTTGGTGACGATGTCGGTCACGGCACGCAGCGTCTGGTCGGGAGCGATGTCCATACCGGCGCCGCAGATGTTGCGGTAGAAGATCATGTGCAGGTTCTCGTCGGCCGCGATGCGCTGGAGCATCTTGTCGGCGATCGGATCGTTGCACGCCTTGCCGGTGTTGCGGTGGCTGACGCGCGTCGCGAGCTCCTGGAACGTCACGTAGGCGACGGAGTGCAGCAGGCCCATTTCGCCGCCCTTCTCCATCATCTCCTCGACGCGGTCGCCTGCAGCGGACTCGGGCGAGTAACCGTTGGTCATGTGGACCATGCGGTCGGCCTCGAGCTGGGCGGGGTCGACGCCGCGCGTCACCGTGAGGTAGTCGCGCATGACGATCGAGTGCCGGTTCTCCTCGGCGGTCCAACGACCGACCCAGAAGCCCCATGCCGAATCCATCGAGAAGTTGTCGGCGATCACCCGGTGATAGGAGGGCAGGTTGTCCTCGGTCAGCAGGTTCGTGATCATCGCGGCCTTCGCAACCTCATCGAGCTGCGACTGCTCAGGGTCGTAGTCGACGCCGCCGAGCGCGGCGAAGTTACGACCCTCGTCCCACGGGACGTAGTCGTGCGGGTTCCAGTTCTTCGCGATCTTCAGGTGCCGGTTGACGTTGTCCTCGGCAACCGGTGCCAGCTCGCGGAGCAGATCAAGCTGAGTGAGCTCACGTGCCATTGTTCGTTCCTCCGAACGGTCCACATCGAAACAGGTCGGACTGTCGTAGTCTCCGACTGTCGTCTCTGGTTGTCATGCCTGGCTCGGTGACCGACATGTATCCAAGTCAGTCAGTAAGGCTACGGCACCGAGCAGGCGTTACCCAAGTACGCACTTACGGTGTCGTAACTTGGCTCGCAAGCGTTACCCCCGAAACGCTCGGCCGAACGTCGACGCCCACGTGGCGGCGTCGTCGTCAAGAGTACCGAGTTCGCGCGCCTTGTCACACCACAGCATCGCGGCGCTGCCGAACTCCATCGGGTTGTAGATGTCCTCCTCGCACCGCCACAGGCCGTCGCCCGCGTACGTGATGATCGAGATATTGGTCGCGGTGATCACACTTCCGTCGCCGGGATCGCACATCGGATTGTCGACCTCGAAGATCACCCGACCGGTGGGGGCGTCGAACACCTTCCACAGGTTGGGGAAGGCGACCATGTGGTTGCCGGGGAAGCGGGTCATCGTCTTCACGATCCACGGGCGGATCTCGTCCCTGCCGTGCATGGTGCCGAGTGCGTGCTCGATGTAGTCGGCGTCGGACGTGAAGAGGTCGGCGAATCGCGCCCATGCCGCGGGCGCCTCGGACGGCTGCGCTCGGGCCTGCGCCGCGATGCCCGCGACGGTGGCCTCGAAGACGTCGAACGCCTCCGACAACTCGTCGAGATCGAATGGGGTCGGCGAGAATCGGGCATCCGCGGCAGACGCGGCGTTTTCGGTGCGCATCGGGCTGATCGTAGGGAACTACGGCGGGTGCGCGAAGCGTTATGGAAAAGGAGCGCGACGACGCATCGACGTGGTTCGATTTCATCATCGGCCCGGCAACGAAGACGGGCGTGCGCGCGACGGCGCGGGCGAGCAGGATGCGGAGGATTTGCGATGGAGCGGCTGAGCGGTTTGGACGCCTCGTTCCTGTACATGGAGACGCGGTCACAGTTGATGCAGATCATCGGCCTGATCGAAATCGATCCGTCGACGATTCCCGGTGGGTATTCGTTCAGCGGTATCCGTGATCAGATGCGACAGCTCGTCCGTGCTACCCCGAAGTTCCGACGCAAGCTCGACAACTCGCTGATCAACATCGACCACCCCGCCTGGGTGGAGGACGACCATTTCGACATCGACCGGCATGTGCACCGTGTCGCGGTTCCGGCGCCGGGCGGGATCGGCGAGGTCACCGAACTCTGTGGGCATCTGGCCGGGCAGACCCTCGACCGGGCGAAGCCGCTGTGGGAACTGTGGGTCATCGAGGGACTGTCCAACGGGCGGATCATGATCATGCTGCGGATGCACCACGCCGCGGTCGACGGCGTCGGCAGCGCCGAGGTGCTGTCGCAGCTCTTCTCGCTGTCGCCCGAGCAGCCCGACCTCGACGCCGATCTGCTGCATCAGACCGCGGGCGGGTCGTCGCATGCGCTGCTCGCCGCGACGGGAGCGGTGCACTACCTGATCCGACGTCCGATCGCGATGGCTCGATTGCTCCCGGAGACGGTCTCGGTTCCGGTCGCGTGGTTGCGTCGGGCGCGCTCGCACGAGGCGATGCCCGCGCCGTTCGGGGCGCCGCGCACCCGATTCAACGGGCCGATCACCCCGCACCGTTCGATCGCACTGACCCAGCTCTCACTCGCCGACATCAAGCGTGTCAAGAACCGGTTCGGCGTCAAGGTGAACGACGTCGTGCTGGCGATCACCGGCGGCGCGCTGCGCGAGTATCTGTTGGCGCACAACGAGCTGCCGGACAGGCCACTCGTCGCGATGGTGCCGGTATCTGTCCACGGCGCCGACGACAGTGGCTTGATGGTGCAGGGCACCAACAAGGTGTCGGGGATGTTCACGCAGTTGGCCTCCGACGTCGCAGATCCCGTCGAAAGGATCGAGCGCGCGGCAGAACTCTCGCGGAAAGCAAAGGCACACCACGCCGACATCGACGCGAACATCCTGCGTGCGTGGGCACAGTTCGCGCCCGGCACCACGATGTCGACGTTGATGAAGTTCTACGGCGACCGAAAACTGGCACTCAAGCATCCGCCGATCTTCAACGTGACTGTGTCGAACGTCGCGGGCGCCGACATTCCGGTGTACTTCTGCGGCGCGCGTGTCACCGCGGTCTACCCGCTCGGGCCGATCTTCCACGGGCTCGGCCTGAACATCACGGTGTTCTCGGCCGACGGCGAGCTCAACGTCGGCATCCTCGGGTGTACCGATCAGATCCCCGACGTCGACTTCCTCGCCCACGCCTTCGACGAGCAGCTCAAGACGCTTCTCGAGGTATGTGGCGACTGAGGTCTTGCGGTGATGGGGTCATCCGGTCACTAAGCTTTGCCCTGTGTCCATCTATCGCCACGGATTTGCCCGAGTAGCGGGCGCGGTCCCGGTCGTCCGTATCGCCGACCCGGTGGCCAACGCGCAGGCCACCGTCGAATTGATGCGGCAGGCGGCCACCGAGGGTGCCGCGCTCGTCGTGTTCCCCGAGATGGGACTCACCGGATACAGCATCGACGATCTGGTCCAACAGGACGCGGTTATCGACGCCGCGCTCGACGCCCTCGCCACCGTCGTCGCCGCGAGTGAGGGTCTGCGCCCGCTGGTGGCGGTCGGCCTGCCGCTCGTCGTCGACGCCGGGCTGTACAACTGCGCCGTCCTGCTGCGTGATGGTCGGATTCTCGGCGTCGTACCGAAGGCGTTCCTGCCGAACTACCGCGAGTTCTACGACAAGCGCTATTTCAGCGCGGCCCGCGACGCACTCGCCGACACGGTGACGCTGCTCGGACAGACGGTTCCGTTCGGCACCGACCTGATCTTCGACGCCGTCGACCTGCCGGGTTTCGCGCTGCATCTCGAGGTCTGCGAGGACGCGTGGGTGCCCATCCCGCCGAGCACCTGGGCCGCGCTGGGAGGTGCGACGGTTCTCGCGAACCTGTCGGGTTCGCCGGTCACGATCGGCAAGGAGTCGTATCGGAAGTCGTTGTGCACCAGCCTTTCCGCCCGGTGCATCGCGGCCTACCTCTACGTTGCCGCCGGATATGGCGAATCCACAACCGATCTCGCGTGGGACGGTGACGCCCTGATCGCCGAGAACGGTGGACTACTCACTCGCAGTACGGGATTCGCGACGACCGAGCAACTCGTCGTCGCCGACGTCGACCTGGACCGACTGCGCCAGGAACGCATCCGGATGGGCAGCTTCCACGATCAGGTCGGTGATCTCAAGGATCGTCTGACGTCGTTGCGCCACATCGACTTCGAGTTCGGTGACCTCGACCTCGCCGACGACGAGCTGCGACGCGCGGTCGCACGATTCCCATTCGTTCCCGCCGACGCCGGTGATCGTGACGAACGGTGCCGAGAGGTGCGCGACATCCAGGTTCAGGGCCTGGCTGCACGCCTGCGCGCCACCGGCATCGACAAGATCGTCATCGGTGTGTCCGGTGGTCTCGATTCGACGCTCGCGCTGCTCGTCGCCGTCGACACCTTCGACCGACTCGGCCTGCCGCGCACCAACATCCTCGCGTACACGATGCCGGGATTCGCCACCGGCGGCGCGACGCTACGGCGCGCACATGTGCTGATGGATTCTCTCGGCGTCACCGGCGCCGAACTCGACATCCGGCCGTCGTGCGAGCAGATGCTCGCCGACATCGGGCACCCATATGCCAAGGGCGAGAAGGTCTTCGACGTCACCTTTGAGAACGTGCAGGCAGGCGAACGGACGTCGCACCTGTTCCGGTTGGCGAACTTCCACGGCGGAATCGTGCTCGGGACCGGTGATCTGTCCGAGCTCGCTCTGGGGTGGTGCACCTACGGTGTCGGCGATCAGATGTCGCACTACAACGTCAACACCTCGGTCCCGAAGACGTTGATCCAGTACCTGATTCGCTGGATGATCTCGACCGGACAGTACTCGCAGGAGACCACCGACACGCTCGCAGAGATCCTCGACGACGTGATCTCGCCCGAACTCGTCCCGCCGGGCGACGACGGCGCGATCCAGAGCACCGAGGACACCGTCGGCCCCTACGAACTCCACGACTTCTTCCTGTACTACCTGACGCGCTTCGGGTATCGCCCCGACAAGATCGCCTACCTGGCCGGCCAGGCGTGGGGTGACCGGGAACGCGGCGCGTGGTCGGAGTTGATCGCGACGGAGCGTCGAAACCAGTACGACGCCGCGACGATCGAGCACTGGCTCTCGACGTTCCTGAAGCGATTCATGAGCAACCAGTTCAAGCGCACCGCGATGCCCAACGGGCCGAAAATCGGTTCGGGCGGGTCACTGTCGCCGCGCGGCGACTGGCGCTCGCCGTCGGACGCCTCCGCCCGCACCTGGCTGGACCAACTCAAGGGTCGCTGATGGCGAGGCCGCTCTAGAGCCCCAGATCCTTGGCGATGATCGTCTTCATCACCTCGTTGGTGCCGCCGTAGATGCGGGAGACGCGGGTGTCGGCGTACAGGCGCGCGATGGGGTACTCGGTGATGTAGCCGTATCCGCCGTGCAATTGCAGGCATTTGTCGATGACGCGGCCGGCGGTCTCGGTGGCGAAGAGCTTGGCACGCGCGGCGTCGGCCACCGAGAGTTCGCCCCGGTTGTGCAGGATCAACGCCTGGTCGACGAACTGCTGCACCGCCGCTACGTCGGCCGAGCACTCCGCCAGCACGAACTTGGTGTTCTGGAACGATGCGACGGGCCTGCCGAACACGTCGCGCTCCCGGGTGTAGGCGAGGGCGTGTTGCAGAGCAGCGTTCGCGGTAGCCGACGCTCCGATGGCGATGCTCAGGCGTTCCTGCGCTAGGTTGTGTGTGAGGTAGGAGAACCCCTTGCCCTCCTCGCCGAGCCGATCCTCGACAGGCACGCGCACCGACGAGAAGGAGAGTTCGGCGGTATCCGATGCCTTGAGGCCGATCTTCTCCAGCTTCCGTCCGACGGCGAAGCCCTCGGACGTGGTGTCCACCACCAGAATCGAGAGTCCGGCACGACGATTGTCCGGATCGAACGGTGCGGTTCGGCAGACCACCAGAATGCGGTCGGCCAGCGCGCCACCGGTGATGAACGTCTTTGCGCCGTCGAGGATGTAGTGGCTGCCGTCCTCGGAGAGCTTGGCCGTCGTCGAGATGTTTGCGAGGTCGGAGCCGGTGCCCGGTTCGGTCATGGCGATCGCGAACATGATGTCGCCCGAGGCGAATCCGGGTAGCCACCGCTGCTTCTGCTCGTCGGTCGCGTACTCCATCAGGTACGGCAGGATCAGGTTGGTGTGCACCGACTCGCTGCCGAAGGTCACGCCTGCAAGCGAGGTTTCCTCCGACACGACAAGCGAATACGTGAAATCGTGCACGCCCCCGCCGCCGTACTCCTCGGGCACCTCGATGCCGAGCACACCCAACTCGCCGAGCTTGCGGTAGAAGTCGCGCGGAGGGTGTCCCTGCTTCTCCCACTCGTGGTGGACCGGCACGACCTCCTTGGCGATGAAGTCGCGGATCGTCTTGCGAAAAGCCTCGTGGTCTTCGGTGAATACGGTGCGCTGCATGGTCTCCAGCATGCACCCGTGGCATACCCGGAAGGAACGGCCGGATCGGCTAACACACCGATAGGGCGAGTCAATGTGTAGGGGCGTCAGGGAGACTGGGCGAATCAGGGGGATAGGTCGCGGCTATGGGTCCGTGAACGCGAATCTACTTGTGGTCACCGGGTGAGAAGTGGTCGGCTCGAATGCATGACAGATGCAGTGATCGTCGACGCGGTGCGCACCCCGATCGGACGCCGAAATGGCGCGTTGGCCGGCATCCATCCCGCCGACCTCTCGGCGCACGTACTCGAAGCACTCGTCGAACGTACCGGGATCGACCCCGCGATCATCGACGACGTCATGTGGGGTTGCGTGAGCCAACATTCCGAGCAGGCGGGAAACATCGCACGTACGGCGGTGCTGGCCGCGGGGTGGCCGACAACGGTCCCCGGAACCACGGTCACACGGGCGTGCGGGTCCAGTCAGCAGGCGCTGGCAATGGCCGCGGCCGCGGTGATCTCCGGACAACTCGACGTCGTCGTGGCGGGCGGTGTCGAGTCGATGAGTCGCGTGCCGATGGGTACGGCGGCGCCCAACGGGGAGAGTCAGCCGGCAACCGTACTCGACCGCTTCGGCGTCGACCGATTCAGCCAGGGTATCGGCGCAGAGGAGGTCGCACGACGTTGGGGACTGAGCCGCACTCAACTCGACGAGTACGCGCTGCGATCACACGAACTCGCCGCCGCAGCAACCGATTCGGGTGCATTCGACGCTCAGCTCGCTACGTTGCCCGGTGTGCTCGAGGGTGACGAGGGAATTCGACGCGGCGGTTCCCTGGAGTCCCTCGGCGCACTCCGGACGGTCTTCGACGAGAACGGCGTCATTCACGCGGGCAACGCATCACAGATCTCCGACGGCGCGGGCGCACTGCTGGTGATGTCGAGCGAGACCGCGGCGGCCCACGGTCTGGTGCCGCTGGTGCGGATTCACACGACCGTCGTCGCAGCCGACGATCCGGTCATCATGCTCACGGGGCCGATCCCCGCGACGGCCAAAGCGCTTGAGCGGTCGGGACTCTCGATCGACGAAATCGGCGCGTTCGAGGTCAACGAGGCATTCGCGCCGGTGCCGCTGGCCTGGCAGATCGACACGGGCGCGGCGGAAAAGGCACTCAACCCGCTCGGCGGGGCGATCGCCGTCGGCCATCCACTGGGTGGTTCCGGTGCCATCCTTGCCACGCGCCTCGCACATCACATGCGTGACAACGGTATTCGCTACGGACTGCAGACGATGTGCGAAGCCGGTGGCATGGCCAACGCCACCATCTACGAGCTCATCAGCCCCGAACTCATCAGCTCCGGGCACTGACGACGTCGACGAAAGCCTGTGCGGCGACCGACAACGCTGTCGGGTCGTACATGAGCGCGAAGTTGCGGACGAATCGCGGTCGAACCGGCCGCACGGTGGTGCGATCGGCAACCGATTGCGCGACACGGCGTTCGAGCAACGTCGCGCCGATTCCTGCCAGCACCATGGGTAGTCGCTCTTCGCGGTCTTCGGCGAGCACTGCGATCGGTGGCCGCACGCCCGCTTCGCGCATGGCGCTCTCGATCTCGTCGGCGACTGTCCCGCCGCGCGGAACGAACACCATCGGGATGTGGGGAAGGTCGGCGATGTCGATCGGACCGTCGGGCAGTACGGTGCCCGACGGACAGACGAGCCAGAACTCCTGCTCGCCGAGCACGATCACCTCGAGAGCGTCGTCGACCGCCGTCTCGACGGGGTGGAGATGCGTGACGACGAAGTCGCAGCGTCCCTCCTCGATCACTGCTGCTGCGAGTGATTCGTCGTCGAGCTCGCCCACCCGAATGGTGGCGGCGGGGTGCGCGTCGACGAATGCCGCGACCACCTCGGCGATCGTGGCACCGTCGGCGAACGGTGAGGCGAGTATCTCCACCCGGCCGGTGATCTGATCACTGCCGACGGCAAGCGCGTCGTCGACCGACTCGACGTCGCGCACGATCTGTCGCGCCGAGCCGACGAGTGCACGTCCGGCCGCGCTCGGCACCATCCCGCGGCCGATCCGGTGAAACAACTGCACTCCGAGCTCACGTTCGAGCGCGCGCAGCGCCTGGGACACCGTCGGCTGTGTCACGCCGAGTGACACCGACGCCCCGCCGATGCCGCCGTGCTCGACCACGGCGAGGAAGTACTCGATCTGGCGCAGTTCCACGGGCTACTCGAAGACCGAGTCGTCGACTCGTGTTGGGGCGCCGCATGTCTGGCGTGCTACGGCGACGAAAGCCGCTGCGGCGGGTGACGGTTGGCCCGAGCGCATGATCAGACCGAAGTCTCGTCGTAGCGGAGGGTCCAGGCTGTACGTCGTGGCGTCCGGAATCTGCTCGGCGACCGACTCGCGCGGTGCAATGGTGGCGCCGACGGCGCGGGTGACCAACTCGCGGATGGTGGGCGGGTGCGAGCAGTCGACCATCACGTTGCGTGCGCCGTCGGAGATGATGTCGGCGAGAAGACTCCCGGTCGACGGATCGGAGAGGTCGAGCAGCAGTGGCAGCGAGCGGACGGACTCGCGTGCGACAACACCCTCGTCGGCGTCGACGCTCAGCGATGGCGATGCGGCAAGGACGAGTTCCTGTGTGCCCAGCGGAGTGAATACGAAGGTGGAATGGTCGGCGGTGGAATCGATCAGTCCGATCTCGGCTCGCCCGCTGCGTAGCGACGCGAGGATGCCCGCGGGACCGTCGGCGGCGAGGATCCGCACGATCACCTTGTCGAAGCGGGCACGGAAATCGCGCACGATCGCGACGAGGGGTGCGACGGCGAACGCGGATTCGGTGACTATATCCACTGTCCCGGAACGTAATTCGCGGACGGCGCCGACTCTTAGACGGGCTCGCTCGACGTCGGCGAGGACGCGCCGCGCGATCACCTCGACGCGTGCGCCCGCCTCGGTGAGTTCGAGTCGACGCCCCGTGCGGTCGAACAGCGTGACGCCGAGCTTGCGTTCGAGCGTACGAATCGCCTGCGACAGTGACGGCTGGGAGATGTAGAGCGCCTGCGCAGCCTTGGTGATACCGCCGTGATCGATGACCGCGACGAAATAGGTGGCAAGGTGCAGGTCCACCTCTCGATCGTAGGCGAGGGGGTACCTCGATCAGTGGCCGGTCCACTTCGGTGTGCGCTTCTCGGCGAAGGCGCGGGCGCCTTCCTGCGCGTCGTCGGAGACGAAGACCGGATCGAGGATGCCGCGCTGCTCCGTGAACAGCTCGGGGTCGGTGTAGCGGATGGCCATGCTGACGACCTGCTTGGTGGCACGCACCGCCAGCGGCCCGTTCGCGGCGATCCGTGCTGCGAGCTCACGCGCGCCGTCGAGTGCCCCGCCCGACGGCGTCAAGGTGTTCACCAGGCCGAACTCGTGGGCGCGAACGGCGGTGATCGGATCGCCGGTGAGTGCGATCTCCATGGCGAGTTGATAGGGCAGGATCTTGGGGAGTCGTAGCAGACCGCCCGCAGCGGCCGCGAGTCCGCGCTTGACCTCCGGCAGACCGAATTTCGCGTCGTCGGCGGCGACGATCAGGTCGGCCGAGAGTGCTAGTTCGCACCCGCCCGCCAGCGCCCAGCCCTCGACCGCCGCGATCAGTGGTTTGCTCGGGGGAGCGGAGGCGATACCGCCGAAGCCGCGACCCTCGACGCTGGGCAGCTCACCACGCGTGAACGCCTTGAGATCCATACCGGCACAGAAGGTTCCACCCGCCCCGGTGAGGATGCCGATGGTGATGTCGTCGCGACGTTCGAACTCGTCCATCGCCGCGGCGAGTTGCTGCGCGACCTCCTGATTGACGGCGTTGCGCGCCTCCGGGCGGTCGATGGTGAAAACGGCTACGCCGTCGGCGAATTCGGTGCGTACCGGGGTCATCGCAGAGTTCCTCTCGTGGTTGCGGATTCGATGCTGTGATCGGCGGGTCGGGTGGCGGTGACCGTCCAGCGCACCGGCTCGTGACCCGTCGACGAGATGATGCCGCGCGCTTCCAGTACCAAAAGGTGCGCGTTGGTCTCCCGCAATGCCATGCGAGATAGGGGAATCGACAGGTCGGAGAACGGGCGCGACCACGTGACAGCGCGGGTGACGTCCCACGCTGTGGCGCCCGGTTGGTTCCAGATCGCCTCGGCGATCTCGGTGAGTCGCTCCTCGTGGTGCGACAGGAGATCGGTCACCCGGTCGGCGAGCCCGCGGAACCGGTACTCGTGACTGGGCATGGCCTCGAGGTCGCCGATGTGCTCGGTTCGCGCAAGCGACGTCAGGTAGTCGGCGAGTGGGCTCGGCGTCTGGAACGGGTTGGTCGAGACGTTCGGGCTGATCCGGGGGAGCAGATGATCGCCGGTGAAGATGACGCCCGCGTCGTCGTCGGCGAAGCACAGGTGACCCGCGGTGTGGCCGGGTGTCCACACCGCGCGCAGGTTCCATCCGGGAACGTTCAGCGGAACGTCGTCGTCGAGTTCGACGTCCATCGTGCGACCGCCCGGGAGCCGGACGAACTCGAGGAGCCCTGTGTCGGCGACGTCGGTCGGAGCGCCGAGTACACGCAGGTCCTGCTGAGCGGCCACAAACTCGCCCGCGAGTTCTTCCTCGCTGTGAAACCGCAGGTGACGGGCATCGGCGTTGTGCATCGCGAGCTGCGGGTCGGTGTGCTCCAGCAGGCGCGGGACGAGTCCGAAGTGGTCGGGGTGCAGATGGGTGACGAAGACGTGCGAGACGTCGGCGAGGTCGTGTCCGGTGGAGTGGATTCCGTCGACGAGCATCTTCCAGCCCGTGTCGGTGTTCCAACCGGTGTCGATGAGCGCGAGCCGACCGTCAGACGTCGCCAATGCGTAGACGAGGATGTAGCGCAGGGGGTTCTCGGGGATGAGGACCGGGATCGACCAGAGGCCCGGCCGCACCTCTTCGACGGGCGGCATCTCCTTACGCACCCAGGCCTCGCGCTGGCGATGGCCGGTGACCACGATCGACGTACTCATCATCTGATCCGACCACGGCGCGACCGAGCGCCACAAACACCCGTCGGCTCACGGGCCGTGAGGAAACCCCTATGTAGCCACTGAACTTTTTTGGTCCTACTCGCCCGCGGGGCTCGTGGGCGCAACCGTCGCCTGATCCCAGACGGCGAGTAGTTCGTCCATCACGTCGGTCGACATCCCGAACAGGCTCAGATGACTCTCGCCGTGCAGGCTGAACAGCTTGGCGTCGGGCAGGAGCGAGACCACGTGCTCGCCGTGCGCGTAGGGGACGATGTGGTCGCGGTCTCCGTGCCACCAGCGCACCGGGGTGGTGATGTCGGTGACCGAGAAGCCCCAGTCGCGGGAGAACACCCGGACGTCGTTGAATGGCGCCTCCATGCGATGCGACCCGCCGCTGAGGAGGTCGTCGAGGAACATCGCGCGGAACTCCGGGCGGCTGAGCAACTCGCGGTCGGCGGCGGGGGAGAGCCTGCCGTAGAGCAGGATCGCGGGCTCGGCGATCGGCCGTACGAAGCGCAGTGCGGTGCTGATCACCTGCCCGACGGGTGCCCCGAGGACCGGTAGGACGGGTGCGGCGCGGCGTGCCAACGCGACCGCGCCACCGCCGATCGCCTCCGGTCCCACCGTCGGGGCCACGCCGCCGACGATTCCGGCGACGTGGACGCGTGGACCGAACTCGTGCGCGACGGCCAGCGCGTACGGGCCACCGCCGGAGACGCCGATGACACCGAAATCGTCGATGCCGAGCGCCTCGAGGACGTCGGAGAGGTCGGCGCAGAAGTCCCGTACGGAGTCGTAGGGGTGGACCGTCGACGATCCGACACCCGGCCTATCGATACCGATGAGCCGCACTCCGCGGGCAGCGGCGTACTCGCGGGCTTCGAGTGGGATCTGTCGACGAGCACCGGGGCTGCCGTGGAACCACAGGATCGGGCGACCGGACGCCGAACCGAACTCGGCGAACCCCATCCGGCGCTTCTTCTTGTCGTGTGCGTGTGTTCCAACAGCTACGGAGCCCTCGATCTTCGGGCGATCGACGTCGATCATGTGACAAGAGTCTCACGTTGGCACCTAGCCGACGAACGGCACCTGTTCAGCATGAACATTCGTTGACGCGCCGAATTCAGCGAACCCGCAGCGTGGGCGCGTACCGTTGACCGGGTGAGTGCAGACGTTTCCCCGGCAACCGAGGCTTCGACGCCGTCGTCGATTCAGCGGATCGTGCGCGGCGTTCGCCACATCGCGACGCCCTATCCGGTACGCGACCTTCCCGCCGGGCGGCATGTCGAATTGCCCGGCCGCGGAACGACTTACGTCACCGATTCCGGGCCGAAAGACGCGCCGGCGGTGTTCCTGCTGCACTCGGTGCTCACCACCGGCCTTCTCTGTTGGTATCCGTCGATTCCGCAGCTCAACGGTCGGTATCGGGTCATCACACTCGACCAGCGGTGGCACGGCCGAGGCATTCAGGCCGAGGGTTTCGATCTGCGCGACTGCGCCGACGACGTCGTCGCGCTCGCCGACGTTCTCGGCATCGACCGGTTCACCGCCGCAGGCTTCTCGATGGGTGGCGGCATCGCACAGCTCGTCTGGCGTCGACACCCGCGCAGGGTGTCAGGACTCGTGCTGTGCTCGACCGGGCCGTTCTTCAGCGAACGCGATCCGCACAGGCGTGACCGCGACGCCCGCATCGGACGAATCCTGCGCCCGATCTACGAGTCGCTGCCCCGCCCGTCCGACGCCAGCCTCGACCGCCCGGCGAAACACACGAGCATCTGGGCCACCAAGCAGTTCCTCTCGACGCCGCTCTCGCACGCGGGCGATTTCGGCGAGGGTCTTGGCAACTTCGACTCCAGTTCGTGGCTGCGCGACATCGACGTGCCCACCTCTGTCGTCGTGTCGACGAGGGATCACACCGTCGAACCGGAGCGTCAGCAACTTCTCGTCGACGGCATCCCCGGCGCACGCCGATTCGACGTCGACGGCGGCCACGCCTGCTGCGTGATCGGCGTCGAGAACTTCCTGCCGCCCTTCGTTGCCGCGGTCGACGCCGTCGCGCTCGAATCCCCGGTGCTCGTGAGCGGCAACTGACGCCAAAACGCCATCGCGTGGGGCGTCGCCGACGTAGCGTTGTCTTCCGCGCCCGGAAATCCACCAGGGCGCGGAACCCCAAGTAGGAGTGCATATGTCGCCCGTCATCGTCGTCGCAACGCTATCGCCGAAGCCCGGACAGGAGGCAGCGGTGCGCGAGGCAGTGATCGCGGCGGTCCCCAAGGTGCAGACCGAGCCGGGTTGCCAGCTGTACTCACTGCACGAGGCCACCGGCGATGGCACCGATCTGGTGATGATCGAGAAGTGGGAGTCGTTCGACGCCCTGGCCACGCACGGCAAGGGAGCCGCCCTCGCCGAACTCGGCGCAGCGCTGAACGATCTGCTCGCCGCACCGCTCGACATCAAGACGTTCGACGCCGTGCCCACGGGTGACCCCGACAAGGGTGCAATCTGACGTAGGGTCTATTACGTGCCCTCCTTCAGCCCATTGGAGTGGCCGGTCTTCCGGCAGTTGCGCACCGGCGACAAGTTCGGCCGCGGTCCGGCCGTGCAGTCGGCGCGCACCCGCGCAACCGAACCGAGGACCGCCACCGCCGACCGCGTGGTGCAGAGCGTCTGCCCATTCTGCGCTGTCGGCTGCGGGCAGAAGGTGTACGTCAAAGACGAACGCGTCATCCAGATCGAGGGCGATCCCGACTCGCCGATCTCGCGCGGACGCCTCTGCCCGAAGGGCGCGTCGAGCGAGCAACTGGTCAACAATCCGATGCGGCAGCGCACCATTCGCTACCGCGCGCCGTACGCGACCGAGTGGACGGACCTCGATCTCGACACCGCCATCGACATGATCGCCGACCGCTTCGTCGAGTCGCGTCGTCGAACCTGGCAGGACACCGACGAGCAGGGGCGCGTACTCCGACGCACCATGGGCATCGCATCGCTCGGCGGCGCGACCCTGGACAACGAAGAGAACTATCTGATCAAGAAGCTCTTCACCGCGGCGGGCGCGATCCAGATCGAGAACCAGGCGCGCATATGACACTCCGCAACCGTTCCCAGTTTGGGAGCTTCATTCGGACGCGGCGGCGCAACGCAATCACTGCAGGACATGGCGAACTCCGACTGCATCGTGCTCATCGGCGGCAATATGGCCGAGGCGCACCCGGTCGGCTTCCAGTGGGTGGTTGAGGCGCGCTCGCGCGGTGCACGGGTCATCCACGTCGACCCGCGGTTCACCAGGACATCGGCCAATGCCGATAAGCACATCTCGATCCGTGTCGGCTCCGACGTCGTGCTGCTCGGTGGGCTGATCAACTACATGCTCACCCATGAGCGGTACTTCCGTGAGTACGTCGTCGCGTACACCAACGCCGCGACGATCGTGAACGACGAGTACCGCGACACCGAGGACCTCGGCGGACTGTTCTCCGGCTTCGACCCCGAGACCGGACAGTACGACCCGTCGACGTGGGCCTACGCCGACGCCGAGGACGGCGGCGGCATCGAATCGCCAGGTATCGAATCGCCAGGGGGCGACGAGCACGGCGAGACCGCTGCGGCGCGTGCGGCAGGCGACCAGCACGGTTCGGGTGGTCCGCCTCTCGAGCACGCGAACGTGCTGCGCGATGACTCGTTGACCGATGAGCGCACGGTCTTCCAGGTCCTCAAACGCCACTTCTCCCGGTACACGCCGGAGATGGTCCGCGACATGTGCGGGATCTCGGTCGAGGAGTTCACCTACCTCGCCGAGTCGATCGCCGACAACTCCGGCCGTGACCGCACAACGTGTTTCGGCTACGCGACCGGTTGGACGCAGCACACCCTCGGCGCCCAATTCATCCGTACCGCGGCGATCCTGCAGTTGTTGCTCGGCAACGTCGGTCGCCCCGGCAGCGGCATCATGGCGCTGCGCGGACACGCGAGCATCCAGGGTTCCACCGACATCCCGACCCTGTTCAACCTGCTTCCCGGCTATCTGCCGATGCCGTCGGTCGGCAAGCACGACACTCTCGACGAGTACCTCGCGGGCGTCGGATCGCCACAGCAGAAGGGGTATTGGGCATACGCCGACACCTACATGGTGAGCCTGCTCAAGGCGTGGTTCGGCGACGCCGCAACTGCCGACAACGACTGGTGCTACGACTACCTGCCGAGGTTGAACGGGCCCGCCGGCACCTATCAGACCACCGTGTCGATGCTCGACGACGAGGTCGAGGGCTACTTCGTACTCGGCCAGAACCCTGCAGTCGGATCGGCCAACGGCAGGCAGCAGCGCCTGGCGATGAGCCATCTCAAGTGGCTGGTGGTGCGCGACCTCAACATGATCGAGTCGGCCACCTGGTGGAAGGAGGGACCCGAGATCGCCTCCGGCGAATTGCGCACAGAGGACATCGGTACCGAGATTTTCTTCATGCCTGCAGCGACGCATGTCGAGAAGGCCGGCTCGTTCACCCAGACCCAACGCATGGTGCAGTGGCGGCATCAGGCGGTCGCGCCGCCGGGACAGGCACAGAGCGAACTCGACTTCTTCTACGAACTCGGGCAGCGCATCCGCGCGCGGCTGGCCGACTCCGACGACCCGCGCGACCGACCGCTCCTCGACATGACGTGGGACTACCCCCTCGATGAACACGGCAACCCCGAACCGGAGTCGGTGCTCTCGGAGATCAACGGCTACTTCACATCTGGCGAGCACGCGGGCGAGAACCTCACCAGCTACACGCAGATGAAGGCCGACGGTTCGACGGCGGGCGGCTGCTGGATCTACACCGGCATCTATGCGCACGCGACAAACATGGCCGCGCGGCGGGTACCGCACGGCGGCGACTCGGTAAGCCAGCACGAGTGGGGCTGGGTGTGGCCGGCGGATCGTCGAATTCTCTACAACCGCGCCTCCGCCGACCCCGAGGGCAAACCGTGGAGCGAGCGCAAACGCTACATCTGGTGGGATGCGCAGGCGCGCAAGTGGGTTGGCGACGACGTGCCCGACTTCCCGGTCGACAAGGCGCCCGATGCCCGCCCCGACCCCGACCTCGGAGGAGCCGAGGGACTTGCGGGCGACGACCCGTTCATCATGCAATCCGACGGCAAGGGTTGGCTTTTCGCACCCAAGGGCCTCGTCGACGGACCGCTGCCCGCGCATTACGAGCCGCAGGAGTCGCCGGTCGCCAACGCGTTGTACCCGCAGCAGCAGGCCCCCGCACGAATCATGTTCGCGCGTAACGACAATCTCGACGCTCCGAGCGCGGGAGACGAAGGCGTCGACGTCTACCCGTATGTGTTCACCACCTACCGCCTCACCGAGCACCACACCGCGGGCGGGATGAGTCGCTGGTCGCCGTATCTCGCCGAGCTGCAGCCGGAGATGTTCTGCGAGGTCTCGCCGGCACTCGCCGCCGAGCGCGGGCTGGTCAACGAGGGGTGGGCGACGATCATCTCGCCGCGCGCGGCCATCGAGGCACGTGTACTGGTCACCGATCGGGTGAAGACGTTGCGTATCAACGGGCGTGACGTCCATCAGGTCGGTCTGCCCTATCACTGGGGCGTCGGCAGCGACGCCGTCGTCAGTGGCGACGCCGCGAACGACCTGATCGGCGTCACGCTCGATCCCAACGTCCAGATCCAGGAGTCCAAGGTCGGGTCGTGTGAGGTGATCGCGGGGCGTCGACCGCACGGGCAGGCGCTACTCGACCTGGTGCGCGACTACCAGCAGCGCGCAGGCGTGACACCCGAGACCGACAACGTGCGCATCACCGATCCCGAGCACGAGACAATCTATCCGCCAACCGATTCCGATGATGCGGACGGAGAGGGGTTCACCCGATGGTGAGGAGTGCGAGATGAGTCATCAACTGTCCGGCCCCACCGATCCCAGTGCCGACGCGCACTGGGGCGACGCCGAGCGTCCGCGCAAGGGGTTCTTCACCGACACGTCGATCTGTATCGGCTGCAAGGCATGCGAGGTCGCGTGCAAGGAATGGAACCAGAACCCGCGTGACGGCGACCTCGAGCTGACGGGCATGTCGTACGACAACACCGTCGCGCTCGGTGCGAGTACATGGCGACACGTCGCATTCATCGAGCAGGACCGCGACCGCATCGACAAGGCACGCGAATCAGGCCGTGCCCTGGTCGGTTTGGGGATGCCGACGATGCCCGGGGGTAACACAATTCCCGACGCCGTGGACACCACCCCGCCTGACACCACCCCGCCCGACACGCCCGAGTTCCGTTGGCTCATGTCGTCGGACGTCTGTAAGCACTGCACGCACGCGGGTTGTCTCGACGTGTGCCCGACCGGCGCGTTGTTCCGCACGGAGTTCGGAACCGTCGTCGTGCAGCACGACGTGTGCAACGGGTGCGGAACCTGTGTCGCCGGTTGCCCTTTCGGCGTCGTCGAACGTCGATCCGACGGCACCGTCGAGCCGACGACGCGTGAGGGGCAGCGCAAGGGCGAGCAGCCTCCCGTGCCCAGACGTGGTGTGGCACAGAAGTGCACGCTCTGTTACGACCGACTCGTCGACGACGAGACGCCCGCGTGCGCGAAGACCTGCCCGACGACGTCGATCAAGTTCGGCGACCACGATGACATGGTCGACACCGCGCGCGAACGCGTCGAGCAACTACACGCGCAGGGGATGACCGAAGCCCGGCTCTATGGGGCGAATTCCAACGACGGAGTCGGCGGCACCGGGTCGGTGTTCCTGTTGCTCGACGAGCCGGAGGTCTACGGCCTTCCGCCGGACCCACGCGTGTGCACGGCCGATCTCCCCACCATGTACCGACGAGCGGGCGCTGCCGCCCTCGGAATGGTCGCCGCGGCGGCGGTCTCGTTCCTGACCGGCAGAAAGCGATGACCTCCGACTACGATTCGCTGCGCCCGCCCGAGCCCGGTCGCCGAAAGCGCAAGGGCGGCAAGGGGCGTCGACGCAGCTTGTTCGGCCAGGGCGATGGCGCGCGTGAGATGTCGATGGTGCCCGACGTCGAGTTCGAGAAGGTCGACGTCGAGGGCTACTACGGGCATAACGTGGTCAAGCCTGCGCCGTGGGACGACAAGGTCGCGGCGTACCTGTTCCTCGGTGGCGTCGCGGGTGGGTCGGGAGTACTCGCGGTGGGCGCGCAGTTGACCGGGCGAGAAGTGTTGCGCCGCAACGCCCGTCTCAGTGGTCTCGCCGCGGCCGGGCTGGGTGGGGTTGCGCTCATCGCCGACCTTGGCCGACCCGATCGGTTCTACAACATGCTGCGCACCTTCAAGGTGACGTCGCCGATGAGCGTCGGGTCATGGATACTGTCCGGCTTCTCCGGCGGGATCGGGGTCGCGGCCGCGGCGGAAGTGGATCGGCTTCTCCGAGAAAGGCTTCCGATCGGTCCGTTGCGTACTGTTCTGCACGTCGTGGAGGCGCCGGCGGGACTCGTCGGCGGCGCGATGGGGCCGCTGCTCGCCGTGTACACCGCGGCGCTGCTGGGCGATACGGCCACACCGACGTGGAACGCGATGCACCGCGACCTGCCCTTTGTCTTCGTCAGCTCGGCAAGTC
This sequence comes from Gordonia jacobaea, assembly GCF_965344965.1. Classification (NCBI taxonomy): domain Bacteria; kingdom Bacillati; phylum Actinomycetota; class Actinomycetes; order Mycobacteriales; family Gordoniaceae; genus Gordonia; species Gordonia jacobaea. Next base: position 754,991 of record NZ_CBDRLS010000001.1, on the reverse strand, counting down.
TCGCGGCGAGCGGACTGGCGCTGGTCACCACACCGCTCGACGAGGTGGGCCCGGCACGGACGCTGGCCGTGCTCGGCGTGGTGGGCGATGTGGCGGCCACCCGCGTCATGGAAGCGCGCATGGATCCGATTGCCGCAGAACCGCTCCACCACGGTAAACCCGGTGCGCTGATGCGTTGGGCCGAACGCCTGGCGGTCATCGGGGGAGTGGGCACACTGCTCAGTGGTCGTTCGCGGGTCGCGTCAGCCGCGTCGGGACTCGCCTTGCTCGCGGCGTCGGCCTGTACCCGGTTCGGTGTGTTCCACGCTGGCATCGAGTCGGCGAAGGACCCGCGCTACACGATCGAACCGCAGAAGCGACGCCTCGCCGCTCGTCGCGCCGCCGGAGTCACCGACGACTCGATCACGACTGCGGACTGATCGCGTCGTGGCGTTCGCGCCGAGCGTGTCGGGCCAGTGGTCGGTGGTCGTTGGACGGCGCCACAACCACGCGATTTCCGCCCTGTCGTTTCGCGAGGTACATGGCGGCGTCGGCGTCTTCGAGGAGTCGGTCGACGTTCGCCTTGACGTCCGGTGAGGTGACGCTGATTCCGACGCTGACGGTCACCGACGGTGAGGTGTCGGCTGCGACGCCGATGCGGATGCGCTCGGCAAGCGAACGGGCGGTGCGCAGGTCGTCGTCGAGAATCACGGCGAACTCCTCGCCGCCGGTTCGCGAGGCGATGACATTGCGGATGCCTGCCAGCCGATGACACGCCTCCATGATCCGACCGGCCACGCGCACGAGCACCAAGTCGCCGACCTGGTGGCCGTGGGTGTCGTTGATCGCCTTGAATCCGTCGATGTCGATGATGATCACCGAGACCGTTCGGGCTGAGTTGTCGAGCCCACCGACGTATCGCGTAAGGCCTCGCCGATTGGCCAAGCGGGTCAGCGGATCGGTGCCGGCGTCCATGGCGTTGGTGCCCAGAACCCAGAAGAAGTAGTGCATCGAGGGCATGATCAGTGCCACCAGGGCAAGGGGGGCGATGCCCTTGGACATGGCCACCAACAGCATCGGCCGCCCGTCGTCGATAGCCACCAACGTGATCAAACTCACAATGACTGCGGACGCGAAGGTCGCGTGGAGGATGTGTGACCGTGGCGTGCAGAAGAACACCGCGAATGCGCTCATGATCGAGAAAAGGGTGACGCCTGCGATGCCGAGCATGCGGTCGTGATGCCCAAAGCATGCGGTCGCGATCACGGCGTCGGCGAACACCAGTACCAGAAGGCTTTCGGTTCGAGTCGGCAGCGGAAGCAGCCACCACCGGAGGACCAGCGTCGCGGCGACGACGGCTGTGACCAGCAGAATGTTCTCGACGAGGGGCGAAAACCCTGAGCTCGACGACGCGGCAGCGGCCGCTGAGGCGAATCCCAATAGTGCCGCGCCCAGCGACAACACGAGCCGTTTGAGGGGTGCATTTCCGAGTTGATCGAAGAGTGCGACACGCCACTGCAGTGGCGTTGAGTCACGCAGCCATTCCGAGACCGCGATAGCGCTGCGACGCTGCACCCGTCTCCCCCTCGGACTCGACGTGTGTAGAAACAATAGAGCGCCAGGGGGTCAGTGTCAGCGAATGTCGATCCCGGAACCTGGCGTTTCAGTCCCTGCAACTGCAACGATCTCGCCGATGATCGGGTATCCGGGTACTTCGCCGACCAGCAGCAGCCCGCCGGACGTCTGGGCGTCGGCGAGCATCAGAAGGTCGTTCTCGTCGACACCGCGTCCGACGTCGAGGTGGTCGCGAACCCAGTCGAGATTGCGCCGAGTGCCGCCCGAGACGTATCCGTCGGTGAGCGCGTCGCGGGCGCCGTCGACGAGTGGGACCGCAGAAGCGTCGATCACCGCGCGTACCCCCGAGGCCCTCGTCAGTTTGTGGAGGTGCCCGAGCAGTCCGAATCCGGTGACGTCGGTGCCCGCGCGGACACCTGCAGCAAGGGCGGCGTCGGCGGCGTCGCGGTTGAGTGTCGTCATGACGTCGATCGCGGCGTCGAATACCTCGCCGGTCTGCTTGTGCCGGTTGTTGAGCATCCCGACGCCGATCGGTTTGGTCAGGGTGATCGGCAGTCCGACGGTCGCGGCGTCATTGCGGATGAGCGCGTCTGGCGACGCGACACCGGTGACGGCCATGCCGTACTTCGGCTCGGGGTCGTCGATGCTGTGGCCGCCGATCACCGGGCAATCGGCCTGCGCCGCGACGGCCAGTCCGCCGCGCAGCACCTCGGTCATCAGTTCCATCGGCAGCAGGTCGCGCGGCCAGCCGACGAGGTTGATCGCGACGACGGGCGATCCGCCCATTGCGTAGATGTCGGAGAGTGCGTTCGCGGCCGCGATGCGTCCCCAGTCGTAGGCGTCGTCGACGACAGGGGTGAAGAAGTCGGCGGTGGAGAGGACGGCGAGGTCGTCGCGGATGCGTACGGCTGCGGCGTCGTCGCCGTCGTCGAGGCCGACCAGGATGTTGTCGCCGCTCTGGCCGGTCAACCCCGCGACTGCGGCCTCGAGCTCGCCCGGCGGGATCTTGCACGCACAGCCGCCACCGTGGGCGTAGCCGGTCAACCTGATCGTCGGGCTCTGAGAATCCGGATTCGTCTCGACGGTGCTCATCTCACCGAGGGTAATTGCAGGGGTGATGCCAGATCGGCGGTATGGTCGCCGAGGAGGCGTCTGGGTTCCTGGTGGGCCCCCCGGTCTTCAAAACCGAGGAGGTCGAGTATCTCGGTCTGGCGGGTTCGATTCCCGTCCGCCTCCGCCACAGCTTGTCCGCCAGCTTGTTCTCGAAGGAGGCGCGGTGACCCGATCCGATCCCCGACGGCGGATCCCGCGCACCGACCACCTGCTGGCCGATCCCGAGATCGCCACGGCTGCACGACGACTCGGTGAGCAGGCCGTCCGCGACGTCGTCCGAGATGTGCAGGAGTCGGCCAGGCGAGGCGACGTCGATCCCGACGACGTGCTGGGAGTCATTCGGGAAACTCTCGTCGGACGCCCCGTCGGCACCGGACGGTCGGTGCTGAACGCGACGGGGGTCGTCGTGCACACCAACCTTGGGCGAGCGCCGTTGTCGACGGCCGCACGCGATGCTGTCCTCGATGCGTGCGGCTACGTCGACGTCGAACTCGACCTGGAGTCGGGTACGCGCTCGCGTCGTGGCGTCGCGACCCGCGAGGCGTTGCTGCGCGCCTGTCCCGCCGCGGGCGATGCCCTGATGGTGAACAACGGTGCTGCCGCGATGGTGCTGGCCACCACCGCGCTAGCGGCCGGTCGCGAGGTGGTCATCAGTCGCGGCGAGCTGATCGAGATCGGTGCGGGTTTTCGGCTCACCGACCTCATCGAGTCGACCGGTGCGCGACTGCGCGAGGTCGGGACGACCAACCGCACCCACCTGCGCGACTATGCCGTGGCACTCGCAGACGGTGACGTCGGCTGCGTACTCAAGGTCCACCCGAGCAACTACCGGGTCAGCGGATTCACCGCGGAGGCGACCATTGCCGAGCTGGCGGAACTGACGGCCTCCCAGGGCGTTCCGCTCATCGCCGACCTCGGGAGCGGACTCCTCGTCCCCGACGCTTCGCTTCCCGACGAACCGGACGCGTCGTCTGCGCTGGCCGCGGGCGCCGATCTGGTGATCGCCAGCGGCGACAAGTTGCTCGGAGGTCCGCAGGCCGGAATCCTACTCGGCGACGCCGATCTGGTCGGTCGACTGTCGAAACATCCACTCGCGCGGGCGGTTCGGGCCGACAAGCTCGCCCTCGCGGCGATGGAGGCGACGCTCGTCGGACCTCTGCCGCCGGTGACCGAATACCTACACGCCGACAACGGGCGGTTACGTCAGCGGGCCGAGGCGGTCGCCGCAAAAGTCGGTGCGGACGTGGTGCCCCACGACGGCAGGGTCGGTGGGGGAGGAGCTCCGGGAGTTCCGTTGCCCGGCTGGGCGATTGCGCTGCCGGAACAGGCCGCCAAGGCGTTGCGCGTCGGCAGTCCCGCAGTGCTCGCTCGCGTGCATGACGGCCTATGTCTCGTCGACCTGCGATGCATCCCGGAGACGAACGACGAGATTCTCGCCGAAGCGGTCGCGCATGCGCTCGGCGTCGTCCGCGTGTCGGGGGCGACTGGCTGAGGTGTACGTCGTCGCCACGGCGGGGCACGTCGATCACGGGAAGAGTGCGTTGGTGCGTGCCCTGACGACGATGGAACCGGACCGCTGGGCCGAAGAGCGACGTCGAGGTCTGACGATCGACCTCGGATTCGCCTGGATGACAACACCATCCGGCGCCGACATCGCATTCGTCGACGTTCCGGGTCACGAGCGATTCCTCGGCAATATGTTGGCGGGAATCGGCCCGGCGCCCGTGGTGGCGTTCGTCGTCGCTGCCGATGAGGGGTGGAGCAGGCAGTCGTCGGATCATCGCGATGCGATCGCCGCGCTCGGCATCGATCGTGGCGTGCTCGTGATCTCGCGCGCCGACCTCGCCGACGACAAGGGGATCTCCGACGTCGTTGCGCAGGCACGTGACGAACTGTCGGGCACAGGTCTCGCCGACGCACCTGTCGTCGTCACCTCGGCGTTGACCGGGCGTGGGATCGACGAGCTGCGCGAGACCATCGCAGACGTGCTGCAGCGCAACCCGTTTCCCTCAGATACCGCACCCGTTCGATTCTGGATCGACCGTGCGTTCACCATCAGGGGTGCGGGTGCCGTTGTCACCGGTACGTTGTCGGCCGGCTCGGTGGGACGTGGCGACACGCTGGATGTGTTGACGGGCCGAGGAATTCGATCGGTCACCGTGCGTGGTGTGCAGAGTGAGAACACGCCACGCGAACGTGTCGGGCCGGTGAGCCGGGTGGCGGTCAACTTGCGCGACGTGTCGGCGTCGGACGTCGCGCGGGGTGATCTGCTGTTGAGTCCTGGCGTGTGGCGGCTGACCGACTGTGTCGACATCCGACGCGTCAGCGGTCCTGAGTTCGACTCGGTACCAAGCGCTCTGAGTGTTCATGTCGGCACGGCCGCGCTGCGAGGTCGGCTCCGCCCGTTCGACGCCGACCACGCGCGGATCACGCTCGAGCGAGCCGTTCCGCTGATTCTCGGTGATCGACTGGTGCTCCGCGACGCGGGCAGCGGTCGGATCGGTGGGGGCGTCGTGGTGGATGCGGAGCCACCGCCCCTGCGGCGTCGCGGTGATGCGGCGCGTCGAGCAGATGCGTTGTCGGGCATGAGTGAGCGAGGCGACACACGACGGGAGGTCGAACGTCGCGGTGCGGTCACCGTCGAGCATCTGCGACGGCTCGGTGTCGTCGGAGCCGAGGCAACGCCGCCCGAGGGCGTGCGCGTTGTCGGGGACTGGTGGGTCGACGAACAGGCGTGGGCGGAGTGGGTCGAACGGCTCCGGGATGCTGTTGATGCTGTCTACCAACGAGACTCGCTCGCCGAGGGATTGCCTCGCGCAAGCGTGGCAGGCGTCGTCGGACTTCCGTCGGATGCGCTTGTCGCGCCTCTCATCGCCGACGCCGGCTTGGACCATGCGGGCGGGTTCCTGTCGAAACCCGGTGTGGCGCGCGGACTCGGCGATGCGGAAGAAGCCGTCGCGGCACTCGAGCGTCGGTTTGCCGACGATACCTTTGCCGCGCCGGAGGCCGACGACCTCGCCGCACTCGGGCTCGGCCCCAAGCAACTGGCGGCGGCCGAGCGCCTCGACAGGCTACTTCGGTTGCGTGACGGTGTTGTGCTCTCGCCTCGTTCTCCAGCGCTGGCGATGCGAATCCTGGCTGCTCTTGATCAGCCCTTCACGACGAGCGAGGCCCGAAAGGCATTGGGCACCACGCGCCGCGTCGCCATCCCATTGCTCGAGCACCTCGACGAACGCGGCTGGACACGACGCCTAGATGCCGGGCATCGCGAGGTGGTTCGGTGATCCTCGGATCGGGTGGCGGTGCAGTCGTCAGGTCCAGCTCTGCGAGAGCAGCATGGCGGTCAGAGCTCGGGCTGTGCGGTCGCAGAACTCGTCGCGCCCGGTCTCACCGAAGGTGAGAGCCTGCAGCAGCGTCTGGCCCACGAGGATGTCGAATGCCACGTCGAGTCTCTGTTCGACCTGCGTCGGATCATCCCCACTTACGTGGACAGCCAGTCGCTCGACGAATACCGCTCGTGCGCCCGAATCGGCACGGTCGAGGAGCCGTTGGTACAACTCCGGGTCTTGTTGATAGTCGGAGATCAAGCCCGGTAGGGCTGCTCGGGTCACGGGGTCGGCGAGTGTTGCGAGAAACACTGTCGCCCATGCCCGAAGGTTCCTTTTCAGGTCACCCTGGTCCTCGGGTAGCGAGACGCTGTCCGTCTGCCTGAAGGCGGCATCCTCGATGAGCATCTCGCGACGCGGCCAGCGCCGGTAGATCGTAGGTGCACCAACCCCCGAGTGGCGCGCGATCGCCGCGACAGTCGCGCCTCGATACCCCTCGTCGAGCAGTAGCTGTTTGGTCGACGCGATCACCGCACGATCCTTCTCGGGATCGCGGGGGCGGCCGGTGCCGCTGGTCGCTGACGTCATGAAGCGAATCTATCGGAAGCGGCTACCCGTAGTTACATTACGTGTCAGCATGTAATGATAATCCGACGAAGGGTGTGACCGTTGCTTGTTCCTCACGATGAGATTCTGTGCCACCAGATGGCGACGACGTTCGACCACGTCGGTCAGAGCGACCTGCGCTGGGTCGAGCGGATCGTCATGTACGGCTTCGATATTTCCGGTGACGTCAATGTCATGACCGGGATGGCGAGATATCCCAATCGCAATGTGACGGATGCCTACGCGATGGTCACCCGAAAAGACGGCACCGCACACGTCGCTCGAATGTCGACCGAATTGCAGCCGGAGAGTGCCGGAGCTCTCGGCGTCTACCAGATCGGACCGTTCACCTACGAGATCGAGGAGCCGCTGCGTGCGGTGCGAGTTCGCCTGGCGCCCAACGAGTCCGGAATCTCGCTCGATCTGCGTCTACGTGGTCGGTTCGACGCGTATGAGCAGACACCGGCGTTTCATCGCAGCCGTGGACGCGTGCTCGAGGACGCACGACGCTTCTACCAGAATGGTGTGGTCGAGGGATTCGTGTCCATCGGGGACGAGCGTATCGAGATCGATTCGCGGAAATGGTGGTTCGGCCGCGACCACTCGTGGGGTGTGCGTCACGGCGGGGGTGGCGGCAGCATCTCCGAGGGCCCGGAGCGACAGCCTACCGAGATCCCCGACGGGGTCCTCTACTACATGGGAATCTTCGAATTCGACGACCAGCTGGTGCATTTCGCACAGCGCGAGGACAGCGCGGGGCGTCGCACCCAGTTCGAGGGCGAGCTCCTGTATCCGAGCGACACCCAACGCGCCCCCGGCCGTCTCATCGATGTCGAGCACGATCTGACTTTCCGCGATGATCTGCGTGTCGTGAGCGGAGGTAGTTTCTCGATCATTCGCGACGACCGTTCTCGCTCTCGGATCGAAGTCAAGCCGCTGACCGACTTTTGGCCCGGTATTGCAGGCTACGACGACTATCGTGGCTATGCCAGCGGGTATTGGCGTGGAACGGATTTCATCGACAGTTTCACCGTGAACACTCTGGACATCGACGAGATCCGGCCGGCCTCGATGCTCAGCGAAACGCTGTGTGAGGTTCGGATGGACGGCAAGGTCGGGCACGGGCTCGTCGAGATGGTCTTTCTCGGCGCGTATCCGCGCTACGGCTACACCGGATGGTGAGCGGCATGGAACACGACGTCGAACAGCGCTGCGCTGAAACGGATCTGGCCGAGGTGCTGACCCCCATTCTTCGAGCGAGACTTCCGGAGGCGGCGTCGGCCGATGTGATCTCCTGTGTGCGAACGGAGACGGGGTATTCCACGGAGACGTTCATCGTGACCGTAGACGGGGTTGCCGAGCCGGACATACGGTCGCGCACTCGGCGATACGTCCTGCGACGACCTCCTCGGTTGGCGATCCTGCCCGACTACGACCTCGAAAAGCAGTTCCGGGTGATGCACCGGCTCACCGAATCCGATGTGCCGGTGCCGCGGGTGCGCTTCTTTGAGGCTGACCCTGCCGATCTCGGATCACCGTACTTCGTCATGGATTTCGTCGATTCGGTCTACACCGTCGGTGATGTGCCTCCGTATCATCAGGCGGGAATCTTTGCCGACACCGACGATGCGGGCCGGGCTCGATTGTGGAACGGCTGCGTGGACATGATCGCGCGGATACATCGTGCCGATGCCGGGCGAGACCGTTTGGGCTTTCTCCGTCTGAACACCGACTCGTCACCGGGCCCGGAGGGCCTCGCGCGCTATCTGCGCACGTCTATCGAATGGGCGTACGCGGGTGAGCCCGTTCATCCGGGACTGCTGGGCGGGCTCGACTGGCTTGAGGCCCATCTCTACGAACCACGTCGAATCGGCCTGTGCTGGGGCGACGCTCGAATGTCGAATCTGTTGTACGGCAGAGACTTCGAACCGGTAGCGGCCCTCGACTGGGAGATGGCATACCTCGGAGATCAGGCGGCCGACATAGCGTGGATGTTGACCACGGATTGGATCAGCAGCCCGCATGAGGGACACGCGCCATCGCCGGGTGTACCCACTCCCGCCGAGACCATAGCCCGCTACGAGGATGCGGTTGGTGGGCGGGTTGAGCACATGACATTTCACTTCATCAGTAGCGCGTTGCTGCTCGGACTTCCGCTCATACGCCTCGACAAGTCGATGGGGCTCGACGGCCTGCTTCCCGAGGTGTGCGCCAACAGAATTGAAGCGGTACTCGGCGGTGAATGCGACACTGCAGGGTAGGAGGTGCTCGATGAGTGCGGCAACGCGATTCCGCTTCTACACGGCCACGAGTCTCGACGGCTTCCTCGCCGATACGGCAGACTCGCTCGATTGGTTGCTCAGTCAGCCGATCGACGAGGACGGTCCGATGAATTACGCGGAGTTCATCGGCGACGTCGGAGCCCTGGCGATGGGGTCGACCACGTACGAGTGGCTCGTCGAACATGAAGTGGAGCAGGGCAATCCGTGGCCGTACGAGGTCCCGACGTTCGTATTCAGTACGCGCGACCTGACTGCTGTCGCCGACACCATCCGCGTGGTGTCCGGGTCGCCTGCGGATCATCGCGCTGCGCTGGTCGACGCCGCCGCAGGACGTGACGTCTGGATCGTCGGCGGTGGCGACCTGGCCGCGCAGTTCTGGGCGTCGGGAATGCTCGACGAACTCGTGGTGTCGATCGCGCCCGTGCTGCTCGGCTCCGGGCGTCCACTGTTCACCGCGAGGTGCGACCTCGAACTGCGCGATCTCGCGCGCAACCAGGGATTCGTCTGCGCCCGATACGGCGTCACGGCGTTCCGCTGAACGCTCCTTGCGCGTCGATATGACGTCGCCCACGGAAATATTGCGGGCAACTAGGTTGTGCACAATGTAAATCAGGCCTAGTCTTCTTCACGTGGGAAAGATTCGCCTCGACGACCATCTGTGCTTCGCGCTCTACACCGCATCGCGAGCGATCATCGCTGCCGAGCGACCGGGTTTGCGCGAACTCGGACTGACGTATCCGCAGTACCTCGTGATGCTGGTGCTGTGGGAGGAAGAGTCTGTCCCGATCGGCCGGCTCGGCGAGCGTCTACAACTGGACTCGGGCACCGTGTCACCACTGGTTCGTCGGTTGGAGTCGATGGGACACGTGGAACGTCACAGGTCTCCCGACGACGAGCGGTCGACGATCGTGTCACTCACCGAATCGGGCGCGGCGCTGGGCGAAAAGTCTGACTGCGTGATGGCCGCCTTGGTCGACGCGTTGACCGATCCTGCGGAATCCGATGCCGACTTCGACGTCGACGCGGCCGTCGAGCTGCGTGCGGCACTGCACCAACTATCTGATGTGTTGCGCGCCAACCAGGCTCGCTGAAAAGAAGGGATGTCACCATGAAGACTCTGTACACAGCCGAGGCACTTGCCACCGGCGAAGGCCGGGACGGCCACGCCAGGACGAGCGACGGACAACTTGATCTCGACCTCGCTATCCCCAAGGAGCTGGGAGGTCCCGGCGGCGCGACGAACCCGGAGCAGCTCTTCGCAGCCGGCTACGCCGCGTGCTTCCACAGTGCGCTGCGCACCGTTGCGCGGGCCGAGAAGGCCGACGTCAGCGACTCGGCCGTCGGCGCCCGAGTGTCGTTGGGGTCCAACGACTCCGGCGGGTTCGAGCTGGCCGTCGTTCTGGAGATCTCGTTGCCGGCGCTGAGCGCAGACGACGCGCAGGCTCTCACCGCCGCGGCCCATCAGGTGTGCCCGTACTCCAACGCCACGCGCGGCAATATCGACGTCACGCTGACACTCGTCGACGAGTAGTCACGACACCATCCGCGTGGTCTCGGGATCAGGGCGTTCCGCTGAACGTTCTGGCAGTCGAACTCCGATTCTCTGTCGGTGCCCACCGATACTCTGATACTCGAACAAGTTGTCGATTGTCAGGGGGCATCGTGAACGCCAGCAGCACAACCATTTTCGACGACGCCGACCCGTCCGGGTTGGAGTTGGATCAGATCGCAGACCGCCTTGTGGGGCACGCCAGTCAGATCGCGAGCCTGACAGGGCGGTTCTTGCTGCTGCTGTCCGAGTTCGATCGCAGGAAAGGGTGGACGGGCGAGGGGATCATTTCTTGTGCGCACTGGTTGACGCTGCGAACCGGCTTGTCGCCGCGGACGGCACAGGAGTACGTGCGGGTGGCGCGCACGCTCGACGGGGTGCCCCGGATTCGGGATGCGTTCGTCGAGGGCCGACTGTCGTATTCGAAGGTGCGCGCGCTGACGCGAGTCGTGACGCCCGACCGGGAGGACGAGTTGCTCAGCGTCGCGTTGTCTGCCGACGCGGCTCAGCTCGAGCGGGTCGTGAGAGCTATTCGTTCGATCGATCAGCGTGAGCGAGAGGCGAGCGAGGGCGAGGTCGAATCGACGGCGTCGTGGGAGTGGAATTCCGACGGCACGTTGTCGGTCCGCATGCGGTTGTCGGCATTGGACGGGGCGTCATTCCTCGCAGCGACGGTGCGTGCCGAATACGAACGAACGCGCACGTCGTCTGACGACGGCGCTGGGCCCTCGGTGACGGATCTGGTTGCCGCACAGATTGATTCGGCAGGTACGTCTGACCGGGAGGCCGAGATCGAGGAGGCCGGCCTCGAGCCCGCCGATCAACGGTTGTGGCGGCATACCCCTGCCAACATTGCGCCCGCGGTGGTGCTGATGGCGGAGACGATGCAGTCGGCGATCGACGTGCCGACGTTCACTCCCGGGGCCGAGGTGGTCGTGCACAGCCAGTCGTCTGCGGCTGACTCGTACGGGGCTGACTCGTACGTCGAGGGTGGGCCTGCGCTCTCAGCGGTCGAGGAGGCGGAGGCGTCGTGTTCGGGCACCAAGACCGAGGTGCGTCACGGAAGGCAGGGCAGCATCACGTCGTGGGGCCGTCGAACGCGGACGCCCTCGACGCGGACGCTGCGCGCGATCCTCGCTCGCGATGGTGGGTGCCGCTACCCGGGGTGTGGACGGACTAAGCATCTACACGCGCATCACGTCCGCTTCTGGTCGCGTGGTGGTGCCACGACACCCGACAACCTGGTGCTGCTGTGTTCGTCGCATCACCGCGCGCTGCATCGCGGCGAGTTCTCGATCACGGCGCATGCTTTGCAGCAGTTCACATTTCATCGCCAGGATGACTATCGGTTGATTGAGCAGGCGCCGCCGATCAGTGCGCTACACGGTTGGCGGCCCGCGGCGATCTCCGACGACGCGGTCGTCCCCGACAATCCCGGACCTCTCGACCTGGGCTACACAACCGAGGTGCTGTACGCCAGTTGGCGTTTCAAGCAGTCCGCCGCAGCCCGCGCCGACCGACCTGCCTCGCTGGCAGCAGCGTGACGACGTTCAGCGGAACGCTCGACGGACCCGCCGCGCGCGGACTCCGTCACGAGTGCCCCGGTAGGTTGCGTGGGCTGAGAAGATATGGCGAGAGCCAAGTTTGGGTGATCTGCGAGACGTCACGCAACCGCGTTGCATGACGTCGCCGCAGCAGTGGGCCCTGTGGGACTCGAACCCACAACCTACGGATTAACTTGCCACTTCGACTTTCGCCGCCGCTCTGAAGAGCGTTCGTGGTCTGGACTGTCCCTTCACCGTTGCGCTGTGAAACGCGGTAGGTGCCACCCGTCCAGTCTCTACACCTTCCGGAGCTTGGCGCCCCGGCTTGGCTCGGGATTGCCATCTGACATCGTCAGGAAGGGTTCCCCGAATTTGAGTGGTGTCATCCAAAGGGTTTCCCCTTTGGCGCTCCTATTTTGAAGTCCGCAGCTCTGCCAATTGAGCTAAAGGCCCTTGTTGTTCGCTCACTCTAGTCCAGAGTGTCCTGCAGTTCTCACTCTCCCTCGTTCACCGTCTGAACAGAGTTCAGATGGCCGGACGCCTCGGCGCTGTGGCCGACGCAGGAAGTGAGTTTACAGGTCGGCTACGCGGCGGTGCATCGACGGTGGGCTTGCAATTGTCGATGCCGTCGGCGTCGGATACGGGTATGGTGTTCGGAGGGCGTCAACTCGTGCGAAATGCAGTCTGACCAGCTGATTTGTGAATTGCGCGAGCGGTGTCCTAAGCTAAGTCGGCTCCCAACGGAGAACCGGCCCCCTTCGTCTAGCGGCCTAGGACGCCGCCCTTTCAAGGCGGTAGCGCGGGTTCGAATCCCGTAGGGGGTACAACTGGTCCTCTACGGGGGAGCAGGAAAATTGAAGATGGCCCTGTGGCGCAGTTGGTTAGCGCGCCGCCCTGTCACGGCGGAGGTCGCGGGTTCGAGTCCCGTCAGGGTCGCCAAAGGTTTCGGTTTTACGCCGGACCTCCTGGCCAGGTAGCTCAGTTGGTACGAGCGTCCGCCTGAAAAGTGGAAGGTCGTCGGTTCGATCCCGACTCTGGCCACCAGCTACTCGAAAAAGACCATCCGGCTTGCCGGATGGTCTTTTGCTTTCGATGACGGTAGCCCGAAACTTCGGGTGCCTGGGCCGATTCAGCGGGTGACCCCAGGCCCATAGCGCTCCGCCATTCCGACAAGCCATTCCACTCCGACGGGGTTCGAGCTGTGCACGCGCACGATCGGAGGCCATTGGTCGTGCTCGGACAGGTAGAGCGCGATCGGCCGCGTCGTGTCGTCGCCGCCGAGGTCGTGATCCAAGGACAACTCTTCTACGACCGCCTCGCTCCGCAAGATCGCCAAGGCTTCGGCGCTCGATCGGGCAACGCTCCACGTGTCGTCGGGCGGGTCGCGTAAGTCATCGACGTAGAGGCGCATCGCCGTGACGCTACGGGCGGGAATGACTTGGAGCTACAGAATTTCGCTCGCGCTCATCCCCGCAAGCCGCCCCCGAGTCGGGCCATCGCGGCCAAGTATCGCCGGGTCATCAGCCGCTGAGCGAGACGCGCGACGGGACCGCCGAGGCGCGTGTACCAGCGGCCAGGGCGAGAGAAGGCGTAGATCGTCGCGACCACCGAGCCGTCGGCTCGTAGCTCGACCGCGAACAATTCCTCGCCACTTTCCGGATGCCCGGGAAGTGTGCCGTAGGCGAACCCGGCACGATCCGGCTCGTCGACGACGTACACCACCCGACAGGGAATGCGAACCGGCCCGAGGAACCACGCGGTGAGGACGATGATGGTGCCGACCTGCGCCGACGTCGTACTCGCGTGAACCTGCAGCCCGGCACCTCGCTGCATGCCGTACCGGAGAACCGCGTCGCTGATCGTGTGGAAGACAGACTCGCCGTGGCCGACGAGGCGCTCGGCCCGTACGACGTGAGCACGCGCCGGAGGCGTGCCGCGGGTCGCGCCGACGTCGTCGTACGTGAACGGCTCAAGCTCCCAACGGCCGAGGTCGGACATCACTCCATTCTAGTGACCGTGTCCGATTTCGAACTCACGCTGCACCGTCACGCGCAACAATCGCCTCATGTCGGCTCGGCAAACAACCGTCCTGGTGCGCAGCGTCTACGGAACCGCGGCGGTGCAGTGGTTCCTCATCTTCGCGATCGGCACGATCCTCGTGACGCGTGCCTACCTGCGTCTGACCGGCTACCCGCAGATCGGAAACGGCACGCTGCACATCGCCCACGCACTGTGGGGCGGGGCGCTCATGATGCTCGCGCTGGTCTTCGGTTGGCTCCTGCTCGGTTCGACGCCTCGCGTCGTCGCGGTGGTGATGGGTGGTATCGGATTCGGTCTGTTCCTCGACGAAGTGGGCAAGTTCGTCACCAAGGACAACGACTACTTCTACGGTCCGTCGGCCGAGATCATGTACCTGCTGGTGGTGCTGATCTTGCTGATCAGTCGGTTCGTCCGCGACCTCAAGCGACCATCGGTGCCCGAGGCGATCGCGAACGCAGCGGTGATCGCGGCAGACGGTGTGGCGCACGGACTTCCGGAGAGTCGACGCCGCCAGGCCGCCGACCTCCTCGACTTCGCCGAGGCGCGCGACGCCGATCCTGCACTCGTGGCGCACATTCGCGGTCTGCTCGACGCGAGTGTCGACACCCCGGACCGGTTGACCCGGGTGCGTGCGCGTGCGCTCGCGTTGATCCCGAACTTCTTCCGACGACGCTGGTGGGTGACGCTGATCGGCTGGCTGCTGGTCGTCAGCTCCGCGCTGACGGTGATCGTGGGTGCACTCGGGCTGTACGTGAATCACCGCGACTACGGGATCTATCTCGAACTCAGTCGCGACCCCACCGCAGCATGGATTCTCTTCGTGAGCGGCGTGGTGACGCTCGCGTGCTCGGCGTCGGCGATGATCGGTCGCCGCCACACCGATCGCGTCTGGCCGCTGCGCGCGCTACGAATGGCGGCGCTCGTCTTCACTATGGCCAACGCCCTCGTCGACTTCGCGCTCGACGGCTTCGGAGCGCTCTACAACCTGGCGCTCGGTCTGTTCGCGCTGGCGATCATCGACTATCACCTACGGGCGGCAGTCGCGCGGGCGAGCGCGAACCACGAGCACGGACAGCTACGCGTTTAGCGCCCCGAACCGCCCATGCTGCGCGCATAGAAGTTCAACCCCGGTCGGTTGCTCAGCGCGGCGAGAAGAACCAGGACGATGAGGGTGACAACGATCGCGGACATGATCTGCCTTGTCTGGGAGAAGTTTTCGATTCGCAAGTGCGTCAATGGTGGCCGATCGTCGTGGTGGAGAAAAGGTTCGCCGATGCAGATCACGCGTGCGTCGCCAGTGTGTGTGCAGGCACATCGGTTAGCGATTCTGGTCATTATCAGTAATTATTGGCCTCATTTGCCGTGTTTCTGCAGGTAGATACTTCTGTAACATGTATACTTCGTTTGGCCGGTCCGAACACTTCCCTCGAATGGAACGATCTTCCTGCACTACTCCACGATCTCCAACTCGCCGCTCTATGCAGAGACCCGGGTGTACTCCCAGTTGGGCACGGTCGTGCCTGCTCACGACATTGGCGTGCAGTCACGTCTGTTCAAAAGCGGTGTGATGTGCCGGATCAACGACTTCAAGTACAACTCGGCACCTACCAATTCCTTCACCGACCGCACCAGCGGTGACTGCGGTACCGGCTCGTACAACAGTCATGGCTTCGTCTCGGTGTGGGACGGCTCCAACTACGTCACCTACCCGACGTTTCCGACCGATCCGCTCAACTTCACCGCACCCACAGCTCGTTCATCCTCCTCGAACGCGCCAGCCAATGTACGTGCTGAATCCGGCACGAATGCACGCGGGCAAACCTACGGCTCAGGCGCCGATAATCAGAATGTTCCCGATCTGATCGCTAGCATCGGCACGAACGGACAGGTCGGCTACGTCAAAAAGACTGATCTGCCCAGCCTTCGGAGAACCACGGTGTCGCCACCAACCGCAGCCCTCGCCAAGTGCAGCTCTATGACAAGGACGGCGTCAACGTGAAGGGAACGTTCCAGCTCAATTGACCGGCCCACAATCCTGGTCTGAGGTCTTGGACCACCGCGCCCGCCGGATCGGCCAGTCACATCCGTTGACTCCGATCCGGCGGGCGGCATGGGTCTCAGCTGATACCCGCATGCTCGCCCGGATGCAAGGCGACCCCACTCTGACCCGCGACCAGGTCACCGACCTCTACTACACTTATCGCAACCGGCTCTCCCGCACCGGGATCACTCTGTCGGCGCCGGCCGCTGGCACACCCCAGCATGCTCAGTGGGGTTCCGGACACACTGACAACAACGCTCAGTGCCCCCGAACCTTCGCCCGCATCACCGAAATCGTCGGATGGGCTTGGTCGATGATCGCCTCCCGCATCTACAGTTGGCGCGCCGACGCCACCTAAGCTAAGGCAGATTCCCTCTCCGACAGTGTGTGCGGACCTCGCGCAACGCACGAGGGTCTGATCGAGAAGTACAAGCCCGCTCCGCTCGCACGCTCGCTGCTACACGTATTCGAATCTTTGCCAGATCTCTGCGAGGTTCGCAGTTGCCACTCCGGGGCGAGTCGGTGTGGACGGCGTTGGGGGATCTGCTCAACGATCTGCGTCACCTGTGCGATCTGTGCGGCATCGACTGGGACGAGATCAGGCCGCCGCACCATCCCAGCCACCATCCGATACACCCACAGATAACCCGACACACACGACACTGACCCATCCCCAACCACACCGCACGAGACAGGCCGATACACCCACCAACCGATTACGGATAATTCGACCGTGGTGAACTGAATGTGTGACATCCATCGATCGCACGATCGCCACCGATCGCATCGCAGCACTTGAACGTCGCGTCGTCGACGATCCTGATGCCAGGCCCGCCGCCGTCGCCATCGTGATCTCGAATCAAGCCGACCGACAGGGAATCTGGGTTCTGCGTCGCCCGCTGACCATGCGTCGCCATGCCGCACAGTTTGCACTTCCCGGCGGACGCCTCGACCCGGGAGAGGGAATCGCCGACGCCGCGCTGCGGGAACTGCACGAGGAACTCGGGGTAGCGCTCGACACCGACGACGTACTCGGACTGCTCGACGACTATCCGACGCGATCGGGCTTCGTGATGACGCCCGTCGTCTGCTGGGCGCCGGACGACGCGCCGCCTCCGACGCCGAGCCCCGACGAGGTGTCGGAACTGTTCTTCGTGCCTCTCGACGACCTACTCGACGAACCACGGTTCATCGCGATCCCCGAATCGCCGCGTCCGGTGATCCAACTCCGGATCCCAGGGCTGCGCCGTGACCCCGACGACTACTCGCCGAGCGGTCACTCCGCGTTGCTCCACGCACCGACAGCAGCGGTGATCTATCAGTTCGTCGAGGTCGTCCTGCGAGGTCGCGATACCCGCGTCGACGGCTTTGAGCAGCCGGTATTCGCCTGGAAATAAAAACTATGCCCCGGTGGAATGAAATCGGACCACGGTCCGTTTAGAATGAGCGATGGGCCGAGAAGACGGTCCACGGACCACAACCCGAAACGACAAGAAGCCGAGGAGTTTCACCATGACCACAAGCACCGTCAAGGCCCCCATCGAGGCCGGCGTCTGGAACATCGATCCCACCCACTCGACCGTCGGCTTCGTCGTGAAGCACCTGATGGTGAGCAAGGTTCGCGGCAAGTTCGAGTCGTTCAGCGGAACCATCACCGTCGCCGAGGACGGCACCCCTTCGGTGCAGGCCGAGATCGACGTCACGACCATCACCACCGGAAACCCGCAGCGTGACGGCCACATCAAGTCGGCCGACTTCTTCGACGCCGACCAGTTCCCCAAGGCGACCTTCGTCTCGACCAGCGTGCGCCCCGACGGTGACAACTTCGTGCTCACCGGCGACTTCACCCTGCACGGCGTGACCAAGTCGGTCGACCTCGCACTCGAGTTCAACGGATCGAACGCGGGCATGGGCCAGGGCGCTGTTGCCGGCTTCGAGGCAACCACCGTGATCAACCGCAAGGACTTCGGCATCGACATCGAGATGCCCCTCGAGGGTGGCGGCGTCGTCGTCGGCGACAAGGTCACCATCAACCTCGAGATCGAGGCGCTCAAGGCGCAGGCCTGATCCTTCATGACCACTCGTGCGATGAGTCGATGACCTCGACATGACGTACGAGTCCACGGCCGGTGCCGTTCCCGTTAGTCCCCCGGGTGCGGCGCCGGCCTTTTTGGCGTTTCGCCTTGCGTCGTCACACACGATCGAGTTCTGATCGCGGCATTTCGCCTGTCACAATGAACTGTCTTATGTGACACAACAGGCAGAAAGGCGCCTCGGTGCATCCGCAACGCTCCCGCGACCACGATGACAGGTGGTCTCGCGCGCGGCGTCGATACTCCACATTCGTGTGGGGAGTCGAGCGACCTCCGACGTTGCGCGAATGGGGTGGCATCGGCCGGGCAGAGCGTATTCGGCTCGCCCGCCGCGCGAGCGTGATCGCCGGTTCGGCAATCGTCGGCAGCAACGTGCTCGTCGGCCTCGAGACGTTCCTGCTGGTCCAGCTCGCGTACAACGGTGGCCAGATGACGTTCGCCACGACGCTGGGCGCACCGAACTTTCCGGCCGTCGTCGCGGCGATCGGTGTTGGCCTCGTGGTCAATGTGGTGCTGGTCTTCGCGGTGATGGTGCCGCAGTTGCGCTGGTTCATCAGCGGCGAGCAGGCCGATCGGGAGCGTCGACGATCCGTCCAACGAATTCCGTTCGCGCAG
Organism: Gordonia jacobaea; assembly: GCF_965344965.1. NCBI lineage: Bacteria > Bacillati > Actinomycetota > Actinomycetes > Mycobacteriales > Gordoniaceae > Gordonia > Gordonia jacobaea. The sequence continues at coordinate 736,228 of NZ_CBDRLS010000001.1, read as the reverse complement.
GCTGCGGCGACGATTGTCGGCTGGCTACTGGCCGTGCTCAGCTACGTGTTGCTGTCGTTGGACAGGCTCAGCGCCGACGACCTGCTCGGCGTCGCGGTCGCCTTCGCGCTTGCCGGTCTGTCGATCGGATGCCTCACCTACCTCTTCGCCGAACGCTCGGCGCGCCCGCTACTGATCATTGCGCTGCAAGATCACCCGGCGACCCATGCGGTGCAGGGCGTGCGAGCCCGTATGGCAGCGGTGTGGGCGATCAGTTGCCTCGTGCCGATGAGCGGATTGCTGATCATCAACCTCGGGAGGGGATCGGGACTGTTGCCCCCGGCTGCCGGCCGGATCGATTGGACGACGGTGGTGCTGGCCGCAGTCGGCCTCGCTGCGGGAGTGCGCGTGATCATGCTGGTCGGGCAGGCCATCATCGATCCGCTCACCGAACTGCGGCACGCGGTGCAGCGGGTCCAGGATGGCGACCTCACCACCCACGTCGACGTGTACGACTCGTCGGAGCTCGGCGTGCTGCAACACGGCTTCAACGAGATGGTGGAGGGCCTCGACGAACGTGAGCGGATGCGTGAACTGTTCGCGCGGCACGTCGGCGACACCGTCGCGCAACTCGCCATCGAACACGGTGCAGGTATGCACGGATCGAACTGCCAGGTCGGGGTGCTGTTCGTCGACATCGTCGGATCCACCACGCTGGCCGAGCATCGGGCGCCGGAAGATACCGCGGCGCTGCTCAACTCGTTCTTCTCCGTTGTCGCCGATGTGGTCGATAGACACGGCGGCTTCGTCAACAAATTCGAGGGCGACGCGGCGCTTGCTGTGTTCGGTGCCCCCGTCGAACTCGACGACCCCGCAGCCGCGGCACTCGCCGCCGCGCGCGACCTCGCCAGGGGCCTGACCGAGGCGCTCGAGATCCGGTGGGGGATCGGGGTTTCCTACGGAACCGTGTTCGCCGGCAACATCGGTGCCGAACGGCGCTACGAGTACACAGTGATCGGCGACCCGGTCAACGAGTGTGCCCGTCTGTCGGAGGCGGCCCGCAGCGGTCGGTATCCGGTTCTTGCCAGCGGCGACGCGATAAACGCGTCGGAGGACGAGAGCGAACACTGGACGGCGGTTGATCGTCGAGTGGTGCGCGGGCGCAGTGAGATCACCGAGATGTATGCCCCGATCGGCCTCGACGGCCAGACCCCGTTGTCGATCGGCGGGTTGATCTCCGGACTGCTCGGCCCCGCGATCCGGATGGCGACGGGCTCGTCCAAACACTCCGACAAGTGAACGCGCGCAGCTCATTTCGGTAGTCGCAGCGGGACGTCGGGAAGGCCGGGCACGTCGATCACGCCTGCTTCCGCCAGGTGCTTCAGTTCCCCGACGATCGGAATGTCTGGTGCTCGATAGACGTACGGGGTCGGCTCCTCGCCGACGACGACGCGCGCGATGTTGTTGAAGGCGTCGGAGTTCGGGTCGTCCCAGTAGTCGCCGTGGCCTGCGGTGCCTGCTACGAGCCGCCGGGGATGCTGTCCGTCATCACCGAAGTAGCCCGAGTCCATGCGCGTCACGCCAGGGGCGGTGTCGGGATCGGCGCCGTGCGGATTGCCGGGTAGCGATTGGATGCCCTGGATGATATCGCCCGGTGCGGTCATCGAGAACCGCTCGACGTGCGGATTGGCGTTGTCCCACCCGCCCTCGAACACTCCGGTGCCCGCCGACGACGCATAGATGACCCGATCGGCGCGCAGCCCCAACTGTTCGGCCGATCCGACGACCGAACCCCCGTAGGAGTGGCCGATGAAGGTGGTCTTCGCGTCGGGGGCGTGGCGGGCGATCTCGGCGTCGAGTTCACGACCGAAATCGACGAGTCCCGGTGCCATGCTGCGAGCGAAGGCGGGGTCGGCTGCCGAATCGTCCAAGGACTTCTCCACCCCCGACCGGGCGCCGTCCCGCGCACCCGGCAGGCCATCCCGCAGGCCGCCCTCCAGCGCGTCGAGCGCGGCGGAGGGCGCACCCTCGTAACCCATCTTCTGCGGCAGTTCACCGTTCATGTACACGAAGACCGGTCCGTTGGTTTCCTTCGCGAGGTTCCATGCGGAGTTGCTGTTGCGCAGGCTGCCGTTCATGTTGCTGTTCGTTCCGGGTACCACCACCGCAGCGTTACGTGTGTCCTTGTTGAAAGTGCCGATCATCTCGATGAACCGGCCGTTGCCGGTGTTGTCGAATGCGATGAATCTGCGCTCGGTCTTGTTGTCGTCGGCGAGGTAGGCGCCTGCGTTGTCGCGGTCGACGGCGGAGGCGGGGTCGTTCTTCTGTCGCAGGAAGTCGGTCAGCATCTGTGCGCGCGGCCCCTCACCACGTCCGGCTGCGATCTCCGCTGCCAATGCGGTGCGGATGTTGATCTCGTTGGCATCGGCGCGGGTGTCGAACGGCACGCCGTCGAGGTTGCCCATGACGTTCGGATCGGCCTGGATCAGACGACGCACGTCGGTGGGACTCATTGACTCCAGGTACTGGCGTCGGTGTTCGGCGGGTAGGTTACGCAGATCGGCGACCACCCGGTCCGGGTCGGCGCGGGTGCCGCCGGGCAGCGTGACGTCGGGCTGTCCGTTGACCATGGCTGCGATGTCGGATGCCAATTCGCCGATCCGACGGCCGTAGTCGGTGTCGAATTCGGTGAGGGTGTCAATGCCGATGGCGATCCGGTTCTCGCGGACGAAGGCGTTCATGTCCTCGTCGGGATCGGCGTGGGTCACCTCGCCGGTGTCGGACACGGTGAACCCGTCGGCGATCGCGTTGTCGACCTCGCGGATCAGATACGCCCGTGCATGGGCAATGTCTGCGGCGGCGTCCTTGGCCTCGTCGGCGATCTGGTTCAGTACGTTACGTACCTCGGAGGCGTGGTCGCGTTCTTCGGTGATCCGCATCTGCGCGGCGTCGTGGGTTGCGCCTCGCCACGAGGCGGCGTCGTTCAGTGATCGCTCGACTGCCGCGAGGGACGTGTCGAGCGTCTGAGCTGCGGCCTGTGCGGCCGCGCCTGCGGCCGAGATCGCGTTGGTACTCCATCCGCGCACCGCTGAGATGGTCGGTTTCATCAGCGGGTCGGCACGCTGCGTAGGGATGCCGCTGCGCGATCGTCGCGATCGATGGCCATGGCGTTGAACGTCATGAGCGAATCGGCCAGTGTCGCAAGTCGAGCCGAGATCGAGGCGATCGTCGGAACCGCCGAGGTCGACGCCGAGTGAAGCGCTGTCGTCACGTCACTCATCGCACCGGACACCGACGACAGCGCATCGAGTTTGAGCTCCGCCACGACCTTCGATTCACGCCGCCATGCACTCGCGGTCTGCTCGATCTCCTCGGGTCGAACACCGAAAGGCGCTCGGGCAGAGGAGGATTGGTCAGGATCTGATCGATCAGGGCCAGGCCCAGGAGCAGGGGTGCTGTCCTCGCGGTCCGGCTTCCTCGCTCTGTTGAGGAGTTCGGCCAAACCTTCTCCGATTACATCCGCCATGCCATCGAGCGGCAGTTGAGGTGCTGTCACGTGTCGGTCCCCCTGATGTCACGTTCAGATGTTCCCGTCGGCTGGCACCGACGGCACAGACTCTGACGCACCCAAGGGGGTAAAGGTTCCAAAGATCTTCGGGAGTCTCCCGCTCACCACACGCCGGGTGGGCGGAACTGCACGCTCATTCGCGCCCCGACGCCGCGGACTTTCGGCACCGCGTGCTCCCAGGTGCGTTGACAACTCCCGCCCATCACCAACAGATCGCCCGCCGACAACGTGAATTTCAACGACGCTCCGCCGCCGCGCGGCCGCAGTGCCAACGGGCGCGGTGAGCCGAGGGAGACGATCGCGACCATCGTGTCGTGCGTGGCGCCACGCCCGAACCGGTCGCCGTGCCACGCAACCGAATCCGACCCGTCGCGATACAGGCACAGGCCCGCGGTCGCGAAGCCCTCGCGCAACTCGTCGCGGTAATGCGCTGTCAGGGCCGCTCGCGCGTCGGCGAGTAACGGGTCGGGGAGTTCGTCACTCGCCTGGTAATTGCAGACCAGACGCGGGACGTCGACAACCCTGTCGTACATCCGACGACGCTCGGCCCGCCACGGAACGACGTCGTGCAGAGCGTCGAAGAGGTCGGTGCTGCCTGCGATCCATCCCGGCCGCAGATCCACCCACGCGCCGTTGGTCAGGACTCGACGCTCGACGTGCGATCCGAGATCGCGCAGCCGCGGTGACTCGGCGTCGAGGTCGAAGATCGATCCCTGGACTCCTGCGCTCATGGACGTCAGCCTACACCGATATCGAACGTGTGTTCGCAAGGCGGTCGCAGGCGCTCGTGTGGGACGTCGCTCACAATCGCGGCTCGGAGGTGGCACATTGGCCGGAACGATCTGTATACCGGAGCACAAGTGTTAGCAACTAACACTTCTTAGTTGCTACCAGAATGTCGGAGTCTTCTCGAGGGAGTGCACAGATGGCGTCGTTGTTGTTTCGGGTGGGACGGTTCTCGTTCCGCCACAAGTGGTGGGTGATCGGGGCCTGGGTGGTCATCGCCGCGTTGCTCATCGGGCTCGTGGGTGCGTTGAATCCGAAGTTCGCGAAAGACTTCGAACTCCCAGGAACCGACTCCGGGACCGCGACATCGCAGGTCGAGGAGTACTTCCCCGAGGCGATGAAGCAGCAATCGCAGGCGTCGACCAGCGTCCTCGTCGCCGCGGACGACGGGCTGGCCGCCCATTCCGCTCAGATCGACGCACTCGTCGCCGACCTGCACACCCTGCCCGACCTCACCGACAAGGCAACGGTGCTGAACCCGGTCACCGTCGCCGCGGCCAAACCCGAGCTCGCGTCGTCGGTTCTCGGTGACGGCGGCAAGGTCGGTTTGATCCAGGTGCGGCAGAACATCGAGCTGACCGACCTCACCGTCGAGAACAAGAAGCAGTTGACCGACATCCTCGAGAAGCATCGGGGCAATGGCCTGCAGGTCGAGGCCACGGGTTCGCTGATGAGTGTCATGGAGGCGGGCGGCAAGGCCGAGCTGATCGGTTTCGCGGTCGCCTTCGTGGTGATGATCGTCGCCTTCGGGGCGCTGGTCGCCGCGTTCATCCCGCTGATCACCGGACTGATGGGCGTGATGATCACCATCATGCTGCTGCGGCTCAGTGCCGAGGTCATGACGGTCAACGAGACCGCGACCGCGATCGTCACCATGCTCGGCATCGCCGTGTCGATCGACTACGCGCTGTTCATCGTCTCGCGCTACCGCGGCGAGGTGAAACGCGGCGGAGACAGGGCCGACGCCGCGGGCCGCGCGGTCGGTACGGCAGGCTCCGCGGTGGTCTTCGCCGGTTTGACCGTGATCATCGCTGTCGTCGCGCTGATGGTGGTCGGGATCCCGCTGATCACCCAGATGGGTGCGGGCGCCGCCGTCGCGGTGTTCATGGCCGTGATCGCCGCGCTCACCCTGATCCCCGCGCTGCTCGGCGCCGTCGGACGTTTCGCGTTCACCCCGCGCATCCCGTGGATCAAGCACGCAGAAGAATCCGACACCGCCGACACCAACGGAGTTCGCTTCGGCCGCATGGTGGTTCGACGACCCATCCCGTTCATCGTCGCGGGTCTCGCGGTGCTGGTGCTCGCGGCGATCCCGGTCGGCAAGCTGCAACTGGGACTCTCGCTCTCCAGCGACGACGAGGCTCCCGCGCAGGCACTGCTGCAGCGTGGCTTCGGTGAGGGCATCAACGGCCCGCTGCTCGTCGTGCTGCACTCCGAGGACGGCACGGTGGAGAAGGCGGCCACCGAGACCGTCGCGCACATCAAGACGCTGCCCGACGTCGCCAATGCGTCGACGATGACGTGGCTGGGCAACGGCACACCGCAGCCGAATGTCGGGGCAACCGCCGCGCTGATCTCGGTGACGCCCGAGAGCGCGCCGTCGGATCAGGCGACGCACGACCTCATGGAGCAGATCCGCGCGTTCAGCCCCGAGGCTCAGCGGGCGGGGGCAGAGCTGCACGTCGGTGGCCAGACGGCGATCATGTCCGACCTGTCCGCCAAACTCGACAAGGCGCTCATCCCATATCTGATCGTGGTGGTCGGGCTGGCATTCCTGATCATGATCGCGGTGTTCCGGTCGATCTGGGTCCCGCTGATCGGAACGATCGGCTTCATCTTCTCGGTGCTGGCGACGTTCGGTGTGACGGTCGCGATCTTCCAAGAGGGTTGGTTCGGTCTGATCGACAACACCAAGCCGATCCTGTCGTTCCTCCCGATCTTCCTGATCGGCGTGGTGTTCGGCCTCGCGATGGATTACCAGGTGTTCCTGGTGACGCGAATACGCGAGGAGTACATCCACGGGATGAGTGCGAAGGATGCGATCATCGCCGGCTACCGGCACGGTGCGCGTGTCGTCACATCGGCGGCGATCATCATGATCAGCGTGTTCGCCGCGTTCATGCTCTCGCCCGACACGACGGCCAAGATGCTCGGCTTCTCGCTGGCAACAGCGGTCCTGTTCGACGCCTTCATCATTCGCATGATGGTCGTGCCCGCTGTGATCACTTTGCTGGGCGATAGGGCATGGGGTCTGCCACGATGGCTGGACAAGCTGGTTCCCAACCTCGACATCGAGGGTGAGAAGGTGCGCGACCGCGGCATCCCGCAGGCGAGCACCGACGAACCTCGCGAGGTGGCCGCGGCGTCGAGTTGAGCGGACCGGGAAAAGAGTAGATAGGGAGAGCACTGCGATGACCGAGGCGACGAGTACGGCAGCGATGGCTTCCGCGCCCGCCTCGGTCTCGCATGCGCCAGCCGCCCCGGTGCCGCCGATCGGGTTGCGCGAGAAGCACAAACGTCGTACCAGGGCGGCGATTCGGGCGGCGGCGATGGAACTCTTCGACGCCAACGGCTACGCGCAGACGACGGTCGCCCAGATCGCCGAGGCGGCCGACGTCTCGCACACCACCTTCTTCCGCTACTTCCAATCCAAGGAGCAGGTGGTCATCAGCGATGACCTCGACGACGAGTGGCAGGCTGTCCTCGAGGCAATCCCGCCGGGACTCGGCCGATTCGATCTGCTCCGCGCGATGGTGCGGGGACTGGTCGAGTTGGTGTTGGCCGACGACTGGGCGTCGGACCCGGCTCGCATGACGCTCATCCAGTCCGAGCCCGCGCTGCTGCTGGTCAATCAGATCGAATCCGACCGCGCGATCTCGGAGGCGGCAGATTTCATCGCCGACTACCTCGGCGTGGAGCGTGACAGTCCGCGGCTCCGCGTCTTCATCGCCGCGGTCGGCGGCATGATGTTCCACATCGCCAACGGGACCGAGAACGTGCGCGACGGCAGATTCCTCGAGACGCTTCTCGAGGCGATCGACCTGCTGGAGCAGGGCCTACCGCTGTGAGTTCGCGCGCTACGCAGACGTGCCGAGGGCACTGGTCGCTGCGTCGAGCGTGCGTGCCGCTTCGTCGGGATTGATGCGCGCCAGGCACTGCGCGGCGATGATCGCGGCGACGGTGAGTCGTGTGTGATGGTCGACGATGCTCGACGACGCGTCGGGCATGTGTGCCGCGATGCCGCGTCGGATCGCGTCGGACAACATCGCCCGATAGTTCTCGATGACGCTGTGCACCGCATCGTCGGCGCCGATCGGTGTCGCCGACGCGGTGAGGATAAGGCATCCCGACGGCGTCGCAGCGTCGGCCGCCGACGCCGCCGTGATGGCGTCGCGCAGGTCCGAGAGGTACGAGCAGATGGCGTCGGGGTGCACGTCGTCGCGGTTCAGCTCGGTCAGCAGCGGTGTGACGATGGTGGTCAGGTAGTCGTCGACCGCGGCGTCGAACAGTCCGCGCATGCTGCCGAACGCGTGATAGATGCTGGAGCGGCCGACACCCGACGCGGACTCGACATCGGCAACCGAGACGTCGCTGAAACCCTTCTGCCAGAACAGATCTCGGGCAGAAGCGATGAGTTCGGTCGAATCGAACGTTGCGGTGCGTCCCACAGCTGCCTCCTCGCACTGATTTTGCAACGATCATTCTACTATGCCTATAGTGCAATGAACAGTCCAGAATATGCGCTGAACCAGAATGTGCCTTGACTGCGCACCCACACCGAGGAGAGTGGAGACATGACCGCAACCAGTACCCAGATCCAGTTGGTGTCCCGTCCGGTCGGATGGCCGAAGCAGTCCGATTTCCGCACCGTGACAGTCGTTCTCGACGATCTCGAGCCGGGTGAGGTGCGCGTGGCCAACGAGTTCATGTCCGTCGACCCGTACATGCGCGGGCGGATGATCGACACTCGCAGCTACGTTCCGCCCTTCAAGCTCGACGAGACGATGACCGGGGGCGCTGTGGGGCGCGTCGTCGAATCTCGCTCCGATGACGTGCCGGTCGGCGCGTTGGTGCTGCATCAGTACGGTTGGCGCGACGTGGCACAAGGTCCTGCGAAGGCGTTCACCGTGCTACCGGAGCCGCCGTCAGATGCCAACGGCGACAAGGCGTTCGACTCGTCGCTCTATCTCGGTGTGCTCGGCATGACGGGTCTGACCGCATACGTCGGCCTGACCGAGATCGCGAAGATGAAGCAGGGCGACATCGTGTTCATCTCCGGCGCCGCGGGTGCCGTGGGGACCGCCGCGGGCCAGATCGCACGATTGCTCGGCGCAAAGGCGGTCATCGGCTCGGCGGGTAGCGACGAGAAGGTCGAATTGCTCACCGGCCGTTACGGATTCGACGCCGCGGTCAACTACAAGGACGGCCCGATCCGTAAGCAGCTGCGCGCAGCCGCTCCGGACGGCATCGACGTCTACTTCGACAACGTCGGAGGCGACCACCTCGAGGCGGCCCTCGACGCGTTCAACGACGGCGGTCGCGCGGCGCTCTGTGGTGCGATCGTCGGCTACAACTCCACCGAGCGGGTTCCCGGCCCGGACAACATGTCGAACATCATCACCCGCGCACTGACGCTGACAGGTTTCACCGTGGGGCATCACTTCGACAAGGCGCCGGAGTTCACCGCCAAAATGTCGGAGTGGCTCGCGGCCGGCGACGTGGTCTTCGACGAGACCGTCGTCGACGGCATCGACCACGCGATCGACGCCTTCCTCGACATGATGCGCGGCGCGAACGTCGGAAAGATGGTCGTGCGTCTGTAGGTGTGGGTCTGTCGGGTGACGGTCAGAGTGTCCGCAGCCGCCGCGCGGCCTCGGCGATGACGTCGTCGCGTTTGGAGAATGCGAAGCGCACCATGTGTTTCCACGGCTCCTTGTCGTCGGCGAAGACGCTGACCGGCACCGCGGCGACACCGATCCGCTCGGGCAGTGTCCGGCAGAACTCGACGCCGTCGTCGTATCCGAGTGGGCGCGGGTCGGCGCAGACGAAATAGGTTGCCTCGCTGCGATGTACGTCGAACCCGGAGTCGACGAGCGCCGAGGTGAGCAGATCGCGCTTGGCCTCGAGTTCTGCAGCGGACTTGCGCACCCATTCCATCTCGTTGTCGAGGGCGACGGCAACCGCCGGCTGAAACGGCCCCGACCCGACGTAGGTCATGAACTGCTTGGCCGCGCGTGCCGCGGCGACCAGTTCGGACGGGCCGCTGATCCAGCCGACCTTCCAGCCGGTGCAGTTGAATGTCTTTGCGGCGCTGGAGATTCGCAGAGTGCGTTCGCGCATCCCGGGTAGCGTCGCCAGCGGGGTGTGGGTGCGGCCGTCGAACAGGAGGTGCTCGTACACTTCGTCGGTCACAGCGACGACGTCGTGCTCGATGCACAGGCGCGCGATCTCGGCGAGGTCGTCGTCGGAGAGCACGGTTCCGGTGGGGTTGTGCGGTGAATTGACCAGCACGACAGAGGTTTTCGGTCCGAATGCGTCGGCGAGTCGTTCGCGGTCGAGTCGGAATCCGTTGCCGTCGGCGATGAGCGGGACGACGCGTCGAACCCCGCCGGCCATCGCAACCGTTGCGGCATAGGAGTCGTAGTACGGCTCGATCATCACCACTTCGCGCCCCGGTTCGACCAGCCCGACGATCGCGCCCGCGATGGCCTCGGTGGCGCCGACGGTGATGAGCACCTCGGAGTCGGCGTCGTAGTCGAGACCGTAGTGCTCACGCTGGTGCCGCGCGACGGCGTGGCGCAGCGCCGGGACACCGATGCCCGGCGGGTACTGGTTGTGTCCGGTCGAGATCGCAACCTTCGCGGCGTCCAACATTGATTCGGGCCCGTCGGTGTCGGGGAAACCCTGGCCGAGGTTCACTGCATCGTGAGCCACGGCCAGCGCCGACATCTCGGCGAAGATCGTGCTGGAGAACGGACGAAGGCGCTCGACGGTCATGGGGTCAAGGCTAACCGTGGATCAGTCCACGGACTCCTCGCCGATGGCCGGGCCGAGCAGGTCGTCGGCGTCGGTGATGCGGTACGCGTAACCCTGCTCGGCGAGGAAACGCTGCCGGTGGGCGGCGTAATCGGCGTCGAGGGTGTCGCGCGACACCACCGAATAGAAGTGCGCCTGGCCGCCATCCTTCTTGGGGCGCAACAGACGACCGAGTCGCTGTGCCTCCTCCTGGCGAGACCCGAACGTGCCCGACACCTGCACCGCGACCGACGCCTCCGGCAGGTCGATCGAGAAGTTCGCGACCTTCGAGACGACGAGCGTCTGCAGCTCTCCCGAGCGGAAGCGGTCGAACAGCGCCTCGCGCTCCTTGTTCTTCGTCGAGCCCTGGATCACCGGGGCGTCGAGTTCACGGCCGAGCTCTTCGAGCTGGTCGATGTACGCGCCGATGACCAGCGTCGGCGACCCCGCGTGCTTGGCCAGGATCGACTTCACGACGTTGACCTTGGTGTGCGCCGTCGAGCAGAGCTTGTACTTCTCCTCGTTCTCGGCGACCGCGTACTGCAGGCGCTCCTCGTCGGTGAGCGTCACGCGCACCTCGACACAGTCGGCAGGCGCGATCCAGCCCTGCGCCTCGATGTCCTTCCACGGAGCGTCGTACCGCTTGGGTCCGATGAGGCTGAACACGTCGCCCTCACGGCCGTCCTCACGCACGAGCGTCGCGGTCAAACCGAGTCGACGCCGCGACTGCAGGTCGGCGGTCATGCGGAACACGGGCGCAGGCAGTAGATGCACCTCGTCGTAGACGATGAGGCCCCAGTCGCGGGAGTCGAACAGATCGAGATTCTTGTACTCGCCCTTCGACTTTCGCGTCATCACCTGATAGGTCGCGATGGTGACGGGACGAATCTCCTTGCGCTCACCCGAATACTCGCCGATCTCCTCCTCGGTGAGCGACGTACGCGCGATGAGCTCACGCTTCCACTGCCGTCCCGCAACGGTATTCGTCACCAGGATGAGCGTCGTCGCCTGCGCTTTGGCCATCGCCGCGGCACCGACCATCGTCTTGCCCGCACCACAGGGCAGCACGACGACACCCGAACCTCCCGCCCAGAACGAGTCGGCGGCCATCTCCTGATAGTCGCGCAGATGCCACTCGTCCTGTTCCAGCTCGATCGGATGCGCCTCACCGTCGACATACCCCGCGAGATCCTCCGCGGGCCAACCGACCTTCAGTAGCACCTGCTTGAGCCGACCACGCTCCGACGGATGCACCACGACGGTGTCGTCGTCGATCCGCGCACCGAGCATCGGCGCGACCTTCTTGTTGCGCAGGATCTCCTCGAGGACCGCGCGGTCGAAGCTGACGAGCGTCAGCCCGTGCACCGGACTCTTCACAAGCTGCAGCCGACCGAACCGACCCATCGTGTCGACGATGTCCATGAGCAGCGGCTGCGGGACGGCGTATCGCGAAAACGATACGAGAGCATCGACGACCTGCTCGGCGTCATGCCCGGCCGCACGAGCGTTCCACAGCGCCAACGGTGTCACCCGGTAGGTGTGCACATGTTCAGGCGCGCGCTCGAGCTCGGCGAACGGGGCGATCGCTCCACGCGCCGCGGCCGCGTCGGGGTGATCCACCTCGAGCAGCAGCGTCTTGTCGGATTGCACGATCAGGGGTCCATCAGTCACCCGCGCCATTGTATAAGGGTTCATCTGTGCGGCTCGTGGCTGCGTCGTGTGCCACCGGCCGACGCGTGTCCCTTATGCCCGTTAAGTGACACTGTTCTGCGTGACTGTCGCGGCGTAGAGTAAGCGGAGCAAACCTCCGGATATCTTCGGGGTACTACGACGCAAGTGGGGATCTCACTCTTCATGTCAACTTCCGAGAAGCCATCTTCTGGGTCGCCAGCTTCCGAAAAGCCGACTCTGGCCGCCGAGCCCGACCCGCGCCGGTGGAAGGCCCTGGTCTTCATCTGCATCGCCCAGTTGATGGTCGTGCTCGACGGCACGGTGGTCCAGATCGCCCTGCCCGACGCCAAGGTCGACCTCGGCATCAGCACGGCCAATCAGCAGTGGGTCATCACCGCGTATGCGCTGGCTTTCGGCGGACTGCTGCTCTTCGGTGGTCGCATCGCCGACCTGTGGGGGCGTCGTCGAGCACTGATGGTCGGGTTGGTCGGATTCGCACTCGCTTCGGCGCTCGGCGGCGCCGCACTGAACCAGGGCATGCTCTTCGGCGCCCGCGCGCTGCAGGGCGCGTTCGGTGCGCTCCTGGCGCCCGCGGCGTTGTCGCTGCTGACCGTGATGTTCACAGCGCCCAAAGAGCGGGCAAAGGCGTTCGGCATCTTCGGCGCGATCGCCGGCGGTGGAGCAGCAGTGGGACTGCTGCTCGGCGGCCTGTTGACCCAGGTCCTCGACTGGCGCTGGACCATGTACATCAACGTGGTGTTCGCCGCGATCGCACTGTTCGGGGCGATCGTCGAGATCAAGGAGCCGCCCCGCGCCACCGACCACACGCCTGGCCTCGACATCCTCGGCGTGATTCTCGGCGGTAGCGGACTCGCCCTCGTCGTGTACGGCTTCAGCCGCGCCGCCGAAGAGGGCTGGGGCGACACCGGCACCGTCATCTGCCTGATCGCGGCGGTGGTGTTGCTGGTGGCGTTCGTCGCGTGGCAGGCGCGCAGCCCGCACCCGCTGCTGCCGTTGCGCGTCGTCGCCAACCGCGCACGCGGTGGGGCATACCTCAGCGTCGCGCTCGCGGTGGTCGCGATGTTCGGTTCGTTCCTCTTCTTGACGCTGTATATGCAAGTGGTGCACCACTATTCGCCGCTGAGTGCGGGCGTGGCGTTCCTCCCGATGGTCGGCGGCATGCTGGTCGGGTCGACGCAGATCGCAGCCCGGCTCATCACGCGGGTACCGCCGAGATATCTACTCGTGCCGGGTGCACTGCTCGCCGCGTGCGGGATGTTGCTGCTCAGTCAGATCTCGGCCGAGTCGACGCGGTACTGGACCGTGATCTTCCCGGCGCTGTTCCTGCTGGGCATGGGTATGGGCACGGTGTTCATGACGTCGATCAACCTGGCCACCTACGGCGTCGAACCGCGGGATGCCGGCGTGGCGTCGGCCATGGTCAACACCTCACAGCAGGTCGGCGGCGCCATCGGTACCGCGCTGCTGAACACGATCGCCGCGACGGCGGCGGCGTCGTACGTGACCAGCCACATGGCGTCGGTTCGCGGACCCGCCGACGCGCAATCGCTGCAGGCGGAGGCGATGGTGCACGGGCAGAGCATCGGCTTCTACGTCGCGGCGGCGATCCTGGTGGGCGTGGCGCTGGTTGCCGGTCTGCTGATCGACGTCAAACGTCCGATCGGTGAGGCACACGGCGCCGAGACAGAGACGGCGCTGGCCTAGCTGTCCAGCAATTCGACGCTGGTGACGCGGTGCAGGGTGAAGTGCTGCTCGTCGTCGGAGCCCTCTTCGGTGCCGACGAGTTGTCCGGCGCCGAGCAGTCGCGGAGTGACGACGTGCCTGCTGGCCGAGCCGTGGGCGTCGACGTAGCCGACGAGTAGACGTCGGTTCGCACGAAGCGCCAATTGGATGAGGGCAGTGGTAGATTCGCCACCGCCGACGGCGCGTACCGGTGCGACGTCGGACTTTCCGGGAGTCGCCGGGGTTGCCCGCGTCGCCCTGTCGTGGGAGCGCATGCGGCTCACCACCGATTGCAGCTGTTCCGGGGTCGGCGTCGAGCGTCGGGGTGTCGGGCGTCGACGCCCCCGTCCCGACGACACGCGACTACCGCGCTCGCGCAGGTCGACGAGCGAGCCGGATGAATCCTCGCCCGCGGGAGCAAATCCCGCGTCCCGGAGTCGGTCGATGACCGTGCGAACCTCCGACGGCGAGATGGCCACCGTCGGTGCGAGTGCGCGCAGTGCGAGGTGTTCGGCTGCGTCGCTACGCAATACGGCGGCGAGCATCGTCGGGTCCTCGCATCGGATGAACGACGACGCGATGCCGACGCGGAGCTGCCCGTGCTTACGTGCGACGTCCTCGATCAGATAGGTCAGCGACTGCGGAACCGGCGTCGACGAATGGGCGGTGAACATCGTGAGCAGTTCGCTGCTGGTCTTGCCCGCGTCGAGAGCTCGTCGGACGCTCGCCTCGGAGACTCGATACACCGATGCGGCGCCGCCGGATTCGAGGTCGGCGACCAACTCGACCTGGTCGCTGAGCTCCGGGGTCATCGGGCCGGGAACGGTGAGCGTGAGGTCGGCCTGGGTCAGGAAGTGGTCGACGGGTTCTGGCAGCGCCTTACGCATCGCGGCGAGCACCTGCGAGTCGACGGCCTCGGGATCGGTGTCCGACAACGCGACTCGACCGATCGAGGTCAGTGACTGATGTGCGATCACTCCGAGGCTCTGTGCCTCGGCAAGCGTTTCGCCGACGACGCGCGGCGAGAGTCGACGTATCCGATGCGGATGTCGCCAGGCGAGTGATGCGGTGGCCGTATCGACGGAAAACGGTGTGGCACCGTCGAGTTCGGTGAGTAGGTCGAGGATGAGGTGTCGCTGCACGGGCGCGGTCGCGTCGTAGAGCTCCGACGAGAGCGCTGGATACGCGTTGCCGTCGCGGTCGGGCTCGCCGACCTGCCACGCGCGTCGCGGCATCGACAGCCACGCGTCGAGCAGTGTGGCCCACTGCCTTTCGGGCGCCGAGTGCAGCCAGGTATCGGCCGACGACGTCGGTGCGAACGTCTGCTCACCCCGATCTCCCGCCGGCGGCGGATCGGGAAACCCGACGTCGATGAGGCGTGCGTGGCCCAGGAGTTCGACGAGGAACGAGACGCGTTTCTGGTCCAGCCCGGTTACCTTTGCGAGCCTGCGCAATTCGCGGACACCGAGTGCACCCGAGCGCAGCACCGCGGCGGGTGCGCGCCCCAGTACGTCGAGCAGCGCCGTGGTGTGGCGGATGAGTTCGAGCGCCTCACCACCTGCGGCGGCGTCGACGGCTTTGGCACCGAACCGCAGTGACGCGTGTTCGTCGGCGAGGCCTGGGGGCGCGAGAGTGTCTGTGTGCAGCGGAGGTTCGCGGCGGATGAGCGCTGCGACCATCGGCGGTAGTTCGACGGTCTGGTCGTCGATACGTGCGAGGAGGCCGAGCGCGATGAGCCGAGCGACCGGACTGTCCGGATCTGCACCGGGCGCGGCGTCCCGACTTCGTCCGAGCGCGGGGCCTCGCGACAGTGTCGTCAGCAGATCACGCTGGCGCTCGTCGATGCCGTCGATCAGCTTCTGCACGTCGTCGGGCGTCAGGTGGGCGAGAGGGCCGGTGAGGTGCAGCGCTTTCCACGGCAGGGCCGAGGCGAGGTGTGCGCCCGCGGTGAGTGAATCGGCGACGCCCCAGAACACCGCGCGACGTCGCAGATCCTCGATGCGTCGGGTGATCTCGGCGGACCCGGCACGGTCCGACAGCGCCTTCACGAGTGTCTCGGCGTCGACGTTGGCGGGTACCCGCGCGACGCCCGGACCGGTGGAGAGCGCGATGAACTGCTCGATCACCGCCAGCGTCAGCAGATCGAGTTCCTCGCCAACGAGCGCGATAGACGCCGCGGCGAGCGCACGCTGAGCGAGCACCGAGGTGCCTTGCGGCGGTGGTGAGGCGAGGTCGGGGCGAAGCGACAGCAGATCGTGCAGGTCGTCGTCGGTGCGCGCGGCCAGATCGTCGGCCAGGCCGATCCGCTGGTCGTCCGTGCTCATTCGATCAAGTCTAGTGGTCGAACCAAAACAGCAGGCGAGTCGTCGGACAGCGGGTGGCATGGCACAATATGCCCGTGGCTGAGAAGGAAAAGAAGAACCATTACGTCGACAACGGCTGGCCTCGTCATGACGACGGCAGCGTCCCCGACCACGCGGTCTCGGAGTTCGCGGCGGAGATCCCCGGCGCACTCTCGCCGTTCGGCGATGTCGAGTTCCCGCTACCTGCCGACAAGGTCAACTACGTCCAACCGAAGACTGTCGTCAATCGCTGACGACGTGACGTCGACCTGATGCCTCCCCGGCACGCGAGCAGCCAAGACCAGACGTCGAATCCCTCTCGTCTTTCGCACCTCGACTCGACGGGTGCTGCGCGGATGGTCGACGTCGGCGACAAGACCACGACGCGACGACGCGCTGTCGCCGCAGGTACCTTTCACACGACCACCGAGGTCATCGACCTATTGCGCGATTCCGCGCTGCCCAAGGGCGACGTTTTGGCCACCGCCCGCATCGCAGGAATCATGGCGGCCAAACGCACCGACGCACTCATTCCGCTGTGCCACCAGTTGGCGCTGTCGGCGGTCGACGTCGACTTCACCGTCGCCGACGATCACATCGACATCGTGGCCACCGTCGAGACAGCCGGGAAGACCGGCGTCGAGATGGAAGCGCTCACGGCGGTCGCAATCGCAGGACTGACCCTGCACGACATGACCAAGGCCGTCGATCGACGCGCCAGCACGGGGGAGATCCGACTTCTCGAGAAATCGGGCGGCCGGTCGGGAACCTGGACTCGCGCCCGAGCGACAGACGAGAAAAATGACTGACGAGAAGCTCGTGGCCCGCGTCGTCGTGGCGTCGACACGCGCTAGCCGCGGCCTCTACGTCGACCGCAGCGGCCCGATCATCGCGGAGTGGCTCACCGCCCGCGGATTCGTCGTCGACGAGGTCGACGTCGTCGCAGATGGCGCACCGGTCGGCGACGCGATCCGCGCCGGGATCTACGCCTCCGACGCGCTCGTGATCACCACGGGCGGAACGGGTCTCACCCCCACCGACCGCACCCCGGAGGAGACGCGAGCACTGCTCGACGTCGAGATCCCGGGTCTTGCCGACGCGATTCGCAGCTCGGGACTTCCGACGGTGCCCACGGCGATCCTCTCGCGCGGTGTCGCAGGCGTGGCCGGCCGCACGCTCGTCATCAACCTGCCGGGGTCGACCGGCGGAGTCCGCGACGGTCTCGACGTACTCGACGGCGTCATCGACCACGCGCTCGACCAGCTCCGCGGTGGCGATCACCCGCGGAGCGACGAATGACCGTGCGAGTCGTTAAGGCCGCTCTCGCCGCCGACCCCATCGACCTTCCGTCTCACGAACAACTCGTCACCGACGCCGCTGCAGGCTCGGCCGGCGCGGTCGTCGGGTTCGCAGGCGCGGTGCGCAATCACGACGGAGATCACGCGTCGGCGGTGACCAAGCTGTCGTACTCGTCGCATCCGAGCGCACCCGAGGTGCTCGCCGAGGTGGTCGCCGAGGTGTCGGCGTCGGTCGCGGGAGTGCGCGCTGTGGCCGTGTCGCATCGCGTGGGTGACCTCGACGTCGGCGACGTGGCTTTCGTCGTCGCCGTGGCGGCCGACCATCGGGCGCCCGCATTCGAGCTGTGCGCGCGCCTCGTCGACGAGGTCAAGGCCCGCCTGCCCGTGTGGAAGCACCAGGTGTTCGCCGACGGCTCCGACGAATGGGTCGGCTCGGCCTAGAGATTGGAAGTCGGCTCCGCCTAGAGATTGGAAAAGGACCCCGCACGGCCGTTATGGCGTCGTGCGGGGCCCTTCGTCTCGGGTTCCGGCGGTCAGTGCAGCCGGGACTCGGGCGAGATCGCTCAGGGGAGCGGGATCAGGCCCTTGTTCTGGTTGTAGATCTTCAGCTGGTCCGGGGTGAGCTGGTAGCCGCTGTCCTTGGCTGCCTTCCAGAGGTTCTTGACCTCGGGGCTGACGTTGGCGGCGTCGAGCGCGCCGTCGACCTGGCCCTTGACGTCATCGGTGCTCTTGGCCTCGGGAGTCTTCTCCAGCGGGGTCTGCGGCTGCGCCTCGGGCTTCACCTCAGGCTTGGGGGCCTGCAGCGGCTTGGGCGAGTCGGTGGGAGCGGTGCGCGGGGTCGAGCCCGACAGTCCGGTGCCACACACCGGCCAAGCGCCCTTGCCCTGCGATGCCAGCACGCGCTCTGCAACGGCGATCTGCTGCTCCTTGGAGGCCTGATCGGCGCTCGGTGCGTATGCGGTGCCACCGTGGCCCGCCCAGGTGCTCGGGCTGAACTGCAGTCCGCCCTGGTAGCCGTTTCCGGTGTTGATGGCCCAGTTGCCGCCGGACTCGCACTGTGCGACCTGGTCCCACTCGGAGTCGGAGGCTGCGTGCGCTGAACCGGTGCCGAGCAGAGCGGCTCCGCCGCCGAGTACTGCGCCGGTGAGGGCGACCTTCGCGAAGGTCTTGGTGGTCGTGTTGGTCGTCGACTTGCGATGACGTCCGGCCATGAGTTTTCTTTCCTCTCTCCACGCGCCTACGAAGTCAGCTGTCGGGTTCGAACGAGAGGTTGCTCGGTCCGTGGTCGCCGTGGCGGCCGGTGGACTTAACCCCAAGGGCATCCGGGTCTGGATGTCCGTATCTCCGTCGGAGATGTTGGGTCCCCCGTCCTCGTTCCTGAGTTTGTTGTTCGTCATTCGATCGGGGGAACGAGGCTTGGCGCGCCCGGTCGAATGTTGTGTTCTTTTGGCTGTCCTGTGATCTCCCTGGAGGAGACTGTTCGTACAGTACGACGGATGCGCCGCTGAATCACCCTCGTCCGCAAGTTGTTTTTTGGGCTGCGCGTGGGACTTTGGACCCAATTTCGTCGTCATCGCTGCTCAACCCGACGATGGTCGGTTCGTGTCCATCCCGTTATCGGCTCGTTATGTGACTAAGGTCACATGGCGTCGAACGTCTCAGCCGCCGGCAAATGGCGGTAGAACGTCGATCGTCTCGCAGTCGCCGAGAGGTGTCGTGCGGTCGCAGACGGCGATCGCGTCCCGCAGATATGAGCACCGGGCGAGCACGCGCGTGAGGTCGGGGTGGTCGACAACCAGGGCGCGTTCGAGGTCGCCGAGCGTCGCGTCGGCCGGCACGTCGATCTCGGTCAGATCGGTGCCCGCGGCGGCACGTGCGGCCGCGAAGAACCGAACGGTCAGCGTCATCGAGTCGCTCACCCTCCGATGGCCGACATCGGGCGGTCGGGTTGACGAAAGTCCGTGGTGTTCACCGCATGTCCCGCGGCCTTGTGCCACATGTCACCGCGCCAGCGTCGCGCGATCTCGGCGTCGAGGGCGGTTGCGCTGAGCCCACCGCGCAGCGCGGGCATCAGTGACGTCTCGGCGTCGGCGAACAAGCAGTTGCGCAGGGCGCCGTCGGCGGTCAGTCGGGTGCGGTCGCAGTCACCGCAGAATGGCCGCGTCACCGACGCGATCACCCCGACGCGGGCTGTCTGTCCCGTCGGGTCGGTGTGCCCCCGCACGAGCCACGTGGCCGCCGGTGCCCCGCCGCGCGGGCGGGGATCGGGATCGAGATCAAACGTCCGACGCAGCGTCGTGAGGATCTCGTCCGCCGTGACCATCGCGCCGCGGTCCCACCGGTGATCGGCGTCGAGCGGCATCTGTTCGATGATGCGCAGCTGGTAGCCCTCGTCGAGGCAGAACCGCAGTAGGTCCGGTAGGCCCGCGAGGTCGTCACGGTTCGGCACGACCGCGTTGACCTTGACCGGCTGGAGTCCCGCGTCGCGGGCTGCGGCGAGCCCGTCGAGTACGTCGGAGAGCCGGTCACGGCGAGTGATCTGCGCGAAGCGGGCGGGGTCGATGGTGTCGAGCGAGACGTTGATGCGATGCAGGCCCGCGTCGGCCAGTGCTCGTGCGCGGTGTCGCAGCCCCAGACCGTTGGTGGTCAGCGCGAGTTCCGGCGCTTCGGGCATGTTCGACGCCGCGGCGATCAATTCCTCGAGGTCGCGGCGCAGCAGCGGTTCGCCGCCGGTGAAGCGGATGCGTCGGATACCGAGGTCGCGCACGGCGACGGTGAGCACCCGCACGAACTCGTCGGTGGTCAACAGATCCTCGGACGGCAACCAGTCCAGACCTTCGGCAGGCATGCAGTAGGTACAGCGCAGATTGCAGCGGTCGGTCACCGATACCCGCAGATCAGAGGCAACGCGACCGAACGTGTCGAGCAATGGCCCCGACGACGGCGCGTCGTCGCGTGTGGAGCGCGGGGTGATCGGAAGTCCGAGGTCGATGATGCTCATGTCGGCCCGGTCGTCGTCGGTTGCAGTCGCGGGCGTGCTTCGAGCGCACGGAACGTGCTGGCGTGAAAGACGAGCGGTTCGACGTCCGGATCGCAGTCGAGTGCGTCTATCTGCAGCAACACGACGGTGTGATCGCCTGCGGGTACCTCGCTGTGAATGTGGCAGGACAGTTGCGCCGCGGAGTCGGGCAGGAACAGCGCGCCGTCGTCTGTGGCCTGCGGGGTGGTGCCGTCGAATCGATGTTCAGCGGGCCCGGCGAGTTGACGACACAGCGCCGACTGCGTGTGCGAGAACACGCTCACGCCGAGCGCGGGTGCCTCGCGCAGCCGCGGCCACGTCGTCGAGGTGTTCTGTACGCAGACCGAGACCAGTGGTGGGTCGAGTGAGACTGTCGTGAACGCCGACGCCGCCATGCCGAGCGGGGCGTCGGCGGTGCCGAGGCAACACACCGCGACAACTCCGGTGGGAAAGCAGCTGTATGCACGCTTGAGTGCGCCGGGCTCGGACACCGGCGACAGAGCACCGAACGCACTGCGGCTCGCGTCGCCCTGACTCGTCATTTCACGCGCCGCCCGGAGCGGAGCGCGTAGACGATGCCGAGGAGGAAACCGATCGGAGTGCACATCGCCAGCAGGTAGACCCATGTGGGAGCGGTACCGCCATCATCGACGGCAGGCATCACGAACAGCACGATCAGCGCGACAATTCCGACGCCGAACACGATCCCCGCGAGGACGAGAAGAGCCGTGGACGATTTCTTCTGCATACCTCAACGGTAGAACACATTCGAGAGTCGCTGCTCCGGACCGAATGTGAGGTGACTGTGCAGCAGGCCATTGGCTAGAATGGTGGGTAACCAGGCGCCCTGCTCATCTGATTGTCGTGGGTTGGGCGTCTTTTGCTGTGACAGGGCAACTGTTGTGAACGAGAAGCCAGTTGTTACGGCAAGACCCGCTGCGGTAGATGACCGCGGTGGTGAGACCGAGCGAAGATGAGGGTGAGCACAGTGCCGACCGGCAAGGTGAAGTGGTACGACGCGGAGAAGGGCTTCGGCTTTCTTGCTCAGGAGAGCGGGGAGGACGTCTATGTCCGCTCGTCCGCGCTGCCCGAAGGCGTCGAGGCTCTCAAGCCAGGCCAGCGCGTCGAATTCGGCATGGCTGCCGGTCGTCGTGGGCCGCAGGCACTGACCGTGACCGTGCTCGAACCCGCCCCGAGCGTCGCGAAGAACACCCGCGAGGCCGCGCGCAAGGAACAGCAGGCCAAGCGGCACAGCCCCGACGAGTTGCACGGCATGGTCGCCGACCTCATCACCCTGCTCGAGGGCAAGGTGCAGCCCGACCTGCGCAAGGGGCGCTACCCCGATCGCAAGACGGCGCAGCGCATTTCTGAGGTCGTGCGGGCCGTCGCCCGCGAACTCGACGCCTGACCCGACCCGCTATCCGGTTGCCGACGGTTCCTCGACACGCTCGCTTGGCGCGCTCGGGTTCTGCTGCGACGGCTGCTTGACGCGAAATCCGTCCGGTGTGGTGTTCAGTGCGAGCACCCCGCGCGCAACCTGGAACTGGCCGTCGACGACGACCGCCGACAGCGGCTGCACCTCGATGTTGACCAGCACCCGATCGGGCCGTGACGGCAATTCGAGGGTGAAGGCCGATCCGCTCGTCTTGTACTCGGGCGTCGGGTCGGGGTTGATGATCACTCCGTTGCGGTCGGCGTAGAGCAGGTAGAGCAGCCACGGGTGGTCGGAAATGTTCTCCG
The DNA here is from genome assembly GCF_965344965.1 of Gordonia jacobaea. Taxonomy (NCBI): domain Bacteria; kingdom Bacillati; phylum Actinomycetota; class Actinomycetes; order Mycobacteriales; family Gordoniaceae; genus Gordonia; species Gordonia jacobaea. Next base: position 714,067 of record NZ_CBDRLS010000001.1, on the reverse strand, counting down.
ACACCGACAGCATGGCGCTCTGCCCGATGGGCAACGGAGCGTGTTGGCCGCGCAGCGCCTGGTCCTGGTCGGCCGTGCAGTTCTGCATCAGTACGTCGCACCATTCGGTCGGCTTCACGGTGATGAGTTGGTCGTCGATTGCGACGTGCAGATATCCGCGTTCGTCATGATGCTTGCCGACGACCAGAGCGCTCACGATGCCGCCGACCACGCCCGTGAACACCACCGCCACGATCGCGATGATCGCGACTGCCTTCTTCTCACCGCTGTTGAATTGCACGGTTCAATGATGGCCTGTGCCGTGACCGCTCGGGTGGACAGGTCCGTGTGGCGGTCTGCTCGGCTGGGGGCGGGTGGGCGCTTCCGAGGGTCTCGGGTGGGCTGTTTCGGGTCGCTCACCAGCGCGGAAAGCCCGCTCGGTCGGGTGGGTGAACCGTGTGGTGTCGGCGGCGGCGAACGAGACGGTCGGTGCCGCCTGGTCGGGACGGTGGCCTCCGAAGCCGGGAACCAGCGTCGACCCGCGAGTGGTCATCACGGTCTGCGCCAACCCGAGGCCGAGGAGCACGGCGACGACGGTGAACCCGATCCACAGCTTCGGCGGAAGCAGCACGCCCAGCGCGGCGCCGAATACCCAGCACAGCTGCAAGACCGTCTCCGAACGACCGAAGGCGGACGCCCGCGACCGTTCGGGAAGGTCGTCCTGGATCGATGAATCGAGACACACCTTGCCGATCGCGCTGGTCCCGGATGCGACGAAGCCCGCGACCACCGCGAGCAGGACGTTGCCGAAGATCGCGGCGAGCACTGCGACGACGAAGCAGGCGGCGGTCGCCCACACGATCACCTTCGGGGGATTCTTCAGCTCCAGCCGAGTCCCGACCCCGTTGCCGATCGCGTTGCCGACCCCGGCTGCCGCGCCGACCGCGCCGAGCAAGGCGAGTTGCATCCACCCGCTGTGCGAGCCCTGCGACTTGGCGTAGAACGCGATGTAGAGCGTCATGAAGCCGGTGAGGATGCGGATCGTCCCGTTGCCCCACAGACCGGCTACGACGGTCCGGCCCAGCGGCTGGCGCATGGTCTTGGCGATCTCGCGTGCTCCGCGCCTTGCGCGGGATGTGCGCCCCGAACCCGACCCGGCCTCCGGCTGATGCGGCTCGTGGTAGGTCAGGGTGGTCGGCACCTCGCCCTCGGTGACCTCGACCCACGACGGGATGCGCAGGCACAGGTAGGCGCCGACCACCGAGATGATCGCCAGCCACACCATCGCACCCGGGATGTGGATCGGAAGCGCTCTGGCCAGCACCACCTCGAACAGCGCGGCGACCGCACCACCGATGATGGTCCCGCCGATCAGCCCGAACGTCGTGAGTCGGGAGTTGACGCGCGGAAGGTCGATGCTCGGTGGCACCACACGTGGCGTCACCGCCGACTTCAGCACTCCGAACGACTTGGAGAGCACCAGCAAACCCAGTGCGCACGGGTAGAGCACCCATGGGTCGTACTGCAGTTGCTGCGTGGCGGGGTTCCAGGCGACGTTGCTGATGATGAGCAGCGCGAGCACGGTACGCAGGCCGAACGTCGTGGCCATCGCGATGCGTCGACCGTGTTGGAGACGGTCGAGCATGGGCCCGATCACCGGTGCGATCAGCGCGAAGGGGGCGATCGTCAGCGCCAGATACAGCGCGACGTTCGTCTTCGACTCGCCGGTCGCGGCCGCGAAGAACAGCGTGTTGGCCAGTGCGACGGCCATCGCGGCGTCGACGGCGAAGTTGGCGATGACCGGCAGGGTCAGCGCCGTCAGCCCCGACTTGTCGGCGCCGTCGGCCGTCGCGGCCTGATAGATCTTGTCGACGCCGCGCCCGGTCAGTTCGCGTCCGCGCATCGCGGCCACGCGCATGACCGTGATCTTCTTCGGACCTTTGGCCGACGCAGCGGCCGCGGAGTCGTCGGGCATCGCGCGCGTCGCGCCGACGGTCGGCGACTCGTCGAGGGGAGGCAGGTGCGGATTGTGCGTACGGGGCGGCAGGTAGGCGTCGCCGACGGATGCGTGGGCACGACCGCGTTGCCGGCCGTCGCCCGCGGGATAGTTCGCGCTGCCCGGGTGGGCGGCTGGGCGTCGTCGGCTGTACTCGTCGATGCGCGAGGTCTCGCTCTCGGGTACTGGCGTCGTCGGGGGGTCGTCGTTCGATCGGCCCCCGTCGGCCCGCCTCCATCGGATCACCTGATCAATTGTTCCTCATCGGTGTGACTGTGTGGCGTAACCGTCGGTCGTGTGGGGCGCCACAGCGCGTCGAGGTGGGCGGTTGGCCTGGCGCGGCGTCGATATTGCACACTGGAACAGTGATCGCAGTGACCGGAAACCAGCTCCTGCTCGACGCCGTCGAGTCGGCTCGCTCAGCGCTCGAAGCCGACGGGGAGCATCCGGGCGACCACCGCGCCGCCATCGCGGAGGGGGAGTGGGCCGTCGCCCACTACTTCGACTCCGACATCCCCGGCTACCAGGGGTGGCAGTGGTGTGTCGTCGTCGCGGGCTCCCCGAACAGCGACGAGGTGACGATCAGCGAGACCGCGCTCCTACCCGCCGACGGTGCGCTGCTCGCGCCCGACTGGCTGCCGTGGTCGCAGCGCGTCGAGTCGGGCGATCTGCATCCCGGCGATGTGCTCGCCGCCGAGGACGACGACCCGCGGTTGGTGCCCAACCAGATCGACACCGGCGACGAGTTCCTCGCCGATGACGACGACGTCGCGCAGGTGGCGGGCGAACTCGGACTCGGTCGACGACGCGTACTCAGCCGCGAGGGACGTGACGACGCCGCGCAACGCTGGTACGACGGCGACTTCGGTCCCGAGTCGGAAATGGCTCAGGCCGCACCGTTCTCGTGCGGGACATGTGGCTTCTACATTCCCCTCTCCGGCGCGCTGCGGGCTGCGTTCGGCGCGTGCGCCAACGAACTCGCCGCAGACGGCCGCGTGGTGTCGGCCGAGTACGGCTGCGGCGCGCACTCCGACGTCGAGCCGCATCGGGGCGAGGGATCGCCCGCGTACGAGGCATTCGACGACGGCGTGCTCGAGATCGTCTGAGAACGGCCGACCCTGACGACCGACCGGCGCGACAACGACGACCCGTTCGGGACGGGGCGCCTGCGCGCAGCCACTCTTGACGCCTGGCGCTCGTCGCCGACCCGGCTGGTCGAAGACAGTAACGCCGAGGACGACCTGGTCACCGTCGGCTACCGCGACCGACTGTTCACCGAGCTCGCAGTCAACGCCGCAGACGCGGCAGCCGTCTCGAATTCGCCTGCGCGCATAGCCGTCTGGCTCGACGACCGCGAACTGCACGTCGCCAACACTGGTGCTCCGCTGAGCGCAGATGGCGTGCGTTCGCTTGTTGCGCTGCGGGCATCGGCGAAATCCGACGACACCGCCGCAGGTGTGATCGGCCGCTACGGTGTCGGCTTCACGGCCACCGCCACCGTCGCCGACCATGTCGAGATCCGCTCGACGACGGGCTCCATCCGCTTTGACCGCGCCGATACCGTTGCCGCGGTGCGGGATTCGGGTATTTCGCTGCGCGACGACGCGTCGGTTCCGTTGCTGCGCCTGGCGTGGCCCGTCGACACTGCGCCCGCAGCCGGCTTCGACACCGACGTCGTGCTGGGGTTGACGCCGGACGTCGACGCTGAAGCGTTGCTCTCCGACATTGCGGCGCAGGCGCCCGATCTACTGCTCTCGCTCGAGTCCGTTGAGTCGATCACGCTGCCGGACAGGAGTTTTCGGATAGAGCGGACGGAGTTCGACGCTGCAGAGGAAGACGCTGCGCAGCTTGGCCCAGACAGTAGTGCTCGACGGCTGCGTGTGTTCGTCGACGCCGATGGTGCCGAGAGGGTGTACGCCTCGTGGCTGGAGGTGACACACACGCGCGACGGCGTTGTGAACCGTTGGCTCGCACCGCAGTCCGATGCAGCTGTGGCCGCTCGTCCGGTGCGGGGAGTGCTGTACGCGCCGACGGCCACCGACATCGAGCTCGGGCTGCCCGCCAGAATCATCACATCGCTGCCACCGACGCCGGACCGACGTCGACTACTTCCCGACGTCGACATCGCCTCTGCCGCAGCCGGTTACGCCGATTTGTTGCGCGTCGTCGAACCGTCCGATCGGCTCGCTCTGCTACCCGCGTCGCATCGGATCGCGGGACTCGACGACGCGCGGCTCACCGAGGCGGTCGTCGACGAAGTGCGCGACGCGCCATGGCTTCCCGCGGCCGAAGGTTCCGACCTCGTGCCGTCCCGTGCGACGCTTCTCGTCGGACTGACAGACGAACTCGCCGACGTACTCGGTGATCTGTTCGCCGACCTCGTGCACCCCGACCTCTCGACGTCCAGCTCGCTTGTCGCGCTCGAACGCCTGGGGGTTACGCCGATCGGGCTTGCGGCCCTTGCAGACCGGCTCGTCGGGGTCGACCGGCCCGCGTCCTGGTGGCAGCGGCTCTACGCCGCGCTCGCGCCGCTCGTTCCGACGGCGCGCGAGGTCGAGGAGCTGGCTGCGCTGCCGGTCCCGCGTGCGGACGGTCGCATGAACATCGGCGCGCGTGGGCTCTCCGTTGTCGCGACGTCGCGGCCACTGCGGTGGATTCGCACCGTCGACCCGGACGCCGACCACCCGCTCCTCGAACGACTTGGTGTGCAACGTCTCTCGGTGGCGAAGGCGCTTGCCGACGACGGGTTGCGCGCACTCGTCGAGGATGAGGAGGCGGTCGAAGACGAGGATTCGACACTTCTCGATGAGGTCGTCGAACTGCTCGTCGCGGACCCCGCCGCTGCCGCACCGGAGTGGTTGTCGCGCATGGCGTTACCTGCCGACGGCGAGTGGCGCAGCGCCGACGAACTTCTGCTGCCGGACGCCCCGCTGCTCTCCGTGCTCGTCGACGACCATCCGTTCGGCATCGTCGACGACGAGCTGGTGGCGCGTGTCGGAGCCGACGTGCTGCGCAGGATCGGCGTCGGGTGGGGTTTCACGACCGTCTCCGACGAGTTCCCGACCGCGCCGGATCACGACCTGCCCGACGAGGAGCTCTGGTGGGACGGCCTCGCCGATCTCCCCGAAACCCTCACCGCGGTGCGCGATCTCGATCTCGTCGACGACGAGCGCTGGCCCGAGGCGCTGACGCTCCTCGCTCGCGACGAGTCGCTCGAATCGGTGCTGGCCGACCGCCAGGGCTACACCGCGTGGTGGTTGCGTCATCACGCGGAGATCGACGGGCATGCACTCGGCTGGTACCGCGCACCGTCGGAGTCGGCGCTGGCAGGGGTACGCGACGTCCTCGACCATCCGTACGCCGACTCGCTCGCCGCTTCGCTCGGCGGCAGCGACGTCGAATCGGTCGCCGATGCCGACACCCTGCTGCACAATCTCGCCGATCCGGCGCGCGACGTGTCGGCCGGCGCAGCGTCGACGACCTACGCCGCGATCGTGCGTGCGTGCCGACGCGGGATCGTCGAACCGATGGATCTCGCTGTGCCGGAACGTGTTCGCGCGGTGTCGGGCAGAGCGGTCACCGACGCGGTGGTGATCGATCGCCCGTGGCATGTGCAGGTCGTCGACGCCGACGCGATGGTGGTGCTCGCCGCCGACGGCGCGAGTCTGGCTGACGACGCCGCGCTGCTCGCCGACATTCTCGACGTTCCGACCTCGTCGGAGGTACTCAGCGCCGTCGTCGCTTCCGAGGGCGAGCCGTCGACCGCGGCAGACACCGATGCTGTGCTCTTCACCGCGCTCACCGGGCGCGCAGTGGACGGCGAAGTCAGAGTCCACGACGACCTGGTCGTCACCGTCGCCCGCGACGGCGGGGAGGGCGTCGACATGTCCGTCAACTGGTGGATCGACGACCGCGGCATCACTCACCTTCGACGCCGCGCACGGCGCTAACCTCGGTCGACGTCGATCCCGCGCGTGAGTATCGACGCGAGCTGCCGGTAGGCCTGCGCGTCGTCGAGGCCGGTGTGTGCTTCGACGTCGCGCCGTTGGATGCGACTCATCATCGTCGCCGCGAGGTCGCCCGCGAAAGCGGCGTCGACGTCACGGAATTCGCCCGCGGCCACCCCCGCGGCGATCAGTTCTCGCACGCGTGCAGCGGCTGCTGCGGTGTTCTGCTCGTAGAGCTCGCGCGTCGGGGCGAAGGCGTGCAGGTCTGCCATGAACTGCGCGGATGCGGGCGAGAGCGCATCGCCCACCGCGATCAGATACTCGACGACGGCGTCGCGCGACGTCGCGACGCCGTCGACTCGCGACTCGACCTGTTCGGTCGCCGTGCGGAAGAAATGGGTGACCGTCTTGGTGACGAGCTGTTCCTTGCTGCCGGCCAGGGTGTAGAGCGTCGAGCGTGAACAGTGCAGGCGCGCTGCGAGGTCGGCGATCTGGAGGTGTGCGAAGCCGTCGTCGAGCATCAGCGCGAGCAGGCCGTCGAACAACTCGGTTCGACGCCGCGTCGCGAGCTCGGCTCGGGTCATCGGTCACCTCCTGGGCTGTGGCGGGAGCATTGCATTCTCGCTCGAATAGTACTAGGAAGAGTACCTGAGTACTGTTCGCTGTAGGCACTGTTCGCAGTCCAGGTCACGCACCATCGGAGGATTCATGCCCGTCGACCGTCTCCTACCCACCGACGAGGCCCGTGATCTGATCGCGCTGACCAGGGATTTCGCCGACAAGAAGTTCCTCCCCATCGTCGACGAGTACGAGAAGGCCGAGCGGTATCCAGACGGCCTGTTCGCCGAGATGGGCGAGGCGGGACTCCTCGGTCTGCCCTATCCCGAGGAGTGGGGAGGCGGCGGCCAACCCTACGAGGTGTACCTGCAGGTGCTCGAAGAACTCGGCGCGCGCTGGGCGTCGGTTGCCGTCGCGACCAGCGTGCACGGCCTCGCCTGCCACCCGTTGTTCACCTTCGGCACCGACGAGCAGAAGCAGCAGTGGCTCCCGGATCTGTTGGAGGGCAAGCTGATCGGCGCGTACAGTCTGTCGGAGCCACAGGCCGGATCCGACGCCGCTGCACTCAACTGCAAAGCCGAGCCCGCCGAGGGCGGATACTCCGTCACCGGCGCCAAGGCGTGGATCACCCACGGCGGCATCGCCGATGTCTACAACCTGTTCGCGCGGACAGGCGAAGGCTCCAAGGGCATCTCGTGCTTCCTCGTTCCCCGCGACACCGTCGGCCTCTCGTTCGGCAAACCCGAAGAGAAGATGGGCCTTGCCGCGGTGCCCACCACCTCGGCGCACTACGACGACGCCTTCATCGAGGAGGGACGTCGACTCGGCGCCGAGGGCCAGGGACTCCAGATCGCCTTCTCTGCACTGGATTCCGGCCGACTCGGCATCGCGGCCGTCGCCACCGGCCTCGCACAGGCAGCACTCGACGCCGCCGTCGACTACGCACACGAACGAACCACGTTCGGCCGCAAGATCATCGACCATCAGGGCCTCGGCTTCCTACTCGCCGACATGGCCGCCGCCGTCGACTCAGCCCGCGCGACCTACCTCGACGCCGCGCGACGTCGCGATGCGGGACAACAGTATTCGCGCGCCGCTGCCACCGCCAAGCTGATCGCCACCGACGCCGCGATGAAGGTCACCACCGACGCCGTCCAGGTGCTCGGCGGCTACGGCTACACCCGCGACTTCCGCGTCGAGCGGTTCATGCGCGAAGCCAAGATCACCCAGATCTTCGAGGGCACCAACCAGATCCAGCGCCTCGTCATCAGCCGCGCCCTCGCCGCCACGCAGCCCGCTGGTTGAGCCCACCCCGCCGCTGAATGTGTGTCCTACGTAAAGATGTGTGCGCTGCAGCACCCACATCCTTCAACACGACACACATTCACCGCTGATCGGCGGGCATCGTCGGTAGTGTGGCGAGAATGATCGTGCAGATCACCGACGTCGACCAACACATCACCACGTGGGTCGTCGACCACCGCACCGCGCCACTGACCGGCCTCGCGCACGTCGTCACGGTGTTCGGCAACACGATCACCCTCTGGATCGTCGCGACACTCGTCGTGATCGCGCTCGCCGTCCGCAAGCACGTGACCGAGGCCGTGTACGTCGGGTTGGGTTCGCTCCTCGGAGCGTCGTTGATGGTGATCCTCAAACATCTCGTCAGGCGTGAGAGGCCCCCGCGCGACGACCGGCTCCTCCACATCGAGAGCTACTCGTTTCCCTCGGGCCACTCGATGATGACGATGGTTGTGTACGGACTCATCGCCGTCGCGGCGTACCGGGTGATTCCGTGGGTGCGCGCGCATCCCTGGACGCTGGTGCTCGCGCCGGTGATATCGATTCTCGTCGGCCTGACCCGCATCTATCTCGGCGTCCACTGGACCACCGACGTCCTCGCCGGCTGGCTGTTCGGCGCCGTGTGGGTCGGGCTGTGCACCTGGGTGCTCTCGCTCTGGCTGTCCTCGCGCGGCCGATCCGACCGCCCCGTCGCCGAGCCATCGGACTCCGCCTAGCCGGTCTCGACAAGCTCGACCAGCGAAAAAAGGGCTTGACCAGACAAGAGTCGCGGTCGGCATCTCCCCTGGTCGAGCCCTCCCCGCTGGTCGAGCTTGTCGAGACCACCCCACCGCCGATCGAGCCCTCACCGCTGGTCGAGCTTGTCGAGACCACCCCCTACAGCGCGGCCAGGTACCCGCCGAGCCGATCTCCGACGACCAGCGCCGGCAGCGCGAACCGCAGCTGTGCCGTCGCGTACTCGTCGATCGTCAGCGCGGGCGCGAAATGCCAGTGCTTGAGCGCCCACCCGTGCGCGAGCATCATCAGATCGAACACCGCGAGGTCGACGTCGACGTCCGCCTTCATCGACCCGTTCTCTATTGCTGCAGTGATTGCGTCGCGCATCGGCGCCGACGTCTCCACCTCGAGCTGCTTGATCTGGTCCCGACCCTCGGCGTCGAGCGTCCGGCTCTCCCGATACGTCAGCACGACGGCGTCCCGATTCTCGTCGACGATCCGCGCATACTGCCGGAAACCGGCGATGAGTTGTTCGACGGGGTCGTCGCCCGCGAGGTCCATCGCTGGTTGCAACTGATCGCGGAACTTCTCCAGGATGTCGACGATCGCGGCGAGGAGGATGTCCTCCTTGGACCCGAAATACTTGTAGAACAATCCGACGCTGACCTGCGCCTCGTCGGCGAGCGCCTGCATCGACATCTGGTGAAACCCGGTGCGCTCCATGACGGCGACGGCGGCGTCGAGCAACTGTCGTCGACGTGACGAGACCCGGACCGCGCGCACCGCATCTTCGACGGCCAGATCCGACGTCGAGCGTGCGGTTGCGGATTTCGCCACGAGTACTCCTCCTCCATCGAACGGTGAATCACCGTTCATCACTGTAGCTGCTCAGATCCCCAGATCTTTGGCGATGATGGTCTTCATGATCTCCGACGTCCCGCCGTAGATGGTCTGGATGCGCGCGTCGACGAACGCTCGTGCCACCGGATACTCCCGCATGTAGCCGTATCCGCCATGCAGTTGCAGGCACCGGTCCGCGGTCCGGACCTGCAGTTCGGTTGCCCACCACTTCAGCCGCGCCGCCCGTGCAGCGCTCAGTTCTCCCCGGACGTGTTCTGCGATGCAGTCGTCGAGGAACGTCCGTGCGATGTCGAGTTCGGTTGCGAGCTCGGCCAAGACGAACTGGGTGTTCTGGAACGACGCGATCGGCGAACCGAACGCCGTGCGCTCCTTCACGTACTCCAGGGTGCGGGCGAAAACACCCTCGGCGGCAGCGATGGCGCCCACGGACAGCGAGAGTCGTTCCTGCGGAAGGTTTCTCACCAGTTGGTAGAAGCCCTCGCCCTCCTCTCCGAGTCGGTTCGCGACCGGCACCCGCATATCGTGAAAGGAGAGCTCGCTGGTGTCCTGTGCGTGCAGCCCGATCTTGTCGAGATTGCGGCCACGCTCGAAACCCGTTGTGGCAGCGTCGACGACGAGCAGAGTGAGTCCCTTGTGCTTGTCCGCACTCGTCCTCGTCGCGACGACGAACAGGTCGCCGTTGCGGCCGTTGGAGATGAACGTCTTCGACCCGTTGACCACGTAGTGATCGCCGTCGTGGACCGCCGACGTGGTGATGCCGGAGAGGTCGCTGCCCGCCCCCGGCTCCGTCATCGCGATGCCGAGCACGGTCTCCCCGCTGACGACGCCTGGTAGCCAGCGCGCCTTCTGCTCGTCGGTGGTCAGCTCAGTGAGGTAGGGAAGTACGACGTCGTTCTGTAGTGAGAACGCGATCGCTTCGGCGGCCGCGCCGGTACGAGCGATCTCGTCGATCAGGATTGCGTTGTACCGGAAGTCGTCGACGCCTGGCCCGCCGAATTGCTCGTCGACCTCGAATCCGATCAGCCCGTTCTTTCCCGCCTCGGTGAACAGGCTGCGGTCCCATTGGCCCGCAATTTCCCAGTTCTCGTGGGAGGGAGTGATCTGCTCGGCGACGAATCGTGCTGCGGTGTCGCGGAATTGCTTGTGCTCGATGTCGTGGGTGAGTGCGCTCATGGGGAGTCTCCGTTCAGCGGAAGGCGTTCTGGCCGGTGAAGGCCTGGCCGAGGACGAGTTGGTGCATCTCTGGGGTGCCCTCGTAGGTGAGCACCGATTCGAGGTTCACCATGTGTCGGATCACGGGGTATTCGAGCGAGATGCCGTTGCCGCCCAATATGGTTCGCGCCGTGCGACAGATCTTGATGGCCTCACGGGTGTTGTTGAGTTTGCCGAAGCTGACCTGGTCGGGACGCAGCCCGACCGAATCCTTCAGGCGTCCGAGGTGGTATGCCAGCAACTGGCCCTTCTGCAGTTCGACGGCCATGTCGGCGAGCTTCGCCTGTGTCAGTTGGAATCCTGCGATCGGCTTGCCGAATTGTGTTCGCTGCGTGGCATACTCGAGTGCTGCCGCCCAGGCAGTGCGAGCCGCACCGATCGATCCCCAGATGATTCCGTACCTGGCCTCGGTGAGACTCGAGAGCGGCCCTTTGATTCCCCTGCTCTTGTGCAGGTCGTCGTTCCCGGGCATCAGCGCGTCCGCGGGCAGTCGCACGTTGTCCAGGACGATCTCACCGGTGGTCGACGCCCGCAGCGACGCCTTGTGCTTGATCTCCGGCGTCGAAACACCCGGTGTGTCGGTGGGCACGATGAAGCCACGCACACCCACGCCGCCGTCGGGGAGGTTGGTCTGCGCCCAGACGACGGCCACGTCGGCGATGGGGGCGTTGGTGATCCACATCTTGCGGCCGTCGAGTATCCAGTCGTCGCCGTCGCGCCTGGCGCGCGTCTTCATCGACGCGGGGTCTGATCCGGCGTCGGGTTCGGTCAGGCCGAAACAGCCGACGGTGGTGCCCTCGGCCATGGACGGCAGCCACTGCGTCTTTTGTTCTTCGCTGCCGTTGTTGTAGATCGAGAACATCGCGAGCGAACCCTGCACCGAGACCATCGACCGGATGCCCGAGTCGCACGCCTCGAGTTCGAGGCTTGCCAGCCCGTAATGTACCGACGACGCTCCGCCGCAGCCGTATCCGTCGAGGTGCATGCCGAGAACGCCGAGCTGACCGAACTGCTTGAACAGCTCGCGCGCTATCGGGATTCCGCCCTCCTCGAACCAGTCGGCGATGTACGGGGTCACGGCCTCGGCGAGAAATCCGCGGACCGAATCGCGCACGGCCAGTTCGTCGTCGGAGTATCCGAGATCGAGGTTGAGGGGGTCGAGTGCGGAAAACTTCGTGCTGGCGGTGGTGCTCATCGGGCGGCTCCGTTGGTGGTCGACGTTGTGAGGGTTGCGGGGGCATCGAATTCGCCGGCTGTCATCTCGGCGGCAGCGGATGTGGTTGCCCGGTAATGGAGTTTCTTGCCGGTCGCGGAAACAGGTAGCGACTCGACGATGCGATAGGCGCGTGGACGTTTGAACTGCGAGAGCATCGGATGCTCACGGCAGAAGTCGTCGAGTTCCTCAGGGGACGGGTGGGCGCCGTCGACGGGCACGATGTAGGCGACGACGAGTTGACCCCACCGATCGTCGGGAACCCCGACGACGAGCGAATCCGAAACCGCCGGATGGCCGTTGAGCGCCTCCTCGACCTGTACCGGATGCACGTTCTCGCCGCCGGAGATGAGCATGTCGTCCTTACGTCCGACGATCGTGACGAACTCGTCGACGTCCCAGGTGGCGAGATCACCGATGTGCAGCCAGCTACCGTTGTACTTCGCCTTCTCCTGCTGAGGTGAATCAAAGTACGCCGCAGCACATTTCGGCGAACGGATGATCACCTCGCCCACCTCGTCGCCGTCTCGTGCGACGACGTCGTCCGGGTCGGCCAGCCGTCCGTCGTCGCGGACGTGGACCACGCGCACGTCGTCGTCGAGGCAGGCACGCCCGGCCGTTCCGGCGTGCGCCGGCAGGTCCGTGGGGCGCAGGAAGGTGTTCCAGAACCCTTCGGTGCTACCGTATCCGTTGAAGATCCTGGGGGTGAGTACCCGCTGATAGAGCAGTGCTGCGTCGCGTTCGAGGGGAGCGCCCATGGTGACGATTCCGTTCAGGCTGGATAGGTCGCGCGGACGACGTTGCTGCTCGGCGGCGAGCATCGCGAGGTTGGTCGGCGCACCGATGAGGAATGTCAGTCCGTAGCGCTCGACCCAGTCGAGTGTCGTCGCTGCGTCGAACACACGCATCGGTACCAGCGACGATCCGAGGTAGAACGTGGGATTGGGTCCGGCGCAATAGAGTCCGCCCCGGTGAAACCACGGAGTCATGTTCAGCGTGCGATCCTCCGGCGAGAGCGGGAAATGCATGATCACGTCGTGCGCCGAGAAGATCTCGATCGCGCTGTTCATCGGCACCGCTTTGGGCATGCCGGTGGTGCCGGAGGTGTAGAGCCGGGTGGTCTCGTCGAACACGCCGCGGGTTGTCCGCGGTGCAGGAGCGTCGGCCGGCAGGTCGGTGAATCGGATCGACCGCGGGCCGTTGACGAGAGTGCCTGTGCCCACGCCGATCAGGACCTCTGGGGTGTGCTCCGCGCGCTCGATCGCCGTGGACACCATGTCGGTGAGTTCGGTGTCGTAGATGTAGACCGATGGCCTGCTCACGTCGAGGATGACAGCCGTCTCGCCTGCGGCCAACCGGAAGTTCATCGGTGATCCGACGGCGCCTACTGCCTGGGTGGCGAGGTAGAGCTGCGCGAACTCGGGACCGTTGAACAACTGATATCCGACGACGTCGCCGTCGCCGACACCGTGGGCCGCGAGGCCGGCGGCCAACGAGTCCACGGCGGCGCCGAGCTCTGCGTACGTCCACTCGGTATCGGTCGTCGGGTCGATCATCGCGGTGGTGTGCGCGTATCGGGAGACGTTGCGGCGGAAGCCGTTCAGATACGTGAACTCGTGCTCGAAGAACGAGCGATACTGTGCTGCGTCGTAGACGTACGGTGTTGCGGCGTCGTGACTGTCGAGGGTGCTCATGATGATCTCCAGTGACCTCGGGGTTGGCCCTAGCCGGCCATTGTGAGTCCGCCGCTGACGCTGATCACCTGGCCGGTGATGAACGACGCCGCGGGGGAGGCGAAGAACAGAACGGGCGCTGCGACCTCGTCGGGACGGGCCAGTCGTCGGAACGGAATCGCTTTGACGAGGGCCTCTTTGAGCTTGTCGGGCTGAGCTTGGAAAAGCGGGGTGTCGGTGGGGCCGGGGCACACGGCGTTCACGGTGATCTGGTGACGAGCCATTTCGCGTGCGAGCGACTTGCTCAAGGCGATCACGCCGCCCTTGGCGCCCGCGTAGATGGATTCGCCTGCGCTGCCGACTCGTCCGGCATCGGAGGCAAGGTTGATCACCCGGCCGCCCTGCCAGCCTTCGGTTTTCGACGCCTCGACCATTCCCGGCAGGAAGGCGCTCGCCATGTGGACCGGTCCGAGGTAGTTGATAGCGACGACCTTCTCCGCGAATTCGGTGCTCGCATTGAGGAATTGGTCTGTGCGGTCCCATCCTGCGGCGTTGACGAGGATGTCGGCGATACCGACTTCGGCATTGACGGCGTCGCGCAGTGCGTCGACAGTGGCGCGATCGGCGACGTCGACGGACATCGGCACGATGGCGGAGTTCTGCTCAGCGGTGCGCTTGGCGGCGTCGAGGTCGAGATCGGCCGCGACGACTGTGGTGCCCTGCTCGGCGAATGCGAGGGTGATGGCCTTACCGATACCTGATCCTGCGCCGGTGACGACGGCGATGGGGTTGGTGCTCATGGGTTTTGCTCCTGTGGTCTGTGGTTGCTGCGGTCAGGCGCCGACGTACTTGTTGAAGTCGGGTGCGCGCTTTTCGGCGAAAGCTGTTGCTCCCTCGAGTCCCTCGGGGGAGTGGGTGAAGAGGTCCAGTGCACTCATCGCGAGATTGGAGAGTCCGGCCTGATGGTCGGAGTCCGCGTTGAAGCTCTGCTTGAGGAAGCGCAGGGTCGTCGGCGACTTCTCAGCGATCTCGGCAGCGACCTTCTTGGCCTCGTCGAGCAGATCTGCCGCCGGGACGACCCAGTTCACCAGGCCCCAACGCTCAGCGGTGGCGGCGTCGTATTGGCGGCACAGGTACCAGATCTCGCGCGCCCGCTTCTCGCCGACGACTCGTGCCAGGTAGGCCGAGCCGAATCCGGCGTCGAATGAGCCGACCTTGGGGCCCGACTGGCCGAAGCGTGCGGTGTCTGCGGCGATGGTCAGGTCGCACAGCACATGCAGCACGTGTCCGCCGCCGATGGCGAGTCCGTTGACCGCCGCGATGACTGGCTTGGGGATGTCGCGGATCACCTTGTGCAGGTTCCCGATCTCGAACATGCCCGACTCCGACGGCCCGTAGTCGCCGGTCTCGGCGCGCTGCTTGACGTCGCCACCGGTGCAGAAGGCCTTCTCTCCGGCGCCGGTCAGGATCACGGCCTGCACGTTGCGGTCGGCCCAGGCGCGTCGGAAGGCGTTGATCATCTCCTCGACGGTCTTGGCGCGAAATGCGTTGTAGCGCTGCGGGCGGTTCATCGTGATGACCGCCGTCGGGCCCTCCACGACGTACTCGATGTCTTCGTATTCGGTGGTGCCGTAGCTCATGTCGGTGCTCCTTCGCGAAGGTGGTCGCCGAGACGGAGTGACTCGGACTTCATAGTGAATGAACGTACATTCACTCGATCCGACGTGTCAAGGGTCACAATCGACTCGCGGGCCGCCCCTTCGACGAAGAGCGGCAGGATTTGCCGCCGGAATCATCCGACCTACGCGCCAGGGCGCGGAAAAGATGACGAGCGTTACTGACAACAGTGATCCGTGCCAGCGCGACGTGGGCGCACCGGGCTCTCTCTTCGCGTTTCGCTGAAGCTGTTTCGACTGGTTGGCTGCGACCCGATCGGGCAGCCGCACATGGCTGTTGAACTGGCGATTTCGAAGAGCGAGGACATCCAGGCGAGTTCCTGCAAATCCTCCTGACGGCGTGCCAGTTTTGAAGTTTGAGTCAAAAATCTCGCCAAAAGTAGTGACAGGACTACGTAACGATAGTTATGTTTGAGACGCGGATCACGCTGAACATCGGCGTTGGCCCAGATCACCCATACAGGCGACAGCCCATCAGGCAAGGAGAGCATCGTGGCATTCGCGAACGCGGACGAAGTCGAAAAGTACCTCGGAGGAATCTTCCAGGATGCGTTCGCGGATCCGGAACTGGGACCGAAACTCCGAGCAACGGGCGCGAAGCTGCAGACGACCTACTCCGACCCGGAGGTCAGCTTGATCGTCGACCTGGGCAATGCGACGGTCTCGCGGGCCGACGGTGCATCGGTGGATGCCGCCGAGATGAAGATGTCTGCCGACACTGGGAACGCGTACTGGCAGGGCAAGGTGAACCTTCCGCTGGCGATGGCCAAGGGCAAGGTGAAGGTGAGCGGAGACATCACTTCACTGCTGAAGCTCGCGCCCCTCACCAAGCGCCTCATTCCGGCCTACGTCGACAGGTTGAAGGCGGATGGCCGCGAGGATCTGCTGGTTTAGCGTCGAGGAGTCGAGTCAATGTTTCCAGGAACAGTCGCACAGGCCACGCCGGACAAGCCGGCAGTCATCACCTACGAGACGGGCGAGGTGCTGACGTATCGGCAACTCGACGAGCGGTCGGCGGCGATTGCTGCAGAGCTATTCGCCCTCGGTCTTCGGAAGGGTGATGTCATCGCGTTGCTCTCCGAGAACACCAACGAATGCTACGAAATCTACTGGGCCGCAATTCGTTCCGGCCTGTACATCACACCGATCAACAGGCATCTCACCTCGGACGAGGTCGCGTTCATCGTCAACGTCTCCGACGCCAAGGTGCTGTTCGCGTCTGCGGGTCTGTCGGATATTGCTGGTGCCGTTGTAGAACTCACACCCGCGGTCGAGCACCGCTTTGCCGTCGGCGGTGACATCGAGGGGTACCGCCCATACCGAGATGTGGTGGAGAGCAGTGCGACTCGGTTGACGGATCAGCCGCGAGGTTCGGACATGCTGTATTCGTCCGGCACCACCGGGCGTCCGAAGGGGATACGACCTGCGCTGCTGGACATCCAGGTCGACGAGCCGGGTGAGCCGATCACTGCGATGATGGCCGCCATGTTCGGGGTCGGGCCCGAGGATGTTTATCTTCAACCGGCGCCGGTCTATCACGCGGCACCCCTGAAATGGGCGGGTTCGGTCCAGGCTTTGGGCGGCACGGTGATTCAGATGGCGAAGTTCTCGCCCGAGAGCGCGCTGGACGCGATAGCGCGCTATCGCGTCCAGCGCGCAGTTCGTACCGACGATGTTCGTGCGCATGCTTCAGCTCGACGACTCCGTTCGCAGCGGGTACGACACGTCTTCGGTCCGTATGGCCGTTCATGCGGCTGCGCCGTGTCCGCCTGAGGTCAAGCAGGCGATGATCGACTGGTGGGGGCCTGTGTTGTTCGAGTACTACGGTGCGAGCGAACAACATGGCATGTACTTCATCTCCACCCCTGAGTGGATTGCCAAGCCGGGTTCGGTGGGCAAGAAGGGGCTCGGCGTCGTCCACATCTGTGATGAGGAAGGTACTGAACTGCCTGCCGGTGAGGTGGGGACGATCTACTTCGAACGTGACGTGCGTCCGTTCTCGTACCACAAGGATCCGGAAAAGACGGACAAGGCAACACATCCCACACACGCGACGTGGACGACGGTCGGGGACCTTGGTCATCTCGACGACGACGGCTATCTGTTCATCGCCGACCGCCAAGTGTTCGTGATCATCTCGGGCGGTGTGAACATCTACCCGCAAGAAGTCGAAAACGCTCTCACCATGCATCCCAAGATTTTCGACGTCGCGGTGATCGGGGTTCCCGACACGGAGATGGGTCAACAGGTGAAAGCCGTCGTGCAGCTCAAACCCGGGATCGAACCGGGAGCCGATGTCGAAGCGGAACTCATCGACTACGTCGGCTCGCGGGTGGCCAAGTTCAAGGTGCCGCGCACCGTCGACTTCGTCGATGAAATCCCGCGCACACCAACGGGAAAACTGCTCAAGCGCAAACTCGTCGAGAGCTACGCGAATCAGGAGGTCACAGCATGACCAGCACGCTCATCGGTCGACAATACGATCCCCTCGACATCTCGGAGCTCGAATTCTGGTCACGAACGGCCGAGGAGCGCGACAAGGTTTTCGAAGTGCTCAGACACGAGCGCCCGCTGTCGTGGCATCGACCGATGAAGGGCGGCTTGCTCACCCCGGACATCGATGGGATCTGGGTGGCGACGTCGCACGAGTTGATCACTCACATAAGCAGGAAGCCGGAGATCTTCAGCTCGGCGCGTGGTGTGACGATGGAGGATCTGCCGGAAGACGTACTGGAGGCTGCCTCGTCGTTCCTGGGGATGGACGACCCGAAGCACAATCGGCTGCGGAAAGTGATCAGTTCGGCGTTCACTCCCAAGCGCGTCGCTCTCATCAGAGACCAGATCCACTCGCAGGCAACGACTATCGTTGACGACCTGATTGCAGCGGGGGAGGGCGACTTCGTCACCCTCGTGTCGAAGCGGCTGCCGATGTGGACGATCTACGAGATGCTCGGCCTCGAAGAAGACCTTCGGGAGCGAGCCGCGTTCTACGCCGAGGAGATGGTGGCATGGAACGACGAAGACGTCGCGGCGGGACGGCAGCCGATGGAGTTGCTCAACGACGCGCTCGTCCAGCTGCTGATCATCGGCATTGAATTCGCGGCCCGCAGACGCGCTGATCCCTGCGGAGACCTCATGTCGGCACTGGTCGAGGCGGAGGTCGACGGCGAACGCCTGACCGACGACGAGATCGGGGCGTTCTTTGTGCTCTTGTCGGTCGCGGGCAACGACACCACGCGTAACACGACGACCCTGATAACCAAGGCATTTCAGGATTTCCCTGACCAACGAGAGCTCCTGATGTCGGACTTCGACGGTCAGATAGCGACGGCTGTCGAGGAGTTTGTGCGTTTCGCTTCTCCCGTGGTGACGTTTCGCCGTACGGTAACCGAAGACGTGGAACTCGCGGGACAGCAACTGCACGAGGGTGATTGGGTGGTTCTGGTCTATCCGTCTGGAAATCGGGACGACGCGGTGTTCGACCGCCCCCACGAATTCGACATCACCCGCAACCCCAATCCGCATGTCGGGTTCGGCGGCAGAGGCCCGCACTTCTGTATGGGCAACTTCGTAGCGAAGATCCAGCTCACCGAAATCTTCGGTCAGTTACTACATCGAGTCCCCGATTTACGCGTCGGCGAACCCGAATATCTGACAGGCTGCCTGATCCGATCGGTGAAATCGATGCCGTGTACGGTCAATTGAGTTCACTGGTCGCGGCTGGCGGCGGCGAGAACGTACACGAGCGCATTGAACTGCTCGAGAGACCACCGCATCTGTGCTGTGTCGAGATGCTGATGTCCGATGACGATGCTCAGACCGAGTGCTGCGCATCGGTGGGCGAGCGGTTGGGCGAGACCAAGGTCGCGCAGGGTTCGTTCGATCAGGGAGAGCCTCAGGTCGTCCACGGTCGATTGGACCGTGGCGACACGAGGGTCGGTCGACGACCAGGCGCGGACAGCCACTTCGGCGTCGTGCGGGATCTCTTGCGACAGTTCGACCATCGCGTCGAGCCGTTCGTGAGGATCGGGGATCTTGTCGGCCTGCGCGGTCACGCTGAGGGTCTGTTCGGACTGCCAGTACTCGAGGAACTGCTCCACGAAGTCGTTCCAGTCCTTGAACCAGTTGTAGAAAGAACCGGTCGTCACGCCAAGGGACCGGCACAGTGAGGTCAGACGAAGGCTCGCATGTCCCGATTTCGCAAGATGTTCGAGCGCGGCATCAAAGTAGTCCTGCCGGTTGACAATCGCCACGCATACTCCTTGATCGAAAAGGCGCTACGTCTTGATTCTAGCCCTCCACCATCGAATTGATGCGCAGCGCCGACGGAGCCCTACGCCGAGAGGATTGACAATGGCTTACCAATTGAACTGTCCTTGCGGCGAAATGATTGCCGCGGTCGATGAGGATTTCATCGATGCAGTCGGGTCTCACCTGGCCTCGGCTCACCCGGGTCGCTCGTACACCGAGAACGAGATCATGATGCTGGCCATGCCCATTCCGGATCGCGTCGTCCACACGCGCGGTGAGGCAGGCGCCCAATCGGCTCGGGGTGGTGTGCGTCACACGTAATCTGTTAACTTCGGTTAAAAAGTGCGTTCGCCGAGAGGTGCGGCGATCGGTCACTGATCACCTATTCTGCTGCCCGACTGTGTAATTCGTCTGAAGGTGCCACCCCTAATGTCGATAGTCCAGTACGAAGTCGCTGACACGAGCGCGCCACCGGTGCCGCCGGCCAGGTTAAAGCTGCTCGGCGACAGAATCATTCGCTACCTGACAACCGTTCCGCGCCAGTCCATGGCAACCATGGGTCGCGCGGTGCGGTTGGGAGCCAGCGTCATCCGCTACGGGGTGTCTGCCACTCTGCAACTCCGATTGCCCATGTTGGAAGCGTTGCAGCAAGCGTGGTTCTTGCTCAGTGTCACCGCCTTTCCCGCAGTGCTGATCGCCTTGCCGTTCGGTACCGAGATCTCGGTGCAGGTCGGCGCGATTGTCAATCAGGTTGGCGCGAAGTCGCTGGCCGGCGCGGCGAGTGGCATCGCGGTCATCCAGCAGGGTGCCCCGATGGCTGCTGGTCTTCTGATGGGAGGTGCAGCGGCGTCCGCGATCGCGGCCGATCTCGGAGCCCGGTCGATTCGAGAGGAAATCGACGCGATGCGGGTCATGGGCGTCGATCCGGTACAGCGCCTGGTGCTGCCCCGGTTCATTGCGATTCTGCTGATCTCGCCGATCCTGTGCGTCGTGATCGTTGCATCAGCGGTGCTTGCAGGATATTCGCTCGCCGTGACCGTCAATGGTGTTGTCCCGGGTAGCTTCTGGCAGTCCTTTGGTGCATTCGCCTCAAGCACCGACCTCTACTTCGCCATCGGCAAGACCGTCATCTTCGGCATGTTGATCGTGATCATCTCGAGTTTGCGTGGACTCGAGGCCAAGGGCGGTCCGCGCGGTGTCGCCGACGCCGTCAATGCGTCGGTCGTGCTCGGCTTCGTGGCCATCTTCATCACCAACCTTGTTGCAACTCAGGTGCAGTCGATGTTCTTTCCGAGTCAGGTGGGGTAGTCCATGGTCTCGCAAGCGTCATACGCCAACCGCCCACTGCGTGTGCTCGGCTCGATGAAGAAGCGTCTGTACTCGGCCAACGAAGGAATCGGGCGATGGCTCATCTTCACGGCTCAGACGATCATGTATTTGCCGATCACCGTCAAGCACTACCGCAAACAGACAATGCGGACGATGAACACGATGGCCTGGGGGCGAGGCTCGATCATCGTCGACGGCGGCGTGATCTCGCTCCTCGTGGTCCTCGGCGTCGCGATCGGCATCTCGGTGGCCATCGAGGCCTACAACAGCTTGAACCTCATCGGCTTCGGACCACTCACAGGAGTTGTCGGGGCGTTCTTCAACATTCGCGAGATCGGTCCGATCATGACCGGTATCGGCTTTGCGGCGCAGATCGGTTGTCGCATGACGGCCGAGATCGGGTCCATGCGGATTTCGGAAGAGATCGACGCCACCGAGACGTTGGGCATCCGGTCCATTCCGTTCGTGGTGGGAACGCGACTCATTGCGGGCATGCTGTGCGTGATTCCCGGATACCTCCTCTCGCTGGCGATCGGGTTCTTGACGTGCAGTCTGTTCGTTCGGCTCTTTCGGGGCGCGCCGACAGGCACGTACAACCACTACTTCAGCCAGTTCCTCGACCCGGTCGAGGTGACCTACTCGTTGATCAAGGCGGTGGTGTTCTGTGCCGTGATCACCGTGATCCATTGCTACTACGGATTTTTCGCCAACGGCGGTCCTGAGGGCGTCGGTCGAGCGTCCGGCCGGGCCATCCGGGCAAGCCTCGTGATGACGATTGTCCTGAATCTCGTGATGACGCTGGTCCTGTGGGGCCTGCATCCCGACCTGATCTTCAAGGGGTGATGATGTACTCGGGCTTCCTCATCGGCACCGATGAGTCGCAGGCGCGCTTGATGCGTCGTGTGGGCTGCGCGTTCGTCATCGCGCTCGTCGTGGTGATCCTCGCCGTTGTGTTCTTGCGGCCGATACTCACGCGCGACGATCCGAATCGTCTCGTCTTCTCCGTACAAACTCCTCGCCTGGGTATCGGTGTGACAACCGGAACACCCGTGATACTCAACGGAGTTCGCGTCGGTGAGGTGAGTTCCATCGGTTCAGCACCATCCGGTGATGCACAGATGACGTTGAACGTTGATCGGCACAGCGTGGCCGGGATGCGCAAGGATTTCACCTTCGACTTTCGTCCACAGAACTACTTCGGGGTCAGTGCGGTGAACATCTCCGGACCGGGCACGGGCGGGCCGTTGCTGACCGGACACGACGTCGTGGTCGCCGGCGCCGCAGCGGATTACACGATGGGGATGATGATCGAGAACGGTTCGGAGTTCGTGAGTGGCTCACTCCAGGCGCCGCTGGTCGACTCGATCAAGCGAACTCTGGCGTATTCCGCTGCGCTGCAACCCCTCATCCATACCGGAGTCGTTGTCGCCGACTCCGTTCAACGCACGCAGCGCGCATTGCCGACCCCGCTGGTCGAGAAGTACAACACGATCGCCACAGCTTTGCTGCCGTTCGCCGACGGGGTCGTCGACTCCGGACAGAGTCTGTACGCGAGTCAGATGCGGCCCGCGGGGCGCGACGTTCGTCTGCGGTACGCGGCGGCGCTCAAAGCCATTGCCGATCAGTTCTTCACGCTCGTCGGAGGGTTGTTGAAGTCGAATGAGGGCAACCTGTCGTCGACGGTGCAGATCGTGCAGGACGTCGCGTCGGTCCTGCCCGCGATCGGACAGAACGCCCTGACGCCGATGACATTACGGACGCTCGTGGAACGACTCGACGGGGCGTTCGCGCAGTCACCTGGTGGTGGACGCACGCTTCGCGTGCGAGTCGAGCTCGACTCCCTTCCCGTGCTGCAGACCCCCATCACCTCGTTCGGTGCCCGGCAAGGGGGTTCGCACTGATGCAGCGTCTGACTCGACTTGTTCCGCGCCGTATGGTTGCACCCCTGCTTCGGTTCATTGCCGCCGCCGTGGTGGCCGCACTGCTGTTCGTCCTCATCCAAAACGCGATCAAGAATCCGACGGAGTCACCGACCAACGGCGTCTCGGCCGACTTCACCGACGTCTCGGGACTACGGCCAAACGCCGACGTACGTGTCCGTGGCGTCCGCGTGGGCAAGGTGACCGACGTGCAGCTCTCGCAATCGGGTACCCGCAGCTCGGCGACAGTCGACTTCACCATCGACAGCTCTCATCACCTCACCGACCGTTCGAGGGTCGCGGTCAAGTATGCGAATCTCTCGGGCGTGCGCTACCTCGACGTGATCGATGGCGAGGGGTCCGGGCGGCGCGTCGACCACGTGCCCGCGGATCGCACGGTGCCCTCGTTCGACATCACGACGCTGTTCAACGGGCTTCAACCCGCTTTGCGCACACTGAGTCCCGCCGATATCAACACGTTCACTTCGAACGCGCTCACCTTGCTGCAGGGCGACGGCTCCGGCCTCAAACCGCTACTGGCGAGTGTCGACAAGCTGAGCCGATATGCGACCGATCGCCAACAGGTTGTCTCGACGCTCGTGGCGAATCTATCGCGGATCAGTGACACGCTCGGTGGAAAGTCTCCGCAGATCATCGAGTTCCTGCGCGACGTCGAGCGGCCTATCGACTCTGCGATGTCGGTGCTCGACGAGTTCGAAAAGGCTGACCGCTACGGTCCGAAGTTGATGGGGAACATCAACCAGATACTCGCGGGCCTGGGAATCGAGCCAACGACCGATATCGATGCACTGCTCAGCGAAGCGTTCCCCTCCATCGACAATCTCCAGAAGTCCATGGGGCTGTTGCCAACAGTTGCCGCCGCGATGCAGTCCGCGAGTGCCGCACCCGCCGCCGATCGACAGTGCAGCCGCGGACAAGCCGAGCTCCCTGGGATTGTTCGTGTGCTGATGAACGGAAGTGGGGTCGTCGTATGCAACGCAGGCTGAAACGCTTCGAAATGAGCGATGCCGCAGTAGGACTCGTGGCGATTGGCGTCGTGGCCGTGCTTGCAGCAGTGGCCGCCTACTTCTACCTTTCGCCTCCCAACGAGCGAACCGTCACGTTCACGACGCGCGACGCGGTATCGCTCCGCGGCGGCGAGGACGTGCGGGTTGCCGGCATTTCCGTGGGAAAGGTGAAAGACGTTGTGCTGGCGTCCGATGACAACAACGTCACGGTCTCGATGTCGGTGAAGTCCGATGTGCATCTCGGCGACGACGCTCGGGTCCAGGTGCGTCTGCTCACCGCGGTGGGAGGATTCTTCGTCGCGCTGGAGCCCGGTGGCGCAGATGTCGTGCGCAATGCCGTCACGATCCCGATCGAGCGGGTCTCCGTGCCCTACACGATCGCCGACACGCTGCAGGATTTGCCACGCGTCACCGACAATGTCGCGGGGGCGCCGATCGACGACATCCTCAAGGAGATCGACAAGGGAGTTGGCGACAACCCCGGCGCGCTGCGGAACGTTGTCGACGGAATGCAATCGCTCGCAACAATTCTCGATCGTCAGCGCGCGCAGATAACCACCACATTGGACTTGACGAACGAGTATCTGAGCACCTTCAACCAGAGCAAGGAGTTCGTCTTCGGGTTGCTGCGCAAGGTCAACATCGTCCTGTCGACGTACTACACATACCGCGCCGGGTTCTCCAAGGCCTTCGAACAGTTGGGTGGCGTGTTGTTGCGGTTGGGTGCGCTTGCGAAGTTCTACGTGAATCACAAGGAACAGATCGGCACGATCGTCGGCCGTGTACGTGATGGCGCCGGAAAGCTCCGCGACGGGATGGACGGGCTCATCGACAATCTGGCTCCGCTGCAGTCGACGTTGTCGGCATTCGCCACGTCGGCGGGACAACAGAAGGACCCCAACGAGATCGACGGTGCTGCGATCTGCCTTCCGGTTGCGGGAAAGGCGTGCTGATGAGGGGAAAGAAGGCGCTGCTGACCGTAGTGACACTCGCGGCCGTGGCAGCCGTCGTCGCGGGATCGGTTGTCTGGGTGGATAAGAGTCGCGCCGATGCCGCGACATCCGGGTTCTGTGCAATGTTCACCGATTCGATCGGCCTCTACACCGGAAACGAAATCACGCACATGGGTGTACCCATCGGGAAGATCACGACGATCACTCCGCTCGACACGGCTGTGCGCGTCGACTTCACCCTTGACCGGGGCGTGGCAATCTCGGCAGGTACCAAGGCAGTCACCCGTTCGAAATCCGTACTCGCCGACAGGTCGGTCGAGCTGGTGTCGGCGGCGGATTCGGGTGCGCAGCTGCGGTCGGGCAAGTGCATCCCGATTGGGAACACGATGACACCGAAGAGTATCTCCGAGGTGACGGGATCGGCTGCGGATCTGCTCGACCAGCTCGCACCCATGCAGAGTTCGCGCAACATCGAGGGTGCGATCGATGCGATGTCGAAGGAGATGGCCGGAGTCGGTCCGTCGGTGGGACGTGTTCTGCGCACGGCCGCATCAGCAGCTCAGGCGCCCGAGCAGAGTATCGGGGACCTTCGTTCGATCATCGTGAACATGGCACCGCTCACGTCGACCGCGCTGCAACAGTGGGGTGACATCGACTCGATCGTGACCAAACTGCCCGATTCTGCGACACTGGCAGCCCAAATGCTGTGGCCCGGCGCGACAGACATGGTGGCGGGACTCATCCCGCTGATCGACGCGGTGAGCGACGTGCAACTCAACTACGGGCAATACCTTTGGCCCGCATCAGATCTCGTCGCCGAGGGACTCCACATCGCGGTGAGCAGAGTCGGCGTGATCACCAAGTCCCTCAACTCGCTGCCCGCTCTCGCCTCGTCGGCTCGGATGGTCAGCCAACGAGGCCGGGGCGCTGCCCTACGGGTGCAGGCACCGCGGGTGCGAGTTCCCGTCGCCAGGCCGTCCGAGGTGTGCGGACAGGTCAACAGGACCGCCCCGCGTTCATGTCAGGTTGCAGCCGACAATGCGGCGGTCATCGTCAAGATGGAGAGCCTGCTTGCATTGGGAGGTCGACAATGACTCGGCGAGAATGGATTCCGGGACGTCTACGACGTACCAGTGGGATCACCGTCAGGACCGTCGTCCCAGCACTCTTCGTGGCGATGGTGGCAGGTTGTTCACTGAACCCGGGAACTCTTGCGACAAAGGTACAGTCGGCAGGCGGCGGGCAATTACTCTCGATTCACTTCGCGTCCGTCCTCAACCTCACCGACGGCGCTGACGTCAATCTCAACGGAGTGCGCGTCGGACACGTACGGACGGTGACGCTCGGTCCCGAGTATGCGAACGTCGACGTGGTCCTGGACGGGGATCAGCGTGTACCCGCGACCGCGCGTGCAGCCATACGTCAAAGTACTGTCCTCGGCGATTCGTTCGTGTCACTCGACGCCGAGCCCGCAGACATCGAACGCGCTGCCGCAGAGGATGTTCGACAGATTCCGCTCCAGCAGACGACGGCGCCCCCACCGCTCGAGAACACGCTTGCTGTTCTGGCGAACTTCGTCAACGGCGGCAGTGTCCACGACGCCCAGCAGGTTGTCGACATGATCAACAGGAGCTTTCCCTCTGCGCAGCAGACAGCGAGGGTGGCCGACATCGCCGCCATCGACATGCGAAGTCTCGCAGGCGGAACCACAAGTCTCGACACGATGTTGACCGCGATCGACAATCTAACCGGCGTGGTGAACAACCGGTCAACCGCGCTCCGCGAGATGCTCTCGCCCGGCGCGATGCAGTACTGGAATGAACTGTCACTCGGACTCCAGCAGGTGGGAATCGTGTTGCCGAGCGTCGGCAGCGTGTTCCAGGGAGGGTTCTGGCTGAACCCGATGTTGACCGAGGTCAACGGTTCGATCGGCATCGTCCGCGGCGGGATCGACGCGGTCGGCCAGAATGAGGATCTGATCCGCCGATTCCTCACCGAGAATCTATTCCCGTTCCTCAAACGGCCGGACATGACGATCGTGGCTGCCGATTCACCGCAGGGTGCAAACGTGCTCGACGGGGCCGATCGCATCCTCCGAATGTTGGGAGCAATCAAGTGAATACGAAGAACGTGGCGTCCGTGACTGCGATGCTGGCCGTCGTGATCGTTGCTCTCGGCTACATGCACTCTGTCGGGTTGTCGGTATCCGACGGGATCGGTGTCCGCAAAGCTGAACTCCGTGTCGCGAACGCCAACGGTCTTGTCCAGGGCTCGCGCGTGCTGTTCCGGGGCGTCGCCATCGGAAAGGTGACGAATGTCGAGTCGAGCTTCGACGGGGTCGTTGTCCGGTGGAACTACGACAACTCGTATGCGATTCCCGCGAGCTCGAGTTATCGAGTCGACAATCTCTCCGCTCTGGGCGAGTCCTATCTGGGAGTCGTGCCCGGGTCCGACGATGGTCCGTCGTTACACGACGACGCCGTGCTGACCGCGCGATCGGTAACCGTACCAACAACGTTCGACGAATTATCGGCACGTCTCGTCCGCGCGCTCGGCCAGCTACACACCGACAAGGTCAACGATCTCGTCGCCGAGTTCAACAGTGCACTGCCGTCGGATAAGGGCGTTCTCACCGATCTCAATCATGCAGGCGTGATGCTCAATTCGGCGATCCTGAGTACCACCGCGCCCTTTGAGCAATTGCTGAAAGACTTTCAGACGGTGCTCGATCGCGGTGCCGGCCTGAGCGATTCACTCGCGGCATCCGGTGCGCCCACCGCTGCCATGGCCGACAAGATCCGGGTGTTCCTCGACTGGTGTGCCAAGTTCATCGTCCAAGACAACCTGCCGACGGCGCTGACCGAGGGGGCCGGACCATTCTTGGAGCGAGCCCAGGTATTTCTCGATAAGGTCGCGCCCGATCTCAAGGTGCTCGGCGACGCCGCGTTGCCATCCGTCGGATCGGCAACGTCAATCCTCAAGACGGCAGATCTCAGTCAACTGATGCGGATCGCACTCAGTACTGCCGGAAGTGGCGATGCCGTCGTGTTATCGGCAGGTGGCTGACACCCCAGATCGCCTCGCGGCGCCGTCGCGCGACATGAAAGAACACGAACTTCCCGGAAAGGAATCAGATATGGAAACCGCTACGAAAGACGCACCGGTACAGGATGATGCGAAGCCAACCGATGAGCAACCGAGCGACGCCGGCAAGGTCGCAGGCGAGGGAAACACCCCGGTCGGTCGTCGGCGTCTGACGCTGGGGATCGTTGCACTGCTGGGAGTGGCACTGATCGCCGCAGTGGTGACGCTGTCGATCCTGTTGGCGCAGAAGAGTGATCGTGTGGACGAGATGAACGCGGCGACCGCCGACGCGACGAAGGCGCAAAACGTTGCGCTCGACTATGCGGTCAAAGCGGCGTCGATGGATTACAAGGATCTGGGTTCGTGGGATAAGCGCCTGGTCGAGGGGACCTCGCCAGAACTCACTGCCAAGTTGACGGATGCTGCGAAGTCGATGGAGCAGGTCATCACCCCGCTGCAGTGGACGTCGTCGGCTTCGCCCATCGCGGCTCAACTCAAATCCCACAATGGCAGCGTCTACATTGTCACTGCGTTCGTCAGCGTGATGACGAAGAACGCGCAAGCGCCCGACGGCGTTCAGTCGACAGCGACATACACGGTGACGCTGGATAAGTCGAAGAACTGGCTCATCACCGACGTGGGCGGAGTCGACGCTCCCCTCGGGCAGAAGTAGCTCGGCCTCGTAGCGCCGCCGAGTGGTCGCTCACTGCGCTCGCGACACACCTGCGCCCCAACGATCGGGATGAGGGAACTCCAGGGCGGCGGTGCCGAGTGCGCGCTCGAAATCGCCGGCCGTCCACGATCCGTCGTGGCTTGTCGACGGGCCCTGGCCCGACGGAATCCGGCCCAGGGGAATCTGGTGCGGATGGGTCCAGACTGCGAGGGTCTCTCCGTCGAACGAAAGACACTGTCCGTGAAGGTCTTCCCGATCCGAAGCGACGATGTGAACGGCTGCTTGGGCTACGTCGTCGGCCGCTGGAAACCCGAGATCGTGGGAGACTCCGGAATCGGCCGCCAAGCCCCGGGTCATGTCCGTGTCTGCAACGGGTGCAAGACAATTGACGGAGATGCCCTTTCCGAACAACTCGATGTCCATCACGCGCGACATCCCGATGATTCCGGCCTTGGCTGCTGCGTAGTTGGCCTGCCCGAACATCCCGTAGAGACCGGAGCCGGACACGATGTTGAGTATGCGTCCCGCTCCGGCGCTGCGCATCACGCGAGCCGCGGACGAACTACATGAGAAGGTTCCGCGCAGGTGAACTGCGAGGACGTCGTCGAACTCTGTGACCGACATCTTCGTGAACGAGCGATCCCGAATGATGCCTGCATTGTTGATCAGGATGTCGACGGTTCCGAACGAGGTCACGCACTCGTCGACGAGTCTGCGGCAGAAGCCGTCGTCGGCCACCGATCCGGTAACGCCGAGTGCTGTGCCGCCACGAGACTCGATCTCGGTGACTGCCGTGTCGACCGCAAGTTCATTGGTGCCGTTGATCACCACCGAAGCGCCGGCGTCGCCTGCGGCCCTAGCGATCGCTCGTCCAAGCCCGCGCGTCGAGCCGGTGACGATCACCGCTCGACCTGAAAGCGGAAGCGCGACCGCTGGTGTCACGATCGTCCGCGCAGCGAGAGAAG
Organism: Gordonia jacobaea; assembly: GCF_965344965.1. Classification (NCBI taxonomy): domain Bacteria; kingdom Bacillati; phylum Actinomycetota; class Actinomycetes; order Mycobacteriales; family Gordoniaceae; genus Gordonia; species Gordonia jacobaea. Next base: position 684,731 of record NZ_CBDRLS010000001.1, on the reverse strand, counting down.
ATAGGCCCCGCCTCGTAGGCGGCCGCGATCCGACCTGAAGTGCTCGATCTCGTCGAATGCGACGTCGGGCATGGCTTCCCAGATCTTCTCGACATAGAGCTCGACTCCGGCGATACCGTGGATGACTTCGGACCAGAAAACGTGGTCGTCCCAGACGATCTCAGAGTGCAGAAGTGCCAGCACGCGGTCGGTGGAATGTGAGTTCCACGCTGCGAGCCATCGCGTCGAGAAGTCGTCGAGGAAGTCGGCCGTCGGGAGGAGTCCGGATTCTGTCGTCATCACGAGGTCCTCATTCGCCGAGTCTGTTGTACGCGTTGTTGATTCGTTCGATGACGTCGTCATGCCAGATGACCTCGCGATAAGCGAGGGTTTCGTAGGTGAGCGCGCTGATCGGGTCCATCGCGGTGGAGCGTCGTGCCATCTCCTTGTTGTTGACCGCAGAGGCTGTCGAGGTCTCCGCTATCGACCGTGCCATCGCGGTCGCCGCGGACACAACGGTGCCCGCGGGTACGAGTCGGTCGAGCAAGCCGATGCGCAACGCCTCGGCGGCGTCGATTCGGTCGCCGGAGAAGGTGAGGATCTTGGCCTGGCTGAGACCGACGATTTTCCACAGCGGCGAGAAGTAGGGCGTGAGCCCCATCTTGATCTGTGGGAAGCCCATGACGACGTTGTCCGCACCGATCCGGATGTCGCTGAAAACCGCGATATCGCAGCCGCCACCGAGTGCTGGACCACCCACCGCCGCGATGGTGGGTTTGAGGTAGTCGAGAAGGGTGCCATATGCCCGCAGACACGCGGCCGAATACTCTTCGCGCCGTTGGCGGTTGGTGAACATCGACTGCAGTTTGAGGTCGAGTCCTGCGCAGAAGACATCCTCACCGCCGGTGAGGACCACGCATGCGACGTCGTCATCGGTGGCCCAGTCGTCGAGGCATTCGCTGAGGTCGGCGAATAGTTCGAGGCTGAGCGCGTTCCTCCTGTCGAAGCGATCGAACGTGATGGTTCCGACGCCGGAGTCGATGGTGGTCGCGATCTCGGTGAACGAGCGGGTCATGAGATGTCCTGGCGCACTGGGTCGGCGAGCACCGTCGTTGCCAGTTGTTCGATCTCGGCGACGCTGGTCGGTGAGACCAACATCGTTGTGACGCCTGCCTTCTCCCACGCCTCGACCTGCACGCGCACGTGATCCACAGACCCGATGATCGCGGAATCGTCCACGACCTCGTCCGGTATCACCTCGGCGGCCTTGCCCTTCTGGTTGCTTCGGTACAGCGCGGTGACCTCGTCGACGACCTCCGCGTACCCCATCCGGCGGTAGACCTCGGCGTGAAAGTTGGTGTCCTCACTGCCCATGCCACCCATGTAGAGCGCGATGAACGGCTTCATGGCGTCGAGCGCTGCGCGGCGGTCGTCGGTGATGACGATGTTCGCGGTAGCGCAGATCTCGAACGACTCCTGATCGGTCGGCGCGTTACGAACGCGGAAACCGTCGGCCAGCCAGTTCTGATAGGTGTCGCCCATCCGAGGTGTGAAGAACAGCGGGAGCCACCCGTCGGCGATCTCCGCGGTGAGCGCGACGTTTCGTGGTCCTTCTGCTCCGAGGAAGACCGGGATGCTCGAGCTGAGCGGGTGCACGATGGGCTTGAGTGGCTTGCCCAGTCCGGTGGTCCCGTCGCCGACGAGGGGTAGTGGATAGTGCGGGCCGGCGCTGGTAACCGGCGCGCTCCTAGCCCAGACCTGCCGCATGATGTCGACGTATTCTCGTGTGCGCGCAAGCGGTTTGGCGAATCGCTGGCCGTACCAGCCCTCGACGACCTGTGGCCCCGACACCCCCAGTCCGACGATGTGCCTGCCACCTGAAAGGTGATCGAGCGTCAGTGCGGCCATCGCGCAGGCTGTCGGTGTCCTGGCTGACAACTGGAGCACAGAGGTGCCAAGCCTCATTCGTTGGGTTCTCGAACCCCACCACGCCAAGGGGGTATAGGCGTCCGATCCCCACGCCTCCGCGGTGAACATGCTGTCGAAGCCGTTCGCTTCGGCAGCGGAGGCGAGTTCAGCGTGGTTGTCCGGCGGACTGGCTCCCCAATAGCCCAACTGCAGACCGAGTTTCATCCGCGAGGTCATCCTTTCAATCGTGCCGAGTGTTCACTGGCGATATCGTCCGACGAGGCGAGGCGGAACTTCTGAACCTTGCCCGACGCCGTGGTCGGAATCGAGTCGACGACGTGCCACTCGACGGGAAGCTTTGCGCGCGCGAGTCTGAGCGAGTCGAGGTGAGCGAGGTAGACGTCCGCGCCGGCCCATTCGGCCCCGTCATGCAGCGAGATCCACGCTCCGACGGACTCTCCGAACCGTTCGTCGGGGACCGCGGTGACCGCGGCCTGCGCGATGTCGGGGTGCGAGAGCAATGCCGCCTCGATGTCCTGCGTGGAGAACTTCTCGCCCCCACGGTTGACGATGTCTTTGCTGCGACCGGTCATCCGGACCCAACGGTCGCTGACCTGCCCGACATCTCCCGGGTAGAACCAACCCTCGTCGTCGATCTGCGCGGCGGTCGCGACGGGATCCGTGTAGCCCGAGAACATCTGGGGTCCACGAATTCTCAGCTCGCCGATCTGACCCTCCGGGATCGGCTGACGGAATTCGTCGACCGCCTCGATCTCCATGCCATCGAGGAGGCGGCCGTCCCACTCTGCGCGACGATCCAGTGGGTCCGATTCGTCGGCCGCAGTGCAGATTCCAGCAGTCTCGGTCATTCCGTAGCTGCGTGTCGCCGTGACCCCGACCGCATCTGCGGCTCGAATCAGACGAGACGGAATCGTGGCTCCCGCACACACGTAGTCGTCGAGGCGGTGCTGTGCGCCGAGACCCTGCTCGTATCGGTCGATGAGTTCCTGTAGAAAGACCGTCGCGCCCATCATCAGGCTGACCCGCTCGCTCTCGATGAGGTCGACCGCGCGATCGGCGTTCCAGCCGCCCATGATGACCGAACGTGCACCCAGGTACGACGGAAAAATCAGTCCCGCAACAAATCCGCCGAGATGTGAGAGGGGGGTGGCCGCGAGCAAGACCGCACTTTCGTCAAGGCTGAACGCGGCGGCGAAGTTCCGCAGATGCGCGATGAGTGCCCGCGACGTCAGAAGCGCACCCTTGGGGGCGGACGTCGTACCGGATGTGTACAGGATCAATGCCGGTTCCTCCGGCGGCAGCGGTTCGGGAAGCGTGCTCGCAATCGGGCTGTCGGGGCCGGGAACTTCGGACCATCCGGGCGCGGCCCCTCCGACGAGAAGCTTGAGTTTCGGCTGGTGTCCGGTGTCTGCGAGGATGCCGTCGACCTCGACATGCGGCGAACGACTGCCCAGCGTGTGTGCGACGGCGATGGCCGCGGGTCTCGCATCCGCGATGATCTGTGACGTCTCGTGTTCACGGTAGATCGGAATCACGGGGACGTTGATCGCACCGATACGAAACGCGGCGACCTGTAGTGCCAGTGCCTCGAGGCAATTGGGTAGCTGGACGAGAACGCGGTCACCGTATCCGATTCCGTTGTCCACCAGCGAGGTTGCGATGGCATTGGTCCACCGCGCGAACTCGCCGTATGTCACTCGCCGATCGTCGAAGACGAAGAGTTCGCGGTCGGGATGGGCCTGCGCCCGCGTGTCGATGAGGCTGCCGATTCTCTCGTCGAGCAGCAACCCCGAACTGGGCGGTGCATCGGCGGGATTGGTGGTGTGAGGCATGGGTGAGCGCTCCGTGTGTAGTGTGGCGTGCGCAACAAACGCTACACCATGTTCGGACTTTTCTTGATCAAAAAATCGAACTCGATGTACGCTTTTATAGGCGGTCTCACCGACCGAGCGGAGATGCGTCGTCACTTGGCGGCGACTCCCCAAGCAACCTCCCGACAACTCTGCATTCCAAGGTCTGCAATACCAAGCCAATCTTCAATTCCGAGGCAAGGGGTTCACATCATGTCCAAGTACGAGTATCTGATGACGTCCATCGAGGACGGGGTCGGAATCATCGCGCTCAACCATCCCGAGAAGCGCAACGCGCTCGGGTGGGAACTGCACCAGGAGATCATCGGCGCCCTCGACGAGTGGGCGTACGACGACGAGGTGGCCGCGGTGCTCTTCATCGGCACCGAAGAGTACTTCTGTGCGGGATGGGCACTCGACGTCCTCCAGGACACCACGGATGCCGACCGCACGAGGTTCACCGATCTGGCGCTGCAACTGATGGTGGCCATCTACGACTACCGCAAGCCGACGGTCGCGGGCGTCGCGGGTGTCGCTCCCGGCTACGGGATGGACGTTGCGAACATGTGCGACATCACGATCGCGTCGAAGAATGCCAAGTTCGGTTCGACGCAGGTGAAGTACGCGATGAACGGCTTTTATCACGGCATGTTGAGCAAGATGAACACCCAGCGTGCGCGTCGCATGCTCTTCACCGGCGACCCGATCTCCGCGGAGGAGGCATATCGGGTGGGGCTCGTCGACGAGCTCGTCGAGGTCGGTACGGTCCGCGAGAAGTCGCTGGCCCTGGCCAAGCAGATTGCCGAGAACGGAGCGGAACTGACCACCGTTCTCAAGGAAGTGGCGCTGCGCGCACAGAACATGGATCACATCGGTGCGACGGCCTACGAACTGCGCGTGACACACGATCTGGTCCAGCGCGGCTTGTTCACCAAGCGCATTGCCACCGGCCTCGAGAAGCTCAAGTCGGGTCAGAGCCGCGCGACCGAACGCGTTGCGTTGTAGCGGTGGCGCATTGGCGTCCTTAGTCGGAAAAGCATGACGGGCGGAACCCTATCGGGTTCCGCCCGTCGCGCTTGAGCAGCGGTTCTTGCCCGGAGCGTTGCCTATGGGCCAGTGGGCTACAGGCCCAGGGAGCGTCCGATGATCTCCTTCATGATCTCGGTGGTGCCGCCGTAGATGGTCTGAATGCGCGAGTCGACGAATGACCGCGCGATCGGGTACTCCTTCATGTAGCCGTACCCGCCGTGCAGTTGCAGACACCGGTCTGCGGTGCGCACCTGCAGTTCGGTCGTCCACCACTTGGCTTTCGCCGCCTCGGCAGGCGTTAGCTCGCCTCGCACGAGCAGGCGGATGCAGCGATCGACAAACGCCTGCGCCACACTGAGTTCCGTCGCCAGTTCGGCGAGTACGAACCGGCTGTTCTGGAACGAGCCAATCGGTTTTCCAAAGGCCTTGCGCTCCTTGACGTACTCGAGAGTTCGGTCGAGCATCCCCGCCACGGCGCCCACCGACGTGACGGCCAGCGACATGCGTTCCTGTGGGAGATTGCGCATCAGTTGGTAGAAACCTTCGCCCTCCTCACCGAGTCGGTTGGCCACCGGAACGCGTGCGTCAGTGAATGACAGTTCGCTCGTGTCCTGACCTGCGAGTCCGAGTTTGTCGAGATTGCGTCCCTTCTCGAATCCGGGGGTTCCTGCTTCCACCACGATGAGCGTGAGCCCCTTGTGCGGGTCATCCGAGGTGCGCGTGGCAACCACAACGAGGTCGCAGTTCTGTCCGTTGGAGATGAAGGTCTTGGCGCCGTTGATCACGTAGTGCTCGCCGTCGCGTACCGCGCGGGTGCGAATCCCCGACAGGTCGCTACCGGTCCCCGGTTCGGTCATGGCGACAGCGCCGATGAGTGTGCCCGCGGTCAGGCCGGGCAGCCATCGCTGCTTCTGCTCGGCCGTGGTGAGGTCGAGGAGGTACGGACCGACGACGTCGTTCTGCAACGCGATTCCCAACCCGGCAGAGGCCATTCCGGATCGCGCGAACTCCTCGTTGACAATCGCGTTGAAGCGAAAGTCGTCGATTCCAGCGCCGCCGTACTCCTCTGGAGTGGGGAACAGGAGGAGCCCTGCGTCTCCGGCTTGCGAGAACATGTCTCGATCGACGATCTTCGCTGCCTCCCAGCGGTCGAAATTGGGTGCGACGACGCGTTCGATGAAGGCCCGTACCGCTTCTCGGAACTGTTCGTGCTCCGGTTCATACAGCGCGTCCGAATCTATTTGGCCGACGCTGGTGTCGAGGGTCATGAATACTCCTGGTGATGGTGTGCTGTGGCGATCCGACTGCCGAGATAGCGCGCGGAAGGACATGTGGTCTCTGGGTACGGGGACGGATCTGCCGCCAGAGAAGAGACATGGTGTTCGATTTTTTACCGTACATCGTGTTCAACTTTTGACCAAGGTCTACGGCGCAGTTGCAACGCGCTCGGGGATTCCGGAAGCGGTTCGGGATACGGTGTTGTCATGTCGAGAAGTGTTCGCGAGCCGGCCAGGACGCCCGGGCGAGAGCGCCAGCGTGCTGCGACCATTCGTCGTGCCACCGACGCCGCCGAGGCTCTGCTCACCGAAGGCGTGCCCTTCAACGAACTGAGTGTCGAGGGTGTCATCTCCCGCGCGGGTATCGCTCGGTCGACGTTCTACGCCCACTTCGACGACCTGGGGCACCTACTCCGGGCGCTCGGTGAGGGAGTGGTCACCGACATCATCGACGCTGCGAGAGCGTGGATGAGCCTGGGCGCCGACATCACGCCGGAGCAATTGCAAGCTGCGATCCGGGGCCTGGTGCAGACCTATCGCCGTCGCGAAAAGCTGTTGGCGGCACTGGCCGAGGCGTCGACATCCGATGAGCTTGTTCGTGATGAGTTCCATCGTCTACTCGGCGCCGGACACGACGAGTTGGTGAAACACATCGTGCGCGGACAACGTGAGGGCTTCGTTCGTGCCGACGTTGATCCTCAGCCGACCGCGGGCTGGATTGTGTGGATGGTGGAACGTGGCCTGTACCAACAGGTGCGCCTGGCAAAGCCGCGTATGGTCCGGCGTCACGCCGATGCGCTCGCGGAGATCATCTGGCAATCGCTCTACCGGCTGTAGGTCCGAAAGCGGCTGGGTCGGGTAGCATCACGGCGCATGCTGCCTTTCCCCTCGCCGGTAGGCGACGATGACTCGAGATCCGAACATGCCCTGCTGCAACAGAATCGGTTCGATCACGACATCGCTTTGTGCATGGAACCCGACGCCGACGGCCACGTCGGCGGACCGACCGGGCTGCACGACGAACTGTTCGGAGTCACGTTGTTCGGGCATCGTCGGGGACTGGCCGCGGGCGATTGTCGCTCGCTGGTCGGCGACGGAAATCCGGGCTGGCTGATGGTCCTGTGCGACATGATCCTGGCTTGGGCGGCAGTCGATTCCGATGGGCCGGGAACCTGCGTGACCACCTCGCTCGACCTCCATATCGACGTGGAGGTCCTCCGTGGTGCCGACCACATCCTCGGTGTTGCGCGACGGTCGTTTGCAGGCGAGTCACACGCGGTCAGCACCTGCGAGCTCCGGACGGTCGACGGCGCCCTCGTCGCCACCGGAACCGGCACCTTTTTCGCGGTGCCAGGTTTGTTGCCGGGAAGCTATGCCGGCACCCCGGTCACCGAAGTTCACCAGTCGATTCCTGAGCTGCTGCGTCTCGATGTCGACGCCGCGGCGGGCTGCGGAAGGCTGCCGGTTGATGACCGCGTCGCCAATCCGTCCGGCGTCATCCATGGTGGTGTGCAATCTGCGGCGATGTTCTCGGTGATCGCCGAGTATGCCGAGGTCACCACCAGCGCCGAAGTCGAGTTGCGGCACGTGACAGTGGACTTCCTCAAGCCGCTGCCTGTTTCGGCTGGTTCGCCCGGGATCAGGGTGGAAGCGAAGCACGTCGGTCGACGAGCTGCCTCGTTCACCGCGGAGTTGGCCGATGCGCGCGGCGTCGTGGGTACGCGTGCGGCGGTGACCGCTGCGGTGAAGAATTCGGGAGACGACTTGCGGCGCCTCCGTAATTTAATTTAATCTCAATTAGAGAAGATCGATTGCCGCTCGGCAGTCGACCACGGAACTGATCGAGGGGTGAGCGGCGTGAAGGTCATCGTCGACGCAGCCAGGTGTACCGGGTTGGGCATCTGCGAGTCGATCGCACCAGAGGTGTTCGAGGTTGACGAGTCGGGAGAACTCTCGGTTCTCAAGGCCGACATCGATCCCGACGAACTGCAGGCGGTCGAAGACGCTGTTGCAGGATGTCCGACAGAGGCGCTACGCATTGCTCGCGACTGAGGTGGGATCGCCCAGCAGCGCAGGCAATCCCCGGTCCCTCGTCGTCGTCGGTGCATCACTGGCAGGACTGCGCGCGGTTGAGGCTGCGCGTCGAGCGGGGTTCGACGGGCGGATCACGCTTATCGGTGCGGAAGCACATGTCCCGTACGATCGACCGCCGTTGTCGAAGGCATTTCTTGAACCGGCAGACGAAGAACCGTCGCCACCGTACTTCCGCGACAAACAACTCCTCGAGAACGAGTTGGGAGTCGAACTCGTACTCGGTTCGCCCGCAACCGGTTTGGATGCGGAGAACAAGCGTGTTCTGATCGACGACGGCGAGATCGGATATGACGCACTGGTCATCGCGACAGGATGCGCGCCACGGACGATCCCGATGGGAGAAGGACTTGCAGGCGTGCACGCGCTGCGTACCGTCGAGGATGCGATGGCAGTGCGAAAAGCTCTGTCGCACAGCACTCGTACGGTTGTGATCGGTGGCGGTTTCATCGGTTCGGAGGTCGCCTCTGCCGCGCGGTTGCGTGGCGGGGAGGTGACCGTGGTCGAGGCGCTCCCGACACCCCTGGTCCGTGCTGCTGGCGCACAGATGGGCTCAGCCATCGCATCGCTGCACGAGCGCAACGGAACCTCGCTCCGATGTGGGCACGGCGTGCGTTCCATCGAAGGCGACGATCGGGTGCAACGAGTGGTCCTCGACGACGGGTCGAGCATTGACGCCGATCTCGTCGTCGTGGGTGTCGGTGTGACTCCGGCGACGAAATGGCTTGCCGGATCGGGTGTTTTGATCGACGACGGCGTGCGCTGCGACGAAACTCTGTGGACGGGCGTCCCTGGCGTCTACGCTGCCGGCGACGTCGCCAACTGGCCGAATGCTGTGATCGGTGAACGTCAGCGGATGGAGAATTGGACTGCCGCTGCCGAGCAGGGCGCGACCGCCGCACGCAACGCGCTCGATCCGGAGAACGCGAAACCCTATGGCACGGCCCCGTATTTCTGGTCGGACTGGTACGACGTCCGCATTCAGTTCGTCGGTTCGCCGAACGCGGACGAAGTACGGGTAGTCGCAGGGGAGCCGGGCGTCAGTGACCAATGGGTGGCGCTGTATCGCCGAGGTGACAGGTTGATCGGGGCGCTGACCGTCAATGGTCAATCAGTCATCATGAAGTACCGGGTGATGATTACCAAAGGTGCATCGTGGGACGACGCGCTCGCCTTCGCCGAGAAGCGAAAGAGCGCGGCGGCGGCACGTTAGTCGGAAGTCGGTTCAGTCGGAGGTCAGTGCGCCGTGGACGAAACTTTGTGCCTGCCGTACGACCTTGTCCAAGCCGGTCTTCCGAGGATTCCACCACTCCGCGGTCCAGTTCAATGATCCCAGGATCAGCATCTGTGCGACGTAGAGGTCGAGGTCATGACGCAGCAGGCCGTCTTCGTGCGCGCGGTGGATCAGGTCGCGCCACACGCGCCCGTACTTTCGTTCCTCCGCCACCTGGCGTTTACGGATGTGGTCGGGGATCTGGCCCGCGTTGCGAATCGACGCCGTCGTGTACGCGGAGATCTCCAGTTCGTGGCGTAGGTGGGATTCGACGGCAACCATGATCCGCTCCAGAGAGTCGGTCTCTTCGGGTAGCTCGTCGAGGATTGTGGTGACGTGGTTGAGCATGTCCGCGGTCCCGGCCCACATGACCTCTTCGATGAGACTCTCGCGGGAGTCGAAGTAGTAGTAGATCGCTGGGGCCTGAAGCTCGGCGACCCGAGCCACATCGGTCAGGCGTGTACCGGCGTAGCCCTTCGTGCTCAGCACCTCGGCGGCGGCGTCGAGTATCCGCGCCCGTGTGCGCTCAGATTTCGACTGCGCAGCGGGATCGTTGTCGACTCCCGGACTCGGGGTTCTGCGGGCTGCCATGAATGGATGATAGTTCAGGGCGCTCACGTACCGACGCCTCGTCGGCTCGGCACAAAACCGAATGCAAATTAGAAAAACCTCGACGCGGCTCGTGTCGAGCGGATAGGCTGCGACCACGGGAAACATAAATCACGTTATGTTCTGTGACCGTGCGAGCGATCGTCGACGAGAACCCGAGCTCAACGGATCACGGCGCCGATGAGGAGTTGAGAAGAATGTCAGAGTTCAGTGGCAAACGCTACGTCGTCACGGGCGCGGCGTCGGGGATCGGGCATACGGTCGCCGACCTGCTCTGTAAGGCTGGCGCTGAGGTGCACAGCCTCGATCGCAATGAACCGACCGTCCCCGTGGCCAGGCACATCCCGGTCGACCTTGCCGATGTGGCCAGCATCGGAGCCGCTCTCGATGTGCTCGGCGACGGATACGACGGACTGCTCAACATTGCCGGTGTCCCCGGAACGGCCCCCAGTGCAACGGTATTCGCTGTGAACACGCTTGCCACTCGCGAACTCGCGGAGGCTTTCTTCGAGCGACTCAACCCCGGCGGTGCCGTGGTGGTGGTGTCCTCGACGGCGGGCTTCGGTTGGCCGAAGCGTCTGCCACAGATCCGGGAGTTCTTGGAGACGGAGAACTTCGAGGAGGGCGCCCAGTGGTTCGCTGCGCACCCGCAGGAGGGCAATACGTACAACTTCTCCAAGGAGTGCACGACCGTGTACGTCCATTCGATGGGCCTTGCCTTCAACGAGATGGGCTTCCGCATCAATGCGGTGCTGCCCGGCCCGGTCGAGACGCCGATCCTGCAGGATTTTCGAGAAACCATGGGAGAGGACACGATTGACGGCGTCGCCAGCCTGCTGGGGCGGCATGCGACACCGGAAGACGTCGCAGGCGTCGTCCTGTTCCTGGCGTCCGACTCTGCACGGTGGATCAACGGCGAGGCGATCAACGTGGACGGTGGCATCTCGGGAGCCATTCTCTCGGGCACCGTGCCGGTGCCGGAGTACTGAGGATGACCATCCAGCATGAGGCCGCGAACCCCGGCACCGCGAACACCGACACCGCGAACCCAGGCACCGTGGCAGCCGACGTGGCAGATCGCCTGCGGGCGGTCTTTGCCGGCGGTCGCACCAGGTCTCTCGAGTGGCGTAAGGCGCAACTCGACGGTCTCGAGCAACTCGTCGTCGAGCAGGAAGCCGCGATAGCGGATGCGATCCACGCCGATCTCGGACGGAGCGCGCACGACGCGTGGTTCGGTGAGATCGTCGGGACCAAGGGCGAGATCGAGGAGGCACGCCGCGGTCTGAAGCGGTGGATGAAGCCCCGTCGGCAGCGCATGCCCCTGTTGCAGCGGCCAGGAGCTGCATGGATTCAGTACGAGCCACTGGGGGCCGTGCTGGTGATCGGGCCGTGGAACTATCCCGTCTTCCTCACGCTTTCACCACTCGTGTCGGCGATCGCTGCGGGAAACACGGTGTGTGTGAAGCCATCCGAACTCGCTCCGGCGACATCGGGCTTGCTCGCACGCTTGCTTCCGCTCTATCTCGACCGTGAAGCGATCACCGTGGTCGAGGGCGATGGCGCGGTGACACAGGGTCTGCTGGCACAGGGGTTCGACCACGCCTTGTTCACCGGCGGCACGGAGGTCGGTCGCAAGATCCTCGCAGGCGCTGCGAGCACGTTGACGCCTGTGACGTTGGAACTCGGTGGAAAGAGTCCGGTCATCGTCGCCGAGGACGCCGATCTCGACGTGACGGCGCGCCGCCTGGCGTGGATCAAGTTGATGAACTCGGGCCAGACCTGCATTGCCCCCGATTACGTTCTCGCGCATAGCAATGTCAAAGGCGAGCTGGTCGACAAGCTCGCCCGCTACCTGACCGAGTTTCGCTCAGGAGAACCGTCGGGTCAGCCGATCGTCAACTCGCGGCAGTTCGAACGGCTCGCGGGCTATCTCGGTTCGACCAAGGGGCAGCCTGCGGTCGGCGGTGGTTTCGACCGTGCGTCGAACACCATCGAGCCGACGGTCATCGTGGACCCCGAACCGGGAGAGCCGATGATGCAGGAGGAGATCTTCGGCCCGATTCTTCCGGTGCTGGGCGTCGAGGACCTCGACGCCGCGGTGGCCTTTGTCAATCGACGTCCGAAACCTCTTGCGGTGTATGTGTTCTCCAAGTCGAAATCGACTGCGCGCGGGTTGGTGGATCAGATTCCGGCTGGTGGTGCGGTGATCAATCACGTTGCGCTGCACTGCCTCATCCCGACGCTGCCGTTCGGAGGGGTTGGCGCGAGTGGAATGGGTACCTATCACGGCAGGTGGGGGTTCGAGGAGTTCAGTCATCGCAAATCCGTTCTGTCCAAGCCATTTTGGATGGACCTCGACCTCGTCTACCCTCCCTACAGCGACCGTGCGAAGGCGCTGTTGCGTCGAATGTTCTGACCTGGGCGCTACCTAGTACGCGGCGCCGCTGAGCGGTGCGGCTCGGTCGCACGGCACCGGGCGGGGGTGTGCGGGGTCGAGTGCGTTCAGGACAAAGTATGCGGCGCGACGCGAGCCCGCGATGCCCGCGTGTTCGGTGTAATCGACCGGGCAGCCGTCCTGGACGACGATGTTGCGCACGTTGGAGCCACCCGGCGGCAGGCCGAGCGTGTACGGGACGACGGCCTCGTCGTAGCGGGTCGCGATGTTGGTGTAGCTGATCTCGGGGTAGTAATAGCCGCCCGCCGCGATCTTGCGCATCACGTCCGAGCTGGGGTCGAGCTCGGCGCATCCCTGGCAGAGCGGGGTCTGTGCCGCTGAGATGCCGAGCTTGCGGACCGTCGGCAGGATCTGGTCGGCTCCGGCCACCGTTGAACCACGCCACGCCGGGGCGATTGATACGTGCTTGTCGATCTTGCCCCGTCCGCCAAGGTATTTCGCGTAGTACGCGGGCACGACGGTGCCCTGCGAATGTCCGACAACGTCGACCTTCGATGCGCCCGTTGCCGCGAGGACCTTGTCGACGAAACGTCCGAATTGTGCTGCGCTGTCTTCGATCAGTCCCATTCCGCCGACGGCGGGACCGGGCCATGGCAGCTCATCGAGTGCTCCGTAGGTGAGCGCGAAGACGCAGTAGCCCTCGTTCTTCAGCAGCGGAACGTATGTGCCCCAATTGGTTTGCTGCGATCCGCCCGTTCCATGTGCGAGCACCACGGGGTAGGGATGTTTCGACGTCGGGCGGCAGGAGAAGTCGTTGGAGCCCGGTAGCGATCCGCCATGGTTCGACAACTCGGCAGGGATGCCCGAGAAGAAGTTGAACGTCACCGGCAGAGGAGCCGCCGACGCGGTGCCCGCTGTCGTCGTCCCGGCGAGCAAGGCGAGTGCTGCCGCGACCGTAACCAGTAGTGAGAATCCCCGAATCCGCATGAACACTGAACCTAGCAAGTGCTTGGTGAGTACGGGTGTGTTGCGTCGAAACCGTGTTCTCGACGCCACGCCGTCGGCTCGGCGGTCGTGCTCAGTCGAGACCGCGTTGCGCGGTCCGGTCGCCGCGTCGAGACGCGGCGCGCTGGACGAGGAAGACTCCCGTGCCCGCTATGCCGACGGCGAGACCGACAAGACACACGGCAAGCGTGCGGCCGCCGCCCCATCCGGTGGCCCACACGACGATGGTCGCCACCAGCCACGCGACCATGCCGACGACGATCACCGGCTCGGGCGCCCGCAGCGCTTGCGGCAATTGGGGGATCTCGGGTTCATCGGCCACGGAGGACAGGGTAACTTCCCCCTTGTGACAAGCGATCCCTCGAGTGATCCGACTGGGCCATCGAACTCCGACGCCCAGTCGGCGGAACCGAGCGCCCAGTCGGCGGAACCGAGCGCCCAGTCGGCGGAACCGAGCGCCCAGTCGGCGGAACCGAGCGCCCAGTCGGCGCAACCGGCGGAACCGGCGCGGCGGTTCGGGGCCGTCGACCGCTTCTTCAAGGTCAGCGAACGCGGTTCGACGCTGAGCCGCGAGATGCGCGGCGGTCTGGTGACGTTCTTCACGATGGCTTACATCGTGGTGCTCAACCCGATCATCATCGGCGGCATACCGGGCGAGTCCAAGAACGCCGACGTCCTCGGCAACGTGCTGCCCATCGCGCAGGTCGCGGCTGTCACGGCGCTCGTCGCGGGTGTCATGTCGATCATCTTCGGCTTGGTCGCCAACTATCCGTTCGCCATTGCCACCGGTCTGGGCATCAACAGCCTGCTGGCGGTGACCATCGTCCCTGAGGTCACCTGGCCCGAGGCGATGGGGCTGGTCGTGGTCGACGGCATCATCATCGTCATCCTGGCGATCACCGGATTCCGCACCGCGGTGTTTAATGCTGTTCCCGCAGAGCTGAAAGCAGCGATCGCAGCGGGTATCGGCTGCTTCGTGGCGTTCATCGGATTTGTCGACGCCGGGTTCGTCCGACGTATCCCCGACGCCGCGGGCACCACCACACCCGTCCAGCTCGGCTTCGGCAACTCGATCACCACGGTCCCGACGCTCATCTTCGTGATCGGCGTCCTGCTCATGGGTGCGTTGATGGTGATGAAGGTGCCGGGTGGTCTGCTCCTGGGCATCATCATCACGACGATCATCTCGATCATCCTGGAGTCGACGCTGCATCTCGGCTCGGGCGTCGAGAAACAGGGCGGCTGGTCGCTGTCGGTGCCCAAGATCCCCGACTCGGCAGGCGGACTGCCCGATCTGAGTCTCGTCGGCAACGTCGACCTCTTCGGCGCCTTCACACGTATCGGTGTGCTCGCGGCGTGTGTGTTCGTCTTTGCGCTGGTGCTGTCGAACTTCTTCGACGCGATGGGCACGATGACCGGCCTCGGCCGCGAAGCCGGACTCGCCGACGACAAGGGCAATCTGCCCGGCGTCGGTAAGGCGCTGGTCGTCGAGGGCACGGGCGCGATCGTGGGCGGTGTGGCGTCGTCGTCTTCGAATACGGTCTTCGTCGAGTCGGCGTCGGGTATCGCCGAAGGTGCCCGAACGGGTCTGGCCAACATCGTGACCGGTGGACTGTTCATCGTGGCGATGTTCCTGACGCCGCTGTACGAGGTCATCCCGTCCGAGGCTGTCGCGCCGGCACTGGTCATCGTCGGTGCGCTGATGATGGGTCAGGTGACCCGCATCGACTTCACGAAGTTCGAGTACGCGCTCCCGGTGTTCCTGACAATCGTCACCATGCCGTTCACCTACTCGATCGCCAACGGCATCGGCGTCGGATTCATCAGCTGGGTGGTGATGGCCGCAGCGGCGGGCAAGGCGCGCAAGGTGCACCCGTTGATGTGGGCGATCGCGATCGTCTTCGCCCTCTACTTCGCGCGCGAACCCATCTCCAACCTGATCAGTTGACCAGAAAAACGGGCAATTCGGGCCGATGTCGTCCGTTTGAGTTGTGAAAACGGTCGGTCAGTACTGCAAATGCTGTGCGGCAAACTAATGTAAAGCCCGTGAGTACACCGACCGACGACGGTTTATCGGGTGCCCTGGCGCTAGCGATTGTGCGCTTGGCGCGGCGACTGCGCCTACGTAGGCAGAACCAACTCGTATCTTTGACCCAGTTGTCGGCCTTGTCGACGCTACACATCGAGGGCGCGATGACGCCGGGCGCGCTGGCGGCCGCCGAGCGGGTCAAGCCGCCGTCGATGACGCGCGTCCTGGCATCGCTGTCCGATCTCGGCATGATCGAGCGCGCGCCGCACCCCACCGACGGGCGTCAGGCGATCGTGACGCTCGCACCCGCAGGCGAGGAGGTGATCGTCGCCGAGCACGCCGCCCGACGCGCCTGGCTGTCAGACCAGATCGACGCCTTGACCGACGACGAGCGCGCCACCCTCCGCAGCGCTCTGCCGGTCCTCGCCAAACTCATCAGCGAAACCGACGAGCCCAACTGAGCGTGCGAGCCGCCTCGCTGATCGAGCGCCCCGCCCGCTGATCGAACGCCCCACCCGCTGATCGAGCCGACCCCTTCGCTGATCGAGCGCCCCACCCGCTGATCGAGCGCCCTGCCCGCTGATCGAGCGGAACCCTCGCTGATCGAGCGCCCCACCCGCTGATCGAGCTTGTCGAGATCACCCGCCCGTCGAGATCAGAAGAACGTCCCGGCGAACGGAGCGCGGTCGGTGGCGAATGCCCGGGTCAGCGCGCGCAGCGTGGCGTCGGAGTCTGTCCACAGGCGCCCAGCGCTGGCGAACAGCGACGGCTGCACCCCGCCGAGGAACAAACTCGATAGCACGGAAATATCCATGCGCACAGTCGGTTTCGACGTCGACGGCGCGACGATCGCGCCACCGTTGCGCACCGATACGTCGAAGACCCCCGCCCGCTCCCGGTAGCCGTCGGTGACCTCGATCACGATGTCGAGGTCGGCGGAGTAGGTGCGCGTGCTGAGCGCGGCGGGGACGTCGAGAATCGACACCCACATCTCGTCGGAACGTCCGGTGGTCGGCGCGGACCGTAGGTCGGTCAGTTTCGCGCGCAGTGGGTCGTCGACCGGGATCGACGCCGTCAGCGACGGCACCAGGTCGAGTCCGAGTAGTACCCGCCAGAGCTCGGTGTGCGCGTCGTCGGTGATCGCGAAGAGTTCTTCCACCTCGCCGCGGACCTGGCCTGCAGAGCTCTTGTGGATGCGGTAGCTCGCGTAGCCGTCGGGGTGCAGCAGGTAGTGCAGGCCGCTGGCGGCCGGGGGACGTTCCGACGGACGGTCGGCGAGGATCGGAGCCCACCACTGCGGGGTCCGCGCGAGCGCGCCCGGGCGTGTGCGCGCCCAGCGCTCGTGGATGTCGGGGATCGTCGCGGCGACCTGCTGCGGGTTCGCGAAGTAGACCTCGGGGTGGTCGGGGGCCTCTGCCCGCAACGTCGGACGGCCCGGGGTCACCTCGACGGTCTCGGAGAAGCATGCGGGGCCGAACCCGAACCGCTCGTAAATGGTCCCCTCCGACGCCGTGAGGATCGCGAACGCGAAACCCTCGCGCTCCCACTGGGTGAACAACTCGGTGATCATCCGACGCAGAATGCCTCGCCGACGATGCGTCGACGCGACCGACACCCAGGACAGACCGGCCGCAGGAACCTGCGTCCCGCCGGGAACCGTCATCTGCATCCGATAGAACATCGACACCCCGACGAGCGGGCGGTCGTCGTGCCAGGAGTCCCGAACGAGTACGACGTCGTCGTCGGAGACCTTCCCGCGGAGATCCGCGCGCTCGTCGTCGGAAATAGGGTTTCGCATCGCGAACGCGCGCGCATCCGTGGTGATGATCTCGTCCCAGTCGGCGTCCGTGGCCCGTCCCAGGTCGAGTGTGCTGCTGCGATTGTCCGGTGATCTCACTCCTCAACCGTGTCACATGGGTGGGCAGGAGAAGCAATTCGGACTGCTTACGGCAGACTGGACCGCGTGTCCGAGCCTGTTTCAGCCCCACCTCTGGCAGTCGACGTCATCGACATCGACGACCCCGACGACCTGCGCGTCGACGACTTCCGCGACCTCAACTCCGTCGACCGCCGCCCCGACCTGCCGACGCTGCCGGGCGGTCGACCGGGCAAGGGGCTCGTGATCGCTGAGGGCGTTCTGGTGGCTCAACGCATGATCGCGTCGCGGTTCACCCCGCACGCCTTCCTGGGTGTCGACAAGCGACTCACCGAGCTGTCCGACGATCTGCGGAACCCCAGCCTGTCCGGGGTGCCGTTCTACCGCGCGAGCGCCGAGGTGATGGCCGAGATCGTCGGATTCCACCTCAACAGGGGAGTCCTGGGCGTCGCGCGCAGACCAGCCGCGTTGGAGGTCGACGACGTGCTCGCGACCGCCACGACCATCGCCGTGCTCGAGGGTGTCAACGACCACGAGAACATCGGCAGCGTCTTCCGCAACGCGGCGGGCCTCGGCGTCGACGCGGTCCTGTTCGGTGCCGGCTGCGCCGACCCGCTTTATCGACGCTGCGTACGCGTGTCGATGGGCCACGCGCTTCTCGTGCCGCACGCGCGGTTCGGCGACTGGCGCGGCGCCCTCGACCTCCTCGCCGATCACGGCTTCACGACGGTCGCGCTCACCCCACGCGAGTCCGCGGTCCCGCTCGCCGACGCGGTCTCGGCCGACAAGGTGGCCGTCCTCGTCGGAGCGGAGGGCCCCGGCCTCAGCGAGACCGCCATCCGCGGCTCCCACGTCGCGGCACGCATTCCGATGAGCAGGGGCACGGATTCGCTCAACGTCGCGACCGCTGCGGCAATCGCCTTTTACGAGCGCGTCCGATCAGGGACGATAAACCGGTGAGCCTCGCCGAGTTCGACACCGCCCACTCGTCGACGGCCGGCCTCTATCGCCGCGAACCGACGCCATGGGCGAGCGGACTCTTCGTCGCGACGACGTGCGCGATCTACTGCTCGCTACTCCTCGTCGGCCTCTACACGCTCGTCGCCGACATCACGCCGTGGTCGGTGGCGGCTCGCTGGATCGGGGTTGCTGTCGCGATGCTCGTCGCGGGAGGACTCGGCTGGACACTGTGGCCACTGCGCGACCGGCCCGTCTGGCGGTGGATCGTGTGGGGCTCGCTGATCGGATTTCTCGCAGGCGTCGGCTCATCCATCGCCCTCGCGCTACTGAATCCCTGATCCACCCGGCGAAGACCTGCCCAGCGAACCTGCTCGAACTGCCTACTTGTCGGCACCGAAGCCGAAGTACCGCGCGACGCGGCGCGTCCAGCCCGCCGACTCGTCGACGTACTCGCCGTTGGTGGGGAGTTCTCCTTCGACGTTCCCCGGCTCGCCGTAACTCCCCGGCTCGTCGAAGTTCGCTGCCTCACCGGCGTTCACCGACGGAACCGGCGCCGTGACAGCATCCTCGACGCTCGCTGCTGGTGCATCACGCAGCTCGGACTCGACCACCGGCCGACTCTCCTCTGACCGACCCGCCCCGGTCTCGACCGCTTCGACGTCGACCACTTCGGCCTCCACCACTTCGGTGTCGACGATCCCGGCGTCCACGACGTCAGCGTCGACCTCGGGCTCACCCGGCCCATCGGCCATCGGCGGCGCCGCGACCGGTTCGGCGACCGGGATGCCGACCGCTGGTGTGTTCCCTGGAACCGGGGCAGGCGGAGCGTCGACGGGATGCTGCGCTGCGGCTTCGGCCTGCAGGGCCTGCTCGCGCGCGCTCGCTGCGGCCGCGGTTGCAGCGGCAGTTGCGGCGGCGGCCGTGGCGCTGGCCTCGCGGTAGCGCTCGTCGTCGGCGTCGGTCGGCTCGTAGTCTGCGGGCCTGATGGCGAAGCCGGTGACGGGAATCGTCAGCGGTTCGAGATCGCTCGGCGCGAGGGGGCGGGTGAACCGGAAACCCAACCACTCCCGATTGCCCTGCTCGGCGAGTTGCTGCGGATGGAACGGCAACGCCAGCGGATCGGGTGCCACGCCGGGTGCATACCGCAGCGGATGCTCGCCTCCCCAGAAAGGCTTCTCGAAGGGGTACGGCAGGCCGTCGTCCTCAATGATGCTGACGGGGTCGGCGGCAAACGAACGTCGAAGTGTTCCGTCTTCCCACCGCGCGAAAACGCCTGTCGCAGAGTCGGGTTCGGTGTAGAGCAGGACTGCGGCGGCGCTCTCGGGGATCGACGCCGCGGTGCGGATGGTCTCGACGGTGCGCGTCAGCGTCGACGGCTTAGACGTCGCGAAGAGCGAACACGACACCACGGTCAGCGGGCCGTAGAAACCCGCGTACACCTGCGAACTGTCCGAGTCCATCGCCGCGGCGAGGTTCGTGTCGACGGACGGGACGAGAACGCTGTCGCCATAGATGGCCGATGCCAACTTCTTGGCCGCGTCGACGTCGTTGGTGACGCCGGATCGGAGTACGTCGACGGGAGTGTCGGTGTCGATGAACCACAGTGTGACTGCGCGCGCGGACATGGAGGCCGGTGCTCAGCTGTTCCCGTTGCTGCGCACACCGAGCAGCACGTCTTCCCAGGCGGGCACGGCAGGCTTGCGCGACTTTCGACGACGATGCTCCGTCGGCTTGTCGTCGGTGCTCGACGTCGAGGTGTCGGAGCTCGTCGGTGCGTCCTGAGTGCGCTCGGTGTCCGTGGCCGGAGCTTCGTCGACGACGGTCGGCTCCTGCGCGGCGTCGTCGTCGATGCCGAAGTCGAGGGTGTACGTGTCGTGTTCGACCCGTACCTCGACGTGCCGCGAACGCTGGGCCCCGATCAACGCGTTGGCGTCAAAGGTGACTTCTTCGTGGTCGTCGTCGGCGGGAGTGATCGTCGGCGTGCTCACTGGGATGAGTCGACGTCGCGGTTCGATCGTCTCGGGGTGGATGAGCTCCTCGGCCAGATCGTCGAGCGGGACCGCGGTCCCGCCGTGCGAGCCGGGAGAAAAGCGCCAGTGCGCATGATGCTCGGTGTGCCCGACCTGCCAGTTGACCTGAACGACCCACTGCCCGTCGTCGCCCTTCCAGGCGTCCCAGGTCGCTTCGTTGGGGTTCTGGCCGTACGCGGCGAGTCCCTCGGTGACCGTGTCGCCGAGAGTTTCGGTCGACGGTCCGTCGTGGCGAACGGGGTGGGCGAGTGCACCGAGTTCGGTCGCACGCTGACGTTCGAGCAGCACCGGATGAGCGAAGCGTTCGATCTTGTCCTTCGGCACGCCGGCGACGGCCGCGACCTCCTCGACACTCGCGCCCGCACGGATGCGGGATTGGATTTCTCGGGGGCGCAGCGACGATTCCATTTCAATCTCGATCTGTCCGAGGCGGGAGAGGTCACCGCGGGCGGCCGCGCGGAGCCGCTCGTCGGCGTCGAGCTTGAAACGCTCACCGGAGTCGGTGTCCTGGCAGATGACATGCGAGCCGTCGACGTCGACGCCGACGACCCGAAGTTCACGCATCATCTGCTCCTCCTCTGGTGGCCATGAGTGCGGGCATTGTCGTCAGGTTAGACCACAGATCCGCGTGAGACGGTCGGGACACGCGGCAAATCCGCAGGTCGAACCCAAACAGGCGGCCCTGCAAGCGCCAGACGCGGCCCGAACTGGCAGACGCGGTCGGTGTACCAACCGCGTCTGCCGACTCGAGCCGCGTCTGTGCGGAAAACGTCAGAGCTTGCCGACGACGTAGTCGATCGCGGCGGTCAGGGTGCTGACATCGTCGGGCTCGATCGCCGGGAACATACCGATGCGGAGCTGGTTGCGGCCGAGCTTGCGGTACGGCTCGGTGTCGACGATCCCGTTGGCGCGCAGCACCTTTGCGACCTGCGCGGCGTCGACGTCGTCGGTGAAGTCGATCGTTCCGACGACCTGGCTGCGCAGCGCGGGGTCGGTGACGAACGGTGTCGCGAACTCGCTGGCCTCGGCCCATGAGTACAGGCGCGAACTCGAGTCGGCGGTACGTGCGACGCACCAGTCGAGTCCGCCGTTGCCCAGCATCCACTGGATCTGGTTGTCGAAGAGCAACAGCGTCGCGAGTGCGGGCGTGTTGTACGTCTGGTTCTTCGCGCTGTTGTCGACGGCCGTCGGCAGCGACAGGAACTCTGGGCACCAGCGATCGGTGTGGGCGATCTGGTCGACACGCTCGAGGGCGGCGGGACTCATCACTGCGATCCACAGGCCGCCGTCGGAGGCGAAGCACTTCTGGGGCGCGAAGTAGTAGACGTCGGTGTCGGCGATGTCGACCGGCAGGCCGCCTGCGCCCGACGTTGCGTCGATGGCGATCAACGCGTCGTCGGAACCCGCGGGACGGACGACGGGCACAGCGACACCGGTCGACGTCTCGTTGTGGGCCCAACCGATGAGGTCGACGCCGCCGAAGTCGTCGACGGTCAGTGCCGCCGGATCAGGTGCGGTTCCCGGATCGGTGGAGATCACGGCGGGGGAGTCGAGGAACGGCGCCTTCTTGGCGACCGTCGCGAACTTGGAGCTGAACTCGCCGTAGGTCAGGTGCAGCGAACGCTGCTTGATCAGCCCGAACGCCGCCGCATCCCAGAACGCGGTGGTGCCGCCGTTTGAGAGCACCACCTCGTAGCCCTCGGGCAGCGAGAACAGGTCGGCGAGACCCGCGCGGATCGAGCCGACGACGTTCTTCACCGGCGCCTGGCGGTGGGAGGTACCCATCACCGACGCTCCGATGTCGACCAAGGACTGCAGTTGCTCGGGGCGCACCTTCGACGGTCCGCAGCCGAACCGGCCGTCGGAGGGCAGCAACTCTGCGGGGATGGTGATGGATTCGATGGCGACGTCGCTCATGCCCGCAATTCTAGGGATGTGGCGCCGACCACTCGAGTTCCGCCCCTCCCTGCGTGCTTACAACCCCGGTTTGACGACGTCGCCCCACCCCTCGACGTCCTCGGGTCGACGCGGCGCGGGACCGGTGTAGAGCGCTGCGGGGCGGACCAGCTTGCCGAGCTGCTTCTGCTCGAGAATGTGTGCGCACCAGCCGGCGGTGCGCCCGCAGGTGAACATCGCCGGCATCATGTGGGGTGGTACCTCGGCGAAGTCGAGGATGACTGCCGCCCAGAATTCGACGTTGGTCTCGATGGCCCGGTCCGGACGTCGTTCGCGCAGTTCGGTCAGCGCGGCCTGCTCGAGTGCGGCGGCCACCTCATAGCGCGGGACGTCGAGTTCCGATGCGGTGCGGCGCAATACGCGTGCTCGCGGGTCCTCGGCACGGTACACGCGGTGCCCGAAGCCCATCAGCTTCTCTTTGCGGTCGAGGATTCCCCTGACCAAACCTCTTGCGTCACCGGTCTTTTCGACCTCTTCGATCATCGGCAACACCCGCGCGGGCGCGCCGCCGTGTAGCGGTCCCGACATCGCTCCGATGGCTCCCGAGAGCGACGCCGCGACGTCGGCTCCGGTGGACGCGATCACCCGCGCAGTGAAGGTCGACGCGTTGAGTCCATGCTCGGCTGCACTCACCCAGTAGGCGTCGATCGCCGCGATGTGTTTCGGGTCGGGTTCGCCCTTCCACCGCGTCATGAATCGGGCGGTGACTGTCGGGCATTCGTCGATAATCCGTTGCGGCACTGCGGGTTGGTGGATGCCGCGGGCCGATTGCGCGACGTACGAGAGCGCCATCACCGACGCGCGCGCGAGGTTGGCGCGCGCGGTGGCGTCGTCGATGTCGAGCAGTGGCTGGTAGCCCCAGATGGGGGCGAGCATGGCCAGCGCGGCCTGTACGTCGACGCGGACATCGCCGGTGTGGATGGGCAGCGGGAATGGTTCGGCGGGCGGTAGTCCGTCGCCGAACCGGCCGTCGACGAGTAGGGCCCACACATCGGCGAAGGTGACGGCGTTCTCGACCAGATCCTCGATGTCGACACCGCGATAGCGCAGGTTACCGCCGTTCTTGTCCGGTTCGGCGATCTCGGTCGTGAAGGCGACGACGCCCTCGAGTCCCGGTACGAAGTCGTCGGGAATGCTGTTCGCCACAGGGGCCACCTCTCTCCACGCAACACCGTGGGAAGTGCGCGGCGCGGGGCTGCGGCGCCACCCCAGCACTCTAGGTCACTCCAGCAGGTGCGGCACAGCGGGACGCCTCACCCAATGGGCGGTGACGGGCCGGGGCGGGGAGTACCGTCGGCGTCGTGGACAACGACCCCATCGACCTGCCCGGTATGCGCGTCGGTTACGGCGGCGGCATCCCACCCAACGTCGGCGACGGC
The DNA here is from genome assembly GCF_965344965.1 of Gordonia jacobaea. Lineage (NCBI taxonomy): Bacteria > Bacillati > Actinomycetota > Actinomycetes > Mycobacteriales > Gordoniaceae > Gordonia > Gordonia jacobaea. The sequence continues at coordinate 661,064 of NZ_CBDRLS010000001.1, read as the reverse complement.
GATCGAGCGGCCGGGGCAGACGGGGTGCGGGACAATCTCGATCCGAGCTGGCTCGACGGTGAGCCGCCGTGGCTCGAACTGTTCACGGTGTGGTTGCGCGAAGCCGTTGCCGCGCGCATCCCCGAACCCAATGCGATGGTGCTCGGGACAGTCGACGTGAACGGACTTCCGGCCACACGGACCGTGCTGTGCAAGGGAGTCGACGCCGGGGGCGTCGTGTTCTTCACCGGGTACGAGTCGGACAAGGGACACGACCTCGCCGCCAACCCTTTTGCCGCCGTGACGTTTCCATGGATCGCATTGGAACGACAGGTTCACTTTCGCGGGCCTGTGACCAAGGTCAGCGACGCCGAGACGCAGGCGTATTGGAACAACCGCCCGCGCGGCTCTCAATTGTCGGGTTACGCGTCGGAACAGTCACGCGAGATCGGTAGCCGTGCCGAGCTCGAAGCCAAGGCCGCGTCGGTCGCCGAGCAGTTCGGCGGATTCGACGACGGCGATCCCGTACCCGCGCCGTCGAATTGGGGTGGGTACCGAATCGAACCGGTCTTCGTCGAGTTCTGGCAGGGCCGAGCCAACCGACTGCACAACCGGGTGCGGTTGACCATGATCGACGGCTGCTGGCGGGCGGCTCGGTTGCAGCCGTAGAGCTTTCGCCGACGTCACAGGGGCGGGAGCCAAGCGGGCGGTACGACGAGACCCATCTGCCGGTCCACAGGGGACCGTGTTTTCGTGACCAAGTTCTTCGCATGCGTTAAGCTTCGCGGCAGCATGTTCGGGGAGTGGTTGCGACAGTTGGGGAGGGCTGGTTGAGCGAGAGCGAGCTCGAGCAGTGGTTTGCCGACCTCCCGCCGTGGCCTACCTCGGGTACGACTCCGATGAACGAACTCGCGCGCGAGTCGTCGAGTGTATTGGTGGCCTCGAAAGTCGCCGGTTCGGATACCGTCTCGTCGGGCGAGGAATCCGGGTCGGCCTCTCCCTCGCAGGAGCTCGACGCCTTCCTCACCTCCCAGGCCGAACGCTTGCGCGAGGACACTCGCCAGAAGCGAGAGAACGCCGCAGGTCCGCGCACCTGGCACAAGAGGCGAGGAACACTCGTCGGCGCGGGAGCAGGGATCCTCGTAATCGCGGTGATCGCAACTGTTCTCGGTGTCGCTCTATCGGGGTCCGACGAACGCGAGTCGACCACTGCGCGGCCTTCGGCCGTCGGTCCGACAGAGAGCACTGCTGCGTCCATCACATGCCCTGCGAGCGTGAATGGTGCCGTGACCACGGGAGCTGGTGCGGGAGACCAGAGTTCGGGCCCCAACGTGATCAAGGCGTTCAACTATGCGTACTACGTCGACAAAAACGCTCAGAAAGCCAAAGCTGTGACGACGCCGAACGCGGTCGCCGCTGTCGATGTCATGCAGAAGTTCATCGACCAACGCGGCGCCGGCACCAGTCACTGCCTCTCGATCACTGATCGCGGGAACAACACCTATGGTGTGACGCTCACCGAGACTCCGCCGAATGGCGGGGCGCCGATCGTCTACCAGCAGACCATCAGTACTGTGCAGGCCGGTGGCAAGTACTGGATCACGTCGATCAAGTCTGAAAACTGATTTTCAACGCCACTATTCGGGGTTCTCGGTCTCAGGTCGAGAAGTAATGAGGGGGACAACGCGACGATGACACGGTCAGCCAAGAACCGGACTCGCGAAGCAGCATTGGATGTACGCCGACCTTCGATGAAGACGGCGGTCACCTCTGCGGTTCTCGTCGCCTCCATCGCGACTGCGTTGGGTGCCGGTTCGGCGGCAGCTGTGGAACAGGGCGGAACGAGCCCCAACGATTCCGCGCCGCAGCAGGGTGGCACCGCGCCGACCGATACCGCTCCCCAACAGGGCGGTACGGCTCCGACGCCGGCGCCCGAACCATCCGCGCCGATCAACGTCCCCGGTGCCGGTTCGATCCCGGCCCCGCCCCAAGAAGCTCCTTACCAGCCGTACACCGCTGCCCCGCAATATGAGGAGTCGGGCTACACCGACCCCGGCTACAGCACGTACTACAGCCCCGTACCCGACGCGCCGCTCCAGGCGCCGAAGCCCGTTGCGCCGGTGCGCCCGATTGCCCCGCCGCCCAACAAGATTCGCGTCGGAAACTTCGTGACCGACATCCCCGACGGGATGTCGGACAAGGACGTCAACTCCATCAACGCGTGGTCGGCCTACGGTGAGGCCAAGATCGCCCAGAACCTGATCTCCCTCGGCGTGCCGAAGGACAAAGCGTCGCGTCAGGCCGCGGCCACGATCATCGGCGTGGCCATCGGTGGTACCGCAGGTGCTGCCGCCGGTGTCATTCCCGGAGCGCTTGTCGGCGTGCTGCCGGGCGCAGCGGTCGGTGCGGGGGTCGGTGCCGGTGTCGGTGCCGTCGCTCTGACCCCGGTTTCGGTGCCCGGCGTGGGAACACTCTCGGGGGGCGCCGTCGGCGCTCTCATCGGGCTCCCGATCGGCATGGCAGGCGGAGCGGCAGCAGGCGCTGTCGGCGGAGCCGCCCTCGGCGCGACGATCGGCGGCACCATTGGTGGCATCGCCGCGTACACGCTCGGCGCAGGCGATCCGGGTGCGCACCCGCAGGAGCCCTGGAAGCTCGACGAGAACGGAAATCCCAAGCAGCCCAAGCACGCCAAGCCTGAGCCGGTCGATCCCAGCATCAACCAGTTCGAGTTGTCGGTTCCTGCTGAGTCGGCCGCCGAACAGGGGCTGCCCGGCGTCGACTACGTGGTCAACTATCGCGGCGATGTCAACGTGAAGGTTGGCAACCAGACCACCACTTGGTCGGCAGAGCAGGCGCAGGCGCCGTACAAGGCACTCGGGCCGCTCGGCGCTGCGCTCGAGAAGCACTTCCGCGAGCTGACCAAGCAGATGACGGGCAGTCTCGACGCTCAGGTTCCCGGCTCCGAGGTCAACTGGCCCCAGGAGGCTGTGGGTCGCCACGCGCTGCCCGACGATGCAACACCCGCCGTCGCCAAGGTGGGTCGGCACGCAGCAGGCCGCTGATCGACATGTCCGACACCAGCGTGCAGGGAGCAACTCCACAGGCGGCCGCGATGCCACGCGCGGTCGTCGTGGTTGGCTCTGCCGGTGGTGTCGGAACGTCGGTGATCTCAGCACTTCTCGCTGAGTATCGAGCGGCGACGACGCTCGGCGCCGCGTCGTGGTGGGTTGACGCATCGGGCAACGACTGCGATATCGAGTTGCGGCTACAGGGACGTGGCGACCCGTCGTTGCTGCGAAGCGAACTCGGTACCGGCCTCCACCTCGCCGCCGAAGGAGCATCGGTGGCCGACACGGTCGAAGAAGTCTGGGGCAACGGCGCCGTGCCGGTCGTCGACGCCGGTGCGCGTCTACTCACATCACTTGCCGATCTCACCGACGACGTATTGGTCGACAAGGTCACGCCGGTGATCGTGCTCGGTGTACGGCCTGATCTCCTCAACCGGGCGCGCCCGTTCTTGTCCGAGTGGCACAAGGCGGGCGTACTCGAACGGTCCGTCGTCGTGATCAACAACCCCGTTCCGCTACCGAATCAGGCGTCGCTTCGGACACTGCTGATCGACACCGTCGGCGCGAACGTGGCTGCCGTCGTCGGATTCGACTACGAGCCGGTGCTCGGTAGTGGGCTGGCAATGGGCCGTGCTGCGCAGGAGAAGTTCCTCCCGGCGACATGGGTGTCGTTGCAGGCTCTCGCGCAGGCGACCCAGGGCCCGGCCGCCCAGTAGGTAATACGCCAACGGGATTCACTCGCTGGTAGTACGTGTCGCTAAACTGCTTCGGTGCCCCGTCTGCTCGCCGATACGACGCCTCTGCGCAATATTTACTTTCGGCGTCTCTGGGTGGCGAACATCGTCACCGTCATCGGTGCTCAACTGACGATCGTCGCGGTACCGGCCCAGATCTACACCATCACAGGCAGTTCCGCGTATGTGGGACTCACCGGACTCTTCGGTTTGGTGCCGCTCGTCATTTTCGGTCTGTGGGGCGGGGCGCTCGCAGACGTACTGGATCGTCGAATCTTGTTGATCTGCACCACGATCGGGCTGATCGCGTGCAGTGCGGCATTCTGGGCGCAGTCGGCGTTCGGTGTCGGAAATGTCTGGATTATCCTGTCGCTGTTCGCAATTCAGCAGGCATTCTTCGCGGTGAACCAGCCGACGCGTACGGCGGTTCTGCCGAGGCTGCTTCCCGACGAGGAGCTCCCTGCTGCGCTGTCGTTGAATATGACGGTCATGCAGGCCGGCGCGATAGCGGGTCCGCTCGTCGGTGGTGCGTTGATCCCGATACTCGGGTATCCGCTCCTCTATCTCCTCGACACCATCTTCCTCGTACCTACGCTCGCGGCGGTCATGATGTTGCCCGCGCTCCGACCGCTCAGTGGCGACGCGCCCAAGGTTCCCGGGCTGCGCTCGGTCATCGACGGTCTGCGCTATCTCGGGGCGCACAAGATCCTGATGGTGTCGTTCGTGGTCGACCTCATTGCCATGATCTTCGGCATGCCGCGGGCGCTGTTTCCGCAGATGGCCCACGAGAACTTCGGTGGGCCGATCGACGGCGGCTGGGCGTTCGCGCTGTTGTTCGCATCAATCCCTGCCGGTGCCGTGATCGGCGGTGTCTTCTCCGGATGGGTGAGCCGCGTTCAACGGCAGGGCCTGGCTGTCATTGTGTGCGTCATCATTTGGGGCGTCGCGATCGCCGGTGCGGGTATCGCGGTGGGATTTGCACATGGTCGCGCGATGCCGTGGCTCCCGGTTGCCCTGGTGCTGCTGATGATCGGCGGTGCCGCCGACATGGCGTCGGCGGCATTCCGTCAGTCGATCCTGTTGGCCGCGGCCAACGACGACGTGCGCGGTCGACTGCAAGGCGTGTTCATCGTCGTCGTCGCCGGTGGTCCGCGAATCGCCGACGTCGTACATGGCGCGGTGGCGGTGTCGATCGGCGTCGCACTCACCACGACCGGTGGTGGGGTGCTCGTCGTAATAGGCACAGTCCTTGCCGCGCTTGTGGTTCCGGCATTCGTGCGATATCGCATCGGGCGCACCATCACCGAGCGGACCGAAGGCCAGGGCTGAGCGTCGAGATCCCCGACGATGCCCTGACCAGCGGATCAGAGATTTCGATGCCAAGATGGAGCGCATGACTGTCACCGTCGGGGAATCGCGCAGCGGCTTTCGTGTCCCGCTCATCGACATCACGCCGTATATCGCGGGCGGTAGCGCCGCCGACAAAGCTGTCGTCGCCGCGCAGATCGACGACGCCGCCAGTTCGGTGGGCTTCATGCAGATTGTGGGGCACGAGATTCCTTCGGCCGTGATCGACGAGTTCACCGCCGTGCTCGACGATTTCTTCGCACTACCCCTCGACCAGAAGAAGGCGTATCGCACGCCGCCGGAGATCAATCGCGGGTACGCGCCGCCGAAGTCCGAATCACTCTCGTTGTCGCTCGGCGTCGAATCAGCGAATCGCATGAACGACTTCTTCGAGGCATACAACGTCGGCGTCGAAGCCAAGGAGTACCCGGATCTCGAGCTCCCCGACGACCAGTACGCCGACAACACCTGGCCGCAGGTCGACCACTTCGAGGCCGCGGTGTCGACGTACTTTGCCGAGGCTCGACGGGTCGCGCACACACTGACCAAGATCTTCGCCGACGCACTCGACCTCCCGTCCGACTTCTTCGACGGCTACACCGATCACTCACTCGACGTGCTGCGCATGAACAACTATGCGCTGCCGCCCGGCGAGGTTGAGCTCGACGGCGAGCTGACGGGCATGGGGGAGCACACCGACTACGGCATCGTCACCGTGCTCTGGGCCGACCAGGTGCGCGGTCTGCAGGTGCTCGACGGCAATGGACAGTGGCACGACGTCGCTCCCGAGGACGGGGCATTACTGATCAACCTCGGTGATCTCATGGCCCGCTGGACCAATGAGCGCTGGATGTCGACGCTGCATCGGGTTAAGCCGCCGATCGTCGACGGGAGTATTGAACGCCGACGCTCCGCCGCCTACTTTCACGACGGCAACATCGACGCGACGATCTCCACGCTTCCGTCGTGCGTCGGCGCCGGAAGCCGGTACTCGCCGATCACGGTGGGCGAGCACATCGGTGCAAAGCTCGCCGGATCACGTGCGGGACAAGCAAATCCGTACGCCAAACGTGAAGCTGCCCGAGTCCAGCGTGCGATGCAGCGGGGACTCGGGCAGCAGTAGATCGCTCACGGCCGGTGTCCGGTGGTCAAGGGCCGCGGTCGGACTCGTCAGGGAACGATCACCCAGCCGCCGAACCCGTAGCCCTGAAGGACTCGTACCGGAGTGTTCAGTGCGTACGCACCGATCATCACCTGGACGGCGCCCGAGCCCGTACGCAGTTCGAGCGACTGGGTCTCGCCTGGTTTGCGCCCGAACGTAGCGCGCATGAACTTCTCCTGCGGAATCAATGAAGCACCGTTGCTGAGCATGATGAGCGAGCTGCACCGCGGATTCCGTGCCCACCCGGCACCGTTGCCGGTGAAGCCGAACGAGGTCAGTGTCGCCTTGAGCACGCCGCGCTTGGGGGAGGTCAACGTGACATGGACAGAGCCACGACAGTAGTCATGGTCGCCGAAGAAGCCGAAATTGTCGCCGGTGCTCGTGTAGTGGGGCAACGGTCGGGGCGTCGGCGCCGCTTCCGCCACACCTCCGCCGATCCCGATGCCCAGAGCTGCCGACGCTGCGACAGCGACCCCGGCGACGAGCCGTCGACTCTTACTGCGGAACTTTGACCCGAAAACGGGCATGTACGCACCTGATCCTTGGGTTTGGGCGTCGTGGACGCATGGGTGATCGTTCATTTGCGCAAACAAATTAGCACGACGTTCCGTGGCTTGGGTCACAGGTTTCGGGGCGGCAGAACTGTAACGAACCGCGCGGCGTCGAGCGCATCGCTGATATAACGGCAGTGAGGGCACGTGTGTCGGGGAGGGTCGGTGGAACGTCGCCGGAGCCGAGGAACCTGGGCGTCATGCGGAACCTTTGGGGCGGAAAAGGACGATACGGCAGATGCCACCGCGTCCGAACGTCGAGACGTGCAAAGACCGTGCAGGAGAGCACAATGACCACATCCTCGCAAACCCCTTCGACGATGCGCGCAGCCGTCGTCCATGACTTCACCAAGCCCCTGACAGTCGATTCGATCGACGTTCCGACCCCCACTGGAAACGAAGCGCTGGTGCGCGTCGACTACACCGGCGTCTGCCACACCGATCTCCATGCGGCACATGGTGATTGGCCCGTCAAGCCAGAGCCGCCCTTCGTGCCGGGCCATGAGGGAGTCGGGACCGTCGTTGCGGTAGGCGACGATGTCACCCGTATCAAGGTGGGCGACGTCGTCGGAAATGCGTGGCTGTGGAGTGCCTGCGGCGAATGTGAATGGTGCGAAACCGGTTGGGAGACACTGTGTCCCAACCAGAAGAACGGTGGGTACTCGGTCGACGGTTCGTTCGGCCGCTACATGCTCGTCGACTCACGCTACTGTCCCATCATTCCGTCAGGTGCCGATCTCGCCGCCGTCGGCCCGATCCTGTGCGCGGGCGTCACCGTCTACAAGGGTCTGAAGTGCACCGACACCAAACCCGGTGAGTGGGTGCTGATTTCCGGTATCGGCGGACTCGGGCACATCGCGGTGCAGTATGCGATCGCGATGGGTCGTCGGGTAGCGGCGTTCGATGTCGACGATGAGAAGCTCGAACTCGCCCGCCATCACGGCGCCGAGATCACGGTCAATGCCGCGACGTCTGCCGACCCGGGCGCCGAACTGCAGGAGGCCACGGGTGGTGGCGTTCACGGTGCACTCGTCACCGCGGTCAACAAGCACGCGTTTCCACAGGCGATCAGCGCACTGCGGCGCGGTGGGACCGTCGTCCTGGTCGGTCTCCCGCCCGATCAGTTCCCGCTCGACATCTTCAGCACGGTTCTGCTCGGGTTGACTGTGCGCGGCTCGATTGTCGGAACCCGCAAGGACATGAGCGAGGCGCTCGACTTCTACGCGCGGGGCAAGATCACGCCCACCTACTCGGTACGCAGTCTGACCGATATCAACGCAGTGTTCGACGAGATGGAGCACGGGAAGATCGAAGGCCGCGTCGTGATGGATATGGCCAAGGACGCCGGCTGAGCGGCGTTGTGTGGAACGGCTCCACCCATATCGAGAATGTGTGTCGTATTGGAAGATGTGGGTGCTGCAGCACACAGATCCTTCGATTCGACACACATCTAGCCCGGGCGGGATGCTGGGCGGTGTATACGGGTGGCAGGGTCTGGCTCGAGCCGGGGCGCGTACACAATCGTGACGTGAGCGGGGCGCCGAGGAGATTATTGTCTTGGCGTCGCGCTGACGACTGAGTTGTGAACGCGCGCTGGGGGTGTGGCGACTCAGTGGGCGTCGGGCAAGGTGCCGCACGGGCCCGACGAGCGGTCCCGGGTACGACAGCGAAACCGCGGCCCCGCTGGTCGAGCGGGCGCGAGCGCAGCGAGCACCCGAGTCGAGACCACTGCGCCCGGGGAGTGATCTCGACAGGCTCGATCAGCGGGGCGGGGCTCGATCAGCGGGACGGGGCTCGATTTGCGGGATGGGGCTCGATTTGCGGGATGGGGCTCGATCAGCGGGAGGGCCGCTGGTCGAGCGGGCGCGAGCGCAGCGAGCACCCGAGTCGAGACCACTGCGCGTCGCGACTGTTAGTCGGCGGGCGTGACTCTGCCCGGATAGGTTGCGGTGCGCGCCGCGTGGACGGGGCAGTAGTGCATCGACTTGCCGCGTTCGGACTCCGGCGGCAGGTTGCGCGGCGGCGTCTCGACGAGCGGTGCGTCGGCGGGAACCCGTCCGTTCACGCGGTCCCACGCATCGCGGGCGCGGGGATGCCGCCACGGCCGCCGGGGTAGCAACCGATGGAACACGAGGTTGTAGGTCTTGCCGAGGAGACGGAACAGCTTCTCGTCCCGGTCGGTCCAGGGCAGTGCCATCATTTCGCGGATCGGTTCGTCGTAGAACCCGGTGGTGAGCCAGATGAAGTTGCGGGCGACTACGGGGGCGATGACACGACGCCAGAGCGCGGTCGGGATGAACGAGAGATAGGGAGGCGGGGGAAGCGTCGAGATGTCGAGGACTGTGCGTACCGACTCGTGGTCGCGAAGTACATTGCGGCACATGTGGTCCCAGTATTCGAGGAAGTCCTCGTAGGTCTCGGGTACCGGCCGCATACTCACGCCGTACATGGCGTACCAGTTCTTCGATTCCTCGAAGAGCTGTCGCTTCTGGTCTTCGGTCAACCACGGGCCGAACCTCTCGCAGAGGCGCACGTTGCCGTACCAAAACGTGGCGTGCGCCCAGTAGAAGACGTCGGGGTCGAGGGCGTGGTATCGCGAACCGTCGGGCATGGTGCCCTTGATCTCGCGGTGGTAATCGCGCACTTCTTTGCCGGTCTCGAAGCCCCAGTACTCGTCGAAGACGACTCCGCCGATCGGATACAGCGACCGCATGAGGCGTTGCCAGCGTTCGCCGAAGAAGTCGGAGTGATCCCAGACGGCCTGCCCGAGCTTGGGGTGCATGTTCTGAATCGACCCGGCCCAGAGGCCCTGGATCATTCCGGTCCAGGTTCCCCACACCTGCCACGTCAGGGAGTCGGGGCCCAGCGGCGGGTACTCGACATGCGGGTACTCGGCACGACGCGGGGTGTCGGTCGTCGCAGCCTCGCGCTCGACGGCGTCGGGTGTTTCGGATGACGAGCTCGACGAGTTGACTGTGACGTGCGTCATGAGACGAAACCCTAGGTGCGTCTCACGGTGCTGTCAACGCTGCCCGACCTGATCAGCCGGGCTGAAAGCGGACGAGCGTGCCGGCGACGAGTTGCGCCGCGGCTGAGACCGACGTCGCCGACAGGACACCCACGACCGGGTATCCGCCGGTCACGGGGTGATCGGCGAGGAAGATGACGGGCTCGCCGGCAGGCGGAACCTGCACCGAGCCGTGGGCAACGCCCTCGGAGGGCATCTCGGGAAGGTCGGTGCGGTGTGTCAGGGTCGGCGCGGTGTCGCCATCGCGACGTCGTAGGCGTACCCCGACCCGATTACTCGCGGGCGTGACCTCCCACGTGCCCGCGAAGAGGTCGCCCGGCTCGGAGAGGCGATTCGCGCGTGGGCCGGGAAAAGTGGTGAGTTCGACGACGCCGACCCGCCGGGTGTCTGCCGGGGCATGCAGAGTTGCCGGCCACGTCTGGTCTGCACCCCCGACCCTCAGTTCGTCGCCCTGCGCAAGGGGAGGGGGTCCGGTTCCGGAGAGCGTGTCGGTCGACCGCGACCCGAGCGACGGCTCGACGTCGAATCCACCTCGTGCGGCAACGTAGTTGCGGCAACCCCAGTGCGGCGTGCCGACCTCGACATTCGTCCCGGCGCGGGCAACGACAGCCGAATTGACCCCGACTGCAACACCGTTGACCGAGACCGAAGCATCGGCGCCCGTCACGGCCACGAGTGTGTCCGTGTCGCAACGGAGCACGAGGCCACCGAGTGTGGTTTCGATCGTCGCGGCGTCCTCGGAGTTGCCGACGAGGCGATTGGCAAGGGTCATGGCGACTCGATCTGCGGCACCCGACCTCGGCACTCCGAGGTGTTGATAGCCGGGACGACCGAGATCCTGGATCGTCGCCAACGGCCCGGTGGCGATCACCGTTGCGCGAGTCACGGGTTCCCCGTGTCGTCGTCGGGTCGAGCGGCAGAATCTTCGGAGACACTGGCGTCGACGAATCGGACGCGGGTACCGGGTGTGAGGAAGGCCGGCGGGTCGTCGTGTTCGCTCCAGAGGCTGATTCTGGTGCGTCCCAGCAGGTTCCAACCTCCGGGGCTGTCGCGTGGATACACCGCGCTGTATCCGGCGGCGATCGCCACCGACCCGGCCGGCACGCGGGTACGGGCGTGTGGCCGTCGGGGGAGGTTCAGCAGTCCGGTGAGAGCGGCATCGGCGGCGTCAGAAGCGGGCACCAGATAGCCGAAACCCGGTGCGAAACCCATGAATTGGACGACCCATTCGGTACCCCGATGCGCCGTGATCACCGCGTCGACACTCATGTCGAGTGCACCGGCGACGTCGTCGAGGTCGTCGCCGTCGTAGTGAACCGGTATCTCGACGGGTGAGGGCGTCGAATCCGCAACGTCGGCGCCTGCGATCCCGAACCGCAGTGCGCGATGGATGCCGAGGACATCCACGCCGCCACCTGTCTTGCCCTGCACCAGAATTGACGACGCACTCGGCACAAGGTCCTCGGTGGCCACGAGGCGACCGTCGGCTATCGCGGCCCGCAACGCGGTCGCCGACTCGAGTACCGCATATGCCGGGTCGTCGGCATCGGCGAAGTCGAGAAGCACCGCATCGGGGCCGGCGGGTAACTCCTGCATACCGATCGAATCTACCGTCGACGGCCACGTCCGGATGGCACACTGGGCGCGTGACACGCATGGGAGCAGATCGTTGAGAGAGATCGTCGTGTGCGGTGAGGCGCTCGTCGACGTGGTGTCGACAACGGCTCCGGGCCCCGATCCTTCGCACCTGCCACCGTTGCAGCCGGCACTCGGCGGCGGACCGTTCAACGTCGCGATCACCCTCGGCAGACTCGGCAGTGCCGTCTCGTTCTGCTCTGCGGTCTCCACCGACACCTACGGCGACGCCATCGTGGCTGCTCTGAGTGCCGGGGGCGTCGGCACCACACTGGTCCAACGTCGCTCCGAACCGACGTCGCTCGCGCTGGCCACGATCGGTACCGACGGCGCAGCGCACTACTCCTTCTATGTGGAGGGCACCGCCGACCGCCTGGTCACCGAGCCCGGCGACTTCGCCGCGACCGTCTCCGCGGTGTCCTTCGGAACGTTGTCGATGGTCCTCGAACCGGGTGCGAGCGTCTACGAACTGGTGATGCGTCGAGCTCACGACGCCGGGCGTCTCGTTGCGCTCGACCCGAATATCCGACCCTCCGTGATCGACGAACCCGACGTCTACCGTCGACGATTCCTGGACTGGGTACCGATGGTCGACGTCCTCAAACTCTCCGACGAAGACGTGGACTGGCTCGGCGATGGAGCAGACGGCTCGTCGGTCGACGACTGGCTCCGGGAGGGCGCGGGGGCCGTCGTGATCACCCACGGAGCCGATGGAATCTCCGTTCGCACACGCGAATTCACCGTATTGGCACAGGCTCCCGAGGCAACCGTCGTCGACACGATCGGGGCGGGCGACAGTGTGCTCGGAGGGTTGCTCCATTTCTTCGACGAGTCGGGCGATTTGTCCGCATCAGCAGTGCGGTCGCGCGACGCCGATTACTGGCTACGGGCCGCGGACTACGCGGCACGAGTCGCTGCGGTGACCGTTTCGCGTCCCGGAGCCGACCCTCCGTGGGCGAGCGAGCTCGATGCCCCGTGATCGAGGCGCAGGTCAGACGGTATTCGGCTACGGTTGACCAACGTCAATGCACCCTCCGTGGGCGCGCATGTCGATAACCGACTACGTTTAGTAACGGAGAGTCCGACTCACAGTGCGTCACATGTACCTGTGGGTCTCATACCTGAGTAAAGGGGTTTTGGAGTGTCCGCTGAAACAGCTCCCGCCGACTCGGCATCGGATACCGCCTCGTCGACGTTCATCTACCCCGGTGGGCAGCTCGAGCTTCCCATTCTCAAGGCCACCGCGGGTAGTGATTCGGTTGCGCTGGGCAAGTTCCTCGCAGAAACGAATCTCACGACGTTCGACGGCGGCTTTGTCAACACCGCAGCCTGCAAATCCGCGATCACCTACATCGACGGAGAAGCAGGCATTCTGCGCTACCGGGGTATCCCGATCGACCAACTGGCAGAGAAGTCGACCTTCATCGAGGTCAGCTACCTGCTGATCTACGGCGAATTGCCGACTCCGAGCCAGCTCGAAGAGTTCAACAACAAGATCCAGCGGCACACCCTGCTGCACGAGGATCTCAAGCGATTCTTCGACGGCTTCCCGCGCAACGCACACCCGATGCCGGTGCTGTCGAGCGCAGTGAACGCACTGAGTGCTTACTACCAGGACTCGCTCGATCCCAAGGACCCCGAGCAGGTCGAACTGTCGACGATCCGTCTGCTTGCCAAGCTGCCGACGATCGCCGCCTACGCCTACAAGAAGTCGGCGGGCCAGCCGTTCCTCTACCCCGACAACTCGCTGTCGTTGGTCGAGAACTTCCTGCGCATGACCTTCGGCTTCCCGGCCGAGCCCTACGTGGTCAACCCCGAGGTCGCCAAGGCCCTCGACATGCTGTTCATCCTGCACGCCGACCACGAGCAGAACTGCTCGACGTCGACCGTGCGTTTGGTCGGATCGTCGCAGGCCAACCTCTTCACGTCCATCTCGGGCGGCATCAACGCACTGTGGGGTCCGCTGCACGGTGGCGCCAACCAGGCCGTGCTCGAGATGCTCGAAGACATCAAGGCCTCCGGTGGCGACACCAAGGCGTTCATGACCAAGGTCAAGAACAAGGAAGACGGTGTGAAGCTCATGGGCTTCGGACACCGCGTCTACAAGAACTACGATCCGCGCGCAGCGATCGTGAAGAAGACCGCCGACACGATCCTCCAATCGCTCGGCGTCCAGGACGATCTGCTCGACATCGCCAAGGGACTCGAAGAAGTCGCCCTCAACGACGACTACTTCATCTCGCGCAAGCTCTACCCGAACGTCGACTTCTACACCGGCGTCATCTACCGGGCCATGGGCTTCCCGACCCGCATGTTCACGGTACTCTTCGCACTCGGACGTCTGCCGGGCTGGATCGCGCACTGGCGTGAGATGAACACAGATCCCGCGACCAAGATCGGCCGACCGCGTCAGCTCTACACCGGCTACCCCGAGCGTGACTACGTCACGATGGGCGACCGCTGAGTTCGACGCTTCGACCTGTACACCCCACGACTCAAAGGAGAGTCCCGTGACCAGTACCGAGAAGCCAGAAGTCGAGTTCCAAGAAGGTCCCGCTCCCAGTGAGTTGGTGATCGCAGACATCATCGTCGGCGACGGCGACGAGGCAAAGCCGAGCGACGTCGTGGACGTGCATTACGTCGGCGTCGATTTCGAGTCGGGCGAAGAGTTCGATTCGTCGTGGGACCGTGGTCAGTCGGCCAACTTCCCGCTCGACCGGCTCATCCCCGGTTGGCAGCAGGGAATCCCGGGCATGAAGGTCGGCGGCCGCCGTCGCCTCACCGTGCCACCTGCGCTGGCGTACGGCCCCGAGGGTGCGGGCCACCGGTTGTCCGGACGGACACTGGTCTTCATCATCGACCTGCTGGGTGTGGGCTAGATCGCCTCGCAACGTAACAACGCCGGTGCATCGGATGTCGATGCACCGGCGTTGTGCTGGCTACGGCGTGATCTGCGACTAGGCGATCTCCCGGCGCTGGGTGAAGCGATCGGCGACGGCAATCGCGAGGTTCTGGTCTGCTTCGTGCTCGACCCGCGTCTCGAATCCTCTTCAGGCGAGCGACGACTCGCGTTTCTCTACGACTCGCTCCGCGAACTCGACGCCAAGCTCGACGGCAAGCTCCTCGTCGTGCGTGGACGTCCCGACGAGGAGATCCCACGACTGGTCGACGCCGTCGGAGCGGGTTCTGTGCATGTGAGCGAGGATTTCTCGCCGTTCGGGCGGCGTCGAGACGACGCTGTCACCGCAGCACTCGAAAAATCCGGCGCGACATGGCAACCCGTCGGTTCGCCCTACCTTGTCTCGCCGGGCAGGGTGACGAAGTCCGACGGCACACCGTACAAGGTCTTCACGCCGTTCTTCCGTGCATGGCGCGACCACGGTTGGCGTGCGCCGGCAAAGACCCAAGCGCCGTCGAACATCCTGAATCCCAGCGACATTCACCCCTCTGGTCGTATCAGGATTCCGGCAGCGCCCACGACGCTGGACCTGCCTGCCGGTGAAGACGCGGCACTCGAGCGGTGGCGCACCTTTGTCGACGACGACCTGTCGGGCTACGAGTCCGACAGGGACAGGCCAGATCTCGACGCGTCGAGCAGGATGTCGGCGTATCTGAAGTTCGGCAATATCCACCCGCGCACGATGGCCGCCGACCTCGGCAGGTCGCACTCGGCGCAGGCGTATCTGCGTGAGCTGGCGTTCCGTGACTTCTACGCCGACGTGCTCTACAACTGGCCAAAGAGCCTCTGGCACAACTGGAATGACCAGTTCGACGACATCGCACTCGACACCGGAAAGTCCGCCGAGAAGCACTTCGACGCGTGGCGTGAGGGGCGAACCGGCTTCCCACTCGTCGACGCGGGGATGCGTCAACTGAGCGAAACAGGGTTCATGCACAACCGGGTGCGCATGATCGCCGCGTCGTTTCTGGTGAAAGACCTGCACCTGCCGTGGTGGTGGGGTGCGAAGTGGTTCCTCGACCAACTCACCGACGGCGACATGGCGTCGAATCAGCACGGTTGGCAGTGGGCCGCAGGCACGGGAACCGATGCGGCACCGTACTTTCGGGTGTTCAACCCGGAGACGCAGGCCAAGAAGTTCGATCCCGACGGCGACTACATTCGACGCTGGATTCCCGAATTCGACACCGACGACTACCCGGAACCGATCGTCGATCACAAAGCCGAACGCGAAGAGGCACTTCGACGTTTCGGTGAGCTCTGAGACGGCGAGATCTGAGACGGCGAAACCCTCGGTGGCGCAAGACGATCCCCACTCACGAGCGAACCCGCGTTCTTGACGCGCGAGAGTAGCGGGAGCAATTCGTACGAGGTGATCCCGTCGAGGGGTCCGAGGACATCGGTGACGAAGGAGTACAGCTCGTCGGTGTCGTGCACCATGACACTGGCCGTCAAGTTGGCCGCCCCGGTGACGGCAACCGCGAACGGCACTGCGGGATGAGCTGCGAGTGCCTCGCCGGTCGCTGCCAGATGCCGAGGGTGCACCGTCAGCCAGATCGCGATCGCATCGCGCCCCAGTGCGGCAGTGGCGAGATCGACGTCGAAGTAGGCGATGCCCGACCACACGAGGTGCTCGACGCGTCGGGTCACCTTGCCCGGCGTCGAACCCACTGCGCGAGCGAGGTCGGTATACGACGTCCGACCGTCGCGGGTGAGAACGTCGATGATCGCTCTGTCGGTGCGATCGATCGTCGTCGATGAGGGCCGACCGCCGTCGGGCCCGCTCGGAATGCGTGTTTTCGCAAGCGAATCCGCCTCCGTCTGGGTGAGCGCGTCATGCCAGCCCTCCCAATCCGTCGGTGCCCCACCGACGAATGTGTGCAGCACCGCGGCCGGTCGGACGTCTAGGACAGGTGCCGCCTTGGGGAGTGTTCGGGTGAGGAGTTCCATTCCGCCGTGCGGATCGGCTGCGCGCAGGTTGAAGACGATCTCCCAGCCGGCCTCGTAGATGGATACCCACGACACATCGTCTCGCGCTGCCAACGCACCGGCGATACCGTCGGCTCCTTCCGGGCGACACCGCACCCGCACGACCCACGTCGAGTTTCCGAGGGCACGGGGGTCGGTGGCCATGGTGACGCGCAGGAGACCATCGCGGCGCAGGCGTCGATAGCGTCGGGCGATCGTCTGTTCGGCCACGCCGAGGACGTCGGCGATCTCATGAAACGACGCCCGTGGCGACAGTTGGATGGCGCGAGCGATTCTCGTGTCCAGACCGTCGAGGATGGAGGATTCTGGCGAGGTTGTGGCTCCCATGTCATGAAGTTAACGGAATCGGGGTCTCCTGGCGACGCCGAGCGATTGCGGGATCACACTTGGTTCATACCCCCTGAGGTGCGTTGACGCACCGGATTCGGGCGAAATCCTCGAAAGGTACACATTCATGGAACGTAAATGGTGGACGCTTGTCGTCGTCTGCGCAGCGACCTTCATGTTGCTGCTCGACGTCACGATCGTCGTCGTCGCACTTCCCGATATTCAACATGCACTCGGCGCCAGTTTCAGTCAGTTGCAGTGGGTCACCGACGCGTATGCGCTCGCGCTGGCGTCGTTGCTGCTGACATCCGGATCGATCGCCGACAAGTTCGGCAGACGTCGAATCTTCTCGATCGGCCTGGTGATCTTCACACTCGGATCGCTGCTCTGCGGCGTCGCACAGGACCCGGTCATGCTGATCGTGTCCCGCGCACTGCAAGGCGTCGGCGGCGCGATGCTGTTCTCGACGTCGCTCGCGCTTCTCGCGTCGACGTTCCACGGTCGTGAACGCGGCGTCGCCTTCGGCGCCTGGGGTGCGGTCACCGGTATCTCCACGGCACTCGGCCCCATCCTCGGTGGCGTGCTGACGACCGGTGTGAGCTGGCGTGCGATCTTCCTGGTCAATCTGCCCATCGGTATCGCCGCCCTGTTCGTCACGTGGAAGATGGTCGACGAGTCGCGCTCGCCTCATGCTCGTCGAATCGACTGGCCCGGCGTCGTGACATTCACCGCGGGCCTCGTCGCTCTGGTCTACGGACTCACCGAGGCCGGACAGCGCTCGTGGGGTGACAGCCTGGTCGTCGGCTCGTTCATCGTCGCCGCGGTGTTGCTCGTGGCGTTCGTGATCATCGAACTGCGTGTCGACGAGCCGATGTTCGACCTCTCATTGCTGCGGATTCCCACCTTCACCGGCGGTCTGATCGCCGCCTTCGCGATGAACGGCTCGCTGTTCGCGATGCTGCTGTACGTGGTGCTCTACCTGCAGGAAGGGCTCGGCTACTCGGCGTTGCAAACCGGCGTCCGGCTGCTGGTGATGTCGGGCTGCACGATGGTGAGCGCCACGATCGCGGGCCGACTGTCGGAGGAGGTGCCGCTGCGCTGGCTCATCGGACCGGGCCTGCTCATCGTCGGCGTCGGACTGTTTTTGATGGCCGGTCTCGACGAGAACTCGTCGTGGACGCACCTGATCCCCGGCCTGATCATCGCGGGCATCGGCAGCGGCCTGGTCAACCCGCCCCTCGCCGCGACCGCCGTGGGCGTCGTCGACGTGCACCGCTCCGGCATGGCGTCGGGCATCAACACCACGTTCCGCCAGATCGGCATCGCCGTCGGCATCGCGGTCTACGGCACCGCCTTCAGCTCGAAGTTGAGTTCGTCGTTTCGCGAGAACCCCGCCGGTGGCAAGCACGCCGCCTACGCCGAGGCCCTCAACGCGCTGTTCTGGATCAGCGGCGCCGTCGCCGTTGTCGGTGGCCTTGCCGCCCTGCTGCTGATCCGCAGCCGCGACTTCGTGCCGCACGGCCCCGCCCCGACCACCGAGGGCGGCGACACGTCGAGCGAGGGCGCCGGGGTGACGGCCGCGGCCTGACGCTGACCCTCGCGGCCGGCCGGGCCGGCAGAAACCCGCGGAAGGATTCTTTCCGCGGGTTTCGTGCCTTCGCTCGTGTTGCTTCTCGAGGAGATGTCAGTTTCTGGGGGAAAGATCTCTTCCCCTACTTTCTGCGCGCCCCTAGCGCGCCATCGAGAGCACTTCGGACCACTTGACGCGGCTGCCGGTGCGCAGGATCGAGCGCTGGTAGATGCGCGCGGCGAACCAGGTCGCGGCGGCGCAGGCCAGGATCATCAGGATCAGCGAGACGACGATCTGCATGGCGTTGGTGTCGCCGGTGGCGATCCGGATCGGCATCAGCACGGCCGAGAACGGCGGAATCCACGTCAGCACTTCGATGAACGTCGACTGCAGCGACTGAACTCCGAAGATCCCCGCGTACATCACGGCCATCGACAGCACGGTGAGCGGCATGATCGTCGAGCCGAGCTCTTCCTGACGCGAAACCAGTGCTCCCGCAGCGGCATACAGCGTCGCGAAGAACAGGTATCCGAGCAGGAACCACACCAGAACCGCGAAGAACATCCAGATGGCGGTACCGGCGATCGTCAACATCCCGGTGGCAATCCCGGCAATCAGAGCAGTCAGGCCGAGTACCACCACCTGCCCGAGTGCAACCGCTCCGATCCCGAGGATCTTGCCCCACATCAGGTGTAGCGGCTTGACCGTCGCCAACAGAAGTTCGACGATCCGCGACGTCTTCTCCTCGACAACTCCCACGGCAATCATGTTGCCGCCCAGCATAATTGCGGTGATGAGCAGAATCGCACCGACGAGCGCGATCACGATCCGCTGCGCCTTGTCGGGCTTGTCCGGGGTGGTCTGAACAGTGGTGATCGTCGGTGTCGGCAGCGACGCCGCGTCGACACCGCGGGCAGTGAGACCCTGGGCCAACTCGTGCTGCTGGATCGAGCCGCGCAGCACACCCGACAGCGAGTCGGACAGCCCTGTCTTGCTGACGATCGCATACGACTCACCGGAACCCCGCACCACCGCGGCATCGAGATCACCGGATTCGACGCTGCTGCGCGCCTGCGACAACGCATCCGGACCAGAAGCGATTGATACGACGGTGATCGGCGTGCCGCTGGCCTCGCCCACCTGGCCGATCGTCGTCGACAGGGAACTGTCGCCCGCAACGCCGACACGCTCCGGGTCGGTTCCACCACCGGAGATCGCCTTCCAGATGATCAGGCCGACGACGATCACGAGCATCAACACCACGGTGCTGACGACGAAGGATCGGGTCTTGGCACGTGTGGCGATTTCACGTTGTGCCACAAGGCGAATCGTCTGCAGCGCACTCGCGCCCTGTGAGGCTGTGTTGTCAGTGGAATTGTGGGAGGTCATGCCGTCACCACCTCTCGGAAGAGTTCGGTCAGGTCGGGTGTTGTCCGCGCGAAGCGATGTACCGGTCCGTGTGTCAATGCGCGATTGAGTACTGCTTGGTCGTCGAGCGTCGTTGGGTCGACGCGCAGCCGGGCACCGCCCGGTTGGTATTCGGCTTCCAGCACTCCGGGAAAGCCATCGGCCCAGCGCGTCGTCGAGTCAGGACCGTCGACCTCGAGGATCACGCCTGCACGTGTGCGGAGATCGTCGACGGTGCCGAGCGCACGCATTCTGCCCTTGACGACGATGCCGACTCGATCACACAGTCGCTGCACCAGATCGAGCTGATGCGACGAGAAGATCACCGGAATGCCTTCGGCTGCTTTCTCTTTCAGAACGTCGCTCATCACGTCGACGGCCACCGGGTCGAGGCCCGAGAACGGTTCGTCGAGGACCAGTACGTCTGGATCGTGGACCAGCGCCGCGGCGAGCTGTACGCGCTGCTGGTTGCCGAGCGAGAGGTCGGCGACGTTGTCGTCGTACCGTTCGTCGACGCCGAGTCGCTGCGTCCAGCGTCGGGCACTCTCGGTGGCCTGGTCGGCACTCATTCCGTGGAGGCGCGCAAGGAACACCAGTTGCTCGCCGACCTTCATCTTGGGATAGAGCCCACGCTCCTCGGGCATGTATCCGATTCGACGCCGCGTGTTGAGATCGATCGGTGCGTCACCGAGCGTCACCCGACCCGAATCCGGTTCGAGCACACCGAGAATGATGCGCATCGTCGTCGACTTGCCTGCGCCGTTGCTGCCGACGAAGCCGAAGATCTCTCCGGGGGCGACGGTGAAAGTCATGTCATCGAGTGCGACGACGTCGCCATACCGTTTGGATAGTCCGTCGACGGTGAGGGATTCAGGCATGATCGTTCTCCTCGTAGGTTGCGAAGTCTTCGGGGTCGGCGTCGTCGCTCCACCACGCGGTCAGCATGGTTGGCACGAGGGCGCCGGTCAGCACGAGGCTGATGAGCAAAATGCCGGTGCCGTACACCAGTTGGCCGTGTACCTGCTCTCGGGTGCCCAGGACGATCAGGATGATGTACGGGATGAACATCAGCGAGAAGAGGGCGATGAATCCCACTGATCGGGCCGAGTTACGTTGCGCGAGTTGGATTTCATCGAGCGCGGTGACCGGGGTTTCGGCAATGGAGCCGGTCACGATCCGCAGCAGGTACTGCACGACGAACGCGCCGACGATGGCAATGATGAACGGGATGAAGAACGCGTAGGTGAAGAACGCCACCACCGCGCTGGCCAAGAGCACGACCAGCACCACGATCTCCGCAAGGACGATTCGTCGCGCGGCTCGACGATTGCGCCAGCTCATCAGCTTGCCTGCATGACGTTGGTTGAAGCGAACATGGCGTTGACCACGCCACTCGTCGTAGCGACGCCACAGCTCGGGCGTCGCTTCGGCCGGGATGGCCGAGTTGGGATCCCTCATTGTGCTTCCTCCGTGGTGGACGACGGTTGCGGTGAGTGTGTTTCGTCGACGCGGATGGCGCGTCGGGGGTAGAGCTCGGCCGACATCGCCGAGAACTCGGTGCGACTGAACACCGCTTCTACGGGGAGGTCGAAGACTTCGCAGATGCGAAACGCGAGGTCGAGGCTCGGGTAGTTGTCGCCGCGCTCGAGCGCACCGACGGACTGGACGTTGATGCCGACGAGTGCTGCCAGATCGGCACGCGACATCCTCCGCTCGGCGCGTAGAACTCCGATGCGGTTGTAGATGGGGAGCTTTTCTCCCCGCCGTACTGGACTCACACTACATAGTGTTGGGAAAACACAACAACTTGTCAAGGCTGGGCATCAAGAATCTCCGCAACGTTGCGTGCTGCCTCGCGACCCGCGCGGTTGGCACCGATCGTCGACGCCGACGGTCCGTAGCCGAGTAATTGGACCCGCGGGTCGTCGGCGACGGTGGTTGCAAGGCGTCCGGTCATGACGATTCCGCCGCCGGGTCCGCGCAGGTGGAGAGGCGATAGATGATCGAGCGCGCTTCGGAAGCCGGTGTTCCAGAAGATGACGTCGACGTCGAGTTGCTCGCCCGCAGCGACCGCGCTGCTGCTCCCGCCAACCGACCCGTTCCCGCCAGCCGACCCGTTCCCGCCTGCCCCGCCCGTGCAGTCCCAACACACGCCGGTCTCGGTGATGCGGGTGAACATCGGTCGCCAGTTGTCGAGGATTCCGTCGCGCTGCGCGGCTTCGATGGTCGGTGTCACCGCGAGGCCGGTCACCGACACCACCGACGTCGGCGGTAGGCCGGCACGAACCCGGCGTTCGACGCGGGCCACTGCTTCGCGACCGAGGTCGGGTGAGAAGGGATTCGAATCGAAGCGCGGTTCGGTGCGCGAGCACCAGAATGTCTGCACCCCGGGAGCGCGGCGAGCGATCTCGATCAGTAGCTGAACTGCCGAGATGCCTGCGCCGACGACCAACACGCGCTGACCGGCGAACTCCTCGGGTCCGGTGTAGTCGTGTGTGTGCAGTTGCCTGCCGCGAAAGTCCGCGGCTCCTGGAATGTGAGGGATGAACGGCCTTTCCCACGTTCCGGTGGCGTTGATGAGTGTGCGTGCGGCGATCTCTTGTCCGCGGAGTCGGCCACCGAGCGTCACTCGAAATCCTTCGCTGTCGCGTTCGACGGAACGTACGTCGACCGGTCGACGTACCCGCAGCCCAAACCTGTTCTCGTACTTCGCGAAATACTCGGGAACCACGGACGACGCCGGGAACTCGCCGCGGTCGATTCCCACCGCTTCAGCAAGCCCGTATCCCGGAAGGTCGTGCACGCGGTTGGTGCCCGACAACGTCAGCGTCGGCCATCGGAACTGCCATGCACCGCCGGGACGCGGGGAGTGGTCGAGCAACTGGTAGCGGTCACCGAGGCCGAAGCGTTGCAGAAAGTACGCCGCCGACAGTCCTGCCTGGCCGCCACCGATGACGAGGACATCGCTGGACGCGTCGGGCTCCTGCGCGACGGATTCGTGCACATCGGGGCTTGCGGACTCGGGCGACAGCGACGGAATCGACACCTCTCCAGTGTGCCCGCCGGAAAATGGCGGGGCTGGGTAGTCTCTCCTGCATGATCCACTCGCATGCAGAAGGTTCGGTGACGACGATCGAGCTCGATCGCCAGGACAAGCGCAACGCACTCAATGAGGACATGGTCGACGGACTCGGGAAGGCTTTCGCCGACGCCGTCGACGCGGGCGCCAGGGCCATCGTGGTCACCGGCCGCGGCAGCGTATTCAGTGCGGGCGCCGACCTGTCCGGTCCCGTCTACGACCCCGCGTTCCTCGAAAAGCTCATCGCCACACTGCGCGAGATCGAGTCGGTGCCCGTCCCGGTGATCGCGGCACTCAACGGTTCGGCACTGGGCGCAGGCCTGCAACTGGCGATGGCGGCTGACCTTCGGGTGATGGCCCCCGACGCTCTTGCCGGTATTCCTGCAGCGAAAATCGGTGTCGCCGTTGACGAGTGGACAATTCGACGCCTCGTCTCACTGGTGGGCGCAGGTCAGGCGCGCGGCATGCTGATCGGCTGCGATCCGTTGTCGGCCGACCGCGCTCATGCTCTCGGATTCGCCAATCGCATCGGCGATCTCACCGACGCCCAGCATTGGGCGTCGACCATCGCCGATCTCGCCCCCCTGACGCTGCAGCATTACAAGTTGGTACTCAACGGCGACGGTGCGCGCGACGACGCACCCGCCGACCGCCAGGCTGCGATGCGTCGCGCGTGGGAAAGCGAAGATGTGGTCGAGGGGCGTGCCGCTCGCTCCGAGAAGAGAAAGCCTGAATTCACGGGAAAGTAGATCGGACAACGTGTTTCGTCGTCGGCGGTGCGTCTACGGGCGCATCGTCGAACAGCCGTGGCCGTGATGCCTAGTTTTCCTGCGTGAAACATTCCGAGTAACTCGCCGAAACATGGCGTTCGTACGTTTGGCCGATCTGTAACTCGGATCACGCAGGAGGGCCGATGGCCACCGATAAGCATCACGAACACGTCGGCGAGGTGGCCGACGAGGTCGGCGAGATAGAAAACGCCGAACACAGCATCATCGCGACGGGTGCGCAGGCTGCTGCCATGCGCGAGACCCTCGAGGACTACACACTTCGTTTTGCGCCCCGCAGCTACCGCAAGTGGGGACCGGGCGTCGTCGCCGTCTCCGCCCTCGGTGGCATCGCCTACCTTGCCGACTTCGCGATCGGCGCGAACATCGGTATTGCCAACGGCACCGGAAATGCCTTGTGGGGCATCCTGTTCTTCTCGGTCGTCATCGTGATCACGGGCTATCCGCTCGCGTTCTACGCTGCTCGATACAACATCGACCTCGACCTCATCACGCGCGGAAGCGGTTTCGGTTACTACGGCTCGGTGCTGACCAACGTCATCTTCGCGTCGTTCACCTTCATCTTCTTCGCCCTCGAGGGCTCGATCATGGCGCAGGGCCTCGAACTCGGCCTACACATACCGCTGTGGATCGGCTACCTGGTCTCGTCGTTGTTGGTCATCCCGTTGGTTATCTACGGCATGAACACACTCGCCAAACTGCAGGTGTGGACCACTCCGCTGTGGCTGGTCATGATGGTCCTTCCGTTCATCTACCTGGTGATCAAGCACCCGTCGGCCATCGGTGACTTCTTCGCGTTCAGCGGTGTCGACGGCGACGGCAATCCAGCGGGCAAGGGTGTCAGCTTCGCAGGCACGATGCTCGCGGCCGGTGTCTGTTTGTCCCTGATCGCACAGATCGCAGAGCAGGTCGACTACCTGCGCTTCATGCCGCCCCGTACGCCTGAGAACAAGCGGAAGTGGTGGTCGGCAACCCTTATCGCCGGACCGGGGTGGGTGTTCTTCGGCGCCATCAAGCAGATCGTCGGTCTCTTCCTCGCCGTGTACCTGATCGGGATCAGCGTCGACAACGCGGGCATTGCGAACCAGCCCGTCCACCAGTTCGTCGAGATCTACCAGGACTTCCTGCCGCACTGGCTCGCTCTGACCCTCGCCGTGATCCTCGTCGTCATCAGCCAGGTGAAGATCAACGTCACCAACGCCTACTCGGGCTCGCTGGCGTGGACCAACGCTTTCACGCGTGTCACCAAGACCTACCCCGGACGCCTGGTGTTCCTGTTCTTCAACGTGATCATCGCGATCGTGCTGATGGAAGCCAACATGTTCAGCTTCCTGAACAACCTGCTGAACTTCTACGCGAACTGCGGTATCGCGTGGATCGCCGTCGTCGCGTCGGACATCGTGATCAACAAGTACATCTTGGGCATCTCGCCGAAGCAGCCGGAGTTCCGTCGCGGCATGATCTACAGCGTCAACCCGGTCGGATTCTGCTCGCTCCTGATCTCGGCGGGCGCGTCGATCCTGGTGTACTTCCACGTCTTTGGCGATGCCATCCAGCCGTACTCGCCGCTGGTGGCGCTCGTACTCGCCATCGTCCTGCCGCCCATTTTCGCGATCGCAACGAAGGGCAAGTACTACCTGCGTCGCGTCGACGACGGTATCGATATCCCGATGTACGACGAGCACGGCAACCCCACCGACGTGAAGTTGCTGTGCTGCGTCACCAAGATCGAGTTCGAGCGACCCGACATGATCGCCTCAGCGGTGCCCGGTCCGAACGGCGAGAAGCAATACATCAGCTCGCTCGCACTCTCCTGTGACAAGACCGGTGAGCATGTCCTGCCCGCGCAGGACGTGATGTCGATGACCTCCGACATCCCTGCCGCGACAACCGAAGCGGCGACGACGGCTACACCGAGCTCGTCCTCGGAGGCGCCGAAGGAGGACGCATAGCCTCACGGGCAAGAATTGCACGACGTCGGGTTCGCTTCAGGTCGGGTTCGCTTCAGCGATGGAGCGGACCCGACGTCGTGTGTAGTGGGGCAGCCGAAGCGGCATGACGATCCGCGATCAACTGCGCGGCGATCGAGACGGCGACCTCGGCAGGCGTGTGCCCCCCGAGGTCGAGTCCGAGTGGCGATCGTAGACGACTCAATTGTGCTGCGGTGACGCCGGATTCGACGAGGCGCTCGTTGCGATCGGCAACCGTCCGACGGGAGCCGAGTGCACCGACGAACCCCGCGTCGGAGTCGGCGAGCGCAACGCGAAGCGTCGGGACGTCGAACTTCGGGTCATGGGTCATCACGCAAATCGCGCTTGTGGCATCGACTGTGCCGGAACGTATCTCGGACTCGAGGTAGCGGTGCGGCCAGTCGACGACGACCTCGTCGGCGTCGGGAAAGCGTGCGCGGGTGGCGAATACGGGCCGCGCGTCGACGACGGTGACCCGATAGCCGAGCGAGCGTCCGATGCTGCTCGTGGCACGCACGAAGTCGTTGGCACCCACCAGGATCAACCGCGGGGGAGGGGCGAAGGTGTGTACGAACGTGCGCGGACGGTCGGCACCCGACTCCGCGGGCTCGTCGCAGTCGTCGACGCCGATGATGCCGCTGCGCCCCGACGCGAGGAGATCGGCGACATCGCGGCCGAGTCGACGCCATGGTTCGCTCATCGACGTCGTGATGTGCCACTCGGGGGAGTCGCTCAGCGTGGTTGCCCAGGCGACTCGACGGTCCGCCACGAGATGTCCGGCGAGGTCGTCCA
Organism: Gordonia jacobaea; assembly: GCF_965344965.1. Classification (NCBI taxonomy): domain Bacteria; kingdom Bacillati; phylum Actinomycetota; class Actinomycetes; order Mycobacteriales; family Gordoniaceae; genus Gordonia; species Gordonia jacobaea. The sequence goes on along the minus strand of NZ_CBDRLS010000001.1, from coordinate 634,679 downwards.
ACGCGCGTCGATGACCGGGGTCGATGCGCTCGACGAAGACCTCCAGAGATCCACCGCAGGTCAGGCCGACTTCGATGCCGTCGGGATCAGCAATACCGAAGTGCTCGACGACGGCGCAACCGTCGTCGAGCACGGTCATGCAGGTGTGGACGAGCGCTGATTCGACGCAGCCACCCGAGACCGACCCGATGACCTCGCCGTCGGCCGTGACAGCCATTGCAGCGCCGACGCCGCGCGGGGTCGGGCCGCTCGTGCCGATGATGCGAGCGATGGCGACCGGCCCACGACTGAGGCGATCGATCACCACTGGCAGAACGTCACGCATTGATCCAGTGTCGGCTCCGTGGCGTGGTTGCGCCACTCGGCGTCACCGTGTCAGCGCGGCGCGACGTGCGTCATGACATCACGCACCATCGACTCCGTGATGGCGCCGAGAGCGCTGTCGTCGGCAGTCGACAGGTAGACCAGGGTGATCGCGATGATGTTGGCGATGAACACGGGAGCAATGCGAGCGACCGGTGTGAGCCAATCGATCTGCGCCTGCTCGCCCGCCGCGGCCAGCCCTTGTGCCGCAAGCGCATAGAGATGCTCGTACATCTGCTTGCCCGCCGGCTGCAATTCGGGATGGTTGTGCGCGTAGATGCCGAGCGAGATGGTCGCCTGGAGCCGCCCGGGGTCGGCTTTGAGCATCATGTAGAACGCGTCGAGTTGCTCGAACATCTTGGTACGCATCGCCTCGACGCCGACCGCCGACGATTCGCCCACCGGCAGTAGCGACTCGAGCATGAGCGAAACATCCTCGGGCACAGCCTTTTCCATCACTGCCCAGAGCAGTGCGGTGCGGCTTTCGAATGCGTAGTGGAAGCTCGCGAGTGGCATTCCGGCATGCGCACAGATGCGCCGCGTGGTCGCGCCTTCGACGCCGTGATCGGCAATCACGCGATACGCGGATTCGACGAGCGCTGTGCGCCTGTCATCGACGGACATCCGAGCCAACGGACCGCTCACTCCCCAGTTGAAACGGATAGGTGTCGGAAGCGTATCAGGGTCGATGTCGCCACGAGAACGATTGTCCACCGATGCGACTCGACGCGCGTCCGATTGATCGTGGTGCAGAAGCGATAGTGTGGCGGAATGGTCGCAAGGAGTTCTCGCAGGACATCGAATTCCCCACAAGACAGGGAACCCCGCTCATGATCAGTCGTCTCGCCGACGTCGGGGTGCGAGTGGCCGATTCGGCAACCGGCGCATTGTCGGCAGCAGGACTGCCCGCGGCCCGCGCGCTCGGCGCCGATCGCGACGCGATCCGGCCGTACGTCGAATCGTCGGAGTATCTCGTCGACGGCGCGTTCGTCAATCCCGAACCTTCGGCATCCGGAGCGACTCCCGACTTCCAGGTTGCCCTCGACATGGCTCGCGGCCCTGGCAGGCCGAGCCGACCGGTCCTCGTCACCGTGCCACGATTCGACGCAGAGCCCGGCAAGCTCACCGTCACCTGGCTCGGGCACGCGTCGGCACTCGTAGAGCTCGACGGCACCCGCATCCTCACCGACCCGGTGTTCAGCCAACGGTGCTCCCCGTGGCAGCAGGTGGGGCCGGCCCGACTGCATCCGGTGCCCGTCACCGTTGCCGACCTCCCGCAGATCGACGTCGTGTTGCTCAGTCACGATCACTATGACCACCTCGACATGGACACGGTCGTCGCCTTGGCAGACGCATCGCCCGAGGCGGTGTTCATCGCGCCCGTCGGTGTCGCTGCGCACCTCGTGAGCTGGGGAATCCCCGCTGACCGCATCCGGCAGGCAGACGTCTGGCAGAGCGTCTCTGTCCTGTGCGGAGCGACCTCACTCGAGTTCTTCTGCGGACCGGCCCGCCACTTCTCCGGACGCGGACTCACCCGCAACCTCACACAGTGGGCGAGTTGGGCCGTCGTGGGACCCGAGCACCGGTTCTTCTTCTCCGGCGACACCGGCTACAGCGAGCGGTTCGAAGAACTCGGTGCACGACACGGACCGTTCGACCTGACGCTCATTGCCGTCGGCGCATACGACCCGTCGTGGCCGGAGGTGCACGTCGACCCGGAGGAAGCCGTCGCGATACATCGGATGCTGTCGGGCGAAGCGGGCTCCGACTCGGTGTTCCTGCCGATTCACTGGGGAACCTTCAGTCTCGCGAGGCATGCGTGGGCCGATCCCATCACACGTCTGCTGCCCGCAGCAGAGCGAAACAACACGTCCGTCGTCGTGCCGCAGCCCGGCGGCACCATCGACATCACCGCGCGTATCGGGACCGGACTGCGCACACCCACGTGGTGGGAGACCTCGGCGTGAGCGAGCAGAGCACTGCGGCCCCCGAGCGGGGCCTCACGGCCGACGAGGTCGCACAGCGCGTCGCCGAAGGCAAGGTCAACGACATGCCCGACCGCTCGGGGCGCTCGGTCGGCGACATCATCAAGGCCAACGTCTTCACCCGGATCAACGCGATCCTCGGGGTGCTGTTCGCGATCGTGGTCTTCACCGGCTCGCTCATCAACGGGCTGTTCGGTCTGCTGATCATCGCCAACAGCGGTATCGGCATCATCCAGGAGATCCGCGCCAAGAAGACCCTCGACAAACTCGCCATCGTCGGACAGGCCAAACCGCGTGTGCGACGCGACGGCGAGGTCACCGAGATCCCGCCGAACGAGGTGGTGCTCGACGACATCATCGAGATCGGTGCGGGCGATCAGATCGTCGTCGATGGCGAGGTCGTCGAGTCGTATGTCCTCGACGTCGACGAGTCGCTGCTGACCGGCGAGGCCGATCCCATCGACAAATCCGCCGGAGACAAGGTGCTGTCCGGCAGCTTCGCGGTGTCCGGGGCGGGCGCCTACCGCGCGACGAAGGTGGGCGCCGACGCGTATGCCGCGCAGTTGGCCTCCGAGGCGTCGAAGTTCACGCTCGTGTCGTCGGAGTTGCGTTCGGGCATCAATCAGATCCTGCGGGTCATCACCTGGCTGTTGATTCCCGCGGGGCTGCTGACCATCGTCAACCAGCTTTTCATCAGCAACAACGGTCTTCGTGCATCGCTGCTCGGCATGGTCGCGGCGCTCGTTCCGATGGTTCCGGAAGGCCTGGTGCTGATGATGTCGATCGCATTCGCGGTCGGCGTCATTCGTCTCGGGCAGCGGCAGTGTCTGGTCAACGAACTACCAGCGATCGAAGGCCTCGCGCGCGTCAACATCGTGTGCGCCGACAAGACCGGCACACTCACCGAGAACGGCATGCGCGTCTCGGAGCTGCGGATCATCGGTGATGACGGAAAAGTCGACGACGGAACGGCTGAGAACGGCAGCGGGGCAGGCGCGTCGTCGAATCGTCGTACGGAGGCCGAGCAGGCACTCGCCGCGTTGGCGAAGAACGATCGCAGTCCCAACGCGAGCATGCAGGCCGTCGGCGAGGTGTACGACGACGCGCCCGACTGGACGACGTCGGCCGTCGAACCGTTCACCTCCGCCAAGAAGTGGAGCGGCATGTCGTTCGTCGATGCCGACGGCAACGACGCGGGCAACTGGGTCCTCGGAGCCCCCGATGTGCTGCTCGACGACGACTCCGAACCGGCGCGCGTCGCCAGCGATCTCGGGGCACAGGGCCTACGCATACTGCTCCTGGCACGGCTCGACGTCGCTGTCGACACCGAGCCGGACGCGGGATCGGCGACGCCCGGGCACCTGACCCCCGTCGCACTCGTGGTGCTCGAGCAGCGGGTCCGTTCGGATGCTCGTCCCACCCTCGACTACTTCGAGGAGCAGGACGTTGCCGTCAAGATCATCTCCGGCGACAACGCCCGCTCGGTGGGCGCAGTCGCCGAGTCGCTTGGCCTCGGCTCACCCGACACCTCCGTCGATGCGCGCGACTTGCCGACCGAGCCCAACCAACTCGCGCACGCCGTCGAAGACGGCGTCACGTTCGGGCGTGTGCGGCCCGACCAGAAGCGTGCGATGGTGCGCGCATTGCAGTCCGATGGCAACAACGTCGCCATGACCGGAGACGGCGTCAACGACGTGCTCGCGCTCAAGGACGCAGACATCGGCGTCGCGATGGGGTCGGGAAGTTCTGCCGCTCGATCGGTGGCACAGATCGTGTTGTTGGACAACAAGTTCGCGACGCTGCCCTATGTCGTCGGTGAGGGTCGTCGGGTTATCGGCAACATCGAGCGTGTCTCCAACCTGTTCCTCACCAAGACCGTCTACGCGGTGCTGCTGGCGCTGTTCGTGGGTATCGCAGGGCTCGGAGCGAAGCTGTTCGGCACACCGTCGATCAGCTATCCGTTCCAGCCGATCCACGTGACGATCGCCGCGTGGTTCACCATCGGTATTCCGGCTTTCATCCTGTCGCTCGCACCCAACAACGAGCGGGCTCGTCCCGGATTCGTGCGGCGCGTGCTGACACAGGCGGTGCCCAACGGAATCATCGTCGGGCTGTGCGCATTCGTCACCTATCTGATCGTCAATCCGGGCGGGTCGGGCAACTCGCTGGGCGGCGACTCGGTGGAGCTGTCGCCACATCAGACACAGGCCGCGACAGCAACTCTGATCACGCTGATCGCCATCGCGGTCTACGTCCTGGCTGTTGTCGCGCGCCCGTACACGTGGTGGAAGGTGCTGCTGATCGCGGTGTCCGCGGGCGCATACGTGCTGATCTTCTCGTGGCCGTTCACCCAGCACATGTTCAAACTCGACTCGTCGAACTGGCAGATGAACTCGGTTGCATTTATTTCAGCGGCCGTCGGCATCGTGGCCGTCGAGATCATGTCGCGGATCGGGCCGCGCATCATCGCTCGTCACGAGCGTGAACGTGACGACGCTGAGCAGACGAGCCTTCGGGCCGATAACACGCGGGCGGCTCAGTCCTGATTTCTGGTCCATTGGTCCGTGGTTCCGACCCGCCGATGGACATAGACTCGACTGCACGCGACGCTGCTCCCGCGGCGTCGACGTCGACCCAATCACCGAGTGTGACCAGGAGCAGACCATGGATCTCAAAGGACTCGTCGACAAGGCGAAGGAAGCACTCCGGGGCAACCCGAGTCTGATCGACAAGGGTGGCGACGCCATCGACAAGGCCACCGGCGGCAAGTACGCCGACCAGGTCGACAAGGCACAGGACGCGGCACGCAAGGCTGTCGGTGCGGAAGACGCGCCCGCTGAGCAGAAGCCGGCCGAACAGCAGCCGGCGCAGCAGCCCGCAGCCGAGCAGAAGCCTGCCGGGGATCAGCAGCCACCGGCCAACGGCTGAGCGAGTTCGAACCGAGTTGCGGTTGCTGTGGGGTGCGGAATCCGCGCCTCTCGGCAACCGCAACTGTTGTCTAGTCGGCCCGAGGATGGCGACGGTACGCCGACACCGTCGGATCGTCGGTGATCCAATACCGCCACGCGACGTCGGCGTTGCGTCGAACTCCGACACGGGGCCCAGAGCTGATCGGCACGGAGTTGATAGGCCCCGAGCCGGCGGGGTGGGAGTCGATCTCGTCGGGTGCGATGAATCGGACCCCGCGCGAGCGTGGAGCGTCGAGGTCGACGCCGAGATCGTCCATCGTGATCCCGAGCGACTTGGCCAGATTTCCCGGCCCGCGGGCCAGGCGCGCCGGTGCGATGTGTTCCCCGCGCCTCCGGAGCGCAACGTCGAGGCCGTCGACCACTTCGCCCGCACGCAGCAGTACCGCCGACGCTTCGCCGTCGGGTCCGGTGACGACGTTGGCGCAGAAGTGACCGTGGATGCGGTACACATACAGCCTCGACGGCGGTCCGTACATGATCTCCGAACGGGGCGTCCGCGTGTACGCGTGCGAGGCCGGATCGAGCGGGCCCGCATACGCCTCGACCTCGGTGATCCGGATGGTCACATCGTGCCCGCGCAGAAATCGGCCCAGCATCGAACGTGCGGCAGTGGTGACGCTAGGCTGACGAACCATGGCTAAGACGAGCAGCTCCATCGAGGTCGATCTTTCTCCGGAAGATACCTGGTCAGCAGCGTCGGATCTCAGTCGGTACTCGGAGTGGCTGCTTCTGCACGACGGTTGGCGTTCACCGATACCCGGCCCCGGCGAACTCGAAAAGGGCACGAAGGTCTCGTCTGTCGTCAAGGTCAAAGGCACACGCATCCGGTTCGACTGGGTCGTTGAGACGTACGACCCGACGAGCCAGGTCCGTCTCAAGGGCAACGGCAAGGGTGGGATCAAGGCGAAACTCGATCTCGCCATATCTCCCACGGAGACCGGCTCGTCAGTAGTCTTCACTCTTGATCTGGGTGGGCTACCGCTGATCGGCCCCGCGGGGAAGGCCGCGGCAATGGCCGTCTCGGGCGACCTGAACAAGTCGCTGGACACCTTCGCCGAGGTCTTTGCGTAGAACTCTCCGGAGTCGACCGCAGACATACTTCTCGGCGCGCGCAGCGCCGATGACACCAGGGGGACGCACGACAATGGGGCGGCACTTTTCCGACTCCGATTCCGACGGCCAGGAGGTCGAGGGTCAGGGATTTAGCGGTCAGGGGCCCGGGAGCAACCGGGGTGATCAGCGTCGCGAACCCGGCGCGCCCGACCGTGGCACCGGGTTACCCAACGACCCGACCCGTGCCGGCGCGCGTCCGACGCCGCCGCGACGGACCCCACCTCCTCCCGGTCCCCGGCAGCAGAATCCTCCTCCGCAGCAGACTCCTCCTCGGCAACAGACTCCCGGCCACCAAGCTCCTCGGCCCCAGACCTCGCGCCCCCAAGCCGCGCGGCCCCAGGCCCCGCAGAGCCAGGCCCCGCAGAGCCAGGCTCCGCAGCGCCGGGAGCCGCAAGGCCAGACGCCCGCGCAGCAGCGTCGACCGGACGGGTCGTCGAATACCGGGGCGTCAACAACTGCGGCGCCGAAGACACCGTCCTCGACGCCCCGACCTGCCTCGGGTCGCCAGGCTGCGCAACCCGCCTCGGGTCGCCAGGCTGCGGCGGCCGGGGTGGCGGCGTCGAGCGGCCAGACGGCACCGCGTGGAAGCAGATCGACGCGCAAGGGTGGCTCGGGCGACGGTTTCGGATTCGAGCATCGTGAGGCGCGCAGCGGTCGTCGAGGGATGTGGTTGTGGAGCGCGGCCGCACTGCTGCTGGTCGTCGCGATCGTCGGTGGCATAGCGATCTGGAAGTCCGGAATCGTCGGAGGCTGTGGCGACCGCACGTCGGTCAGCGTCGCGGCCGACCCGGCGATCAGAGACGCGGTCGCCGACGCCACGTCGAAGATGTCGTCGGATTCTTGCTACGACTACACCGTCACAGCGGTGGCAGGCGCCGACGTCCCGGGCCTGCTGACCAGCGGTGATAAGGCTCCAGATCTGTGGGTGCCCGATTCGTCGCAACAGGCGAGGCGGGTGACGACGCAGGTGCGTCGCCAATTCGACACCGTCTCACCGTCAATCGCCGCTACACCGGTCGTGGTGGCGGGTACGCAGGTCGGAAAGCTGTCGAACTGGGTCGACGTGATGAAGCTCGACGGTCTGCGCGCGGGCAACCCGATCGACACCAGCACCGGGGATGCGCCGATCGTCGGAGCGCTCGCCGAGGTCGACGCGGGCAAGCTCACCAACGACGACCTGACCGAAGCGATGACCGTGCTCGCGGTCCAGCAGAACAACGCTCGTCTGGTCAACGACAACGAGGGCACGCGGCTCAATCTGGCCAACACGTCGACGACGCCGGTGGTCACCACCGAGCAGCAGCTCACCTTGTTCACGCGAACGCATCCCGGTTCGAAGCTCAAGTCGTCGATCCCCGAGGACGGCACAGTGATGCTCGACTATCCGCTCGTCAATACCGCGCCGGAGTCGCGCGCGGAGACGGCGACGGCAGCGGGCAAAGACCTCTCCACCGCGCTGACTTCTGGCGACGGCGCGTCGTCGATCACCGACGCGGGATTCCGAAAGCCCGGTGATACAGAGGGTTTGACGGTATTGAAGCTCAGTGATCCGTCCCAGGTCGACAGGGCCCTACGGCAGTGGCAGGTTCTCGGCGTGCCGATTCGCTCACTTGTCGTCGAGGACACGTCGGGGTCTATGGCCGAGAGTGACGGCGGCGAGACGCGTGCGCAGTTGACCATCGACGCGTCGCTGACCGGTTTGAAGCTGTTCCCGAACAACACCGAGATCGGTATGTGGTCGTTCGGTGTCAACAAGGGCGGACAGGGGCAGGACTGGAAGGAACTGTCACCGATTCGTCGACTCGACGCTCCGGCGTCGGGCGGTGGCACGCACCTCGACGAGCTCACGGCAGCGGTGAAGGCGGGACTTGCGCCGTCGGAGCTGGGTGGTGGAACCGGACTCTACGACACCACTTTGGCAGCGTTCAAGAACGTCCAGGACAGCTACGACCCGAACTATTCGAACAGCGTCATCATCCTCACTGATGGCCGGAACGAGGACGCGAACAGCATCAGTCTCAGGCAACTGCTTTCGCAGCTCAAGCAGCTCGAGGATCCGGCGCGGCCCGTGCTCGTGCTCACCATCGGGATCTCCGACGACGCCGACACCGATGCTCTGAAGCAGATCGCCGAGGCAACCGGCGGGTCGTCGTACGTGGCGAAAAACGCAAGCGACATCCAGACGGTGTTCGTCGACGCGATCCGTGCTCGGGTGCAGGCGGCCGGCCGCTGACGTTGGTCAGCTCGGCAATGCTGACAGGTCGCGGGCGACGTCGCGGAGCACGTGTAGCGCTCGCTCGACGATCGGAGCGTCGGCGGTGACCAGACGTGCCGCGGCAAGATCGACGGGGTCGGCGTCGGGGGTCATCGGTAGGTAGCGGACCCCCGCGATTCCGAGCGCGGCGGTCGGCTCGGGCACGACGGCGACCCCGAGACCCGCCGCGACAAGCGTCACGAGCGTCGAGGTCTCCTGCACCTCGTGTCGGATCTGCGGGACGAATCCGGCAGCCGCACACAGGGTGGCCAGTTGGGTGTGCATCACCGAACGTCCTTGTCCCGCATGGGAGATGAAATCGTCGTCGTGCAGATCGGCGAGGGCAACGTGGTGCTGGTGTGCCCTGTTGTGACTGTCGGGAAGCGCCACCAGCAATCGGTCGCGCCGCACAGGCGTGACGATGACCTCGGGCGCCGTGATCGGTGGGCGTAGCAGGGCGAGATCGATGTCGCCCGCCAACAGCGCCGCGATCTGTGCGGGTGCGAGCATCTCGCCGCGCACACTGACGTCGACGTCGGGGAGCTCTTCGCGGAGCGCCCGGACGAAGCGGGGGAGCAGCGAGTAGGTCGCCGATCCGACGCACCCGATGGCGAGGCGGCCCTGTGTGCCCTCTGCGATCCGTTTGGCGTGCGTTCCGGCATGGTCGACGGCGTCGAGGATTGCGACGGTGCGTTCGAGATAAGCCTGACCCGCGGGCGTGAGTTCTACGGTGCGGGTGGTGCGGATGAGGAGTGGGAACCCGAGTTCGTTCTCGAGCTGACGGATCTGTTGCGACAGCGGTGGTTGCGCGATGTGCAGTCGTTCGGCAGCACGTCCGAAGTGCAGTTCCTCCGCCACAGCGCGGAAGTAGCGAAGGTGGCGCAGCTCCATCAGGCGTCTCCTCGATATTGATACTTCTGGCATCTTAGTCGATCCCAAATGAATACTTCTCAATATCGCTCGCAGTTCCTAGTGTTGAAACCATGAACGCCCCCACAGATATCGTGATCTGCTCGCCGCTGCGCACCCCGGTCGGCCGAATGGGAGGTGTCTTCGCGTCGCTGTCGGTCGCCGACCTCGCGACCGGCTTGCTGCGCGAACTGACGACGAGGACAAGTCTGGGTGAGGGTGACATCGACGACGTGATCCTCGGGCAGGGGTACTCCAATGGCGAGGCGCCGGCGCTGGGCAGGATCGCCGCGCTCGACGCAGGGCTCGGGGTCGGGGTACCGGGTATGCAGGTCGACCGCCGCTGCGGCTCGGGACTGCAGGCGATACTCAACGGCGCGGCGCAGGTCGCGACCGGAGGAGCGAATCTGGTGATCGCCGGTGGTGCGGAATCGATGTCGAACGTCGAGCACTACGCGCTCGGACTGCGCACCGGCGTACGCGCGGGCGGCGTCGAACTGATGGACCGGCTCGAACGCGGGCGTCTGACAGCGGGAGGCGAGTCGCATCCGGTGCCCGGCGGGATGATCGAGACCGCTGAGAACCTGCGTCGTGAGTACCGGATCGAACGCGACGAACAGGACGCGTTGGCGGTCCGGTCGCATCACCGTGCGGTCGCCGCACAGCGGGAGGGGCGCTTCGACGACGAGCTCGTCGCCGTCACCGTGCCCGGTCGACGCGGTAAGCCGGATACGGTCATCGATACCGACGAGCATCCCCGCGCCGACGCGAGTGTGGAATCGCTTGCGGGACTGCGCCCTGTACGCCAGCGCATCGACTCTGAGTCCACGGTCACCGCAGGCAACGCATCGGGTCAGAACGACGGCGCCGCGATGTGCATCGTCACGACACGGGCCGAAGCGGAACGTCGAGGTCTCGATCCGATGCTCACCCTGCGGTCGTGGGCGGTCAGCGGATGTGCCCCGGAGACAATGGGTCTCGGGCCCGTCGGTGCCACCGCGGCAGCGCTCGGCCGCGCCGACCTCACCCTCGACGACATCGACCTCATCGAACTGAACGAGGCGTTCGCCGCCCAGGTACTCGCGGTGCTCGCTGAGTGGAAGGTCGACGCCGAGGATGATCGATTGAATCCCAACGGATCCGGCATCTCACTCGGCCATCCCATCGGGGCAACGGGAGGTCGGATTCTTGCGACCGCTGCGTACGAGGCGCGGCGTCGTGATGCCCGGTACGTTCTCGAGACCATGTGCATCGGTGGCGGACAGGGGATCGCGGCGATCTTCGAGGCAACCCGATGAGCGCGGTCAAGGTCAGTGCGCACGTAACGGGCCGAACCGATGCGCCGGTCGTCATACTGTCGAATTCGCTTGGCTCCACTCATCGAATGTGGGACGCGCAGCTCTCGGCGCTCGAGCAACGTTTCCAGGTGGTGCGCTACGACACACGCGGACATGGTGATTCGCCGGTGCCGACGGGTCCGTACACGATCGACGACCTCGCCGACGACCTCATCGGTGTGCTCGATCGATTCGACATCGCGTCGGCCCACGTGGTCGGACTCTCCCTCGGCGGACTGACCGCGATGCGGGTGGCGATCCGCAACCCCGAGCGGGTTGATGCCCTTGCGCTCCTGTGCACCGCAGCGTGTTTCGCGCCTCCGCAACCTTGGCTTGATCGTGCGGCAACCGTGCGTGCCGACGGCACAGGGGCGATCGCCGATGCGATTCTCACACGCTGGTTCACCGCGGAATACCTTGCCGACGAACGTAATACGGACACGGTCGCGTGGTATCGCGCGATGATCGCAGGCACCCCGGCAGAGGGATACGCAGCCTGCTGCGAGGCGCTCGCCACTGCGGATGTGCGCGCCGAACTCGGGGCCATCAAGGCGTCGACGCTCGCAATCGCAGGCGCCGATGATCCCGCGACGCCGCCCGATCGTCTCGCCGAGATCGTCGATGCGGTGCCCGACGGACGACTGGAAGTCGTCGGACACGCGGCCCACCTGGCCAATGCGCAACAGCCACAAGAGATCACACCTCTCCTTCTCGACCATCTGGAGCACTCATGACCAACGTCAATTCGCCTGCCCGGCACAGCAAAGTGGCCGACTCGGCCGCCAGCGCCGTCGCCGACATCCCCGACGGCGCAAGCCTCGCCGTCGGAGGTTTCGGACTCTCGGGCATTCCCAAGTTCCTCATCGACGCCCTGCTCGCGCAGGGAGCGAGTGGGCTGACCATCGTCTCCAACAACTGCGGCGTCGACGGTGCCGGCCTCGGCCTGCTTCTCGAAGCGCGGCGCATCGACAAGGTGATCGCGTCGTATATCGGCGAGAACAAGGAGTTCGGCCGCCAGTTCCTCGCGGGCGAGGTGACCGTCGAACTCACACCGCAGGGGACGCTCGCCGAGCGAATGCGGGCCGGCGGCAGCGGAATCGGCGCCTTCTACACGCCGACCGGGGTGGGCACTCCCGTCGAGGAGGGTGGTCTGCCGTGGCGATACAACTCCGACGGCTCGGTCGCACTCGCGTCGGCTCCGAAGGAGGTGCGGACATTCCACGGACGGCAGATGGTGCTCGAGGAATCGATCGTCACCGACTACGCGTTGATCCGTGCCGCCGTCGTCGACACCGCGGGGAACTGCTGTTTCCGCGCTGCCGCAAGGAATTTCAATCCTCCCGCAGCGATGGCCGGACGCATCACGATTGTCGAGGCAGAGCGCGTCGTCGAGGTCGGTGAACTCGAGCCCGACGAGGTGCACCTGCCCGGAATCTTCGTGCAGCGCGTCGTCGAATTGACGCCGCAGCAGGCCGAAGACAAGGGAATCGAACATCGGACAACCCGGCCGCATCCCGTGGCAGTCGGCGCAGCAGAGGTGGCATCATGACCTGGACCCGTAACGAAATGGCCGCGCGCGCAGCACAAGAGCTGCGACCCGGCGACTACGTCAACCTCGGCATCGGACTTCCGACGCTGATCCCCGACCAGATGCCCGACGACTCGGGGATCACCCTGCACGCGGAGAACGGCATCCTCGGCGTCGGCCCGTTTCCGTACGACGAGGACGTCGATCCGGATCTGATCAACGCGGGCAAGCAGACCGTGTCGACGCTGCCCGGCGCGTCGTTCTTCGATTCGGCCACCAGCTTCGCGATGATCCGCGGCGGGCACGTCGACGTCGCCGTACTCGGCGGCATGCAGGTTGCGATGAACGGCGACCTTGCCAACTGGATGGTCCCCGGAGCGATGGTCAAAGGCATCGGCGGCGCGATGGATCTCGTCAACGGTGCGGGTCAGGTCATTGTGCTCATGGAGCACGTCACCAAGAAGGGCGACCCGAAGCTCGTCGCCGCATGCTCGCTGCCGCTGACCGGGCGCTCCGTGGTGAGCCGGGTCATCACCGATCTCGGCGTATTCGACGTCGCGGCAGAGGGTTTCGACGTCGTCGAGCTCGCGCCCGGCGTCGAGTTCTCCGACGTCGAAGCGAAGACCGGCGCGCCGCTGCGGGCGTTGGCGTCGGCTTAGGTCGGCGGGTTTGGGGTTCGGGGCCCGCGCACTCTTCCGTGTATTTTGCGCTGTCCCGCTTCTATGACCGATTACGCATAGGGCTGTCGCAGCCCTGACCCACGTTCTGATTGATCGATGGCATCGATCAATCACACGAATATGAGTCCTTGTCTTGTATGGATCGGGCTTCTACCGTGGATCTCGAAAGTGGTGGCAGTCACATGGTGCCAGGGGAGTGACTCAGAATTCGCTCCTTCCGAGTAGTCGGCGCGAGAGGAGTGGTGACATGGAGCTACGACACCTGCGGTACTTCGTGGCCGTCGCCGACACGTGTCACTTCGGGCAGGCCGCTGCCACGCTGCACGTCGCGCAGCCCGCGCTGTCGTACGCGATCAGGCAACTCGAAGCAGAACTCGACGTCACGTTGATGACCAGAACGACTCGCCAGGTCTCACTCACTCCGGCAGGCCTCTACCTGCAGGCGGAGGCCAGGCGCATCCTCGGTGACGTCGACGGATGCGTCGACGAGGTACGACGTATCGCCGCCGGACGCAGTGGATTGGTGCGACTCGGACTGACCGGCATCGGGGCCTTCTCGCATCTGCCCAGGATCGCCCGCGCCGTCAAACAACAGCTCCCGGGCGTCGAGCTCGCGATCTCCGCGGACATGCTGACTCCGACACAGCGCGACGCGCTGGTCGCCGGCGAGATCGACCTCGGACTACTGCGACCGCCGGTGGCCGGTGACGGCATCGAGGTACGCACCATCGACGTCGAGCCGTTGGTCCTCGCCGTGGCCAGTGATCACCGGTTTGCATCCGAACCTGTTGTGGCGCTGCAAGATCTGCGCACCGAACCATTCGTGATGTACGACAGTCGTGACTCTGCGGTCAACGACGCCGTGTTGCGGTCTTGCAGGAGTGCGGATTTCATTCCGCAGCGGTCACACGAGGCGTCGGGAACACCCGTCCTACTCGCGCTGGTTGCCGCGGGACTCGGCGTCGCGGTACTTCCCGGCTCGGTGCGTGCACTGCAATCGGCAGGCGTCGTCATCCGCGAACTGGCCGACGCCGGCTCCATCGAAGTAGCGCTCGCATGGCGCACGGATGACACCAATCCACTCGTCGCGACCGTGTCCGAGGTGATCGCGGACGCATTCGGCTTGGCCGAGGCGCTCCCGAGGCCCGAGCTCACCGAACTCTTCCCACAAGGACCACACTCATGAAAATCACTGAGATCGAAGCGATTCCGTTCGCGATCCCGTACACCAAACCACTGCGCTTCGCCTCCGGTGAGGTCCACGCGGCCGAGCACGTACTCGTGCGGGTCCACACCGACGAGGGCATCGTCGGCGTCGCAGAGGCGCCGCCACGACCGTTCACCTACGGCGAGACGCAGGACGGCATCGTCGCAGTCATCGACAAGGTATTTGCCCCGCAGCTCGTTGGTCTGACAGTGCTCGAACGCGAGGTCATCGGTGAACGGCTCGCACGCACCGTCGGTAATCCGACCGCGAAGTCGGCGATCGACATGGCCGTCTGGGACGCACTCGGCAAGATCCTCGGCTACCCGGTCGCCGACCTGCTCGGCGGCTACACCGACCGCATGCGCGTCAGTCACATGCTCGGATTCGACGAACCGTCGGTCATGGTCGCCGAGGCCGCGCGCATGCGAGACACCTACGGCATCAACACGTTCAAGGTGAAGGTCGGGCGGCGGCCGGCTTCGCTCGACACAGCGGTGGTCCGCGCACTACGGGAGAGCTTCGGCGAGTCCATCGATCTCTACGTCGACGGCAATCGGGGGTGGTCGGCGTCGGAGTCTATGCGCGCCATGACCGAGATGGCCGACCTCGGCCTGCTCTTTGCCGAAGAGCTCTGTCCCGCAGACGATGTGCAGGGTCGGCGCTGGCTCGTCGAACGTCTCGACGTCCCCTTCATCGCCGACGAATCGGTCCCCGAACCCGCGGACATCACGCGCGAGGTGCTCGGCGGTTCGGCCACGGCGATCAGCATCAAAACGGCCCGAACGGGTTTCACCAGATCGAGGCGGGCGCACCACCTCGCAGAAGGCCTCGGCCTCGAGGTGGTGATGGGCAATCAGATCGACGGACAGCTCGGCACCGCATGCACTCTCGCGTTCGGAACGGCCTTCGAGCTGACGTCACGGCAGGCCGGTGAGCTCTCGAACTTCCTCGACATGAGCGACGACCTACTCGCCGAGCCGCTGCAGATCTCCGACGGCCTGCTGCATCGCTCCGAAGCGCCGGGTATCGGTGTCGAGATCGATCCCGAAAAACTCACCCACTACCGACTCGACCACTGAGAGAAGACCACCGATGCTCTTCCACGTACGCATGGACGTCAACATTCCCCACGACCTCGCTCCCGATGTCCGGGCCGAGACCGTCGCGCGCGAGAAGGCGTATTCGCAAGAGCTGCAACGCAAAGGCGCATGGCCACATATCTGGCGGATCGTCGGCGAGTACTCCAACTTCTCGATATTCGACGTCGCCGACAACGACGAACTGCACTCCATCCTGTCCGGACTTCCGCTGTTCCCGTACATGACGATCCACGTGACGCCCCTCGCCACCCACCCATCAGATATCGCCGCGGGCTGACCGACCCGCCCGCGGCCCACTTCTCGCTCAACTCGCAGCCCCTGGTCACCCAGCACACAGCCCGAAGTAACAAGGAGTATCCATCATGACGAACACCATCGACGCCAGCTTCAACGAAGAGGTCACCGCGAAGGCCGCCGAATCGGGCGCCAATGCCTCGGCGCGCTTCCGTGAACGCATGGCCACCAGTGGATCTCGTGCAGGCGTCGTCGACACCGAACGAGTCAACTACCTGGCGAGCAAGGCGGTGAAGGCGCTCAACGACATCGTCCTCGACGACCGCGTCACCTACGAGGAGTACAACGCCTTGAAGGCGTGGCTGATCAGGGTGGGTGAGGATGGCGAATGGCCGCTGTTCCTCGACGTCTGGCTCGAGCACTCGGTCGAAGAGGTTGCCAACGAGCATCGCGAGGGCAGCAAGGGCACCATCGAGGGACCGTACTACATCGAGGGCTCGCCCGAATTGTCATGGAACGGAACCATTCCCATGCGCGACGACGAGCCGGGCACACCGATGGTGTTCTCCGGACAGGTGCGCGCTGTCGACGGCACGCCACTCTCGGGCGCCAAGCTCGAGCTCTGGCACGCAGACGATCTCGGCTTCTACTCGCAGTTCGCGCCGGGACTGCCGGAGTGGAATCTCCGCGGCACCTGGATCGCCGACGACGAGGGGCACTTCGAGATTCACAGCCTGCAGCCCGCGCCGTATCAGATCCCCACAGACGGTGCATGCGGTCAGCTCATCGAGGCGGCGGGATGGCACGCCTGGCGACCCGCGCATCTGCACTTCAAGGTGAGCGCGCCGGGCTACGAGCTGATCACCACGCAGCTCTACTTCCCAGGTGATCCGCACAACGACGACGACATCGCCTCGGCCGTCAAGCCTGAACTGATGCTCGACCCGCAGCCGGTCGACGGCGGCGTCGCCGTGACGTACGACTTCGTCCTCGATCCCGAGGCCTGAGTCCAGCTTTCAGATCGGGCGTCCGCGTCGTCGGACGCACGATCGACGACAAGGGAAGGTCGATCATGTTGGTAGCACCGACAACACTCGTCGCGGGTACAACGTCGGACGACCTGGCGCGGGTTCGTGGTCAGACGTCGTCGTGGCGTTCGCCCGAGATCGCCATCGCAGACCGGGATCTCACCGATTCGGCGCTGAGCGACCTCATCGCGACGGCTGATTCCCTTGGTGAGGACTCGTTCTCGCGTGCCGTCGGCGCGATCGTGTCATCGCGGGCAGGCGACTTCGCGCCGATCCCACACCTCGACGCCGCCGTCGAGATCTTCCGGACCTTCCTACGACACGAGATGATCGACGGCTGGCTCTACGTCCGCGAGTCCGACGGTTACCTTCATCCGTATCTCGTCATGGACATCACGCTCGAGCATGGCGACCGAACACATGGTCCGCGAATCAAATTCACGATGGAAGCAGACAACGCCACCGTGAAGCGGCCCTCACGCAAGCCGCGCGTTCTCTACTTCGAAGACACCGAAGTCGTCGGAAAGACACCCGCGGATGTGCTGCTGGCCGGGGGTGCTTACAAGGAGAGCGACGACCTCAAGGTCGAGTACCAGGCGCGCCGTGACCGCTACCAGCACATCATCGACACCGGTTTCGGACAGCAATACACGTTCAGCGGCAAAGTGATTCGTACCGACGACTATCGCTCACCCAACTCGCGGAACAATCGCAAGGTGGTGCACGACGTCGCACCCGACGAGATCGCACCGCTACGCATGGTCGCCGCGTCGGTACTCTACGACAGCAACCGTTACGGCGGAGACGATTTCGGTCCTGTGCCGGTCACCACGGCCGTGCGGGTATTCGATCTCGGCGCGCAGGACTTCCTCGACGTCAACACCGCCGACCTCGCCGAGTATGTCTACGAGACGCACCTGCAGGACAAACTCGTTCTGCCCGACGATCAACGCGAGCTGCTGAACATCCTCACAACAGACATTTCGGTGTTCACCGGCGACATCATCGGCGGGAAATCGGCCGGTAACGTCATCCTCGCAAAGGGAAGGCCAGGCGTCGGCAAGACACTCACCGCCGAGGTCTATGCCGAGGTCACCGGACGTCCGCTGTACTCGATCCACTCCGGATCACTGGGCATCACAGCCGAATTGGTACGCAAGAACCTCGAAGTGATCTTCGATCGGGCCAAGCGGTGGGACGCGGTCCTCCTGCTGGACGAAGCCGATGTGTTCGTGATGGAGCGCGGACTCGACCTCGCGCAGAATGCCATCGTCGCCGAATTCCTGCGCACCCTGGAGTATTTCGACGGCTTGCTGTTCCTCACCACCAACCGTATCGACGGTGTCGACGAAGCGATCCTCGCCCGCTGTGCGGCGATCATCTCCTACGCGCCGCCCGGACCGAAGGACGCCCGACAGGTCTGGCAGATCCTGGCTGCGGGTAACGACGTCATCCTGGGGGAGGACCTGCTCGACGACCTCGTGGGCGGGTTCCCCGACATCACGCCGCGCGACATCAAGATGCTCCTGCGGCTCGCGCTGCGTATGGCGCGGCATCGTGACGTCGAACTCGACGCATCGGTGTTCGCGAGCAGCGCGGTGTTCCGAGGGCTGACGTACGTGCCGCGTTCGAAGAGATGACCGGTCGATGGGGCTGCGTAGCCTGGGGGAATGGAGTTCAGGTACGACGTCGAGATCGTGACGTTCGTCGTCTCGCCTGCGCACGCCTACTTCGGGCGACCGAAGGACGGTCCGGCCGCAGACGTGCCGACCGAGACCCCGTCGAGCGTTGAGATCGTCGCCGACAAGGGGATTCGTGGGGACAGGTTCTTCGGCGTGCGCGCTCACACCGAAGCGGCCGTGACGTTCTTGGCGCTCGAGGCGTGGGAGGCGGCGGACGGCGACGTCGACCCGGTTGTCGCCCGGCGCAACGTGGTGGTGCGGGGCCTCGAACTCGACCCGCTGCGCGGGCGTGAGTTCAGTGTCGACACCGGCGAAGGCCCGGTGCGGTTCCGCGGCGGACGTCCGGCGCACCCGTGTGCGTGGATGGACACGATGGCCGGTGAGGGTGCCCGCAAAGCGCTGATCGGTCGCGGCGGCCTGCGGGCGCAGCCGCTGACCTCGGGGACGCTGCGCGTGGGCCGGGCGGCGATCGTCACCGACATCGAACTCGACGCCGCCCGCGCCGCCGCGCAGGTCAAGCGCGCGCAGCCGCTGGGGTGAGCCCCCGCTGGTCGAGCGGGCCCCACCGCTGGTCGAGCGGGCGCGAGCGAAGCGAGCACCCGAATAGAGACCACTGCCCCCCCGCTGGTCGAGCGGGCGCGAGCGAAGCGAGCACCCGAGTCGAGACCACTGCCCCCCCGCTGGTCGAGCGGGCGCGAGCGGAGCGAGCACCCGAGTCGAGACCACCCCCGCTCAGCCCGACACCAGCGCGCGCAGGAAGAAGCCCAGGTTGGCGGGCTTCTCGGCGAGGCGTCGGACGAAGTAGCCGTACCACTCCTGGCCGTAGGGGATGTAGACGCGGACGGCGTGGCCGGCGGTGGCCAGGCGCTGTTGCTCGTCGGCTCGAATGCCGTAGAGCATCTGGTGTTCCCAGCTGTGCGGCTCCCGGCCGAACTCGATCGCCATCAGCCCGGCCGCCTCGATCATCGTCGGGTCGTGGCTCGCGACCATCGGATGTCCGTTGCCCTTCATCAGGATTCGTAGACACCTCAGATACGCCTCGTCGATGAGTGAGCGCTCGGGATAGGCGACCGACGCGGGCTCGGAGTAGGCGCCCTTGCACAACCGGATGCGAGCGCCGGATGCCGCGAACTCTCGGCAGTCGTCCTCGGTGCGACGCAGGTATGCCTGCAAAACCGTTCCCAGTTCGGGGTATTCGCCCCGCAGCGTCCTGACGATGTCGAGTCGTTCGTCGACGGTGCCGTGGTCTTCGGCGTCGACCGTGACCAGTACGCCCGCCGCGGCAGCGGCACCACAGATGGTGTGCGCGTTCTCCTCGGCAATCTTTCGACCATGCCGCGGCAGACACTGGCCCAGCGCAGTGAGCTTCAACGACACTTCCAGTGCCCCAGGCGGCGCCTCGAACTGCGACATCCCCTGCAGGAGACTCAGATACGCCGCGACTGTCGCCGACGCCTGAGTTTCGACGGTGGTGTCCTCGCCGAGGTGGTCGATGGTCACCGAGAGCCCGCTATCAAGTGCGTCGGCGATTGCCGCGAGTGCGTCGGATTCCGACTCGCCCGCAACAAAGCGGTCGACGACGCGTTCGGTGACTGGAAGCCGCTGCGATGTCTGCTTGATGCGTTGGCTCCCCGCCGCGCGTGTGATCACCGGGCGCAGAACCGAATCGAAGAGTGCGCTCATGTCATGTCACCTCAGTCCTTCTCGGTGGCATCAGTTGCCATGTGCGGGTACGCCGAATCTTTCGGCGGTACAAAGGTTTCCTTGATCGTCCGCGTCGACGTCCAGCGCATCAGGTTCGCTTTCGAACCTGCCTTGTCGTTGGTGCCCGATGCGCGCGCCCCACCGAACGGCTGCTGGCCGACGACGGCGCCGGTCGGTTTGTCGTTGATGTAGAAGTTGCCCGCCGCATTACGCAGCAGATTCGACGCCGTCGACACGGCGGCGAGGTCGGTGGCGATGATCGAGCCGGTCAGCGCGTACCGCGCGGTGGAATCGACCATGCGCAGCGTCGATGCGAAGTCGGCGTCGTCGTAGACGTGGACAGACAAGATGGGTCCGAAGTACTCGGTGGAGAAGGCTTCGTCGGTCGGGTCGTCGCCGAGCAGCACCGTCGGCCGGACGAAGTAACCCTCGGTGTCGTCGCACTGCCCGCCGACCGCGACGGTCATCGACGCGACGGTCTTCGCACGGTCGATCGCAACGACCTGCTTGTCGAAGGCGCGTCGGTCGATCACAGCGCCGCCGAAGTTGGACAGGTCCCGTACGTCGCCGTAGGTCAATTCGGCTGCCTCGCTGAGGAAGTCGTCGCCCATGCGATCCCACACCGAGCGCGCGACATATGCGCGCGATGCGGCCGAGCACTTCTGCCCCTGATACTCGAAGGCGCCGCGAATCAGGGCGGTGCGCAACACATCCGGGTCCGCTGACGAATGCGCGACGATGAAGTCCTTGCCGCCCGTCTCGCCGACGATGCGCGGGTAGTTGCGATAGTGGTCGATGCGGTTGCCGACTTCGCGCCACAGATGCTGGAAGGTTGCGGTCGAGCCGGTGAAGTGGATGCCCGCGAGATTCTCGTCGGCGAGCGCGACGTCGGACATCGCACGTCCGTCGCCGTTCACCAGATTGATGACGCCGGCCGGGAGTCCGGCCTCTTCGAGGAGCCTCATGGTGATGTGCGCGGCGTACGCCTGTGTCGGAGAGGGCTTCCACACCACGGTGTTGCCCATCAGCATGGGTGCGGTCGGGAGATTGCCGGCGATGGCGGTGAAGTTGAATGGTGTGATGGCGTAGACGAATCCGTCGAGCGGACGGTGATCGAGGCGATTCCACACACCCGGCGACGACATCGGCTGCTCGGCGAGGATCTCCCGCGCGAACTCGACGTTGAACCGCCAGAAATCGACGAGCTCGCACGGAGCGTCGATCTCGGCCTGCTGCACAGTCTTCGACTGCCCGAGCATCGTTGCCGCAGCCAGCTTTTCACGCCACGGTCCGCTGAGTAGGTCTGCCGCGCGCAGGAGTACGGCTGCACGATCGTCGAATGTGGTGTGCGCCCAGGACTCCTGCACTGCCATCGCCGCGTCGACGGCAGCCCGGGCATCGTCGTGGGTGGCGTTGGTCATCGTGCCGAGGACCTCGTGATGAGAGTGTGGCTGCACGACGTCGAGTCGCTCACCGTCTCCGATGTGCGCCGCGCCACCGATGATGTGCGGCAGCTCGGCCGGTTCGGCCGACGACTGTCGCGAGAGTTCGTCGATGATCCGTCGACGTTCCGGGGTGCCGGGCGCGTAGGTGTGCACCGGCTCGTTAATTGGGCGTGGGGGAGTGGTGATCGCATCCATGGTCTCAGTCCATCGAGACGGAGACGGTTCGGCTATGTCCAATCGGCCAACGTCAATGCGAATTGTTCGGTGGATTGCACAACGGGGATCGCGCAACGGCGTCCGATTGCACGGCAACCGGACGTCCGTCGTGCCAGCCGCCTAGGCCGCTCGCGTGCGGATTCTGCCGAGAACCGTGAGCGCGACCAGCGTCGTCGCCAGCAGCACCGTCGTGCAGGCTGCGGCATCGAAGACCTGACCACGATCGGAGAGTCCGAAGATGGTCACCGGCAACGTCTTCCAGGTCGCTGGGTACACCATGACCGTCGCGCCGAGTTCACCCATCGACAGTGCTACTGCGAGACCTGCGGCAGCCCCGAGTGCGGGCGTCAGCAGGGGCAGGGTGACCCTTGTCAGGACTCGGAACGGACTGGCGCCCAACGATTCCGCTGCCTGCTTGTACGCGGGGTCGAGTCGTTCCAGCGCAGCGGTGACCGAACTGAACGCGAAGGCCAGGACGAGCACGGTGTGCGCCACGATCACGATCCAACGGGTGCCGCCCAAGAGCAACGGCTTCGAGTTGAAACTGATCAGCAAACCCAACCCGATGGCGACCGAAGGCACCGCGATCGGCAGGTGGAACACCGCGTCGGTGAATCGGCGTATCGGCGCGGGTGCCTCCCTGGACGAGAGCGCGGCCCAGGTGCCGAGGACCAGCGCGATGGCGCCTGCGATGAAGGCCGTCTGAATGCTGACCGACAGCGAAGCCAGGTTCTCGCCCGAGAGCGCATCCCCGAAATGGTTGAGACCCAGGTTCGACGGCAGTGGGCCCGTCCACGAGCCTGCGAACCCGGCGATGACGACGGTGGCAATCGGTGCGACGAAGACCACGAGTACGACGACCGCGAAGATCGTCCAGGTGATTACCCGGCTGGCGCGAGTCCAGAGCAACATCAGATCTTCTCCCTGCGAGTCGTGATGCGTGCGAACAGCAATCGGTAGGCGCCGTACAGGGCAAGTGACAGTGCGACCTGGACAGTCGCGATCACCGCCGCCCCCGGCAGGTCGAACGTGACGATTCCACGGGTGTAGATCAGGACGGGCAGCGTCGTGACGTCCTTGGCGCCCGTGAAGGCGACGATGCCGAACTCGTTGAGCGTCAACAGCAGAACCAGGCTTCCGCCCGCTGCCAACGCAGGCCACGCTTCGGGAAGGATCACCGAGCGGAGCACCCGCAACGGTGAAGCGCCCAGCGATGCAGCCACATTCAGTTGATCGGTCGACATCATCGCGAACGCGGCTAACAGCGGTCGCACGACGAATGGGGTGAAGAAGGTGATCTCGGCGAGGATCACGCCCCACGGCGTCGTGAGAAAGTGCAGTGGACGTTCTCCGGTCACCGCGTCGATCGCCGAGTTCACCGCTCCCGCAGAGCCATACAGAAATGTGAACGCCAGGGTGATGAGAAACGAGGGCAGTGCGAGCACTGTATCGATCATGCGTGCCACCAGGCCCGAACCCGGGAAGGGCACGAACGCCAGCACCACGGACAAAAACGTGCCGAGCACAACGCATCCGACCGTCGACGCGATCGCGATCCACGCGGTTGTGGTCAACGCTCGCACGAACGCCTCGCTGCTCAACACTGCGCCCCAGGTGCTTTGACCTTGACCGTCAGCGGATTCGGCGAGCATCCGGATCAGCGGATACACCGCGATGACTGCGATCACCACGAGAGGCGGCAACGCCCAGACGAGTGCTCCGAGGCGACGCGGTGCCTGATTCGACGGCGGCGGTGCGGACGTCGTCGGCTCCGCGAGGGTTGCCGACGTCATCGCGGACCTCCGGCGGTGTCGACCAATGTTCCTGCCGGGTCGGGCAACCGCACGCCGACGATCTCGTCGACCGGGTGGTCGGCGCGGCCTGTGACGTCGGCGTCGATCAGTTGATCGGGCAGACCGTCGACGGCGAGCGTCAAGCGTGTCGACGCCCCGCGCCAGACCGACGTCGTCACGCGGGCACGCAGCGATCGTTGTGCACCGACCGCGGTCACTTCGATTTCGTGTGGGCGGATGCACAGGTGCGCAGGCAACCCCGGCGTCCACCTGGACATCGGTTCCGGGGCGGTCGCCGACAGCATCTTCTCACCGACCTCGACCAAAGCCGTTGCGCCGGAGACACGTCCGACCTTGCAGGGGAGAAGATTGGCGCCACCGAGGAACGACGCCGTGAAGCCCGACGGCGGTCGAGACCACAGTTCTTCGGTTGTGCCGATGTCGACGAGGCGAGCATCGCGCATGACGCCGATCCGATCTGCCAGCGCGAGGGCTTCGGTCTGATCGTGCGTCACGTACAGCATGGTGGTGTCGGGCAACGCATCTCGCAGTCGTTGGAGCTCCCCGACCATGGTCTGGCGTAGGGCGGCGTCGAGCGCTGCGAGTGGTTCGTCGAGCAGCAGGACGTCGGGCTTGATGGCCAGTGCTCGCGCAATGGCCACGCGCTGCTGCTGTCCGCCGGAGAGTTCGCGGGGCAGGCGTGAACCGTACTCGGACATGCTGACCATGCCGAGTGCTTCCTCGACCCGTTCGCCGACCTCGCGCTTGGAGAGTTTGCGTGCTCGCAACCCGAAGGCGACGTTGTCACGCACCCGCATGTGTGGGAACAGTGCGTACGACTGCACGACGACGCCGATCCCGCGACGCGCGGGCGGAAGGTCGGTGATGTCGTTGCCGGACAGTCGAACCCGACCGGCTGTCGGGCGCACGAACCCTGCGAGCGACTTGAGTGCCGTCGACTTTCCGGAACCACTCGGACCAAGCAGCGCGACGGTCTCACCACGGCTGACGCGCAACGTGAAGTCGCGCAACGCATCTGTGGAGTTCTTACCACGTCCATAGGAGACGGTCACGCGATCGAAGGCGATCGCCGGTTGCTGTGGGGAGGCCCCCGAGGGGGTCGACGCCGAGAGCTCGGCGTCGACCTTCCTGCGAGTCAACGGATTCTGTGCCATGTCAGTTACCGGTTGCCTTCTGATATGCGGCGACGTCGGCGTCGAGCGAGGAGAGCACCGACTTCCAGTCCGGATGCCAGATCGTCACGCCTTGGATTGTCTGTGCGGGGCTCGGCGACGTGGTGGGCGCGGCGACGTCGGTGCGAACGGAGACGCCGAGAGCGTCGGTGCCGACCGTGTTCTGTACGTCCTTCGAGAGCAGGAACGTGAGCAGCTTCTTGGCGTCGTCGGCGTGCGGTGCGCCCTTGGTGATTCCCGCGAAGTACGGCAGCGACACCGTGGTTCGCGACCCATCGGGCATCGCGGGGAAGAACAGGTCGAACTTCGAGCCGTCGTCGCGGATGGATGCGAGGTTCATCTGTACGTCACCGTTGGCGACGAGGAGTTCGCCGTTGCTCACCTTCGGCTGCAGCTTTCCGGTCGAGCTCGACGGCCCGACGTTGTTGGCCTGCAGCTTGCCGAGGTAGTCGAGCGCACCCTGCTTGCCCATCAGATGCTGCAGGAGCAGGAGTACCGCGGTGCCGTCGCCTGCCTGGCCGGGCGTCGAATACTGGATCTTGCCCTTGAAACGAGAGTCGAGAAGGTCATTCCACGACGCGGGCGCAGGCTGTGCGGACGGGTTGCGGATGAATGACAGATAGTTGTCGACGATGCCGACGTAGTTGCCGCCGACGGCAGACGGATCGACGCCGGTGGTGTCGACGCCCGGTGCCGTGAGAAGTCCGTCGGCGTCGGCCTTCTGGATGAACGGGGGCAGCGTGACGAGCAGGTCGGCCTGCGGGTTGGACTGCTCCTTCTGCACGCGGGAGACGACCTCGCCCGAGCCTGCCTCGACGATATTGACCGAAATGCCGGTCTGGTCTTTGAATTTGGCGAACTCGCTCTTGTACCAGGTACCGAGTCCGTCTGCGGTGTAGACGGTCAGTGTCTTGCCGCCGCCGGAATCGGACGATCCCGTACCGCCGCAGGCCGCAGTCAGTGTGACCGCTGCGACGGTCGCGGCAAGAGCGACGGCTCGCATCGAGGTGCGAGTGAGACGTGAAATGCGCATGAGTGAACCCCCTATGGGTGATGAAGTGGGCGTGGCGGATGGCGCTGTGCTGTGCCGATGCAGCACAACGGATGTGGATGGATGGTGAAATTCTGGGTGGTGTCGACCGGGTGATCAGTTGCCGAACAATGCTGCGGCGGCACCGATGTCGGCGACGACATCGGTTGCGCCTGCCGCGCGAAGGGTGTCTTCGTCATGTGCGCCGGTCAGTACGCCCGCGACGATGCCCGCGCCGGCGCGCACGCCGCTGGTGATGTCATTGGCGGTGTCACCGACGACCGCGACCTGACGTACATCGTCGATGCGGAGCGTGATGAGGGCCGAGAGGATCATGTCGGGAAAGGGCCTGCCGCGCAGAGTGTCCGACGGTGCGATGACGAGGTCGGCGAGATCGTTCCAGCCGAGGGAGTCGATGAGTAGTTTCTGAGTGTTCGCGCTGAAGCCAGTGGTCAGTGCAACCTTGATACCTGAGTCCCGCAGCTGTGAAATGGCCTGTGCCGCACCGTCGATAGGGGTGACACCGCCATCGGCGATCTGCGCGTCGTACGCCTTCTCGAAGGCCGCATTGGCCGCCTGGGCGCGTGCTTCGTCGCCATCGACGAGGTGCCGGAAGACGGTGATCTTGGATTGGCCCATCGTGTCGACGACGTATTGCCTCACCTCGTCATGGCCGGGGCCGTCGGTGGGTAGGCCTGCGGCTGCTGCCGCGGCGTCGAACGCGGCGAGGACCGAGCCGCCGTCGGCGACCGTCGTGCCTGCCATGTCGAGGACTGCGAGTGTGATCGGGTTGTCGGACAAGGTATTTCCCTTCGGGTGTGGCGTGTGTTCAGAGGTTCATGAGGTCTGCGGTGTCTTCACCGATCGCGGGGCCGAGCGTCATTCCTCGACCACCCGGGCCGGTGACGACCCAGACGCCGGGCGAGACCTCGTTGCGGTAGACGAGTTCTGAGGAATCGAGGCACTGCGAGTAAACACCTGCCCAGCGTCGTGCGATGGGCGGAAGGCGTCGCCCGAGCAGGTTCTCGACGACCGAAACCAGATGTTGGTAAGGGTCTTCGGTGACGTCGAAGCCGAAGATGTCGGCGTCGTCGCCGTCTGCGGTGCGGTCGTAGGCGTGTGTGTCGCCGATCGTCAGCCCGCCGTCGAGGCGTTGCACGCACAGCAGTTGCATGTGGTGTTCAGCAGCGACCGGCGACTGCGACTGCACGCGGCCGAGGTGGTCGAGCGCCTCGCCTGCGAATGCGGGGTAGTAGCGGAAGCTGTCGCCGTCGGCGATCGCGGTGGTGAGCTTCTCATCGAACGGCGCGGTCTGCATCATCTGCAGCCTGACCCGGCGGACCGGTGGTTGCTCACCGACCAGCTCGCGTAGCAGACCCGAGTGCGCGGCTCCTGTGCACACGACGACGGCGTCGCCGCGATGGGTGGCACCGGTGTCGTCGGTGACCTCGACCGTGCCCGACGCCGACGTCACCGACCGCACCTCACGCCCGCCGAGATACTCGAAACGTCCGGTGGTGGAGAGGAACCCACGCAATGCGGGGAGCGCGACACGAGATTCGACGGCTCCGTCGCGTGCGCAGTGCAGACCCGCGACGTAGGTGCCCTGCAGTGCGGGATTGATCGCGCGCACGTCGGAGGGGTCGAGGAGTGTGAACTCGCGTTGGGCGGAATCACTCTGTGCGAGAGTCTCTTCCGCGACGGCGAGCTCAGCAGCGGTGCGGACGAGTGTGATCGAGCCGCACGGCCGGAAGCCGATACCGGGGACGTCGGCTCCGATCTTCTCCCAGAGGTCACGTGAGCGCTGCGCCGCGGGGAGTTCGTCCGCCGAACGTCCGGACACCCAGACTAGCCCGAAGTTTCGGACTGTAGCGCCGCGCGCCTCACGCTCTCGTTCGAGCAACAGCACCTCGTGTCCGCGCTCGATGGCGGCACGCGCATGCGACGTACCGAGGATTCCGCCTCCGATGATGATCACCTTCATGCGAACTAGTCTGCTGGTTTGGTCTAGACCAATAAAGGTCCTTTCGGAGAACTCTGGGTTAACTCTTGGTCTAGACCAAATTGGGTACAGTGAATCTCATGTGTGTGGATGTGGTTGCCGAGGTCGAGGACGTGCTGCGCTCGTTGCGCGGAGTCTGGGACGAAGAGGCCGTCGACGAGCTCGATCACGCGCTGCAGGCGGGCCGCAATGCCGTGGTGGCAGGCGCGGATGACGAATTGGTGCTCGCCGCTGTGCTCCACGACGTCGGGCACAGTCGCCTCGTCGAATCCACTGCTCGCCACGACGACGATGCGCGAGCCTGGCTGACTCCTCGATTCGGCGAACGCGTCGGATGGCTTGCGGGTTCGCATGTCGCGGCGAAGAAGTGGCTGGCGGCTCACGATCCGGCCTACACGGATGGGCTGACCGCGACATCGGTCGCCTCGCTCGCGGAGCAGGGAGGCGCCGGCGATCTCGGTGCGGAGTGGACACGGCACCCATGGTGGCCAGACGCCCTCGCACTGCGCCGATTCGACGACGCCGCAAAGATTCCCGGGGCTTCGGCACTCTCGATCGACGAGGTTGTGGTGGTGGCTCGGCGTGTGCTCGACGTCGAACGGGGTGGCCACTGATGGCGCCTGAGACTCAGCCGAAGTACGTGCGGGTGCGGACTGAGCTAGAGCACGTCCTCGCCGATCTCGAAGAGGGCGACTCGGTGCCATCCGAACGCGTTCTGTCCGAACGTTTTTCGGTTGCGCGCGAGACGGTGCGGCAGGCGCTGCAGGAACTCCTCGTCGAGGGCCGGATCGAACGGCGCGGGCGCGGAACGGTCGTGTCGGCGCCAAAGATGGTGCAGCCGTTGTCGTTGAAGTCCTACACCGAGGGAGCGCGCCAGTTCGGCCGGGTACCCAGCCGTATCATGGTGACATTCGCCGACGCCGTGCCCGACGAGTCCGTCTGCGCAGGTTTGGGTTTGGCGCCTGGTTCGACCGTGATGCACCTTGAACGCGTGCTGCTCGCCGACGGCCAGAAGCTCGGGCTGGAGAGTACGTTTCTCCCGAAAGAGAGATTCGGGCACTTCTACGAGACCTTCGATCCGGAGACATCGTTGTACACCGCGATCCGTGCCGAGGGCGTCACGTTCGCCAGCGCCGAGGAGCGGATCGAGACGGCACTGCCGAGCCCGCGGCAGGCGCAGCTACTCGAAACGTCGACCGCCATGCCGATGCTGTTGCTGCGCAGGCGATCTTTCGACGCCGCCGGCCTGCCCGTCGAGGTGGTGTGGTCGCTCTTCCGCGGCGACCGCATCGCCTTCGAGGCCACGCTGCGGGAGTGAGGCCGAGCTTGCCCGCTGGTCGAGCTGCATCCCGCTGGTCGAGCGTTCTCCCGCTGGTCGAGCTTGTCGAGACCACCTTCGGGCGGTCGAGTGGTTTCGACTCGGCTGCTCGCTGCGCTCGCGGCCGGCTCAACCAGCGGAAGGGTCGAGCGTTCTCCCGCTGGTCGAGCTTGTCGAGACCACCTCTGCGCGGTCGGGTGGTTTCGACTCGGCTGCTCGCTGCGCTCGCGGCCGGCTCAACCAGCGGGGCACTCAGCCGGCGGGCCGTGGGACCCGGAGCGTCAGCGCGACGACCAGGCGGGTCGTCGGGTCTTCGAGGTCCATGCCGGTCAGCTCCTGCACGCGACGAATGCGGTAGCGCAACGTGTTCGGGTGGATGTGCAGCGCGGCGGCGGCCGCGCGGACGTCACCGAAATGGTCGAGGTAGGCGCGCAACGTCGGTGTGAGTTCGCTTCCCGACGTTTCGTCGCGCGCCGCGAGGTCCAGGACGTGGGCGTCGATCAGCTCCGGGTTCTCTTCGATCAGCGCGACGATCTCGCCGAGCAGCACGCCCGTCGTCGACGCCGCGACCGTCGTGACGGACTCGATCAGATCCGATTCACGTTGTGCCGCATCGAGAACTCGATCGGCTTGGGTCCGCAACGTCGGTGCAAACCCGAGTCCCGCGGCGGGCCCAGCGACCACGGCCCGTGCGTCGACACCGAACTGTCGACGCGCCGCCGCAACCGCCGAGCGGGCCCACGCGACCGTTGCGTCCTGATCGGCAGCGGGAAGTACGACGTAGGCGCGTGGTCCGAGCGTCGACGTCACCGACAACGGGCTGAATGCGCTGGCGTGCAACGTCAATGCGGAGATCATCGCGGGTGTGGGCGCGGCCACCGATGCTCTCGACGGGTCGGTGAGCAAGCCGCCGAACGCGACCACCATCAGGTCCGCGTCGGACGAGATGCCCAGTTGGTTACCAAGGAACTCCGAGTCGATCGTCTCGCCGCGCGCCCCGAGAAGTCTGCGTACCAGTTCGTCGTGCCCGCTGCCCGCGCTGCGTCGTCGAGAAATGATGCGCGCTGCGACAGCGGCGGCACCCGCGAGAATGTCGGAGGTGTTGTCGGCGAACCGATCTCGCCCTTCCTGCAACCAGATCGCGCCGAGGTAGTCGCCGACTCCCTGCTCGTGCGGCGAGCGGATCGAGATCGCCAGCCGCGGGCGCAACCCGAGTTCGCTGCGTTCCTCGACGGACACCAGTGTCTCGGTGGTGCGCAGCGCATCCAGCACGCCCCACTGGCGCAACCAGGCGAGCATCTCCGGTGGTCCCTCGCGCCCGAGGATCGACAAACGTCGAAGCTCGTCGGCTTCGTCGCCAGCGCTGCTGTAGGCGAGCACATGGGAACGCGCGTCCTCGATGCTGACGAGCCCACCGGTGCGGCGCGCGACCTCTGCCGCGAGTTCGAAGAGATCGCCGATGCTGCCCGCCTGCATGGATTCGGCCCCGGGCGGTGCCGACGACGCATCCAGCACCCGCAGCACGAGTCGGTAGATGCGTTCCCACCGAGCATGCGGATCGACGTCGATGACCGCGACGGAATGCTCGGCGATGCGTGAGATGGCCTCGGCAGACGGCGATTTGAGCATGACGGCGACGGGCATCTGCGCTCCGAACCCGTCGAGCCAACCGACAACATCGTCGGCGTCGACTCCGACCATCAGGAACAGGTCCGCGTCGCGCGCCGATGTGTGTAGCGGCAGGCGCAGGTCGTCGGGGTCGATGAGCGCGACCGAGTCGATCACGACGTCGAGGCCCCGCGGTGCGGCAGCCAGTGACGCCAGCGTCGCGTCGAGCGCGAGCAACAGCCGCCCCACACCGACACCGGATTCATCCATAGCGACAAAGATACCGACCGGGCCTGGCTGATCGGCCAAGAAGTCCGCGAAATGCGACGTGCCCGCCGGGAGATATCCCGGCGGGCACGCTGCGTGGTGTTCGCGTCAGAGAATGGTCAGCATCTCGTTGTACGTCGGAAGCGGCCACAGATCGTCGGCGACGACTCCCTCGAGTGCGTCGGAGACGTCACGCACGCCGTTCATCGCGGGGATCAGCGACTTCAGTGCGTACTCCGACTCCTCCTCGACGGTCTCGCCGTGGAAGCCCTCGATAGCGGACTCGAGCGTGTCCATGGCGGCGTTGAGCTCGCTGACCTTGCCGGTCATGGTGCCCAGCGCCGGGGTCTCCATCTCGATGCCCGCAGCCTTGAGGCTGGCCGCGGTGCTCGCGAGTTCGCCCATGTAACGCGTTGCCGCGGGCAGGATCATCGTCTTGGCGATCTCGAGGGTCTCCTTGGCCTCAACCAGCAGGGCCAGCGAATACTGTTCGAGCACAACGTCTTTACGTGCCTCGAGCTCGCGCTCGGACAGGATGCCGTACTTGCTGAACACCTCCTTGATCTCCGGGAGGTCGTACTGCTCCATCGCGTCGACGGTGGTGCGGAGGTTCAGCAGACCGCGCGACGCGGCCTCTTCCTGCCACTCGTCGGAGTAGCCGTTGCCGTTGAAGACCACCTTGCCGTGCTCGGTGATGATGCCCTCGAGCAGTTTCTGCACTGCGGCGTGGAACTCGGTTCCCGCAGCGATCTCCTTGTCGAGGAAGTCGGCGACGTACTCGAGCGAATCGGCGAGCATCGCGTTGATCGCGATCATCGGGTCGGCGATCGACTGGTTGGAGCCGGGCGCGCGGAACTCGAAACGGTTGCCGGTGAAGGCGAACGGGCTGGTGCGGTTGCGGTCGCCGGCGTCGGCCTTGAACGGCGGCAGCGTGTCGACGCCGAGTTCGATGACGCCCGACGTCTTGCTCTCCTTGGCACCACCCTTCGCGATCTGATCGAAGATGTCGGAGAGCTGCTCGCCGAGGAAGATCGAGATGATCGCGGGCGGCGCCTCGTTGGCGCCCAGGCGGTGATCGTTCGACGCCGAGGCGATCGAGGCACGCAGGAGGCCGCCGTACTTGTGCACGCCGCGGATGATCGCCGCGCAGAAGACGAGGAACTGCTCGTTCTCGTGCGGGGTGTCGCCGGGGTTGAGCAGGTTGCCCTGGTTGGAATTGCCCATCGAGAAGTTGACGTGCTTGCCCGAGCCGTTGACTCCGGCGAACGGCTTCTCATGCAGCAACGCGATCATGCCGTAGCGCTCTGCGACCTTCTTGATGGTGGTCATCATGAGCTGCTGGTGGTCGTGGGCGATGTTCGAGCGCTCGAAGACCGGGGCGATCTCGAACTGTCCCGGTGCGACCTCGTTGTGGCGGGTCTTGGCCGGGATGGCCTGCTTGAACAGTTCGCGGTCGAGTTCGATCATGAACGCGAGCACACGGTCGGGGATCGCCCCGAAGTAGTGGTCGTCGAACTCCTGACCCTTCGACGGCTTGGCGCCGAACAGCGTGCGGTTCGTCGTCATCAGGTCGGGGCGGGCGAAGTAGAAGTGGCGGTCGATCAGGAAGTACTCCTGCTCGGGGCCCGCGTACGAGACGACGGTGTCGACATCCTCGTGGCCGAACAGTCGCAGCACGCGCATCGCCTGCTTGCTCATGGCCTGCTGGCTGCGCAGCAGCGGCACCTTCTTGTCGAGGGCCTCGCCGGTCCACGAGATGAAGATCGTGGGGATGCACAGGGTGTTGCCGTTGGGGTTCTCCAGGATGTACGCCGGGCTGGTGACGTCCCATCCGGTGTAACCGCGGGCCTCGAAGGTGCCGCGCAGGCCGCCGTTGGGGAAGCTCGACGCGTCGGGCTCGCCCTGCAGCAGCGTCTTACCTGCGAATTCGGCGAGCGAACCGTCGGCGCCGTCGGGTTCGAGGAAGGAGTCGTGCTTCTCGGCGGTGAATCCGGTCAGCGGGTAGAAGACGTGCGCGTAATGCGACGCACCCTTCTCGATGGCCCAGTCCTTCATCGCGGAAGCTACGTAGTCGGCGAGGGTCGGGTCGAGTGGAACGCCCTTGTCGATGGTTGCCGCGACAGCCTTGAAGACGTGCTTGGGCAGGCGGGTCTTCATCGCCGAGAGGGTGAAGACGTTGCGGCCGAAGGTGTCTGCCAGGGGCTCGGGGAAGCCGTCGCATTCCATCTCATACGTGGTCACGGCCTCGATGGCCTGACGGCGGGACATGCTGCCACTCATACATAAACTCCTGGGTCGGCTCTCCGGTTGCGACGCGTGTGCGCCTGTCGTGGCCGGGTGGCCCCGAAGAGTGAGTGTCGTTGGTTCAAGCAAAACGACGCTATGAGGACCAGGTACCCAGGTCATTGCCTCCATGTGACGCTCGTGAAAACACGCTTCACAATGGTGCGGAAGCCGTCAGGTTGCTAGCTGCGCGAACGATTCGACGCCGAGTTCGGTTGGGACAGCTTGGTGTCGGAGTTCTCCGGCGCAGGTGCGTTCGCGGCGTGTCCACGCAGCGCCGCGATGTCGTGTCCGCGGACCGCCAGGGCGGCCACGACGATGCCGACCACGATCCCGATCGCTGTGTCGAGAACGCGATCGACGGCCGCCTCGGGACTCAAACCCGCGCTGAGGCCGGTGAGCAGTAGTGCCATGGGTGTCACCGCGAGTGAGCAGAGGGCGTAGTTGACGGTCGAGAGGATCTCGGCGAGGACCTGGAATATGACGATGCCCGCGACCGCGCCCCAGTATCCCAGCGGCACCGCGAGGAGTATTCCTGCGATCACCGCGCCGCCCAGATTGCCCAGCAGTCGCTGGACTCCGCGTCGAACAGTGAGGTGATACTCGACGCCCTGCATCGCAGCGACCGCACCCATCGCGGCCCACATCGGGTGATCGAGATGGATGGCGACGGCGATCGTGGCCGCTATCGCCGCAGCGATGGCGATACGGATCGCGGTAACGGCGAGGTGCTTACGATGCGCGGGGGCCTGTCCGCCCGCGAGGGTGACCCAGATCGATTCACGTTGCGCTGGAGTGGTTTTCGACGAGGCGTCGTGTGTTCTCGATTTCGGGAGTCGCGACCTGAGCAGCTCGACGAACCACGGCGCCAAAGCGATCAGAATGCCGATCACGGCGCCGATCGCCGAGGCGAGCGTCGCACGGCCGATGTCGCCTGCGCTGTGTGCGTACCCTGCTGCGCCGGTCGCGGCGAAGACGAAGATGACGGCGCCCGGCCCGACAATGCGCAGCGCCGACACGACGTAGCACGCGATCCCGGCCAGCACGGCGGTCACGACGATCTCGGTGACGATGGAGTTCGCGTAGGTGCCCATCGTCGCACCGACCGCGATGACCGCGGTGACCCCGACGCCGAGCGCGATCAGTCGGGGAGCGCGGACGGGATAGGGGTCGGGTCGGCAGAACGCCGAGACCAGCGCGCCGAGTGCCGCGAGTCCCGCGAGGTCGCGCAGGCCGAGCAGTGCGCCGACGACGAGGACAACGCCCACGGCCACACCCACCCGCAGCGGGGCGGCAACGCTGGTGCGGCTGAAGTCGAGTCGCAGGGCGTCGCGCCAGGTGGTCGGGTTTACGACGTGCTGCAGGGCTGCGCCGCGGACACGGACGTGCGGTGTGATCAGGGAGCTCTGCATTCGACTAATTTATCACTGTTTTACTAGTGAAGTAAATGAAGGTGCTAGTTATGATCGTCACGTGACCGACATCCCCGACGCCCGAGCGAGCCGTGACCTGGTCGACCGGATCGAAGCGGAGTGGGCGCGGTCGTATCCGCACCTCGACATCGAGCCGATCGGCATCCTCGGTCGGATTCAGCGCATCGCGACAGTCTCCAACCACCGACTCGACCGCAAGCTGGAGGCGCACGGGATCGGACGGTCGGAGTTCGACGTCCTCAGCGCTCTGGCCAGGTCGGATCGCCCACTGCGCGCCAGTGAGGTGGTGTCGACGACCATGCTCAGCGGGGCGTCGATCACCAAGATCAGCGAGGCCCTCTCGCGGCGCGGGCTGCTTGCGCGACGAAAGTCCGAGCGCGACGGCAGGGTGGTGCTGCTGGAACTGACTGAGGAGGGGCGGGCATTGGTCGACGCCGAACTCCCCAACAGACTCGCCGACGACGCCGATGTTCTCTCCCCGTTGAGCGCAGACGAACGCGCACAACTCGTCGACCTCCTGCGACGGATCTCGGCGGACCTGGGCGAGTGAGGCGCGACCCGATTGTCGACGTCGACAACGGGTAATGGAACATTGTCCGTAGTTGCGTCCACCGCCGTCTTGGCGGAACAACACGAGGAGTGCAGATGCCAGGGGTGAGCCACAGCGCGGTGATCGATGTGCCACGTCAAAGGGTGTTCGACTACGTCAACGACTACAACAACGTGCCCGGCTACATGTTCGGGATCACTCGCTTCGATCCGACCACCGACCACACCTCCGGTCTCGGCGCGACGTTCAATGCCGAGATGAGCGTGGGGCCGAAGGTGTTCAAGTCCACGGTCGAGACCAAGGAATGGGTCGACGGTGAGCTGATCGCGCTGGTGTCGGTCGACGGCTTTCCCGCGAACACGACCTGGCGATTCGCCGACGCCGACGGTGGAACGAAGGTTGAGGTGGAGTTCCAGTACAAACTGCCCGGGGGACTCAGCGGGCGTGCGCTCGGTGCCATTCTCGAGCCGTTCGTCGGCCAGGCGATCAAGCAGACCGACAACAACCTGCGGTCGCAGCTCGTCTGACGCCTCGGGCTCCGAGTTGCGTGGGACCCTCGGGGGCATTTTTGTACCCGTACGTCCCACACAACTTGGGCCTGTGGATAGGTTTTCGGCGTCGCGTCGGATGTGCGACATCCTGAGCGGGTGCGATCCGACGAGGGGTGGCTGGCGCTCGCGCACCGGCAGGACAACATCGCGACACGTGCGCAGCTCGCTGAGGCAGGCGTCGACAAGCGAACCGTGCGGCGGCGAGTCAGCAGTGGCGAGTGGAAGGCATTCGGTCCGCGAGTTCTGATGCTCGCTCCAGGTGCTCCGAGCGAGACTCAGCGCGTCTGGATCGGTGCGCTACACCCCTGTGGCACAACAGCTCTGGCGGGTCGCGCTGCTCTGTCGGCGCATGGGTTGAAGGGCTGGGAGGATGGACCGGTCGTGTTCCTCGTCGGAGCAGACGATCGCAGCGCGCGGAGGGCGCCCGACGGAATCGACTACGTCCGTACCCGCCACGACCTGACCTCGCTCTCGGTGCAACGCGCGGGAATGGCGACGCTGCGGGTCGAGCCCGCGACCCTCACATTGGCTTCGGCGCTCAATGCTGGTGCGTGGGGTGAGCATGCATCGGCACGGTCGGCGGGCGGCCTTCTCGCCGCCGTGGTGCAGCAGCGACTGGCAACGGCCGAGGCTCTGCTCTCCTGGTGTGACAAGCTGCCACGGCTGCGCCATAAGCCCCTGCTGCGCGGATTCCTCGACGACATCGCGGGCGGCTCGGAGTCGATGGCCGAAATCGACCTGGTCACGATGTGCCGTGACTTCTCCCTGCAAGCGCCCGTGCGTCAGCGTCCTCGCACCGACAGCGATGGTCGACGCCGCTACACCGATGGCGAATGGGATCTGCCCGACGGATCGACGGTGGTGCTCGAAGTCGACGGGTCGTTTCACAGGGACCACACGTCGTGGGAGGACGATCTACGTCGCCAGCGCCGATTGTCTACTCCCGGCCGCCGCCAGCTGCGGTGTACCGCCGTGGAATTGCGCACGGAGCCCGAAGAAGTGGTCAAAGATCTCCTGGCCGCCGGGGTGCCGCGGATCTGAGTCGAGGCGTCGAGTTGCGTGGGATCCTCGGGGGCGTTTTTGTACCCGTGTGTCCCACGCAACTTTTTTTGGTGCCCCCGGCAGGAATCGAACCTGCGACACCCGCTTTAGGAGAGCGGTGCTCTATCCACTGAGCTACGAGGGCGGGTCGTGAAGACCGACGGAGGCAGTCTACGTGACGGGCCGATCCCCGATCGGGGCGGGAGTCGTTGCGCCAGGGCGGGCTCGGCTTAGGTGCTTCTGGTCTCGCGGGCGCAGCGAGACGATACGGTGAAGCGGTGACACCATCTCAGCTCACCGTCCTCGTGACCGGCGCGACCAGTGGAATCGGCGAAGAGGTGGCGCGGCAGTTCGCCTCCGCAGGCCATCGAGTCTTCGGCACCAGTCGACACCCCGACAAGGTGGCCGATCCGATTCCCGGCGTGACCTACGTTCGTCTCGACAACGCCGACTACGAGAGCGCGACGGAGTGTGCCCGTGAGGTCGGCGACGTCGACATCCTGATCAACAATGCGGGAGAGTCGCAGGCAGGGGCGCTCGAGGACACGCCGATCAGTGCCGTCGAAGATCTGTTCCGCGTCAACGTGTTCGGGCCGATCGCGCTGACCAAGGCCGTGCTCCCGGGGATGCGTGAGCGGCGTCGGGGAACTGTTGTGATGGTCGGATCGATGCTGTCGAGCTTCCCGGTCGCGTTCCGATCCAACTACGCCGCAACGAAATCCGCGCTGAAGGCGTATGCGTTCGCGACCCGACGTGAGGTAGCGCCGTACGGGATTCGGATGATCAGCGTCGAACCGGGAACGATCGCCACCGGCATCGGCGATCGGCGCAGCATCTACATCGGTGAGAACTCGCCCTACCGTGACGAGTACGAAACCCTCGCGGCGGCAACGCGACACAACGAAGAAGAGGGCATCAGCGGGGCGGAGATGGCGGCGGTCATCGTCGACGCCGCGCTCGCCGAGCATCCGAAGCCGTTCTACGCCAAGGGAAATTCGGCGGGACTCGTGTTCGCGTTGCGACGCCTGCTGCCGCGCCAGTTCATCCTCGACATGACCGCTCGCAAACACGGTCTGCGGCGCGTGAAGATCTGATTCGACGATGCGGATAACGTTGCGGGTCATCGGGATCGGTCCCGGTGATCCACGGCAGATCACGCTCCAGGCGATCGAAGCGATGTCCGACGTCGAGGTGTTTGTCGCGTTGGAAAAGGGGAGTGCGAAGACGGGGCTGCTCGACGCCCGCAAAGAGATCCTTGCGAGCCATGCCAATTCGTCGTACCGGCTCATCGAGATCGCTGACCCGCCGCGTGATCGCACGCCGGCCGACTACGACGCCGAGGTGCGGCGCTGGCACGCGGCACGAGCCGAGCTGATCGCTTCCGCGCTGCGTGACGAACTGCTAGACGGGGGTGTCGCGGCGTTCCTTGTCTGGGGCGACCCAGCGCTATACGACAGCACCCTGCGCATCGTCGACGATCTGTCGGA
Organism: Gordonia jacobaea; assembly: GCF_965344965.1. Lineage (NCBI taxonomy): Bacteria > Bacillati > Actinomycetota > Actinomycetes > Mycobacteriales > Gordoniaceae > Gordonia > Gordonia jacobaea. Next base: position 596,369 of record NZ_CBDRLS010000001.1, on the reverse strand, counting down.
CCGCCCCGACCTGACCCTCGACGTCGAGGTCATCCCGGGCGTGACGAGCGCGAGCGCGCTGACCGCCGCGCACGGAATCGTCGCCAACCGGATCGGCGAACCCATCCACATCACCACGGGGCGTCGGCTCGCCGAGACGCCGCCTGGCGTCGACTCCAACCAGATCGTGATGCTCGACGCCGACCTCGCGTTCCGGCAGACCGCAGACCCCGACGATCACATTTGGTGGGGCGCCTATCTGGGCACCGCGGACGAGATCCTGATCAGCGGTCGGGTGGGCGACGTGGGCGAGCGCATCGCCGCGGAGCGCGCCGCGGCCCGTGAGCGCGTGGGCTGGATCATGGACATCTACCTGCTGCGCAAACAGCGCTGAGTGGGCTGGGGTGGGGTGGTCTCGACACGCCGCTCGTTCCTCGCGGCTGCTCGACCAGCGGAGGGGCTGCTCGGCCAGCGGGAAGGCTGCTCGGCCAAGCTGGAAGGCTGCTCGACCAGCGGAGGGGCTGCTCGACCCGCGAGGCATCACCAGATCCGGGCGAGGACGCCGAGTAGGTCGTCGGCGATCTCGGATCGGCAGATGACGAAGTCGGGCATATACGGGCGCGGGCGGTTGTAGACGATGGGCGAGCCGTCGAGGCGGCTGCAGTGCAGCCCTGCGGCGAGCGCGACGCCGACCGGGGCGCAGTTGTCCCATTCGTACTGGCCGCCCGAGTGCACGTATGCGTCTACGTCGCCGCGGACCACGGCCATCGCCTTGGCGCCCGCCGACCCGATCTCGACCGGCGCTAGACCGAGCGCGCGCGATACCGCGGCCACCTCATACGTTCCGCCCCAACGGGATACGGCCATGCGATGTCGTAGCGGTCCGCTCGTGGGTTCGACGGTGTCGGTGCGAAACAGCTCGCCGGTCGCGGGTAGCGAGACAGCCGCGGCCGTCACCACGCCGGACTCGGTGAGCGCGACGTGAACGGCCCAGTCGGCAGTGCCAGAAGCGAACTCGCGCGTGCCATCGAGCGGATCGATGATCCAGACGCGATCGGCTTTCGCGCGGTCGCCGACGTCGTCTGCTTCTTCCGAGAGCACAGCGTCGGAGCCGCGATGTCGGCGCAGCACGTTGCCGATCCACGCCTGGGCCATCGCGTCGCCGAGGTCGCCGAGTTGTCGACCACCCAGTAACTGCCCCGAGCGCACTCCGACGAGGATCTCGCCTGCGCCGTCCGCGATCCGAGCGGCGAGCTCGGCGTCGGAATGTGCGGAGATCATGCACTTACTAGAGCACACTGGAGGCATGCCTGAGCTGCCTGAGGTCGCCGCCATCGCCGATTACGTCGACGAGCACGCTGCCGGCTTCCCGATCCGACGCGTCGACGTCGCGTCGCTGTCGGTACTCAAAACAGCAGATCCGCCGTACACCGCGCTGATCGGGCGCATCGTCGACTCCGCGTCGCGAATCGGTAAATACCTCGTCATCACGACGATTCCCGGCAGCGCCGAACAGGTCGACGAACCGACGATCAGCCTGGTCATCCACCTGTCGCGCGCGGGGTGGCTGCGCTGGAGTGAGGATCTCTCGCCGCGACCGCTGCGCCCCGGCGGTAAGAGTCCGATCGCGCTGCGCGTCCACTGTGGGCTACCCGGAGAGGGCTTCGACGTCACCGAGGCAGGCACCCAGAAGCGGCTGGCCGTGTGGGTGGTGCGGGATGTGTCCGACGTCGAGCGCATCGCCTCACTCGGACCCGACGCGATGGGTGTCACTCGCGACGAGCTCGCCGAGATCCTGCACGGCACGTCGGGCCGAATCAAGAACGTGCTGACCGATCAGCGGGTGATCGCCGGGATCGGAAATGCCTACTCCGACGAGATCCTGCACACCGCAAAGCTTTCGCCGTTCGCGTCGTCGAAAACACTGTCCGACGCCCAGATCGACACACTCTACGAATCGATGCGGGCTGTACTCACCGACGCGACCGGGCGGCTCGAAGGTCTCGGCGTCGCAAAACTGAAGTCGGAGAAGCGAACCGGGCTACGGGTGCACGCTCGCACCGGGATGCCGTGTCCGGTGTGTGGCGACACGATCCGGGAGGTCAGTTTCACCGATAGGTCGTTCCAGTACTGCCCGACGTGTCAGACCGGCGGGAAGGTGCTCGCGGACCGTCGAATGTCACGGCTGCTCAAGTGACGGACGCCCAGTCGGCGCGAGGAAGCGCACAGTCGGCAGTACGAGGCGCACAGTCGGCAGCGCTGGCCACGCGGCTGCGGGCGGCGGGCTGTGTGTTCGCGGCGGAGGAGGCGGCCATCCTCGTCGACGCCGCGCGCGACGTCGAGCAGCTGGAAGAGATGACCGCTCGGCGATGTGCGGGTGAGCCGCTCGAGCACGTGGTGGGGAAGGTCCGGTTCGGGTCGATCGACCTGCACGTGGGGCCGGGGGTGTTCATCCCTCGACAGCGCTCGCTGTTGCTCGCGCAGGTCGCTGCGGAGGTACTGCGCCGACGTCACGTCGAGCACCCCGTGGTCGTCGAGGCGTTCTGCGGAGTCGCGCCGATAGCGGCGGCGGTGGCAGAAGCGGCGATCGGTGCGCGCATCCACGTCGTCGACGTCGACGCGAGGGCTCTGGACTACGCGCGCCGCAACCTGCCCGCCGGTGCGCACGCCCACCTCGGTGACGGACTGTCGACGTTGCCGCGGCGGTTGCTCGGCGCGGTCGACGTGATCGCGGCCGTACCGCCCTACATCCCCGACGGTGCCGTCGAGCTCCTACCGCACGAGACCGAATACGAACCACGGACTGCGCTTCTCGGCGGCAGCGACGGACTCGACCACATACGACGGCTGGTCGGTGCCGCCCCTGACTGGCTCGCCGACGGTGGCGCACTGCTGATGGAGATGAACACCGCGCAGGCAGGGCAGATCCTCGCCGAGCGCAGCGACGACTGGGCCGACGCCGACCGGATCGTCGGCGACGACGGTCAGACCGCGGTGGTACGTCTCATTCGACGTGGCCGCGCGCAGGGGTAGGTTGTCCTGCGTGACGATCCGACAGAAGATCCTGATCACCGGCGCGAGCTCGGGGCTCGGCGAGGGCATGGCCCGTGAGTTCGCCGCGCGGGGCCGTTCGCTGGCCCTGGCCGCCCGACGCCTCGACCGCCTCGAGACCCTCGCAGACGAACTCCGGCCGAGTGCGTCGCAGGTCGCCGTCAGCGCACTCGACGTCACCGACGTCGACGCCGTGCCCGTCGTCTTCGGCAAGCTGCGCGACGAACTCGGCGGTCTCGACCGCGTGATCGTGAATGCGGGGCTGGGCAAGGGTGCCCCGATCGGGACGGGCAAGGCGCACGCCAACATCGAGACCGTGCAGACCAACCTCGTCGGAGCGCTCGCACAGGCCGAGGCCGCGATGGAGATCTTCCGCGCGCAGAACCACGGCCATCTGGTGCTGGTCAGTTCGATCAGCGGAATCCGTGGACTTCCCAAGGCGCAGACCGCGTACTCGGCGTCGAAGGCGGGTGTCACGGCGATCGGGCAGGGTTTGCAGGCAGAACTCGTCAACTCGCCGATCACGGTCTCGGTCGTCGCGCCCGGCTACATTGAGACCGACATCAATCGCGGGGTGAAGACCGCGCTGATGGCCGACACCGAGTCTGGAGTCGCTGCGATGGTCAAGGCCATCGAGGCCGAAAGAGGCTACTCGCCGGTGCCGCCGTGGCCGTGGACTCCGATCGCCGCGGCACTGAAGTATCTGCCCGCGTTTGTCACGCGTCGGATGATCTGACCGATTCGAATCGTCGCGCAACGGCTTTCGCGATTTCGATGATGAAGAAGATCGCGATGGCCAGTCCGATGGTGACGCCCCATCCGACGCCGGTGAGGGGAGCGGACCCGAACCACGTATGCATGAACGGCGCGTAGATGAACACCAACTGCAGCACGATGAGTGCTGCCGACGTGTACCAGACCATCGGGTTGCCGCGCAGCGCACCGACTTTGAGGCTCGAACCACTGAGGTATCGGCAGTTGAACAGGTAGGCCAGTTGGCCGAGCGCGAGCATGTTGACCGCGGCCGTCTGGGCAATGGCCAGGGAATGCCCGTCCGACTTCGCCACGAAGTACACCGAGATCGCAGCGGCGGCAACGAGGATGGAGACGAAGGTGATCATCGCGAGGTCGCCGCGTGCGATCAGCGGACCGTCGGTCGACCGTCTCGATCGCGACATGATCCCCGGTTCGGCAGGCTCGAAAACCAATGCGAGCGAAAGGGTCACGGCAGTGATCATGTTGACCCACAGGATCTGGACGGGCGTCAACGGAAGCGAGAATCCGAACAGGATCGCGACGAGGATGACCAGCGACTGCGCGCCGTTGGTCGGCAACAGGAACAGGATGGATTTGCGGATGTTGTCGTAGATCCGACGACCCTCCTCGACCGCACGCTCGATGGTCGCGAAGTTGTCGTCGGCAAGAACGATGCCCGCGGCCTCCTTGGTGGCCTCGGTGCCCTTGATGCCCATCGCGACACCGATGTCGGCGCGGGTCAGTGCCGGCGCATCGTTCACACCGTCGCCGGTCATCGCCACGATCTCACCCTGTGCCTGCAGTGCGGTGACGATCCGCAGCTTGTGCTCGGGGCTGGTGCGCGCGTAGATGTCGACCTCACCGGCCACCTCGCGCAGCCGTGTCTGACTCATCTTCTGCAGGTCGGCGCCGGTGAGCACCGGAGCGGCCGGATCGTCGATGATGCCCATTTCCGCCGCGATCGCGCGTGCGGTGCCCGCGTGATCGCCGGTGATCATCTTGACCCGGATTCCTGCGCTGTGGCAGTTGGCGATCGCCGTGATCGCCTCGGGCCGTGGGGGATCGACGATGCCCGCAACGCCCAGGAATGTCAGTCCATGATCGACGTCGTCGAGTGTCAACGAGTCGGCGTCGGGTGCGGGTCGTCGTGCCGCGGCGAGCACACGCAGTCCCTGCGCGCTGAGTTCGTCGATGACGCGCTCCCAGCGAGGTCGGTCGAGAGGCCGGAGTTCACCGTGCTCGTCCAATTCGAACTCGCTGCGGTCGAGTAGGCGGTCGGGAGCGCCCTTGACGAGAATGGTGCGCCCGCCGTCGGGTAGATCCGAGAGCGTGGCCATGAATTTGTTCTGCGACTCGAACGGGACTTCGCCGATCCGCGCGACGTCGGCGTCGAACCCGGCCTTGAGGGCCAGAGTCCGTAGCGCGCCCTCCGTCGGCTCGCCGATGAGTTGCCAGCGCCCGTCGACCTCGGCGACTCGTGCGTCGTTGCACAGCGCCATGGTCTCGACGAACAGTGCGAGGTCGGGATCCGCGCTCAGCGATGCGACCTGTCCGTCCGCGGTGATCGATCCCCTCGGGTCGTAGCCGGTGCCGTCGACGGAATAGCGTTGTGTGCCTGTGACGACGGTGCGCACCGTCATCTCGTTCTGCGTCAGCGTGCCGGTCTTGTCGGAGCAGATCACGCTGACCGAGCCCAGTGCTTCCACCGCGGGGAGCTTGCGTGTGATCGCGTGTCGTCGTGCCATCTGCTGCACCCCGAGCGCCAGCGTGATCGTGACGACGGCGGGAAGTCCCTCGGGGATTGCTGCGACAGCGAAACCGATTGCGGCCGAGATCAACTCGTCGATGGTGAAGTTGTGGATGACCTTGCCGATCACCATGATCGCCGCGGCAAGGCCGAGGATGCCGAGGGAGAGTTGTGTTCCGAACTTCTCGAGGCGCTGGGTCAGTGGGGTATCGACCTGCTCGATGTCGGAGATCATCGACTGGATTCGGCCGATCTCTGTCGACGGTCCGGTGGCGGTGACCACGCCGACGCCGGTGCCGGCCGAGACGATGGTGGACGAGTACGCCATCGATTGTCGGTCGCCAATGCCTGCGTCGACGTCGACGGCGAGCGTGTCTTTGCTGGCGGGGACGGATTCGCCCGTCAGCGCCGACTCCTCGATACGCAGATTCGTCGCCTCAAGCAGCCGCATGTCGGCGGGCACCCTGTCGCCCGACCTGATCGACACGACGTCGCCCGGAACGAGGTTCTCGGCGTCGACGTCGACCCACTCGCCATCGCGGCGGGCCCGCGCGTGCAGCGACAGCATGTTCCGGATGCCCGCGAGTGCGCTCTCCGCCCTGCCCTCCTGGACGAACCCGACGACGGCGTTGATCACCGCGACCGCGACGATGACCGCGAAGTCGATCCAGTCGCCGAGGATCGCCTTCAGCACACCTGCGCCGATGAGAATGTAGATCAGGATGTTGTTGAACTGCGCGGCGAAGCGCAGCACCGCCGGTCGAGTCTTTGCGGCCGCGAGCCGATTGGGGCCGACGTGCTCAAGTCGTTGTGTCGCGTCGGCACTGGTCAGGCCCTGCGCGGACGTATCAAGCGCTGCGAGGACCTCCGAGCGTCCCACGGCGTGCGAATCGGTCAGCACCGCATCTGTTGTCGTCACCGTGGAGACCTCTCAGACCGTCATCGCGCTCGCTGCCCCTTAGCCAGACTCTAATCCGAATAGGCGACGTCGGCTGTGCGGCTCAGCCTGCGGGTGGCGCGGGAGAACTGCTGGCGACGTCGGCCGGATTGCGCCACACGACGGGCGCCTGCTTGTAGTCGAGCGAGTCGTCGCCGGTGGTGTCGGCCCAGTAGATGACCTGAGTCAGCTTTTGCCCCTCATCGGCGTAGGCGACGAGGCAGGTGGCGTACGACTCGCCGCGACGCATCGTCTCGGGGGGCTTCGGGTTGGCGCAGTCCTTCAGTGAGGTCGACGGCGGCAGTGTCAGCGCCGCGGTGCGTCCATCCGCAGAACCGGCGAGGCCGAGGACCTTGGGGGCGGGCGCCGGCCGTTGTGCCAGAGACGTCACTGTGACGTAGACGAAATATGCTGTGCCGCCACGGGTTTGCGCGCTGGGTACGTCTTTGCCCTGTGTGATGCCGGTGACCGTGTACAACGCCGTCGACCCGCCCGCACGATAGGCGTCGGCGGGCAGCGACGCCGAGGCACCGAAGTCGAGCGTTGTTCCGGGTGCGGTGCGCGGATGCTGCTGCCCGGGTGCGACGGTCACGGCCGCTGATCGGGGCACCGACGTCGCGGATTCGGCGGTACCACCGGAGTCGGACGAGCATGCCGCGACGCCGAGCACGCCCGCGGCACAGGCCAGCGACACCACGAGCAGTCGCGGCCGCAAAACGGTAGTCCTCACGTGCGTAAGGTAGCGGATGTGGGTTCCACACAGGGGCAAGTGGTCGCCAATGGCGCGTTCGCACTCTTCTCACGACGACGAGTCGACGACACGAGTGAACTACTCGAGTCGATCTTCGGCCGCGACGACATCACCGCGGTCGGCGCGGATTGGCGCGGGATCGTCTACTTCACCCTCGACGACGATGAGGAACTCGCACCCGATACCGTCGTCGGCTTCGACCCGTCGAGCGGAGCGTCGGGACCGCTGGCCACTCTCGATGAGGTACTCGCGGCGGTTCGCGACGGCGAGATCGCCGAGGCCGTCGACGTCTCCGGATTCGACGCCTGGCGGATTGCGACCGGCACCCGTGAACTCGCGATGGGCGACTGTGTGCCGCCGCTGGTACTCGAGTTCCTCGGTGGCGATCCGGCTGAACGCGCCGACGAACCGCAGGACCTCATCACCTACGTTGCGGTCGCCGCCGCGCTCATGGGTCGACTCGAGGCGCTCGGAGTCCAACCGGGCGACGACATCCCGCCCGAGGTGTTCGACGACGAGCGCTGGTCCTGACTCAGGCCTTGCGTCCGCGCTCGGTGCGGTACCAGCGCACCAGTGCGTCGGTCGACGAATCAGCTTGCTGCGCAGGCGCTTCGGCGTCGGTGATGACGCCCAGAAGTTCTTTGGCCTGCGTCTTGCCGAGTTCGACGCCCCACTGGTCGAACGGGTTGATGCCCCACAGCGTGCCCTCGACGAACACCTGATGCTCGTAGAGCGCGATCAACTGACCGATGACCGACGGGGTCAGTTCGGACGCGAGTATCGACGTCGACGGGCGGTTGCCGGGCATCACCTTGTGCGGCACCACCTTCTCGTCGACGCCCTCGGCTCTGATCTCGTCTGCGGTCTTTCCGAACGCCAGCACCTTGGTCTGCGCGAAGTAGTTGCTCATCAGCAGGTCGTGCATCGAGCCGGTGTCATCGGCTGTGGGCAAATCATCGGTGGGGTTGGCGAAGCCGATGAAGTCGGCGGGCACCAGACGTGTTCCCTGGTGGAGCAGTTGGTAGAAGGCGTGCTGGCCGTTGGTACCCGGCTCGCCCCAGAAGATCTCACCGGTGTCGGTGGTCACGTGCTCGCCGTCGGCCTTGACCGACTTGCCGTTGGACTCCATCGTCAACTGCTGCAGGTACGCGGCGAAGCGTGCCATGTCGTTCGAATAGGGGAGCACCACCCGCGACTGTGCGTCCCAGAAGTTCGAGTACCAGAATCCGATCAATGCCAGCAGCACGGGCGCGTTGCTCTCCAGCGGCTGCGTACGGAAATGAGTGTCGACGGTGTGGAATCCGCCGAGGAATTCGGCGAAGCGTTCCTTGCCGATCGCCGCCATCACCGAGAGACCGATCGCAGAATCCACCGAATAGCGGCCGCCCACCCAGTCCCAGAAGCCGAACATGTTGACCGGGTCGATCCCGAAGTTCGACACGGCGTCCGCATTGGTGCTGACGGCGGCGAAGTGCTTGGCGACCGCGTCCTCACCCGCGCCGAGTTTGTCCAGCAGCCACCGCTTGGCGGCGGCCGCGTTGGTCAGCGTCTCCAGCGTCGTGAAGGTTTTCGACGCGACGATGAAGAGCGTCTGCTCGGCGTCGAGGTCGGCGAGTGCCGCGACCATGTCGGCCGGGTCGACATTGGACACGAAGTGGCAGCGGATGTCGGTATCGACGTAGTGGCGCAGCGAGCCGTACACCATGACGGGCCCGAGGTCGGAGCCGCCGATGCCGATGTTGACGACGTCGGTGATGGGTTTTCCGGTGTGGCCCTTCCACTCTCCGCTGCGCAGCTTGTCGGTAAATGCGCCCATCGCGTCGAGCACTTCGTGGACGTCGTGCACGACGTCCTGGCCGTCGACGACGAGTTGCGCGTCGGCGGGGAGGCGGAGCGCGGTGTGCAGGACCGCGCGGTCTTCGGAGGTGTTGATGTGCACGCCTGCGAACATGTCGTCGCGGTGCTGTTCGAGATTTGCTTCACGCGCGAGCGAGAGGAGGAGCTCGATGGTCTCGGCGTCGATTCGGTGTTTGGAGTAGTCGATGTGCAGATCACCGACGTCGATGGTGAGCTCGCGCCCACGGGAGGGGTTGTCGGCGAACAACTCCCGGAGATGGCGTTCGGCGAGGATCGGCTTGTGAGCCTCCAACGCCTGCCAGGGTTGAGTAGTGGTGATGTCCTTGCCGCTGCGCGAGACGTCGGTGCCCATGAACCAACACTAGGTCTTCACGGCGTGGCGCGTACTCGATAAGAGGGCAGACAGACGTCTCGTAACCGATGGTTCACTAATCGCGAACCCGCGGGCGGTCAGCGGCCGAGGGGACCCCTGCCGAGACGCAGCAGCAGCATGGCCAGCGTGTGGCCCTCCTGGCCGAGCGCGGCGAACCGGTCGATGACCTTCACCTCGCGCGAATGCACCAGCCGCGGGCCACCCGACGCCATTCGGGTTGCGCCGACCTTCTTCGACACAGCGGTCCTGCGCTTGATCGCGGCGAGGATGATCGCGTCGAGGCGGTCGATCTCGACCCGCAGGTCGTCGATCTCGTCTGACAGGTCGTCGATGGAGGGGTCGAGGCGGTAGTACTCGAGATCGATCGTCTCCTCGAACGGCACCGGCACGTCCGACGCGGCGTCGGGTGTCGTCGCAGGGTTCTGATCGTTGCTCGCATCGCTCACCGGGGTGATTTTGCCACGCGCCACCCGCGGCGGTTCTACTAGATCCCATGCCGAGCAGCCCGACGGTGACGTCGCAGTCACACACATCCGACGAGCCGCATCGACACCGATCCCTCGCGGGCCGGATCGGTTCGCTCACCACGGTGGCGGCGATCGTGCTGATCGTCGCGCATCTGGTGGTCCGCGCGTGGCTGGTCGCGACCGGCAACTTCTACTGGGACGACCTCATCCTCATCGGCCGTGCGTCGACCGTGCCCATCTGGTCGTGGGACTACCTGGGCCAGAGTCACGACGGCCACTTCATGCCCGCAGCCTTCCTGGTCGCTGGTCTCTCGACGCTGGCAGCGCCGGTCAACTGGGTCATCCCGGCTGTCACGTTGGTCGTGTTGCAGGCGCTCGCGTCGCTGTCGGTGTGGCGAATGATTCGCGTGGTGGGATCGGCGGCGGGAGGTGACCGTGCGGGTCGTCGACGGCCCGCGCTCGAGGTGGGCGCGCTGGCCGCTCTGGCGTTCTACCTGTTCACTCCGCTGACCGTGCCCGCGTACATCTGGTGGGCCGCCGGCCTGAACTCGCTGCCGATGCAGGCGGCGATGGCCTGGATCGTCGCCGACGCCGTGCTGCTGTGCACCGGTCGCGTCCCCGAGTCGTCGCGACGACTCGTCGTCATCCGGTCGACGGTGATCTTCGTCGTCGCGCTCGCCTTCTTCGAGAAGTCGCTGTTCATCCTGCCGGTGGCCTTCATCGCGGCGGTGCTGGTTGCGCGGTTCGACCGCACCGAAGCACCCTCGGACGACACCGGGGAGTCTGCCGACCGCACTGCCTCCGCGCTCCCGCGCACCCCGCTCATCACAGCCTTCACGCGTGGGCGCCCTCTCTGGACGCCGCTGACCGTCGTCTTCGTGGTGTGGGTCATCGTCTACTTCTCGGTCTCCGACGCGACGGCGGGAACGCACTCGGTGTCGCAGACCGCGCAACTCGTGTGGCGCTCGATCAACAAGGCACTCGTGCCCTCCCTGGTCGGAGGTCCGTGGGACTGGGAACGCTGGGTGCCTTCTCCACCCATGGGATTCCCGTCGATCTGGATGATCGTCCTCGGCTGGATCGTGGTTGCCGGCTTCGTCGTCTGGGCGATCAGGACGCGCGTCGGTGCTATCGGCGTACTCATTGCCGTCGCGCTGTACGTGGTGGTCGTGCAGATCCCGCCCATGTGGAATCGGTCGAGCGCCAACACTGCTCTCGAACTCGCACAGACGATGCGCTATCTACCCGACGCCGCGCTGGTGTTGGCCCTGGCCTTCACGCTGCTCCTGGTCTCGCCGCTTCGTGCGTCCATCGGGGCGTCGGAGCCGGATGGCACCGATCGGGGTGCCGCGCGGCACGCGCGCGAGGCGGGTACGTCGCCGTTACTGCTCGCCGGGGTCATGGCGGTGGCGTTCGCTGTCGCGTCCTCGATCATCTCCACCGCGGCCTACTCGGCGTCGTGGAATGACGATCCGACCGGTCCGTATCTCGCGAACGCCAAGCGCGCCCTGGCCGCGAACAAGGACACGACGATGTTCGACCAGGCGCTACCCCTCGAAGTGCTGCTCCCGGTCGCCTATCCGGAGAACCAGATCAGTCATACCTTCGGCAAGCTGCGCGATCGGCCGACATTCGGCACCCACACCGACCGTCTCATCGTGCTCGACAATTCGGGCAACGCGGTCCCCGGTGCCGTGACGCCGCGGCGCGCGATCAAAGCCGGGCGCGGGTCGTGTGCGCGTCCCGAACTCGACGGCCCGAGTCGACTCCAACTCGACGGTCCGCTGATCCAGTGGCAATGGACCATCGCTCTGGGATACTGCGCCAATTCCGCTGGGCAGGTGCGTTTCTCGCTCGACGGTGGGGCACCGGTCACCGTGCCGGTGACGGCTGGTCTGCACGTCGTCTACGTGCAGTTGGGCGGTCGCGGCACCGAACTCGACGTTCAGCCGCTCACGCCCGGCCTCGCGCTGCACACCGGGGACGGGCGCGTGGGTGAGGTTGTGGACGCGCGCCTGCTCGGGGGCTGACTGTCTGTCGGTGGCGGCGAGTAACCTGAACTCTCGATGACCAGTTCCACCCGCACCTCCGCCACGCCCGCCGGCCGCGCCCCGGCAGCAAGCCCCGACGACGCGTCCGCGCGTCTGCTGGCAGGGCTCAATCCGCAGCAGCGTGAGGCTGTGCTGCACTCCGGCTCGCCGCTGCTGATCGTTGCGGGCGCGGGGTCGGGCAAGACGGCGGTGCTGACGCGACGCATCGCGTACCTGCTCGCCGAGCGTGACGTATCGCCCGGGCAGGTGCTGGCGATCACCTTCACCAACAAGGCGGCCGCCGAGATGCGCGAACGCGTCATCGGCCTCGTCGGTCCGCGCGCCAACTTCATGTGGATCTCGACCTTCCACTCGACATGCGTGCGCATCCTGCGCGCACAGTCGGCGCTGCTGGAGGGGCGTAACTCCAACTTCTCGATCTACGACGCCGACGACTCCAAACGACTCCTCGGCATGATCATCCGAGATCTCGACCTCGACCCCAAGAAGTTCGCGCCGCGCGGGGTGTCGGTGATCATCTCGAACTACAAGAACGAACTGGTCAAGCCCGAAGAAGCCATCACCGCGACGGCCGAAGGCGACCCGACCGAGCAGGCGATCGCGCAGATCTACGCCGAATACCAGCGCAGGCTGCGCACCGCGAACGCCTTCGACTTCGACGACCTGATCGGCGAGACGGTCGGATTGCTGCAACGTCACCCCGAGGTCGCCGAGTACTACCGCAGACGCTTCCGCCACGTACTGGTCGACGAATACCAGGACACCAACCACGCGCAGTACGTCCTGGTCCGCGAGTTGGTGCTCGGCAGCACTTCAGACGACTCCGACGACGAGCCTGACGCTCGCGCCGTCGAGCCGTCGGAGCTGTGCGTCGTCGGCGACGCCGACCAGTCGATATACGCATTCCGCGGTGCGACGATTCGCAACATCGAGGAGTTCGAGCGCGACTTCCCGAATGCGGAAACCATTCTGCTGGAACAGAATTATCGCTCAACCCAGACCATCCTGTCCGCCGCGAACGCGGTCATCGCGCGCAATCCGAATCGACGTGAGAAGCGGCTGTGGACGGATTCGGGCGACGGTGAACTGATCGTCGGATACGTGTCGGATTCCGACCGCGACGAGTCGATGTTCATCGGCACCGAGATCGAACGCCTCACCGACCACACCATCGGCGGAGTCTCGGAGTCGTACAAGTACTCCGACGTCGCCGTGTTCTACCGAACCAACACCGGCTCACGACCCATCGAAGAAGTCTTTGTGCGCCACGGCATTCCGTACAAGGTGGTCGGTGGCACCCGCTTCTACGAGCGCAAGGAGGTCCGCGACGTCGTGGCCTACCTGCGCACCGTCGCCAATCCCGACGATTCGGTGAGTCTGCGCCGAATCCTCAACACGCCACGCCGTGGCATCGGCGACCGCGCCGAGGCGTGCGTCGCGGTGCACGCCGAGAACGCGGGTGTCAGCTTCTATCAGGCACTGCTCGACGGCGCCGAAGGCAAAGTGGCGCTGCTGAATTCGCGTGCGGTCAAGCAGATCGGCGCATTCGTCGACCTGATCGAGGGATTGCGTCGCGACTTCTTGACCACCTTCGGGCAGGCCGACGACGCGGGCGCCGACGTGGCGACCGTGTCCGATGCCACGGAGGAGGGCGCTGACATCGGCGAGTTGGTCGCCGCCATCGTCGACCGCAGCGGGTATCGGGCGGAGCTGGAGGGCTCGAGCGATCCGCAAGACGCCGCGCGCCTCGACAACCTGAACGAACTGATCTCCGTCGCGGCCGAATTCATTACGGAGGCAGCCGAACTCGACGTCGACTTCGACGACGAAGCGGTTGGCGACGAAGAACTGGGCGGAACCGACGGCGAACCAGAACCCGGTTCACTGGCCGCATTCCTAGAGAAGGTCGCTCTTGTCGCCGACGCCGATCAGGTGCCCGACGAGGGCGATGGCGTCGTCACACTGATGACTCTGCACACCGCGAAGGGCCTCGAGTTTCCGGTCGTGTTCGTCACCGGCTGGGAGGACGGCCATTTCCCGCACATGCGTGCCCTGGGCGACCCGGCCGAGTTGAGCGAGGAGCGTCGACTCGCCTACGTCGGTATCACCCGCGCCAAGGAACGGCTCTACCTGACCCGTTCGGTGACCCGCGCATCGTGGGGGCAACCCGTCTCCAATCCGGAATCGCGCTTCCTGCAGGAGATCCCGCAGCATCTCATCGATTGGCGACGCACCGAGCCCAGGCGGGGTGCGCGTGGATTCGGTTCCACCGGAGGCGTTTTCGGGCGATCCGACGCCGGATCGTCGCGCACGCTCGGTCGCTCGCAGTACTCGACCGACCCCAATCGCGGCCGGAACAAGCAGATCCACCTCGACGTCGGCGATCGACACAACCATCCCAAGTACGGCATGGGGAAGGTCGTGGGCAAAGAGGGGAGCGGTGCCACCGAGCGAGTGGTCATCGACTACGGCGGCAAGACCGGTCGTATCACCCTGCTGACCGCCGGCGGAATCCCGGGCGACAAGCTCTGACACGCGCGCTGCGTCGTCACCGCAAGGGAGACCAGGGCAGGCGCGGTGTGGCCCTCAGATCAGGGCCGGGAGGGGTGAATCAGCCCGTGTAGGCCGACATCCGGACGCCGTGCTCGGCGAGCCACGGGGCAGGATCGATCTTGGTGGTGCCGTTCTTCCAGACCTCGAAGTGGCAGTGCGGGCCGGTCGACTGACCGTCGGACCCGACGAGGCCGATCACGTCGCCTGCCCTGACGGTCTGACCCTTCTGAACCAGCACGCCGGACGAGTACATGTGGCCGTACACGGTGACGGTGCCGTCAGCGGCTTGCACCTGAATCCAGTTGCCGAAGCCCGAGGCCGGTCCCGCTTCTTTGATGACGCCGTCGGTTGCCGCGTGGATCGGGGTGCCGAGCGGGGCGGCGAAATCGACGCCGCCGTGCATGCTGCCCCAACGCATCGCGAAGCCGGAGGTGAACTGGTAGAGCCCCATGGGGAGCGGTGACTCGTAGTACGGGCGGCTCGCTGCTGCCTTGCGCGCTGCCTCGTCCTTGACGAGCTGCTCACCCTCTGCGAGCTGCGAGGTGAAGACGCTCATGTCCTGCGAGGAGTTGTCGGGTGCCGCGATGCCAGGTCCCAGGTCGGGGACAGGAGCCGCGTTGCCGACGTTCGCGGTGTTGGTGGGAGCCGTCGCGGGTGCCGGTGCCTTCTCGGTGGTGCCGGCGTGGGCCGCCGCGGCCACTGCTGCGCCTGCGGCCATCGCGACGAGGGCGGCACGACCGCCGCGCAGGGCGGTCGGCGGTGCAGCAAGGCGGTGCTTGCCGCGGGTCCGGGTGCGGCCGGGCTCAGGAATCTGGCGGAACGGCTTTTCGGCGGGCCGTAGGTCGATCTCTCCGCTGTGCGTGAGGTCGAGGTCGGCGTCGGAGGGGAACGAATCGAGCTGCGCGCCCTCGCTCTCGAAGGGGTCGTCGGCATACGCCTCGAATCCGCCCTCGGGGATGAGGATGTCTTGCGTCAGTTCGGAGCGGGTTGGCCGGTAGTAGGGGTCCCACGTGGAAGGCGACCAGCTGGTCTGGTCGAAGCCGTCCGTCGCGTACTCGTGCTCGGCGGTATCAGTGGCCCAAGGATCGTACGAGTCGAGCTCGTCGATCGGGATGATCGCGGTCATCTCCTCGGCTGGGATGTCGTCGTAGGTACTGCCGCGTCGTGATGTCACGGTGCCGACCGTCGACGTCGACCTGCTCGGAGCTCCGCGTTCCGCCAAGTCGCCCACCTCAATTCCTGTTGCTTCGTTCCCGATATCGATCTTGTTACCGTTCGTGACCGATTCGTGATCCGTACTGCTCGACTGACGGTAACGAAACGATTGCGGCAAGTCCAACGATCGACCGTAAGAACCCGCCCAAATGTGAGCTGGGTCACGAGTCAGGGCCGTACATACACCCATCGCAAAGACGGTGTTCTAGATGTCGAACCTCGCCCAAAACCGTTGCGCTACGCCCTTCTTCCCGACTTCGTGCCCGCGTGCGGCGAGCCGAGGGCAGACTCTATACGAGGAGCGTGGTGCGCTGATCGATGGCCGGTGTCCCGCGATGGGGACACCGACCGAACGAGTGATCTGCCGCACAAGCCACGCAGGCCCCCAACAGGGCTGTGTCCGGCAGGTTTAGAGTCCGATATGGCCCGTGTTACACCCAACATCAGCGGGCACAACGACGAAATGGTGAGCTGAATGGATCTCTTCGAATACCAGGCGAAGGAACTGTTCGCCAAGCATGGGGTTCCCACCACACCCGGTCGGGTCACCGACTCCGCCACCGATGCACGAGCGATCGCCGAGGAAATCGGCAAGCCCGTGATGATCAAGGCGCAGGTCAAGACCGGCGGGCGTGGCAAGGCAGGCGGCGTGAAGTACGCCGCGACCCCTGACGACGCGCAGACCAACGCAGAAAACATCCTGGGCCTCGACATCAAGGGGCACATCGTCAAGAAACTCCTCGTGGCAGAAGCCAGCGACATTGCCGAGGAGTACTACATCTCATTCCTTCTCGATCGCGCCAACCGCACCTACCTGGCGATGTGCTCGGTCGAGGGCGGCATGGAGATCGAAGAAGTCGCAGCGACCAAGCCGGAACGGCTGGCCAAGGTGCCCGTCGACGCCGTCAAGGGTGTCGACATCGCCACCGCGCGATCGATCGCCGAGCAGGGCCATCTGCCCGCTGAGGTGCTCGACGCCGCTGCCGTGACCATCGCGAAGCTGTGGGAGGTCTTCGTCGCAGAAGACGCCACGCTGGTCGAGGTCAACCCGCTGGTCCGCACGCCCGACGACCAGATCCTCGCCCTCGACGGCAAGGTGACACTCGACGAGAACGCCGACTTCCGTCACCCCGACCACGTCGAGTTCGAGGACAAGGACGCCACCGACCCGCTCGAGCAGAAGGCCAAGGAGAACGACCTCAACTACGTCAAGCTCGACGGTCAGGTCGGAATCATCGGCAACGGCGCGGGACTCGTGATGAGCACGCTCGACGTCGTCGCTTACGCGGGTGAGAACCACAACGGCGTCAAGCCTGCCAACTTCCTCGACATCGGTGGCGGCGCGTCGGCCGAGGTCATGGCCGCCGGTCTCGACGTCATCCTCGGAGACGAGCAGGTCAAGAGCGTGTTCGTCAACGTCTTCGGCGGCATCACCGCGTGCGACGCGGTCGCCAACGGCATCGTCGGTGCGCTCAACAAGCTCGGCGACGAGGCCAACAAGCCTCTGGTGGTCCGCCTCGACGGCAACAAGGTCGAAGAAGGCCGCAAGATCCTGGCCGATGCGAATCACCCCCTGGTGACGCTCGCCGAAACGATGGACTCAGGCGCCGACAAGGCTGCCGAACTGGCGAGCAAGTAAGAGGCGGAGAATCAATGTCGATCTTTTTGAACAAGGACAACAAGGTCATCGTCCAGGGCATCACCGGCGGTGAGGGCACCAAGCACACCGCGCTGATGCTCAAGGCGGGCACCAACGTCGTCGGTGGCGTCAACGCGCGCAAGGCCGGAACCACCGTCACCCACAAGGACAAGGACGGCAACGACATCGAGTTGCCGGTCTTCGGATCTGTCGCCGAGGCGATCGAGAAGACCGGTGCCGACACGTCGATCGCGTTCGTGCCGCCGAAGTTCTCGAAGGACGCCATCATCGAGGCGATCGACGCGGAGATCCCGCTGCTCGTCGTCATCACCGAGGGCGTTCCGGTGCAGGACACCGCGTACGCGTGGGCCTACAACGTCGACAAGGGTGCCAAGACCCGCATCATCGGACCGAACTGTCCGGGCATCATCACGCCGGAGGAGTCGTTGGTCGGCATCACGCCCGCCAACATCACCGGCAAGGGTCCGATCGGTCTCGTCTCGAAGTCGGGAACCCTGACCTACCAGATGATGTACGAGCTGCGTGACCTCGGCTTCTCGACCGCCATCGGCATCGGCGGCGACCCGGTCATCGGTACCACGCACATCGACGCCATCGAGGCCTTCGAGAAGGACCCCGACACCAAGGTCATCGTGATGATCGGTGAGATCGGCGGCGACGCCGAGGAGCGTGCGGCCGACTACATCAAGGCCAACGTCTCCAAGCCGGTCGTCGGCTACGTCGCGGGCTTCACCGCTCCCGAGGGCAAGACGATGGGTCATGCCGGCGCGATCGTGTCGGGCAGCTCCGGCACCGCTCAGGCGAAGAAGGAAGCGCTCGAGGCTGCGGGCGTGAAGGTCGGCAAGACGCCGAGCGAGACCGCCAAGCTGGCCCGCGAGCTCTACGAGAATCTGTGATCGCGTAGCTTTCGCGTAAACCACAATCGGGTACGACGCCGCAACCGCGGCGTCGTACCCGATGTGTATTTGTCGCCTTATCGATTGGATCCAACTTGGAAACCGCAGCTATCACCGCATGGACATTCGTCAGTGAGTGTCCGATTCCCGGAGATATCGGTCCACTATTGGTGCAAGGTGAGCAACCCTGGGCCGCGTACAAGACGTTCCGAGACTCGGCGATTTTCACCAACAAGCGGTTGATCGTTCGCGATGCTCAGGGACTAACCGGTAAGAAGGTTGAGATCTACTCGCTGCCGTACTCGTCGATCACGATGTGGTCGAGCGAGAACGCCGGGCGCATGCTCGATTTCAACGCTGAGATGGAACTGTGGACCCGGGCCGGGCATATCAAGGTCAAGCTCGGCAAAGGCGTGGATATACGCAAGATTGACCATCTGATCTCCAGCGCGGTGCTCCTCGGCTGACAATCCGCGCATCGCCGACGGCTTTCGTACCGTCTAACGTGCGAAAGCGATCGCAATCGAGGGTTCGGAACCGATCGCATCAGTGTTTCAGGTGCGATAATCAGGCAGTGAACAGTGACGCTCGCGCGCGACAAAATCGTGGCTATGGGACGAGTGTCGACGGCGTATCGCTCGCCGGCATGGTGAAACTCCCGTTCCGCGCCGCGTCGGCGGTGTTCGACGCCGCTGAGCATGTCCCCGTGGCGGGTTCGGTTGTTCGTGATGTGCGACGGTCCGCGCACAACGTTGTCGATTCGGCGAGCGGATTGGCAACGGCGGGTGTGCAGACCGGCATGGGCGCGCTGATCCGCGAGATCGTCGACGTGTTCACGTCCGAGATCGACCTCACCGCGCTGGTGCTCGACAACGTCGACCTCGACAAGATCATCGCGTCGGTCGACATGAACGCGATCGTCGACCTTCTCGACCTCGACGCCATCGTCGCGCGCGTCGATCTCGACGCGGCCGTCGCGCGGGTGGACCTGGACGCCGCCGTCGCGCGGGTAGATCTCGACGCGGCGGTTGCGCGGGTGGATTTGGACGCTGCGGTTGCGCGCGTCGATATCGAGGCGGTCATTGCGACCGTCGACCTGGACGCGATCATCGACACCGTCGACCTCGACCGTGCCGTCTCGCATGTGGACGTCGACGCGGTGATCAATCGCGTCGACCTCATCGGACTCGCCGACGTCATCATCGACGGCGTCGACCTTCCCGGGATCATCCGCGAGGCGAGTACGTCGGTGACCGCGGACGTGATGACCGACGTGCGCAGCACCAGCGAGCGTGCCGACGACGCCGTCGCCGACATGGTCGGTCGACTGCTGCGGCGACGAGTGGTTGCGGAGGTGGAGACCCGTGAGCGTGACTGAATCCCAGCCCGATTCGTCCCAGCCAGATTCGTCCCAGCCCGATTCTTCTGAGCCCGAGTCGCACAACGAGTCCGTCGGCAGCAACCCCTCCGACACCACCGCCGACGAGCACGCAGCCCGCGCAGAGGCCAGGAAGAGCAAGGCCCACGCGGTACACGACACCTCGAAGACAGCGGGCATCGTGAGTCGCGGAGCGGGTGCGGTGATCGACCTGATCGTCGTGCTGGTCATCATGAGTGCCATCTACCTGGGCGTCGTGATGGCGCGACTGCTCTACAACGTTCACGACTTTTCGATGCCGAGCACCAACGGGTTCTTCACTGTCGGTGCGTTCATCGTCGTGTCGATCGTCTACCTGGCAACGTGTTGGGCGGTGTCGGGCCGCACGCTGGGTAGCGTCGTGATGGGTATTCGGGTGGTGAACCGCAAGGGTGATCGTCTGCGCCCATCCGTGGCTGCGATTCGGGCTGCGATCTGCGTGCTCTTCGCCATCGGATTGCTGTGGGCCGGCGTCGATAGGAAACGACGATCCGTCGCCGACCTGGTGCTGCGGACGCGGGTCGTGTACTCGCGCTGAGGTTCTTCACTCGCCGGGTTTCTTCAGCCACCGAGGCGTCGTCGGCGACTAGCGTTGGCGAAGTGGTCGAGCGAATGACGGCAGACGAACTGGTAGCCGCGCTCGTCGATGGTGGCACCTGGCGGTCCTGGGACGAGGCGCCCAGCTACGTTGCTCTCGACCTGGACTACGCCGCGGCGTTGGGGCGGGCACGCAAGCGAACCGGCGTCGATGAGTCGGTGATCACCGGCGTCGGAGAGATCTCCGGCGCCCCGATTGTGTTGGTTGTCAGCGAATTCGGATTTCTGGGCGGATCTATCGGGCGTGCGGCAGGCGAACGCGTGGTCGGCGCTGTTCGACGCGCGACACGCGAACGACTACCCGTGCTGGCTCTGCCCGCGTCCGGCGGCACCCGAATGCAGGAGGGCACGGCGGCATTCCTGCAGATGGCGTCGATCGCCGAGGCGGTCGGAAGCCACCGACGGTCGGGGTTGCCGTACCTCGTGTATCTGCGTAACCCGACCACCGGCGGTGTATTCGCCTCGTGGGGGTCCATGGGACACATCACCTGGGCCGAACACGGTGCGCTCATCGGATTCCTGGGACCCCGAGTCTACGAAGGCCTGCACCACAAGCCTTTTCCCGACGGCGTGCAGGTGTCGGAGAACTTGGCCGCCCACGGCATCGTCGACGCCATCGTGCCGGTGGACGAACTCGCCGACCGGGTAGCCCGGGTCGTCGAATTGCTCGCCGGGCCGGTTGACCCGCCAGTGTCTCGTCCGGTCGACGCTCCTTCTCCGCCGGTCGAGCTTGTCGAGACCTGGGATCGCGTGCTCGCGACGCGCGCTGCGGATCGTCGCGGTCTGCGCGCGCTGCTGCTCGCCTCCTATGCCGCCATGATTCACGACACCGGACCAATTGTCCTGGCGCTGAGCCGTTTCGGGCGAACGACGGCCGTGGTGATCGGGCAGGACAGAACCGTGCAGGCCGACGGTCGGCTGATCGGACCGGCGGATCTGCGGGTCGCGCGGCGGGGCCTGGCGTTGGCAACCGAACTGCGCCTGCCCGTCGTCACTGTGATTGACACACCCGGCGCCGACCTGTCCGTCGACGCCGAGGAAGGTGGCCTTGCGCGTGAGATCGCGCTCTGCCTGGCTGACTTCATCGCGGTGCCGCGGCCGACGGTGTCGGTGTTGCTCGGTGAGGGGGCGGGTGGAGCGGCGCTAGCGTTGTTCCCAGCGGATCGTCGACTTGCCGTGGACGACGCATGGCTGTCGCCGCTGCCGCCGGAGGGGGCGAGCGTGATCGTGCATCGCGATACAGCACACGCACCCGAACTCGCCGCGGCGCAGGGCATCGCGGCCACCGACCTCGCCGAACACGGTGAGATCGACGAGATCGTGCACTGGGGAGCGGACGGTCTCCGTGCAAGCATCGGACGGGTGTTGGCGGGACTCGTGCCCGATCGTGCACGGCGCGTGCGTCATTCGGCCGACCGCGGCGGGCGTCGGACACTCGCCGTCGGCGCGATCGTCCGCGACGTCGACGGGCGCTTTCTGCTCGTGCAACGACTTCGCGATCCCCAGGCAGGCCGGTGGACGGTGCCCGGCGGCAAGGTCGATCCGGTCGATGCTGTCGGCCCCGATGGAATCCGTGACGACGAAGGCACACTCGTCGCCGCGGTGATCCGCGAGATTGCCGAGGAGACCGGACTCGACATCGAGGTAGGCGCCAAGGCGTGGGTCGTCGACATACCCGACGGCAGGGGCGGGACCTTCGAGATCCACGATTTCGTCGCGGCCCCCGTCGGTGGCACTGTGCGCGCAGCAGACGACGCCGCTGACGCCGGATGGTTCACGGTCGACGAGATGCGCGCGCTGCCACTCACCGACGGCTTGCTCGAGCACCTGACAGCGGGTGGGTTCGTCGAGTGAGCCAATTCGGTTCATCGTGAACACAATTCGACGTCGCGTCGAATCCGCAGGTCCGTACGTTGGGTGATGATCGTGACACCGACGTGTGGTCGGAGGCTCGGTTTGCGGGCATTAGCGTTTTGCAGAGTCAGATCAGTGTCGATTGTGATTCGCGGAGGTCGTCGTGCGCTCGAAAGTTCTCGCCGTCTTGTTGTTGCTCGTGTTCGGTGGGGCGGTACTGACGGCCTGTGGTGGCGACGACGACTCGTCGAAGGTCAAGATCGGCGTCGCCGACGCGTCCGAGGAATACTGGAATGTGTTCAAGCAGAAGGCTTCTGCGCAGGACATCGACGTCGAGCTGGTGAACTTCACCGACTACAACCAGCCCAATCCTGCGCTCGCAGAGGGCGAACTCGACCTCAACGAGTTCCAGCACCTGCTCTACCTCGCCACCTACAACGCGAAGAACAAGCAGAACCTGGTGCCGATCGGTGCGACGGCCGTCTACCCGTTGCCGCTGTACTCGACCAAGCACAAGTCGGTGTCGGAGATCCCGCAGGGCGGGCAGGTCGCGATCCCGAATGATCCGACGAACCAGGCGCGTGGACTGTTGGTCCTCGAGCAGGCGGGCCTGATCACCCTCACCAAGCCGGGCAATGCGTTTTCGACCCTCGCCGACATCGACCAGGGCAAGTCAAAGGTGAAGGTCATCGCCGTCGACGCCGGTCAGACTGCGGCCAACCTGGATTCGGTCGATGCCGCGATCGTCAACAACAACTACGCGACGTCGGCAAAGCTGACCAAGGACCAGATCATCGCGTCCGACGATCCCAACTCGCCCGGGGCCAAGCCGTACATCAACGCGTTCGTCGCCCGCAACGACGACAAGGACAACCCCACCTACGCGAAGCTGGTGAAGATCTACCACGACCCCGAGGTGATCGCCGCCGTCAAGCGTTCACTCGGCGACAGCGGTGTGATCAAGGACAATTCGGCTTCCGAGCTCCAACAGACGACGAAGGACCTGCAGGCGTCCGTCAACACCAATGGCTCCTGATGTCGACGCGGCGTCGGACATCGGTTCACCAGCCGGGTCCGACACCGCGATTGACTTCGTCGGCGTCTCAAAGCGTTTCGACAAATCGGGACCGGCAGTTCTCGACGGAATCGATCTGAGTATCCGCTCGGGAGAGATCGTCGGGATCATCGGTCCGTCCGGTGCGGGAAAGTCGACGCTCGCCAGGCTCATCAACGGTCTCGAACGGCCTACCGGCGGGCAGGTCTTCGTGCACGGTGCAGAACACAGTCGGGCGTCGGAGCGTGAGCTCAACCGGCTGCGTACCGACATCGGCATGATCTTCCAGCAGTTCAACCTGTTCAACTCGCGGACCGTCGCGGGAAACGTCGACTTTGCACTGAAGGTCGCTCATTTTCCGAAGGCCAAGCGGCGCAGTCGAATCGACGAGCTTCTCGACTTCGTGGGCATCGCCGACAAAGCCGATCAATGGCCGGCGGCGCTCTCGGGCGGACAGAAGCAGCGCGTCGGCATCGCGCGAGCGCTCGCCACCTCACCGTCGATTCTCATCGCCGATGAGGCGACGAGCGCGCTCGACCCGCAGACTACGTCGGACACTCTGAAGTTGTTGCGCCGCATCAACTCCGATCTCGGTACGACGATCGTCGTGATCACCCACGAGATGGACGTCGTACGTGACGTGTGCGAGTCGGTCGCTGTCCTCGACCACGGTCGGCTCGTCGATCACGGAGATGTGTACTCCGTCTTCGAGCGTCCCACGTCCGACGTCACACGGGGACTGCTCCGGCATGCCGTTGCGGGGGTTCCGGACGCCGACGCACTGGCGACCCTGCGCGCGCGGCACCCCGGACTGCTCGCGACAGTGTCGGTACGCGACGACGGTGCGGCCAGCGGTCACCAGGACGCCACGTTCGACCTGCCCGCGGCCGTCGCGGAGCGCGGTGCCCGATCGACGGTGATCGCGGGCGGCATCAGCGACATTGCGGGCAGGCCATTCGGCGCATTGACCTACGAGATCACCGGCGACGCAACGTCGGTCGACGCTGCGCGTGCGCAACTGGTGCGCATCTACGGCGTCGTCGTACACGAGGAGACACAGCAGTGACCGCCGCCCAGACGTTCGTGCTCGCCGACGGTGAGAGCTTCACGCGGGTCTTCGGGCCGGAGCTGCGGCCGCTGTTGATCCAATCCATCTGGGAGACATTCGAACTCGTCGGCGTGACGCTGCTGATCGGAGGTTTGCTGGGGCTGGTCATCGGAGTGATCCTGTACGCGACGAGTCCCGGAAATCTCTGGTCCAACGCGTGGATCTTCAACGGGTTCAACGTCGTTGTGAATATCGTCCGCCCGATCCCGTTCATCATTTTCATCACCGCGATCGCCCCGCTCACCAAAGCTGTGATGGGCACGCGCATCGGTACCGAGGCTGCGATCTTCCCGATGACGCTGATGGCGATGGTGGTCATCGGGCGCGTCGTCGAACAGAGTCTTGTGTCGGTTGACCCGGGCGTCGTCGAAGCGGCACGGGCGTCGGGTGCCAGTCGGCTGCGTACGTTGCTGACCGTCGTGGTTCCCGAGGGCTTCGCGCCGCTGGTCCTCGGATACACGTTCATCTTTGTCGCCATCGTCGACATGTCGGCGATGGCCGGGTACGTCGGCGGTGGCGGTCTCGGCGATTTCGCCTTCCAGTACGGCTATCAGCAGTTCGACTGGAAGCTGACCGTCGTGGTGATCGCCCTGCTGGTCATCCTGGTGCAAGCGGGCCAGTACTTTGGGAACTGGCTGGCACGCCGCGCACGGCACAGATGACCCGAGGAGCACGATGACCGACCTTCTGCCGCTGAACCCCGACGAGTTGTTGACCACGACCCGTTCGGTTCGCAAGCGCCTCGACCTGGAGCGACCTGTTCCGATCGAGGTCGTCCGTGAAGCGCTCGAGGTTGCGATTCAGGCCCCGACGGGGTCGAACGCGCAGGGCTGGCATTGGATCGTCATCACCGACGCCGACCTCAAGCGCAAGGTGGCTGATTACTACGCGCGCTCGTTCGCCGACTACTCGGCGCAGCGCACATTGTCGACCGAGTCCGCCCGCCGCGTCGCCGCCAGCGCCCAGTACCTCGCCGACGTGATGGGCGAGGTGCCCGTGTTGATATTGGGTGCGATCAAGACGGGCGCTGACCTGCCGACGGGCAACCAGGCCGGGGTGTGGGGATCGTTGCTTCCGGGGGCTTGGAATCTGATGCTCGCCCTGCGCGCACGCGGGTTGGGTTCGGCGTGGACCACCTTGCACCTCGTGTACGAGCAGGAAGTGGCCGACCTGCTCGGGATTCCCGACGGCGTGCACCAGGGAGTGCTGCTGCCTGTCGCCTACACGCAGGGCACCGACTTCACCCCGGCACAACGCAAGCCGCTCGACGACGTCCTACACATCAACGGTTGGTGAATTAACGGCGCGAGCACCGCCGTACCGGCGGTAGATTCGATGACACCATGACGCCAGCAGACCCCGTTGAGACCGCGACGCTCGCCGCGTCTGTCACGCCGCCGCTCACCAAGCGAGGCGAGGCGAAAGCCGCTCGACGTCGAGAAATGCTCGACGCCGCCGCCCGGCAAATGGCCGCACGGGGATTCGCGGGCGTACGCCTCGAGGACATCGGCGGCGCCGTCGGCGTGAGTGGCCCCGCGATGTATCGACACTTCGCGTCGAAGACCGACCTGCTCGATCAGATGCTGCTCGACATCAGCCGCCGACTCCGCGACGGCGGTGCCGAGGTCGTCGACCGCGGCCTCGCGCCAGCGGAGACCCTCGAGGCGCTGATCCACTTCCACATCGACGTGCTCGTCACCAAGCCGGACCTGATCGTCGTGCAGGATCGCGACCTGCACAACCTGACTCCCGAGGCCAACCACGAGGTGCGCTCGCTGCAGCGCCGATACGTCGAGCAATGGGTCGACGTGCTGCTCGCACTGATGACCGAACGCGGCGCGACCCTCGCGCGGCCGGAAGCCCGCGTCCGGGTGCACGCGATGTTCGGCCTGCTCAACTCCTCGCCGCGACTGCCCTCACTCGACAGCGCCCGCCTCCGGACCGTCCTGACCGCCATGGCCACCGCCGCGCTGGAGTGCGCGGGGGTGTGACGGGGGCTCGGCGGCGTCGGGCCGTGCGGGGCGTGCAGCCCACGGGGCGTCGGGCCGTCGGGCCGTGCAGAAACTAGGGGAAGGGTTCTTTTCTCGGGTTGTGTGCGTTTCCGTGGGTTGTTTCGCGGGGAACGGTCGGAACCACGGGGAAGAGTTCGGCCGGCCCGGTGCGGGGCGGTCGGAGCGCTACGCAGAAAGTGGGCGAAGAACCCTTCCCCCGCTTTCCGCGTACCCAGTCTGGACGGCCGTCAGATCCCGAGCTCGGCGCGGCGGCGTGCGACCTCGGCGCGATACCGTGCGACGTTGTCCATCTTGATCTGCTCGTAGCCGCGGACCATGTCGGGCAGCGCCGCCAACTCGGCCAGCGCCGACAGACGTCCCGGATCGTGAGCGCCCGGATCGGTAGACCCTGAGCCGACGGTGCCGAGGATCGCGTCGACGAGTTCCCGATACTCGACGATGAGCTCGCGCTCGGTGCGTCGAATCTCGGTGTAGCCGAACGGATCGAGGCGCGTACCGCGCAACTTCTTCATCTTCGCGAGGCCGGCGAGCATCGGGGCTGTCCGCGCACCGAACGACATCTTCTCCTTGCGGCCAAGTGCGCGCAGCAGCGGGGGATGCAGTCGCACAGCGACTTTGGCGTCGTCGCCGTACTCGCCGGTGATCTGCGCGGCGAAGGTCGGATCGGCGGTGAGTCGCGCCACCTCGTACTCGTCCTTGTACGCCATGAGCTTGTACAGGTTGCGTGCCACCGCGTCGACGAGTTCGGGGCTGCCCGATTCGCGCGACACACGGTCGACGACGTCCAGATACTCAGCGGCATAACGCTCGTCGGCGTAGGCGACCAGTTCGTCGACGCGGATGCCGACGCTGTGGGCGAGATCGTCGTCGAGGTGTAGTCGCGCAACCTGCTCACGCGCATACGAACTCGGCTCCACCGCAACCGATTCGACGCCGGTCAGCTCTCGCGACACGGCATCCGGATCTGCGATCATCTGACGACCACGCCGGAACGCCTGCAGGTTTGCCGACACTGCGACGCCGTTGAGTTCGACGGCGCGCTCGATCGACTCGGCCGAGATCGGCAGTGCCCCGGTCTGATACGCCGCGCCGACCATCAGCATGTTGGCGAACTGCTCGTCGTCGAACAACTCCGTCGCGAGCGCGCCCGCGTCGAGGTATGCGGCTCGTGCGACACGCGCGTCGATCGAATCATGGACGGCGGTATCGGCGGGGAAGCCGACCGAGGTGTCGATGACCATGGCGCCGGTGGGAATCCGGGTCGTCGACACCACCGCGACGGTCCGATCCGGCGCGGTGACCTTGAGGTTCACCGGGTCGGTGCCGACGAGCGAATCGCACGCGAGGTACAGGTCGCACGTGTCGGCCGCTGCCTTGGCCGCCTGCTCGACGGGGCTGGGGAGGTGGTCTCGACAAGCTCGACCAGCGGAGTCAGCTCGACCAGCGGGATTAGCTCGACCAGCGGTGGGGTGGTCTCGACAAGCTCGACCAGCGGTGGAATCAGCTCGACCAGCGGGATCAGCTCGACTAGCGGAATCGGCTTGACCAGCGGCGTCAGCGGAGTGCAGCGCCGAGACCTTGATGTCGCTGACGACGGCGCCGCCCTTTTGGGCGAGGCCGGTCATGTCGACCGTGCGGGCAGCGTGGCCGTCCAAAAACGCTGCGGTGGCGAGGATCTGGGAGACGGTGACGACGCCGGTCCCGCCGATGCCCGTGATGCGCATCGTGAAGTCGGTGTCGGCTGTGACGGGTCGAGTGGTCGGGGGAGTGGGGACGGCGGCGGCGTCGATCTCGGTTGCACGTCGCGTCGCGGGTGTGTGGCCCGGCGTGACGGTGACAAACGACGGACAATCGCCCTTCAGGCACGAGAAGTCGAGGTTGCACGAGCTCTGGTCGATGCGTGTCTTGCGGCCGAACTCGGTCGAGACCGGGTGCACCGAAAGGCAATTCGACTTCTCGCCGCAGTCGCCGCAGCCCTCGCAGATGCGTTCGTTGATCACGACGCGCTGTGTGGGCGTGGGCATCTGGCCGCGCTTGCGCTTGCGGCGCTTCTCCGCGGCACAGTGCTGATCGTGGATGAGGACCGTGACCCCGGGGATCTCGGCGAGTTCACGCTGTACCTCGGCGAGGTCGCCGCGATCGCGCACGACGACGCCGTCGGCGAGGTCGGCGGAACGTGTGCGCGACGGGTCATCGGAGGTGACGACGATGCGCGAGACCCCTTCCGCGGCAAGCAGACGCGTCAACTGAGCGAGACTGAACTCGCCGACGGGGTCTTGTCCGCCGGTCATCGCCACCGTGCCGTTGTAGAGCAGCTTGTAGGTGATGTTCTCGCCCGAGGCGACCGCAGCGCGGAGGGCGAGAGATCCCGAATGCGTGAACGTGCCGTCGCCGATGTTCTGCACGAAGTGGTCCGCGGGTACGAACGGTGCCATGCCGAGCCACTGCGCGCCCTCGCCGCCCATCTGGGTGACCCCGGCGATGTCGCCGACCTGATCCGGGTCCATCAGCAACACCATTGCGTGACAGCCGATTCCGCCGCCGACGAGCGTGCCGGGGCTCACCTTGGTCGAGCTGTTGTGCGGACATCCCGAACAGAAATACGGCGTGCGCACGGCGAGGGGAAGGTCGATCCGGGTACTCGACCGGCGCGCGTTGTGCTCGTCGAGCCATGCCTGCGCGGCGTCGAGGTGATGGTGTCTTGCCAGGCGTGTCGCCAGGCCGAGAGTGACTGCGTCGACGTCGAGTTCGCCGAAACGCGAGAACAACGTCGAACCGTCTTCGTGGACCTTTCCGACGATGCGCGGGGCGCGCGGATGGCGATACAGCATGTCGCGCATCATGGTTTCGATGAAGTCGCGCTTCTCCTCGACGACTATCACCTCGTCGAGTCGACCGGCGGCGGCGTCGGTGATGAAGCGTTCGAGGATCTCGCGGTCGAGGGGGTACACCATGCCGAGTTTGAGGATGCGAATACCGGCCCGTTGCAGATCGGCGTCGTCGAGCCCCATGAGCCGCAACGCATTCCGGAGGTCGAGGTAGGTCTTTCCCGCGGCAACCAGACCGATCCTGTCGTCGCCACTGCGTACCGCGATCCGGTTGATGCCGTTGTGTCGTGCATATGCCAGCGCGCGGGGGATGCGCGTCGTCAACTGATTCTGTTCGAGTTCCATGAGGTTGGCGCCGAGCAGTTTGCCGCTGGGTACGTGCGGGCTGCGCCCCAGATCGCCGTAGACGGGCACGACTCGATCGGGATGCACCACCGCGGTCGACGACCCGTCTGCCACGTGTGCGGAGATCTTGAGCGAGGTCCACAGACCGCTGACCCGGCTCATCACTGCGGCATGCACGCCGAGGTCGAGGATGTCCTGGGAATCGGCCGGGTAGAGCGTCGGAATGTAGAGGTCGGCGAGCGCCATCTCCGACGTGCAGGGGACAGTCGAGCTCTTGGCGGCGGGATCGTCGCCGACGAGCGCCACGGCACCGCCGTCGGGATGCGTGCCGATCAGGTTGGCGTGCCGTATGGCGTCGGATGCGCGGTCGAGACCGGGTGCCTTGCCGTACCAGTAGCCGACGACTCCGTTGCGCTGCTGCCCGTCGTCGTCGGCCGCGAGTGGGCCGAGCGTCGGGGCGAGTTGCGAACCCATGACCGACGTCGCGGCGAGTTCTTCGTTGAGACCTGGGCGGTGTACGACGTCGAAGGGTGCGAGGAGCGACTGGCGTCGCATGAGTTCGAGGTCGAAGCCTGCGAGCGGCGAGCCCTCGTAGCCGGAGATGAACGACGCCGTGCGCAGATTCTGTCTCCGGTCGACGCGGGCGCGATCGGCGATCATCCGGACGAGCGCTGTGATCCCGCCGAGGAAGATCGGACCTTCTTCGCGGGTGTATCGGTCGTCGAGCGTGAAATCGGTGGGGCGTGTCGACGCACGCGCTCCTGCCTGCGTCGATGCTGAATTCTTCGCGGTTGCGTCGCGCCGGAATCGGTCGGCTCGATCATCTGCGAGGGTCACGGGTTCACCTGGCCTTCGTGGTGTGTCGGCGTCGGCACGGGGTACGGCCGACGACGTGTGGGCTGGGTCCGGGGGTGGTGGACCTCATCACCCACACTACGAAATTGCGTGACGCCCGTCACGTCAGAGACAGCAATGACAAGTAGATGACAGCCGCGCCGCGATCCGCTAGAGTCGCTTTCAGTTAATTGCAGCTAACTGAAAGCGCGTGGCTGCACGCATTCCCGCGAAGCGAAAGGTCTGCCTGTGACGAGGGTGGTCTCGACAAGCTCGACCAGCGATGACGGCTCGACCAGCGATGACGGCTCGACCAGGGTGGTCTCGACAAGCTCGACCGGCGGGAAGGGCTCGACCGGCGGTAAGGGCTCGACCAGCGAGAAGGGCTCGACGGCCCGGGAGGTGCACGAGGCCAACGTCGCGACGCTGAGGGAGCGCCTTGCGCGGGTCGCGGTCGGCGGCGGCGAGCGCGCTCGTGAGCGGCACATCTCCCGCGGCAAGCTGCTCCCGCGCGATCGCGTCGACGGCCTGCTCGACGTCGGGTCGCCGTTCCTCGAGGTCGGATCGCTCGCGGCGTTCGGGATGTACGACGACAAGGCGCCGTCGGCCGGTGTGATCGCCGGCGTCGGACGGGTGGCCGGGCGCGAGTGCATGATCGTCGCCAACGACGCCACGGTGTCGGGTGGCACCTACTACCCGATGACGGTCAAGAAGCATCTGCGCGCGCAGGAGATCGCCGCCGCCAACCGGCTGCCCTGCATCTACCTCGTCGATTCCGGTGGCGCGATGCTCCTCGCGCAGGACGAGGTCTTCCCCGACCGCGAACACTTCGGACGCATCTTCTACAACCAGGCGACGATGAGCGCGGCGGGTATTCCGCAGATCGCGGCGGTGCTGGGATCGTCGACGGCAGGCGGCGCCTATGTGCCGGCGATGAGCGACGAGACCGTCATCGTCCGCAATCAGGGCACCATCTTCCTCGCGGGACCCCCGCTGGTGAAGGCCGCGACCGGCGAGGACGTCAGCGCAGAGGACCTCGGCGGTGGTGCCATGCACTCGTCGGTCTCAGGGGTCACCGACCACCTCGTCGACAACGACCAGCAGGCACTGGCCAAGGTTCGCGAGATCATCGCGACCCTCGGACCGCGCGAACAACCGCAGTGGGACACGATCGCCCCGCGTGAACCCGCGCGCAGCCAGACCGACATCTACGACGTCGTGCCCACCGATCCGCGCACTCCCTACGACGTTCGACAGGTCATCGAGATCATCAGCGATGCAGGCGAATTCACCGAGTTCAAGGCGAACTACGGCACCACGCTGGTCACGGCGTTCGCGCACGTGCACGGCCATCCGGTCGGCTTCGTCGCCAACAATGGCGTGCTGTTCAGCGAATCAGCGCTTAAGGGAGCACATTTCATCGAACTGTGCGACCAGCGTCGAATTCCATTGGTGTTCTTGCAGAACATCACCGGATTCATGGTCGGGCGTGCCTACGAGGAAGGCGGTATCGCCAAGAACGGCGCCAAGATGGTCAATGCCGTTGCGTGCGCCCGCGTTCCGAAATTCACCGTGATGATCGGCGGCTCGTTCGGCGCGGGTAATTATTCGATGTGCGGCCGCGCGTACTCGCCGCGGTTCCTGTGGTCGTGGCCCAACGCGCGCATCTCCGTGATGGGCGGACCACAGGCCGCCGACACTCTTGCGACGGTGCGCCGCAACCAGATCGAACGATCCGGCAAGGAATGGTCGGCCGACGACGAGGAGGCGTTCAAGACGCCGATTCGAGAGCAATTCGACGAACAGTCCGATGCGTATTACTCGACGGCGCGCCTGTGGGACGACGGCATCGTCGATCCGGCGCACACTCGCACGTTGCTGGGGCTTGCGCTCGAAACGGCCCGTTACGCGCCGCTTGCCGATCAGCGCTACGGCGTCTTCCGGATGTGACACGAGACCGATGCGACATGAGATGGATGAGAACGTCATGACGACACCGACAGCCCGCCCGATTCGCAGCGTGCTCGTGGCCAACCGAGGCGAGATCGCGTGCCGCGTCATCGAGACGTTGCGCCGCATGGGGATTCGGAGCATCGCCGTCTACTCCGACGCTGACGCCGACGCACTGCATGTGCGGATGGCCGACGTCGCGGTACGTCTCGGGCCTGCATCCGCCGCACGCAGCTACCTCGACATCGACGCGGTGGTGCGCGCGGCTCAGCAGACCGGCGCCGACGCGGTGCACCCCGGTTACGGATTCCTCTCGGAGAACCAGAAATTCGCGGCCGCGCTCGACGCCGCGGGGATTGCCTTCATCGGACCTCCGGCGGACGCGATCGCGACGATGGGCGACAAGATCACCGCGCGCGCCGCCGTCGTCGAACGTGACGTCCCGGTGGTGCCCGGTCTGTCGCGGCCTGGGCTGACCGACGAGGATCTGATCGCGGCTGCGCCCGAGATCGGATTCCCGGTGCTGATCAAGCCGAGCGCCGGTGGCGGCGGCAAGGGTATGCATCGCGTCGAGAACGCCGACGAACTCCCGGCGGCGCTCCAGCGTGCACGACGAGAGGCCGGATCGGCATTCGGCGACGACTCGTTGTTCCTCGAGCACTTCGTCGACACCCCGCGCCATATCGAGGTGCAGGTCCTAGCCGACCAGTACGGCAACGTGATTCATCTCGGCGAGCGCGAGTGCTCGCTGCAGCGTCGACACCAGAAGGTCATCGAGGAGGCGCCCTCGGCGCTCCTCGACGAGGCGACGCGCGCACGTATCGGTGAGGCTGCCTGCGACGCCGCACGCAGTGTCGGCTACACCGGTGCGGGCACAGTCGAATTCATCGTCTCGGCCAAGCGTCCCGATCAGTTCTTCTTCATGGAGATGAACACCCGGCTGCAGGTCGAGCATCCCGTCACCGAGCTCGTCACCGGAGTCGACCTCGTCGAGCAGCAGATCCGGGTTGCGCGCGGTGAGAAGCTCGCGCTCACCCAGTCCGACATCGTCTTGTCGGGCCACGCGATCGAGGCGCGGGTGTACGCAGAAGATCCGGCACGGGGATTCCTGCCGACGGGCGGCACGATCGTCGCGCTCGAACAACCGGGTGGACACGGAGCGGATGCCGAATACAGCGGCATCCGTGTCGATTCCGCGATGTTCGAGGGCATGGTCGTCGGCAGTGACTACGACCCGATGCTCGCCAAGGTCATCGCGTACGGCAGCGATCGCGACGAGGCGATCGAACGTCTCGACCAGGCACTCGCGCACACCAGGGTGCTCGGTGTGGTGACCAACATCGACTTCTGTCGCTTCGTGTTGGCGCAGGATCGCGTACGCGACGCCGAACTCGACACCGAACTGCTCGACAGGCTTGTCGTCGACTATGCTGCGCCGCAACCGGTTCCGGAAGCATTGGTGCTCCTGGGGGCTGCCCGCACCGGGTTTCGGCAGACCGGCGACGTCTGGAATACCGAAGTCGGTTGGCGCATCGGCGTACCCGCACCGGTGGTGACCCGCATCGTCGACGGCGACAACAGGCACTGGACGGTCTCGTTCTGTGTCGACGCCGCCACCGACGATATTCTGCGCGGACGTGCGACGGTCTCCGGCGACGATGTCGACTCCTGGGAAGCCGACGTCGAGTACCGTCGAATCGACCAGGGCGGCAACGGAGATCACGTCGACCGTTTGATCGTCGACGGCGTCAGTCAGTCGTGGTCTCACTCCGAGATCGACGGATCGTGGTGGGTCGCGGGTCCCACGGGATCGTGGACTCTTGAACTCGCGCGACCGATCCTCGACGAGGCCGCAGACGAGAAGGCCGGAGAGATCACCTCGCCCATGCCCGGGACCATCGTTGCCGTGTCGGTCGACGACGGCGACGCCGTCGAGGCAGGCGTACCCGTGATCGTCGTCGAGGCGATGAAGATGGAGCACACGCTGACGGCGCCGACTGCAGGAGTCGTTGCGCTCGCGGCGAAGGTCGGCGACAAGGTCGCGGCCGGTCAGACACTTGCACACGTAACCGACGAGAACTCGATGGAGCAGGCCAACTGATGGAATTGACACAGGACTACACCGACCTGATCGACACCGTGCGCGACTTCGCGCAGTCGGTGGTGGCGCCGGTCGCTGCGAAACACGATGCGGAACACAGCTTTCCGTACGAGGTTGTCTCGCAGATGGGAAAGATGGGCCTCTTCGGGCTTCCGTTCTCCGAAGAGTACGGCGGCATGGGTGGCGACTACTTCGCACTGTCGCTCGCGCTCGAGGAACTCGGCAAGGTCGACCAGTCGGTCGCGATCACGCTCGAGGCGGGTGTGTCGCTGGGAGCGATGCCCATCTACAAGTTCGGCACCGAGGAACAGAAGCAGCGCTACCTGCCCGACCTGACATCTGGTGTCGCACTGGCCGGATTCGGCCTCACCGAGCCGGGAGCCGGCTCCGATGCCGGGGCAACCGCCACAACTGCGCGCGACGACGGCGACAGCTGGATCATCAACGGCGCGAAGCAGTTCATCACCAACTCCGGCACCGACATCACGTCGCTGGTGACGGTGACCGCGGTGACCGGTGTCAAAGACAATGGGCGCAAGGAGATCTCGACAATCATCGTGCCGTCGGACACGGTCGGGTTCACCGCGGAGCCGGCGTACAACAAGGTCGGCTGGAACGCTTCCGACACCCATCCGCTGACCTTCACCGACGCGCGGGTGCCGACCGAGAATCTCCTCGGAGAGCGCGGCCGCGGTTACGCGAACTTCCTGTCGATCCTCGACGAGGGGCGCATCGCCATCGCGGCACTCGCGACGGGCGTGGCGCAGGGGTGCGTCGACGAGAGCGTGAAGTACGCCAAGGAGCGGCAGTCCTTCGGGCAGCCCATCGGCAACTACCAATCGGTGTCGTTCGCTATCGCCCGCATGGAGGCGCGAGCGCACGTCGCTCGCACCGCGTACTACGACGCCGCGGCGAAGATGTTGGCGGGCAAGCCCTTCAAGAAGGAGGCGTCGATCGCCAAGATGATCGCCAGCGAAGCCGCGATGGACAACGCGCGGATGGCAACACAGATCCACGGCGGCTACGGGTTCATGAACGAGTACCCGGTGGCACGCCACTACCGGGACTCGAAGATCCTGGAGATCGGGGAGGGCACCACCGAGGTGCAACTCATGCTCATCGCACGAGAGCTGGGGTTCTCATGAGTGAGGGAGCCCAATCGCCCACATCGACGGCCCGCAGGGTGATACAACGCGGATTGTGGTTCGAGGAGTTCGTCGAGGGCACGGTGTACGAGCACCGGCCGGGACGGACCGTGACCGAGGCCGACAACGTGCTGTTCACCACGCTCACCATGAACACCCAGGCACTCCATCTCGACGCGGCGTGGTCGGCCCAGCAACCCGGCTTCGGCGGTCAGCGACTCATCAATTCGATGTTCACGCTGTCGACGATCGTCGGATTGTCGGTGTCGCAACTGACCCAGGGGACGCTCGTCGCAAACCTGGGTTTCAGCGAGGTCTCCTTTCCCGCACCGTTGTTCGCGGGCGACACGCTGTACGCGGAGACGGAGTGCACCGGCATCCGCGAGTCCCGGTCGCGGCCCGGCGAAGGGGTTGTCAACCTGCTCCACGTCGGTCGCAATCAGGACGGGGTGGTTGTCGCCCGAGCCGCGAGGGCCACACTGGTACGGAAGCGACCCGACGACTGACACCGCCGGAGACAACTCCGGCGACGTCTGAACGAACAGGAGTGAGAATCGTGACCACCGGCCCGATCGTGCCGCCCAATCAGTTCGGTATTTCCAGCCAGATCGGCAATGAACCGCAGATGTTGGTCAACGCCTGGCTGCCCTCGGGGCCGGCGATGCTGTTCTGTCCGGCGGACCGTCCCGATCGCTACCAGAAGGCGCTCGAGCGAGCCGACGTCGTCATCCTCGACCTCGAGGACGCCGTCGCACCGGAGAATCGCGTGGCAGCGCGGGAAGCGTTGATCGCCAACCCGATCGACCCCGACCGAACCGTCGTGCGTATCAACCCGGCAGGTACCGGCGACTATCGGCGTGATCTCGCAGCCTTGAGTGACACCAACTATCGGGTGGTCATGCAGGCGAAGGCCGAAACCGCGACGTCGATCATCGAGACGGCGTTTCAGACGATCGCACTCATCGAGACACCACTCGGGGTCGTCAACGTCAATGAGATCGCCCAAGCCGTCAACTGCATCGGATTGATGTGGGGCGCAGAGGATCTCGTTGCCGGTCTCGGCGGCAAGTCGAGCAGGTTCGGTCAGGGCGAGCGAGGTGCGGGTACCTATCGTGACGTTGCCCGCTACGCGCGCGCGATGGTGCGGATCTCCTCGGCAGCCGCCGGGATCTTCGCCGTCGACTCGGTGCACATCGACATTCCCGACACCGACGGTCTTGTTGCAGAGGTCCGCGACGCCGTCGCACTCGGATACGCCGCGACAGCATGTATCCACCCCTCGCAGGTGGAGATCATCCGCGCTGGCTACAGCCCGGATGCCGACGAGATCGACTGGGCCAAGCAGGTTCTCGAGAAGTCGGAGGAGTATCACGGTGGCGTCTTCAGCCTCGACGGGCAGATGATCGACGGCCCCGTGCTTCGTCAGGCCGAGGCTGTGCTGGCGCGTGCCGCCGCAGCCGAGAACCTCGACACCTAAATGACCGCATGATCAGGATATGAGTCCACGAGAAGAGAGTGATCCGAATGGCCGAGCCGACGGTCGAATTGGCCTATGCCCGTGGTGAAGACAACCCGCCGCTGCTGACGGAGACGATCGGGCAGACGCTCGCGCGAACGACCGAGGCGTACGGGGAGAACCTCGCACTGGTCGACGCGCCGAGCGGGCGCACCTGGACGTACCGAGAGTTCCGCACCGAGGTCCTCGCGCTCGCCGCCGGACTGCTGCGGCACGGCGTTCAGGCAGGCGATCGGGTCGGGCTGTGGGCCCCCAACCGACCCGAATGGGTGATGGTGCAATACGCGACCGCCGAGATCGGTGCCATTCTGGTCAATCTCAATCCCGCCTATCGCCAGAACGAACTCGACTACGCGCTCACGCAGTCGGGCACGAGCGTCGTGCTCGCCGCCGACCGCTACAAGGACTCCGACTACCGGGGAATGCTCGACGCCGCTCGGCCTTCGGCGCCGGAACTGCGTGAGGTGATCCTGTTCGAGACGCCCGAGTGGGATGAACTGCTCACCCGGCCGTCGGACGACGAGTTGGCTGCGGTGGCGCAACGTGCGTCGACGCTGCGGCCGGACGACTCGATCAATATCCAATACACCTCGGGTACAACGGGTTTCCCGAAGGGTGCGACACTCACGCACGCAAATATCAGCAACAACGGTTATCTCGTCGGTGAACTCCTCGCCTATACCGACGCAGACCGCATCTGCATCCCGGTGCCGTTCTACCACTGCTTCGGCATGGTGATGGGAAACCTGGCCGCGACGAGTCATGGTGCGGCCATGGTCATTCCGTCGCCGACATTCGATCCCGAAGCCGCGCTGCGCGCCGTCGCCGACTATCGCTGCACGAGCCTCTACGGTGTGCCGACGATGTTCATCGCCGAGCTGGCGCTCCTCGATCACGTCGAGCCCGGCCAGATCGATCTGTCGAGTCTGCGGACCGGGATCATGGCGGGTTCACCGTGCCCCGAACACGTGATGCGCCAGGTCGTTGATCGCATGCACATGGGCGAGGTCTCGATCTGTTACGGGATGACCGAGACATCGCCGGTGTCGTGTCAGACGAGAGTCGACGATCCGCTGGAACTGCGGGTCGGCACGGTCGGGCGCGTCGGCCCGCATCTGGAGATCAAGGTGATCGACCCGATTACGGGAGAGACACTGCCGCGCGGCGAGACCGGCGAATTCTGTACCCGCGGCTACAGCGTGATGAGTGGGTACTGGAACGAACCCGAGAAGACCGATGAGGCGCTCGACGCCGACGGCTGGATGCACACCGGCGATCTGGCCGTCATGGATCCGAACTCGTACGTACGGATCACGGGGCGCATCAAGGACATGGTGATCCGCGGGGGAGAGAACATCTATCCGCGTGAGATCGAGGAGTTCCTCTACACCCACCCGGACATCCTCGACGCACAGGTGATCGGAGTGCCCGACGAGCGCTACGGCGAAGAGCTGATGGCGTGGATTCAGTTGCGCGACGGCGTCGCCGACCTCACGGCCGACGACGTGCGCGAGTTCGCGACGGGCAAGATTGCACGCCACAAGATCCCGAGATACGTCCACGTGGTCAAGGAATTCCCGATGACCGTCACCGGCAAGGTGCGCAAGGTGGCGATGCGCGCTGAGTCCGTCGACCTTCTCGGGTTGGCGTAATGGCGTCGTCGACCGTCTCCGGATCGTCGGAGCGAGGCGAAACGACTACGCGTATCGATGATTTCGCGCGACAGGTCGCCGAGCGCTACGACGTCGATACGTCGTCATACGAGGCGCTGTGGTCGTGGTCGGTGGACAGTCCGGCGCAGTTCTGGCGTGCGGTGTGGGACTTCTACGATCTCGATGCCATTGCCGGTCCGCTCGCCGAGGGAGATGACGCCGTCCTCGCGTCGACGGAAATGCCGGGCGCGCAATGGTTTCCCGACGTCACCCTGAACTACGTCGATCAGGTCTTCCGGCATGCCGACGATCCCGACGCCGCTGCGCGGACCGCGATCGTCGGAGTCGACGAGAGCGGTACCCGTGTGTCGTTGACCTGGGCACAATTGCGTGACCAGTCGTTGTCGTTCGCGCACACGCTTCGCCGGCTCGGGGTCGGTGTCGGCGATGTGGTCGCTGCTTACCTGCCCGACATTCCCGAGGCGTTGGTGGCGTTCCTCGGAACCGCTGCGGTCGGTGCGATCTGGTCGGGTTGCGGACAGGACTACGCCCCGTCGGGCGCCGCGGGCCGCCTCGCCCAACTCGAGCCCAAGGTGCTGGTCACCGCCGACGGCTACCGATACAACGGCAAGGACATCGACAAGGCGGTCGACAGCGCGGAACTGGCAGGCCTTCTCGAAGGGCTGGGCTCCCACATCGTCGTAGGAGATCCGTCGCGACAGCCCGCGCGTGGCATCGAAATTCTGAGCTACGAGAGCGCCATTGCGTCGAGTTCGGAGACTCAGCCCGACGTTCCCGACGCCGACATCCCGGTGCGGGTCGGGTTCGACCATCCGCTGTGGGTGCTGTTCAGCTCGGGAACAACGGGGCGCCCCAAGGGAATTGTGCACGGGCACGGCGGCGTCGTCGTCGAACACCTGAAAGCCGCTGGGCTGCATGCCGATCTGTCGCGTGACGACGTTTTCTTCTGGCACACCGCACTGAGTTGGATGATGTGGAACTTTCAGGCAGCAGGATTGCTGGTCGGTGCCGAGATCGTCTGTTACAGCGGCTCACCGCTCTACCCCGACGCCGATCGACCCTGGGCACTCGTCGCCGACGAACGCGTCACCTACTTCGGCACCAGTCCCGGACAGTTGCAGGCAAGCCGCAAGGCAGGTCTGCGACCGGGCCGCGACCACGACCTGGCGGCGCTACGGGGAATCGGGAGTACCGGTTCGGCGTTGTCGGCAGACCTGTTCGACTGGATCGACGAAAACGTGCGCCCCGGAATCCCGGTGTCGTCGATCAGTGGCGGTACGGACGTGGTGACCGCGTTCGCGGGCGGATCGTCGGGGCAGCCGGTGGTGCCCGGTGAATTGTCGGTGCGGTACCTCGGTGTGGCGCTTGCCAGTTGGGCTCCGGACACCACGCCGCTGATCGGTGAGGTCGGCGAGATGGTCGTCACCGCACCGATGCCCTCGATGCCGGTGGGCTTTTGGAATGACCCGGACGGTGCTCGCTATCGGGCGGCATACTTTGCGCACGAGTGGTCGGGCACCGAGACCGACTCGGAACCCGTATGGCGACACGGCGATTGGGTCACGGTCACCGATCGGGGGTCGCTCATCATCCACGGCCGCAGCGACGCGACGCTCAACAAGCAGGGTGTGCGGATGGGCTCGGCCGACATCTATAAGGTCGTCGAAAGCCTCCCCGAGATCGCAGAGGGTTTCGTGCTCGGCGTCGACGGTCCCGACGGCAAGTACTGGATGCCGCTGTTTGTGACCCTGGTGCCCGGCGCCACGCTCGACGACGATCTGCGCTCGACGATCGCGTCGTCGATCCGCACACGACTGTCGCCACGACATGTGCCGGACGAGGTGATCGAGGCGCCCGGCATCCCGCACACCCGCACGGGCAAGAAGCTCGAGGTGCCGGTGACGGCGATCCTCGCGGGCCGCAGCGGCGTCGACGTCGACCCTCGGTCGATAGACGATCCGGGCCTCATCGACTGGTACTCGGAGCGCGGTCGCGAACATCAGTGGTGAGGGATCCGTCTCACACCGATGTACTAGCGTGGTCGGGGAACTGCCGTGCCATGTGTGCATGTGGGTGCGGCTCGCACGCTTCGACCAGGAGATATGACGTATGAGCTATCAGCCGGGAAGCTCCGGTTACGGCGCTTCCGACTCGGGCCAGGGTTATGGACAACAGGCCGGATATCCGCAGGCCGGGAGCGGGCAGCGCAGCTCTGACCAGCAGGGATCGTCGCAGCAGGGATCGTCCCTACAAGGATCGTCACAGCAGGGCTACGGACAGCAGGCGCCCGGTCAGTACGGCTACGGACAGCCTTCCGGCTATGGCCAGCAGGGTGCCGGGGGCTACGGACAAGCTCAGGGCTACGGGCAGCAGGGATATGGGCAACAGTCCGGATATCCCCAGTCCGGGTACTCGCAGCCGGGATACGGTCAGTCCGATTACAACCAATACGGGCAGGGGCAATACGGCTACGGTGCCGCGCCGAAGCCTGCGAGCCAGGGGCTTCCGGCGAACATTTCGTTCATCCTCGCCATCGCTCTGTGCGCGCTCGCGGCGCTGAACCTGTTCATCGGCTTCTGGAGCTATGGCTCCGGGCTGTCGTCCGGCATCATCGTGATCGCTCTGTCGCTGCTCGCGGCTTTGTTCCCGAACAAAGTCGCTGTCAACGCGCTCGTTCCGGTCTTGGCGGCTTGGACCAGCGCCGAAGCGGTGACTCGGATCTACTCGATCATTCGCTCCGCAGTGTCGGACGCTCAGAACTACGCGAACTACGGCGGCTACGTGCCCGCCTCCACCTCGTGGCAGGACTACGTGCAGTTGGTCCTGGCGTTGCTGATCGCGGGACTCGCGATCCTCTGGCTGCTCGTCGTGCTCGATGCGGTCAAGGTGGCACCAGCGCCGGGCGCTGCCGCGACGACAGGTTCGGTGCCCACCGGCGCGACCGTGACAGCCGTCGAGCAGACGACCATCGTGGCCGAGTCGACGCCCGCTACGCAGGCATACGGTCAGGCAACAACGACCGGCTACGGCGATGCACAGGCATCGGGCAAGGCGCAGGCGCCTGTCGCTTCGAGTCCCGCTGGCTCTCATTCCCCTGCGTCGGGTTCCTCTGCCGGTAGCTACGGACAGTCGGCGTACACCTACGGCCAGTCGCCCTCTCATCAGGCGGGCAGCTCAACCGCGTACGGCGCGGGCGCAGCGTCGGCACCGGAGTCGTCGCCCCAGGAATCGTCGCCCCACTCGTCGTCGTACTCGCCCTACTCGGCCTCGTCGTATTCGCAGTCGCAGCCGTCGGCGAGTCCGTCGGCCCAGCCCGGATACCCGGGCGGCACCGGAGCGTCAGAGTCGACAGGGCCGGGCTCGAAGGGAGGTTCGGGGTCCTCGCCGACCGCCGCGCCGTCGGCCGAGAGTGGATACGGGGAGCGCACCACGGCGTTCCACCGGCCCGAAGATCAGTCGGGTAGGGGCGGTTCGTCGTCGAGCTGACGACGCGGCCGACGCCCCTGGGCGGTGAATCCCCGGGGGAGCCATCCAGATAATTCGATATGCGCAGGGCCCCGCCACGTTGCGGGGCCCTGCGTGTATGCCGTGAGCGTCGTCTCTCGGCGCGTCTCCGACTCAACTGCAGTCACTCGTGTCACGCTCGTAACGATGTCGTCGATCAGGTCTGTGCCCAGAGAGAATCTTTCCGCGCGTCTGCGTCAGGTGCGGCGGGCGACCCGTGCCCAGCGTCTCGGCACCGAGGGCAGCGCGCGCGAGTTG
Source organism: Gordonia jacobaea (assembly GCF_965344965.1). Lineage (NCBI taxonomy): Bacteria > Bacillati > Actinomycetota > Actinomycetes > Mycobacteriales > Gordoniaceae > Gordonia > Gordonia jacobaea. The sequence continues at coordinate 553,880 of NZ_CBDRLS010000001.1, read as the reverse complement.
ATCCTCGTCGCGTTCGGGGTTCCGGTCATCACGCTGATGGTCCTCGTGGTCTGTGTGCTGGCAGTGCTCCTCATGTCCGGCGGAGATATGTCGGGCATCGCGAACGTGATTTCGGCGTGCTGGCTCGCGATCCACCAGGTGCCGTTGACGATGAACGGCGTCACGCTCGGCGTACTTCCCATGCTTCCGACCCTGCTCGTCGCAGCGGGAACCGCCGGATTCGCATCGTCGGCGAGCCGCGTCGGACGGTCTCCGTCAGAACTCGCGGCGATCGCGGCGGCTGCTATCGGCGGACCACTCGTGATCACCGCGATGGCATTGGCCGTGCTCATGGACGGATCGTCGGATATGCCCGTTGCCGCACCGAATGCGTTGTTGGCCTTCGGTTGCACGATCGCTCTGCACGGGCTGGCGACAGCCGCAGGTGTGGTCTGGAGACGACGTCGCGACCTCGCAGCACTGACCTCGGTGACCGCAGCCGACCGTCGAGGGTTTCGCTTCGGTCTCCTTGCCGCGGTTGCGCTCCTCGCGGCCGGGTCGGTGCTCGTTCTGGTGCGACTTCTACTGAGCTTCTCCGACGTCGGGCAGCTCCTCAGCGGCGGCTACCGCTTCGACGGTTACCTGGGGCTGACAGTGCTGTCGATCCTTTACCTTCCCAACGTGATCGTGGGCGCGACGGCAGTTCTCGTGGGCGCCGACGTCCACGTCGGGGCGATGTCGGTGGACCTGCTGTCCGTGCGCAGCGGCCCGCTGCCGCCCGTGCCGCTGCTCGCGGCGCTCCCCGATGCCGATTACGGCACGCTCGGCGTCGTCGGCTTCGTTGTCCCCGCTGCCATCGCCGGCTACGTCGGCTGGCGATGCCGATCGCTCGACCCGATCGCACACGTCCGCGCTGTCGGCGTGGCCGGAGCGGTCGCGGCGTCGATCATCGTGCTGCTTGCCTGGCCCGCGGGCGGCCAACTCGGCGAGATCGGCGCGACGGGCGTCAATGTCGCAGCGGCGGGAGTGTTCACGCTCGGTTGGGTTGTCGTCGTCGGCCTGATCGTCGCGCTCATCTACGGCTGCCTGCCATCGACTCGGCGCGCCAGGCTGCAGATCGAGTCCGGCGGTGAGGATTCCGACGATCTCGACACCTGGCTCGACGACTCCGGATACGACGACGACTACGTCGTCGACTCGCGGGACGAGGACGGCTCGTGGGACGACAACGACTCCTGGGACGAGGACGACTCCTGGGATGAGAACGACGACGCCGGCGGCGGCGCGGACTTGGACAGTGCTTCGGAGTACGAGGACAGCGACGTCGACGTGACCGACGACGTGAGTGCCGAGTCCGAAGGTGGCGCGGATGACAGCGCCACGGTGTTCGACGACGCCACGGTGTTCGACGACGCCACCGGGCTCGACGACGCCACTGGGTTCGACGACGCCACAGTGCTCGACGACGGCGCCGGGTTTGACGATGACGGAAGCGGCGTCGACTCCGTCAGCACCGCGGACGCAGCGACTCGCTCACGGGGCGCGAACAGCGATCCACTAGGCTCGCAGATGTGAACAGAACCCCCGTAGACGCTGCCGGTAGCCCGGTACGCGTCCCGATCGTCGTGATGGCGTCGGGTACGGGAACACTGCTCGAGTCACTCATCGACCGTGCCGACGGCCCCGATGCCGCCTTCGAGGTGACGGCAGTCGTCGTCGACCGTGATTGCCGCGCAGCGTCGATCGCGCAACGCCATGAGATCCCCGTCATCGTGTGTCGTGTCTCCGACCACGCCGACCGCGCCCGCTGGGACGAAGCGCTGGCCGAGCAGGTGGCAGCAGTTGCGCCCGCGTGGGTGGTGACCGCAGGTTTCATGAAGATCCTGGGCCCGGCGTTCCTGTCGCGATTCGGTGGCCGCATCGTCAACTCTCACCCAGCGTTGTTGCCGTCGTTTCCCGGCGCGCACGGCGTCGCCGACGCTCTCGAGCACGGCGTCAAGGTGACCGGCGCGACGATCCACCTCGTTGACGACGGTGTCGATACCGGCCCGATCCTCACGCAGGCGCCGGTGATGATCTCACCGAGCGACACGGAGGAGACCCTGCACGAACGCATCAAGTCGGTCGAGCGATTCCTGCTCGCCGACGTTGTGGCGAAACTCGTCACCCGAGGAGTTGTCATCGACGGACGAAAGGCCCGGATTCCGTGAACGCAGCCACCCCCGCAGACACAGGTCGACGCCCCATCAAGCGCGCGTTGGTCAGTGTGTACGACAAGACCGACCTCGCCGATCTCGCGTCGTCGTTGCACGAGGCGGGCGTCGAACTGGTCTCGACCGGGTCGACTGCGAAAACCATTGCGGCAGCAGGTATTCCGGTGACCGAGGTGTCGGAGGTTACGGGATTCCCAGAATGCCTCGACGGACGAGTCAAGACACTCCATCCCAAGGTGCACGCGGGCATCCTCGCCGATAGTCGCAAGGAATCGCACGTCGCGCAGCTCGAGGAATTGGGTGTCGCACCTTTCGATCTCGTCGTGGTCAACCTGTACCCGTTCACCGAGACCGTCGCGTCGGGTGCCACCCCCGACGAGTGCATCGAACAGATCGACATCGGCGGACCGTCGATGGTGCGCGGCGCGGCCAAGAACCATCCCACCGTTGCCGTCGTCGTCGACCCGATGGACTACGAGCAGGTCTCCGCTGCCGTTGCCGAGGGCGGATTCACGCTGACGCAGCGACGTGAGTTGGCCGCCAAGGCATTTCGGCACACCGCTGACTACGACGTCGCCGTCGCCTCCTGGATGTCGCAGGAGGTGGCGCCGGCAGCGGACGGTTCGACGTTCCCCGAATGGTCCGGATTCACCTGGGAGCGTTCCGCTGTGCTGCGCTACGGCGAGAATCCTCACCAGGCCGCGGCGCTCTACCTCTCCACCGCGGCTCCTGAGGGGCTCGCGTCGGCAGAACAGTTGCACGGCAAGGAGATGAGCTACAACAACTACACCGACTCCGACGCCGCCTGGCGCAGCGCCCATGACTTCGACGCACCCGCCGTCGCAATCATCAAGCACGCCAACCCCTGTGGCATCGCAATCGGCGAGACGATCGGCGAGGCACACCGTCTCGCCCACGCGTGCGACCCCGTCAGTGCATACGGCGGCGTGATCGCGGCCAATCGTGAGATCACCGTCGAGATGGCCGAACAGGTCGCCGAGATCTTCACCGAGGTGATCATCGCTCCGGGCTTCGCCGACGGCGCGCTCTCGGTGTTGCAGCGCAAGAAGAACATTCGCATCCTGCGCGCCGTCCCGCCGGTGCGTGCAGGACTCGAATTCCGTCCGGTGTCCGGTGGCCTGCTCATGCAGGATCGCGACATCCTCGACGCCGAGGGCGACAACCCGGAGAACTGGACACTCGTCGCAGGACCCCCCGCCGACCCCGACACCCTCGCCGACCTCGAATTCGCCTGGCGCGCATGCCGCTCGGTGAAGTCCAATGCCATCCTGCTCGCCAAGGACGGCGCCTCTGTCGGCGTCGGCATGGGGCAGGTCAACCGGGTCGACTCGGCGCACCTCGCCGTCACCCGCGCAGGCGAGCGGGCCAACGGGAGTGTCGGCGCATCGGACGCCTTCTTCCCGTTCCCCGACGGGCTGCAGGTCCTGATCAACGGTGGAGTATCGGCCGTCGTGCAGCCGGGCGGGTCGATCCGCGACAAAGAGGTCATCGAGGCCGCCGCCGAGGCCGGCATCACCCTGTACCTCACCGGTGCACGGCATTTCGCGCACTGACCTGATCTCGTCGACTGTGCGCTCCGTCGGGCCGAGTGGGCGTCGCGTTCTGCCGACTGGGCGCTCCGTCGCGCTGAGTGGGCGTGACCGATGAGCGTGCTCGACCTCGTGCTGCTGTTCGTCGCGGGGTTCGGCGCCGGGCTGATCGGATACGTCACCGGCTTGGCGTCGGTGGTCAGCTATCCCGCCCTTCTGGCAGTGGGACTCAGCCCGATCGCGGCGAACGTCACCAACACCGTGTCGCTCGTCGCGGTGGGGGCGGGGAGCCTCGGCCAGTCCGGCAAAGTACTGCTCGCGGGTGATCGTCGGCCGCTGTACGCCGGTGTGGTCGCATCGCTGATCGGCGGCACGATCGGCGCGATCATTCTCTTGATCACGCCCCCTGACAGCTTCAAGGTGATCGTGCCGTACCTCGTCGGTTTTGCGGCGATCGCTCTGCTCGTTCAACCACAGCTTCGACGACTCGCCTCACGCCATGCCGACCGTCCGTGGCTCTTCGTCGTCGGACTCGGCCTGATCTCCATCTACGGCGGCTACTTCGGTGCGGGCGCGGGCATCGTGCTTCTCGCCCTGACTCTCGTCGTGACGAGCGAACCACTTTGGCGCGCAACGCTGTTGAAGTCTCTGTTTCTGGGCGTCGCCAATCTTGTTGCGGCCGTGGGCTTCATCATCTGGGGCCCGGTTCATTGGCCGGCGGCGATCGCGATGGCGATCGGTTGCTTGATCGGCGGTTGGTTCGGTCCGCCTGTGGTCAAACGACTGCCCGCCGGGCCCCTGCGTATCGCGGTGGGACTCGGCGGGCTCGGTCTTGCTGTGTGGTTGGCGTTCAGCTGATACGCGTCGTCGAGTCGAGATCCCTTGCGCGAACGTACGCTTGGCGCACATAATCGTCGACGTCCCTAAAGAAGAGGCGACCACCGCGCCAATTCAGGGCGGCTTTTTCTCACGCTGAGGAAAAAGATGGTCGCGCGCTGCCCGGACCGGTACACATAGCCGGTGACTTTGTTCGTCGACATCTCGCCCGAAGAGCAGCAGGGCGGGCAACCAGGGGTCGAGAAGACCTCGACCGGCAGCAGGCTTCGTTCTGTTGCACTGCAATTCGGTCTCCCCGTGCTCTCCGTGGTTCTGTTCCTCGCTGTCTACCAAGCCGTCGCCGTCAGCGGCGTCTGGAGCGAGACATTCGTGCCGCGTCTCGGCACCGTATGGCACGCCTTCGTCGAAATGTCGACGACGCACAACGGTGTCGTCGGATATGCCGGTTACTACTGGTGGGAACACCTCTACATGACGCTGCGTCGTGTGTTCGTCGGTGTCGTGATCGGCGTTGCGGCGGGTGTTGTCCTCGGGCTGATCATGGGGTCGATCCCGTGGGTCCGTCGACTTCTCGAGCCGTGGCTGACATTCCTGCGCGCGCTGCCTCCGCTGGCGTACTTCTTCCTCCTGGTCATCTGGCTGGGAATCGACGAGGCGCCGAAGATCACGCTTCTCGCGTTGGCTGCTCTTCCACCGGCAGCGGTGGCGACCACCACCGCCGTCAGCGCCACCCCGGTGTCGCTGATCGAGGCCGCACGCGCGCTGGGAGCAAGCAGGCGTGAGGTGATCTCCGACGTCGTGATTCCGGCCGCACTGCCCGAAACATTCACGGGCATCAGGCTTTCGGTCGGCATCGCCTATTCGTCGGTGGTCGCGGCGGAGCTCTTCAACGGTATTCCCGGCATCGGAGGCGTCGTCAAGGACGCCAGCAACTACAACAACACTCCCGTCGTGCTTGTCGGCATTGTCCTCATCGGACTGTCGGGTCTTGTCATCGACGGAATACTTCGGATGATCGAGCACCGCCTGGTGCCGTGGCGCGGAAAGGCCTGAACAACAATGACATTCCTGACATCGAGCAAGGCTCGTCGATCGCGGCTGCGCTCGCTGGGGGTGACGGTCGGTGCTCTCGTCGCTTCGGCTGCGGTCGTGCTCACCGGTTGCTCTGTCGACAAGTCCGGCGGCGACAGCGACAAGCCGACGATTCGCCTTGCCTACCAGTCTTTCCCGAGCGGTGATCTGATCGTGAAGAACAACAAGTGGCTCGAGGACGCGCTACCGAACTACAACGTCAAGTGGACCAAGTTCGATTCAGGCGCCGACATCAACACGGCGTTCGTCGCGAAGCAGATCGACTTCGGCGCAATCGGTTCGAGCCCCGTGGCGCGCGGGCTCTCCGCGCCGTTGAACATCGCCTACCAGGTCGCGTTCATCCTCGACGTCGCGGGCGACAACGAGGCGCTGGTGGCGCGCAACGGAACCGGGATCAATTCGATCGCCGACCTCAAGGGCAAGCGCGTGGCGACGGCATTCGCGTCGACCTCGCACTACAGTCTGCTCGCCGCACTCAACCACGCCGGTGTGAACCCCAAAGACGTGAATCTGATCGATCTTCAGCCGCAGGCCTCGCTGGCCGCATGGCAGCGCGGAGATGTCGATGCCGTCTACACCTGGCTGCCGACACTCGACGAGTTGCGCAAGTCCGGTAAGACGATCGTGACCAGCCGTGAGGTGGCCACCTGGGGTAAGCCGACGCTCGACCTCGGCGTCGTGTCGTCGGACTTCGCGAAGGATCACCCCGACGTCGTCGACACCTGGCGCAAGGCGGAAGCGCGCGCTCTCAAGCAGATCCACGACGATCCGCAGGCGGCAGCCAAGGCTATTGCCGCACAGTTGAACACGACGCCCGAGGACGCGGCCAACCAGCTCAAGCAGGGCATCTACCTGACTGACGCCGAGCTGACCTCGCCGCAGTGGCTCGGCACCGAGGGTAAGCCGGGCAACGTCGCCGACAACCTGCACAGCGCCGCGGAATTCCTTGCGGAACAACAGCAGATCCCGTCGGCGCCCCCGCTGTCGACGTTCCAGAACGCGATCTACACCAAGGGGCTTCCCGGTGTCCTCACAGCACAGTGATACCAAGGTTGACGCCGGTAAGAAGGTCGACGTTGCGGTGACCGAAGGCGAAGCGTCGTCGACTCCCATTGCAGCGCAAGGCGAAGGCAGCATCAGCCTGCGCGCGGTGACCCAGCGGTACGGCAAAGGCAATGACGCTGTGACGGCCGTCGGGCCGGTCGACCTCGAGGTCGACCCCGGTGAAGTGCTCGTGCTCGTCGGGCCGTCGGGTTGTGGCAAGTCGACGCTCCTGAGGCTGATCGCCGGATTCGAGGACCCCGCGTCGGGCGTCGTAGAGGTTTCTGGGAGCAAGCCGGTGCCCGGCACCTCATCCGGTGTGGTCTTCCAGCAGCCGAGGCTGTTTCCGTGGCGCACCGTCGGAGGCAACGTCGACCTCGCCCTGAAGTACGCAGGCGTGCCGCGTTCGGATCGGCCGGCACGCCGGGAGGAACTCCTCGCGCGAGTCGGTCTGTCCGACACGGCGAATCGTCGAATCTGGGAGATCTCGGGTGGCCAGCAGCAGCGCGTCGCCATCGCGCGTGCGTTGGCGGGCGACACGTCGCTGCTCCTGCTCGACGAGCCGTTCGCGGCCCTCGACGCGCTGACGCGGGAGACGCTTCAGGAGGACGTGCGGACGGTGAGTGCCGAGCTGGGCCGCACGAATGTCTTTGTGACGCACAGCGCGGAGGAAGCGGCGTTCCTCGGATCGCGGATCGTCGTGTTGACCAGCCGTCCTGGTCGTGTCGCCCTCGACATCTCGTCGCCGATTCCGCGTACCGGTATCAGCGCCGACGACATCAGAGACTCCGCTGAGTACACCGTTCTGCGCACCGAGATCGCTAGCGCGGTCAAGAGCGCGGCGCGCGGCGAATCTGCTGGGAAGAAGTGAGCGTCGGGGTTTTTATCGCGCTGCGGTAAACCCTGTTCCGGCTGCTCGTCGGTGACTAAACAGGTGGTGTGAGCACAACCTCCCACCTCATCGCACCCGCCGGCACGCTTCGCGCTGCCGATCGGTGTCGACTGTGGGACTCTGTTGTCGACGGTGGGTCGGCGCGGACCACGGCCTTTCAGGAGCAGCAGGGGTACGCGCAGATGATTCACCGGATGACATGGGCAGACGGCAGCCACCACGGTTCGCCGCCGGTCTCTCTCGGACTCGCAACCACTTACGACTCCCCGAGAAGGACCCACCATGACCATTTCACTCCCTGATTCCTCACGTACCGGCGCACAAGCCCCACTCGATTCGACGCCAATTGATTCGGCGACGGTCGCATCGGGCGTCGAGTTCGACATCGACGAATTCGGCCCACGATTCGGCGCCGAGATCCGCGGCGTCGACGTCGCTTCGGCATCCGACGACGAGATCCGCGCCATCCGGGCCGCGCTGATCGAGTACAAGGTGATCGTGCTGCGCGACCAGCACCTCGACGACGCGTCGCACGTCGAATTCGGCCGTCGCGTAGGCGATCTCACCGCAGGACATCCCGTGTGGAACAGCGGCGACGTGCCTGCCGAGGTGTACTCGCTGGACAGCACTGACAACGGTTTCGCCGACGTCTGGCACACCGACGTCACGTTCATGCCCCGACCGCCGATGGGCTCGATCCTGCGCCCGGTTGTGTTGCCGCGCAACGGAGGCGACACCAACTGGGCCGACGCCGAGCTAGCGTACGAGTCGTTGTCGGCTCCGGTACAGCGGCTCGTCGAAGATCTTTCTGCCGTGCACGACGGTAATCGAGAGTTCGGCTACTACCTCAAGCAGCGTCGGGGTGGTCGCGGAAACGTCTGGGACGGAAAGGAAGTCACCGAGTTGGTACCGGTGACCCATCCCGTCGTGCGCGTGCATCCGGAGACCGGGCGCAAGTCGTTGTTCGTCAACCCGGGCTTCACGTCGCATATCGAGGGCGTGTCCGATGCTGAGAGCCGGGGCATTCTCGATCTGCTGTATGCGCACCTGACAAAGCCGGAACACATTGTGCGACACCGCTGGCGCCTCGGTGACCTGGTGCTGTGGGACAACCGCAACACCCTGCACTACGCCAACCGCGACTACGGCGACAACCGCCGGGTGATGCACCGCATCACGCTCCGCGGCGACGAGCCGGTGGCCCCGGCCGCCGCTGGCTGAGCGGGGCGGGCGTAGCGAGGACTCAGGTCAGTTCGACCGGCGGGCTGGGCCCGTTTTCCGCTGGTTGAGCGGGCGCGAGCGCAGCGAGCCCCCGAGTCGAAACCACTCTCGCGGGGGCAGTTCAGCCAGCGGGTGGTCTCGACAGGCTCGACCAGCGGGGTGCGCTCGGCCGGACCGGGCTGCGCCGCGGGGTACGCCCGATCCGTATGACAGTGGGCCTCGGTTTTCGGGCTGCGCGTCATACTGATCGGCGGTCCCGGCTGGCGAGGGGTGGTCTCGACAGGCTCGACCAGCGAGTTCAGCTCGACCAGCGGGCTGGGCCCGTTTCCGCTGGTTGAGCGGGCGCGAGCGCAGCGAGCACCCGAGTCGAAACCACCTTGGCGAGGGAAGCTCGCGCCAGCGACGGGTGCACCCGGCCAGCGGGTGGTCGCGACAAGCTTGACCACCTGGGCTCAGCTCGGCTGGCTGCGTCGAGCCCGATCAGTATGACGGTGGGCCCTGGGTTTCGGGCTGCGCGTCATACTGATCGGCGGTCCCGGCTGGCGAGGGGTGGTCTCGACAAGCTCGACCAGCGGCGCGCGGCTCGACCAGCGACGGGGTGGTCTCGACAAGCTCGACCAGCGGTGGCGGCTCGACCAGCGACGGGGTGGTCTCGACAGGCTCGACCAGCGGGTTCAGCTCGACCGGCGACGGGGTGGTCTCGACAAGCTCGACCAGCGGTGGTGGCTCGACCAGCGGTGGCGGCTCGACCGGCGACGAGGTGGTCTCGACAAGCTCGACCAGCGGCGCGCGGCTCGACCGGCGACGGGGTGGTCTCGACAAGCTCGACCAGCGGTGGCGGCTCGACCAGTGGCGGCTGCTCGACCACCAGCGCGCGGCGTATTCAACCAAAGGGTTGACAACCCGGCGGCGCCGTCGCACACTCGTATTCAACCAAACGGTTGAGGAGGGCGAGTGGCAGACGAGTTGTCCAAGGTGTTCGCCGCGCTGGCGGACCCGACCCGGCGTGACATGGTCGCGCGGCTCGCGGTTTCGGATGCGACGGTCAGTCAGCTCGCCGAGCCATATGACGTCAGCATTCAGGCGGTGTCGAAGCACTTGAAGGTGCTCGAAGACGCAGGCCTGGTGACCCGCACCCGGGAGGCGCAGACACGTCCTGTCCACCTGGAAGCCGAGGTGTTCGACCTCATGACCAAGTGGATCGAGCGGTACCGCCGGACGGCCGAGGAGCGCTATCAGCGTCTGGACGTCGTACTGGCAGAGATGAACAACGCAGAGATGCACGACGCGGTTCACCGCGGCAACGAGACACCGACGAAGAAAGGCAAGGCATCATGAGCACGCAGACGCGCTATCCGGAAGCCACCATCGAGGCCGACAAGGAGGTGCCGATCATTCGCATCACACGCGACTTCCGTGGCACCCCAGCACAATTGATGAGAGCGCACACCGATCCCGAGCTGTTCGTGCGCTGGGTTGGCCCAGACGTGATCTCCAGTCGAATCATCGAGTGGGACGCGCGAAACGGTGGAAGTTGGCGCTACGCCGCGACACATGGCGATCAAGACCACTACTTCCGCGGTTGCTTCCACACCGTTTCCGACGACACGATCGTGCAGACCTTCACCTGGGAGGGCATGCCCGATCAGGTGGCGCTGGAGACGCTGCACTTCGAGGATCTCGGCGACGGCACGACGCGCCTGCACGCCCAATCCCTTTGTGACAGCTTCGAAGCCCGCGATGGCTGGTTGTCGTCGGGCATGGAGGTCGGGGTCAACGAGGGCTACGCCAAACTCGACGGCCTGCTCGGAGAACTCTGACATGACGACGTCGCTCGCTGAACTCAGCGCCGCGGACCGTCATCGCATCATCGCGGACGGGTTCGCGGAAGAGGTTGCAGCAGTGCAAGACTGGGACGCTCCGACGCCGGTCGGCGGATGGGTGGCGCGCGACGTCGTCGCTCATCTCGTCGACTGGTTCGCGAGCTTCCTCGCCGCCGGGGGAGTGCAGCTACCCGACGGCCCGTCTGTCGCCGACGACCCGCTCGTCGCCTGGCAGGCGCGCAGTGCCGCGATCGGCGAACTGCTCGACGGCCCGTCGTCGAATTCGGTTTTCGTTCACCCGATGGTCGGTGAGCATCGTCTCGCCGACGCGATCGATCAGTTCTACACAGCCGACGTCTTCATGCACACCTGGGATCTCGCGGCGGCCGGGGGCAGGACCGCGGACCTCGACCCCGTCTTCGCGCAGCGCCTGCTCGACGGCATGACCGGTATCGAGGAGCTGCTGCGATCGTCGGGTCAGTACGGACCGGCGGTGCCTGTTGACGACGACGCCGATCCGGTCGCGAGGCTCGTCGGATTCATCGGGCGCGATCCCGCCTGGCGTCCCGAGCGCTAGCGGCGAACGGGCTCGCGAACCCGGCGCCCGCACGCTCGACGGGAGTACCGTGGAGAAGGTGCCAGAGGAGAACTTCACCACATCCAACTCCCAAACCACCGAAAGTCGCCCACCCTCACCAAGAACCGTCGGCGAGTTGCGTGCCAGCGGCCATGTGCAGCGCAGTGTGCGTGACGAGATCCGCCACAACCTGCTCACAGCGCTTCGCGAGGGCGACGACCCGTGGCCGGGAATCGTCGGGTTCGAGGCGACGGTCATACCGCAACTCGAGCGTGCGCTGATCGCGGGCCACGACGTGGTCATGCTCGGTGAACGCGGCCAGGGCAAAACGCGCATTTTGCGCACACTGGTCGGTCTGCTCGACGAGTGGACGCCGGTCATCGAGGGCTCTGAACTCGGCGAACATCCGTACGAGCCGATCACGCCGGCGTCGGTTCGACGCGCAGCCGCACTTCTCGACGAGCTCCCGATCGAGTGGCGTCATCGCAGCCAGCGCTACAGCGAGAAGCTCGCGACACCCGACACCTCCGTTGCCGACCTCGTCGGCGACATCGACCCGATGAAGGTGGCCGAGGGACGCAGCCTCGGCGATCCGGAGACGATTCACTTCGGACTCATTCCCCGCGCGCATCGCGGCATCGTCGCCATCAACGAGCTGCCCGACCTTGCCGAACGCATCCAGGTCTCCATGCTCAACGTGATGGAGGAGCGCGACATTCAGGTGCGCGGCTACACACTGCGACTCCCGCTCGACGTCCTGGTCATGGCGAGCGCGAACCCCGAGGACTACACCAACCGCGGCCGCATCATCACACCGCTCAAAGACCGCTTCGGCGCCGAGATCCGGACGCATTACCCACTAGAACTCGACGACGAGATCTCCGTCATCGAGCAGGAAGCCGACCTCACGGCGACGGTTCCGACATTCATCACCGAGATCCTCGCCCGCTTCACCCGCTATGCGCGCGACCATCCGTCGATCGATCAGCGTTCGGGTGTCTCGGCGCGATTCTCGATCGCGGCCGCAGAGACCGTGGCCGCCGCAGCGTTGCATCGCGCCACCGTGACCGGAGAGGACGTGCCCGTTGCGCGCGTCGTCGACCTTGAATCGGTCATCGAGGTGCTGCGCGGCAAGATCGAGTTCGAGTCGGGTGAAGAGGGGCGCGAGCTCGAGATCCTCGAGCACCTGCTCCGCAAGTCCGTCGCCGATACCGTTCGCGCACACCTCGGTGGCATCGACATGGCGCCGCTCGTCGACGCCCTGGAGAACGGGGAACCCGTTGTCACCGGCGACAGGGTCACAGCGTCGGACTTCTTGGCGTCGATCCCCTCACCCGAGACGACGGCCGGAGTCATCGACGGCATCGCCGAACGACTCGACGCCAAGGCGGACGGCGAGCGTGCGAGCGCACTCGAATTGGCGCTCGAGGGACTGTTTCTGGCCCGTCGCATCGGCAAGGAAGCCGACGACGAGGGGCAGACCATCTACGGCTGATCTACGCCGTTCGACATCGGGCTGGACGTATACACATGGCTCAGAAGAACTTTCACCGTTCCCGCTACCAGCGGTACACCGGTGGCCCCGACCCGCTCGCGCCGCCGGTCGATCTACGCGAAGCGCTCGAGGAGATCGGCGACGACGTGATGGCGGGAGCGTCGCCGCAGCGCGCGCTCCGCGAATTCCTGCGCCGCGGAACGTCGGACATGCGCGGCCTGGACAAGCTGCGCGAAGAGGTCAATCGTCGGCGGCAGGAGCTGTTGAAGCAACGGAACCTCGACGGAACGTTCAACGAGATCCGAGAACTCCTCGACCGCGCGGTACTCGAGGAGCGTAAACAACTCGCACGCGACCTCGACGACGACGCGCGTTTCGCCGAGATGCAGATCGGGAGTCTGCCGCCCTCGACTGCTCAGGCCGTCGAGGAACTGTCGGAGTACAACTGGCGGAGCCCGCAGGCGCGCGAGGACTTCGAGAAGATCAAGGATCTGCTGGGCCGGGAACTGCTCGACCAGCGTTTCGCGGGGATGAAGGAAGCGCTCGAGGGTGCCTCCGACCAGGACCGTGAGGCCATCTCCGAGATGCTCACAGACCTCAACAAGCTTCTCGACGCCCACAATCGTGGCGAGGACACCTCTGAGCAATTCGACGACTTCATGCGCAAGCACGGCGAGTACTTCCCCGAAAACCCGCGCAACACTGAGGAACTCATCGACTCGCTCGCACAACGTGCCGCGGCGGCGCAGCAGTTCTACAACTCGCTCACGCCCGAACAACGAGCAGAACTCGATCAGCTCGCTCAGCAGGCGTTCGGCTCACCCGATCTTATGAATCAACTCGCGCAAATGGATTCGGCGTTGCGGGAGGCCAGGCCGGGCCTCGATTGGGACGGCGGCGAGTCGTTCTCGGGTGATCAGCAGATGGGACTGGGGCAGGGTGCGGCGGCGCTGCACGACATCTCCGAACTCGACGCGCTCTCCGAGCAACTCTCGCAGCAGTACGCCGGTGCGCGCATGGACGACATCGACCTCGACGCCCTCGCACGACAACTCGGCGACCAGGCAGCCGTCGACGCCAGAACACTCGCCGAGCTCGAGAAGGCGTTGACCGAGCAGGGATTCTTCGACCGTACGTCCGACGGCACTCTGCGCCTGAGCCCCAAGGCGATGAGGCAGTTGGGGCAGACCATCTTTCGTGACATCGCCGACCAGATGTCGGGGCGTCGGGGCGACCGGCAGACCCGCAAATCGGGATTGCTCGGCGAGCCGACCGGGGCGACGCGCGAGTGGGAGTTCGGCGACACCGACCCGTGGGATGTCACGCGAACAGTCTCGAATGCGGTGCTGCGCACCATCACCGAGAGTTCCGACCCCGCGCACGCGCCGTCGGCGATGGCTCGCGACGGTGTGCACATCTCCGTCCGCGACGTCGAGGTAGCTGACACCGAGGCCCGGACACAGGCCGCCGTGGTGCTGCTCGTCGACACGTCGTTCTCGATGGAGATGGAGGGCCGCTGGACGCCCATGAAGCGGACCGCGATCGCGCTGAATCACCTGATCTCCACCAGGTTTCGCAGCGACGAGCTCGAAGTGATCGCCTTCGGACGGTATGCCCGGAGCATCGACATCGCCGAACTCACCGGGCTACAGCCACGGATGGAGCAGGGGACCAACCTGCATCACGCACTGCTGCTCGCCCAGCGGCACCTGCGCAGATTCCCCAACGCGCAGCCGGTTGTCCTCGTCGTCACCGATGGCGAGCCCACCGCGCACCTCGACCCAAGCGGCGAGCCGTTCTTCTTCTATCCGCCTCACCCGCAGACCATCGCGCTTACCGTGCGCGAACTCGACCACGTCGCACGGATGGGAGCGCAGGTCACGTTCTTCCGACTGGGAGAGGACCCCGGCCTCGCGCACTTCATGGACCAGATCGCCCGCAGGATCGGTGGTCGGGTTGTTGCTCCCGACGTCGACGGACTCGGTGCCGCAGTGGTCGGAGACTACCTGCGGTCACGACGTCCGCGCCGCGGCTGATCGCGGCCCGGGGCTGATCCAGGAGAAATCAGGGGACTAGTCAGGGTGTTTCAGGGTGTTGGGCGCAGGATGCGATCACTAACGTCGACGGTATGAGCGTTCCCGCCGAACTGCCAGAGCCTGAACTGCCAGAACCCGATTCGACCGGGCATGACCCGGCAGCTCCTGAATCGACCGGGCAGGATCTGACAAAGCCTGAGCCGGCCAACGCTGAGCCCGCCAAACCTGATCTGACCAAACCTGATCTGACCAAGCCCGGTCCCGCCCAGTACGAGACGGCCCAGTACGAGATCGCGGCCACCGGCGACACACCCGCGCCGGATCACCGACTCAGAGCAGCCGACGCCGACCGCGAACTCGTCCACCAAATCCTCTCCGCGGCGATGACGAGTGGCGCACTGACGCCGAGTGAGTACGAGGAGCGGGCGCTGAAGGCTTCTACCGCAAAGACTTTCGGCGATCTCGATGCGCTAACCGACGATCTTCCCGTCGGGCAACTCGGCGTGCCCCTGCCGCGGCCAGGCGATCCGTACCCGACAGGTGTGACGCGTCCCGGTACGGGATCGGGACGTAAGCCGGTGCGCCATCGCCTCGCCATCATGTCCGGCTCAGAGCTGAAAGGCCATGCGTCGGTTGCAGATCAGCTCGAGGCGACAGCGATCATGGGCGGGGTCGAGATCGACCTACGCGAAGTCGAGTTCACCGAACCGGTGCTGACTGTCCAGTGTGTGGCGATCATGGGTGGCGTCGACGTCATCGTGCCGCCGGATGTGACCCTCGAAGTCGGTGGTCTCGCCATCATGGGCGGATTCGAGAGCAAGGCCGATGGGCCCGGGCGTCCGGGGGCCCCGACGGTCCGTGTGACCGGATTCGCGTTGATGGGTGGCGTGGACGTGAAGCGCAAGGAGCGTCGTTGATCGCGCCCGCGCGGCGTCGCTGATCGCGCCCGCGCGGCGTCGTCAGTCGATGCGACCGTAGATCATCCGCAGGATCGCAATGGTGAGTGTGTCCAGCGCGGCGTCGTCGTCGGCAGTGGTGGCGGTTGAACTTTGTCCGTCGCCCGCCGGCGTAGTGGCCGTAGACGATGTCAGTTCACTCAGGCCCGCGTCGCGCATCACGGCCACGAGAAGTGCCAAGTCTGCTGCGGGCGGACCGTCGGGTGCCAGTCCTGCTGATCGATCGCGCTCGATCTTGGCCGCGAGTCGTTCGACGAATCGGGCGCGCGCTCTCGCGAGGAAGTCCTGGAGCGGCGCGTAACCGGAGGTGTATCCGGTCTGGGCTGCGCACGCCATGATCGATCCGTTCGTTTTCCAGATCGCGGCGACGGCGCCGAGTTGCTCGCGCAGGCCGTCGGCGTCGGGTCCGTCGGCGTCGAACCAGTCGTGAGTGCTGGCGAAGTCGTCCCAGATCCGTTCCATGAGCGTCGTGAGAACGGCCTGCTTCGACGGAAAGTAGAAGTAGAAGCTGGTTCGCGAAATGCCCGCCGCAGAAGAGATGTCGTCGATGGTGACGTCGTCGATCGGATGATCGGCGAGAAGCGAACGCATCGCGCTCAGTATCTGGTCTTCACGCTCGTCGCCTTTGGTGCGAGCACCTCTACGACGGGCCGGGTGGGCCTGCGGATCGTCGGGCGCCTTGGTCGTCATACATCCCATAGTAGGAAATCCGGACAATTTCGACTAGTCGTCGATAAAAATCGACGCAGCGTCGATTCTGTTCTAGATTGGCTTCTATGACACAAGCGGCAGCTCAGGAGCAGGCGCCCTCGAAGGTGCGCTCGTCGACATCACTGATCGTCGTTGCCGCGGCGGCGTCCGTGCTGTTGCTCTCGATGATTCAGACCCTCGCGGTGCCCGCCCTGCCGCAGATCGGGCAGCAACTCGGCGTCTCGCTGACGACGGTCGGGTGGGTGACGACGGCGACGATGCTTGCGGCGTCGGCATTCACTCCGCTGTTCGGTCGTCTCGGCGACGTCTACGGGCACAAGCGCGTGATCGTCGCGGTGCTGGTCATCACGCTGGTGGGCAGTCTCATTGCAGCTCTGGCGGATTCGATCGAGTGGCTGATCGTCGGTCGAGTGTTGCAGGGTGCGAGTTTCGGGCTCTTCCCGCTGGCGATCAGCGTGTTGCGGCAAGAGTTGCCCCGCGAACGTCTCACCGGCGCGATGGCGATCACCGCGTCGTCGTTGGGAGTGGGCAGCGGGCTGGCGCTTGTGGCAACAGGTCTGCTCACACAGGGAAATGCCGACTACCGTCGCATCTTCTGGCTGTGCGTCGCGATGGCGGTCGTCGTTCTGGCGCTGGTCATCTTCGCGATTCCGTCTCGACCGGGAGCGGGCGGACGCGTCGACTACTTCGGCGCGCTGGTGCTCGCGGTCGGCCTGGTGTGTCTGTTGCTGCCGACGTCGCAGGGCCACACCTGGGGCTGGGGGTCGGCACGAGTGATCGGGTTCTATATCGCCGCCGTCGTCGTGCTCATCGGTTTCTGGGCACTGCAGAGTCGACGCGGCGAGCCGCTGGTGTCCGTCGACTTGCTCAAGCAACGAGCGGTTCTCGCCACGAACGTTGCGTCGTTGTGTGTCGGGTTCGCGATGTTCAGCGTGTTCCTCGGCGCGACCTACTTTGTGCAGACGCCGGATGCGTTGGCGGGCTACGGGTTCGGTGCCTCGGTCCTACGGACGAGTGTTGCGTTCATGCTTCCCGGCGCGATCGTGTCGATCCTCGTCGGACCGGTGGCGGGAGGGCTGGTCGGACGGGTGGGTCCTCGAGTCGTGCTGCTTGGCGCGACCGTGATCGGTGTCGTCGGGATGCTCATGCTGACTTTCTTGCACGAGAACACCGGTGAGATGATCGCGGGACTCATCGTTGCGAATGTGGCTGTGGCCGCGGCATATTCGGCTATGCCGGCACTCCTGGTCGAGAACGTCGAACCGCACGAGACCGGCATCGCCAATTCGATCAACTCCATCATGCGCACCGTCGGTGGCGCGATCGGCAGCGCGGTCATCATCACCGTGCTCGCTGCCGAGGTCGCGATTCACTTCGTCGGAGGCACCGCGGTCTCGCTTCCGACGGAGAATGCCTACCGCGTGGCGTTCCTGCTCGGCGCGGGTGCGTTCGCGCTCGCTGCCCTGCTTGCGCTCTTCGGGATTCCACGTCGAAGCCGGCACCACCTCACGGCGCATCAGCGTGAAGAAGAGATCGCGCTCGGTGCTGCGGGTGAGTTCGCGACCGGGTCGGTCGACGTCGACTGACCTGTTCGCGGCCGCGTTGCGGGGGACCCGGCCCAAGTTGTGTGGGACGTAGAGGTACAAAAATGCACCCGAGGATCCCACGCAACCAGAACTGTCAGGCCAGCAACCAGGCGATCACCGCGATAACAGGGATCGACACCAGGGTGGTGAGCAGCGCGGTGTCGCGTGCGAGCACCTGCCCCCGCCGGTAGCGCGTCGCGTAGACCAGCACGTTCTGGGCGGTCGGCAATGCTGCGATCACGACCTGCGCGAACAATGTGTGTCCCGACTCGCCGAAGCCCCATCGCGCGACCACGTACACCAGTGCGGGCATGAACAGCATCTTGAGCACGGTCGCGAGCGCGACCTCGCGCCGTGGACTCTGTCCTTTCTTGAACAGTGGCACGCCTGTCAGCGACATTCCGAAGGCCAGGAGCGCTGCGGGCACCGACGCGCTGCCGAGCATTTTCATCGGTTCGAGGATCGCGGTCGGCGGATGCCACCCGATCAGCGAGACGACCACTCCGATCAGCCCTCCGATGACGATCGGGTTGGTCAGCGGGAGTCGCACGGTGTCGCGCAGCACCGACTTTCCCGCGGTGCGGTCGAGCGCCGTGACGTCGAGTACGCCCAACGCCAGCGGCGAATAGATCAGGATCTGAAACAGCAGCAGCGGTGCGATGAACGAGGCGTCGTCGAGAACGAAGATCGCTATCGGCAGACCGAGATTGACGCTGTTGACGTACGACGACGAGAGTGCGCCGATGGTCAGCTCGGGTATGTCGCGACGCCGCAGTAGCCCGCGTGCGAGCACGATGTAGAGCGTTCCGGTGGCAAACGCCGAGACTCCCGCGATGACGAGCGTCGACGAGAAGATGACCGAGAGATCGGAAGTCGCCAACGATGTGAACAGCAGTGCTGGCGTGCAGACGAAGAACACGAGTCGTGACAGCACGTCATGTGCGTGTTCACCGAGGACCTGCGTCCGCCCCAGGGCGAATCCGATGGCCACCAGGATGAAGATGACGGTGAAACCGGAGACGACGCCTGACACTCGGATGAGTGTATGCAGCCGCACTTTGTGTGCTTTCACTAAGCTGGCGTCAGGTTTGGAGTGGCCTGGCCCTTTTGGGCGTGCACGGTCCCTCTAGCAGTACGGTCGGCGCGGCGATGACGCCGACGGCGAATCCCACAGAGGCGAACCCAGAGAGGTGAACGCAGATGTCCACTCCGCACGGAGGTTCGAACGCATCGGATCCAGAGCGTCCCGACAAGACCCCGACCGGCTCCGACGGCGCCGGTTCACCAAGTGCTGACGCACCACGGGCGACTTCGAGCGACGATGCCACCTCGCTGATCAAGCGGCCCAACCCCGCCGACTCTTCGGGATCGGGTTCGGCGGCATCGGGTTCAGCAGGACCGGGTTCGACGCCGAGCGCAGGTACGCCTGAGTCTCCGACAACCAAGTTCGACCCGTCCGCCTACGGCCAGCCCCCACAGGGCGAGCCGACCTATCAACCGCCCCAGTACGGTTCGACGCCGGACTACGGCTCGGGCGCGCAGGCTCCTCAGTACGGTTCGACGCCCGACTATGGCTCGGGCGCGCAGGCTCCTCAGTACGGTCAGACACCCGACTACGGCCAGGCTCCCCAGTACGGTCAGACACCCGACTACGGCCAGACACCCCAGTACGGCCAGCCCTCGGCGCAGCCCGACTATGGCACCCCGCAGGGTTTTGGTCAGCCGTCCGCCGAGCAATCCCCGTACGGTCAGCCGGGCTACGGCCAGTCCCCGTACGGTCAGCCCGGCTACGGTCAGCAGGCGTATGGCCAGCCCGCCTATGGTCAGCCCGGCTACGGTCAGCAGGCGTACGGGCAACCCGCGTACGGTCAGCCGGGCTACCCGGCAGCGGGACAGACGACGAACGGCATGGCGATCGCGTCGCTGATCGTGTCGGTCGTCGGAACCCTTGCGTGTTGCTTCACTATCGTCGTTCCGGCAGTCGGCCTCGTGCTGGGCTTTGTCGCTCGTAAACAGATCAGTGACTCCAACGGAACCCAGACGGGTGACGGCATGGCGCTGGCGGGCATCATCGTCGGCGCGATCGGCGTGATCATCGGCGTGCTCTACTGGATTCTGGTCGGCGTGAACGCGATCAACCTGGATCTGAGCGACACCTCGACGTACTGACGGTGACAGTTCGCACCCGACGTCGGCGCCGGTCAGCTCGGTCGTTTTGGAGGTTGACCGCGCGACCGGTAGTCTAGAGAG
This sequence comes from Gordonia jacobaea, assembly GCF_965344965.1. Taxonomy (NCBI): domain Bacteria; kingdom Bacillati; phylum Actinomycetota; class Actinomycetes; order Mycobacteriales; family Gordoniaceae; genus Gordonia; species Gordonia jacobaea. Next base: position 533,621 of record NZ_CBDRLS010000001.1, on the reverse strand, counting down.
GTTGCGTGCTGCGCCCGAGGGTTGCGTGGCACGTCCACCACGCCGGTCGACGCTCCACTCTGTGGAGAACGGACGACCTGAGGGCACGGTCCGCGAGGGCCGCGGTTGCAGGTCTGCGAGGACCACAGTGACCTGTCCGCGAGGACCACAGTGACACACAGTCCGTAAGGACACAGTAGAGAAGGGCACAACCATGGCTGTACCGAAGCGCCGGATGTCGCGGGCCAACACCCGCAGCCGTCGTTCGCAGTGGAAAGCGGACAACCCCGCGCTGCAGGAGGTCAAGGTGAACGGTGTCGCTCAGCGCATCCCGCGTCGTCTGGTCAAGGCTGCGCGCGCTGGCATCATCGATCTCGACCGCCGCTGATCGCGACATAACCTCAGCGACTTAAATCCAGCACAACTGCCGCAACGTCCCAGACGTTGCGGCAGTTGTGCTGTTCTGTGAAGTACGCCGCTAGAGAAGTACGCCGTGAAAGCGAGGTGCCGATGCTGCTCGCGATCTTGAACATCGTGGGTATCGGGGTGTTCGCTGCGTCGGGAGCGCTGGTCGGAATCCGCAAGGACTTCGACATCTGGGGGATCGCGACGGTCGCCGTGCTGACCGGAGTCGGCGGCGGCATACTGCGCGATCTTCTGCTCGGCATCACGCCGCCCTCGGCGCTGGACAATTGGGTCCCTGTCACGACAGCCCTGATCGCCGCACTGGTGACGGTGATCTTCCACCCGTCGTTTGCGCTGCTGCGTCGAACGATTGTCGTCCTCGACGCGATAGGTATGGGATTGTTCGCGGCCACCGGTGCGAGTATCGCGATCGATCATCACGCGCACGCCTTCGCCGCAACCCTCATCGGGATGCTGGCAGCGATCGGCGGCGGCGTGCTGCGTGACGTGCTCGCCAACGAGATTCCGTTGCTGCTGCAACCAGCCGATCTCTACGCAGTGCCCGCAATCGTCGCTGCGGCCGTGGTCGCGATCGGCAGGACGTACTCCGATCTGCCGTCGCAGGTCTGGGTCGTCGCAGGACTCGTCGTCGGCGCGTTGCTACGTCTGGTTGCGCTCATTCTCGGTTGGCGACTGCCGATGGCGCCACGCGGCGTTGGCTACAACTGGCGTCGTCGCGGATGACGGGCGGCGATATACCTTCCTCACCGCCCGTCTCGCGGTGACTACTGAGCGATGACCTTGTTCACCAGTCGGTTGAGCGAGTTGGGGATGAATTTCGCCGCGTTGCCCAGCACGAGCGTCTGGGTGCCGACGGAGTAGCTCGTGCGGTGCAGCCGCAGATCGTTCTTGGTGGGATGGACCGACTCCCAGATCTTGTCGGCGACCTGCTCGGGCGTGATCCGCACGCCGAGCGTCTTGGTCGACTTGGCGTCGTTGGCCGCCAGCGCGGTCTTGGCCCACAGCGGCCAGATGCTCACGACGCGGATGCCGTCGGGTTCCCACTCGAGTTCGAGCGCCTCGGTGAGACCCGCGACGTAGAACTTGCTGGCGCTGTAGGTGGCGATGCCCGGCTGCCCGTAGATCGCCGACGCCGACGCGATGTTCACCAGGTGCGATCCCGGCGTCTTCTTGAGGTACTTGTGCGCGGCCTGAGCGCCCAGTGTGACGCCAAGGGCGTCGATGTCGATCTGGCGGCGCACGGCGTCGGGGGAGATGTCGGCGAGTTTGCCCTCTGTGAGTACACCGGCGTTGTTGTCGAGGACGTCGAGGGTTCCGCCGGTGTGTGCGGTGAAGTCGGCGAGGGCGTCGTCCCATTCCTTGGGGTCGCGGACGTCGATCTTGCCGGTAATGAAATCGGGGTGGTTCGCCTTCACCTTCTCGAGCGCGTCGTTGTCGACGTCGTACACGCCGACGGTCCACCCCTCACGTGCGAAACGCTCCGCCGTGGCCAGGCCGATACCCGCGGCCCCGCCGGTGATGAAGATCGATGACATGAGGTTCCTGCCCTTCTGAACTGCGACGACGTTCCGCTTCCGTAACTTACTCGCCAGTATAGATGTCCGAGTTGTTTACTACGTCACACCGGGGTGCTATCTTGACAACAAGCGTTGATATGACATCGGTTGTTGATATGACACTGGTTGTTGATACGAAACAGATCGTCATCACCTTACTGCTGTGCCAGTGAATCCAGGTCGCCAAGTTCCGCCGAGGGCGGAGATGGGAAGTCGAGCATCATGACTGCTGCAATGGACCGCACCGAGCCCACCGGCGACGTCGTCGGCAATGTCGTGAGTATTCGTGACGAGGGTGCCGACGCCGTGTCCGAGCGTCTCCTTGCTTCGGCGGCGCGGCTGTCGCGCAACGCCATGACGGAGATCGACTGGAGCCTCCCGATGGACCCGACCAAGTACGGGTGCAGCCCGGAGTGGTCGTCGCTCTACGGCACGGACTATTGGGACGAGATGACCGAGGAACAGCGGATCTCGGTGACCCGTCACGAGTTCGCGTCGATCATGAACATCGGCATCTGGTTCGAGATGATCCTGCAGGAGATGGTCATCCGCGACCAGTACCTCGGTGCCTATCACAGCAATGAGTTCCAGTTCGCGCTCACGGAGATCGCCGACGAGTGCCGTCACTCGATCATGTTCGCCAAGGCGTCGGAGAAGATGGTCGGCACGTCGTACAAGCCGACCAAATGGGTTGGCCGCGCGGGCAAGCTGTTCAAGCGGACCGCCAAGAACGAGGTCGCGTTCGCAGGCATCCTGGTCGCCGAAGAGGTTCTCGACGTCTTCCAGCGCGGCTGCATGCGCGACGAGCGGGTGCTCCCGTTCATCCGTACCGTCAACGAGATTCACGTCCTCGAAGAGTCGCGCCACATGAAGTTCGCGCGTGAAGAGGTCCGCGATTCGATGAAGGGTGTCGGCTGGTTCCGCCGTCAGTTCAGCGCCCTCTACGTCGCGCTCGGTGGATACTTCATCGTGTCGAGCCTCGTGCAGCGTCAGGCCTTCGTCGACGCCGGGCTCGACGCCGATCGTGCTGTCGCAGAGATGAATACCAACTCGCACTTCCACTCGATGATCCGCGGTAGCTGTGCGCACCTCATGGAGTTCCTCGACGAGGTCGGCCTGCTGACCAAGCCCGCCGCGTACTACTACCGGAAAGTGCACATGCTCTGATGTTCGTCATCACTCAGTCCTGCTGCAGCGACGCAGCATGTGTATCCGTGTGTCCGGTCAACTGCATCCATCCGACGCCGGAGGAGCGCGGTTTCGGCACCTCAGACATCCTGCACATTGACCCGCAGGCATGCATCGACTGTGGTGCGTGTGCGGATGCGTGCCCCGTCGACGCGATCTTCCCGGCCGAGAACCTCGGCACCAGGGACAAGGTCTTCATCGAGATCAACGCCGACTACTACAAGAACAACCCGGACGTGAAGTCGGGCTGGTCCGACGTGGTCTACCCGGAGATTCCGAAATTGCCTGCGGGACTTCGGGTTGCGCTGGTCGGAACCGGACCGTCGGGCGGCTACGCGCTGCGTACCCTGCTCGACCGCACCGAGGCGTCGGTCACCGTCATCGACAAACTGCCGACCCCCGGCGGCCTGGTTCGTGCGGGCGTCGCCCCCGACCATCCCGGCACCAAGGGGGTCTTGCGCGGATTCGATCTGCTCTACCGCGATCCGCGCGTCACGATGGCGACCAACGTCGAGGTCGGCGAGTCGGACGGTCAGATCACGCCCGCCGAACTTGCCGAGCACTTCGACGCGGTGTTCTACGCGGTCGGCGCGAGCGAGTCACGGCGCCTTGGTATTTCGGGTGAGGATCTACCCGGCTCGACGTCGGCGACCGAACTCGTCGCCTGGTACAACGCGGTTCCGGGTGCCGACGCGGCTCCGCCGATCCGACGCTCGACCGACGCCGATCCAGCGAGTGGCCGCGCCGTCATCGTCGGAACCGGAAACGTGGCTCTCGACGTCGCGCGAATCCTCGTGTCGCCACCGGAACTGTTGGCCACCACCGACATTGCCGACCGCGCGCTGGGCATCCTGGAGGAGCAGAACGTCCACGAGGTTGTCCTGCTCGGTCGTCGAGATCAGGCGCACGCCGCCTACACATCGGCCGAATACCGTGCGCTGTCGACGATTCCGGGTGTCGAGGTGCTCGTCGTCGACGACGCCGACGGAGCCGGAGTTCCCGACCTCACCGGCCCCGCGGACCCCGACCACCGACGAATTGTGTTCCTGTTCCACAGCACTCCCGACGAGATCCTCGGTGACGAGCGTGTCGAAGGCGTGACCGTCACGACCGGCGGGCAGACACATCGGATCGACGCCGACCTCGCGGTGCGCAGCATCGGATACCGCTCGGTTCCCATCGCGGGACTTCCCTTCGACGACGCTCGTGGACTGTTCCCCAACGTCGACGGACGGATGCTCGACGACTCGGGCGAGATCATTCCCGGTTCGTACGTGCTCGGCTGGGCCAAGCGTGGTCCGAGTGGCGGCATCGGGGCCAACAAGAAGTGCGCCCAGCTGACTGTCGAGGACTTCATCCGCGACGCGGTCGACGGCAAGTTGACTCGCACCAAGCGACAGCGCGGCGAGTTCACCTCGTTGCTGCGCAAGCGAACTCGACACGTGATCGGCTATCGAGGTATGCGCGCAATCGACCGGATCGAACGTCGACGCGGCTCCGAACAGGGCCGTCCGCGGGTGAAGTTCACCCGCGTGGGCGACATGGTCGGCGCCGCCGGCTGGCGTAAGCGGTAGCAGCCCTGGGCATTCGACCTGCCCCGCCTAGTCCTGCTTGGCTTCGGACTCGACGGTGTGCAGGCCGAGTCCCTCCTCCTCGGGGAGTAGTTGCTTCTCGCCGGTGAGCGGGTTGGCTTCCTCGAGCGGGGGAACCGGCTGGCCGTCGAGCACGAGTGTCATTCTCTCCTTGTCGAGTTCGCCTTCCCACGCGGCCACGACGAAGGTGGCAACGCAGTTGCCGATCAGGTTCACCGACACCCGCATCGAGTCCATGATGCGGTCGGCGCCGAGCAGAAGGGCAACGGCCGCAACGGGAATCGATCCGTGACCGATGGCCGAGATCGTGGCCGACAATGCCAGAAACGACGAACCCGGTACGCCTGCCATGCCTTTCGACGTCAGCATCAGCACCAGCACCGCGGTCAACTGCTCGCCGAGGCTGAGGTGCACGCCCATCGCCTGTGAGAGGAACAGCACACAGATCGAGAGATACAGGGTTGCGCCGTCGAGGTTGAACGAATAGCCGGTCGGGACAACGAGTCCCGTGACGGACCGCGAACACCCCGCGTACGTCAGCTTGGTCATGATGCGCGGCAGCACCACTTCCGTCGACGCGGTGCCGAGTGCGACGAACAGCTCGTCCTTGATGTAGACGATGAACTTCCACAGGTTGACGCCTGCGAAAACCCGGACGATCACCCCGAGAACCAGGATGAACAGCACCGCCGCGAGGTAGCAGCATGCGATGAGTTTGCCGTAGCTGCCCAGCGACGAGATGCCGTATTGGCCGATGATGTACGCCATCGCGCCGAACGCTCCGAGCGGAGCCAGCTTCATGATCCAGCCGATCATGGTGAAGAAGACGTGGCTGGACTGGTCGACAAACCCGAGCACGATGGGCGCCTTCGCGCCGACCTTGGCCAACGCGAGTCCGAAGAGGACCGCGAAGAACAGCACCTGCAGTAGCTCGTTCTCGGCGAAGGCCGAGATCGCCGACGTCGGGATGATGTTCATCAAGAACTCGACGGTGTGGGGGAGTTCGCCGTCGCTGGTCTTCTTCGCGACGGCTTCGGCTCCGGTCGCCAGGGTTTCGGGATTCACGTTGAAACCGGCGCCGGGTTTGACGATGTTGCCGATCACGAGCCCGAAGATCAGGGCGAACGTGGTGACGACCTCGAAGTAGATGAGTGCCTTGATCCCGATCCGCCCGACGGCCTTCATATCGCCGACGTGTGCGATACCGAGCACGACCGTGCAGAAGATGATCGGCGCGATCAGCATCTTGATCAGCTTGATGAAACCGTCTGCCAGCGGTTTGAGAGCAGAGCCGAAGTCCGGCCAGACCGCGCCGACGACGATGCCCGCGACGATCGCCACCAGCAACCAGGTGAACATCGATCGGTACCACGGTGTTTTCGACGACTCGACCGGACCTTCCGAGAGAGCGATGTCTGTTGTCATCGCGCAAGTGTCCGACGCCTCGGGTGCGGCACCGTGAGCGAGCTGTTGCGCACAGGTAACAACCCATCCGAGTGCCCGACGTCGTACGTCGACGGCCCGCCCGGCGTCACGAAGTTAGGGGTAATCCGCGAGTTGCTCAGCGGGTTCTCAGTCGAAGTGGATAAGACTATCTACATGCGCATTCTTGTTGTCGACGACGACCGGGCGGTCCGCGAGTCGCTGCGCCGCTCGCTGACGTTCAACGGATACACCGTCGACACGGCGGGTGATGGCATCGAAGCGCTGGAGAAGATCGTGGCCGAACGGCCCGATGTGGCGATTCTCGATGTGATGATGCCCCGGCTCGACGGTCTCGAAGTGTGTCGTCGACTCCGGTCGACCGGCGACGACCTGCCGATCCTGGTGCTCACCGCCCGCGACACCGTCTCCGAGCGGGTGTCCGGCCTCGATGCGGGCGCCGACGACTACCTGCCCAAGCCATTTGCCCTCGAGGAACTGCTCGCGCGGCTGCGCGCACTCCTGCGCCGCGCGGCACCCGAGGAAGACGCCGACTCGGAGGCGCTCACCTTCGCCGACCTCTCGCTCGACCCGGTGACCCGCGATGTGTCACGCGGCGAACGCCAGATCAGTCTCACCCGCACGGAGTTCGCGCTGCTGGAGATGCTGATGGCCAATCCGCGCCGAGTGCTCTCGCGCAGCCGCATCCTCGAGGAAGTGTGGGGATACGACTTCCCGACCTCGGGCAACGCGCTCGAGGTCTACGTCGGCTACCTGCGTCGTAAGACCGAAGCCGACGGCGAGTCGCGGCTGATCCACACCGTGCGCGGCGTCGGCTACGTGCTACGTGAGACGCCGCCGTAGTGCCGTCTGTGCTTCGACTCCGCCTCGCACGGCTGTGGTTGCGGGTGCGTCCGAAGGGCAAGTCAGGCGAGATGCGCGACCCGATGCCCTTGACCCGGTTGGTCTCGCTGCGTCTACGCGTCACGCTGTTGTCGGCGACGGTCGTTCTGGTCTCGGTGAGTTTGATGGCCGCTGCCGCGTATTTCGTGGTGTATCGCGCGATGTACAACGAGGTCGACAACCAACTCGAGTCCCGCGCCGACGGCATGACCGCGCTCGCGAAGATGGGGACACTCAACGACAGGCCCGAGTCGCTGGTGGCGGGAACGGTGTTCTCCACCAACATTTCTCTCGCGCTGGTGAAACCGAGCGGCCAGACCTACCTCGTCGGCTCGGTGCCGTTCGAGGACGTGGAACGCAAAGTCGCGCGCTCGCCGTCGAATCCGGGAAACAACCTGCAGAGTCTGCGGACGGTCAACAATCAGCGGGTGCTCGCGCGCAAGCTCGATGACGGCAACACCCTCATCCTCGCGCAGAGTCTGTTGCACACCGATCGTGTCCTCAAACGACTGGCGTGGGTGCTCTTCGTCGTCGGTTGCGGTGGTGTCGCGCTCGCGGCGGTTGCCGGCACGACAGTCGCGCGCGCGGGTCTTCGACCGGTCGCCCGTCTCACGCGCGCTACCGAACGGGTCGCCCGCACGCAGGATCTCACTCCGATTCCTGTTGCGGGAAACGACGAACTTGCCCGTCTCACCGAGAGTTTCAACACCATGCTGCACGCGCTGGCACAGTCACGCGACCAGCAGGCGCGTCTCGTTGCCGACGCAGGTCACGAATTGCGTACTCCGCTCACGTCATTGCGTACGAATCTCGAATTGCTCATGGCCGCAAGCGAACCCGGCGCACCCGCGGTGCCTGCGGCCGACATGATCGAACTCCGCTCCGACATCGTGGCGCAGATCGAGGAACTGTCGACTCTGGTGGGCGACCTCGTCGACCTCGCGCGCGAGGACACCCCGGAGGTGGTCTTCGAGGAGGTCGACCTCGACGAACTCGTCGAAACAGCGCTCGAACGAGTGCGTCGACGCCGCGTCGACGTCGAATTCGAGGTGCATCTCGAGCCGTGGTTCGTGTTCGGTGAGCAGCACGGGCTCTCGCGTGCGGTGGTCAACGTGCTCGACAACGCAGCCAAGTGGAGTCCGCGTGGGCGTTCGGTGCTTGTGACGCTGCGACAACTCGACACCGGTACGGCCGAATTCGCCGTCTCCGACGCAGGCCCTGGTATCCCACCGGAGGACCGCGAGCTGGTGTTCGAACGTTTCTATCGGTCGACGCAGTCGCGGTCGATGCCGGGTTCCGGGCTCGGCCTCGCAATCGTGCGGCAGGTCGTCGACCGGATGGGTGGGACCGTCCGCGCTGATCAATCGAGTCTCGGTGGCGCGATGATCACGATGACGCTGCCCGGCCGACCGACGCCCGTGGAACCTTCGCCGAAGGTGATTCGTCAATAGTTTCGGGAGACGACACGTAGGCCTATCGCTTACCTACCCGAGCAGCGGGTCCCATAGTGTTGAGCCACAAGTGAGCGCTGGACGAGAACGCTGTCCGGCGTCGAATATCGGTCGATCGGTCCGCCGTCTGGCAAGGCGCGGTCCGAACAAGGCGAGGAAAGAAGCGCGACGATGACAGGTGGAGGCCCGCACGGGGGGAATCCGTACGGAAACGACCCGCAGACCGGTGGATTTCCCGCGTACGGCTCGGCCCACGGCGATGGTCAGCAGAGTCCCGGCGGCCAGCAGGGTTTCGGTGGGCAGCAAGGTTTCGGCGCACCTCCGACGCAGCAGTACTACGGACCGCCCGCCGGTCAGCAGCCCAACCAGTGGAGCGCGCCGGGGTCGACGACTCCGCAGGACCAGACGTTCGGTGGTTTCCAGCCCGGGTCTCCGTCGGGATTCGACACGTCGGACGCAGGCCAGTCGACGCCACCCAAGAAGTCGCGCGGCGGCCTCCTCGCAGCACTCATCGGTGGAGCGCTCGTGATCGGTTTGGTCGCAGGAGGAATCGGCGGCGTCGTCGGAGCAAAGGTCTCCGACGATGATTCGACGTCGAGCAGTTCGGCGCCGCTTGGCGGCGATCCGAACACCAACAGCGAAAGCGTTGCTGCCGCGCCCGCGGGGTCGGTGCAAGAGGTCGCCGCCAAGACGCTCCCGTCCGTGGTGTCGATCGACGTTGTCAGCGGGTCGGAGGCGGGCGAGGGCTCGGGCGTCATCCTCTCCGAAGACGGATACATCATGACCAACAACCACGTGGTCGCCGGTTCATCCGGCAGCGGTAAGCCGTCGGCGATCCAGGTGAACTTCCAAGACGGCACGCGCGCAGCGGCGAAACTGATCGGCGCCGACTCGATCTCCGACATCGCGGTGATCAAGGTGGAGAAGAACGACCTGCTACCCATCAATGTCGGAACGTCGAAGAACCTGGCAGTCGGGCAGTCGGTCATCGCGATCGGCGCACCCCTAGGGCTTCAGGGAACCGTCACCACGGGCATCATCAGCGCGTTGAACCGTCCCGTATCAACGTCGCGCGACGGCGGCACGACGTCGGTGATCGACGCCATTCAGACCGATGCCGCGATCAATCCGGGCAACTCGGGTGGCGCTCTGGTCAACGCCAGGGGCGCCCTGATCGGTATCAACACCGCGATTGCGTCGCTCGGAGCGTCCGAACAGCAGCAGAGCGGCAGCATCGGGCTCGGCTTCGCCATCCCGATCGACCAGGCCATCCGAGTCGCCAACGAACTACGGAACAACAACGGTAGGGCGACGCACGCCAGCCTCGGGGTGTCGGTGCGCCCGAACAGTCCCGCGAGCACGCCGGGCGCCGTGGTCTCCGATGTCACGGCCGGTGGCCCAGCTGCGCAGGCGGGTATCCCCAAGGATGCGGTCGTCACCAAGCTCGATGACAGGACCATCGCGTCGGGTGACGCGTTGGTCGCCGCGGTGCGCTCCCACGCACCCGGCGAGAAGGTGACGGTCACCTATGTGGCGAACGGACAGACCCGAACAGCGTCGGTGACGCTGGGAACGCTCACCACCAATTGACGGCGCCGGCGGCCGACCGCTCGAGCATCTGCCCCCGAGCGATCTGTCGCCGACTGATCATCGAAGCCCCTGATCTGAGACCATGATCAAGGGGCGAGAACAGGCGAGAACGAGAAAGAGGCGAGCATGATCGAATCCAGCCGCAGTCCGCAGGGCTCAACCCTTACCGACGACGCGTCGAGCGTGATCGATCCGATCGCGCTGGAGGCCTCCGAGGTCGATCCCGCCGACGTGGTTGCCGCGGACGCTGCCGCGCGCGAGTTCGTTGCCCGCCATAGCAATGAGGCGGCCGGGACCTTGGGCGACGAGATCGGTAGAGCACTGGTTGTGGTCGTCGACGACCAGATTGCGCACGGTGAGGTTGCCGATTCACTCGGCCCGCTGGTCGGCGAGTTGCTCAACGAGGCGGGCTTCCACGTCGACGCGACGCTTGCTGTGTCCGGCGACGAGATCGAGATCCGCAACGCGCTCAACACCGCGGTCATCGGTGGCGTCGACCTGGTTGTTTCGGTCGGTGGCGTAGGTGTCGGTGCTCGCGACGTGGCTCCTGAGGCCACCGAGCCGCTGCTCGACCGCCGACTTCGCGGTATCGAAGAAGCGGTCCGAAGCTCCGGTCTCGCTGCGGGGGCAACAGACGGCGGACTGTCACGAGGGCTCGCGGGCATCTCGGGGCAGACGCTCGTGGTCAACATCGCCGAGTCGCGTGCGGCCGTTCGTGACGGAATGGCTACCGTTGCGCCTCTCGCGAAGCACGTAATCGAGTCGATCAGCGAGTTCTGAGTCGGGCTAATCGAATAGTGCGCAAATATCAGGAAATGCGCACGTGTGCATAACTTCGGTTCACATTGTGTTCACGGAGAATTCGAAAGCATGCCACCCTCTCGCTGAGACGGAATAGTCGATATGTCGCAAGAAGGCTCGAATCGTGAGACGCCGGACGGTTCACGACGGAAATCGAGGCATCGCCGCAGGATCGATGACGTTTTCGGCGACGACCTCCCCGAGACCACGTCGGACGAGAGTGACGAAGGTCACATAGGCGATTCTCAGGAGTGGTACCGGGCCCAGCGGCCGCCGCATTACGAGTGAAATGTCGCTTCCGGCATAGCGGGCGCAGGGTGTTTTCCATTTGTTAACACTTTTCCTGACGCTGACGTGAATTCTCCCTGTGTAATCGTGTAAGAGAATCTTGAGATCGCGCTGAGCGTTGCTGTTGCCCGTCTTGATATCGCTCGGATAACGTTCGCTGCGACAACACTCGGTCCCTGCGGGAGGCCGGGGCCGTGGTCCTGCAGTCCGATCAACGTCGGCCAGCAGCAGTGGAACGAGGGGGCAGGGACTTTAACGCCTCGGAGAGCACGATGAAACACCGTGTTAACCGGAGTGGACGATGATTCCCGCGAGCCGCCAAGGTCAACCCGAGGGAACGAGTTCGTCTCCCTCGGATAACAGCCGAATCCTGTGAGAGGGAACGAATGAGCAAGTTCAGCAAGCTTGGGCGCCGCGGAGCTGCTGCGGTCGCCGTCGCCGCTGCCGCGGTGATTGGCGCAACCAGCATGGGTGCGGGACACGCCGAGGCGCAGAAGCTCGCGCCCGGGTACAAGAAGGCCGTCGCGAGCGACGGTACGACTGTTGAGACCTGGCGCAACGGTGAGTACTTCACTCGAGTCGGAACAGTGGCCAACAACCCGCTGTCGCGGGGGCTGGCGATTTCCGGCACCTACACCGTGAAGACCGCTGCCGGTGTCGGCGGCCAGGTAAACGTCGGCTACATCATCGGTTGCCAGGTCGACATCTCCGGCATCAGCCTCGACCTTGGTGGCACTTTTGACATCGTTGGTGGCGGACTAACCGGCAGCGGCAGCGTCACTCTGCCGATCAAGCCGGGCCAGATCGCGAACTACGCGCTCTCCGACATGAGCATCTCGGACAAGGGCGTGGCATCGCTCCAGGTTTCCGATCTCCAGGTGATTCTCGACAAGTGCGGCGGCTACGCGTCGGCACGCTCGTACGTCTCCGTCTACGCGGCCAAGGGATTCGATGCCAAGGGCGGCACGCTGAACGTCGACGGACCTTTGGTGAAGTCCACTCTGTACGGCCAGCCTTTCAACGTCAGTTAAGCCGCAGCAGGTAATTCAACAACTCACTCTGAGATTTATCTGCTCGTAGGCAGATTGACATTCCACGAAGGGGAATCATGAAGAAGAGCAACACTCGCCGCCTGGCGGCTGTCGCCGCCGTCGCGGGTGCCGCCGCGATGGGTCTGAGCAGTGTCAGTGCAGGACACGCTGACGCTGGGCCACTGCCCGGCGGCAAGGTCACCAAGACGCTTGTCGACGGAACTCCGGTCAGCATCGCGCTTTCGAACGAGAGCATCAGCGTCCAGCGTTCGATCAACCAGAGTGCGCTGAGCCGCGAAGCCTGGGGATCGGGAACGGTCAGCGTCAACGTGGGCGGCAAGGCCAAGGGCGGCACCATCAAGGTCGGCTATGAGCTGGGATGCCAGGTTGACTTCGGCGTGTCCGGCGGTCTCGGAGCCGGCGGCGGGTTCAAGCCGGGGGCTGCCAACCCGAATGCCATCGGTGGGACCGACGCCGACTGGAGTCGCTCCGCGGGTGGCGACGGGTCGGTGACCCTCGGGCCCGGTGGCGTGACCAAGTACTGGCTCATCAGCGGTGACAGCCTCGGAAACAGCATTCAGTCGTCGGACGTGACGAACAAGGATGATGACAACTACACCGCCAGCAATCTGACCTTCACCGGTTCCACCGGTGGAGTCACCTACAGCCAGGAGCACTTCGTTCTGAACGGCTGCGCGGGATACGCGTCAGCCCGGACGATCGTCCAGGTGACCGTCAAGACGGACTCCGTCAAGGGCATCGTCACCTACACGGGTAAGCCCTTCAGCCTCGGCTGATCGCGCCTGTCGCACAACAAAACACAACCGCGGGGCGGGAACCGATATGGTTCCCGCCCCGCGGTCTTTTTTGCTTAGCGCAGCCAGTGCCGCTGTGCCGATGGCCTCGGGGATTGACCATCGACGTAGCGGAATCCGTCTGCGCGGTGACGTCTGGGACGCCACGAGCGGTCAGCTACCGATCGACTCGGCTACTGGGTTCAGCTCCCGAAGAAGGGGAACGGGAACCACGGACGCGGACGTGGGCGCGGCTGGGGCTGCGGCCGGCCGTGGTTGTTCTGGCCCGGTCGCTGGTTGCCGTGAGGCTGAGGCATCGTTGCTCCTCCGTTGGGTTGATGTGACGTTGCCGTCGGTTGACGTGACGTTCGTCGACGCCTTCTGAATCAAGATCAGCGCCAACGGATTTCAACCTAGGAACCGAACCTTGGGATGCGATGGTCAAGTCGCTGTCAAACCGCTGGACATAGCGAAACGGCCACGCCCGAGATGGGCGTGGCCGATTCGATGCGGCTTCTGATCAGCGGGAGTGGCGTCCCGAGTCGCCGGGATTGTCGCCGGGGAACTGCGATCCCGGCGGCGGGTAACTGCTCGGCGGGTAGTTGCCGGGCGGGGGATAGTTGCCCGGAGCCGGGCTCGGCGTCGGGTAGCCGGTTTGCGGTGCACCTGGGCCGCCTGCCGGGTAGGTCGGCGGGTTCTGCTGCGGCTGCCCGGAGGGCGCCTGGTACGACGGTGGGTTGCCGTAGGTCGACGGCGCCTCGTAAGGGGCCTGAGATGCCGGTGGCGGCGTCGTGAGGCGCTGTGTGGGCGGTGCAGCGTCAAGTCGACCGGAGGGATAGGCGTCGGAGGACGGCGAATACGTGTCGGGCGAATCGGAAGCTCCCGAACCTGATGAGGAATCGCCGCCTCCGCCTGAGTCGCTCAGGTGGTCGGGCAGATCCTTCTCGGCCTCGGCCTTGGCCTTCGACACGCCATCTGGATCCATGAGGTCGCGGATCTCGGTGAGCAGTGCAACCTCGGTGACCTCGGCCTTCTTGCCGAAGCCGCCGAGCTCTGCGAGCTTGTTGTACGGAACGATGATCAGGAAGTAGACGACAGCGGCGATGATCAGGAAGTTGATGACCGCCGTCAGCACTCCACCGATATTGACGAACGTCGACGACTTGCCGCTGACCAGCTCGAATCCGAGGCCGTCGGCTTCGTTCGGGCTCCACGGGATGGTGTTGATGATCGGCTTGATGATGCCGTCGGTGAAAGCCGTGACGATCGCGGTGAAGGCCGTGGCGATGATGACCGCTGTGGCCAGATCGACCACGTTGCCCTTCATGATGAAATCCCTGAAACCCTTGAGCACTTTCCGGTCCTCTCGTTCGGTCGGTGGTACGTGCCTGTGGTGAGGTGTTGACGGAATCTGCTCAGTGGTGCACAGCCCGTTCTCCGTGATGTTAGTAGAGATAGGCATGTGCGTTGCGGAACCAAACGATGTTGTGTCCTGTGCAATGAATCTTCGATGCTGTGCAAGGAATCGCGAAAGCACAGTTCAATGCACTATTACGGCGAGGGCGATGTCGAGTCCGGCTGCGGCTACGCGGAGCGCTGATTTCTGGTCCATCGCGAGTACAACCGGCGCCGACGCCTGATTCCGCGCCGACAACCCACTCGACACCGGACGCTCGGTGCCCAGCGCGACTACGGCACGTGTGGCGAGTACATCCGCCTGAGGCCCGACGACGTCGACCACATCGCCCGCTCGCAACAGCGCCGACACGGCGTCGTCGGAGAGACGCACCGGGACGAGACGGGCGTCGGCCGACCCGGTCAGCTGTTGTGGCAGCCGGGGTGAGAGAAGTCGTGCGTCGGTGAGAATCTCGCCGGTTCGAACCATGCTCGTCACCGTCTTACCCGCGCCGTCGCGCGACATACGTAGTGCTCCCGCCGGGACCATTCCGGCGCCAACCCTACGCACGACGAGATCAGTTGCTGCCAGTTCGGTGCCCGGCAGCAGGTCGTGCGCGGCGACCATGACCGCTTCGTCGTCGTGTTCCGCCCCGCCGAGGGTCGCAAAACCCAGTGCGGCCACAACGAGTAGCGCTGCGGCGCATCGTCGAATCAACAACGACCTCGCCCAACCCGGACGCACGGCAGCTCCCAGACGGTCGACGAGGCGCGGGCTGAGACTGTCTCCACGGGCTGTTCGCATGCGCGCAAGGTAGCCGCCAGGAGGTCGCGGAAACCGACGCCACGGCAGGTTGTGGACAACCCCTCTATTCGTGGTCGTCGGTGGATAACTCGACGCGGTACACGCACGACCTGCGACCGGTGGCGACGCGCCGCCTGACCAGCACGAGTGGTGCCACAGCCGGTCGTCGGGGAGAATGGAGGACGGTGTGCCGGGAAGTCTGGTCGGCAACCCGGACCTCGATCCGGGTTTGTATTCGACCCATCTCGGCCTTGGCGCCGGGATCGCCCGACAGGATCATTTATGCCCGCAGAGAGCTCGTTCGATGGGCGCCCACCCGCCCGTGAGCGCTTGCGCCGCTATCTCTCCCTCGACACCACCAGTGGCATGCTGCTGCTCGTCAGCGCGGCCGTGGCGGTCATCCTGGCGAATTCGCCGTGGCGAGAGGCCTATCACGAGATTCTGGCCTACGAGATCGGCCCGGAGTCGTTGCACCTGCACCTGTCGCTGAGTGAGTGGGCGGCCGACGGTCTGCTCGCAATCTTCTTCTTCGTCGTCGGCGTCGAATTGAAGCAGGAGTTCGTTGCCGGAAGCCTGCGCGATATGCGTCTGGCAGGTGTGCCGATCGCCGCTGCTGTGGCCGGAATGGTCGTTCCCGCACTGTGTTACGTGGCAGTCGTCGCAACGCTCGACCCAGAAGCTTTGCGCGGCTGGGCAATTCCAACCGCCACCGACATCGCGTTCGCGCTCGCCGTCCTGGCGATCTTCGGACGTGGTCTGCCGCTGGCGTTGCGGACGTTTCTGCTCACCCTCGCGGTTGTCGACGACCTCCTCGGCATCACCGTGATCGCAGTGTTCTACACGGACTCCATCAACTTCATGATGCTCGGCTGCGCACTGTTGGCCATCGCGGTGTTCGGGGTCGTCGTCCGTCTGTCACGCGCGTACCGGTGGTTGTTGTTGCCACTGGCGCTGATCGCATGGGGCTGCATGCACGCCTCCGGTGTGCATTCAACGGTCGCCGGTGTCTTGCTTGGCCTCGTCGTTCCGGCATTGACGATCCGCGGTGAAGAGCTTCCGCGTACCGAACAGCTCGACGAGGCGGTTCGTCCCTGGTCGTCGGCGGTGGCCCTGCCGCTATTCGCCCTCGCCGCAGCCGGCGTCTCGCTGGTGGGAGCCGACGAACCGCTGCTCCAGCCGGTCTCGATAGGGATTGTGCTCGGGTTGTGCGTCGGCAAGGTGGTCGGTGTACTCGGAGCCACCGCGCTCATGACCCGGTTCACGCCGCTACGGCTTCCCGATGCGATCGGTATGCGCGACCTCATCCCGGTGGGGATGCTCACCGGGATCGGCTTCACGGTTGCGCTGCTCATCGCCGAGCTCTCCTTCGAAGAGGGCCAGCACGCCGCACCGGCGAAGGGGGCAATACTCGTCGGATCGGTGATCGCGGCGTGCGCGGCCGCTGTCCTGCTGCGCTGGAATGCGCGCAAAGCACGCGATCCGGACATGAATCGCGACGGCGTCGTCGACTCCGATCTCGACGTCATCGGCGGTTGAGCGGACCCGTCGCGGAACGGGGAGGCGTCCGGTTTGGCACTCGGAATGTAGGAGTGCCAGAGTTGGTTAGAATCAGTGGCGAATCACTCAAGTCTTCGGAGGTACCGGTGCCCACTTACTCGTATGCGTGCACGGAGTGCGACAACAAGTTCGACATTGTTCAGTCGTTCTCCGATGACTCGTTGACCGAATGCCCGCAGTGCTCAGGGCGTCTGCGCAAGCTCTTCAACTCGGTCGGCATCGTGTTCAAGGGCAGCGGCTTCTATCGGACCGACTCCCGCTCGGGCTCGTCGAGCTCCGAAACGGCGTCGTCGAGCAGCAAGTCCGACGGCGGTTCGTCGTCGGAGAGTTCGTCGAGCAGCTCGTCGTCGGACAGTTCGTCGTCGAGTAGCAGCAGTTCGAGTACGTCGTCGAAGAGTGAGTCGAAGAGCAGCGCCGCTGCGTCTTCGTGATTGCTGCGTCCTCGTGATTGCTGGGCGCCGCTGATTCCAGGCTCGGACCCTAGCTGAGTTTCCGAAATCCCCCGGCGGGCGTGAGAGCCCACCCGACCGGGACGTCGTAATTGCCCGACGGCAGTGCGTCGACGACCTCGTCGTCGTAGACGACGGCGACGAGCTCAGCAGAGCTTCCGATGAGTGTTCGGTCGTAGTAGCCCGCGCCGCGGCCCAGGCGAACACCCGTCTTGTCGACCGCGAGAGCGGGCACAAGCACCACCGACGCCGCGTGTACGGCGTCGACGCCGAGTCGTTCGCCCGAGGGCTCGAGCAGTCCCCAGCGTCCGGGTTGCAGGGTGGTCGCGCCGTCGTAGCGGACCCAGTCCAGGGGGGCGGGGTCGCCGTCGGGGACGATCGGGACCAAGACGCTCACCCCACGGTCGATGAGTGCATCGAGCATCGCCGGTGATCCCGGCTCGGTCCCGACCGGGACGTAGGCGGCGACGGTGACGTCGTATTCGAGTCGGAACGGCGCGGCGTAGATCCAATCGGCGAGGTCGCCCGCGGCTTGTTCGCGCGCGAACGGCGACATGTCGCGTCGCTTTGCCGCTATCTCCTCGCGCAACTGATTTTTGAGGGTAGGCACCGCGACCTCCGCCTTTCTGCGTACCTGCACTCGCCCCGACATACACTCGTCCCGATCCGCACTCGCACTGTAGCGCTCGAAAGTGACGTATTACGCACGCGCGCGTCCGTCAGTCGGGTGATCCGCAACTCTTCACAAGGACGCCGTCAGACTCCGACATTAGGGTGTCGGTATGACGTCCAGCGTGAGCAAGGCGAGCACCGACGAATTCAGCGAGTACTCGTCTGTACCGAACACCCCGCCTATCCCGCGAACCGCGGTCGTGCCCGCGGCAGGCTTGGGAACGAGATTCCTGCCCGCGACCAAGACCGTCCCCAAAGAGCTGCTGCCCGTCGTCGACACACCCGGCATCGAGCTCGTGGCAGAAGAGGCGAAGTCGGCGGGCGCTGAGCGTCTCCTGATCATCACGTCGCCGGGCAAAGACGGAGTCGTCGCGCACTTCGTCGAAGACCTTGTCCTCGAGAACACGCTGGCCACACGGGGCAAGGCGGCGATGCTCGCCAAGGTGCGCAAGGCGCCGTCGCTGCTCGAGGTCGCATCGGTCATCCAGGAGAAGCCCCTCGGTCTCGGGCACGCGGTCGGGTGCGTCGAGCCGTATCTCGACGACGATGAAGACGCCATCGCGGTACTCCTTCCCGACGATCTCGTCCTGCCGGGCGGCGTTCTCGAGGTGATGGCCCGCACGCGTCAGCGTCGCGGTGGTTCGGTGCTGTGCGCGATCGAGGTGCCGGAAGACCGGATCAGCGCCTACGGCGTGTTCGACGTCGAGGCGTTGCCCGACGCCAACAACCCCAATGTGATGAAGCTCAAAGGCATGGTCGAGAAGCCGGAGCCGAAGGACGCCCCGTCGAATCTCGCGGCCGCCGGACGCTACATCCTCGACCGCAAGATCTTCGACGCTCTGCGCCGCATCAAGCCGGGTGCAGGCGGCGAGCTGCAGCTCACCGATGCCATCGCGCTGCTGATCGAAGAGGGCGAACCGGTGCACGTCGTCGTACACAAGGGCACCCGACACGACCTGGGCAACCCCGGTGGCTATTTGAAGGCGGCTGTCGATTTCGCTCTCGACCGCGACGACTACGGACCCGACCTTCGCGAATGGCTCGTGGGCAGACTGTCGGTGGACTGAACGGCGGCGCGTTCGACTCGACTTCGCGGTCCGACTCGACGTTGCCTCAGCGCGCCTGCGTCGCAGACGCGGGCACGGCCGCTAACGTCATTGCCTGACGTGTGTCCGGCGAGGCGATGAGGTGAGATGCGGTCCGTCGAAGATCATCTGACGCTGGTGACCGCTGCGGCGGTGGCTCCGCGGCCGGTACGGGTGGCAATTTCCGAGGCGCAGGGTTTGATGTGCGCCGAGGAGGTCGTCACCGAGCGACCAATGCCCGGTTTCGACCAGGCTGCGATCGACGGCTACGCCGTGCGGGCAGTCGACGTTGCGCTCGCCGGAGCGTCGGCACCGAGCGATCCCGACGAGTTCGAGGAATTCGACGCCGGCGGTGCCGAACTGGTCGATCTCGAGCCCGGCGAGCCGATGATCGTGTCGCTTCCCGTGGTCGGCGAGGTCGCGCCGGGTGCGCGTACCCCGACCAGGCTTCAGCCGCGGCAGGCGGTACGCGTCGAGACTGGCGCCCCGATGCCGACGCTCGCCGACGCCGTGGTGCCCCTCCGCTGGACCGACGGCGGCGATCAGAAGGTCAAGGTCGGGCACGGCGTCGACAGTGGTGATTACGTTCGACGAGTCGGCGACGACGTACAGCCCGGCGACGTCGCGGTTCGTGCCGGATCGATCATCGGCCCGGCGCAGGTCGGATTGCTCGCCGCGGTCGGTCAGTCGCGCGTGCTGGTGCACCCCAAACCGCGGCTCTCGGTGATCTCGGTGGGCAGCGAACTCGTCGACATCGACCGCACTCCTGGCCCCGGCCAGATCTACGACGTGAACAGCTACTCCCTCGCCGCCGCCGCACGTGATGCTGGTGCGGACGTGAACAGGGTCGGACTCGCCGAGCGCGAGTCGTCGCGTCTGCGCGAAGTGGTTGAGGCGCAACTCATTCGATCCGAGATCGTCGTGATCTGCGGAGCGGTGGGTGGAACGGCGTCGCGGGCGATCGCCGACGCACTGGCCGACCTCGGCGACCTCGAGATCGCGCGGGTCGCGATGCATCCGGGCTCGGTGCAGGGCTTCGGCCGACTCGGCCGCGACGAGGTGCCGACGTTCCTGTTGCCGGCCAATCCGGTGAGCGCGCTCGTCACCTTCGAGGTCATGGTGCGGCCGTTGATCCGGATCGCGCTGGGCAAGCGGCAGCCGATGCGACGGGTGATCACCGCACGGACGATCGGGCCGATCGTGTCCGTCGCGGGTCGCAAGGGATATCTGCGTGGCCAGTTGATGCGCGACGAGAAGTCGGGGGAGTACCTGGTGCAGGTGCTCGGGGCGTCGCCGACCGGATCGTCGCATCTGCTGGCAGAGCTCGCCGACGCGAACTGCCTGATCATCGTCGAGCCCGACGTCGAGGAGTTGGGCACGGGCGACGAGGTCGAGGTCGCCTTCCTCGCTCAGCGCGGATGAGTGCGTTCGGGGTGCGTCGATTCTGTGTGATTGGCGCGTGTGCGCGAGCCGGTCACACCACGACGTTCACCGAATAGACTCACTGGCGTGTTCAGATGGTTGAGCGGTGTTCCGGCCAGTCCCGGGTGGCCGGCGACGTTGGGACCATTGCTTTCTCGTGGTGGAGCGGTGACCGTGCGTCCGGTGCGGGTTCGTGATGCCAAGAGTTGGAGCGACCTTCGCATCCGCAACCAGAACTCGCTGCTGCCGTGGGAGCCGACCGGCGTCGGCAGTTGGGCCGACCGGCATCAGCCGGCGTCGTGGCCGCCGCTGTACGCGATTCTCAAGTCCGAGGCCAAGCGCGGAACCATCCTGCCGTTCGTCATCGAACTCGACGGCGCATACGTCGGCCAGCTCACCGTCGGGAACATCCAACGTGGGGCCGTGCGGACCGCGTGGATCGGGTACTGGATCGACCAGGCGCACTTCGGTCAGGGAATCGCCACTGCCGCAGTCGCTTTGGGCGTCGACCATTGCTTCGGTCCGGTGGGGTTACATCGCCTCGAGGCTACGGTTCAGCCGTCGAACGGCGCGTCGCAGGCGGTGCTGACCAAACTCGGATTCCGGCATGAAGGTCTCCTCGAACGCTATATGGACGTCAACAAGCGTTGGCGCGACCACAACCTGTTCGCCCTGACTGCCGAGGAGGTTCCCGAAGGCGCGGTCGAGCGACTGGTGCGGTCGGGCCGGGCGAACTTCTTGCAGGGCTAGTTCTGGTTGTTTGTCTGGGCGACCTGTCCTTCTGCGTAGGGTTGCGGCATGGCTGAGTCATCGCATAGCGCATCGGAGTTGCTCGAGATCGTGGTGCGCGGACACGCGCGCGACAGTTACCCGCCCGAGCGCGCGCTGCTCTCGCTCAGCATCGACTTCTCGGGCTCGAACCGCGAGGCGGTGTACACCGACGCGGTCGGGGTGCAGGGGCGGATCGTCGAGTCGCTGAACTCGCTCGAGGAACGGAATGCGGTGTCGACGTGGCACAGCGAGTCGGTGCACGTGTGGTCGTATCGACCGGTCGATGCCAAGGGCAAGCCACGAGAACTGCTGTACGTCACGAAGATTCGCGTGACGACCGAGTTCGTCGACTTCGACGAGCTCAATGCGTTCATCGACGCGTGGGCGACGGTCGAGGGGGTCGACGTCGGCGGCGTGCGCTGGGATGTCACCCGCGAGGGGCGAGCCGAGCATGAGAGGGAACTTCGACGTCGCGCGGTCGACGACGCGGTGGCGAAGGCGCAGGCCTACGCCGACGCGGTGGGTCGGGGCGAGGTGCGGGCTGTTCAGCTCGCCGACCCGGACATGCTGTCGAGTGGATCCGAACGGATGGCTCGGGTGACATTCGCGGGCGCGCCCGCTGACGCACCGACGTTGGAGTTGCGGCCCGAGGACATCGATATCGACGTCTCGGTGGACGCGCGCTTCGTCGCGAGCTAGTGGCCGTTTGCGAACCCGGGCACCGCGCGAAGTCGCTGAGAAAGCCATATGAATCACTCCAATCTCGCGGGGGCTCGGCGCGTCTGCGCAGTTCGCGCAATGGTCGCACCTAGATTATTGGGTGGTCCGGTGTAACCAGAGTGATTGAAGGGAGAGGTCGAATGCCGAACTCCGTGCTGTGGGTCTGCCTCGTCGTGGTGTGGCTCTTCGTCCTCGTTCCCATGGTCATCAAGGGCCGACCTCAGATGCGCAAGTCGACCGAAGCCGCGCGCATGACGCGCCTCCTTCATCGCGGCGGCACCAAGACCCCCACGTCGACTGCTCGACGCTCGGCGGGCGCGCATCCGCACGACCCGTCGTGGACGTCGCGGCGGTCGTCGCGTTCCACAAGCAGCTCTGCGACAGCGGTTCTCGACAAGACCGAGTCCGACGAAGAGGTGTCGACCGAATCCGACGCCGACGACGCTCCGCCGTCACAGAAGAAGACCAGCACCAAGCGCGCAACGGGAGCGAAGGTGCAGGCGCCCAAAGCGGATTCGGACGTCGAGGCGGATCTCGACGCTGATGATCTCGACGCCGACGCCGACGACGTTGAGTCGGGTGACGACAACGTCACGCTCACAGGCGAACTCGTCGATGCTGACGAGACTGAGGCTGACGAGGTCGACGACTCCGCGGACGCTTCGGATGTTGTCGACGCCGAGGTCGAGGATGCTGAGGCTGAGAGCGCTGAGACCGAAGATGCTGAGCTCGAGGATGATTCGGACGTCGAGGACGTCGAGGACGAAGCCGAATACGACGACGATCTCGAATACGACGACGACCTCGACGATGAGTACGAGGACGACGAGTACGAGGACGATTACGACGTAGAAGACGACGGCTCGGACGACGACTACTACGTTGAAGACGAGTACGAGGACGACGAGTACGACGTCGAGGATGAGTACGAAGCAGACGACGTAGACGCTGAGGACGACTACCTCGACGAGGTCGACGGCTACGAGAACCCTGTGCCGCGCGACAAGCGTTCCGCCGCAGCACAAGCCGAGCCCACGACCGTCGTCGACCGCGGACGCACCCGCGATGCACGACGTTCGGGTACGTCATTTGACGAGCGGGACAGGAAGATTCGCTACCGCGAGCGTCAGCGTGTGGCCATCGCGCTGCTGACGTTCGTGGTCATTTCGATCGCGCTCGGAGCGTTCCTGGGGCTCATCGGTTGGATCGCTACCGGGATCACCGCCGTGATGCTCTTTGCTTACCTGGCATACCTGCGTAGCGCGGTCCGCAACGAGCAGCGGCTACGCGCGCAGCGGGCGGCCCGTGTGGCGCGGCAGCGTCGCCAGGACGAGGAGCGTCGACGTCGCGAGATGGCTGCGCCGCAGTTCGTCCCGGTGGTCGAGCCCGCGCCTCAGATGCGCAGGCCCGGCGGAGCTGTCGTCGTCGAAATCGACGACGAGGACCCGATTTTCGATCACATCCCGCCGTTCCAGCGGCGTCGTGTCATGCGTGAGGACGAGGACTTCCGTCGGGCTGCTGCCGGCTGACGGTGATCGCCTCCGGGTGGTTTTTGATCCACTTGCTTGCGTCCGTGGCAGCGTGGCAAAGCGCAACGCGCTCACCGACATACGTCACCGGAGCACCGACAACCGGTATGTAGCCGAGCATTCCGAGAAGCTTGGGCGGGCCGGGGCGACGATCGAGTTCGTCGTTGACCTTGCGCAGGATCTGAGCCACCTCCCAGAGCCCACCGATCACCGACCATCCGCGACGCTTCTTTCCTGACGACGTGTCGTCGAAAGGATCGGTGTTCGACGCGGCGTCGGAACTCAGTTCTCGATCGCTGAGTACCGAAGCAAGCAGTCGCACTTGATCATTGCGATCGGTGACCCCGTACTCACGTGCGATGGCGACGAGCACGATGGCCTGATTGGCGTAGCCGAGCGCGCTGGTGAGCGGCAGAGCTTTGGCCCATGCGCCGAAGACGCCGGGGTAGGAGACGGCAATGGTGTTGAGGGCGCCGATTCGGTTGACCCACCACTTGGCGCGATCCTTGAGCGACAGCTCCGACCAGCCATGCGTGCCCGGCCAATCGGCTACGTCGAACCCGTGGGCGACGATGTGTCGGAGCTTGTCGAGGCGAGAACGATCCTCGGAGTCGTCGTCGAACGTGCTTGCCTTGATTCCCAGCGGATCCGACGACGCGAGTGCGTCGAGGATCGGGTTGATGATGGCGACCGCGCGGTCGAGGGCGGTTGCGAGCTCTTTATCGGACATTGTGGCCACGTGCCGAGCGTATCGGAGCGGCGTCGACGTCCGGCTTGTCGCCACGACGACGAGGCGTTTGTGATCACGCGCGAGATGGCTGCTAGAGTGACCTACGGCTGATCACGCAGTGGTCACCCGGGGCTATGGCGCAGTTGGTAGCGCGACTCGTTCGCATCGAGTAGGTCGGGAGTTCGATTCTCCCTAGCTCCACTACCACGAGACCCCCTCTCGCCTGCGATGGAGCAGGAGCGAGGGGGTTTCGTCGTATCGGCGTCAGGAGCCGGAAGGCACAGCGAGGGCACATGCTTCCAGCGCCTGTGCCCGCTGGCGGTCCAGCGCGTCGGCGACGACTGGTCGTCCGGGAACAGATCGGCGTAGGTGTCCAGGGTCATCGCGGCCGACGCGTGCCCGAGCATGGTCTGCACCGCCTTCACGTTCGCACCCGCCGAAATCGCTAGTGACGCGGCCCTGTGCCGCAGATCGTGCGGCGAGACCTGCGGGAAACTCGTCGTCGCTCGACCCTCCTTGTCGAGCTTGCATAGGCGCTCGATTGCCTTCTCGCAGCGCGGCACGACTGCGTGGCCGGGTGCAGTCTGGTCGGACCTGGTGCTCGAACGGACCGGTCTGTCGATGGACGCCACCGGCAAATCGCTCGGCGCGACCGTCATGGTGGACAAGCACAAGGACGCCGAGATTCCGGGGCCGAAGTCGTTCGACATGGTGCCGGTCGAAATCCCGGCCGACTGGATGCCGAACGTGAGTGACCCGCGCCAGCTGCGGACACTCGTCGCGGTGCCCACCGACAGCCCGCACACGTCGGTCGCACCGATGGAAGACCGCGCCACTGCCCGCCAACAGCACGCCGACACCGTGGCGACGTGGCCGCACCAGCAGCACACCGAGACCGGCAGAGTCCCGGACGCGAGACCGCGCGCAAGTGGGCGAAGGAGAACGGGGTCTCGCTGGGCAACGACGTGCTCGCCGATCTCGTTCGCACAGTCAAGAAGGAGATCGAGGAACCGTGACGAACTGTCCAGACTGTCCGGACAGCTGTCCCGGACAGCGGACAGCCCCACTCCCGGCAGACTGTCCGTCCTGTCCGCACCCCTTGGGGCGGACGGACAGGACAGTCGGACAGGGCCGGTCAGGAAGCAGAGGACACCAGAAGAGGAAGACAACCTGACCAAGGAAGACGAACGAATCGAACGGGCCGTGACAGCGGGGCGACGGGAGCTGCTGCGAACCAGCGTGATGAAGCGGCAGGAGCTGCGGCGCGCGCTGAACAAGCGTGCCGACGTCGCCGACGTGCTTGTCGAGGCAGGGATCGCGAACGAGGAACCGGCGATGCACGGGTCCTGGCGGCTAGTGCTGACCGGGACCGCCCAGAAGCCCGACGAGAAGGTGGGGCTGGTGGCGACCCGGTAGCGGGGATCTACCACGCGTACGGGGACACCATAGGGGTGTGCTGTACCGGCTCACCGACGAACTGCTGCACGCCCGTTCAGGCGACGACGCGGTGGACTATGACCGAGCCTTCACCCCACACCCGCGCAGCGCTTGCTCGACTCATGGAGCTGCAGCAGCGCGACCGTTACGCCGTGGCGACGGCAACCCTGCCGCGGCCGCAGAAGGTTCGCGGGGCAACCGCGTGAGTGCGGATGGCCTCCCGCTGCCCGCCAGGGTCTGTCAGTTTGACGGAAGCCAAGCGAGACGGTCGGACGGGTACTCCGGAACGGGGGAGGTCAGCGCTGTGACAGTCATTGAGTCGAGAACCCATCCGCAAGGTACGGGGTCCCTCCCTCCGGCTCAGACGGGGGCGGAAGTTTGACCAGACGCTATCCAGATGAACCACGCTGCTTCGTTTGCGGCGCGAACCCACTGTGCTGCGATATTCCGGTTTACGAACGATTTCGCTAGAAGATCGACCACTTCCGAGGTATCTGGTATGAACAGCAGCACATACCGAGCCTCAGTGGGATCGTAAGAGCTGCTGGATGGATCGAGTCGTTCCGCAGCGGAGCTGATCTTACTCCCAAGGTAATCGTTCAGGTATCCATTCAGGTGATTTAGGTCCTCAATCGCTCCTTGATAATTCGCCAGGATTCGTAGCGAAGTTCGAAGGTGATTGCTTGCGGAGTTAAGGTCGGAGTAAGTCATGGGAACTTCTTTCCCTTTCGGATAACTTCATTCTGCGGACTTTTTAAAGACAATCGGCGTCTCGCGGTGTGCCTGGATCAACGCTGCGGCCAAGGCGACGACTGATCGCGCTTCTTCCGCGCTCGGTGGGCGCGGGTTTGGCTCGCCGTGTCGATCGGGGTTTGGCCACAACAGTTCCAGCGCACCGACGACAGGTGTGACCGGGTGATCCTTATCTTTGCCGGGAAGACTCCCGCGCCACTTATTGCCGTTGTTGCCACGCAACGTGCCGAGAACATCGCCGAGCGTCGGTTTCGCCTTATTTGGCACTACGGCCGGACACAACAGCGCCTCAACGGCTTTGATCGCGTGGTCCCAAGCGTCGGACGGGTCACCGCTACGCCCATAAGCGTTCGACCACGCCTCACGCAGTTGGTTGCTTGCCTCGTCACTCGGAGACGTCGCGGCCTGGACAGTCTCACTCAGCTCCTCGCTCGCGCGCCGCTCAAGCCCTGTGCTGTCTTCGTTCACCTTCCACACCGAGCCCCCTGACGTCAGAGCCTCCTGCAGTATGAAAGATCGTGTGTAACCGCCAAGATGCAACCTACAGTCGACAAGATCCAAGAATTTGTCGCGATCCTTCTTAACGACATATAGCAAGTGGGTCGACACGTCCCCGTTATGCCAGCTTTCACTAACGGCGACGCGCAGCAAGTTCGCCATCTTATTCTGCAGTCCGTTGACCCATCGCCCGTCGCGGTCTTTGCTTGCGTCCACGTACCACCTTGCGAGCGGAGCGACCAAATGGTTGGGAACTCCCTCGTAAGGGCCGTCCGGCTGAAGCCCTTCCGTTCGCTGGGACAGAGGTTGCCACGTCGTCATGTGATGGATAGTAGCCGCGGCGTCAGACACTCCGGTGCCGTCACCCGAACGCAGTAATCTTCCGGTGTCTCCCCGCGACCTGGTTTCCTGGGGGTGTAGCGCCCCACGCAGCGGTCACGCCAGCGCCCAAGTTTCGGCCCGTCGTGTGGTTCCGTGCACCGGAGTTGAATGCGACACCGGCCTTCGTGGTCCGTGACCTTTCACGACGCCCGTTGAACCGCCTGCTCTGCGGGCATCTCATCGCGCGGTGTCCCCGCGCATTCAACGAAGGAATCTCTCATGGACAAGTGGCTGAACCAACGCGCAGAGCTGCTGCGCTCGGCCAAGAGTCTGATCGACGCCCGTAAGTCGGCCGACCAGGCACTCAGCGCCGACGACCGCGCACACCTCAAGTCGGTCGAGGACCAGATCGGCGAACTGGATCGCAAGATCGACGCCGCCCGCAAGGACGCACAGCTTGCGGCGAAGTTCGCCGAGGTCCGCCCCAGTGGCGGGATCGAAATGACGGACGGCTCGCAGGGCGACGATTCCGCGCTCGGCGATCAGTCCGACTTCTTCTCGCGTCGCGCCGCCAAGTCGATGGCCAACCGGCTCGCGAAGAAGGCGGTCAAGGACGGCGGAGTCGACGGCGAGAAGGCGGTTATCGCGCACCTGTCGGACCCGGTGGACAAGTACCTGTTGCAGGACGTCTTGACCGTTTCGCGGTTCCTCGCGAACGAGTTGACCTAAGGCCTGTACCAGGAACTCGAAAACGAGGTCCTGAATGGTGACAGAACCGCCGACGCACACCTGCACGGCATCCTGTCGACTTCGGGCGTGCTCACCGAGGCGAGGCGAGGCGTTCGCAACCGACATTCTGACCACGGGTTCGCAACGGCATCACCAAGCTCGAACTGCGGGGACACGTCCCGAACGCGGTGGTGTTGCGACCCGAGGACTGGGCGAAGGTCGAACTCGCGCAGACCAACGGCTCCGGCGAGTTCCCTACTCGCTGCCAGCCCGGTTGACCTTGCGGCACAGCGGCTTTGGGGTGTGCAGGTCGTGCTGTCGACCACCAAAAGGGTCGAGGCAACAGTGGGTTTTGAATCTCAAGGCTCGCACCCGATATGGCGCGAAGCACGTGGTTGCGATACCGCGGGCAAGTATCCTCCGAGGTCATGAAACGCCTGCCAGCCGTCCTCTCCGCCGCGACCCTCATGTTTGCGGTCGCCGCGTGCGCCACCCCGGCGGAGGATAAGACCGTCACATCGTCGTCATCGTCGACGCCGAGCATCTCCGCGGCCCCGAGTACGCCTGTTGCGACCACGACCACGACCACCACCGACGTAGCGCCGCCACCCGACACTGCCGCCCCCGAAATCGTCCCGGAGACCATCGTCCCGGAGACCGAAGCACCAGCCGCAACTGGGAACGATCTCCCTCCTGAATGGGATAAGGACGGCGACGGACTGATCGACACCGACGCGCCTGTCGGGGACACCGACGAAGCGATGTGTAACGACCCCAACCTCGCCGAATGGGCTGCGACCAGCCCGACATGCCAGTGACGCGGTGAAGCTTGACGTAAGTACTTGGAGCGGATGCCATCTCGGCATTCAGGAGTGCTTAGCCTGCGCCCCTGCGCTCACCGCCCCTAGCGCCGTCATCGCGGTGTCGGCGATGTTCAAGAGGTCTTGCGTCGAGCCGCCGTCGCGCGCGCATCCCGACATTCCGCGAAGAACGGCGACGAGGAACTCCGCGAACTGATTGCTGTTGACCGTGTCCGCGAGGTCTCCGTCGCGCATGCCCTGGTCGAGTCGGGCCTGTAGACGCGCCCGCAAGGCTTCCCGCTGTGCACCCAGGCGCGGTTCGGTGAGCATCAGGCAGCCGGGCGGTGTCGTGGGGCCGGTGTGCGCGTGCGCGGTGTCGTCGAGTACTCGGGCGATCGCCTGCTCGACGGTCGGCAGCGCGGTTGCGTCGTCGACCGCTGCGATTGCGCGGTCGAAGTAGAGCGCCGACGCCTCGTCGAACAGGTGCTGTTTGTCGCCGAAGGCCGCGTAGAGGCTCGGTGCCGTGATGCCCATGGCGGCGGTGAGCCGCGCGATCGAGGAGCCGTCGTACCCCGAACGCCAGAACTCCTCGACGGCCGCCAGCAGGGCGGCGTCGCGATCGAAACTTCGAGGTCGGCCAGCCACGGGCCAACAATAACATAGTGACCGTTACAGAATGTGTTACGGTGGCTGAGTCAATAAGCTAGCGATCGATACAGAATGGAATCATCATGAACATCGAGGGTGCGGTTGTGCTCGTCACCGGCGCAAACAGGGGAATCGGAGCGGCGTTCGTCGAACAACTCAAGCACCGCGGGGCGTCGAAGATCTACGCGGCGGCTCGCGACGCCGGCACCATCCACGCGGACGGCGTCGAGGCGATCTCGCTCGATGTCACCAATCCCGACGACATCGCCGCTGCTGCCGCGACGGCGACCGACGTCGATCTGCTGATCAACAATGCGGGTATCTCCACGGGAACCCCGCTGGTGTCCGGGGACGAGGCGGCGATCCGTCGCGAGATGGACACCAACTTCTACGGGCCGCTGCTTCTGACCCGTGCTTTCGCGCCGATCCTCGAGTCGAATGGTGGGGGAGCAATCCTCAACGTCGTGTCTGCGTTGTCGTGGTTTACCGCACCCGGCGCCGGCGCGTACGCCGCGTCGAAAGCAGCGGCGTGGATGCTCACCGACAGCACCCGACTCGAGTTGGCCGCGCAGGGTACGCAGGTCACGGCCGTCCACATGGGTTTGGTCGACACCGACATGTCGCAGGGCATGGACGCACCCAAGCTTTCACCCGCCGAACTGGCGAATGCCGGGCTCGACGCCATCGAGTCGGGGGAGCAGGAAGTATTGGCGGATGACTGGGCGAAGCTTGTGAAGTCCGGCCTCACGCTCGAGCCGAAGCAACGCTACGAGCAACTCTTCGGCGCAACGGGTGCGTAATTGGCAGACGAAGCTCCCGAGCGGGTAAGACGGAATCGTCCGCTCCGAGAGGTGATCGTCATGAGCCATGACATCCTGTCCGACGCCGAGATCGCAGCACTGACTACGCAGCAGCGTCGGGATCTGATTGCCCGTCTGTCCCGGCCGCTCGACGGGATAGCGCCGAGTCCGGTTGTGCGCAGCAGGATTCGGCGTGTGCGCATCGGCGTGATGGCGATCGGCGCGACTGCGCTCATCCCGTGGATCGTCTTTCTCGGGCTAACCCTGCCGGTCGACTACGTCGCCCACAACTGGTCGGTCACCTGGATTGGCTTCGACGTTCTGCTCGTCACCATGATGACCGCGACGGCGGTGCTGGCGTTCCTGCGTCGCCAACTGCTGGTCCTCGCGGGATTCACCACCGGAATCCTGCTCATCTGCGACGCCTGGTTCGACATCATGACCGCGGCCCCGGGCGACCGGTGGGTCTCGCTACTCACCGCGTTCCTCGCCGAACTGCCCCTCGCTGCGCTGCTGATTCTGGGCACCACGCGGATCATCCGCCTCAACGCCGTACGCCAGTGGCAGATGGAACCCCATGCGCCGCTGTGGGATCTACGGATGGCGCTCGGCTGAGCGGTGCTCCTACCGGTCTGGGTCGACGACGAGCTCCACCTCGACCTCGTCGCCCGCGCCTCGTCCCGTCTTCTTCCGCGTTTCGGCATTGAACGACACGAGATAGCGCCCACCCATCACGCCGATGGTGGTGCGGTAGGTGTAATCACCGTCGATGGTGACGATGACGGGCACGCGCTTCCCACGACCGAAGGCGAGCACGACGTCCTCGTCGACGACGATCCCGACGTTCTTGCCGCCCGTGGCTTCGAGCACGGTACGGAAGGTGGTCATGGCGCTCCTCGGGGTCGCTGGGTGAACCCGATGATAGGTTGGATGGAACTAGACTGTCCAGTACTCCGACGATTGGCTGACGCACGATGAGCGAGGAACTCGACGAGCCGACGCCGGGACGGACCGAGCGCAAACGCCAGGCGATTCTCGACGCCGCGACGGAACTCTTCCTGCGGAACGGTTTTCGCGGAACGAGCATGGACGAGGTGGCGACGCGGGCGGGTGTGTCGAAGCAAACCGTCTACAAGCAGTTCACCGACAAGGAGCGTCTGTTCCGGGACATCGTGGAAGGTGTGGCGTCGAACTCCGAGGCGGTGATATCCACGCTCACATCGGCATTCGGCGATTCGGCCGCGACATCGTCGAGAGCGCTCGAGATGCGGCTCCGCAAGGTCGCGCTCGTCTATCTCGACGCGGTGCTGAACCCGCGGGTGCTATCTCTGCGTCGACTGATCATCGCCGAAGCGGACGCCTTTCCCGACCTCGCCCGCAGCTACTACGACTACGGGCCGGGGCAGGGCGTTGAAGTCGTGGCGCAATGTCTGCAGCCGTATATCGACGCAGGGCTGCTCGTCGTCAACGAGAGTCGTCTTGCTGCAGCGCATTTCGCCTATCTGGCGCTTGGGCCCGCGCTGGATCGAGCCCAGTTCATGCCCGACGACCTGCCCGATAGCGCTGAGCGTCAACGACT
The DNA here is from genome assembly GCF_965344965.1 of Gordonia jacobaea. Lineage (NCBI taxonomy): Bacteria > Bacillati > Actinomycetota > Actinomycetes > Mycobacteriales > Gordoniaceae > Gordonia > Gordonia jacobaea. Next base: position 501,900 of record NZ_CBDRLS010000001.1, on the reverse strand, counting down.
TTCCGCCGCGGCGGCAGCAGCATTCGTCGCCGCCTATGGCGCCTGAGCTTACGCGCGGCATGCCTCGTGACAACACGCTTGCGTCGTTCTATACTACTTAGAGGTTGTACAACTAATAAGTGGTGAAGATGAAAAGTGAGTGGTGATGACAGCTCAACTGGGCGACACTTTTGCTGCCCTCGCCGACCCGACTCGGCTGGCCATCGTCGAAACGTTGACCAGGGGCGACGCGACGATCAACGAGCTCACCGATCAGTCGACGCTCACGCAGCAGTCGATCTCCAAGCACGTCAAGGTGCTCGAAGACGCCGGCCTCGTGACACGGACGCGAATCGGCACGTCACGTCCGTGCCATCTGGAAGTCCATCGACTCGACGCCGCCCAGCAATGGCTCGCAGGCCGTCGCGACGAGTGGATCGCCCGACACGACAGGCTCTCCGAGCACTTGTCGTCCATCGTCGAACAGGGAAAAGGTCATGGCTGACGACACTTTCACAGTGCGGCGCATCTACCGTGCCCCAAGGGAACTCGTCTTCGCGTGCATGACCGAGCCCGAACACCTCACTCACTTCTGGGGTCCGACGGGGACGTCGACGCCGCTGGAGGGAATCGTCGTCGAACTGCGCCCAGGTGGTGCTTTCGAAACGACGATGGTCAACGACACCGACGGCTCGGAGTACCGGATGCGCGCTGAGTACACCGACGTGGAGGCACCGCGGTTCTTGGCTTGGCGTGAAGTGGACTCAGGGGTGCTCACGTCGGTGACGTTCGTCGACCTCGGCGACGGCACAACAGAAGTCGTCACCCATCAGCGAGGTTTGCCACCGGAATATCGCACATCAGAAGCGAGGGCCGGTTGGCAGACGGCGCTCGAACGTGGCGTCATCTACGTCGAAGACCTTGCCCGACAACCGAAGGAACCCTCATGAACATCTCGACCACAGACCTTCAGGCGCTTGTCGGCCCGCAACTGTCCGCGTTGGCTGATCTCCTCGACGATGGCGCGCAGTCGCTGGGCGGCGGCGCCGCTCTTGCCGACGCCGAAACACTGTGCGCGGGATGGAGTGTGCGGCACGTCGTGGCACATATGACGATGGCGGCACGCTACGACGGTCCCGCCTTCATGGCGGAGCTGTCGGCGGTGGATGGCGACTTCGACAGGCTGTCGCAGACAATCGCGCACCGTGACGCGCGCCGACCGTTCAGTGAACTACTCGACGACCTGCGTAGCGACACCCTGGCCGAGTGGGCGCCACCCGGAGGTGGAGCCGCAGGCGCGCTGACTCACGCGGTGATCCACTCTGCCGACATCACCGTTCCGAATACGTTGCCGCGCAGCTCGTCTGACGAAGCGACGTTGATAGTCCTCAACGCGCTCGCGGCCGGAATCGCTAGTCAACAGTTCGGGGTAGACGTCGGTGATCGCACGCTTCGTGCCACCGATCTTGCATGGTCGGTCGGTGACGGCAGCGAGGTGGTGTCGCGTCCCGCGAGCGAATTTGTGGCACTACTCGCCGGACGCTCGGTGGGTGGTCTCGACCTCAGGAGCTGATGAAGCGTTGCGTATGCGGCTCAGCCGATTCTGGTCACGGCCAGGTGTCGAGGTAGGCGCGATAGGTGCCGACCGGAAGGGTTGCGTCGTAGGTCATTTCGCCCGAGGGTGAGAACTCCGAGATGTGCGGGGCGGTACCCCAGCTCCCGAAGGTATATCCGTCGGCCAATGCTTGTGCATTGCCGGTGGCGGCTGTGGCCAGGCCTGCGGGATGTGCCTGGCGCCGAACGAGAGTCGCGGTGCGTCGCGTGGGATCGAGTCGAATCCACTTGATGCTGGAGTCGCCGAGTTGGGTGGCAACGTTGATGTTGTTGTCGAACAGTCGAATTGTGTGGGGATCGGCGTACTCGACGTCGTGTTGGCCGAAGAAGTCTGTTCCGGGCCCCATGCGCAAGCTCGAGTGCTTTCCGCCGACGCTCCAGAGGATCTGACCGGTACGAGCGTCGATGTTGTAGGCGGCGTTCAGGTTTCGGAAAGAGATGAGCAGGTTTCCGGCCGGGTCGAGCACTATCGAGTTCATGTGGAACGGATCGAAGGTGGCTGCGCCGCCGAGCCCGGTATATCGGGCTGCCGACGCCGTGAGCGGAATATGTTGTAGTGCAGACCATTCGGTCAGTGTCCGGCCACTGGCGACGTCGACAATCGAGGCGACGCAATCGAGGAGCGTCCCGTGCTTGGGGCCACCGACGGACGTGAGGTCGGCGCTGACCTGGTGGTATGACGTGATCAGTGCGCGACCGTCAGGTGTGAGCCGGAATTCGTGGACATCGGAGCCGAGTCCCGCTGGGGTGATCTTCTTGATGATGTGGCCACGGGTGTCGGCGATGACGTCGACTCCCGCACCGTGACCACCTTGGCCGGAGCCTTCCCACCACGTGAGCACCTTGCGTCCCTGATAGGTCTGCGTGCGGAAGTTCGAGATACTGCCGCCCTGGGCGACGGTGTATCGCCACACGACCCGACCCGTCTTGTCCACGATCACGGCGGATTGGTCGGTGTTGCCGAGTCCGCGTGGAACGACTGGTAGCGGTACCGCTGCGGCCCACCCCGTTGTGTAGAAGATGTATCCCGAAGGTCCGCCGGGCTTGTTGACGTTCACCGTGTAGGTCGGGGTGCCGATCGGGTTGGTCGGAAGGCGAGGAGCCGCTTGCGCAGTTGCGGCACACGTGACGGCCGAACCCAGTCCAAGAATGGCTGCGGTGAGTATGGCCAAAAGACGCGGCGTCGAGCGCTTACGCATGTGAGGGTCCCTCGGTAGATCGATGCGAACTCAACGATCTTCGGGCGTTCGTGTGCCGATGACAAGCTCTCACGCGGGGTGATTTGAAACTGTGGTCCCGTCGTGTCCGGTTCGCGGAGAAGGGATTTGGGTCAAGCGCGCATAACGTACATGCCGCGTACCCCGTGTAGGAGCAAACTCACCCGACGCCGGCTGCACGGAGGCCAGCGGCAACACCTGCCGCCAGCAAGATCACCACGATCAGCGGTGCCTTGAGCAGTGCGGCCACCACCCCGGCGGCAACTCCCGCCGGCCGCGCCCATCCCGACAGGTCTTGCCCGGCGTAGAGGGCGCCTGTCGCGGCGACCGCAACAAGGAGAACCAGCGCGGCACGGTCGATCAGCGCGCGCACCCTGTCCGACACTGTGATTCGTGAGCGGAGCAGGGGGCCGGCCAACCGCAGGGCATAGGTACCCGCGGCCAGTACTGCGACGCCGATGAACAGTTGCGTCCCGTGCGTCACGACGCACGCTCAGCGGTATGGAGTGCACTCTCGGCGTAACGAGGCGCACTGTCGGCACGAGGAAGCGCACTGTCGGCGGGATGGAGCGCACGCTCGGCAGTATCCAGCGCGCGGTCGGCGCCGCGGCGGGGGAGCGGTACACCAGCCAGGAGTCCGGCGAGGGCGAGTAGGACCGGGACGCCCGCGGGGACGTAAGGCGTTGTGGCAACGGCGATCACGGCGCCCAGAGCCAGCGACGCGCCGAGCGTGCCGCGCTCGGAACGTTGTGCGCGCAGTGCCGAAATCGCCAGTGCGGCCAAGAGTGCGGGGAACGCGGCGTCGAGTCCAAGTGTCTCGGGGCTCGAGATGATCTGCCCCGCAGCGGAACCCACGGCTGATCCCGCCGGCCACGAGACGAGTACACCGATGCCGCACCACAGAAAGGCTGCACGCGCACGCTCAGCGTCGGGTGCGGCGGCGGTCAGCGCAGCCGTCTCGTCGTTCACCATGTGAGCTCCGACAAGTCGGCGCATGCCCGAGCCGAGGTACGGCCCGACGGACAAGCCGTAGCCGAGGTTGCGGGTATTGACGAGCAGGCCGGCCAGAGCGCCGACGATGGGCAGTCCGCCGGTGGCGATGATGCCGACGAAGACGAACTCGCTCGAACCGGCCATCACCACGCAGGCGATGGTCAGGATCTGCCACCAACTCAACCCTGCGCTGTGACCCGCGACGCCGTACGAGCATCCGATGACGAACACCGACATCGCCATCACTGCGACGCTGCGCAGCGTGTCGTAGCCGAGTGTTTCCCATGACGAACGCATGACCACTATGATGAACATATGGGTACTGTTCGTCAAGATGAACACCCGGACGATTCGTCGAACGATCACCTCGGTGGCGCCGCTGGTCGGCCCGAGGCTGTGTCGACGGCGTCGGGTCCCACCGCGGTGATCGCGGCGGCGCTCAAGCGGGAGCGGGCTCGCGTCGGCCTGTCGATCGGCGAACTCGCACGGCGTGCGGGCATCGGGAAATCGACGTTGTCGCAGCTAGAGCAAGGTCTTGGCAACCCGAGCATCGAGACCGTCTGGGCGCTGAGTGAGGCGCTCGGCCTGACCTTCTCCGACCTCGTCGACACCCCGCCGCGCCGGGTGGAGGTGATCAGGTTCGGTGACGGACCGGCGATTCCGTCAGCGACAGCCGAGTACATCTCGACGCTATTGTCCGCGGCCTCGCCGTCGTCGCGACGCGACATATTCTTGCTGCGCGCCGAGCCGGGGGAGCCGAAGGTGTCTCGCCCGCACGCGCGCGGCGTCGTCGAACATGTCGTTCTGTGCGCGGGGAAGGCGCTGGTCGGTCCTCTCGATGATCCGGTGGAACTGCTGCCCGGCGACTTCATCTCCTATCCCGGCGATGCCGACCACGTCTTCGACGCGCTCGAGTCCGGCACATTCGCGGTGCTGGTCAGCGAAGCTTTCTGACATTTCCGCCGCAACCACTTCGGAGCGCAAACGTGACCGCGCTCACCATGATTCGCTCACTCGGACGACCTCGCGTACGGTGTACATATTGGCGTGCACAGACATAGCCAACGCGTCGTAGATCGCAATTCTCGCGGCGGGTCCCCCACATAGCCCGGGGTCGACCACCGCTCTTTGACTTCATACGGCGAAACGACTTCGCGCACCCGCGATTTCGCCACCACAGCACAGGCCACCGTGGTCCGCAGTGCTGATGAGCACGTAGAGAGACCTTTTACATGACTACATTTGCCGAGCTCGGCGTACCTGCCGAGATCGTGAAAGTCCTTGCCGCGGATGGAAAATCCGAGGCTTTCCCCATCCAGACCGACACCCTTCCCGCCACGCTCGACGGCGGCGACGTCCTCGGGCGCGGCCGTACGGGTTCCGGTAAGACACTTGCGTTTTCGATTCCGCTGGTCGCCGGACTAGCCGAGCTCGACGTCGACCGCGTCCCCGGCGCACCCACCGGCCTCATCCTCGCGCCGACGCGTGAGCTGGCCACACAGATCGCCACCGCGGTCGAGCCGCTGGCGAAGGCCGTCGGCCTGACCGTGACCACGATCTTCGGTGGCGTCAAGCAGGCTCGTCAGGAGCAGGCGCTCGGACGCGGCGTCGACATCGTCGTCGCATGCCCCGGACGACTCGAAGATCTGATGCAACAGCGCATCGTTCGTCTCGACAACGTCGAGATCACCGTCATCGACGAGGCCGACCACATGGCCGACCTGGGCTTCCTTCCCGGAGTGACCCGAATCCTGGCCGCGACACCTGCCGACGGACAGCGGATGCTCTTCTCGGCCACCCTCGACCGCGGTGTCGACAAGCTGGCCAAGCGCTTCCTCGACAATCCGACGATGCACTCGGTCGACGAGGCCACATCGCCCGTCGAGGCCATGACGCACCACGTCTTCGAGATCGAGCACGCCGACAAGAACGCCATGGTCGCCGAGCTCGCATCGGGAACGGGACGTCGAATCCTCTTCACACGCACCAAGCATCAGGCGCGCAAGCTCGCCAAGAAGCTCACCTCCGATGGCATCCCCGCCGTCGACCTGCACGGCAATCTGTCTCAGCCGCAACGTGATCGGAACCTGAAGGCGTTCGGCGAGGGCGGTGTGCGCGTGCTCGTGGCCACCGACGTCGCCGCGCGCGGTGTGCACGTCGATGCCATCGAGCTCGTCGTCCATGTCGACCCGCCCGCCGAGCACAAGGCGTACCTCCACCGCTCCGGCCGCACCGCACGTGCGGGCAACGCGGGCGACGTCGTCACGCTGTGCCTGCCGGACCAGCGTCGCGACGTTGCCGGCCTGCTCGGCAAGGCTGCGATCAAGGTCAAGCCGGTTCGGGTGCGCCCGAGCTCGGCGGAGGTCGACGCTCTCGTCGGCGCACGCGCCGAGCGAGTCGAGCCGACACCGGAGCCCGCCCGCCCGGCCGGACAGTCCCGTCAGGGAGCCGGCGGTGGACGTGGTCGCGGAGGGGCCAACGGTGCACGACGCCGCAGCGGCGGACCTCGTGACGGACGCGGTGCGCAGAGCTCGCGCGGCTCCGGCCAGCGTGGCTCCGCGCAGGGCGGTTCGGGTCAGCGCAGTTCCGGACAGCGCAGTTCCGGACAGGGCGGCTCGAGCCAGCGCGGCTCAGGCCAGGCGCGCGGCGGACAGTCGCGCGGTCAGCAGAACGCGCAGAGTCGTGGACAGCAGCGCGGCGGCGGTCGCGTCAGGCATCAAGCGGCGCGAACCGCTTGACAAGATGGGTAGCGAGCCATGGACTGGGACCCCAGGCCATGGCTCGTCCTGTCAGTAGCGCACGTATCGGCGACATGCGGCCGTAGCCGATCAGCACGCCCGCAGCCGGTTTGACGCTCACATAGAGATCAGGGTCGACATGCTCGTCGGGGTTGATCTCGAGATGTCCGTCGGTGAACTGGTAGACAAAGCGTTCGTCGGTTCCGCGGAACCGGATTTCGAATGTGGCGTCGGGTGGCGATGATTCTCCGAGGTGATCGATCCAGCACGGCAACAGCTGGTGCCTGCCCCGTGCGACCAGCGGTGCGACGCCCGGGTCGAGTTCCCAGTGGGCGCCGATCGCCCGTGCGATGTCGTGGCCGTGGACGGTCATCTTGCCGATCAGAATGCCCAGTGCGGAGTCGGCACGGACCCCACGACAGTCACCCTCGACGGCCATGACGGGCACCCGCGCACCGAAGTGGCCGACAAGGTCGAGTAGTTCGTCGAGTTCGTCGACGAGTCTCTGTGCGAGCTTGTGTACGTCCCTGGTGGGCAGATTCGCGATCTGTTTCGCGTAGATGTCCTTGAGATCAGACGGGCGGCTCGGCCACGCCGTGGCGCCACATGCCAGTTCGAGGTAGCGGGAGGGCTCGCTGGCGACGTGTCCGACGCACTCCGCGATGGTCCACTTCGACCGCCTGCCCAGCGACACGTCTGGATTGTCGATGTTGCACACGAGGTCGACGAAATTCTGAGCTGTCGCTCGTGCGGCGTCGATATAGGCAAAGCGTGAAAGCGTGTTGTTCATCCCCAGGCCACCCCCGTCGCGGGATGACGATACTCGCGAGCGCATGTCTATGCGATGCTCAGGCGGTGTCATTCGAACGTAGGAAACCGAATTGTGACATTGCGTCGATTCAGATACCGGCGGCACTCAAAATTGCGGAGCGTACAGCGGCAAAACAGTCGTCGGCTTCCGACTCTGGCCCGAGCCCGATGTGACAGGTGTTGCCCAGCGGCCCGGCGTCGCCGAAGCCGGACACCGTGAACCCGCGTTCGGCAGGATCGGTCGACAACGCGTCCGTCGGCGATAGCGTGGCCTGCGCAAATGGCACTGACGTCACGACGACCCCCTTACTCGACCCGACCACCTCGACGATCAGATGCGCGGGCGTCAGCACGACGAGAGTCCCGAAATCGGTGTCCTCGGTGTCAGGCTCGAAGCTCTGTGGCGCCAGCGGACCCGGCTTCACCGACTGCGAACTGCGCGTCACCCACGCGGGGGACTGATCGTCAAGTTCTAGTCCCTCGTCCTTGACGTACTCGCGGAGTCCGAGGCGCATTTCCGTCGCGAGCAGTGGCAGGTTGGCCTCGGTCGTCGTGCGGTTGTATTCGGCGTGTTGAGTCGGCTTCGAAGGGCTCATGCCCGCAAATCTACCGATCAGCGCCCGGCCCGGACGAGCGTTGCGCGCGACCCCCGCGTCGGTCTGCGCTTCGATCCCCGGGTCGGTCTCGGCAACAGGCCGGCTTCGAGGTCGGCCAACAACGAGGCGACGGTCTCGCCGGAGTCGGTCTTGTTGGTACCGATGAAGCCCGACGGCCCGCGCTTGATCCAGCCGGTCACGTACATGCCCGGCACGCGACGACCTTCGTCGACGACGCGTCCTTCGTCGTGCGGGATCACTGCGCGCGCGGCGTCGAAGGGAAGTCCCGGGACGGGCTGACCGCGGTACCCGACCGAGGTGAGAATCAGTCCGGCGGGAAGCGTCTTCGTTGTGGAAAGGCCCGTTCGTTGCGAGTTTGCGACGACGAGCCCATCGGCGGCCCCCGACCCGTCGACCGACACCGCCTGCGGTGTGTGGTTGAACGCGAGTCGGATGTGGCGACCGGAGACGGGCTCGTCGGTCGCCAGTTCTGCCAGGAGTTCGAGCTTGGCCCGTGCCACCGGGTCGAGGTCGTCGTAGGAGACGTCCGCGAAGTCGGAGACATCGGTGACCACTCGCACACCGTTGTCGACGAGGCCGACGAGTTCGGGCATTGTGAAGGCGGCATGCTCCGGACCTCGACGCCCGAGCACGGTGACCTGCTCGATCGACGACGACGCAAGCGCGGCAAGTGCACGAGGCGCGATCGACGTCTCGGCCAGGCGGCCCGCACCTCCGACGAGGATGCGCGCGACGTCGAGCGCGACGTTGCCATTTCCGACCACGACCGCACCGCGGTGCGACAGGTCGGGATCGAGCGAGACGAAGTCGGGATGGCCGTTGTACCAACCGACGAACGACGTGGCCGATCCGACGCCGGGAGCGTCGATCTTCTCGATCTCGAGGCGACGATCCGTCGGCGCACCTCCCGCCCAGATCACGGCGTGATGCCGTGCGCGCAGGTCGTCGAGCGTGATGTCGCGGCCGACCTCGGTGTCGAGAAGGATCTCGACTCGGGGATTGCGGGCGACGTCGTCGAACAGGTCGATGACCTGTCGGGTTCGGGTGTGATCCGGGGCGACGCCGAAGCGCGCGAGGCCGAAGGGGCGTCGGAGGCGTTCGTAGATCGTCACCGACACCGAGCGGTGGCGGAGCAGATCGTCGGCCGCATACATCGCCGACGGCCCCGATCCGACGATGCCCACGGACACGGGCTCTTCGATGCCGAGTGCCCGCGGGTGCTCGATCGGTGCGAGTGGAAGTCGCTGCACGGGGTCGACGGGGAACCGTGCGTCGGTGAGACCGAGCTGTCCGTCGGCGGCGTAGGCGAGCGCGTTGATGTCGGTAAAACGCCCCTGCCCCAACGGGATTCGATGAGAAGGAACGATCGCCCCGACCGGGCACGCACTGACACATGCCCCGCAGTCGACGCAGGTCGTCGGATCGATGTAGAGCATCTCCGACGTCGCGAAGTCCGGCTCGTCCGGTGTCGGGTGGATGCAGTTGACGGGGCACGCGTAGACGCACGAGGCGTCGCCGCAGCACGACTGGGTCACGACATGTGGCATGTGTTGGGCCCGTTACTCTTTCGGTGGCAGAAGCGAAGTGATCGGGTTCAGGCCGCGGTGTAGGTCGGCTCGCTGCGGAACCGCGACGAGCGGCCCGAGATGCCGAGGGCTCGCCACATCGCGCGCGAGGCCGGATTCATCAGGCCGCACTGCTCGGCGAGCATCCGTACATCGCCGAACACGTTGCGGCGCACTCGCTTCGACGACTCGGCGCGCCAGAAGATGTCGCGCATCACCTCGCGCGGGACGTCGAATTCATTCCTGAATCCGCGCGGCGGAACCATGATCGCACCGAGCAGGATGCGCATGGCCAGGGGGAACATCAGCGACAGCCCGAAACGCTGGAAACGGCCCTTACGGGCGACGTTCTCGCGGAGGTGATGGTGCGCGAACGAGATGTGCCGTGCTTCTTCGGCGACGTGTAGTTGCATGACGGCCGCCATCGCGGGGTGGAGGTCGGAACGCGTGCGCAGGAAGTCTTTTTGGAGGTGATCGATGGGTTCCTCGCCGCCGAGGATGCCGAAGAAGAAGATGGTGGGGAACGTCGTGGATACCAGCGGCACCACGGGAGAGATCAGTCGGTAGCCGAGTTTGGCGCCCGGAACGTCCATGCCGATACGGTTGACCAGTTCCTGGAACATCAGTGTGTGGTTGCACTCCTCTTTCGATTCGTGCGTGGTGTAGCGAAATTCCTTGGCGCCGTTGGGCAATTTGAAGCTGTACTGCATCAGGCCGCGGATCAGGATCGACTCGAACTGCAACCCGACCTTCGCGACGTTCGCCTGTCGCCACATGCCGATGCGGATCTGCTTGTCGAGCGGCTGTTCCTGATACCAGGGGTGGCGGCCGATCGGATCGACCTCGTAGTTGAGCACCCATCGCGGATCATCGGGCACGACGGCCATGTCGGGAGCGTCCCAATCGATGTCGAGGTACGGGTCGAAGTTTCGATGAACCGACGCCGACGAGAGGTCGTCGAGGACCTGCTCGTACTCAGCGCGCGGGAGGCCGTGCTGGGCGTCGATCGACACCGTCTCGTCGGGGTCGTACCTCAGTGCCTTCGTCATGAGAACTGCCTTCCGCGAGATGCATTCGGTGCTTGAGCGCAACCGACAGTGTGGGGTGTCACACCGTAGGCTTTCGACGGTAAGTGGCACCGAAATTGTTGTCAACAGCCAATGGCACAGTTTTCGGTGGAAGTGTTCTTCGGTGGCCGGCGACAGACCCTGGAAGGGGCGGACGCGATGGAAAAAGTGCTGATCGTCGTTGCAGCGGTTCTCTTCATCGCGCTGGTGACCGACATCGCTCCTCGCCTGCGGATTCCGGCGCCCCTGGTCCTGGTTTTCGTCGGCGCGGTCATCGGCATCATGCCGTTCGTACCCGCGTTCCACGTCGATCCCGAGTGGATTCTGGTCGGAGTGCTTCCCCCGCTGCTGTATTCGGCGGCCATCGGCATGCCGACGATGGACTTCCGTAGGGACTTCACCGCGATCAGCACACTGTCGGTGGTGCTGGTGATCCTCAGTGCCGTGGTCGTCGGGTGGTTCTTGACGCTTGTGGTGCCGGGTATCTCGCTGGCAACGGGTGTCGCGCTGGGTGCGATCGTGAGTCCCACCGACGCGGTGGCGACGTCGATCGCCAAGCGAATGGGCGTACCGTCGCGCGTCGTCGCCGTGCTCGAGGGCGAGAGCATGCTCAACGACGCGTCGGCGCTGGTGCTCCTGCGGGCCGCGGTAGCGGCGACCGCGGCCACGATCTCGTTCTGGGGCGTGGCGTTGAACTTCGTCTTCGCGGTGGCGGGCGCGGTGGCCATCGGCGCAGCGGTGGGCGTCGCCAACCTGTGGGTGCGATCGCGGATGCGCGACGCCACCGCCAACACGGCGATCTCGTTCACTGTTCCCTACATCGCGTACGTGCCCGCGGAGGCGATCGGAGCGTCGGGTCTCGTCGCCGCGGTGACCGCGGGTCTGATCACCGGCGCAGGCGCGGTCAAATATCTCACGCCGCAGCACCGCATCTCGGACATGCAGAACTGGCACGTCGTCGAGCTGATCGCCGAGGGCGCGGTGTTCCTGCTGATGGGTCTGGAGCTCTTCACCCTCATGTCCGACGTCCACAACGACCACGAGGGCGTGCCGAACGCGGTGTGGATCGGGCTGTCGGTGTTGGGCGTCGCGCTGCTCGTGCGGGCGCTGTACGTCGTGCCGCTGGCATGGTGGCTCGACAGGAAGCGACGACGCGGCGATCAGATCCGCCCGATGCTCGCGGATTTCTCGGTGACGCCGAGCGCCGACATCGACCGCGATCAGGAACGTCGGAGTCGGCAGTGGTGGCGCAGGGCGTTTCGACGCCGCCGCCACCGCGACACCACTCGACTCGCGGCAGGCGACATGCCGCCCGTCTCCACGGACACCGCGGCCCGCATCAATTCGCGGATCACGCGCACACTCGCCGACATCGACTACTACACCGAAGCGCCGCTGGGGCCGAAGGAGTCGGCGATCGTGGTGTGGGCCGGAATGCGCGGCGTGGTGACTGTGGCCGCGGCACAGACGCTGCCGGACGATACCCCGAGTAGGCCGCTGCTGGTACTCGTCGCGTTCGTGGTTGCGGCGGCGTCGTTGCTGATCCAGGGCGGCACGCTTCCGTGGTTGATCCGCAAGCTCAAGATCGGCGACGACACCGAATCGATGCTCGCCGAACGTCGACGGCTTCGGGCAGAACTGGACGCGACCGCCCAGAAAGTGATGGCTGAGTCCGAGACGGTCAGACAGATCCCGTGGTTGCGACCACGACTCGAACAGGTCAGCCGCGAGGCCGATGAGGACGCCGACGCCGTTTCGGATGCCGGTGATTCCGACGATCCGCAGAGCGGTGTGGTGCCCGCGGGCGCCAGTACGCCGTACGGCCTCAACTTTGAAGAACGCGTGCAGATCCGCCGGACCCGCCGCGAGATCATCGCCGCGCAGCGCAAGAAGTTGCTCACGCTGCGTAGCCAGGGAACGTACAGCTCGTCGGCGCTGAGCCGCGCGCTCGGGCAACTCGACGCCGAGGAGATCAGCCTCGACATGCAGCGTGGGTCGTGACTCGCTGAATGTGCCGGTTGCCCAGACGCGCGGATACCGCGACTGTGGGCAACCGGAACTGAACGCTCAGGAGTGGCGAAGGGTCAGCGCTGAGAAACGAAGGGCAACAACGCCATCTCACGCGCGTTGCGGATGGCGGTGGCCACCTGGCGCTGTTGCTGCGGGGTCAGTCCCGTGACGCGTCGGCTGCGGATCTTGCCGCGGTCGGACAGGAACTTGCGCAGCAGGTTCACGTCTTTGTAGTCGACGTCGGTGATGTCGAGCGCGTTGAGCTGATTGCGGGTCTGCTTGGGCTTGGTGTCGGCGCCTGGCCGTGGCCGACGCGGTGCTCGCTTCGCCATGGGTGAAGTCCTCTGTAGTGGGTGATGGGTGGTTGGCCGCAGGGTGCGGACGCTGTGAGCGCCCACACCCGACGGTACTCACCAACTCGACTTGTGTATGCCCGGTAGTTCGCCGCGGTGGGCGAGTTCGCGGAAGCGGACGCGCGACACGCCTGCCTTGCCGACGTAGCCGCGCGGGCGGCCGTCGACGACGTCGCGGTTGCGGACGCGCGTCGGGCTCGCGTTGCGGGGCAGTGCCTGCAGGTCGCGTTGGGCCTGTGCACGCTCTTCGGGTGTTGCGGCGGCGTCGACGATGGTGCGCTTCAGTGCCGAACGTCGTTCGGCGAAGCGGGCCACGGTCTCACGACGCTGCTCGTTGCGGATGATCTTGGATTTCTTGGCCATCAGCGATCCTCGCGGAACTCGGTGTGACGCTTGGCGATCGGGTCGTACTTGCGGATCACCATGCGGTCGGGGTCGTTGCGGCGGTTCTTGCGGGTGACATAGGTGTAGCCGGTTCCGGCGGTTGACCGGAGTTTGACTATGGGTCGGATCTCGTTGCGAGCCATCAGACTTTCTCTCCTCGTGCGCGTATCTGTGCGACCACGGCCTCGATGCCCTTGTGGTCGATGGTCTTGATGCCCTTGGCGCTCACGTCGAGCGTCACGAAACGTCGTTCGCTGGGCAGGTAGTAGCGGCGTCGTTGGATGTTGGGGTTCCAGCGACGTGAGGTCCTTCGGTGCGAGTGCGACACCTGATTGCCGAACCCCGGCGTTCCCCCGGTGACCTGACATCGTGCTGCCACGGCACAACCTCCTTGTTGGAAACGATTGGCGTTAGTGCGGTATTCCACGCTAACGTGGCGGCACACTAAATGGAAATCGTTGCCAATAATTTAGAGTGAAGGGGCGATGCTGTGCAGGCCGATCCAACTGATGCTCGACGCCGGCCGTCGAGGCCGCGCACTCCGATGACGCTGGTCACCGGGCTCGACAGGGGAGCGGTGGCGCGGACCGTGGACGCGCTCGCGATGGCAGGGACCACGCTGGTCCACCACGACCTCTCGTCGCTGCCCAGTGGTCGGGTGCTGCGCACGACCCGCTCGATCGACCTCGACGGCGTCGAGCGCACCGACATTCGCGAGATCTCGCTCGAGCACGGGTGCGTGTCGTGCACGCTACGGATCGACCTGCTCCCGCTGCTGCGTCGACTGCACCAGCGATCAACGGTGGAACGTATTGTGCTGCAACTCGATCCACTCATCGAACCCGAGTCGTTGTGCTGGTCGATCGAGCATGTCGTCTGCTCTGACATGCCTGGATTCGTCGACGCTCCCGCGGGATACGACGTCGTCGTCGACGCGACGATCGCGTGCGTGTCGGAGATGGAGTGGCTCGACGCCGCGAGTGGTGACATCACCCTCGGCGAAGCTGGGCTTGTCGAGTGGTCTGCTAAGTGGGATTCGGCTGTGGCCGAGGACGATCGCACCCTTGCGCAGGTGGCGGTCGGTCAGGTCGCCTTCGCCGACGCGCTGGTACTCGCGGGCGCCGACCCGGCGTTTCGCGACGCGTGGTCGTCGGCGAGGCTGATGGAGGTCTTGCGTCGCCTCGCGCCCGGCGCTCCGATCGTGATGGAGCTGCCTCAACGACCCATCCGGCCGGGCACCCTGATCCAGTTGCTGCGCGCGATCGGCCCGACCGCCCGACGCGGCGCAGTCTTCGGTCCGCATGACCCGCTGCTGCGCGGGACTCCACCGCTGACCACCGAATGTGGCGTGTCGATGGCCGTATTCGAGAGCGACCGCCCCTTCCATCCGACGCGACTGCACGACGCCCTCGACCACCTGCTCGACGGTGTCATCTGCTCCCGCGGCCGAATCTGGCTGGCAACGCGATTCGACGACGTGTTCTGGCTGGAGGCCGCCGGCGGGGCGCTACGGGTCGAGGAGGCCGGACAGTGGGTCGCGGCGATGTCGGCCGACGAGCGCGCCGACGTCGAGGAGACGCGCCTCGCGATGGCGGCGCTTCGGTGGGACGAGGTATTCGGTGACCGTCACAACGCGCTGACGATCTTGACGCACCGCGCGGACGTCACCGAGATTGTCGAGGCATTGAACGCCGCCACGCTCACCGACGTCGAAATGGCGGAGGGGCCGGATGCCTGGCGCGAGTACGACGACCCGTTCGGCACCCGGCACGGGGACCCCTGCGCCGACAGCACGCCTCCCGGGTCCGGATTGCTCTCCATCACTGACGGCCTCGACACCGATCAACAGCACAACGATTCCGAGAAAGGGGATCTCCCATGAAATCTGGCATCCATCCCAACTACCACCCGGTCGTCTTCCGCGACGCCGCGACCGGCACGCAGTTCCTCACCCGGTCGACCTCGACGTCGACGCAGACCGTGGAATGGCATGACGGACAACACTATCCGCTGATCATCGTCGACATCACGAGCGCGTCGCATCCGCTGTGGACGGGCACCGCACGCGTCGTCGACACGGAGGGGCGCGTCGAACGTTTCCGGCGGAAGTATGCAGCGAAGGGCGCATCGGGCAGGGGTTCATCGGGAAGGGGAGGGGTTCGGTAGAAGAGCGGCTGCGCGCGCTCGGGATTGTCCGTTACGACGAGTCTCCACAGATTCGATCTTGTGTTCGAGAATTCCTCGACGCTGTCGGTATTGTCGGGTAATGTAGAACGCATATTCGATATGACGTGGGGCGGGGGTGGCGGCACGTGAACAGCAACAGCAATGGCGTTCAGGGCGGTGGCGCGCCTTCGGCTTTGGCCGCTGCTGCGGTGGGGTCGGCGGATGCGGTGGTGGCGGAGAAACTGTCACGGCTTGCCGCGGTGTTGGATGAGTTAGCTGCCGTCGATGTGTCGCTGGTGTCCGATGCGGCGCTGGTGGAAGCCACTGCTGAGGCCGAACGGTTGGCGTTGCGGACTGCGGGCGCGGTGACGGATCGCTTGATTGTGGAGGCCTCCGACCGGGATCTGCCCCGCGCTCTGGGTTTCCGCGATATTCGCAATTTCATGGGGCATGGCCTGCATATCGGTGATCCGGCTGCGCGGCATCGGGTGATCGCCGCGACTGGGTCGTTCACCACGATCTGCGGCGACCGCCTACCACCGTCGTGTCCCACGTTGGCCGGCTATGTGGTGGAAGGTCGGGTCGCCGGCGCACATGTCCGGGCGGTACTCGAGGTGTTGGAGGCGATCCCCGGTGAGGTGTCGGCCGAGACGAAATCTGCTGCCGAAGCGCAGATGGCTGGGTATGCGGTCCAGTTCACGCCTGCCGAAATCACCAACCTCGGTTCACGGCTACTTGCCCATCTGGATCCGGATGGGACGCTGACCACCTCGAAGGACCGTAAGCGTCGACGCCGGTTGTGGGTGAACCGGCAGAACGCGCAACTCATGTCGCGGTTGACCGCCGATCTCGATCCGATCGCCCGCGCACGCCTCGACACCGTGCTCGACGCGTGGGCCAAACCCGGCATGAATAACCCCGACGACCCCGACTCGCCGGTCGGGCCGATCACCACCGCGAATGCAGAACAGGTCGCAGCGGCCGCCCTGCGTGATGAACGCTCACCCGCGCAACGCAACCACGACGCCTTCTCCGCCCTACTCGGCCAGGTGTTGGAATCCGGCATGCTCGGCAACACCCACCGCGGATTACCGATCCAGGTCATCGTCACCACCAGCCTGCAGGAACTCGAAGAGCAGGCGGGGATCGCACAGACCACGTCCGGAACACTGCTGCCCATACAAGACCTCATCTCGATGGCCGCAGCGAGTGGCGCGAGCCAGTATTTGGCGGTGTTCGGTGAACACACCGGCGTGCCGCTCTACCTGGGGCGGTCGAAGCGGATCGCGTCACTCGGACAACGACTCGCCTCGTTCGCCTCACCCGGCGGAAAGATGTGTTCGGCACCGGGCTGTAACCAGCCCGCTTCACGGGTGCAGATGCATCACGCTGCGAAAGACTGGGCCGACGGCGGACTCACCGATATCGACCAGTTGGTTCCCGCCTGCGATGTACACAACCGGAGAGTTGGCACGAAACCAGGGCAGTTCACGACACGCATGATCACCGACGGCCCCGACACCGGGCGGGTTGCCTGGCGGCTCAACGCCAAGCCCGGCATGCCGGAGAATCCCGAACGCATCAACCGCATCGCGGACGTCAAAGCCGACTTCCGCGACTACCTCGCCGCCGAACACGCCAGCACCGACGCTGCAGCGGCTGCACGCGCCACCGGGTCAGGTACAGACGCGACGGTTACCGAGATCGGCGCGCGAGCAACAGGCAGAGGCGACGCCGAGATCGAGGCGGACACAGCCAGGACAGCGGGCGCCGCTGCGGACACGGCCGGCGCCGAGATCGTCGCGGACGCAGTGCATGGCTGGATGGTGTCGCCGTCCTCGGTGCCAGACTCGCCGAGCAGGCAGGTGGCACGTCAGACGCTCACCGGCGTCGAACTCGCGCTGGCGGATGGGATGCCTTCCGCTGATACTCGGCCTCTCGGCAGGCGGGTCGACATCCGATGGAACCTAACCAGGCCACTCGAACTCGACCCCGAGCCGCCCACAGACCCCAACCCGCCCACAATCCCGGGCACGCCGACAGGTCCAGCTCCACCGGGCGACCCCCTCACACCCCACGGCGTCGGCCCACCGTTGGCCGACGCCGCCTGACCACCGCGGCGACCAGTACCACGCGCCAACCTGGCTGGCCTGCCCGCCCAACGAATCGGGCGCAACGTCGAATCTGGTTGTGTCGCAACCCATCTGCACCCCGCCACCACTCCGGTGGCGGGGTAGGGGTCGTGCCGAACTGGTGGGTGGGTGTCAATCCACCAGCAGCAGTGGTGCCGTGCTGAACAGCACGATGACGAAGAAGGCGAACTCGAACCACATTGCGCCCTGCCAGATCTGCCAGCGGCCGCCTGCGCGCCAGACCCGGTACGTGCGTATCGCTGTCGTGAGCGCTGCGATCAGTACGACGATCGGGGCGACGATGAGCAGGAGCGTCTGCAGGCCACCAGATGACGCGGCCGCGACCAGCACGATGGCGACCGTGAAGAACACCGTGATCACGACCGACGTCATCGCGCGACGGAACTCACTCGGCTCAGACGGTGACGGGCTGCCGGTTGCTTCGCCATCGGTGCGACCGGTGTGATCGCTGTGCGAATTATCTTGCGGCCCAGTCATTTTTGGGTCACCACCAATCGGTTCGGGTGAAGGGTGCGGCTGTTCGGGATGTAGGCGGCGGTTCATTCACCGTACATCTGTCGGTCATTGCAGCAGTGCTGCCTGCACCTTCGGGACCTTGTTCCATTGCCCTCGCAACCGTCGGCGGGCACGATGGATGGTGAGGGTTACTGAGCAGACAGTTGTGAGGAGTTGGAAAACAGATGAATGCGATTCTCGTCGGCGTCGACGGTTCTGAAGCGGCAACGGCAGCAGTCCGTTGGGCAGCCAAGGAAGCAGAACTCGAGCACCTCGACCTCAAGCTGGTCGGGGTCTACGACGCGAGCACGAGCGACTACGCGCCTGGGCTCATCATCCCGCAGGACGTGATCGATGCGATCCGGCAGGACGCCACCGATGCGGTGCAGAGCGCTGCGGCCGCAGCCAAGGAAGTTGCGCCCGACATCACCATCCATACGTCGATCGTCGACGGTGACGCTGCGCGTGTGCTGCTCGAGCTCGGCAAGGACGCTGCACTGATCGTCGTCGGAACACGCAAGCTCGGCAGCGTGAAGGGACTCTTCCTCGGTTCCGTGAGCATCACCGTTGCCGCACACCACCACGGCCGCGTCGTCGTGATCGACGGCGAGGGCAACACCGACGGACCTGTCGTCGTCGGCATCGACGACTCGCCCGTGAGCGAGGCCGCCATCAAGGAGGCATTTCGGCAGGCGTCACTGCGCAATGTGTCGCTCGTCGCGGTGCACACCTGGACCCCGCTCGACGTCGACGCCCTGCACGGCTACGGAATCGATCCCGACGAGGTCACCCGTATGTCGCAGGATGCCGTCGAGGCCCTCGCCGAGCGGCTGGCAGGCTTCGCCTCCGACTTCCCCGACGTCACGATCGAGCGGAAGGTGATCCCCGAGGACCCGGCCAAGGCCGTGCTCGACGCCGCAGGCGACAAGGCGTCGCTGATCGTGGTCGGCAGCCGTGGTCGCGGAGGCTTCACCGGCCTGCTCCTGGGATCGACGAGCCAGAAGGTGCTGCGGGAAGCCAACGCTCCCGTGATGGTCGTCCGGAGCTGACCGGGCTGGGCCACCGGAGAGCCGCGCCCTAAATGTGTGTCCAATCGAAGGAGTTGGGTGCTGCAGCACCCACATCTATCGATAGGACACACATTTAGGTAGGTCCGGCGGGTGGGCGGGCTCGGGTGTGTGATCTCGACAAGCTCGATCAGCGGGCAAGGCGACTTCAAGTTCACTTGAAGTCGCCTATTGTCGTTTTATGGGCCTGAAGAAGATCGAATTGTCCGTCGGTGAGCTGGCGCAGCGCGCGGGCATCGCGCCGTCGGCCGTGCGGTTCTACGAAGACCAGGGGCTGATCTTCTCGCGGCGCACGTCGGGCAACCAGCGGCGCTACCACCGCGCGATGCTGCGGCGGGTCGCGTTCATCCGCGCCTCCCAGGCTGCGGGGATACCGCTTGCGGTGATCGGGGAGGTGTTCACCGAGCTCGGCGATCACGAGTCGCCGTCGCGCGCGATGTGGGAGGCGGCGTCGCAGCGGTGGATCGCCGACATCAATCACCGCATCGACCTACTCGAGACGATGCGCGACATGATCGGTTCGTGCGTCGGATGCGGTTGCTTGTCGTTGGGTGCGTGCCACCTGCTCAACCCTGGCGATGAGTTGAACCGGCAGGGTCCGGGTCCGAGGCGGCTTCCGATCGACTGACGCGTGCGGCGTCGGACGTCATCGTTAGGCTGAGCATCATGGCCCGACCGTCTCGCGTGGCCCTCGCTCTGGGTAGCGGGGGAGCTCGCGGTTACGCACACATCGGCGTCGTCACCGAACTCGACGCACGCGGGTACGAGATCGTCAGCGTCGCCGGATCATCGATGGGTGCACTGGTCGGCGGGCTCTACTGTGCCGGGCGTCTCGACGACTACGTCGACTGGATCAGCGGTTTGTCGCAGCTCGACGTGATGCGTTTGCTCGACGTCTCGCTGTCCAAGCCGGGCGGGATGATCGGCGCCGAGCGCATCCTGGCGCGGGTTCGCGAGATCCTTGGCGACACCGTGATCGAAGACCTCGAAATCCCGTTCACCGCGGTCGCCACCGACCTCGCCGCGGGTCGACCGGTGTGGTTCCAGAAGGGCAGCCTCGTCGACGCCATCCGGGCGTCGATCGCGATCCCCGGTGTGATCCGGCCCCACGAGGTCGACGGTCGACTCCTCGCAGACGGCGGCATCCTCGACCCACTGCCCGTCGCGCCGACGTCGGCGGTCAGCAGCGACGTGACGATCGGGGTTGTCCTCGACGCCGACGAGGGCGCAGAACACGGCGCGAGTCGAGCGCCCAAGACCAAGGGCGTGATCCGCCGCAACATCACCCCGTTGTTGGAAAACGACTGGGTGCGCTCGGTGCGCGAACGGTTCGGCGTCGAGGCCGACGATTCCGGGAGCCACGACGCTCCCGAGGAGGACGCGCCCGCCGGGTCAGACGGATCCGACGACGTCGAGACGCTGTCAACGGCGAGCGAGGTCGACGACGGTGCCAAAGCGGCTCCGATGGGCAGGATCGAGATCCTGCTGCGCTCTCTCGACATCATGTCGATCGCGCTGACCCGCTACCAGATCGCGGGATACCCGCCGGACATTCTGATTCGAGTGCCACGTAAAGCCGTGCGCACGTTGGATTTTCACAAGGCCACGGAGATGATCGAGCTGGGTCGCGCACTGACCGCCGAAGCGCTCGACAAGCTTCCGGAGGAGCCGTGATCTGAGTGAAGCAGATTCCTCGCGGGATCTGGGTGCTGCTGGCTGCCAACGTGGTCATCGCTCTCGGCTTCGGTCTGATCGCGCCCGCGCTCCCGACCTTCGCGCGCAGTTTCGACGTCGGCTACACCGCGGTGTCTGCGGTGGTGTCGGCGTTCGCGGTGATGCGCCTTGTGTTCGCGCCCGCCACCGGACGCCTGGTGACGGTACTCGGCGAACGTCGCATCTATCTGACCGGTCTGCTGATCGTCGCGGCGAGCACATTGGCATGTGCGTTCGCGCAGAACTACATTCAGCTTCTCCTGTTCCGTGGTGCGGGCGGTATCGGTTCGACGATGTTCACGGTGTCGGCGATGGCGCTGCTGATCAGGTTGTCGCCCAACGAGATCCGCGGCAAGGTCTCGGGGTTCTTCTCCGCGGGCTTCCTGATCGGTAACATCACCGGCCCACTGATCGGCAGCGCGCTGGTCGGGTTCGGATTGCGCATGCCGTTCGTGGTGTACGCCGTCGCACTGTTGATCGCGTCGGCGGTCGTCGCAACGCAACTGCGCGACACCGCGGCGCCCGAGGTCTCCGACGTTCCGCAACGAGGTGCGATGTCGCTGCGAACCGCGTTGCACGACAGCGCCTACCGCGCGATCATCGCGTCGAACTTCACACAGGGCTGGGCGTCGATGGGAGTGCGCGTCGCGGTGGTGCCGCTCTTCATCACCGAGGGACTCGACGAGTCGGCCGCCATGACCGGTGTGGTCCTCGCCGTGTACGCGGCCGGTAACGTCGCCGCGATTCTGGTCGCGGGAAGGATGTCCGACAGGCTCGGTCGCCGACCGGTGATGCTTCCCGGCCTCGCCATCATGGCGATCTCGACAGCCCTGCTCGGGTTTTCGCCGAATATCGTCTTCGCGCTGGTGCTCTCGCTGTTCGCCGGTGTCGGATCGGGATTGTTCGCCCCGACTCATCAGGCCGCGCTCGCCGACGTTCTCGGCGCCAGACGTCAGGGTGGTTCGGCGCTCGCGGCCTACAGCATGTCGTCAGATCTCGGTGCGGTCACCGGTCCACTGATCGTCGGGTTCGTTGCTGGAAGTGTCGGATTCGGCCCGGCATTCGTGCTGACCGGAGCGGTGGCAGCCGTTGCGTTCGTCGCATGGCTGTTCGCCCGCGAGTCGGCTCCCGAGGTTGTCGGTGCCGTCCCGCGACTGCATCCGACGCAGCAGTCCGATCCCGACGCACCCTGACGCTCGGCGTCGAGCATGCGCGGCACTCGGCGACTAGATTTGATCCATGCCTGCGTCGACTGCCAGCGGTGACTACACACTCGGCTCCAACACGGAGGTCGGCCGACTATGCGCGGTGATGCTGCACCGCCCCGGCGACGAACTGCTGCGCCTCACCCCGCGCAACAGCGACCAACTGCTGTTCGACGGTTTGCCCTGGGTCGCACGCGCTCAAGAAGAGCACGACGAGTTCGCGGCCGCACTCACCGCGCGCGGCGTCGACGTCTTTCTCCTCGGCGATCTGCTCACCGAGACGCTCGATCACAGCGGCGCCGCGCGAATCCAGGGAATCGCAGCAGCAGTGAACTCCCGACTACTCGGACCGCACCTTGCCGAAGAACTGGCCGGGTATCTGCGCGGCCTGCCCGCACCACAACTCGCCGACGTGTTGACCGCCGGCATGACCTTCGACGAGTTGCCGTTGACCCCGGCGGCGGAGTCGGCGTCGCTGGTGCGCCGCATGCACGTCGGGCCGGAGTTCGCCATAGCGCCGCTGCCCAATCTGCTGTTCACCCGCGACAGTTCGTTCTGGATCGGGCCGCGCTTCGCGATCACCTCACTCGCGCTGCCCGCCCGCGTGCGAGAGACCTCACTAACCGACCTGATCTACGCGCACCACCCGCTGTTCACGGGTGCGCGACGCGCGTACGAATCGCAGGTCGCACCCGTCGAAGGAGGCGACGTGCTGCTGCTGGCGCCAGGAGTCGTCGCCGTGGGAGTCGGTGAACGCACCACCCCCGCCGGCGCAGAAGCCTTGGCGCGCAGCCTGTTCGCCGACGGACTGGCCCACACCGCGCTGGCGGTTCCGATCGAGCAGCAGCGCGCATTCATGCACCTCGACACGGTCTGCACCATGGTCGACGCCGATGCCGTCGTGATGTATCCGAACATCCGCGACAGCATGTCGGCATTCACGTTGCGCGACCTCGGCGACGGCGACGTCGACGTGAGCGGGCCGCGCCCGTTCGTGGAGGCGGCCGCGGACGCGATGGGCATCGGCAAACTCCGCGTCATCGACACCGGCCTCGACCCGGTCACCGCCGAGCGTGAGCAGTGGGACGACGGCAACAACACTCTCGCTGTCGAACCGGGTGTCGTCGTCTCCTACAACCGCAACGTCGAGACGAACCGCAGACTCGTCGACTCGGGTATCGAGGTGATCGAGATCGAGGGCCGCGAACTCGGCTCCGGCCGCGGCGGTCCACGGTGCATGTCGTGCCCGCTGTCGCGGGACCCGCTCTGAGGTCGACGATGGACCTCGCCACACGGCTCGCCATCGACCACGACTCCGATCGCGCACCCTTCGAACAGGTCCGCCTCGGCGTCATCGACCTCATCACACGGGGCCAACTGCTTGTCGGAGAACGGCTTCCGACGGTGCGCGCACTGGCCGCCGACCTCGACCTCGCCCCCAACACGGTCGCGAAAAGCTATCGCGAACTCGAGGCCGCCGGGATCATCGAGACCAGGGGCCGACGCGGAACATTCATCAAAGCCGGATCGAACACGACGCTCGACGACGCCCAGCGCGCCACCGTCGACCACGTCGCCGCGCTGCGTGCGATGGGAGTCGACGACGCCACGATCGTCGACCTGGTCACGCGGGCCGTCGGCGGCGACGAGCATCCCGCTGGCTGAGCGGCCCCCCGCTGGTTGAGCGCCCCGCCGCTGGTTGAGCCTGTCGAAACCACCCCCGCCCGCGCGTCAGCCCCAGCTAGGCAGCCAGATCTGTTGGTGCCATTCCTCGGGCGAGATGGGACTGGCGGTCAGGATCGGCCACAGCCAGGCGAAGTTCGCGACGACCAGCCCGATATAGATCGCGACGACGATGATGCCGAGAACCTGCCGTTCCGGCCGGGGTCTGGTCGGCGACGATCTGGTGGCTCGCAGTATGTCGCCACAACACAGGGCCAGGCCCATCACGAGGAACGGTGCCAGGACCGTCGCGTAGAAGAAGTACATCTGGCGGTCGAGTTCGGCGAACCACGGCAGAAAGCCCGCGCCGTATCCGACGATCACCGCGGCGTAGCGCCAGTCGCGTCGGATCAGGAAGGCCCACAACCCCCAGAGCAGCATCGGAAGCGCGAGCCACCACATTGCCGGTGACCCGATCAGCATCTGGGCGCGGACACATTGGCCGCCGCCACATTGGTCGGGTCCGTTCTCCAGCGCGTACAGCATGGGGCGCAGGCTCATGGGCCACGTCCACGGCTTGGACTCCCAGGGGTGGTGGTTACCGGCCGAGTTCGTCAGACCGGCGTGGAACTTGAGCACCCCGGCCTCGTAGTACAAGAGCGAACGCCACGCGC
This sequence comes from Gordonia jacobaea, assembly GCF_965344965.1. Lineage (NCBI taxonomy): Bacteria > Bacillati > Actinomycetota > Actinomycetes > Mycobacteriales > Gordoniaceae > Gordonia > Gordonia jacobaea. Next base: position 477,418 of record NZ_CBDRLS010000001.1, on the reverse strand, counting down.
CGGGCACCCACGCGTACGGTCCGTCGGTTCCGATCGTGTTGCCGACCTGGTAGCGGTACACCGACGTCTCGCTCGTGAACCACGGGACGAAGCTCGCGAAGTAGATGGCGATCGGCATCACGACGAGGCTCGCGACGCCGGGCACGGCGTCGCGAACCAGCGCGCCCGCCCAGGGGCGTCGAACGTGATAGGCCTTGCGCGCCGCGACGTCGAATCCGATCACCAGCAGGCCGAAGAAGATGATGTAGTAGATGCCCGACCACTTCGTCGCACACGTCAGCCCGAGCATCACCCCCGCGGTGAAGCGGTACCACCGGAAGCCCAGGCGAGGTCCGAACTGTGAGTCGTTGATGCGGCCGTCGAGGTAGGCGTTGAACATCCGCTCGCGTACCTGGTCGCGGTCGCAGATCACCGCCGTGAATGCCGCGACCACGAACAGGCACTGGAAGATGTCGAGCATGCCCATGCGTGACTGCACGAACAGCACGCCGTCGCAGATCGCGAATACCGCGGCGATAGCTCCGATGAGTGTCGACCGTGCCATTCGACGCACGACCCGGTAGATCATCACCACGATCGCGACGCCCGCGACCGCGGACATGACCCGCCAACCGAGCGGACTGTATCCGAACATCCACTCGCCGACGGCCAACAGCCACTTGCCGGCCGGTGGATGTACGACGAGTCCGTAGGCCGGATTGTCCTCGATCCAGTTGCCGCCGGTCAGCACCTGCCAGCCCTGCGGAACGTAGTGCTTCTCATCGAAGACCGGTGTGCCCTGGTCTGTCGGGTGGTTCAGCCCCCAGAAACGGGTGGCGGTGGCCACCAGAGTGATGATCAGGCCGACGATCAGGCCACGCGTCCGGTCGGGTGCGCCGAAGAGTGGCACCTCGATTTCGGGGTCGGGTCGGACCCGCGTCGAACGCAGCGCGGCCACCTTGAGCAGGCGTCCGCGAGCGGGTGTCGGATCGACGGCGGGCGCAGCGATGGGTCCGTCGACGATGGTCACCCGGACCATCGTAATGTCCCGCTCGTACAGTGATTCGCATGATTCCCGCTCCGGACGCGTCCGACACCGACACGGGCAACGGTCGACTCGTCCTGGCCGCGACCCCGATGGGTCAGGTCGACGACGCGTCGTCGCGTCTGCGGCACGCGCTCGCGACCGCCGACATCGTGGCGGCCGAGGACACCCGACGCACTCGCGCTCTGGCCCAAGCGCTCGACGTGACGATCACCGGAAACGTCGTCAGCTACTACGACCAGGTCGAGGCGGCACGGACCCCGGCGCTCCTCGACGCGATCCGCGCCGGAAGCACAGTGCTACTGGTCACCGATGCCGGCATGCCATCGGTCAGCGATCCGGGCCACAGGATCGTCGCAGCATGTGCGGCGGCGGGTCTGCGGGTCACCGCGCTGCCCGGACCGTCGGCGGTGACCACTGCGCTCGCGGTCTCCGGCCTACCGTCGGACCGCTTCTGCTTCGAGGGTTTCGCGCCACGCAAACATCAGGCACGGCTCGACTGGCTGACCCAGTTCGTCGACGAACCGCGCACCGTGGTCTTCTTCGATTCACCCCACCGCCTCGCCGACACCCTCGTCGACGCCGTCGACGTTCTCGGACCCGATCGCGAGGCGGCGGTGTGTCGGGAACTGACGAAAACGTACGAGGAGATCCGTCGGGGCCCGCTCGCCGACCTCGCGCAGTGGGCGGCCGAGGGCGTCCGTGGCGAGATCACCGTCGTCTTGGCGCCGGGGGAACGTCGGGTACCGGCCGTCGACGACCTCGTCGAACAGGCCGAACAGCTCGTCGCGGGTGGTCTACGACTCAAGGAAGCCTGCGCGCAGGTCACAGAGGGTACGGGCGTGTCGCGGCGGGACATCTACGAGGCGGTACTGGCCGCACGCACCGAGACGGACTAGCGTCGCAGGTCACCGAGCTAACCGGGACTGCTGGACAATCAGCCGACCGTTAGTCGGGGACGACGGTCAGCGTCACGTCGGTGGCAAGCCGGTACGGCCGACTGGCCACGAGGGTGCCGACGGCCCGGCGCAGGCGCGACATCTCGGACCGCACCGACACCTCGTGGGTCGCGTCGCCGAACAGCATCTTGCTCAACTCCGCAGACGTGAGGCCCGCACGCCCGGCGTCGGAAAGCAGTAGCAGGATCTGCGCGTGACGTCGCGTGATGACGATGGTGATGTGGTCGGGACCGTCGGTGACATGAATCGACGGTTCGCCGCGGAGGTCGAGCTCGATGAGAATCGGACCCGGCGGTCCTGCCGGGCGTACCACCCAGCCGCCGACGATGCGCTCGGCGACGCACACACCGAGCCCCGTCACGAAGCGCAGCTCACCGTCGCTCGGTGGGGCGATCCTGGTCGGGGCGATCACTCCGCGGCTGTCTGCGACGAGACCGTCGTCGTCGACGAGTAGCGCAGCCTTGAAGGCGGACAACGTCTTTCCGCCGGTCTCACGCAACGTGCTCAGTCTGCGCTGGTGTTCGTCAGAGACGTCGCGGGCGCAGAACTCGGCGACAGACGCTGCAAGCATGAGCGTCGCGGGCTGGACGGCATTCATCTGCCCTCCGAAGGCAATCACCCCGGCGACGTCGCCGGTGACCCGATCGAGGACGGGAGCTCCCGTGCAGTACCAGTCGCCCAGTGCCTTCGCGTAGTGCTCGGCGGGGTAGACGCGCTGCGGTCTGGGGTCGGCGAGTACCTGCCCCACCACGGTCGTTGCGGCCGATTCTTCATCCCAGCGCGCACCCTCGGTGATGTGCAACCCGTGCGCCGCGTCGCGGAGTCGGGAATCGGCTTGTCCCCACAGCATCACGCCGTCGGCGTCGAACATCCCGAAGACTAGCTCGGACTCGTCGGCGCTTGCCTCGACGATCGCCCGGGCTGCCGTCGACGCGTGCCGAAGCGGACTCTGTTCACGGCGACGGTCGAGTTCGTCGGCATTGACCAGTTCGGGTTGATGAGTGTCGCGTCGGTGTCCGCGGGCGCGGGCGCGCAGCCACGATTCGAGAACTGATGTCGGGGGCGTGTAGTTGTCCGGATAGCGGTGCTGAGTCTGTGTGGAGCCCGCCGCGTCAGCGTCGAGTGATTCACTGATGATCGAGGCTCGGATATCGGCGAGGTCGGTGGTGATCTCGGCGGCCTGCTGGACGGTCGCGGCCCAATTCATATCGATAACGTTAGCCGAGCACACTCGGTCGCGCGTTGATCACACTTGCGGCTTTGTCGAGGCATTCCTGCCATTCACGATGCGGATCCGAATCGGCGGTGATGCCGCCACCGACGCCCAGCGCCATCGAGCAGTCGGGTGCGATCTCGACTGTCCGGATCGCGACGTTGAGATCGAGCAGGCCTGCTGGACCTGCCAATCCGACTGCCCCGCAGTACACCCCGCGTGGGTCGCGCTCCCAGTCGGCCAGCAGTTGCATTGCCCTGAGTTTTGGAGTTCCGGTGACCGAAGCCGGAGGGAAGGTGGCATCGAGTAACGCTACGTTGCCGATCTCCGGCGGCAGTTGTGCCCCGACCCGCGAGACGAGGTGCCACACGCCCGGCGCGCCGACGACCTCGAGCAGCCTCTCGACGCGCACAGACCCGGTGCATGCCACACGACCAAGGTCGTTGCGCACGAGGTCGACGATCATGATGTTCTCGGCGATGTCCTTCGACGACGCCGCCAGTACCGTCGGGTCGTCGCCCGCGGCGATCGTGCCCTTGATGGGTGCCGACCACACACGCTCGCCACGTCGGGACAGGAAGGTCTCGGGGGAGAAGCTCGCCACTGCGCCCCAATCACCCTGTAGGAAAGCAGATTTGGCGGGTCGGGTGTGCGACGCGAGATCTGCGAAGAACCCGCACGCAGATCCGGTGAGCGTTCCGGTGAATCGGGTACACAGGCATGCCTGATAGATCTCACCGGCGCTGATGGCCTCGAGACAGTGTTCGATCGCTGCCAGGTGTGGTCGAGGGTCTGGCGGTTCCCACCGGGTCGACCACCCTCGGGTCGAGTCGTCGACTTCCGTTGCGGCATCGGCCAATACCTCGCGCACCCAGTCGGGCAGCCCGGTGCCGGAGGCGCTGACGTGCTGCCAGCGCCCGTCCCTGAGTACCAGGAGGTGGTCGGTCTCACCACCGGCGATCGTCGGCAATGCAGATTCGACGCCGCGCACCGGAAAACCCAGGTATCCCAACCAGAATCGGTCGGGACGATCGGGCGGTGCATGACCTGGGCGCAACTCGATCGACGGCGCGATGACCGCGTCGGCGTCCCACCAGTCACCCACAAGGGCTGCGGGAGGCGGTGATCCGCGACGCGCGGTCGTTACCTGCAGCGTGCGCAGCAGGTCCGTCGCGGTCGGGGTCAACGCGTCACCGCACACCGGCTCACGCGTCGCGGCGCGGGAAAATCACTGTGGGCTTGGGCAATTGGGTTCCGGGCGTGAGACGGTCGTCGACGGTTGTGAACTGTCGATCGTCGCCGACAGCCAGTAGGTCGAGCAGCGCGTTGCACGACGTCGGCATGACCGGCTGCGCCAGCAGTGCGACGACGCGAACCACCTCTGCGCACACGTAGAGCACGGTGCCCGTCCGCTCGAGGTCGGTCTTCGCGAGCTTCCACGGTTCCTGTGCCGAGATGTACCGATTGGTCTGCGCCAGCACCGACCACAGTGCCTCCAGTCCCAGATGGATCGCCTGCACGTCGAAGTTGTCGCGCACGCGCGGCAGCAGTTCGGTTGTGGCGTCGAGGATCTCGGAGTCGGCGTCGGTGTAGGCGCCGGGGGTCGGGACCGCACCGTCGAAGTACTTGCCGATCATCGACAGCGTGCGCTGCGCGAGGTTGCCGAACTCGTTGGCGAGGTCGGCGTTGACGCGTGCGGTCATGCTCTCGGCGGAGTACGAGCCGTCCTGGCCGTAGGGCACCTCGCGCAGCAGGAAGTAGCGGAGTTGGTCGAGGCCGAACTCGTCGAGGAGGCTCTCCGGATCGACGACGTTGCCGAGCGACTTGCTCATCTTCTCGCCCTTGTTGAACAAGAAGCCGTGCGCGAAGACCCGCTTGGGCAGTTCGATTCCTGCGCTCATCAGAAACGCCGGCCAGTAGACGCAGTGGAAGCGGATGATGTCTTTGCCGATCACGTGCAGATCGGCGGGCCAGTACCGCTCGAACGTCGCGGCGTCGTCGGGGAAGCCGACGCCGGTGAGGTAGTTGGTCAGCGCGTCGACCCACACGTACATGACGTGATCGGGATGCCCGGGCACCGGGACACCCCAGTCGAACGTGGTGCGCGAGACCGACAGGTCGGTGAGGCCGCCCTTGACGAAGCTGACCACCTCGTTGCGTCGGACATCCGGTCCGATGAACTCCGGGTGCGATTCGTACAGTTCGAGCAGTCGATCCTGATACGCCGAGAGTCGGAAGAAGTAGGTCTGCTCCTCGGTCCAGGTCAGGACATGCCCGTTGTCGGAGGCCACGCGCTCGCCCGCGTCGTTGACCGTGGTGTCAGTCTCGGCGTAGAAGGTCTCGTCACGGACGTCGTACCAGCCCGAATAGGTGTCGAGGTAGATGTCGCCCGTGTCGGCCATGCGCTTCCAGATGACTTCCGACGCGCGCTTGTGGTCGTCGTCGGAGGTTCGGATGAAGCGCTCGTAGCTGGAGCCGAGGCGGTCCTGGAGAGCCTGGAAGCGATCGGAGTTGCGCTTGGCCAGCTCCGCCGTCGGGATGCCCTCTTTCTCCGCGGTCTGCTGCATCTTCTGCCCGTGCACGTCGGTTCCGGTGAGGAATCGGACGTCGAATCCGTCGAGACGCTTGAACCGGGCGAGTGCGTCGGCCGAGATGTACTCATAGGCGTGCCCGATGTGCGGTGCGCCGTTGGGGTAGGCGATGGCCGTCGTGATGTAGTACGGACGCCCGGCGCCGTGTGATGTACGCGTGTCGGTGCTGGTCAGATCAGTGGGCATAGTGCCTGCCAGGATACTTGGTCGCCCGACGCCCGAGCGCCCCGCGTCGACCGCGCGCTCGGGGACGGCCGACTGGGCGCTCGAGGCGGCCGACTGGGCGCTCCTGAACGCCGACTGGGTGCTCGAGACAGCCGACTGTGCGCCAGATCGTGCCGACTGGGCGCTCGAGACAGCCGACCGTGCGTTCATCGAGGCCGATCGAAGTGACACGTCCCGTATTCTGACCGCATGGTGATGGCTGATCGACCCGAGGTGGAGACCGCATCCAAGCCCGTCGCGGCGTTGACGATGGTTGGCCTCGGCGAGAGTCTGCTGAACGGTCTCGCGCGAGTGCCCTTCTCAAAACCGTGGAAGGGGCCTGCCGGCTTCCTCGACAACGTCGGCCAGTCCGTCACCAGGAACACCATTCGCGCGTTCATGGGGTACTCGATGGGATTGCCCATCGAGGAGTTCCGTTCGATGGAGAAAGCGCTCGACGACATCTGCAACGTCGTCCTGCCGCCGGTCATCGAACTCGCGGGCAAGGTCGACATCTCCGAAGACGAGATCAACGGCGTGTCGGGAATCTGGTGCCGTGCCAAGGCCAGCAGCGACGAATTCGTCGACGACGACGAAACCAAGGAATCCATCGGGGCAACTGTTCTGTACCTGCACGGTGGTGGATACATCGGTACGACGCCGATCATGTACTCGGCATTCGCCGCAGCGCTGGTTCGGATCACCGGTTTCGAGATCTTCATCCCGGACTACCGAATGGCACCCGAGTTCCCCTTTCCCGCAGGAGTTCTCGACGCCGCCGACGTCTACCAGGGCCTACTCGACCGGGGAATCGACGCCGATCACCTAATGGTGGCGGGAGATTCCGGCGGTGGTGGTCTCGCGACGTCGTTGATCAGCTATCTGCACAACCAGGGCATGCCTCGGCCGGCGGCGCTCGCGCTGTTCTCGCCCGAGATCGACCTCGACCTCGACAACGCCTCGGTGACCGAGAACGCCAAGTACGACATCCTGCCGTGGAGCATCCCGGTCACTCCCTACCTGCACGGCGTGCAGCCCAACGACGTCAGGGTGTCGATCGTCTACGCCGAACCGAGTCCCGACTGGTTTCCCCCGACGTTCGTCTGCTGGGGCGAGTACGAGATGTTCCGCGACGGCATCCGCGACTTCGTCGGGAAACTCGAGGCCAACGGTGTCGGCGTGTACGGATACGAGGGTCGCGGAATGTTCCACGTCTTCCCGATCCTGATGCCGTGGGCGGAGGCGTCGAAAGACGTTCTGAGAGAACTGCGGACGCGCATCGCGCGCAACATCAAGGCTGACCCGGAGGCCAAGCCGACGCACTGAGGCGTCGGGCTCGGCCACCCGGGAGTCAGTCTCGGTGATACGGCTCGCAGCCCACCGGCGCCTTCGGTGGCTCGCGATGTTCGATCTCCGCGATGTCGCGCGTCACCGGGTGCTCCGCGGTGAGCGTGAACTTCTCACCGTGGTGCGCGAGGTCGATCTTCGGACCGGAGAGCAAGCGGTACGTCGCGGTCTTCTTGTCGACGGCGACGACGATCTTCGAATCCCGCACCGTCATACGGAAGGACATGTAGGTCAGTCGCGGTGGGAGCCGGGGCGCAAACGTGATGTGGCCACCGAAGTCGCGCATGCCGCCGAATCCCGCGACGCAGTCCATCCACGCACCCGCGAGCGCGGCGATGTGCAGACCACTGCTGACGTTGCTGTGCAGGTCGTGAAGATCGGTGAAGACCGATTCGGCGAGGAGGTCGTAACTGAGGTCAAGGTAGCCCACCTCGGCAGCCGTGACGGCCTCACAGCACGCCGACAGCGAGGAGTCGCGAACGGTGAGCGGATAGTAGTAGTCGAAGTTGCGGAGCTTCTGTTCCTCGGTGAACGCCCGGCCGAACATGTACATCGCGAACACGAGGTCGGCTTGCTTGACCACCTGTTTGCGGTACAGGTCGTAGTACGGGTAGTTCAGCAGCAGTGGGTATTTGCCGACCGACGCCGCGAAATCCCACGCGCCGAGCAGAGTGAACGCCTCGCACTGCTGGTGGACTCCCAGTGCGTCGTCGTACGGGATCGTCATGTCGTCGGCGCACGATTCCCAGTGCGCCGCTTCAGCATTCGTCACGCCGTACTTCTGCGCGAGATCGGGGCGGCGATGGACCCAGGCCACGCCGTCGCGAAGTGCCAGTTGCGCAGCGAGATTGGTGAACACGTTGTTGTTGACGACGGCGGTGTACTCGTCGGGTCCGGTCACACCGTCGAGCCGGAAGTGTCCGTTGACGTCGTGATGCCCGAGGCCGGCGAAGAGACGGGCGATCTCGACGAGAAGCTCGACGCCGCACTCGGTTTCGAACTGTTCGTCCTCGGTGGCGCGCATGTAGCGTGCGGTCGCGTTGGCGATGTCGGCGCTGACGTGCACACCCGCGGTACCAGCAGGCCAGTAGCCCGAACACTCGTCACCATTGATCGAGCGCCACGGGAACATGGCGCCGCGCTGTCCGAGTTCTGCTGCGCGTGACTTCGCCTTGTCCATCGTCGAATGGCGCCAACGCAATTCCTCACCTGCTGCCGCCGGCACGGTGTAGGTCAGCATGGGCAGGATGAAACTCTCGGTGTCCCAGAAGGTGTGGCCGTCGTATCCCGGTCCGGTGAGTCCCTTCGCCGGGATCGCGCGTGACTGTCCGCGCGCACCGGCCTGCAGCACGTGGAAGAGCGCGAAGCGCACCGCCTGCTGAACCTCGGGATCGCCGTCGAGTTCGATGTCGGCGTCGCGCCAGAAGTCGTCCATGTAGGCGGTCTGCATCGCCTTCAACGATTCCCAGCCGGTCTCCATTGCCATGGCGAGTGCGGCGTCGACCTGCGCACGAAGCGCGGGAACCGACCGTCGCGCCGACCACCCGTATCCGATGTACTTGGTCATCTTCAACGACGTTCCTTCCGGAACGTTCGCCGCGATGGTCAGCCGGGCCAGATCGTCGTCGGCACGGATGAAACTGTCTGCCGCGCCGGGGAAGTCGATCTGATGATCCATGCCTGCCGCCATGTGCAACCCGGACTGTTTGGTGTGGTGCACCAGGATGCCCCAGTAGTTGCGACACGTTGCGAGGTCGGAGACCAGTGGCGACTCAAGTGCTGCGGCGAGTCGGGGATCGTTGCCCGGCACCGGAACCGGCTCGTTGGCGAGCAGATCGGACTGCAGCACGATCTTCATGTCTTCGCCGACGGGCTCCACTTCGTAGTGGATCGCGGCGATGGTGCGTTTGGTGAACGACACAAGCCGCTCGGACTTGATACGCACCGTGCGGCCGGTCGGCGAGGTCCAGAGAGTGTTGCGACGCAGCGTTCCGGTACGGAAATCGAGTGTCTGCGAGTGTTCTTCGGTGCGGCCGTATCGCAGATCCATCGGCTCGTCCTCGACGAGGAGGCGAATGATCTTGCCGTCGGTCACATTGACGACGGTCTGGCCGGATTCGGGGTAGCCGTAGCCGCTTTCGGCGTACGGCAGATCCCGCAGTTCATAGAAGCCGTTGAGGTAGGTGCCGGGATGGTCGACCGGCTCACCCTCTTCGAAGCTCCCACGTAGTCCGATGTGGCCGTTGGACAGGGCGAACAGCGTCTCGTTTCGCCCGAGCTTCTCGAGATCGACTCCGCGCCAGTGCAACTGCCACGGATCGATGTCGAATCCGGTGGTCTGTTCTGTGGTGCGGCTCATGCGGGGATCAGCTCGTCGAGATCGTTGACGACGATGTCGGCGCCCGTGGTGCGCATCGCCTCAGCCTGGGTGCCGCCGACTCGGTCGATACCGACGACGTAGCCGAAGTGGCCTGCCACGCCTGCCTGTACACCTGAGATCGCGTCCTCGAAGACGGCTGCTGCCGTCGGTTCGACGCCCATCAATTCTGCCCCCAAGAGAAATGAGTCGGGCGCGGGTTTCCCGCGCAGTCCACGTGCGGCCGTTTCCTGTCCGTCGACACGCACTTCCACGTACTTCGACAGTCCTGCAGCGTCGAGTACGGCCTCTCCGTTCTTCGACGATGTCACCACTGCGATGCGTAGCCCGGCTTCCTGGGCGGCCTGCAGATAACGCACCGACCCGGGATAGGGATTCACGCCGTCACTGGAGAGTTTGTCCAGGAACATCGCGTTCTTCTCCGAGCCGATTCGCTCGGTCGTCGCCTCATCGACATCGTCGATGCCGCGTGACGACAAGAACGCGCGCACACCGTCCTCGCGTGGACGACCGTCGACGTAGTCGAGGTAGTCCTGTTCGGTGAACGGCACGAAGTCGTCGCCGTCGCGGTCACGTAGGAAGTCGTCGAAGGCGGCTTTCCACGCAACGCGATGTAGGACGGCGGTACTCGTGAGAACACCGTCGAGGTCGAATAGGGCGACCGAGATCTGTTCTGGCAAACCCAACACGTCCGACACGCTACCCGCCTGGGGAGTTCACGGCGCGGTATGCGCACAGACCACACGTCGAGCCAGGCGCGTCGCGCCAGTGCCCGGCGGCGCGAGATCCGTCGTCGCAAATCGCTGGACAACCCTCGGTCGCGGCGGCGAGCATGGGTTCATGTCTTCAGTGCAGCAGTCCCGACGTTTCGCCCAGGTCGACGTGTTCAGTTCGAAACCGTTGCGCGGCAACCCCGTTGCCGTCGTGGTCGATGGAGACGGGATCTCCGACGATGAGATGGCGGCATTTGCTCGCTGGACTAATCTTTCCGAGACGACGTTCATCCAGTCTCCGACCGACCCCGCCGCCGACTATCGACTGCGCATCTTCACTCCCGGTGGCGAACTTCCTTTCGCGGGACACCCGACGCTCGGGTCGGCGCACGCGTGGCTCGCCGTGGGCGGATCGCCGCGCGGCGCGAACGTCGTTCAGGAGTGCGGCGTCGGACTGGTCACGATTCGTCGTGACGGCGATCGGCTCGCCTTCGCGGCGCCCCCGCTGCGCCGATCGGGTCCGGTCGACGACGCACTCGTCGACGAGGTCCTTCCGTCCCTCGGACTCTCACGTGAGCACGTCCGCGCCGCGGAATGGATCGACAACGGCCCGCCGTGGTTCGTGCTCGAACTCGACTCCGCGGAACGGGTGCTCTCGGCGACACCCGATCTCGCTGCACTGGGGGCGCACGACGTCGGCCTCCTCGGACGCTACGAGTCCGGACACCCCGACGACCCGGACGTCGAGTTCGAGGTGCGCGGCCTCGCGGGCGGCGAGGCCGTCGGCGAAGACCCCGTCACCGGCAGTCTCAACGCGGGGATCGCGGTGTGGCTGCGTTCGAACGGCCGCGTGAGTGCGAGCTATGTGGCATCGCAGGGCACCGCCGTGCAGCGTTCGGGACGAGTCCACATCGACGACGACGGTGAGCACATCTGGGTCGGCGGGCAGTCGACGACGGTCATCAGCGGGACCGTCGATCTCTGATGGCTGCTTTCTGCTCTCTAGCTCTCCGGCGGGGTCGCGTCCGCCACCTTCTAGAGTCGAGTCCATGACGGAGGGTGCAGACACTTCGGCCGGCACGCAGCCGGTTGGAGAATCGACGACCGAGAGCGCCAAGGCCGCAAAGAAGCGTCGACGCCGCGAGCCGCCGCCGGACCCGACGCCGCTCTACGGGCTGATCGACGCGCACACGCATCTCGCCGCGTGCGGCGGGCGTTCGCCGGAGACCGTTCGTGCGATCGTCGACCATGCCGAAAGTGTCGGCGTAGAGACGATTGTCACAGTTGCCGACGACATGGTCGACGCTCGGTGGGCCGTATCGGCGGCGGACTGGGATGGCCGGGTCTACGCGGCAGTCGCGCTGCACCCGATGCACGCGGGCGACCTCGACGACGCGACCTCGCGTGAGCTGGAGCAGATGGCGCAGCATCCGAGGGTGGTGGCGGTCGGCGAGACCGGTCTCGATTACTATTGGCCCGCCCGGTCCGACGACTGTGCGAAGCCCGAGATCCAGCACGAAGCCTTCCGCTGGCACATCAGGCTCGCGAAGAGCATCGGTAAGCCGTTGATGATCCACAACCGCGAGGCCGACCGCGATGTGCTGGACATCTTGGTTGATGAGGGCGCTCCCGACACCGTGATCATGCATTGCTTCTCCGGTGACCAAAACGTTGCACGCGAGTGCGTCGAACGAGGCTACTTCCTCAGTTTCGCGGGCACTGTGAGCTTCGCCAATGCCGCGTCGCTGCGAGATGCCGCACGCGTCGTGCCGGATGAGTTGCTGCTCGTCGAAACCGACGCTCCGTTCCTGACGCCGGATCCCTATCGGGGACAACCCAATCAGTCGTATTGTCTGCCGTACACGGCAAGGTCGTTGGCGTCGACGCGTGGAGTCGACGCCGAATCGTTGGCCAGGACGCTCGGCGAGAACGCGCGACGCGCCTACCAGCTACCTTTGCGGTAATCGCCCCGTCTCGTTATCGTATTGTGATCCCGCGTGATGGTGGGCGTCGATTGATCGGATGATTCGGTCTTTCTTCGGGAGTGATCTCGGGGCCACAGTGCCCCTGCTACTCGCTCCTGCGACGCCCGACGTGGGTTGACTCTGTCGCCGATCAGGATGCTTGGACCTTGTCTGTACTTGCGAGAATTCACAACTCAGAATCGATGCGCGCTCGCGTGGCCGTTGGTGCCGTGCTCGCCACCCTCGCCGCCGGTGGCGTCGCGGGCGTTGCGATGCACAAGAACGTGACGCTCGACGTCGACGGTCACACCATGAAGGTCTCGACCATGGCGATGTCTGTTGATTCGGTGCTCCGCTCGCAGGGGTACACCCCGGCCGAAGGCGACCAGGTCAGCCCAGGAGCAGATTCCGGCTTCGGCGACGGCTCGACGATCACCATGAAGCGACTCAAGACCGTCGTCCTCGATGTCGAGGGTCAAAAGCAGCAGGTGAAGACCACCGCGGTCAAGGTCGACGAGCTTCTCGCCGAGAAGGGACTCGCTCACGGCGAAGACCAGACCAACTTCTCTGCCGGCGGAGCCATCCCGGTCAGCGGTGCCGTCGTCGACGTCACCCTGCCCAAGGCCGTCACTGTTGTCGACGGCGGAGTGCGGTTCAACACCACCGTGCCCGCTGCGACCGTCGCCGACGTTCTCACCGCGACCGGCAAGCCGCTGTCCGACGAGGACAAGGTCACTCCGGCTGCGGACACCAAGGTCGCGCCGAACATGGTCATCGACGTCACCCGTATCCGGACCGAGCGGGACACCGTGCTCGAAGACGTCGCCCCGCCGGAGATCAAGCAGGACGATCCGACCCTCATCCGCGACAAGAAGGTCGTCGTGAAGGCGGGCAAGCCGGGACGCGCAAACGTCACCTACAACGTCACGATCGTCAACGGCAAGGTCGTCAAGCGCGACAAGCTCTCCGCAGACCAGCTCGCTGCTCCGATCGCCGCAACCGTCAAGATCGGCACCAAGGAAGGCGCGCCCGACGTGCCGTCGGGTTCGGTCTGGGACCGTCTCGCGCAGTGTGAGTCGACCGGAAACTGGGCCATCAACAACGGCAACGGCTTCTTTGGCGGCATCCAGTTCGACCAGAACACCTGGGATCGCTGGGGCGGCCAGGAGTACGCGCCGCGCGCCGACCTCGCCACGCGTGAGGAACAGATCGCGGTTGCCTCGAAGACCCAGGCAGCGCAGGGGTGGGGCGCTTGGCCCGCCTGCTCGTCGAGTCTGGGCCTGCGCTGACAGACGACGCCGAATCGCCCGCTCCGCGGCTGCTCGGCCCGGCACAGATCCGACGCCTCGCCGCGGAGCTCGACGTTCGTCCGACCAAAACACTCGGACAGAACTTCGTCCATGACGCCAACACGGTTCGACGCATCGTCGCAGCGTCGGGTGTCGGACCTGACGACACCGTCCTCGAGGTCGGACCAGGCCTCGGCTCACTGACGCTCGCGCTGCTGGGCACCGCGGGACGGGTCGTCGCCGTCGAGATCGACCCGAAACTCGCTCAACGGCTCCCGCACACCGTCGACGAGTTCGCTCCCCAGCGTGCCGACTCACTCGACGTCGTCACCGCCGACGCACTGGCCGTGACCGCCGACGATCTGCCGGTGACCCCCACCGCGCTCGTCGCGAACCTGCCGTACAACGTTGCGGTGCCCGTGCTGCTGCACCTGATGACCCAATTCCCTTCGATCGCAACGGCTCTCGTCATGGTGCAGGCCGAGGTTGCCGACCGCCTCGCGGCAGGCCCCGGCTCCCGCGTCTACGGTGTGCCGAGCGTCAAAGCACGATATTTCGGAGACGTGGCCCGCGCAGGTGCCGTGGGACGTAACGTCTTCTGGCCGGAGCCCAAGGTCGAGTCGGGTCTCGTCCGCATCACCCGTACGGACCCGTACGTCGATGAATCAGCCACCCGCGCACAGGTTTTCGCCGTCATCGACGCCGCCTTCGCGCAGCGCCGCAAGACGATGCGGTCGGCGTTGGCCACCTGGGCGGGATCGCCCGCCGAAGCCGAACGACGACTCCGCGCGGCGGGCATCGACCCACAGATCCGCGGCGAGAAGCTCGACGTCGGCGACTTCGTGCGCCTCGCGGGCGTCGAGCCCGCCTGAACTGCCGACTGGGCGCTGTATACCGTCGACTGGGCGCCCTATACCGTCGACTGTGCGCTCGAGACTGTCGACTGGGCGCTCGAGACTGTCGACTGGGCGCTCGAGACTGTCGACTGTGCGCCCTATACCGCCGACTGTGCGCTCGAGACTGTCGACTGGGCGCTCTATACCGTCGACCGGGCGCTCACCCCGCAGCTGACCGCAGCTTCGCGAGCAGTGGCTCGGCGGCTTCGTCGAAGAATGCCTGCTGCGAGTCGGCGCCGATCTGGATGAGCGCGACGTCGGTGAAGCCCGCTTTCCAGTAAGCGCTCACAGCCTCGACTATCGCGTCGAGGTCGGGTCCACACGGAATAGACGCCGCGACGTCGTCGGGTGTGACGTACTTCGTTGCCGCGGCGAATCCTGCAGTGGTGCGCAGGTCGGCGTTGACGTCCCAGCCGCCGCTGAACCACCGAAACTGTTCGTGGGCGCGCTTTTTCGCGACGCCTGCGTCGGGATCCCAACAGATCGGGATCTGGCCGATCGCGCGTGCGTCCGTGCCGATCGTCGGAGCGTCGTCGACCTCGTTCCACAGCGAGATCAGCGACGCCTCCGGCTGTACTGCGATGAGATGATCGGCGATCGGCGCGAACTGTCCGATGCCGCGCTCACCTGCGACTGCGACACCGATCGGCACGCCGTCCTCGGGGACGTCCCACAGCTTCGCGGAATCGACCTGAAAGAACTCGCCGCGATAGTCGAGCAGTCCGCCGTCGAGGAGTGCTCCGATGATCTCGATGCCCTCCACGAGCATCTCCTGCCGGTCACCGACCGACGGCCACCCCTTTCCGACAGCGTGCTCGTTGAGGTTCTCGCCGCTGCCGAGGCCGAGCGTGAACCGTCCTTCGGCGAGAATCTGCAGCGTCGCGGCCTTCTGCGCGACGACGGCCGGGTGGTAGCGCATCGTCGGACATGTCACGTAGGTCATCAGCCCGACGCGCTCGGTCGCGTGCGCGATGGCACCGAGCACTGTCCACGCGTAAGGCGCGTGTCCCTGCGCCGACAGCCAGGGAGAGTAGTGGTCGCTGGATACCTCGAAGTCGAAGCCCGCGGCTTCGGCACTGACCGCGTCCCGGACGAGTTGTCGGGGCCCGGCCTGCTCGGTCATCAAGGTGTAGCCGAATCGAATTGCCATGTCGTGAACTCCATCGGTCGCGAACGTCGAGACTCTGGCAGGAGAGATGGCCGCTTGCTGGACCCGGAGGAAGGCGATGAGACCGACGCATGTGGCGCAGGACCGGATCGCACCCGCCTCGACAACACATCCGCCTCGACATCGACGCTACGCTCATCGATTCGTCACACCGGCTGTCGAGCCGTCAGCACCTCTCCCGGCTCCTCGCCCAGACCCTCACTCGGACCGCAGTCCATTACGCTGGAACATTGTGTCTCCTACGTCGTTGTCGGTCGTGTCCGACGCCGTGCGTGTGCGGGTGCCCGCGAAGGTCAACCTGCACCTCGGCGTCGGACCGTTGCGTGCCGACGGCTATCACGATCTCGTGACCGTGTTCCAGGCGCTCTCGATCTACGACGACGTCTCCGTTGCCCCGGCGACAACGCTGAGTGTGTCCGTGACCAGGGACAGCGGCAGGGGTTCCGGCTCGCGCGATGTCTCCGACATTCCAATCGACAACACCAACCTTGCTGCACGCGCGGCCATCGCTCTCGGTGAGTACGTCGGCAGGGAGCCCGCGGTCTCGATCGACATCGTCAAACGCATCCCGGTAGCGGGTGGCATGGCGGGTGGCAGCGCCGACGCCGCGGCAACTCTCGTCGCGTTGGCAGCGCTCTGGAAGCTCGACATCGACCGCGCGGAACTCGTCGAGCTCGCCGCGGGCCTCGGCAGCGACGTCCCGTTCTCGTTGCGCGGCGGCACGGCACTCGGTACCGGCCGCGGCGAGCGACTCGTGCCCGTCCTTGCCCGCGGAGATCTGCACTGGGTGTTGGCCCTCGCACGCGACGGACTGTCGACACCAGCGGTCTATCACGAGCTGGATAGATTGCGGGACAACGGTTCTCACGATGTCCCCGAGGGCGACGTCGACCCGGAGACCGCGCACCCCGACGCCCTGATCTCGGCGTTGGCATCCGGCGACGCCAACGCTGTCGCCTCCCACCTGCACAACGATCTGCAGCGCGCCGCACTGAGTCTGCAGCCGACGCTGCGTCGAACCCTGCGGGCGGGGGTCGACGCCGGGGCGCTCGCCGGAATCGTCTCGGGCTCTGGACCCACATGCGCGTTCCTGTGCGCCGACGACGTGTCGGCGGTCAACGTCGCAGCCGAACTGTCGGGCGCAGGTGTCGCCCGCGCGGTTCGCACCGCGAGCGGACCTGTCCCCGGCGCACGCGTGACCGATGAGTGACGTGTCGATGAGCGACGCCCAGCCAAGCGATCGTCGACGCCACTCCGCTGTGCGAATGCGATACGGGCGGCGCGGTCTGGCGCGTGGTGTCGGTGTACTGCTCGCCGCGGTCGTGTCGGCCTCGGCGAGCGTGATGCTGGCACCGCAGGCCGCCGCCGAGGATCTCGTGCCCGGCGGGACCGTCATCACGCGCGAGCGGGTGCCCGCCGAACAACTCCCGCCGGGCGCCGCAGCGGCCGAGCGCGTCGAATACGTCACACGCGACCAGACCGGACGCAGCGCGCCGTCGTCGGGAATCTATTGGATTCCGCAAGGCACGCCGCCTCCCGGCGGGTGGAAGATCGTCTCGTGGGCTCACGGCACCACCGGAATCGGCGACTCCTGCGCGCCGTCGAAGACCAAGACGGGGTCGGGAGTCGACGCCGCCGTCATCGCCGCGCTGAAGGCGGGATATGCGGTCACCGCCACCGACTACGCGGGCCTCGGCACGGCGGAGCAGACGGAGTACCTCGGTGGTCGTGCCGCCGCGCACTCCGTTCTCGACATGCTGCGTGCGGCGCGGTGGGAAGAATCCCGGTTGAGCAACGACTGGGTGTCGATGGGCCATTCGCAGGGCGGACATGCCGCACTCTGGGCCGGCCACATGGCTGCTTCGTATGCCCCTGAACTGCGGTTACATGAGGTTGTCGCCGCTGCGCCCGCGTCGGGGATCGAGTCGGTGTTCAGTGCGTTCACACCCAACGTGCCGAGCCTCGGCAAGGGAAATATCGTCGGCGGGCTGCTGTTGTTCATCCTCGCGGGCCTCGACCACGCCCGCCCCGATCTGAACGTGCGCGATCATCTGACCGATACGGGGGAGAAGTACCTGGAACTCGCGCACCAGAAGTGCTCCGGCGACTTCTCCGATGCGCTGCGCTCGGTGTCGCCGGGGTCGCTCGTGGCGCGCGCGTTCACCGACAAGGCATTCACCGACGCGCTCGCGGACTACACATCGGTTCCGTCCAACGACTGGCACGTGCCGATCCGGATCGACCACGGCCTGTTCGATCCTGTTGTGCCATACGTACTCTCGGCCTCACTGGTGCGTCGCTTGCGCTCGGCGGGCGCCGACGTCTCGTTCGTCACACACCCGCGTGCAGATCACACGAGCGTCGTCGAACAGTCCCTCGACGACGAAATGCGCACTATCGGGCAGGCGTTCGGACGCGATTAGGCCTGCCGGCAGGGCACGGGGCCACAGACGGCCACGCCGACCTGCGCCGCGCGCATTGGTAGCCTCGACCGGTGTCACCTGCCAATCCAACCGCGCTGATCAACGCCGACCGCATCAGTAAGAGCTACGGGATCAAACCGCTGCTCGACGAGGTGAGCCTCGGCGTGCACGAGGGTCAGCGCATCGGTGTCGTCGGACTCAACGGCGGCGGCAAGACCACGCTCCTCGAGATCCTCGGCGGCGTCACCGAACCCGACGCCGGGCGTATCTCGCAGACCGGCGGCATCCACGTCGCAGTCGTCACGCAGCGCGGTGAACTACCCGCAGGCGCAACAGTTTCCGACGTCGTCGTCGGCGACGATGTGGAAGTCCACGAGTGGGCAGGCGATGCGCGAGTGCGCGGCGTCCTCGCGGGAATCGGTATCGACGGCCTTCTCGATCGACGCGTCGACGAGCTCTCCGGCGGGCAGCGGCGTCGCGTCGCGCTGGCGGCCGCGCTGGTCACCGACTCCGACGTGCTGATCCTCGACGAGCCGACCAACCACCTCGACGTCGAAGGCGTGCAGTGGCTTGCCGAGCACCTCGTTTCTCGACGCGGCGCGCTCGTCGTCGTCACCCACGACCGCTGGTTCCTCGACACCGTCGCCACGCGCACCTGGGAGGTGCACGACGGTCAGGTCGACGAGTACGAGGGCGGCTACAACGACTGGATCTTCGCGCGCGCCGAGCGGGCACGACAAGCCGACGTCGCGGAGGAACGTCGCCAGAATCTTGCGCGCAAAGAGTTGGCATGGCTGCGGCGCGGACCGCAGGCGCGTACCTCCAAACCTCGGTATCGGGTCGAGGCGGCCGAGAAGTTGATCGCTGACGTCCCGCCACCGCGAGACTCGGTGGCGCTCTCGGCATTTGCGCGACGCAGACTGGGTCGCGTCGTGATCGAACTCGAGGACGCGCACATCGAGACACCTCCGAGCGACGACGGCGCGCCGGGCCGGGTCCTGCTCGACGACCTCACCTGGCGACTCGCGCCAGGCGAACGTGTCGGTCTCGTCGGGGTCAACGGCTCGGGTAAGACCACATTGCTGCGGGCGCTGGCCGGTGAGGTCGACGTCGAGCCAGGGCGTCGGGTCGAGGGACTGACAGTCAGCATCGGTTGGCTCAAACAGGAACTCGACGACCTCGACCCCGACCAGCGGGTGCTCGACGCCGTGGAGTCGGTGGCAACGCGAATCACGCTGGGCGACAAAGAGATCTCGGCCAGCCAGCTCGCCGAGCGACTCGGTTTCTCGCCGGCACGCCAGCGCACCCCAGTCGGGGATCTCTCCGGCGGCGAGCGGCGTCGACTCCAGTTGACCCGCATCCTGATGGGCGAACCCAACGTGCTGCTACTCGACGAGCCGACCAACGATCTCGACATCGACACCCTGCAACAACTCGAGGACCTGCTCGACAACTGGGCCGGAACCATGGTCGTGATCAGTCACGACCGCTACCTCATCGAGCGCATCGCCGACAGCACGTGGGCTCTGTTCGGCGACGGCAAGCTCACCAATCTTCCCGGTGGGATCGAACAATATCTGCAGCGGCGCAAGGAGATTGCGGCGAGCAGCTCCGGCGACAACCGTTCTGCGGTGCTGTCGGGCGTGGCAGACAAGGCACCGGTGTCGACAGGGGAGGAGTCGGCGGTGACGGCCGGCACCTCGCAGCCCGCCGCGCCTTCGTTGAGCGCTTCGGAGCACCGCGAGGCGCGCAAGGTGATGAACCGACTCGAGCGGCGGATCGCGCAGCTGGACGAGCGGGAGGCGAAGCTTCACGTCGAATTAGCCGATGCGGCAAGCGATCCCGAGCGTCTCGTGACTCTCGGCGCGGAATTGCGCGGCGTCGTCGACGAGAAGGAGACGGCCGAGATGGAGTGGCTCGAAGTCGCCGAGCAGCTCGAATAAGTTTGCGAGAGTAGTTATTTGCGCGTAGTCAGCGGCGGATCGCGCCGTTGACAAGTGTCGCGACACCGATCGACCCCGCCTTGTTCAGGTGATAGGGATACGCGATGCGATTACTCAGACTCGACTCGTACCATGACGTGAGACCGCACGGATCATGGCCTGCCGACGCACGATTGACGTCGACGAACTGTCCGTCGATCTTCGCGGTGGCTCGTGCGAGAGCACGGTTGGCCCGATCGAAAACCCCGTGAAGCCACCGCACGTCTGGATCGCTGATCGGTACCAGCGGCCAGCAGCCGTGCGAACCCATGAAACCGCCGATACCCACGACGATGATCTGAGCGTGTGGGGCTTTTCTGCGGATGGCGGCGAGCGCCGGTGTGACCGCGTTCTCCATGACGGCGATGCGGTTGACGGCGAGCTGCGCCAGCCCGCGGTTGGAGCGGCAGTGTCTGTCGCCGAACGGCGAAGTGCCGCAGGGTCCGACGATGCGTCCCCACGCCATGTCGTTTCCGCCGATACTCACGGTGACGACCTGCGCATCCGACGGGACTGACCACACCTGGGGCGGCTTGTACCCACCGCTGGTCTGCTGGCCGACGCGGTAGAGATGCTCGGCCAACGCGCCCGAGCAGGAGATGTCGATGAAGCGTCGCGGCAATGTCAGCGCCGCGACCACGGTCGGGTAGTTCAGTGCCGAGCGTTTGCATCCTCCGAAGTAGCCGGGTGTCGGAGTGAAGAAGCTGCCCGAGGCGCGTGAATCGCCCAGCGCCACGTACGGCCCGCCCGAGTAGCGCACCGGTGTGCTGCCGGGATCCGCGCCGGCTCGCGAGGACGTGAATCCGCCGCTGGCCAGCAGGATCGCAGTGCACAGCACCACGAGCGCGATCGCGACGATCGGCCGTCGTAGGAACCGCTTCAGATCAAGCCCATCAGGTTGCACAGAATGAACTTTAGGTTGTCTCGCACACATTTTTGGTATGCGGTGTGAATCACATATCCGTGAGTAGAGTGATCCGCGGCATGTGCGAGCTTCCAAGGAAGGGCAGTGAGCGATGACAACCGTGTCAGAATCTTCGACGTCGACGCGTGACGAGTTTCCCGACGTCGAGTTCGTGACTACCGATCCCGACCGACCACCCGTAGCGGTGATCGACCGGAGTCCGATGACACCCGCGAAGAAGGCGATCTTCGCGGTGATCGGCCTCCTCGGTGCCATTGCCTGGGTGGTCATCGCCCTCGTCCGTGGCGAATCGGTGAACGCGGTGTGGTTCGTCATCGCGGCGCTGTGCACCTACGTCGTCGCGTATCGCTTCTACGCTCGGCTCATCGAGATGAAGGTCGTGAAGCCGCGCGACGACATCGCGACTCCCGCCGAGGAGTACGACAACGCTCGCGACTACATGCCGACCGACCGTCGGGTGCTGTTCGGTCACCACTTCGCGGCGATCGCCGGAGCGGGACCACTTGTCGGGCCGGTGCTGGCCGCGCAGATGGGCTACCTGCCGGGCACGATCTGGATCATCATCGGCGCGGTGGTCGCCGGATGTGTGCAGGACTACCTCGTGCTCGCGATCTCGACTCGACGTCGAGGACGCAGCCTCGGCCAGATGGCCCGTGACGAACTCGGGTCCGTCGGCGGCACGGCCGCGATCGTGGCGGTGCTCGTCATCATGGTCATTCTGATCGCGGTGCTCGCGCTCGTCGTCGTCAACGCACTGGCCGAGAGTCCGTGGGGTGTCTTCTCGATCGCGATGACCATCCCGATCGCGCTCTTCATGGGTGTCTACCTGCGATATCTGCGGCCGGGCCGGATCAGCGAGGTGTCGGTGATCGGCGTCGTGCTGCTCCTGTTGGCCATCGTCGCCGGCGGGTACGTCGCCGAGACGTCGTGGGGGCAGGACTGGTTCAGCCTCTCGCCGGTGGTGCTCAGCTGGGCGATCATCATCTACGGCATCGCAGCGGCCGTGCTGCCGGTCTGGTTGCTGCTCGCTCCGCGCGACTACCTGTCGACGTTCATGAAGGTCGGCACCATCGCGCTGCTTGCCATCGGAATCCTGGTGGTACAGCCGGTCATGAAAGCCCCCGCGGTCAGTGAGTTCGCGTGGAACGGAAACGGCCCGGCGTTTGCCGGTGCCCTGTTCCCGTTCCTGTTCATCACGATCGCCTGCGGCGCGCTCTCGGGCTTCCACTCGCTCATCGCGTCGGGCACCACCCCCAAGCTGCTGGCCAAGGAGGGGCAGGCTCGGATCATCGGCTACGGCGGCATGCTCACCGAGTCCTTCGTCGCGATCATGGCGCTGATCACCGCATGCATCCTCGATCAGCACCTCTATTTCGGCATGAACGCACCGAAGGCGCTCACTCAGGGAACCAATCAGGGAGCTGCCGACTACGTCAACGGCCTCGGACTCAGCGGAAAGCCGGTCGACGCACAGTATTTCGCCGACGCCGCACAGAGCGTCGAGGAGAAGTCGATCGTCTCCAAGACCGGCGGTGCGCCGACCCTCGCGATGGGAATGTCGGAGACGCTGCAGCGTGGGTTCGGCGGAGAATCGTTGCGCGCCTTCTGGTATCACTTCGCGATCATGTTCGAGGCCCTGTTCATCCTCACCACGGTCGACGCCGGGACCCGCGTGGCGCGGTTCATGCTGTCCGACGGTATCGGCAACCTGCCGGGCGCTCGTCGTTTCAAAGATCCGTCGTGGCGCCCCGGAGCGTGGGTGTGCACCCTGATCGTCTGTGCCGCATGGGGTTCCATCCTGCTGATGGGTGTCACCGATCCACTCGGCGGTATCAACACGTTGTTCCCGCTGTTCGGCATCGCCAATCAGCTGCTCGCCGCTATCGCGCTGACGGTCGTGACGGTGGTCTTGATCAAGCGGCGCCAGTGGAAGTGGGCGTGGATACCCGGTGTGCCGTTGGCATGGGACCTCATCGTCACCATGTCGGCGTCGTGGCAGAAGATCTTCTCGTCGAATCCGGCCATCGGCTACTGGGCGCAGCACCGGGCATTCGTGAACGCCAAGGACGACGGTCTGACCACGTTCAAGACCGCCAAGACCATCTCGGAGATCGACGCGGTCATCCGCAACACATTCATTCAGGGAACACTGTCGATCATCTTCGCCGTGCTCGTGTTGATCGTCGTCGCGGCGGGCCTCTGGGTCGCGGTCAAGGCCGTGCGCGCGGGCGGACTACCCACCACCGAAGAGAAACCCGTTCCGTCGAAGATCTTCGGGCCGCGCGGACTGTTCCCAACACGCGCCGAGAAGGCGGTGCAGCGCGAATGGGACGAATATGATGCCGCGCACGGGATTTCAGCTCGAAGTAGCGGACACTAGAAGGCGATGACATGAAGACCGGCCTCACCCACGCCCTGACCTCGGTGCGCTGGTACGTGCAGAGCGTCATGGGCGATCGAGACTACGACCGCTACCTCGCACACCACGCATCGGAGCACGGGACGTCGGCTCCACTGACCGAGCGCGAGTACTGGCGACAACGCTTCGCCGACCAGGACCGCAACCCGCAGGGGCGCTGCTGCTAGGCGGAGATGGGGAGCCCCGCCCCAAATGTGTGTCCAATTGAAGGATGTGGGCGCTGCAGCACCCACATCTTTCGATACGACACACATTTAGGAGCGGGGGGCTCGTATGGGCGGGTGATCTCGACAAGCTCGATCAGCGGAGCGGGGCTCGATCGGCGGGCAGAGGCTCGATCAGCGGGCAGAGGCTCGATCAGCGAGTGGTTGCCCGGTCGGCGGAGTCGACCCTGTCCGCGAAGTCGTCGATGAGCCCGGCGGTGAATTCCGGCTGGATGAGTGGGAACAGGTGCATGGCCCGCGGTACGACGACGAGGCGTCCGTCGGCCGCGGTCTCGACGAACCTCTTCTCGTGCAGCCGGAACTGGTCCCACGCGCCGTTCGCGAACAGCGTCGGTCCGGGATAGGCCGCGACGGCGGCGAGGGCGTCGAAGTGGAGCACCGCGTCGACGACGTCGCGGATCGAATGCAGCGCGAGCCCGCCGGCCTCCATGTCGTCGGACACCTCCCGGCCGACGGCGATGCGCGTCAGAACCCTGCTGACCTGGGCGGCTTCGGATGGAAGGACGCTGGTCGCCGCGCCGAAGAGGCGAAACGGCGCGGCGAGCAGGCCACTCGGCTGCGCGGTTGCGCACAGCACACCGAGGCCTGCGACGCGGTCGGGATGTCTCGCGGCCGTCGCCATCGCGACGTAGCCGCCCATCGACATTCCGACGACCAGCGCTGAGCCGCCGACCGAGTCGATCGCGTCGCCCACCGCGGCGACGGCTCCGTCCAACGTGAACGTCTCATCGGCGCGTGAACCGTGGCCAGGCATGTCGGGGCACACCACCTCACGGTCGGCGAGCGAGCCGGCCACACGTCGAAAGGTCTGTCCGCTCACGCGCAATCCGTGCACCAGAACGATCGGTGTGCGTGCTTTGGTGGGGGGAGAGTCGGTGGCAGCGCTGTCGGTGCTCATCGAAAGTCAGTATCCACAAAGAGTTGCGTGGGATCCACAGGTACAAAAATGCCCCCGTGGATCCCACACAACTTTCACCCGGGCGTGACCTCGCGGTCGATTCCGACCTCGTCGCGGAAACCCGCGTCGTGCGAGACGAGCAGCAGCGCGCCCGACCAGTCCCGTAGCGCCGTGACCAACTCCTCGACGGTGTCGATGTCGAGGTTGTTGGTCGGCTCGTCCATGATGAGGAGCTTGGGATCGGGGTCGACGAGTAGCGCATCCGCCAACGCGACGCGAAGCCGTTCACCGCCGGAGAGTTCGTCGAGGCACCGATCGCCTCGTGATCCGCGGAACAGGAATCGTGCGAGATGAGCTCGCACATCCTGACCGTCGACCTCCGGATGCCGCTTGCCGACGAAGTCGACGACGGTCTGCGACGGATCGTCGAACGAGATCTGTTGCGGCACATATGCGTAAGGAACGACGATGTGCTCGTTGTCGATGAGGTCGGCGATCAGGGTGGTCTTGCCGGAGCCGTTGCGTCCGGTGAGTGCAACGCGTTCTGGGCCGTCCATTCGTAGCCGTTCGTCGACGATCACCTGAGCCGAACTGCCAAGTGACACAATCGGCATGGTGATCCGCGCGCCCCGATCGGAGCGCACGTCGTCGCGGACGGACTCGAGCCGTCCGGCGGCGGCGGTCACGTCGTCGCGGTGCTCGTTGCGGAAGCGTCCGGCCGACTTCTCGGCGGCGTCGCGTCGGAGATGCGCGATGATCTTGGGGACACGCTTCTCCCGTTCGGCCTTGGCCGCGGTCCGTGCTCGTCGGTCGAGGGCGATCTGTGCATTCACCATCTCCCGACGCTGCTTGCGAAGATCGTTGGTGGCGTTGGCAACTGCGGCCTGCGCCGTCGCCTGTTCAGACTCGACCACCTCGCGATAGAACGAATAGGGGCCACCGAACACGCGCACGTCGCCGTGATACAGCTCGAGTGTGGCGTCGACGCGTTCGAGGAGCTCGAGATCGTGGGAGACGACGAGTACGGTTCCCGCGAATCTGTCGATCAGCTCGAAAACCCTGGCCCGGGAATCGGTGTCGAGATTGTTGGTGGGCTCGTCGAGCAGCAGTACCGCCGGCCGGTGCACGACCCGCGACACGATCGCGAGCAACGTCGCCTCGCCACCGGACAGTGTTCCGACCGACCTGTCGAGGTCGGTGGGCAGCCCCAGCGCCGCCAGTTCGGAGGTCGCGCGCGCCTCGATGTCCCAGTCGTCACCGACAGCATCGAAGTGCTCGCCGTCGACAGAGCCTGCTTCGATTGCGCTGATCGCGGCCCTGATCGGCTCGATCCCCAACGCCGACGCGATGGTCAGCGAGGTGTCGGAGAAGGCGTGTTGGGGAACGAGCGAGACCTCGCCGGTGGTGGCGATACTTCCCGATGCCGGTGCGAGCTGGCCGGCGATCAGCCGCAGTAGCGTCGTCTTGCCTGCGCCGTTGGCGCCGACCAGCGAATACACGGCGCGAGGAACCGAGAACGACAGTTCGTCGAATACCGATGTCCCGTCCGGCCAGCTATACGAGACGTCCGAGAGTGTGATCGACGGTGCGAGATCGACGGATGACGGTGTGGACATGAACAACTCCGAGAGATTGGTGGGTGCGTACGGCGTCGGATCGACGAGGTCGCGCTGAATGCCAATCTCAGATGTTCATGTCTGTCAGATCACCCCTGTGCTCGTCGAAGAATTGGTGCCGCACATCGTGCGGACCCGATCAACCATAACTCCGACGACCGACCCCCTGTCAACAGAGTTGTGTTCGCCAGCCGATGGAGACGGTGTTCGACGACGCGCTACCGTGAAACGCATGTCCTTCATCCGAACTCAGGTCGGCAACGGCGTCGGTGAGATCATCCTCGACCGCCCCAAGGCACTCAATGCGCTCGATCAGACGATGATCGACGACATGCACGACGTCCTCGGGCGTTGGGGCGACGACGATTCGATCGAGACGGTGTTGGTGACCTCCGCGAGCGATCGCGCTTTCTGTGCGGGCGGCGACATCCGGGCGATCCGCGAGCACGCCGTCGCGGGTGAGTACGACGAGATCCGAAACTACTTTGCCGCAGAGTATCGACTCGATCAGATGATCGCGCACTATCCCAAGGCGTACGTCGCGCTGATCGACGGTGTGGCGATGGGTGGCGGACTCGGGATCAGCGTGCACGGCGAGGTTCGGGTCGTCACCGAGAACTCGCTGATGGCCATGCCCGAGACCGCGATCGGATTCTTTCCCGACATCGGCGCAACCTACTTTCTGCCTCGCCTGCCGCGTGGTGTCGGAATGTGGTTGGGGCTCACCGGTTCACGCGTGCGCGGTGCTGAAGCAGTCCACCTGGGGCTTGCCACCCACTACGTGCCAGCGGCCGAGCTGGAAGTTGTCGCCGACGCGCTGCGAAGCGGTGAGTCGCTCGTCGACATCCTCGGTGGCAGAAGCGAATTGCCCGTCTCCGATATCCCGATCGCCAAGATCGGCGAGTACTTCGGCGACGACAATGTCGCCGCGATTCTCGGCGGGTTGCGCGGCGCGGCAGGTGACGACTGGGCCGCGGAGATGGTCGAACTCCTCGAAGGTGCGTCGCCGACGAGTCTGTGGGTGACCGCAGCACTCCTCGACGCTGGCCGGGATTCGACGCTCGACGAGTGCTTCGACCGCGAATTGCATGCGGCGACAACGATCACGAAGACCAATGACTTCTCCGAAGGCGTGCGGGCGATGCTCGTCGACAAGGATCGCAGCCCGTCATTCGAGCCGTCGACCGTCGACGCCGTCGATCAGTCCGTGGTCGCCTCGATTGTCGAGGACTGAGCCGATCACGGCTGCAGGTCGAACCATCCGGTGAGGCTTGTCGGGCGCTCGGGCTGCGCGCCCGGCGTAGGTGCGCCCGGTGTCGGTGCGGCAGTCGTCGGTGCGCCCGGCGTCGGTGCGGCAGCAGGCGCCGCGCTGTCGTCATCGACGGGCACATCGTCGTTCGGATTGAGCGGATTCTGTTCGGACACAATCGTTTCGGGGCAGTCGAATGATCCTGCGGCCCGCTTCGACGACATCGCGGTCAGCGTCAGCCTGCACGCCGTCGACGACCTGTAGGTCCCCTTCTCCGACAGTCCGACGGTGGCGGTAATCGATGTGGTCAGGGGGCCAACCGGCGGGCGTGGACCATCGGTTGGCGGTAGGTGTTCGCCGGTCAGCGCACCCACCGGGAATTCGATCTGTGCGCCCTCGGTGCCGTCGCCCTTGAACACGAACAGCAGGGAGTCGGGCGGGACATCGGGCGTCGGCTCACCCCAGCGGCCGAACTCGTAACATGTTGGGGCAGGCGACATTTGCTGCGCAGTCGGGCTGGCGGGTGCAACCACCTGCCCGTCCGTCCCTACCTGTCCATCCACGCCCACCTGCCCGCCAACGCCGGCCTGGCCTGTCGATGCCGTGAGTTGTCGCGGCGAGATCAGGACGTGTCCCCGGGTGAATTTCAGGTCGGAGCCCTGCCGGTCGATGGGTCCAGACGGGGGCTTCTCGGCGCAGCGAGCCGGATCCTGTTGCGCGGAGACGGTTGGCGTTGCTGATGACGACTGCGCCGCACGCGTCACCGATGTCGAGTCGGCGCACGCCGAGGTGATCGATGTGAGCGCGGCAGCGACCGCGAGCAGTGCGCAGATCCGCAGCGTGCTCGAGCGGCGTGCGGTCGATCGTCCGATCACGTCTTGTCAGCCCGCCCTGGTCAATCAGCCGTTGCGACAAGCGGTTCGAGCGTCAGGTCGCCGTGTTCCTTCTCGATGTACTGCAGTCGCCATTTGTCGCTGAACAGAGCGAGGATCGCGCCGTCGGTCCGCGTGAACACCTCGACGCCGCGCTGGCGGTTGAGTTCCGACGCGCTGTCGGCGTCGGTGCGTCGGGCGAGGCTGTACCCGAGTGGCTCGATCACGGTGTCGACGTTGAACTCCGTCTTCATCCGTGCGGTGACCACCTCGAACTGCATCGGTCCGACGGCGGCCAGTACGGGAGACGCGTCTCCGCGGGTCTCGTTGCGCAACACCTGCACCACGCCCTCGCTGTCGAGCTGATCCATGGCCTTGCGGAACTGCTTGTACTTGTCCGCAGTGGTGACGCGGAGCGTCGAAAAGTGCTCTGGCGCAAAGGAAGGGATGGGAGGGTACTGGATGCGCGGGCCGTCGTAGAGGGTGTCGCCCGGTGCGAGCGCTGTCGCGTTGACGAGGCCGACGACGTCGCCGGGGTAGGCGGTGTCGACCGTTGATCGATCGCGGCCGACGACGGTGTGAGCGTACTTGGTGGCGAACGGTTTTCCGGTCTGCGCGTGGGTGACGACCATGCCGCGTTCGAACTCGCCGCTCACGATGCGCATGAAGGCCAACCGGTCGCGGTGGCTGGAGTCCATGCCTGCCTGGACCTTGAACACGACCGCGCTGAACGGGTCGGTGACCTCGCGTTCGGTCCCGTCGATGCCGGTGCGACCCGACGGTGCGGGCGCGAGCTCGACGAGCGCGTCGAGCAGTTGGCGGACACCGAAGTTCAGCATCGCCGAGGCGAAGATCATCGGCGACGTCTGGCCTGCGAGGAAGAGTTCCTCGTCGTGATCCTGGCCCATCTCGGAGAGCAGTTCACTCTCTTCGACGGCCGCGATCCAGGCGTCGCCCTCGCGCTCGAGAGCGGCGTCGGGGTCGAGCAGTTCTTCCGGCGCGATCTTGGCTCCACCGGCGGTGCGGGTGAAGTGGATGTACTCGCCGGTGCGGCGGTCGAGGAGCCCGCGGAAATCGCCCGCGATGCCGACGGGCAGGAACAGCGGGGTGGGGATCAAGCCGATGCGTTCGCTGATCTCGTCGATGAGCTCCAACGGGGTGCGGCCGGGGCGGTCCCACTTGTTGATGACGGTGATGACCGGGATGCCGCGGTGGCGACACACCTGGAACAGCTTGAGCGTCTGCGGCTCGAGGCCCTTGGCGGCGTCGATGAGCATGACCGCGGCGTCGACCGCGGTCAGCACTCGGTAGGTGTCCTCGGAGAAGTCGGCGTGGCCGGGGGTGTCGACGAGGTTGATGACCGCGCCGGGGCCGTCGGTGCCCTCGAGGGCGTAGTTGAACTGCAGAGCGGTCGAACTGACGGAGATTCCGCGAGCCTTCTCCATCTCCATCCAGTCCGACACCGTCGACTTGCGGCCGGCTTTGCCGTGGATGGCACCCGCCTCGCTGATCACGTGCGCGTGCAACGCCAGTGCCTCGGTCATCGTCGACTTACCCGCGTCAGGGTGGGAGATGATGGCGAAGGTACGTCGACGCTGGGCCTCGAGCCGCAGCTCACGCGCGTCAGAACTCACCAGACGAGGCTACTAGCCGGGCGAGCGTCGGAGCAAAACGCTCGACGCTGCCCGACGGTCAGGTCAGCCGCTACTCGAACGGGACCGGCGGCATCTTGACCACCTGTGCCGCGTAGCTGAGGCCCGCGCCGTAGCCCAGCAGCAGGGCGGTGTCGCCCGGCTTGGCCTTGCCGGTGGAGAGCAGATCCTCCATTGCCAGCGGGATCGACGCCGCCGACGTGTTGCCGGTGTACTCGATGTCGTTGGCCACGGGGGTGCCCTCGGGCAGATGCAGTGTCTTCGCGAGCAGATCGTTGATGCGGGTGTTGGCCTGATGGGGGACGAAGACGTCGAGGTCTTCGGCGCCGATCTTCGCTGCGTCCAGCGCCCGCTGTGCCACCTTGCCCATTTCGAAAGCGGCCCAACGGAATACCGCGGTGCCCTGCAGGCGCACGTAGGGCCGCTGCACCCGGTCGCCGTCGAGGAAGGTCACCCAGTCGATGTCTTGACGAATCGCGTCGTATTGGCTGCCGTCGCTACCCCAGATCACAGGTCCGAGCTGCTGGTCCTCGGTGGGGCCGACGACGACGGCGCCGGCGCCGTCGCCGAAGATGAAGCAGTTGGTGCGGTCGGTCATGTCGAGGGTCACGGACAACTGCTCGGCGCCGATGACGAGGACGTGCGTCGCGCTTCCGCCGCGCACCATGTCGGCGGCGAGTGCCATCCCGTAACCGAATCCGGCGCAGCCGACGGTGACGTCGAACGCGGGAACACCGTTCGCGCCGAGTTCGGTGGCGACCTTCGTCGCGCCCGCCGGCGTCATGAGTAGATGGGTATTGGTCGCGAGGATGACGGCGTCGATGTCGGAGCCGGAAAGCAGAGCATTGGCGATCGCCGTGCGCCCGGCCTTGATGCCCATCTCAACGACGTCCTCGTCGCGGCGCGCGAAGCGTCGGGTTTTGATGCCGGTCCGCGTGTAGATCCACTCGTCGGAGGAATCGATGTGCTCGCAGATCTCGTCGTTGGTGACGACGCGCTCGGGGCGGTACGCACCGATGCCGAGCATGCCGATGTTGTTGACGCCCGATGTGTCCGCGATCTCTGCCATGATCTTCCTTCCGTTATGCGACCCGACATAGACCGTCTCACATCGCGGAGCTACTCGGAAGTACCGATGCGCGAGGAGGGGACATCGTGGCCGGGCTGACCTCCGAGAATGCGCCTGTAGTCAGTGCGGTCCGCGGTCATCTGGTGCCCGGGATCGTCGGGCGGTGGCGTCCAGTCGGCGTTCTCCAGGAACGACAGCTTCCCCTCGTGCACGTCGGCGATGACGTCGGTGAGCCAGTCCGCCTCGGCCTGCGCGAGACGCAACCACAGGCGAGCGCCCTCCATGGCATGTGGTGGAGCGTAGGGGTTGGCGCCGGGTTCGGTGTCCGCGCTGTATTCGCGTATGACCTCCCTCAGCGTCACCAAACGCTGCTCCAGCAGCGTCGTCGCATGGTCGTCGCCGAGGAGTGGCAGGAGATTGAACGCCGCTTGGAACGCGCTGCGGTCGAAGACGTCGACGCCGATCATCGCGTGCTCGATCATGCTGTGCAGCCTGGCCCGACCCGACTCCGTGATCTCGTAGACGCTGACCTCGCGCGAGCCGTCGGAGACCTCGCGGCGTGTGAGATCGCCTGAGTCGCTGAGCTTTCCGAGCGCGTGGTAGATCGAGCCCGGATTCACGTTGGCCCACTTGTCGACCTGCCACGACAACAGTTCGCGGCGGATCTGATAGCCGTTGACCGGCCCGAAGATGCCGACGACGCCGAGTAGGAGTAGCGGCGTCGTCGGTGGGATGGGTGGCGTGGAAGCCATGACCTGACAGTAATGCGTCGAGAAAGATTTCGAATCGAGGGCAGGGGCTGTCCGCATTTCGATGAATCATCGACGTGTAGGTGGTCAGTACACGCAGACAGTCACGACGGGGCCGTCGGGTTTCAGGGGCCTTTCGACGACTACTCCTGCGACGAAGTAAGCATCTAGTCAACTTTGACTAGAAAGCCTATATTCAAATTTGAACACGATGCGTGAGCGGCTCACTCGACGTTCACACAGAGAGGGGACGAGCTGTGATACCGACGATGATCCAAGCGCGAGGTCTGGTGCAGACCTTCACGACGGGGCGAGGCAAGAACAAACGTGAGGTGCGAGCCGTCGACGGCGTCGACCTCGATATTCACGAGGGTGAGGTGGTCGGCTTTCTCGGCCCCAACGGCGCCGGGAAGACCACCACGCTGCGCATGTTGACGACGCTGCTGCGGCCAACCGCCGGAACCGCGACCGTCAACGGATACGACGTCGTGAACGAGTCGGTGATGGTCCGTCGCAGCATCGGCTACGTGTCACAGGCAGGCGGAACGTTCAGCCAGGCCAGGGCGGGCGACGAGGTGGTCGACCACGGGATGCTCTACGGACTCTCACACGCCGACGCCACTCGGCGCGGGCACGAACTGTTCTCCCGACTGCAACTCGACGGACTGTGGGAACGGCAGCCCAAGAACATGTCGGGCGGTCAGAAGCGTCGCCTCGACATCGCGATGGGACTGATTCACGATCCCTCGCTGGTCTTCCTCGACGAACCGACCACCGGCCTCGACCCGCAGGCGAGGGCGAACCTCTGGGACCACATCAGCCGACTGCGCACCGAGCGCGGCGCCACGGTCTTCCTCACCACGCACTACCTCGACGAGGCCGACGAACTCTCCGACCGCATCCTGATCATCGACAACGGCAAGATCGTCGCGGCCGACACCGCGCAAAACCTCAAAGACCAGGTGTCGGGCGATCTGGTCGACCTCGAGGTCCAGACGGCAGCCGAGGTCGACATCGCCGCAGATCGTCTACGACGCATCGCCAACTCCGTCGAGACCGACGGCCGCCACGTGCGCGGACGTGTGCGGCACGCGGGACGCGAGATACCGGGACTGCTCCGCGAACTCGACGCCTCGGGTATCGCGCTCGACAGCATCGAGGTGTTGCGACCAACGCTCGACGACGTCTTCCTGACGATGACCGGGCGTTCACTGCGCGACGCGCAAAGCGGGACCGAAGACGCCGCACTCGAAGAACTCGACAACGAAGGAGCCATCCGATGAACTTCCTCCGCGATTCCACCATCGTGTTCCGTCGACAGATCCGGATGAATCTGCGCAACCCGGCCTGGGTGCTGATCGGGGTGCTGCAACCCGTGCTCTATCTGGTGCTCTTCGGTCCACTGCTCAAACCCATCGTCAACCAGTTCCCCGGGGGCGCCGACAACGCCTACACGTTCCTGGTGCCGGGACTTCTGGTGCAGCTCGGGTTCTTCGGCGCGTTGTTCGCCGGTTTCAGTCTGATCGGCGAGTGGCGCGAGGGCGTCGTCGAGGCCGAACGCGTGACGCCCGCGAGTCGCTCCGCACTGCTGACCGGTCGGCTCATGCGCGACGTGCTGCAGTTGTTCGTCCAGGCGCTGATCCTGGTGTTCCTCGGCTACGCCATGGGCATGCGCGGATCCGTCAGCGGCGCGATCGTCGGCATCGCCATCACGCTGCTGATCGGCGCAGCGTGCGCCGCGGCGTCGAACGCGCTTGCCCTGACCGCCAAGAGCGAAGACGTCATGGCGCCGGTCATCAACATGGTGATGATGCCGGTGCTGTTGCTGTCGGGAATCCTGCTGCCGATGACGCTCGGACCGATGTGGTTGCAACGGGCCAGCGATTTCATGCCGTTCCGCTGGATCGTCGACGCCGTCCGCAGCAGCTTCGTCGGAGGCGTCGCGACATCGACGGTCGCGTGGGGCCTGCTCACCGCCATCGCGCTCGCGATTCTCGGAACATGGTGGGGCACAGCGGTCTTCCGCAAGGAGAACGCGTAGCGCGCGCTACCCGAGGTCGTCGAAGCTGCTCACCTTCGGCGCCGGGGGCAGCGTCACGGTGCTACCCGAGGTCGTCGAAGCTGCTCACCTTCGGCGCCGGGGGAAGCGTCACGGTGCTACCCCAGGCCGTCGAAGCTGCTCACCTTGGGTGCCGGGGGAAGCGTCACGACGGCCCCGGCGTAGGAGAGGCCCGCGCCGAACCCGAGCAGCAGCGCGGTCTGTCCGCCCTTGGCTTTGCCGGTGGCCAGCATCTCTTCCATCGCGAGCGGGATCGACGCCGCCGACGTGTTGCCGGTGTTCTCGATGTCGTTGGCCATCGGCAGGTCGTCGGGGAAGCCCAGGTTCTTCTTCATCAAGTCGTTGATCCGGGCGTTCGCCTGGTGGGGGACGAACACCTCGATGTCGTCGAGTCCGATGCCGGACCTCTCGATCACCGACGACAACGCCTTGGGCAGTGTGATTGCCGCCCAGCGGAAGACGCGCGAACCCTCCATCGTGACCACCATGCGGCCGACAGGCTCGGTCTCCGGATCCTTGTGCTGGTATTCCTGAGCGCGATCCATGTACTCGGGGATGTCGTAGTTCTGGCCGATCGCCTCGGCGTTCTCGCCGTCAGAACCCCAGACGGTCGGGGAGATCCCGTTCTCGTCGCTCGGTCCGACGACGACCGCACCGGCGCCGTCGCCGAAGATGAAGGCGGTGTTGCGGTCGGTGGGCTCCATGACGACCGACATCGTCTCGACGCCGACGACAAGTACGTACTCGGCTGAGCCCGCGCGCACGGTGTCGGCCGCGACGCCCAGGGCGTACCCGAAGCCGCCGCATCCCGCGGCGATGTCGTAGGCGGGAATCCCGTTGAGCCCGATGTCGTATGCCACGATCGGGCCGCCGTGCGGAATCTTGGTCTTCCAACTGTTGGTGGCCAGGATCAGCGCACCGATCTTCTCCTTGTCGATCCCGGAGTTCTCGATGGCCCGCTCGGCTGCGGCGGCGGCCATCGACCGCGCCGACTCGTCGCCGCTGATCCACCGGCGATTACGGATGCCGCTGCGTTCGAAGATCCACTGATCCGAACTGTCGAGGACCTCGCACACCTCATCGTTGCTGACCAGGCGTTTTGGTCGGTACGCGCCGATGCCCAACATCGCTACGTTCTGATGGCCTGTGTTGGCGGCGATGACGGTCACGCGTACTTCCCTTCGACAAACGGATCACGCAGCGGATAGCCCTGCGCCCGAAAAGAGTGTAGGCCCCGCCACATCCGGTGACGAACAAGGCCGCTTCTCACGGCGCCTGCTCGTCAGCCGTTGATCGGCCAGAACACCGGGACCAGGGTCACGGTGACGATCAACCAGCAGACCATCAGCACGATCCCCAGCCGCCAATAGTCGCCGAAGCGGTACCCGCCCGGATTCATCACGATCATGTTGGCGGGAGTGGCGATAGGCGTCAGCAGGGAAGCGGCGGCAGCGACGCAGACCACCATGAGCACCGTTCGGGCGTCGACACCGACGTCGGCCGCGGCGACGAGCGCGATCGGTATGACGATCAGCGCGGTGGCGACGTTGGAGATGAACTGCCCGAGTACGGCGGTCAGCACGAACAGCACGGCGAGCAGGAGATACGCACTGTGCCCGGACACGAGGTCGACGATGGGTCGTGCGATCAATTCGGCACCGCCACTGCTCGTGATCGCCGCCGACATCGGGATGAGCGCGGCGATCAGGACGAGCGTCGCCCAGGGAACGGCACGGTATGCCTGCTCGCTCGACAGCACGCGGAACAGCACCATCGCACCCGCACCGAGCAGACCCGCGACCACCGGCGGCACGACCCCGCTGGCCAGCAGCGCGATCGTCACCACCAGGATGACTGCCGCACGTGGAGCGCTTCGACCGAGCGGAACCGTCTGCCGCCGAACGGTTTCCGACGATGCGACCACCAGAACGTCCTTGTCGTCGGCGAGAGCGTCGAGCGCGCCCCACGGGCCGTACACGAGTAGGGCGTCGCCTTCCTGCAGCGTCGACGCACGTGACGAGACGTCGTCGTTCTGCCTGCGCACCGACAACACGAGCAGCCCGTCTTCTGCGCGCACCATCCCGCCGAACGCCGGCCGCCCGATCCACGACGAGCGCGGTGGGATCACCAACTCACAGATTCCGTTGTCGCGGTTGATGAGACTGTCGCGCTGGCCGCTCATGCGCCTGCCGATGGTGTCCTCGACGGTGAGGTCGGCTTCCCGCGCGAGTGCCTCGACGGCTGTGCCGACACCCGAGACGACGAGCACGTCCGACGGTTCGAGGCGATGCGTCGAACTAAGCACGCGGCCACGTTCGGACTGTGCGGCGACGGTGTCGATCGCGTCGTCGGTGATGGCCGCGCGGACCGTCTTCCCGACGAGCGT
Organism: Gordonia jacobaea; assembly: GCF_965344965.1. Taxonomy (NCBI): domain Bacteria; kingdom Bacillati; phylum Actinomycetota; class Actinomycetes; order Mycobacteriales; family Gordoniaceae; genus Gordonia; species Gordonia jacobaea. The sequence continues at coordinate 441,150 of NZ_CBDRLS010000001.1, read as the reverse complement.
CGACGCTGGTTCGACGTGCAGGCGAAAGGTACGCACGCCGGTCGTCGCCAATCCCGACAGTTCGTAATGCTCGACGACGTCGCGTTGATATCTGCTGAAATCCTCTGGAAGTGACTGAGATTCACGACGAGGGATCAGCCGGTCGCCGACGAGGGCGATGACGACCAGCGTCACCACGACGAGGGGGACGCCGATGAGGGAGAAGCCGAAGTAGCCGATGGACGAACCGGTTTGCTCGGTGGCCGCCTCGTCGATGATGACGTTGACCGGACTGCCGCTCAGGGTGAGTAGCGAACCGGCGCTCGCGGCGAACGCGAGAGGGAGCAGTACGCGCGACGGCGACAGATGTGCTCGCCGCGCGACGGCGACACTGACCGGGACCAACGCTGCCGCTGCACCGTTGATCGTGATGAGCGGACTCAACGCCGCGGCGAGGACCATGATGGCGGCAACCACCCTGGTGCGCGTACGACCTGCGACGCGCGTCAACACGCTGCCCAGCCAGGCTGTGATTCCCGACGCCTCGAGTCCCTCGCTGATCACGAACAGGGCGGCGATGAAGGCAATGACGCTCTGACCGAGCCCCGAGGTCAGTTCGTCGAGCTGTACCAGTCCGAGAAAGTAGAGCGCCAACGCCGACCCGATGGCGACGAGCCCGACCGGCAGCTTGTTGATGATGAACAACACGACCGTGACGCCGAGGACGATGAGACTCAGGGCGGCGTCCGACATTGGACCATCGTTGCACCGCGAGGGGGTTCATGCTGCGGTGTCGGGCAGTGCGTGCCGCTGCTCAGTCGGCGGCGGCGTCGTCGAATCGCGGTATCACCAGGTGTGGACGACGTTCTGCGCTGCCTCGAGACCTGAGGCGATCAGCGCCTCGGTGGCGTCGGCGCCGTGCTGGATGAGTAGTTCGACGTCGGCGCGTGCCGACGACGGAAAGGGTTTGAGCACGAAGTCGGCGGGATCCTGGCGGCCGGGCGGGCGACCGATGCCCAAGCGGACGCGGTAGTAGTCACGCGATCCGAGTGCCTGGCTGATCGAGCGCAGCCCGTTGTGGCCGCCCTCGCCGCCGCCGAGTTTGAGCCTGACAGCGCCGAAGTCGATGTCGAGTTCGTCGTGCAGCGCAATCAGATCCGACGGGCCGATGGAGTAGAACTTCGCGAGTGGGCCGATCTCGCGGCCGGTGGTGTTCATGTACGTGCGTGCACGTGCCACCAACACCGACTGGCCGGCGAGCGTGATGGGTGCCACCATCGCGCCGGAGCGCTTGTGCACCTTCCATCGCTCGCCGGCCGTCGTGACGAGATGATCTGCGACCATCGCGCCGATGTTGTGACGCGTCCGCTCATACTTGGAACCCGGATTGCCGAGTCCGACAACAAGTTTCATGATTCCTGTGTCATCAGTAGGTGCGGCGCGTCGGCGGAAATGACGCCGAATTACTCGGCTTCGGCCTCAGCGGCGGCAGCGTCGGCGTCAGCCTGCTCGGCGTCGGTCTCTTCCTCGAGCTCTGCGGCGGTGGTCGCCTCGTTGACCGCGACGATGAGGGTCTCGGGGTCGGTGACGAGCTCGACGCCCTCGGGGAGGACCAGGTCCGACGCGTGGACCGACGTGCCGACTTCCTTGCCCTCGACGTCGACGACGATCTGCTCGGGGATCGACAGTGCGTCGGCCTCGATCTCGACGGTGTTGGCGTCCTGGGTGACCAGGGTGCCGGGAGCGGCGTCGCCCTCGACGACGATGGTGACCTCGACGGTGACCTTCTCGCCGCGCTTGATGACGAGCAGGTCGACGTGCTCGATGTAGTTGCGGATCGGGTGGATGTCGATCTGCTTGGTCAGCGCGAGCTGGCTGGTGCCCTCGATGTCGAGGTCGAGGACAGCGTTGGTTCCGTTGTTACGCAGGATGGCGGCGAAATCGCGAGCCGGGAGGTTGAGGTGCTGCGGGTCGGTGCCGTGGCCGTACAGCACGGCGGGCACGTTGCCTGCGCGACGAGCGCGTCGAGCGGCGCCCTTGCCCTTTTCGGTGCGGGTGGTGACTGCCAGTGCGTTTGCCTGGGTTGCCATGTGACTCTCCTTGGTGGTTCGGCCGCGTCTGTGCGTGCAGCCGGATGGTCGGTGCTCGGCGCTCTGTGGCAGTTCCGCAGGCCGACAATCCACGACCACCTGCGGAAACTCGAGTCCGCAAGGAGATGTGTGATGGTCGCGCCGATTACGGTGACTGCTCACCCTCGCCGAGACAACCCGTCAAGAATAGACGACGACCTGCGGTGAAGTCACATCGCGCACCGTACGGTGACACCATGACCTCCCGTACCCCTGATCGCGTCGTCACCGACTTCCTCGACGCCCTCGCCCGCGACGACAGTTCCGCAGCCATGGCAGATCTCGACGAGAACGTCGTCTACACCAATGTCGGACTGCCGACGGTCCGTGGCAAGCGCAACGTCGCCAAGGTCTTCGGTGCGATGGACGCGTCGTCGTTCGCAGGCTTCGACTACGGGATGATCAACGTCGCCACCGACGACACCGTGGTGCTCACCGAGCGGATCGACGAGATTCGCCTCGGTCCCGTACGTATCCGGTTCTGGGTGTGCGGACGCTTCGAGGTTCTCGACGGTGCGATCGCCGTGTGGCGCGACTACTTCGACTTCTGGGACTTCACCAAGGGCATCGTGCGTGGACTCGTGGGCGTCGTCGTCCCGTCGGCAGTGCAGTCGCTGCCGCCGCGCACGGTCGACGTGCCTGGAATTGCCTAGCCCCCGCGACCTAGCCGAGTTCGCCCTGCGCAGCGGCCGCGGCGACGGCAGGGTCGGCAGACGAGGTGTCTTTGAGTGCGACGCCCGACGCCCCGAGTTGCCGTGCCCCGGACACCAGTGCTCCGACGATCCGCGCGGCATCGCGGTATCCGAGCCCGTCCGGCGGATGGATGTTGGAGATGCAATTGCGTTCGGAGTCACGACGTCCCGGCTCCGGGCGATACGTCAAGTAGATGCCGAGGCTGTCGGCGACGGACAGTCCCGGACGTTCGCCGATGATCACGAGAAGGATCTCGACGCCGAGCGCCTCCCCGATGTGATCACCGAGCGCGACGCGCGCCTGGGTGGCCACTACCGGTGGAGCGATCGAGAATTGCCGCGACAGTTCGGCGGCGATCGTCTCGACGAGCGTGACCGCGTGCGTGTCCACCGCCGTTGCCGACAAACCGTCGGCGATCACGAAACCGATGTCGGCGCCCGAATGCTCCACTGCGGAAAGGTCATTCGGGATTCGGCCGAGGTCGGGCCGGCGCAGGTATTCCGCCCGAGACGACGCCTGGCTCGTGACGACCGCCGGCTCGCCCAACCCGAGTCCCCGCAGACCGTCGACGACGCCGTCGGAGTCCATGGGCGTGTGCACGGCGTCGCGCGCTGCCGCGTGATCGGCCTGGAACTGTAGGACATCCGTACTCGACAGCGCATTCCCGCTGCGCTGCAACCCGATTCGCGCCTGGGTGAGTCCGCGCATCGATCCCCACGGATCGACAGACGGGGTCGACTGTGTGTCGGGCGTGTTCACGACGCCGCCAGTCCGCGCAGCGCCGAGGTCTGCGGGTCGAGTGGCACGACGTGGCCGCCGTCGTCGGCCATGCCGATCGTCTGCATCCACGCCTCGAACTCCGGTGCCGCGCGCAGGCCCAGGACGTCGCGCAGGTAGAGCACGTCGTGGAACGAGAGGCTCTGGTAGCCGAGCATGATGTCGTCGGCGCCCGGCACGGTGATGACGAATCCGACTCCGGCCATCCCGAGCAGGCTCAGCAGCGTGTCCATATCGTTCTGGTCGGCCTCGGCATGGTTGGTGTAGCAGACGTCGACACCCATCGGCAGCCCGAGGAGTTTGCCGCAGAAGTGATCTTCGAGTCCCGCTCGGATGATCTGCTTACCGTCGAAGAGATACTCGGGGCCGATGAATCCGACGACGGTGTTGACCAGCAGAGGCTCCAGCGACCGTGCGACCGCGTAGGCGCGCGCTTCGAGGGTCTGCTGGTCGACGGGCCGGCCACCGGTCCCGAGGTGTGCGCCCGCCGACAGTGCCGAACCCTGCCCGGTCTCCAGATACATCACGTTGTCGCCGACGGTCCCGCGGTGCAACGACCGCCCGGCCTCATTGCCTTCGTTGAGAACTGCCAGATCGACGCCGAATCCGCGGTTGGCGCCCTCGGTGCCCGCGATCGACTGGAAGACCAGGTCGACCGGCGCGCCCGCCTCGACCAAGCCGATCGTCGTGGTGACGTGCGAGAGCACGCACGACTGCATCGGAATATCGAAACGCTGCCGCACGTCGTCGAGGAGTTCGAGCAGCGTCGACGTCGCCTGTGGTGAGTCGGTTGCGGGGTTGATTCCGACGACGGCGTCGCCGCAACCGAGGAGCAGGCCGTCGAGCAGCCCGGCTGCGATGCCGCGCGGATCGTCGGTGGGGTGGTTGGGCTGCAATCGTGTCGCGAGGCGGCCGGGCAGTCCGATCGTGGTGCGGAATCCGGCGGTGACCTCCATGCGGCGGGCGACGGAGATCAGATCCTGATTGCGCATCAACTTGCTCACCGCCGCAACCATTTCCGGGGTCAACCCGGGGGAGACGGCCTGCAGGCGCTGCGTTCCACCCGACGCCACGACCTGCTCGAGCAGCCAGTCGCGTAGACCGCCGACGGTCAGGTGCGCGATGGGGGCGAACGCCTCTCGGTCGTGGGTGTCGATGATCAGCCGTGTGACTTCGTCTGATTCGTAGGGGACGAGCATCTCTTCGAGGAAGACGGTGAGCGGAAGGTCGGCGAGAACCCATGCCGCTGCGGCCCGCTCGGCGTCGGATTGTGCTGCGCACCCGGCCAATTCGTCACCCGAACGTGCGGGGGTGGCCTTGGCCATCACATCGATCAGGTCGGCGAACTGGTAGGTGTGCCCACGAAGCGTGTGGCGGTAGATCACGAGAGTCCCTCTTCGGCGTCGGCAATGGCCTCGAACTCTTCGTCGGCGCTGGCGAAGACCAACCGGTTGCGGCTGTACAAGCCAAAATACGTCATGAAGAGCGCGAACACGATGAGACAGCCGGTCGCGGCCTTGATGTCGACGAGGAACGTCGCGACCAATGCGAGCACGGCGATCACGAGGGCGAAGCCCGTCGTGACCATGCCGCCGGGTGTGCGGTAGGGGCGCGCCAGTTCCGGCTCCCGGATGCGCAGCACGATGTGGCTCACCATCATCAGCACATAACTCAGCGCGGCACCGAAGACGGCCATGTTCAGCAGCGTCGCGCCCTGTCCGCTGAGTGACAGGAGGAACCCGACGATGCCGGGGACGATCAGCGCCAGCGTCGGAGACTTGCGAGAGTTGGTGACGGACAACGACTTCGGCAGGTATCCGGCGCGCGAGAGCGCGAACAACTGCCGCGAGTAGGCGTAGATGATCGAGAAGAAGCTCGCCACGAGCCCCGCCAAGCCGATGTAGTTGACGACCGTGTGTGCGGTTCCGCTTCCCAGCGCCTCGACGAGCGGGTTACCCGAACTCTGCATGGCCGATGCCCCACCGGCGCCCGGCACCAGGAACAACACCAGCGCACACGTGAAGATCAGCGCGCACATCGCCGCGATGATCCCGCGCGGCACGTTGCGGGCAGGATCCTTGGCCTCCTCCGCGGCGAGGGGGACGCCTTCAACCGCGAGGAAGAACCAGATGGCGAACGGGATGGCCGCCCAGATGCCGAGGTATCCGTGGGGCAGGAACGAACTCGCGCCCGCTGCATCCGTCGGGGCGATATCGGTGAGGTTCGACCACGAGAAGTCGCCGATTGCCGCGACCGCGAACACGATGAGGCCTGCGAGCGCGACCGCGGTGATCACGAACATCACCTTCAGTGCCTCCCCGACACCGGCGAGATGTACGCCGATGAACAATGCGTAGACCGCGAGGTACACCCACCAACCGTCGGTGATGCCGAACAGGTGCAGCGACTCGACGTACGCGCCGATGAAGGTCGCGATCGCTGCGGGCGCGATCGCGTATTCGATCAGGACCGCGGTACCGGTCGCCATCCCGCCCCAGGTGCCGAGGGCTCGGCGCGCGAAGGTGTATCCGCCTCCTGCCGCGGGCAGTGCGGAGCTCATCTCGGCCATGCCGAGCACCATCGCGAAGTACATCGCGGCGATGATGACGGCCGCGATCGCCAGGCCGCCGAAGCCGCCCTGCTCGAGCCCGAAATTCCACCCGGAGTAGTCGCCGCTGATGACGTAGCTGACCCCGAGGCCTGCGAGCAGCACCCACCCGGCCGTGCCGGTCTTGAGTCGACGTTTGTCGAGGTAGTCGGTCGAACTCGCTGCCGACGACGTGGCAGCCGTCGTGCCGCCTCCGGATTCGATTGTGCTCATGAACGCGCCTTTCGTGCGGAGGCGAGATCACCGTCGGTCTCGCTGCTTACTTGATTCCGGCAAGACGGTACGGAGTGTGTGTCACATCACAATGGCGTCGACGTAAGAGCGGCTGAGAAATGAGAACCCCGGATTTCTCACGCGGGTTAACACGCTGGAAACACGAAAACGATGCGTCGCAACGACTGCTCCGTCACGGTAGAGGGCGCTATGCCGACATCCTCCACCGCCGAATCATCGTCCAGCGCAGAATCGCCGTCAGCGACGTACCCGTTGGTCGCCGACGAGTCGCCGGTGCGCGGCCTGACCCGTCGTCAGCTTCCCTTCATACCCGTCTTCGCGCAGTCCGTCGCGGCGATCGCGCCCGCCGGGACGTCGGCGGTGACGCCGTTGTTCGTGATCGCCGCGATGAGTGGTGCCGGGGGAGTCATCTCGTTCGCCGTCGCGATGGTCGTCGTCATGATGATCTCGGCGTGCGTACGGCCGATGGCACAACGACTCGCCGTCGTCGGCGGTCTCTATTCGTACGTGGCTCAGGGGTTCGGCCCGCGCGTGGCGCTGCCGACGGCATGGTCGGCGATTGTCGGATACGGCTCGGTGAGCATGGCGGGACTTCTCGCAGTTGGCTTGTACCTCAACCACATTGCCGTCAGTATCGGCGTGTCGACGTCGGTGTGGCTGCCGATCGTCTGTGTGATCATCGTCGTGGCCGCTGTCGCGATGACGGTGCTGATGGTTCGCGGGATCAAGGTATCTGCGACCGCGACACTTGCGATCGAGGTCGTCGCCGTTGTCATTCTGGTGGGCTTGATGGTGTGGCTCGGGATCACGCACCATTCGGCTGACTGGTCGAAGGTGTTCGCACCGCAGGTCGACGTCGGGTCGATGGGTCTGATGATCGTGGTCGCGGTCAGCGCGTTCGTCGGATTCGAGAGTGCGACGACGCTGTCGGCAGAGGCGCGTCGACCGTTCCGCAGCGTTCCGCGGACCCTGCGCTGGACCCCGATCGCCGCCGGGCTCATCTATCTGCTCGCCGTGACCACTCAATCGGTCGCGATGTTCGACGCCCCCGCGGGCGTACGGACGAGCTCCACACCCCTCGCCGCACTGTTCCTCTCCGACGGCACCCGCGTCACGGCGGTCATCCTCGACATCGGGATCGCGACGTCGTTCTTCGCATGCGCGCTCGCCTCGGTCAATGCGCTCGTGCGCGTGCTGTTCACTTTGGGCCGCGAGCGGGTGGCGCCGCGGGCACTCGGCACCACACACCCGCGCTTTCACACACCCGCGTTCGCCACGGTCTGTGCGATGGCGGTCGTGACGCTCGGGCCACTGGTGTTCCTCTGGTGCGGTGGCGATCCGCAGAACGGGATTCGCGACTTCCTGACACTCAGCGCCCTCGGCTACATGGGTAGCTACCTCACCGCCTGTCTCGCATCGCCGCGGCTACTGGCGCGGATCGGCGAGGGCAGCAGGCTCATCCTGGCGCTCGGCGTGTTCACGGCGACCATTCTCGGAGTGCTGCTGCTGACGGCTTTCGGGACCGGCGTCGGACATGGACGCATTCTGGGCGTCGTCTACGTTGCGTCGATGGCTGTCGTGACCGTGTTCGTGCTGGGCGTGGCGCGACGCCGACCTCGTCTGCTCGCCGGAGTCGGAGTCTTCGATGCGACGACCAGTGCCGACATCCTCACGACTGCGACTCTGCGGTGACAACTCGGCGACTCGCGTGCGCATGCCACGGTGAGGGGGCGACATGGCGATAGGCCGTGCGCCGCGGTCGGATTCGGTGGTGCGCGCCCTGCAGATCATCGAGACCGTTGCCGACCTCGGAATCGGTACGACGGCCCGCGACATCGCCGATCGGCTCGACCTCCCTTCCGCGAGCACGTATCGGCTGCTCAACAGTCTCGTCGCCGACGAGTTCCTGGTGCGGACAGCCGACCTGCGCGGCTTCGCGATCGGCACCCGCCTCGCGTCGTTCGTCGACGGAGTGGTCACGCCTCCGGTACCCGCGCGCGCCGCGGAACTGATCGACGAGTTCCGCGGCTCGGTGCGGTTCGCCGTGCATCTGCTCTACTTTCGCCCCGCCTCGGTGCGCGTCCTCGACGCCGATCCCGACCATCCGCTCGACGGAGTGGGTGAACTCATGCGGTACCTGCACGCATCTGCCGCCGGCAAACTGCTGCTGGCGTCGTTGTCGCAGTGGCGCGACGCGCTGGAGATGCCGTTGCTGCCGGTCACGCCCGCCACGATCATCGACCCGGCGCGGCTCGAGGAGCAGATCGCCGAGATCCGACGCACCGACGTAGCGCGCGACGACGGCGAACTCGTGGTTGCCCACGCCCACCTCGCGGTCCCGATTTACGACGTCACCGGCGCTGTGCGCGGGGCGGTGATGATCGGCGGGGTATCGAACAGGCTCGAGGCGATCTGCTCACTCACCGACGCCGCGCGCGGACTCGCGAACGCCGTCGGGCCGCTGCTGTTCTGAGTGGCCGTGTGGGTCCGGCCGACTACAGAATCTCGTCGAGCTTGTCCAGCGGGCGGGCGAGGCGAGTTCCCTTGTCGGTCACCACAAACGGACGTTCGACGAGGATCGGGTGCGCCACCATCTCGTCGAGCAGTTTCTCGTCCGACGCGGCGTCGAGGTCGAGTTCCTTGTAGAGCGCTTCGCGCTTGCGCGCGGCCTGGCGAACGGTGATGCCGGCATCGGCGAAGAGCTGTTCGAGTTGTTCGCGGGTGTACGGCTCGTCGAGGTACTTCACGATCGTCGGCTCGACGCCCTCGTCGCGGAGGCGCTGCAGGGCTTTGCGCGACGTCGAGCATTTGGGGTTGTGATAGATCGTCGCGTTGTCGGTCGCAGCAGCCATGAGGGTGACACTACCCAAGCGCCCAACTACCCGGACCCTAGCGCTACCCGGACGCTGCGGCGACGTCGTCGGGTGTGACGCGCCGGGGGAGCGTGAGGGCCACGGCGAGAGCGACAACCGCGCACACGGCTCCGACGATGATGGGTGCGAGCGCACCGCCGTGCTCGATCGCCAGTGCGCCGATCAGTGCGCCGACGCCGATCGAGAAGTTGAACGTCGTGGAGTAGAGCGTCGTCGCCGACTCTCGGTAGGCGGGCGCCACGCGGAACACCGTCGTCTGGAGGCCGATGGGGGCGGCGGCGTATCCGGCGGCCCACACGAGGAGGCCCACGAGAGCAGCGGGAAGCCACAGACTCGCGACGGGCGTGAGTATCAGTGCACCCGCGAGGACCGCGATGATCGCCGCCAGCGACCACCGCACGGACTGGGTGCGGGAGAGGAATGCCCCGGCCGCGAAGTTGCCCGCGACCCCTGCCACGCCCATCACCAGCAGGACGACACCGACCAGGTCGGCGTCGATGCCGAGGATCTCGACGATGAACGGGGTGACGTAGGTGTAGGCGGCGTACGCGCCGGTGATGACGAGCGCGGTGACGATCAGCGTTGTCCGGAGGTCGCGCATGCGGAGCAACCGCGGCAGACCCCGCAGCCCGATGGTCTCGCTGTCGCCGGGGACCGAGCGCAGCAGCACCGCCAGCGCGACGAGGCTGACCAGGCTCAGTCCGGCGAGCGTCCAGTAGGCGGCCCGCCAGCCGAACGCCTGCCCGATCACGGTGCCGACGGGCATGCCGAGGACCGACGCCAGCGACACTCCCGAGAACGCGATCGTGGTCGCGCGGACGGCAGCATTCGGCGGGACAAGGCGCACGGCGGTCGCCGCGACGATCGCCCACATCAACCCGAGGGCGACCCCGATCGCCATGCGCACCGCCAGGAGCATCGCGTAGTTCACGGCGAGCGCGGTGAGCGTGTTGCCGACGACGAATGCGGCCATCACGCAGAGCAGAATCGGACGGCGGTCGAGTCGTCGAGTCGCCGTGGAGAGCGTGGGTGCACTGACCGCGGCCACGAACGCGAAGAACGTGACAGTGAGGCCGATGGTGCCCTCGGAGACGTCGAGGTCGGTGGCCATCGGACGGAGTAATCCGATGGGCATGATCTCGGTGGTAGTGATGGTGAACACACCGAGGCCAAGTGAGACCACCGCCGCCCAATCGCGTCGGGCGGCGGTGGTCGTCATCGAAGTGTCAGGCGTTGCCGTCGAAAAGGCTTGTCACCGAACCGTGTTCAAACACCTCGCGGATGGTCTGTGCCAGCAGCGGGGCGATCGAAATCACGGTCAGCTTGTCGAAGCGCTTCTCCTGCGGGATCGGGAGCGTGTCGGTCACGATCACCTCGTCGGCCTCGGAGTTGGCGAGGCGCTCGGCGGCCGGATCGGAGAAGACGGCGTGCGTCGTGGCGATGATGACGTCGCCCGCGCCCGCTTCCTTGAGCTTCGACACCGCGCCGACGATGGTACCGCCGGTGTCGATCATGTCGTCGATGACCACACAGGTGCGGCCTTCGACCTCACCGACCACGCGGTGCGCGACGATCTGGTTGGCGACCAACGGGTCGCGGGTCTTGTGGATGAACGCGACGGGAGCGCCACCGAGCGCATCCGACCACTTCTCCGCGACGCGCACACGACCCGAATCCGGCGAGACGACGACGAGGTTCTCGATGCCGTACTTGCCGCGAACGTAGTCGGAGAGCTGACCCTGGGCGTGCATGTGGTCGACTGGGCCGTCGAAGAAGCCCTGGATCTGATCGGTGTGCAGGTCGACCGAGATGATGCGGTCGGCGCCAGCGGTCTTCATCAGGTCGGCGATGAGGCGTGCCGAGATCGGTTCACGACCGCGGGCCTTCTTGTCCTGGCGTGCGTACGGGTAGAAGGGCAGGATCACGCTGATGCGCTTGGCCGAGCCGCGCTTGAGCGCGTCGATCATGATCAGCGCCTCCATCACCCACTCGTTGAGGGGGGCGGGGCAGCTCTGGATCACGAACGCATCCGAACCGCGCACCGACTCCTCGTAGCGAACGAAGATCTCGCCGTTGGCGAAGTTCCGCGCGGTCTGCGGAGTCAGCTTGATGCCGAGTTCGTCGGCGACAGCCTGCGCCAGGTCGGGGTGTGCACGCCCCGAGAACAGCATCAGGTTCTTCTGGTTGTCGGTGGTCCAGGTCATGAAAACTCTTCTACTCGATCGTCGGCCGGTGGGCGGCTCTGCCAGCGGGTCACGTGGCTAGGAGCCGGGCTGTTCGGGCTGAGTATCGGCCGCGCCTGCCTCGATCGCTGCGCGTGCGGCAGCCGTGTCGGGGCGTTTGCGGGGTACCCAACCGTCGATGTTGCGTTGTGGACCCGACGAGACCGCGAGGGCGCCGGGCGGGACATCGTCCCGAATGACCGTACCTGCCCCGGTATACGCGCCGTCACCGACCTGCACCGGAGCGACGAACATGTTGTCCGATCCGGTGCGGCAATGCGACCCGATCACCGTTTGATGCTTGTTCACCCCGTCGTAGTTGACAAAGACGCTCGACGCCCCGATGTTCGACTCCTCGCCGATCGTCGCGTCACCGACATAGGTGAGGTGCGGAACCTTGCTACCTGCACCGATGGTGGCTTTTTTGGTCTCGACGAAGGTGCCTATCTTGCCGCGCTCACCCAATTCGGTACCCGGCCGCAGGAAGGCGAACGGGCCCACGGAAGCGTCGTCGGAGATCACCGAGTCGGAGCCGTGCGTGCGGATCACCGACGCCCCGCGGCCGATCGTCACGTCGGTGAGAGTGGTGTCGGGACCGACGACGGCATCCTCGGCGATACGGGTGGCGCCGTGCAGTTGGGTGCCCGGCTCGATGCGTACGTCGCGCTCGATGCGTACGTCGACGTCGATCCACGTCGAGCCTGGATCGACGACGGTGACGCCCGCGAGCTGGTGGCGACGGATGGTCGACGCGTTGAGCGCGGCACCGAGCGCGGAGAGTTGTGCACGGTCGTTGCAGCCCGCGACGACCAGCGGATCGTCGACGACATGCGCGCGGACGGTCTTGCCCGCGGTGCGCGCGATCTCGATGACGTCCGTCAGGTAGAACTCGCCCTGGGCGTTGTCGGTGGAGAGTTGCTGTAGCGCTGAGCGCAGTGCCTGCGCGTCGAAGGCGTAGATGCCCGCGTTGACCTCGGTGATCGCGCGCTGAGCGTCGCTTGCGTCCTTTTCTTCGACGATGGCCTGCACCGAGCCGTCGTTGGTCCGGATGATCCGGCCGTATCCGGTCGGCTCGTCGGCGATGAAGCCGGTGAGCGTGACTGCGGCGCCGTCTCCCGCGGTGTGTGTGGCGACGAGGGCCTCGATCGTCTGGCCGTCGAGGAGTGGGATGTCGGCGGCGGTGATGATCACCGTTCCGGTGAAGTCGTCGGGGAGTGCGGTGAGACCCGCGCGGGCGGCGTCACCAGTCCCGGCGGGCGAATCCTGAACGGCCACAACAATATCGGTGCCGATCTCGGTGGCGATCTCGTTGACGGCCGCGGTGACGCGTTCACGCTCGTGGCCGACGACGGCGACGAGTTGATCGGGCGATGCCGATGCTGCGCCATGCAGCACATGGCCGACGAGCGAGCGTCCACCGATGGTGTGCAAGATCTTGGGAGTCTTGGATTTCATCCGAGTGCCCGCGCCCGCGGCGAGGACGATCACGGCTGTCGCGGCTGACTTCTCTGTCATGTCCACCTCCGGGATTCGACGACTGCGCGCCGCGCGCACCGAGTGACGGCGTCGGGCGTGGCGACGGACCGATACTACTGACTCGTCTACGGCACAGAAGCGTCAGTGCAGGTAGTGGCCGGGGTGCAGGTGGTGACGGCCGCCCGAACGGCGACTGATAGAACCGAGGGGACGCACGTCACACAGGAGACGTACACGCAATGGAGGAGTTCGTAATGAGCGCTCAGAAGACAGCAATCGTCACCGGATCGGGTCGGGGCATCGGCGCGGCGGTGGCCAAGCGCCTCGCCGACGACGGTCTGGCCGTCGCCGTTCTCGACATCACCGAGGAAGCCGCAGCCGACACCGCCAAGGCGATCAACGACGCCGGTGGCAAGGCGATCGCCGTCGGCGCAGACGTATCCGACGAGGCATCGGTCAACGCGGCCGTCGAGAAGGTCGCCGCCGAACTCGGCGCGCCGACCGTGCTGGTGAACAACGCGGGCATCCTGCGCGACAACCTGCTGTTCAAGATGAGCGTCGACGACTGGGACGCAGTTATGGGCGTGCACCTGCGCGGCGCCTTCCTGATGAGCCGTGCATGCCAGAAGTACATGGTCGACGCCGGCTGGGGCCGCATCGTGAACCTGTCGTCGACCTCCGCGCTGGGCAACCGCGGCCAGGCCAACTACTCCGCAGCCAAGGCGGGCATGCAGGGCTTCACCAAGACGCTGGCGATCGAGCTGGGCAAGTTCGGCGTGACCGCCAACGCGATCGCCCCCGGCTTCATCGAGACCGACATGACCGCCGCCACCGCCGCCCGCGTCGGCATGGACTTCGAGGAGTTCAAGAAGCTCAACGCCTCCGCCATCCCCGTCGCCCGCACCGGCAAGCCCGAGGACATCGCCCACACCGCGTCGTTCTTCGCCTCCGAGGGCGCCGGCTTCGTCTCCGGCCAGGTCATCTACGTCGCCGGCGGCCCGCGGGACTGACCCCCGCCGCCGCTGGTAGAGCTGACCACCGCTGGTCGAGCTGGCCACCGCTGGTCGAGCTTGTCGAGACCACCCCGCTGGGTAGATGTGGGTCGAACGTAAGGACGTGGGCGCTGCAGCACCCATTTCTTTACGTTCGACACACATTTAGGTCGGGGTCTGGTCGGTCGAGCGTGCACTCGCTGGCCGAGCGTGCACCCCGCTGGCCGAGCCGACCGCCGCTGGTCGAGCTGATCACCGCTGGTCGAGCTTGTCGAGACCACCCCGCCCAGCTCGACGCCCCTGTGGCACAATCGTCTGCCGTGCCTGTGGCACACTTCTAGGCGAGTAATCCCCCATGGTGTAATCGGCAACACTTCTGATTTTGGTTCAGGCATTCCAGGTTCGAGTCCTGGTGGGGGAGCAGCACCTAGCCCGACTTGTACGCCGGGGCAACGCAACCGCCCCGGGAGTGTCCGCAGTCCCGCCAGAATCCCGCGGACGGTTCAGAACCAGTCACGACCGGCCTGATCGGACACGCCGTCGCGCTGCGGCTTGCCCGTAGAGTCGGACATATGCCCCGCAAAGACGCTTCGTCTCAGCTGACCGCGCCGCTGGCGTGGACCGTGCTCATTCTGTCGGTCGCCCAGGCCGTGGCGGTGCTCATTCCGCTCGCCCTGTTCGGTGGAGAGCCCAACGACGACGGTGTCGACTTATTGATCAGTCCCGCCGGCTATGCCTTCGCGATCTGGGCCGTCATCTACGTGTTGTCGGCCGTGACCGGCTACATCTTCGTCCGAGGGCTCGACTCGGGCACGCAATACGGTAAGCGCCTCGCCGTCGATCTTGCCATTGCCTGTGGTGCGGCGGCGCTGTGGCTGATCGTGTCGGCAGCCTCGATCGACTGGCTGCCCTCGATCCTCCTCACCGTCATGGCGCTCGCATTGCTCGACGCTGCGCGCATCGCGGCACTTCCAGTCGAAAATCCCTCCTCGACAACCACTCTCGCCCGCATCACGATCGGGATCTACGCGGGATGGGCAACCGCCGCGGTGTTCGTCAACTGGGCATCAGACATCGCGCGCAGCGGTGCGGCCGACGAGTCGTCGGCCGGTTGGCAACTCGTCGTCCTGATCGTCGCCGCACTCGTTGCTGTCACCGTCACTTACCTCTACGGCAGCGCGCTTCCAGCGCTCCCCATCACCCTTGCGTGGGCGCTGCTGGCCATCGCTGTGAACGCGTGGTCGGATTCGACGCCGGTCGCGGTTACCGCCGTCGTGGGCATTGTCGCTGTGGCACTGGCCTATTGGGCGTCGACGCGGCGGACTTCCGTCTCAGAGGGTGCGCTGTCGCGAACCTGAGCCTCCCGCCACAACGGAACTCCCAGGGCATCTTCGACTGCTCTGCCCAACCGGAACGGCATGACTTCGTCGAGTGGCTTGCCTACCAACTGAACCCCGATCGGCACGCCGTCGGTTGCGATACCTGCGGGGACCGCTAGTACCGGGCAGCGGTTCGCGACGTTGAACGGACTTGTCAGATGCGCCTGCCAATAGTGTTGCAGGTGAACAGGAGTCGCGTCGGGGCCGACGACCTCGATGCCGTCGAGATAGTTGCCATCCGCGGCAAGGGATGTCACAGCAGAAACCGGGCACAACAGAGCGTCGACGTCGGCCATCGCGGAGGCGACTTGCGCCTGCAGCCGTGCGTCGGCGGCTACCGAGTCGAGGTGTGAGAGTCGTTGCGCGGCAGCCTCGGCGTCGCGCATGAACTGCTCGGTGTAGGCGGCGACAGGCGGTCCGCCCGCCGTTTCGGCGCGCATCGCGGGAGCGAGTAGGTGGCCGAAGTGGGCGAAGATGGTCACCCTGATCTCGTCGCTACGCCACGGGAGCGTCACGTCAATGATTTCTGCGCCTCGTTGCCGCAGCGCTTCCGCGGCGCGGAGGGTGGCGGAAGCGACGTCGGGGTGAACATCGAAGTCGCCCAACGTGATACTGATGCCGACGCGTACCCCATCAAGAGAAGTATGCGTATCCAGTGTGTCGGCAAGCTGCCCGCTGCCGCCCCAACTGAAGTGATCGCTGTGATGGTGGCCGGACATGACATCGGCCAGCAGGGCGGTGTCGTCGACGGTGCGCGCCATCGGGCCGTCGCCACGATAGGTGTCGGCGCTCAGGGGCGGCGCCCCAGGGATGCGCCCGTACGGTGCCTTATAGCCGACGGTTCCGGTGAAACCTGCTGGGATTCGGGTTGATCCGGCGATATCGCTTGCTGTGGCTAGAGTGGCCATGCCTGCCGCAAGTGCGGCACCGGCGCCACCCGACGAACCGCCGGGGGAAGCCGCAAGGTTGTAGGGGTTACGAGTGACGCCCCACATCGGAGAATGTGTGACGGTCGCGCAACTGAATTCGGGAGATGTAGTCCGCGCGTGGATGATTCCACCGGCTGCACGAATACGCGCGACGATCGGGTGATCGGCGTCGGCGATACGACCGCGGTGCGCTGCAAGACCTTGCTCAAGAGTGCGTCCGGCCAGCGCGTGCTTCTCCTTGGTGGCGACTGGAATCCCGAACAACGGTGGCAGTAGATCGCCACGACGACGCGCTGCATGGAGCCGCTCCGTCGCAGACGCCGCCTGACTGGTTGCCTCGTCGTCGAGAACCTCGGTGAAAGCGTTGATGCCGGTTGCGCGGTCTCCGTTGACATCACGAATGCGCGCCAGCGTCGACGCCATCACCTCGCTCGGTGTGAAGTCGCCGCTGAGATAACCGACGCGCATCTGTGCTGCCGAGAGATCGCAGAGACTTGTCGTCGACACCGCGGTGCTCATGCGTGCGCTCCTGGCATTCCTGCTGCAACGCCGTCGAGTGCGCCTTCGGTGAGGCGGCGGACGACGCCCGTAAGTGCCTCGACACCAGCCAACATGTCTGCGTCAGTGGTGAATTCGCGCTCGCAGTGGGAGACGCCGTCGACCGACGGGACAAACATCATCACCGTGGGAACGATGCGGTTCATGGCCACCGAATCATGTCCCGCCATGGTCCGGATGCGTCGAACGCTCAGTCCGGCGTCGGCAGCGACCTTCTCGGCGAGTTCGAGGCCGGCCTCGGGGTAGTACTGGATCTCACGGATATCGACGTCGTTGACCTCGATGCGAACGTCGTATCGCTCTGCCACCGTGGCGATGTCACGGAGCAGACTGTCGCGCGCGGCGAGTACGTCGGCTTTGCGTTCCGCACGCAGATCGGCCACCAACGTCACGAGTCGTGGCACGACGATAGGCGAGTTGGGCTCAAGGGTGAGTTGACCGACGGACGAGACGAGCGACTCGGGCTCGGCCACACTCGTCACCTTGTGGACGAGCAGAACCACCTCACTTGCGGCAACCAGAGCATCCCTGCGATCAGCCATCGCGGTGGCGCCAGTGTGCGACTGTTCTCCGACGACACGAATGTCGAGTTTCTGCGTGTGCCAACTGAAGTCGACGGCGCCGAGGCCGATCTGCTCACGTTCGAGAATGCGGCCCTGCTCGATGTGGATCTCGGCATAGGCGACGGCCTCCGGGCGGGGATCGTCGCCCAGCGCCCCGATGTTTCCCATCGCCTCGCGGACAGTGGTTCCGGCGAGGTCGGTGACCGCCAGCATCTCCTCCTGGTCCATCAGTCCGGCGAAGACCGAACTACCCATGATCGACGGGGCAAACCGGCCGCCCTCCTCGTTGAACCAGTCGACCACGGCGACGTTGTACCGGGGCTGTGCGCCGCCCGCCGTCACCTCCCGCTGCAGACGCTCGGCGGCATGCAGCGCAGCGATGACACCGTAGGCACCGTCGAAGCGCCCACCGAGTGGTTGAGAATCGAGGTGCGATCCGACGAGCACGTACGGAGCACCGGGTGCGAACTCGATGAGAGCGAAGAGATTTCCGATCCCGTCGCGACGCACATCCCAACCGCGCTGCTCGGCGAATTCGGTGAACCAAGCGCGAACGTGCTTGTCCTCCAGAGTCCCGGCTTGACGTTCGACGCCGCCGCCGTCAGTGGCCCCGATGGTCGCGACGTGATGAAAGTCGACGAGGAAGGACTCGTTGGTACTCGAATCATTGGTACTCATCTGTGAAAACTCCTGTAACTGCGTGGAAAGCGTTGCTGGCGCGGCGGTTCTACAGTGCCGCGTGCCGGGTCTCCGGGACGCGCGTTGCGACGATCACTGCCAGGACGACGGCGGCCGCGATGGCCATGTACACGCCGGGCGCTGCGTCGAATCCCGTCGACCCCACGAGCCATGTGCCGACGAACGGCGCGGTCCCGCCGAAGAGGGCATAGCCGGTGTTGTAACTGATTGCCGCGCTGGTGAATCGGGTGCGGGTGGTGAATGCCTCGACGAAGAAGGTGTAGCAACCTCCGCCGTAGATCGTGAGCGGGATGACGAACAGCATCTGTCCAGCGATCGCCATCGCCAGAGAGCCGCTGGTCACCATGGCGAAACACGGCACCGCCAAGATGGCGATCGAGATGGTGCCCGCGATGAGCATCGGCCGACGGCCGAACCTGTCGCCGAGCATGCCGGTGAGCGGGAGCATCAGTGTGTAGAGCGACATCGCGGCGGCGTTGGCGATCAACGATTGCTGCTGGGAGAGTCCTCCGGTCGTCTTCACATAGGTGACGAAGTAGCCGGACAGGAAGTAGAAGCCCATCGCGGTCAGACCCATCACGAACACAACCTGAACCATGCGAAGTCCGTTCTCGCGGAATGCTTCACGGATCGGCGACGACTCGCGGTGCTCAACGTTCGACAATGTCTCCTTGAACGCATCGGACTCTTCGGTGCGAAGACGAATCCACAACCCGAAGACTGCCAGCGGCGCGGCCAGCAGGAACGGGATACGCCATCCCCAGGACTCGAATGCGTCGGAACCCATGGCGGCGGTGAGTCCGAGGATCAACGCGCCGCCGAAGACGGACGGCAGTGCTGTTGCAGCGATCGTCGTATTCAGCCACTTTCCGCGATGCGCGGTCGGGGCGTGCTCATAGGTGAAGGTCGGTGCGCCGACCGACTCGCCACCGGCAGAGAACCCCTGGAGCAGTCGACACAGCACGAGCAGAATCGGTGCGGCGACACCTATCTGTTCGTACGTGGGCAGCAACCCGATGAGTGCGGTCGCACCACCGATGGTGAGCAACGTGACGAACAGGACGTTCTTGCGCCCCACGCGGTCGCCGAGAGCGCCGAAGAAGAGACCGCCGAGCGGCCGGATCACAAACGCCGCCGCGAACGTGGCGAACGTCGCGAGTAGACCGGTGAGATCGTTCGACGACGGGAAGAAGTGATGGGCGAGAACAACTGCCGACAATCCGTACAGTGTGAAGTCGTAGAACTCGATGAACTGACCGATCGCACCACCAGCGAGAACGCGTCGCTGCAGCGGGGTTGCGGGTTGAGACTTGCCGTTGACGTCCATCTCCGCTGTCGCGGCTGATGACTGTGCCGGAGCCTCGGTGTTCGTCGAGGGCGTCTGGGTGGAATTCATATCGGTCACGCTAGGGACGCACCATTGCCGAACGTTGGCACTCGTGTTGCAAGACGAGCACGTGGTGTGTTTCTGATGTGCGACGGACCTCGCGCACAGGTCCGAGCAGGTAACACAGTGGTCATCGGTATTGCCTTCCTCTGCGCCTCGATCGGCGATCTGCCAAGCGAATCGGGTTCGCTCGAGGGTGCTGCACCATAGAGTGCGTGACCCGGATCACGTAACTCAAGCGAATCTTTTCGTTTGCTGCCATCGACAAAATCGATGTCAAAGGTCGACGCCGTAGAGCTGCCGGCACACAGCGGCAAACGCCTGGGCACGTCGTGTCGGGGTGCCGAGTGACGGGAACAGCAGAACGACCTTGATCGGCGGCAGGTCTTCGACGATCCGCAATGGAACCACTGAACCGCCGGAGTATGTGAGGTCGTGGTGCAGACGCTGGTTCAGAATCGAATAACCGTGTCCCCGTGACACAAACGACCGCACGGTCTCGTAACCGCTGGCCCGGTGCCTCACACGTGGGGTGAGTCCGAGCTGCCGGAAGAGCGCGAGAAAGTAGTCGCGCGAGTGGGGAACGTCGTAGAGCACAAACGGGTCGGCTTCGAGGTCGCGCAGTGACACCTCGCCGAACGGGTTGGCAGCTGCTGGATGATCGGCAGCGACAATGACGTGTGGGGCAACGGTTTCCACCACCTGCGACTCGGCGTCGACTGCGACACCGAGGTCGTACATGAGAGCTACCTCGCAGCGTCCCTGCGCCAGTGCGAGCCTCAGGCCCTCCTGGTCGGCCTCGAAGAATCGCACATGGACTCGGGGGTAGGCGCGCTCGAACGCCTGCAGAATGACCGGTGCGCGAAAGGGTGCAAGCGGTGCGAATATCCCGACAGTCATCTCACCCTCTAGTTCGGCGTCTTCGTCTCGAACGGCGGCGAGGAGCGTCCCTGCGTCTTCGAGGAATCCGAGCGCACGAGACCTGAGTCGACGCCCCGCAGGCGTCAGCTCCAGGCCGCGACGAGCGAGCCGGAGGAAAAGGGGTTGCCCCACTTCGTGTTCGAGTTGTGCGATCGCCGCGGACACCGTCGATTGCGTGACAGACAGCGACTGCGCGGCCGCCGTCATGCTACCGGCCTCGGCGACAGCCATGAAGTACCGCAACTGCGTCAGGGTGAAGTCATTCGACACCGCTGGCTCCTAATGTTGTGGCCCGCACCGGCTCGATAACGCGACACAACCCGGTGCCGACGGCGTGTGCCGGAACCGGGTTGTGTCGCGCTCGTGCGAGCGCAGAGGGAGCCTCTCACAACGCCGCGTCGGCGACCTCCAGCGCGGCGTCGAGGATGGCAAGTCCTTCGCGGACCTCGTCGTCGGAGATGGTGCACGGCGGGCAGACGTGGATGCGGTTGAAGTTCGCAAACGGCAGCATTCCACTCGATTTGCATGCCGCGATCACCTTGTTCATGGCATCGCTGCTCGCGCCGTAGGGGGCCAGAGGCTCGCGAGTCTCCTTGTCCTTCACCAATTCGACGGCCCAGAAGACGCCTGCGCCGCGTACCTCGCCGACGCTGGGATGCCGCTGTGCGATCCGCTCGAGCTCGGGGCCGATCACCTCGGCGCCGATTCGTGCGGCATTCTCGACCATTCCCTCGTCGGCCATCGCGTTGATCGTCGCGACAGCGGCCGCGGTGGCGAGCGGATGACCCGAGTAGGTCAGGCCGCCGGGGTACGGGGTCTCGGCGAAAGTTGCTGCGATATGCGGACTTATCGCGACGCCACCGAGCGGGACGTAGCCCGAGTTGACGCCCTTGGCGAAGGTCAGCAGGTCGGGGACGATGGGGCCCTGCTCGTCGTCGCCGTGCTCGATTGCGAACCACTTGCCCGAGCGTCCGAACCCGGCCATCACCTCGTCGGCGATGAAGACGATGCCGTAGCGGTCGC
The DNA here is from genome assembly GCF_965344965.1 of Gordonia jacobaea. Taxonomy (NCBI): domain Bacteria; kingdom Bacillati; phylum Actinomycetota; class Actinomycetes; order Mycobacteriales; family Gordoniaceae; genus Gordonia; species Gordonia jacobaea. The sequence goes on along the minus strand of NZ_CBDRLS010000001.1, from coordinate 419,708 downwards.
AGATCTCCCGCACGCCGCGCAGGTAGCCGGGCGGCGGGATCATGATGCCTGCGGTGCCGGGAATGGTCTCCAGGATGATTGCCGCGATCTGCGACGGACCTTCCATGCGGATGGTCTCTTCCAGGTGGTCGAGCGCGCGTTCACACTCCTGTTCCTGCGTGGTCGCGTGAAAGCGCGAGCGGTACAGGAACGGTCCGAAGAAATGCACGACGCCTGCGTCGCCGTAGTCGTTGGGCCAGCGTCGTGGATCGCCCGTCAGGTTCACCGCGGTGTCGGTGCCGCCGTGATAAGAGCGGTAGCGCGACAACACTTTTCGACGACCCGTGTGCAAGCGGGCCATGCGAACTGCGTGCTCGTTGGCGTCGGCGCCGCCGTTGGTGAAGAAGACCTGGTTCAACTCACCGGGAGTGCGCTCGGCGATGAGCCGTGCGGCCTCTGAGCGCGCATCGTTGACGTGTGCAGGCGCGACGGTGCACAACTTGGCGGCCTGCTCCGCGATCGCGGCGACGACCTTGGGGTGCTGGTGGCCGATGTTGGTGTTGACCATCTGCGACGAGAAGTCGAGAAGGCGATTGCCCTCGCCGTCCCACACGTAGCACCCGTCGGTGGCGGTGATCGTCATCGGGTTGAGCTTCGCCTGCGCCGACCACGAGTGGAAGACGTGCTTGCGATCAAGTTCGTAGGCACGCTTCGCCGCGTCGAGATCGATGGCGGGCGTCGTGCGTTCAGACTGAATGGTCATATGCGGCAATCCGTTTCGGTACTCGGTGAAGCTCAGGCGTTCTGGGGGAATCCGAGGTTGATTCCGCCGTGGCTGGGGTCGAGCCAGCGGGTGGTGATGGCTTTGGTGCGTGTGAAGAAGTGTATTCCCTCGGTGCCGTGGGCGTGGCTGTCGCCGAAGAGGGAGGCCTTCCAACCGCCGAAGCTGTAGTAGGCCATGGGCACGGGGATGGGGACGTTGATGCCGACCATGCCGACTTCGACTTCGTTGCCGAAGCGTCGTGCCGCGCCGCCGTCGTTGGTGAAGATCGCGGTGCCGTTGCCATACGGGTTGTTGTTGATCAGGTCGAGCGCTTCGTCGTAGGTGTCGACGCGAACGACCGACAGGACGGGCCCGAAGATTTCGTCGGTGTAGATGCTCATGTCGGGGGTGACGTTGTCGAAAAGCGTTGGGCCGAGCCAGAAGCCGTCGGATCCGCCGTCAGCCTCGACCGTGCGGCCGTCGAGAACGACCGTGGCTCCGGCCTTTTCGCCTGCGTCGACGTAACCGGCGACCTTGTCGCGGTGAGCCTTGGTGACCAGGGGTCCCATGTCGGCGTTGGTTGTGCCGTCGCCGGTGACGATGGTGGTGGCGCGTTCGGTGATCTTGGCGACGAGGTCGTCGGCGATGTCTCCGACGGCGACGGCGACGCTGATGGCCATGCAGCGTTCGCCTGCGGAGCCGAAGCCTGCGTTGACCATGGCGTCAGCGGCGAGGTCGAGATCGGCGTCGGGCAGGATGATGGCGTGGTTCTTGGCGCCGCCGAGAGCTTGGACGCGCTTACCGTTCGCGGTTCCGGTGGCGTAGACGTACTGCGCGATGGGGGTGGAGCCGACGAAGCTGACGGCCTTGATGCTCTTGTTGGTCAGCAACTCGTCGACGGCGGTCTTGTCGCCCTGCAGGACGTTGAATACGCCGTCGGGCAGGCCTGCTTCTTTCCAGAGTTCGGCGAGCCAGATCGATGCGCTGGGGTCTTTCTCCGACGGCTTGACGACGACGGTGTTGCCCGCGGCGATGGCGATGGGGAAGAACCACATGGGGACCATGGCGGGGAAGTTGAACGGGCTGATGATGGCGACGGGCCCGAGTGGCTGGTGCACGGAGTGGATGTCGACGTTGGTCGAGGCGTTCTCGGTGTAGCCGCCCTTGAGCAGATGCGGGATGCCGCAGGCGAATTCGACGACTTCCTGGCCGCGGCTGATCTCACCGAGCGCGTCGGAGAGCACCTTGCCGTGTTCAGCGGTGATGATCGCTGCCAGCTCTTCCTTGCGCTCGTTGAGAAGTTCGCGGAAGCGGAACAGCACCGCGGTGCGCTTGGCCAGTGACGTGTCGCGCCATTCGGGGAACGCATCGGCGGCCGCGGCGATGACCGTGCGCGCATCCTCGACCGACGCCAAGGCCACATTCGCGGTCACGACGCCGGTTGCCGGATTGGTCACCGGCGCCGTCGCCGACGAGTCGCCGGCGAACGCCTTGCCGTCACACCAGTGCTGCACGATGGCTGTCATCAGAACTCCTCCACAAGAACGGAATTTGGCACGCGACTCCACAGTGGGCAGAGTCGTCGCGCGAGTACCTCCCAGTCTGGTGCAGAACGCAGAGTTTGGCGCGCTACACTCTGTCAGTGAAATTCGAGCGGGATTTACACCTCGTAAAGCTCTGCGGATGAGATTCGGATGACTCTGACTGTCGGCGACGTCATCGATCTGCCGGTGATCCGCGCTGGGCTCCCCGACGTGCTGAGCGCGGCGGGCGTCGAGCGCACGGTGAGGTGGGTTCACGTCAGCGACGTCGGCGATCTCGGGCACCTGCTCGAGGGCGGCGAACTCGTCCTGACCACGGGCGATGCTCTGCGACGTGACCCGCGGCGTTACCTCGAGAATCTCGCTCGGGCGGGTGCGCTCGGGGTGATCGCCGAGTTCGACGATTCGTCGGCCATACCGTCGGAGATCGGGCCGGTGGCCGTCGAGCTGGGTTTGACGGCAGTGGTGTTGCGCCGGGAGATCAAGTTCGTCGAGGTGACCGAACAGGTTCACCGCAGCCTGGTTGCCGAACAGTATGCCGCCGTGGAGTTCGCGCACCGCACTCACGAGACTTTCACGCAACTCACCATACGACGTGCGTCGCCAGCGGAGATCACGAACAGTGTTGCGGCGCTGCTTGATTCACCAGTGGTGTTGGAGAATCTGCAGCATCACGCGGTGGCGTCGGCCGGAGCTCCGGCGGCGTCACTGCTTCACGACTGGGAACGCCGTTCGCGGCTACACGCATCTGACGTCGCGACGGCTGAGGTTTCCGATCACGCACCGTGGAGAATCGTCGACGTCGGTCGCGGCGACGACCACTGGGCCAGGCTGATCGTCCCCGAATCGCGCTCCGACGAACAGCGAACGGCGATGGTGCTCGAGCGAGCGGCGCAGGCACTCGTGATGCATCGGATGGCCGAGCGTGGCCGCCTCGACATCGAGCGGCAGGCACAGGCAGGACTCGTCGACGACGTTCTGCAAGAACGGATTCGAGACGAGGGCGAGGTGGCGGCGCGAGCGTTCGCGCTCGGCCTGCGCGAAGCCAACGAGTACGTGCCGATCTCGGTGCGAGTGCCCGGCTGGCCGGCGAGTGACGATCCGATCTCCACGCGACGTCGCACCGCGCAGTTGCTCGACGTCGTGGTGCGGGTTGTCGGCGCGCAGGGACACAGCGCGCTCTTCTCCGTGCGAGGCGACGGGGAGATCCTTGTGGTGCTCGCGTTGACGACGGCACGTGGCAGGTCGCGTCAACACGCACTGGACACACTCGCCGCCGCCACACGGCGCGACGTGGAGCGAACCGTCGGCCATGCAGGTGCCGTCCTTGGTCTGGGCGCGCCCGGACGACAGGTGATGTCGACAATCCACACGCTGCTGCAGGCGTCACAGGTTGCCGAGGTTGCTGCCGGAATGCCGACGTCGGAGCGTGTCGTATTCGGAGTGCAGGACATCGGAATTCGAGGATTGATCTCATTGCTACGCGACGATCCGCGATTACAGCGGTTCGCCGAATCCGAACTACGCGACCTCGTGCTCGACGACATCAACACCGGCGGTGACCTGCTCGACGTCTTGCGCGGCTACGTGCAGCACGTCGGCAACAAGTCGGCACTCGCCTCTCATCTACACATGAGCAGACCGTCGTTGTATGCGAAGCTTGCGCGCATCGAGCAGATACTCGGCGTCGATCTCTCCGACGGTGAATCCGTCACCTCGCTGCACGTCGCTCTTCTTATTCTCGACGGGCGATCACAGGGAGCCGCAACTCCTTAGCTGCGAGAAATTTTCCGGACTGCGGTCCGTTTTGCAATGTAGTTTTGTACGAATTTTCAGGCGATCGTAAGAAATCGGTGGTGAGGTAAGCCTTATGGAACCTCCAGAGACGATCACCGACCCGAACCTCTCCTCCACGATCGGGGAGGTTGCACGATGAAGCGACGCTACCTGTGGTGGGGGCTTGGAACGCTTGTCGTTCTCATTGTTGTCGTCGTCGCGGCAGGCCCGTGGGCGTACTCCAAGTGGATTGCGGGCGACGCCGACGAGGAGCTCAAGCTCCCGACGTCGACGCAGGCGGCGTCGGAAAGCGTCGACGGCGCATGGACGATCGTGCCCGGGCCCTCCGCCGAGGCGACCCGAACGCAGGCCGGATATCGAGTCGACGAGACGCTGCGTGGGCAACCCGTCACGGTGAACGGACGCACGACATCGGTGACCGGCGCGGCGACGGTGGCGTCGTCGAAGTTGGAGAGCGCCGACATCACGGTCGACGTCGCGTCGATTACCAGTCCGGAGTCGATGCGCGACAACCGTTTCCGCGGTGAGTCGATCATGGACACCGAGAAGTATCCGACCGCAACGTGGAAACTGACTCAGCCGGTAGATATTTCGTCCGTCCCCGAATCGGGACAGCCGCAGGCCGTGCAGGCAACCGGCGACATCACCATCAAGGGAGTGACCAAGACAGTCACGACGACGCTCAACATCCAGCGGTCCGGGGCATCGGTGATCGTGCAGGGATCGATACCCGTCACGTGGACCGACTTCGGCGTCACCCCACCGTCACTGGGCTTCGTCGAGGTGGAGAAGACCGGCAGCATCGAGTTCCTGGTGAACCTCGAGAAGAAGTGAGCGGCGGTCTCGACCAGAGGGTGTAGCTCGGCCTCTTTCCGCTGGTTGAGCCGGCCGCGAGCGTAGCGAGCTGCCGAGTCGAAACCACTTGTCCGCGGGGGAGTGGTCTCGACAAGCTCGACCAGCGGTGGCGGCTCGACCCCTCCGCTGGTTGAGCTGGCCGCGAGCGTAGCGAGCTGCCGAGTCGAAACCACTTGTCCGCGGGGGGTGGTCTCGACAAGCTCGACCAGCGGTGGCGGCTCGACCCCTCCGCTGGTTGAGCTGGCCGCGAGCGTAGCGAGCTGCCGAGTCGAAACCACTTGACGGCGGGGGGTGGTCTCGACAAGCTCGACCAGCGGTGGCGGCTCGACCAGCGTGGCGACGCTCGACCAGCGGGTGTAGCTCGGCCTCTTCCGCTGGTTGAGCTGGCCGCGAGCGTAGCGAGCTGCCGAGTCGAAACCACTTGTCGGCGTGGGAGTGGTCTCGACAAGCTCGACCAGCGGGTGTTGCTCGGCTGGCGGTGGTCTCGACAAGCTCGACCAGCGGTGGGGCGGCGCTCGACCAGCGGGAAACGCTCGACCAGCGTTGGGGGCGCTCGACCGGCGGGTGTGGCTCGACCCGCGGCCCGGACACGCGGGCGCCCCTTACGCTTGCGAACTTTCGGTAAGCGCGGCAGACTCCAACACGGACCACAGCGTCGCCGCGGCGCGGGAGGGATCGCGATCGGATGACCGACGAGCGCCAGCAGTGCAGGTCATCTCCGTCGGTCTCGTCTATTCCGCTGAACCGTCGTCGATTCTTCACTCTGAGCGCCGCTGCAGGCGTGGGTGTGTTCGGAGCGTCTGCGCTGAGCGCGTGCTCGCCCGGCTCGGGCTCGGGATTAGCGGGTTCTGCCAACACAATTCGGGCAGCGATCGCCGGTGAGCCCGATCAACTCGATCCTCACAAGACCTCCGCGTACTTCTCGTTCGAGGTACTCGAGAACGTCTTCGACACTCTCGTCGAACCCAACGAAAAGCTCGAGATGGTCCCTGCGCTCGCACAAAGCTGGCAGGTCAATCCCGAAGAGACGCAATACGTTTTCACGCTGCGCCCGAACGTCCGGTGGCACAACGGTGAGCCGCTGACCGCATCCGACGTTGTCTACTCCTATCGGCGGATCATCGACGGTGAGCTCTCGGCGTCGTGGCGGTTCGACAACGTCGCCACCATCACGGCACCCGACGATGCACACGTCGTGATCACTACCCGCACGCCGAGTCCCAACCTGCTCAGCAGTATTGGCGGTTTCAAAGGGCTCGCCATCGTCAACAAGCGCAACGTCGAGTCGGGCCAGATTCTGACGCGTCCAATCGGTACCGGACCGTTCTCATTCGAATCACGTTCGCCCGCAACGTCGATTGTGCTCAAAGCCAACCCCGGCCACTGGTCGGGCGGACCACACGTCGACGGTGTTGCCTTCAGCTTCATCTCCCAGGGGACGACGGCCGTCTCGTCGCTGAGGTCTGGCGAGGTCGACTGGACTGACGCCATCCCCGCGCAGCAGCTCCGCATCCTCGACAGCGACGACGAGATCAACGTCGGCACCGTGACCGCCAACGACTACTGGTACGTCGCAATGAACTTCGCACGCAAGCCGTTCGACGACCGACGCGTGCGGCAGGCGGTGGCCTACGCGATCGACCGCAAATCCATCGCGCAGGTCGTCGGATACGGCACGGCGACCCCCAATCAACTGGCGATTCCCAAGACCAGCCCGTGGTTCACACCCTATGACCGATTCACCGCCGGTCTGGATAGGGCTGCCGCGGTGGACAAGTCGCGGTCACTCCTCCGCGATGCCGGTCATTCGTCATTGTCGATGGGTCTGATGGTCTCCACCGAGTATCCCGAAACCGTCACTGCCGCACAGGTCATCGCGTCGAATCTCGCCGACGCGGGTATCAAGGTCACCATCGAGCAACTCGACTTCGGCGTCTGGCTCGATCGCCAATCCGCTGGTCAATTCGACTCGTTGCTGATGGGCTGGCTCGGAAACATCGACCCGGACGATTACTACTACGCGCAGCATCATTCGGCTGGAACGTCGAACTCGCAGAAGTACTCCAATCCGGAGGTCGATCGCCTCCTCGACGCCGGCCGTACCGAACTCGACGTCGGTCGTCGTAAACAGATCTACGCCGACGTCTCGTCGCGGATCGCCGACGACGTCAGCTACCTCTATCTCTACAACCCGTCCGCCACGCAGGCGTTCTCGAAGTCGGTGCGCGACTACACCGTGCGAGCCGACAAGGCCGTCCGATTCCGCAACGCCCGACTCGACAGGGGAGGTGCGTCATGAGCGACTTCGGTTGGCCGCTCATCAGGTTCATCCTGATCCGACTGCTCTACACCGTCCTGGTCTTGATCGGTGTGACGATCGCGGTGTTCTTCCTGATGCAGATCGTTCCCGGTGACCCGGTCAAGATCGCGCTGGGCACCCGCTACACGCCCGAATCCTATGCGGCACTGCGTAGTGCGTCTGGGCTCGATGAGCCGTTGTTCACCCAGCTCATCCACTACATCGGGAATGCTGCGACCGGAGACCTGGGCGTCAGTTTCCGCAACAATGAACCGGTCACTCAGATGTTGATGGATCGACTGCCCGCGACGATCGCCCTCGCGGTGGCGGCCATCCTCGTGGCGCTGGTGATCGCGATTCCGTTCGGTACGTGGGCAGCGTTGCGTGAGGGTCGCGCTGCGGACAACACAATTCGCGTCGTCTCGCAGTTCGGTATCTCGGTGCCCGACTTCTGGATGGGCATTCTGCTCATCGCACTGTTCTCGACGTCCCTTGGCTGGCTGCCGTCATCGGGATATCGTTCGCTCGCAGACGGATTCGTGCCGTGGATATCTCACCTGGTGCTGCCGGCGATCACCGTCGGCGTCGTCACCGGCGCCATCATGACCCGATACGTTCGCGCCGCTGTCCTCGAGGTGGCGAACGCGCCGTACGTCACCACCGCGGAGTCCAAGGGGCTGAGCCGTAGACGAATCATGGTGTCGCACATCGGCCGCAACGCGTTGGTCCCGGTACTCACCATCTCGGGTATCCAGCTCGCAGGACTGCTCGGCGGCGTGATCGTCGTCGAAGTGGTCTTCGCCTGGCCTGGCCTGGGGCGACTCGTCTACGACTCCGTTGCCGCACGCGACTATCCGATGCTGCAGGGAGCGATTCTGCTCATCGCAGCGATCTTCCTCATCATCAATCTGATCGTGGACATCCTCTACGCCGTCATCGATCCGAGGATTCGGTTGTCATGAGCGAGCTACCCGAGCCAGAACGCACCGCACAGACCGCACTCGACGACGCGGGCGAACCGACCTCCGCAGGTACCGGCAGCACCGACTCGGCGTGGCGACTGTTGCTGCGCAACAAGGCGTCGGTGGTCGGCATCGTCGTCATCCTGGTGATGGTCATCCTGGCGATCTTCGGTTCGTTCATCGCCCCGTACGGCGCCAACGACATCGACGTCCCGAATGCGCTGCAGGCACCCGATTTTTCGCATCTGTTCGGCACCGACGACCTCGGCCGCGACGTGTTCTCACGAGTGGTGCTTGCGGCGGCGGTGAGTATGCGTGTCGCCGTGATCGCCGTGGCGATCTCGTTGGTCGCGGGCGTGATCATCGGCATGGTGTCGGGTTTCGCGGGCGGAATCACCGACACCGTGCTCATGCGGGTGATCGACGTCGTCTTCTCGTTCCCGGTGATGTTGCTGGCGTTGGCGATCGTCGCGATCCTCGGCCCGGGCGTCACGTCGGCGACCATCGCCATCGGCATCGTCTACATCCCGATCTTCGCCCGTGTCGCGCGAGCCGACACCCTGCGTGTTCGCGAAACACAGTTCGTGCAGGCCGCCCGCACGATGGGGGTGTCGACGCCCCGCATCCTGTTCGGCCATGTGCTGCCGAACATCTCGGGTCCCGTCGTGGTGCAGACGTCGATCTCGTTGGCCTTCGCCATCTTGTCGGAGGCCGCCCTGTCGTTCCTCGGACTCGGAGTTCAACCACCCGAGCCCTCCTGGGGCCGCATGCTTTACGACGCCCAGGGCTTCCTCACCACCGCGTGGTGGATGGGTGTGTTCCCCGGCCTGGCGATCCTCGTGACCGTCTTCGCCTTCAACCTGCTCGGCGACGGAGTGCGCGACGTCCTCGACCCTCGGCAACGAACTCTGTTGCGAGATCGGGGCAAAGCGGGTCGACGCCCCGCCACCCGCAGCACGAAGGCGGCGACTACCGAAGCGGCACAGGCAACGTCGGACGCCGCGGCGCACGACGACGACCAGGGGCGAACCGACCCGGTCTTCTCCGTCTCACAGCTCGTCGTCGGCGTCGGTCCACGGGAGATTGTGCATGGCATCGACTTTGCCGTGGCCAAGGGCGAAACCCTGGGCATCGTCGGCGAGAGCGGCTCGGGCAAATCGCTGTCGGTGCTGTCGGCGACGGGGTTGTTCCACGCACCGAGCTCGTACGTCGACGGATCGTCGACTCTCGCTGGCACACAGGTGATCGGCGCCTCCCGCGCGGTTCTGCAGTCCCTGCACGGGGCGCGCGTGGGATTCGTGTTCCAGGACCCGTCGTCGAGCCTGAATCCGTTGCTCACCATCGAACAACAACTGACCGAGGGTCCGCGCCGGCACCTCGGATTGAGCCACACGCAAGCCCGCGAACGTGCGGTGCAGTTGCTGACCGACGTCAACCTCCCCGACCCCGAGAGTCGTCTGCGTGCCTACCCGCATCAACTGTCCGGCGGTCAACGGCAACGCGTGATGATCGCGATCGCGCTCTCCTGCGATCCCGACGTCCTGGTCGCCGACGAGGCGACCACCGCGCTCGACGTCACGACGCAGGCCCAGATCATCGACCTCGTCGCGCGGTTGCAGCGCGAGCGAGGCATGGCGGTGGTGTGGATCAGCCACGACCTGGGGGTGATCGGACGGATCGCCGACCGCGTCGTCGTTCTCCGGCAGGGCGAGGTCGTCGAAACCGGTGACGTCGCAGAGATATTCGCCGATCCGCAGCACGAGTACACCCGCGAGCTGTTGGCGTCGCGTCCGCTGTTGTCGAAGGTTGACGATCGTGACGACACCGACCTCGAGTCCGGAAAAGACACCGCCGCAACACCTCTCGTCACCATCTCTGACCTGGACGTGAGGTTCGCGGTACGTACCTCGACCGGTCGCGACGTGGTGCACGCGGTCAGCGATGTCACCCTCGACGTCGCACGCGGGACGACGCTGGGCATCGTCGGCGAATCGGGATCGGGCAAGTCGACGATCGCGGGCGTCCTCACCGGATTGACCACCACTGGCCACGGCACGGTGGTTCGCGGCAGCGCACGAATCAATGTGGAGGACAAGGAGATCGACGCTGTCGGCGTGCACGGTGCCGAGCAGAAGGCGCTGCGTCGACGGGTTGCCATGGTGTTCCAGGACCCGGGCGCCTCACTCGACCCGCGGATGACCGTCGTCTCGTCGATCGGCGAGGCGCTACGCGCGCACAACCTGGTATCGGGTAAGGACGCATTGCGGAGTCGCGCAACGCAATTGCTCGACGACGTCAGCCTGGACAGTTCGTACCTCGACCGCTATCCACACGAGCTCTCCGGCGGTCAGCGGCAGCGCGTCTGCCTCGCCCGCGCACTCGCGTCCGACCCCGAGCTACTGATCCTCGACGAGTCGACGGCCTCGCTCGACGTGACGGTGCAGGCGTCGGTTCTCGATCTGCTCGCCGAACTTCAGCGCGAGCGCGGGCTGACGTACCTGTTCATCGCGCACGACCTCGCGGTCGTCGAGCAGATCAGCGACACGGTGGCTGTGATGGAGAAGGGGCGGGTCCTCGAGACGGGCCCGGCGTCGAAGATCCTGCACCACCCCGAGAGCGACTACACCCGCAAATTGCTGGCTGCCATCCCGCCGGAGACGCCCGCCCGGGCCTGAACTCCGGGAGACGAGCGACCGTCAACCGTGCAGCAGTTGCTGCCAGTTCGACGGCACGCGGTCGGCCGGACCGGGTGCGGTCTGGTCGTCGGGGTGGCTTGTCGGCGGAGCCAACTCCGGACCGCTCGCCATGGCGGAGTCCGGGAAACTCCAGAACCAGTCCTCGCCGGGTTCGAAGCTCTGGATGTACGGGTGCCCCGTGTCGTCGGCGTGATGCGAGGCGTGTTGGCCGGGGGAGGAGTCGCAACATCCGACGTGTCCGCAGGCGGCGCAGCGTCGAAGATGAAACCACCAGCCGTCGGCGGTGTCGAGGCATTCGACGCAGCCGGTACCCGACGGCGGGACTGTGGGATCGATGAGGTTCTCAGCCATAATCCGACGCTACGCTCGGGTGGAGACGAGTTCGACCCTCACGCGACTCGACTCTCACATGACTCGCAGAAGGGTCGGGACCAAATCCGGCGTGGCTGCTGTTGGAGTAGATGACATCGCAGCCAGCGGTGATCAGAAGGAGGATCAATGTCCCACGACTACCGCAAGAACCCGCAGGCCCTCGAGGCCCTCACGGCGGACCAGTACCGAGTAACCCAGGAAGACGGGACCGAGCCCGCGTTCCACAATGCCTACTGGGACAACCACGAGCCAGGCATCTACGTCGACGTGGTCTCCGGAGCGCCCCTGTTCAGCTCGCTCGACAAGTACGACAGCGGCACCGGATGGCCGAGTTTCACCCGCCCGATCAGCGACGACGCGGTCTCGACGCGCACCGACCGATCGCTGTGGATGAAGCGAACCGAGGTCCGCTCGGCGTACGCCGACAGCCATCTCGGCCATCTCTTCGACGACGGACCGCGAGCCGAAGGCGGCAAGAGGTACTGCATGAACTCGGCGTCGCTGCGGTTCATCCCCGTGGCCGAGCTCGACGAGCAGGGTTATGGCGAGTACCGCCGCCTGTTCGAGAACACCGATAGTTCCGACACCACGCAGGAGAACGCATCATGACCAGTGGAAGCAACGACGACGGCCGCATCACCGAGCAGCCCGGCACCGAGACCGCGGTGCTCGCAGGGGGCTGCTTCTGGGGCGTCGAGGATCTGATCCGCCGCCAGCCCGGCGTGCTCGCGACGCGCGTCGGCTACACCGGCGGCAGCAACGACCACCCGACCTACCGAAATCATCCCGGGCACGCCGAGGGGGTGGAGATCGTCTTCGATCCGACGCAGACGAGCTACCGCGACATCCTCGCGTTCTTCTTCCAGATCCACGATCCGACGACGAAGAACCGGCAGGGCAACGACGTGGGTAGCAGTTACCGATCGGCGATCTTCCCCGTGACGCCCGAGCAGGAGCGCGTCGCGCGTGACACCATCGCCGACGTCGACGCCTCGGGTCTCTGGCCCGGCCGGGTGGTCACCACGATCGAGCCTGCCGGCCCGTTCTGGGAGGCCGAGCCCGAGCACCAGGACTACCTGGTGCGCTACCCCAACGGGTACACCTGCCACTGGCCCCGGCCGGACTGGGTGCTCCCACACCGCGACGAGGCGCACGCTTGATCTGAGCTGTTCCGACGGAGAACGGCCCGGTCACCGAGTTGCTCGGTGGCCGGGCCGCGTTCATTCAGAGCTGCAGCGGCAGTACGACGACTCAGTGAGCCATCGCGGGAGCCTCGTCGCCCTCGGTGACGGGGAGTTTGCCGTTCGGGACGAGCAGCGCGGAGATCACCGCGCCGGCCGCGAACACTGCGGCCGCAACCCAGAAGGCGGTCGTGTACGAGTGCACCGCCGCAAGCTGTTGCAGCGCAGCGGGATTCGCCACCTGGCCCGCGTGCGACGTCGCATACGACGCCGCGGCGCTCGCCGCGATCGTGCTGAGCAGCGCGGTACCTACCGAGCCGCCCACCTGCTGCATGGTGTTGACGGTCGCCGACGCGACGCCCGCGTCCTCGGGCAGCACGCCCGACACCGCACCCTGCATGGCCGGGGCCATCGACGCGCCGAGTCCGACGCCCATGATCAACAGTGCGGGCAGGACGTGAGCCGCATACGTGCTGGTGTCGGTCAGTTGCGTCAGCAGCACCATGCCCACCGCGGCGATCAGCATGCCGCCCGCCATCAGCCAGCGCGGTCCGAATCGGGGCAGTAGGACACCCGTCGACGTCGTTGCGGTGACGATCAGCATTCCGATCATCGGCAGGAACGCCAAGCCGGTCTGGATCGGGCTGAAGTGCAGATTCACCTGCAGGTAGTAGGTGAGGAACAGGAAGATGCCGAACATTCCGATGCCGACGATGAACACCGCGAGGTACGAGCCGCCACGAGTGCGATCAAGAATCACGCGCAGGGGGAGCAGGGCATGCGGGGTACGCGACTGCCACCAGACGAATCCGGCGAGCAACACGGCTCCGACGACCAGCCAGGTGATCGTGGCCCAGTCGGCCCACCCATTGGTCTCGGCGTTCGAGAAGCCGTAGACGATCGAGAACAGTGCGATCGACACCGTGATCACACCGGGAAGGTCGAGCTTCGGACGGTGTTCGGTCTTGTGCGCGCCGATGAACAGCACCGCGCCGACGAGCGCGATCGCGGCGATCACGAGATTCACGTAGAGGCACCAGCGCCAGTCGGCCCATTCGGTGAGCATGCCGCCGAGGAGGAGTCCGAGTGCACCGCCACCGCCGGCGATGGCACCGAAGATGCCGAACGCCTTACCGCGCTCGGCCGGGTCGGTGAACGTGGTGGTGAGCAGCGACAGTGCTGCGGGCGCGAGGAGTGCACCAAAGACGCCCTGGCCTGCGCGGGCGACGACGAGCATGTCGAAATTGACTGCGGCGCCACCGATCGCGGACATCACGGCGAATCCGACGAGGCCGACGATGAAGGTGGTCTTACGGCCGAGGAGATCGGAGAGTCGGCCACCGAGGAGCAGCAGGCTGCCGAATGCCAGCGAGTATGCGGTGACGATCCATTGCCGATCGGCGTCGCCGAATCCAAGTGACTCCTGCGCGTGCGGGAGTGCGATGTTCACGATGGTCGCGTCGAGCACCACCATCAACTGTGCGAGGCCGAGTACGCCGAGGACGACCCACCGAAGGCGATGGTGTCGTTCCTCCCGAGACTCCCCGTTCGCCGACAATCCGTCGGCAGTGTCGTAGGTTGTGGTCATCAGTCCTCCAAGTGGCGGAATAGTGGAGAAGACTCCTCCGTTTACGAGGGTGGCAACGAAGCGAATCCGGAGATGATTCCTCCGGTTGAGAGAATGTGACGATGACCACACAACAGAGCCCGGTCGCACCGACCGGACGACCCCTGCGCGCCGACGCCGAGCGCAATCGTCGTCGGATCATCGCCGCTGCTCACAAGCTGTTCGCCGAGCGTGGCCTCGACGTCTCGCTCGACGACGTCGCGGCAGCGGCCGGTGTGGGTGTGGGGACGGTTTATCGACGATTCGCCAACCGCGACGAATTGATCGTCGGAGTTTTCGCTGCCCATCTGGAAGAAGTGGCCGAGCAGACCGAGGGGGTCCTCGCGGCGGACAGCGACCCGTGGGCGTCGGTGGTGACGATGGTGTCGACAGTCTGCACGGCAATGGCCGAGGATCGCGGGCTGGCCGCCATCATCATGCAGATCGACCACACGGATCCCACGATCGCGACGGTGAAGGCGCGGATGACGAAGCGGATGGGCGAGGTCTTCGATCGGGCCCACGCCGCCGGTGTGCTGCGCGAAGACATCGTCGAGACGGACATCTTCTCCATCTTCTCGATGGTGTCGTCGTACGCGGATATCACCGAGGCGACGGTCCCCGGAGCGTGGAAGCGCTACCTCCAGCTACTGCTCGACGCCATCCACGCCGCCCCGCCGTCGGAGCCTCTGCGGACCCCGGCGCTGACCGAAGAGCAGATCCACGAGGTGCAGGCGTGCCGCATTGCGTTCCGACGCGGCGGCGGTGCGTCGACCTGACGTCGGTCAGAGCATGTGCACCTTGCGGTAGACCGATGCCGCCGCGGGTGTCAGCAGCCCGACCTCGTCGAGAAAGCTCATCAGGTGCGAGCAACTCGTGCGGACCATCGCCTGGAAGTGATGATTTCGTCGCATCTCCGAGACAGCGCGGTACTTGTCGAGCCCCGCGTCGGCGTAGGCCTGCGGTCGGACGAGGCTGGTGAAGATGAACGACGCCGCCACTGCCGTGTAATACGCGCTGGCGTGGCGACGCACCGGGCCGACGCCGGCCATCGACTCCCGGATCTGCTCCCGCGCGAAGCGCATATGGCGTGATTCCTCGAGCACGTGGATCTCGTTGACGGTGCGGACAAACGGCAGTACGCGTTCGTCGCTGGTGCAGCCGCGTTGGAATACGTCGAGGATCTCCTCAGCGGCGAGGATGCCGCCATACGCGATCTCGCCCCCGGTGGTGGCCGCAAAGAACTTGCCTCCCTTACCGATTCGAGGATGCGGCACATACGACGTCCCGGCGAGTTTCTGCGACGCCTTCGCGAACATCAGCGAGTGCCTGCATTCGTCGGCGATCTCGGTCATGGCGAACCAGTACTCGGGACGATGTCGGTCGGCGAGGTACTGATCGCGGAGTACCAACTGCTGCAACAGCATCTCGAACCAGATTCCGATCGACATCACCGACGCCGTCTCGTGTCTGGTGAGCCGCACGCGCTGCTCCTCCGTCATCTCCGCCCAATAGGAGGTGCCATACAGCGTCGACCACTCGGGGCTGCAGCCGTAGAGCGTCGGGTCCATCGGAGCGTCCCAATCGATCTCGACCAGAGCGTTGCGCGACAATCGCGCCGACGAATCGACGAGTCTCGCCGACACCTCATCGGTGCCGCGGTCGAGCGTGCTGACTTGCGATGCTGACCCGTCGACGACCTCGACCGACACGTGCGCCTCCTGGTCCCAATGCCATTGGATGATGTAACCGTAACATCAATGAATGGCACAGTAGAGAGGCGACGCAGAGTCGGCGCTGAACGCGTAGTGGCAACTAATCCTTGGGGACGATCAATTTCTCGCTGAGCAACCAGTCGTATGCGACGTCGGCAGGGTCTTCGCCGTCGATGTCGACGCGGCCGTTGAGGTCCTGCATGACGTCGTCGGTGAGACGCTCCGAGATGGTTCCGAGCAGTTCGTTGAGTTGCGGGTAGCGCTTCATGACGTCCTCGCGAACGACGGCGGTTCCGCTGTAGGGCAGGAAGAACTTCTTGTCGTCCTCGAGGACGGCGAGATCGAGGTTCTTGATCCGGCCGTCGGTGGTGTAGACCATGCCGAAGTTGCACGGCGAGCTCTTGGCCGTCGACGTGTAGACGACGCCGGCGTCCATGCGTGTCACGTTGCCGAGCGGAACTCCGTTCGGACCGTCGAGCGGCATACCGTACTTCGCCAGCATCGGCTTGAAACCATCTGGGCGGGAGAAGAATTCGTCGTCGACGCAGAAGGTCCGATCAGCGACAGGAAGTTTGGCGACGTCCGAAAGAGACTTCACGCCAAGGCGTTTCGCCGTGGGTGTCGACGCCGCAAACGCGTAGGTGTCGTTGAAGTTGGCGGGAGGCAGCCAGACGAGCTGGTTCTCCTTGAGCTCGATGTCGTGGACCTTCTGCCAGAGTTCCTTCGGGTCGGCGATGGTCTCGGTTTCGTTGTGGTAGTTCACCCATCCGGTTCCGGTGTACTCCCAGAGGATGTCGGCGTCGCCGTTGAGTTGCGCCTGGCGAGACGACGCCGAACCGGGGGCGCCGGTGAGGTCGGTGACGTCGGCGCCTGCCGCGGCCAGATAGGTGGCGGTGATCTTGCCGAGGATCACGCCCTCGGTGAAGCTCTTCGACGTGACGGTGAGCTTGGCTCCGTCGAGCGGTCGGGAACCGTCGGGAAGCGACGCCTGCTTGAAGGTGCCCGACGAACTGACCAGACCACATCCCGCAAGGCCGATGACAGCGACGACGAGAAGTGTTGCGACGGTGGCGAGTCGTGCTCGCGTGGCGCTCATGCGACGCCCTTCGGTGTAGCGACCAGTTCGAAGACCCGGCCGAGCCAGTCGATGATCATGGCGAGCAGAGCGACGAGTATCGCGCCCGAGATCAACAGCTTGGGCAAGAAGAGCGTGACGCCGGTGGTGATCAGCGTGCCGAGGCTCGTCGCGCCGATGAAGGTACTCAGGGTGGCCGTGCCGACCAGGATCACCAGGGCGGTGCGGACACCGTTGAGGATGACGGGCACGGCCAGCGGGAGTTCGACCTGCACGAGCGTGCGCGCCGCCGAGTATCCGATACCGCGCGACGCCTCGATGGTGCGTTGGTCGACCTGGCGCAACCCGACGATCGTGTTCTGCAGGATCGGCAGGACCGCGTACACGACCAAACCGATGACGGCAGTACGGAATCCGGTGCCGAGCCAGAATGTGAACAACACCAGCAGTCCGACGGCGGGCGCAGCTTGACCGATGTTCGCGATGTTCACCGCGATCGGCGAGAGCCATCGCATCGACGGCCGGGTCAACAGGATTCCCAAGGGAATTGCGATGACGATGACGACGATGGCCGCGACGAGAGTGAGCTCGATGTGGTCGATGATGGTGGACTGCAGAGTCGACCAGCCCAGCGACGCCTGCTCGGTCTCGGTGAATGTCGTCGTCGCATACCAACTGAAATATCCGACGGCCAGCACGATGAAGACGAGTGGCTCGAACCACACGTCGATCGGGAGGTTGCGGAATCGTTGTTTCATGCGCCCGCGTTCTGCTCGGGGTCGTCGGCAGCGATCACCGGCGTCTCGGTGGGTGCGGTTCCCTCGGTGTGACTTTCGTACGAGCCGTCGTCCTCGTCGGGGCGGGCTTCGGAAAGTTGCGTACGGATGATGTCCATGACCGAGGCGATGGTGAGCATGCCGACGACGGCGCCGTGACGATCTGTCACCAACGTGCCGCCCTGGCTGGCCGCGAGCATGGTGTCGAGGGCGTCGTTGAGCGTCGACGATTCGGCTACGACGGGCAGCCGCGGATCGAGGTAGTCGGAGACCTCCGGCTTGGAGGCAACCTCATCCAGCGACGGCCATGCACGCGGGCGGTCGTGCTTGTCGACGACGACCACCCAACTCTGCCCCGCGGCCCGTGCGCGGGTGATGACCTCTCCGGAACCCTCGCCGACGCGCGCGGTGATCACCGAGTCTTGTTCGACGTCGCGCACGCGCGACAGCGTGAGCTGCGCAAGCGTCGCCCCCGACCCGATGAACTCTTCGACGAAGGGTGAGGCGGGGTTGGCCAGAATCTCCTCGGGCGCCGCGTACTGCTCGACGTGAGCCCCCTGCGACAGGATCAGCACCTTGTCGCCGAGCTTGGTGGCCTCCTCGAAGTCGTGCGTCACGATCACGATGGTCTTGCCGAGCTCGTGTTGGATGGCGATCAGGCTGTCCTGCAACCGGACTCGCGTGATCGGGTCGACCGCGCCGAACGGCTCATCCATGAGGAGGACCGGCGGATCGGCGGCGAGGGCACGGGCGACGCCGACACGCTGCTGCTGACCGCCCGACATGTCCTTGGGGAGCCGAGTGGCGAACTGCGCGGGATCGAGGCCGACGAGATCGAGTAGGTACTCGGTGCGCTCGGCGATCCGCTTCTTGTCCCAGCCGAGTACCCGGGGGATGGCTCCGATGTTCTTCTCGACGGTCCAGTGCGGGAAGAGGCCGCCCGATTGGATCACGTAGCCGATGGACTGTCGGAGTTTGTCGGGATTCTCCTTGGTGACGTCGCGCTCGTCGATGAAGATCCTGCCGTCGGACGGTTCGATCAGCCGGTTGATCATCTTGAGGGTCGTCGTCTTACCGCAACCCGATGGGCCGACGAAGGCGACGATATGGCCCGCCTCGATGTCGAGGTCGAGGTGTCCCACGGCGGGTTGGTCTTGCCCCCGAAATCGTTTCTCGACGCCGTCGAGTCGGATGGGGGCACCGGTCACCGTTGCCCCGGATGCGCTACCGGCCCCGGGGGCCGGCGTGTTGGCTACGTCGGTCATGACAGTCCTTTGGAGATGGTGAAGCGGCCGAGGAGAACGAGCAGGGCGTCGAAGACCAGAGCGATCAAGACGATGAGAATGGTTCCGGTGAGCGCCATTTGGAGTGCATTCGCGCCACCGAGGCGAGACAACCCGTTGAAGATCAACGATCCGAGGCCGGGTCCGAGGACGTAGGCGACGATCGCGGCGACTCCGACGATCATCTGGGTCGAGACACGAATCCCGGTCAGGATCACCGGCCACGCGATCGGCAACTCGACGCTCAGCAGAATTCGCCAGCGGGACAATCCGATTCCCTGTGCTGACTCGATCACGCTTGCCGGCACCGAACGCAGCCCGACGATCGCGTTGCCGATCACAGGGAGCGCGGCGAAGAACGCCAGCATGATGAACGACGGCACGACGCCGAGACCGAACGGGACGATCAGCAGGGCGAGAAGTGCGAGCGAGGGGATCGTCAGCGCCACGCGACTCGACGTCAGCGTGAGCGCCGAACCCAACGGGCGTCGGTACACGAGCACCGCGACGATGATCGCGACCACGGTGCCGACGAGAACCGTCTGAAATGCCAGAGATGCGTGCTGATAGGTGAGGAACGTCAGGTTCGCGGCGTGTGCGTGGATATAGTTCCACAAACTGCCCACAGCTATCCCCTCGTCGTGGTGAGCGTTCAGAGAGAATTCAGCCTACAAAGCAACCGCGACTCTTGGGTGATTCCCGCAATTCCGTGTCGGCGTGTACACCTGACAAGCGAGCATGCTGGCCCGCTGACCGGCGCCGACGTCCCTGAGGGCAATCGCCGGACCTCAGTGTCACGTTTTGATCACGGTGAGTAAAAGGGTCGAAATGTGTCGCACCATCCGAATGCAGCGCGAGGTGATCAGGTCAGGTGTTGGTGCAGGAAAGCGAGTGTCCGGGTCCAACAGTCCCGCTGTGCCGCTGCGATATGGCGCGGATCGCCGCCCCCGATCAGTGAGGCCGACCGGGTGACCGTCGTGGGAATCGCGGGCGGACGGATGAAGTGGCCCACCCCGGGATAGATCAGCAGTTCGTCGTCGGCTGCGTGGGTTGCGTGCCCGTCGCTGCGGCGTCGAACTATCTCTTGTGCCATGTCCGCAGCGGGATAGCACTGGTCGTCGGTGCCCGCGGCGACCAACATCGGGCACCCGATCTTCTCCACGGCGATGGTCGCGGCCCGCACAGCCGAATGATCCCGCAGACCCGCGGCGTACGCGGCGTGGGTCGACATCGCCATCGACGAGCGTCCGTGAGAGATTCTGCGGCGCAAGAGATTCATGGCGAGTTGTCCGAGTAGACGCTCGCTGCGCACGGGAACATACGGCAGGTCGACGCCGCCGTGGGTGAGGGCAGAGACCTTCTCGGGAGGGCCGTCGCGGCGGAGTGCCTGGAACACGACGTGGCTGGGAGCCACCGCGACGACTGCGCGAGCCGAGGTCCCCATCGTCACCATCGTCGACAGTGCTGTCTGAACACCTACCGACGACGCGTGGAGTGCGATCTTGTCCTCGTCAACGTAGGGCAGGGCGGCGAAGCATTCGATGCCTGCGGCGGTGTTCTCCGTGGCAATTCTGCTGAACGAATCGGGCAACCCCGGGCGCTGAGTGTAGAAGAGGACCGCCGCGACATAGCCGTGAGCGGCGAGCAGCGCGGCCATCGCTGTCACCGACCTGGTGACCATCGTCCCGGGGAACACGATGATTCCCGGCAGAGGGTAGTCAGCTGACTCCGGACGGTAGATCTGTAGCTGCCATCCGTCGCCTCGTCGCTGTTCCACCGTGTGCTCGCGTCCCCACGTACGAGGTACCGTGGCCTTGTCGCTGGACGTACCGTCGGATACCGAGACAGTGAAATCCAATGTGCCGTCGCAGGATTCGAAAATATCCGGGGAGCTCGGGTTGTCGACGAGCCGCATGTCCCACCACGGTAGGTCTGGATCGGCGAGTTCTATCCGCCCGTCGTCGCCAAGCCGATGAGTGCCGCGGGACCGCCAGTGCGATCCCGCGGCGTCTACACCATCGACGACGAGTTCGACCTTCTCCGCTGGTGTGTCGAACACGTTGAACTCGATGAGCGAGTCGACGAGTCCGTCCGCCGTGTCAACACTGATTCGCATGAGGATCAGACTCGGGTGCGATTCACGACAACACGTAGGTGGCGAACATTCTCGGAGCGGGACGGATCAGGGTGGCCCTCACGGATTCACCGGGGGAGGCTTTACTGCCGGAGATATCGGTGAATCCGAGAGTGTGGCGCAGGGAGGCTGTGTAATTCACCACGGCGGAGCGGTAGGTGTAGGTGTAGGTGACAGTGACGCCCATGGCCAGAGGGTTCGACGTCCAGGCGCGTACGACAGCCGTTCTGCCCATGCCGAGCGAGGCGGGTGGCGCATCGATCCATCGGAAGTCCATCGAACTACCCGCACCGACGCTGGTATCGGGGAATTGCTTCAGGGTCAACGGCATACCGGTGTTGTTGGTGATCACCAGGACGGCACTTGAACCGCCCTGCGGGATAGGCGTGGCCTCGCTCTTCGCGGCGGTGGCCGTTGTCAGGCCGAGGATCATCGCGGTCACGGCGATCGACATGCCGAGTACCTGGAGCAAGCTTCTGTGAGGTCTCATGGTCCATCCTTCGTCTCTCGTCGTCCGTTGCCACGCGCTGGATACGTGACTCTCTACGGGCGATGTATCTGACCGTAAGAAATCCGCACTCTCGGCATAAGTCCGAAATATGGGGGGTTTACAACCGCGGAAGAGGTGAGTACGTCGAAACCGACGAGAATAGGTGGATTGCGCATCTTTATAAGGTGAATGTGCGTCGTATCGAAGGATGTGTGTGCTGCAGCGCCCACTTCCTTCGATACGACACACATCCTCCGGTCAGCTGGGTGCGTCTTCTCGGGTCCTGCCGCGTGGGACGGCGGGCGGCCGGAGCGTCAGGTCGATTGGGCGTGGGAGATCTCGTAGGGTGGCCTCATGGCTGTCAGCCGTCCGGCGAACTCGAGCACAGGTGAGGTCAAACGCGCGCCACGGGCCCGCATGACCGGCGCCCAACGACGCCTGCAACTGATCGAGGTCGCGCGCGGTCTGTTTGCCGAGCGGGGCTTCGAGGGCACATCCATCGAAGAGATCGCCCAGCGTGCCGGGGTGTCGAAACCGATTGTGTACGAGCACTTCGGAGGTAAGGAAGGTCTCTACGCGGTCGTCGTCGACCGTGAGATGGAGACCCTGCTCGAGATGATCACGTCGTCGCTCTCCAAGAACCGCTCGCTGTACCGCATCCAGCAGGTGGCCTTGGCGCTGTTGACCTACATGGAGGAGCGCACCGACGGATTCCGCATCCTCGTGCGCGGCGACAGCGCGTCGTCGAGGGACAACGCGACGTACGGAAGTCTTCTGAATGACGCCATCAGCCAGGTCGAGCACATCCTCGCCGGCGACTTCGAACGACGGGGATTCGACCCGAAGCTGGCCCCGATGTACGCACAGGCGCTCGTCGGGATGGTGTCGGTGACGGCGCAGTGGTGGCTCGACGTCCGCGAACCGTCGAAAGAGGTTGTCGCGGCCCATCTGGTCAATCTCTGCTGGAACGGACTCACCCGCCTCGACCCCGACCCCGAACTCGTCGGGCCGGATTACGTCGAGCACAAAGCGCGAACGGTTGGCGACGCGACATCTGTCCCGGCGTCGGCTGAGGGGTCGGGGACTCCTGAGGCTTTGGAGTCCTCTGATGCGTCGGTGCCGTCTGATTCGGTGGAGTCCCCCTGATCGGCTGAGGTCTGCTGCGGGCGAGGCCTGAACACGCCGAACTGACCTATCACGTGCGAATGACGCTGCGTGTGGCGCAAGTTGGCGCCGACGGTCCGGCGTGCTGGAATCAGCCGGTGTTCGGACTTCTCACACCGTGTCGCCACACGATGCCCGACGACCTCTTCACACAGTGGCAGGCGCACCTGTGTGGCTTATGTCTGTCGTTGCGTGACGGACACGGCCATCCCAGTCGGCTGACGACCAACACCGATGCGGCTACGGTGTCAATTCTTGTTGCGGCACAGTGCAATACGACGCCGTCGACCACGCGTGCCGGCCGCTGCCCGCTACGTGGAATGAAGTCGGCCGAGGTTGTCGCGGTCGGTGATCCGGGACTGCGACTGGCCACCGGTGTCTCGTTGACGCTCGCCGCAGGTAAGGCCGCCGACATCGTCGAAGAACAGCGGTCCGGGCTGGCGCCACCGTCGCGGATGCGTCGGGTGGTGGCAGGAGGGGTAGCCGCGGCATTGCGACGTCACGCCGTCGACGACGGCCATGTGGCCCGCCTGCTCGACGTCGACTCCATGCTCGCTCGGCTGTCGGGGCAGGCAGAGGTCGAATCGAGGTCGACGGACCTCGACGATCTGCTTCGCGCGTCCTCGGAGTCGGCGGCCCGTGTGTTCGCGGCTACGGCCGACATCGCGGGTGCTCCCGAGAATCGCGAGCATCTCGAGGCCATAGGTGCCGATTTCGGTCGGCTCGCGCACCTGATCGATGCGATCGACGATCTCCCACAGGATCGCGAACAGGGGGAATTCAATCCGCTCGACGCATCGGGGACCGCCATCGACGATGCCCGTGCGGAATGTCGGCTCCTCGTTCGGGCGATTGTGCGTCGCTACGCCAAGCTCGAACTGGTCGACGACAGATTGCTGCGTGCCGTCCTTATCGACGGGCTGCGTCATGCGGTGCGTCAGCGCATGCCGCGCCGTAGCTCATGTGCCGTACACCGACCTTCGGCTACCGAGCCGTCACTTCCCGAACCACTACTTCCGGAACAGCCGTCACTTCCCGAACAGATGCCGCCGCCCGGATACCCGGAAGGGTGGCCGTTCCCGCCGCCGTTCAGTCCGGATCGGCCTTTCCACGAGCGTCTACTGCCGTTTCTGGGCAACTCGTGTTGCGGGCCCGCATGCTGCAACGACCACTGGAATCATTGCTCGGACACGTGGAAACCCGCGCTGTGTGACTGTGGCGATTGCTGTGACTGTGACGACTGCTGTGATTGCGGAGATTGTTGCGATTGCGGCGACTGCTGTAGCTGTAACTGACCACCCCGCCGGTGAGAGGTCCGCCTCAGGCAAGCACCAGCGACCGCTTGGCAAGGCCCATCCAGAACCCGTCGATGACCTGGTCGGCCTGTTGCTCGGGATCGTCGCTGGCGCCCAGCGCGACGAAGAGCGGTGCGAAATGCTCAATAGTGGGGTGGGCGTAGGGCATTCCCGGGGCGGTGCGTCGAAAATCGATCAGGGACTCGACGTCGCCGGCGGCGAAACGTTCGTGCGCCCAGGCGTCGAACTCCGACGACCAGCTCGGCGGCGCGGCGTCGGGGGAGGGGTCGGTCAGATACGGCAGCCCGTGCGTGGTGAAACCCGATCCGATGATGAGCACTCCCTCGTCGCGCAGCGGTGCGAGTCGACGGCCGAGGTTCAGCAATTGTGCGGGGTCGAGTGTGGGAAGCGAGATCTGGAGCACCGGAATGTCGGCGTCGGGGTACATGACCGTCAACGGCACGTATGCGCCGTGGTCGAGGCGACGGTGCTGGTCGCGGGCGATTGCCGTGCCGTCGGGCATCATCGCCGCGACTCTCTCCGCGAGGTCGGGAGCACCGGGCGACCAGTAGGTGGTGCGATAGAAGCGCTCGGGAAATCCCCAGAAGTCGTAGGTCAGGGGCGTGGTCGGGTCGGTCGAACCGATCGTCAGCGGCGCGGCCTCCCAGTGCGCCGACACCACCAGGATCGCCGAGGGACGGTCGAGTGTGGTGGACAGCTCAGTGAGCTGGGAGACCCAGCGCTCGCTGTCGACGAGTGGTGGGGCGCCATGACTCAGGAACAGCGTCGGCTGGCGGGTGGGTTCTGGGGCTGACATGCGAACATCGTATCAACCGGACCGCAGTCCGGTTAAGTTTCGGGTGCGGACGTTGCGGCATCGTTGTCGGGAGCAATGCTGTCGGCAGCATCATTCTCGGGGCCTTCTGGCACGTGGCCAAGCGGCAACGGCTCGCCGACGGGCGACGTCGACGTGCTCGGTTCACCGATCTTGGCCGCGATGACCCCGACGACAATCAAGACGCCGCCGACGATCTGGAGCGCCGCCGGGACCTGATCGAGCAGGAGCGCGGCCCATACGACCGCGGCCAAGACCTCGACAAGCGCGAATATCGAGGCGAGCCGCGCTCCGAGTCTGCGCGCGGCACCGATTCCGGTGAGATATGCGGTCGCCGCGGTGACGAGCGCGAGCGCAGCCAGCACCGTCCACGCGGGTGCGTCGAATCCGGCGAAGTGGACCGTCGGGTCGCCAATCGTCATCGGCAGTGCATGCACGAGGCCGAGTACTCCGAGAAGTGTTGCCGCAAAGACCATTCCGCTCGCCGCGAGCACGGACGGCGGCAGTGAATCGTTCTCCTTGGCCGAAATGATGAAGTAGCCGGCGGCGCCGAGCATTGCGCCAGACGCCCACAGCGCACCGATGGGGCTCACCGAGGTGCCGCCGACGAGGTCGAGGACTCCGACCAATCCGACGCCGCTCACCGCAATACCTGCGAGCGCCCACCGCGACGGCCGCTGGCGGTGGATCGCCCACATCCACGCGACCACCACTACGGGGGCGGTGTACTCGATGAGTAGGGCCGGTCCGACGTCCATGTGCTCGATGGCGGAGAAGTAGCAGAACTGCGCGACGGCCATGCCGAGGAATCCGTAGAGCGCGATTGTCCTGCCGTGGTCGCGGACCAGCGTCCACGCAGTCGACCATCGCAGCGCCGAGACACCGCCGAGGTCGCGAATGGCGAACGGCAGCAACGCGAGACCGCCGATACCGATGCGGATCGCGACGACGGCGCCTGCGCTCCACCCCGCGGCCATCAGCGGCGTGCCGAGCGCGCCCGACAGCCCGAAGCTCGTTGCCGACACCAAGGCCAGGATCAGGCCCGCGCGTCTGCGAGCGGCCACCTCTGCCGGCGTGCGGTCATGGGTCACCGACGTCATGGGTAATGACGCTAGCGGCGGCCTTGGTAAGGTGTCAACATGGTTTTCGGTGATGACGTCGATCTGGCGCTGCAGGCGGCGGTTGCACTCGCCAACTCAGCAGAGTCGCCCGAGACCCTGCGTTCCATCGACGACCTCGACGCCTTCTGGGGCCACTACGGCTATACCGGCCGCCATGACGGTGACCAGCAAGAACTCGATGCGGTGTCGGCGATCCGGCCGGCGCTGCGAGCGCTGCTCATCGCCGACCGCGACCGTGCCGTCGAACTGGTCAACGAGATCCTGAGTCGGCACCTGGCCGTGCCGCGGTTGGTGCGACATGGCGACACGGACTGGCATCTGCACGCCATCGACGACGACGCCCCCCTCGCCGACCGGATCATGGTCGAGACCGCGATGGCAATGATCGACGTGATCAGGGCCGACGACATGTCGAGGCTGTCCGTCTGCGCCGACGCGGGCTGCGAGGGCGTCGTCGTCGACCTTTCTCGCAACCGGTCTCGGCGGTATTGCTCGACGGCCTGCGGTAATCGCAACGCCGTCGCGGCGTATCGCGCGCGGCAGGCCGCGGCGATGGACTAGTGGCTGTGAGCGGCAACTGACCAGTGCTGCCCGCTGCGCCTGTCTGACCAGCGGTGCGCTGCGGCATCTGCCTGGCAGAATTGCCGTGCCCTAGAATTGCCGAAGTGTCGTCTACTCCCGCCCTTCACGGACTCGCATCCCTCGCCTGCGCGGACACGAGCATCGCGGCACTGCGTGACCATCGCGACGATCAGCAACTCGCGATCACTGCCCCCGACGCCGCCCGGCCGTTCGTGGTCAGTTGTCTCTCCGAGGTCGCTGATGCGCCGATTCTCGTCGTTTCGGCGAACGGACGCGAAGCCGACGACCTGACGGCCGAACTACGCGAGCTTCTCGACGACGAGTCTGCGGTGGCGCAGTTCCCGTCGTGGGAGACGCTTCCGCACGAACGGCTCTCGCCGAGCGCCGAGGTCGTCGGGCAGCGTCTCGAGGTGCTGCATCGGCTGGCGCACCCGGGCGACGCTCCGCTGCGCGTGGTGGTCACCACGGTCCGATCGCTGGTGCAGCCGATGGCGCCCGGGCTCGGGGAGATACGCACCATCACATTGCGTGAGGGCATCGAACTCGACTTCGACGGCTTGCTCACCGATCTCGTCGAGATGGCGTACGAGCGCGTCGACATGGTCGGTCGGCGTGGCGAATTCGCCGTACGCGGCGGCATTCTCGACGTCTTCCCGACCACCGCCGATTTCCCTGTGCGGGTCGAGTTCTGGGGCGATGAGATCTCCGAGATGCGAGCATTCTCGGTGGCGGATCAGCGTAGTCAACCCGAGGTCGACGCGTCGGTGGTCCTCATCCATCCCTGCCGCGAGCTGCTGCTCACCCCGCCCGTGCGTGAACGTGCGGCCGCACTCGCCGTCGAGAACGCCGACGACCCGTCGCTCGTCGAAATGCTCACCTCGCTCGCCGAGGGTATTCCGGTGGCGGGAATGGAAGCGCTGACACCGGCACTCGTCGACGGAGAGATGCAGTTGCTGACCGAGGTGTTGCCCGCTGGCACCCGCGTGCTCGTGCTCGATCCCGAGAAAGTCCGCACGCGCGCAGCCGATCTCGCACAAACCGGAGCCGAGTTCCTCGAGGCGTCGTGGAACGCCGCCGCGATGGGAGCCACGGCGCCCGTCGACACCCGCGAGATGTCCGGTCCGACCGGAATTGATCTGCAGGCCAGTGCTTATCGGCCACTCGATGACGTCGAGAAGGCCACGCTCGCGGCGGGTCGGTCGTGGTGGACGATGAGTCCGCTTTCTGCGGGCTTCGGCGAAGAATACGAACTCGACATCACCCCGGGGCCGACGCCGCATGGTGACGACGAGGAGATCCGGATCGTGTTCGCCGGACTGCGCGCTCACGTCAGCGCGGGCAACACCGCTGCGATCGTGGTCGCGGGCAAGGGCACCGCACAGCGCGTCTGTGAGCGACTTGCCGACGCAGAGGTGCCGCACGCGCTCGTCGACGGGGGCGCGCGACCCGAACCGGGAACCGTGTCGGTGTTCAACGGCGCGCTGCGTCACGGAATCGTCAGTCCCAGTGCCGGATTGGTGGTCGTGACGGAGACGGACCTCACCGGCAACCGCGTCGCCAGTGTGCGCGACGGAAAGCGATTGCCCGCCAAGCGTCGCAATCAAGTCGACCCGCTTGCGCTCACCGCGGGCGATCTCGTCGTGCACGATCAGCACGGCATCGGCAAGTTCGTCGAGATGATCGAACGTACGGTGTCGGGTGCGCGACGTGAGTACCTCGTGCTCGAGTACGCGGCCTCCAAGCGTGGGCAACCCGGCGACCGGCTTTATGTGCCGATGGATTCGCTCGACCAGTTGTCGCGTTATGTCGGAGGCGAGCAGCCGTCGTTGTCGAAGCTCGGCGGCTCCGACTGGCAGAACACGAAACGCAAGGCGCGCAAGGCTGTTCGTGAGATCGCCGGCGAGCTGGTCCAGCTCTACGCGGCCAGGCACGCCGCGCCCGGCTACGCCTTCAGTCCCGACACGCCCTGGCAACGTGAGATGGAGGACGCGTTCGACTTCACCGAGACCGTCGATCAGATGACGGTGATCGGCGAGGTCAAGGACGACATGGAGAAGTCGGCTCCGATGGACCGCGTGATCGTCGGCGACGTCGGTTACGGCAAGACCGAGATCGCGGTGCGCGCGGCGTTCAAGGCCGTGCAGGACGGTAAGCAGGTCGCGGTCCTGGTCCCGACGACCATTCTCGCGCAACAACATCTGCAGACATTCACCGAGCGTATGTCGGGGTTCCCGGTGCGCATCCGAGGACTCTCGCGGTTCACCGATGCGAAGGAGTCACGCGAGATCATCAAGGAGATGGCGAAGGGCGAGGTCGACATCGTGATCGGTACGCACCGATTGCTGCAGACCGGCGTCACGTGGAAAGACCTCGGGCTGGTGATCGTCGACGAGGAGCAGCGTTTCGGCGTCGAACACAAGGAACACATCAAGTCGTTGCGCACGCACGTCGACGTGCTGACGATGTCGGCAACGCCGATTCCGCGAACGCTGGAGATGTCGATGGCGGGCATTCGCGAGATGTCGACCATCCTCACCCCGCCGGAGGAACGGCATCCGGTGCTCACCTATGTCGGCGCCTACTCACCCAAGCAGGTGGCGGCAGCGATTCGCCGAGAACTGTTGCGCGACGGCCAGGTT
Source organism: Gordonia jacobaea (assembly GCF_965344965.1). NCBI lineage: Bacteria > Bacillati > Actinomycetota > Actinomycetes > Mycobacteriales > Gordoniaceae > Gordonia > Gordonia jacobaea. The sequence goes on along the minus strand of NZ_CBDRLS010000001.1, from coordinate 390,548 downwards.
TTCTACGTTCACAATCGGGTGTCGACCATCGACAAGACTGCCCGCGATATCGCAGCGATGGTCCCCGAGGCGAGAGTTGCTGTGGCACACGGTCAGATGAACGAGGATCAACTCGAACGCACCGTCGCCGGTTTCTGGAACCGTGAGTTCGACGTGCTGGTGTGTACCACCATCATCGAGACCGGTCTCGACATCTCGAACGCAAACACACTCATCGTCGATCGCGCCGAGAATCTCGGTCTGTCGCAGTTGCATCAGTTGCGTGGTCGTGTCGGTCGAAGTCGTGAGCGCGGTTACGCCTACCTGCTCTACAGTCCTGAAAAGCCGCTCACCGAAACCGCTTACGACAGATTGGCGACAATCGCGCAGAACAACGAACTCGGCGCGGGCATGGCCGTGGCGCTCAAGGACCTCGAATTGCGTGGTGCCGGAAACGTTCTCGGCGCCGAGCAGTCAGGGCACGTCGCCGGTGTCGGATTCGATCTGTACGTGCGCCTCGTCGGCGAGGCCGTCGAGGCATACCGCGCTGCGGCAGACGGTCTGCCCGTCACGTCGTCGGAACCCAGCGAGGTCCGTATCGACCTGCCCGTCGATGCGCACATCCCGGTCGAGTACGTCGACTCCGATCGGTTGCGCCTCGAGGCGTATCGCAAACTCGCATCGGCGACGTCGGATGACGAGGTCGACGGCGTGATGTCGGAACTCACCGACCGCTATGGCGAACCGCCCGAGGAAACCCGACGCCTGGCGTCGATCGCGAAACTCCGTCTGCGCGCACGTGAACGGGGTGTCACCGAGATCGGCACGACCGGTACGAGTGTGAAGGTCGCGCCGCTCCCGCTGGCCGACAGCGAGCAGGTGCGTCTCAAACGGTTGTACTCCGCGGCGTCGTATCGTGCGACCACATCGGTTGTCACGCTACCGATCCCGCGCACCGGGGGCGTCGGATCGGCCCGCCTGCGCGACGACGAGGTCATCGAGTACCTCGCGACGTTCCTTCGCAACCTCAAGCCGCTCGATTCGGCTGACCGATGAGTGCACGGAGCATCTTCGATGCGCACTTCCACATCATCGATCACGCCTACCCGGTCGTCGAGAACAACGGGTTTCTTCCGGAGCAGTTCGGAGTGCCGGAGTACCGCGCACGCACCGAATCGCTCGGGATCGTCGGCGGCGCAGTGGTTTCCGGATCGTTTCAGAAATTCGACCAGTCCTATCTGGTCGCGGCGTTGGAGAAACTCGGTCAGGGATTCGTCGGGGTCACGCAGCTACCGACGACTGTCACCGATGAGGATGTCGTCGCCTTGTCTGAGCGTGGCGTCCGTGGCATTCGATTCAATGTTGCGCGAGGGGGCTCGGCATCACTCGACGAACTCGACGCGTTCGCCAGACGTGTGCACGATGTCGCGGGCTGGCATACCGAGTTATACGTCGACGCAGCACATCTCGACGACCTCACCGACGTCATTGCTGGGTTGCCCGCGGTCAGTATCGATCATCTCGGATTGTCGACGGCCGGGCTCCCGGTGCTCCTGTCGCTCGTCGAACGCGGAGTACGTGTGAAGGCGACAGGATTCGGTCGGGTGGAACTCGACGTTCCGTCTGCGATTCGACAGATCATGGCGGTCGATCCGACGGCCCTGATGTTCGGTACCGATCTGCCGTCGACCAGGGCCCGTCGACCGTTCAGCGATGACGACATTGACCTGCTCGTCTCCCAGGTCGGAGAGGACGACGTCGAGGCGGTGCTGCGCACCAACGCCGAACGGTTCTATCGCATGGGGGAGTTGCGTTGACGGTCGTGGTGCTCGATCCGCAGCAACCAGGTGTTGTCCCGCTCGCGGCGCGCACAGCGCTGACCGGCACCGTCGTGGTGACCGAAGACGTCCCCGCGTCGGTGCTGTGGCAACTCGACCACGTGGTCACCGCGGCAGCCGATTCCGACTCGTCGCTCACCCTGGTCACGACGGACGCGCAGCATCCGCTGGTACGTCGGCGGATCGCCGACGGCGACGACGTCGTCGAAGTCGAACGCCGATCGGGGGCGAGTCTGCTCGACGCCGTCGCGCTGATGGACACGCTGCGCCGGAACGGACCGTGGGAGTCGACGCAGACGCACGCGTCGCTGCGGCGGTACCTGCTCGAAGAGGTCTACGAGTTGCTCGATGCCCTCGACGGTGACGACCAGGAGAACCTCCGCGAAGAACTCGGCGACCTGCTGCTGCAGGTGCTGTTCCACGCGCGGATCGCCGCCGACGACCCGGTGGCCCCCTTCGACATCGACGACGTCGCGCGGAGCTTCGTCGACAAGGTGCGTGGCCGGACCCCGGGCGTTCTGTCCGGCGAACACAGCGACCTCGAGACGCAGATCCGTGAATGGGAGGAGCGCAAGGCCGCCGAAAAGCAGCGCGGCTCGGTGCTCGACGGCATCGCGACGACGGCCCCTGCGCTCGCACTGACGCAGAAGGTGCTCGAACGCCTGACCGCCGCAAACTACCCCGTCGACACCATCGACCCCGCAGTGCTCACCGTGACGATCGCGATCGGCGACGACAGCGTCGAAGCCGCCGCCAGGGCCAGGACGCTTGCGTTGATGGAACGGGTCCGTGACGCGGAGGTCAGTGCAGCGGCTGCCGGCGCGTCGCTCGGCTCGCGCGAGGCGTGGGAGTCGTTTCTCGCGCGGTGAGGTCGACGCTGCGGGGGTTCTGAGGTGCGCGGCCCCGCGCGCCGCTGCCTAGATGTGTGTCGAGTCGAAGGATGTGTGTGCTGCAGCACCCACATCCTTCGATACGACACACATTCACCCGCGACGACGCCCGAACCGCGCGCCCGGATATGCCGGCATAAGTCGCTGTGGTGCGCGTAGAGCGTCAGGCGACCGGCGCCGTCACGCCGGCGTGAATCAGGAAGCGGCCCAACAACTCGTCGGCGTCGGCCGCAGCCGCCGCCGCGCGCCGGCGGATGTCGGCGGCCACTGTGGCGATATCGACTCCCGACTCGCCGATTGGGCGCTTGCGTGTCGTGAAACCGATGCGCCACGCGTCGAAACATTCGGGGGTGATCTCGGGGTGGAATTGCAGGCCAAGATGTCGTCGGACGGTGAACGCCTGGACGTTGTGCTCGGTGCGGGCAATCACCTCGGCGTTGTCAGGAGGGGTGATCGTGTCGTGGTGGAACTCCATCCATGGTCCCGTAGAGACGAGTTCAGGTCGCGTGGTGACGATTTCGGTGAAGCCGTGCTCGGGTCGGGGACTCGGCGAGACCGATCCGCCGAGGGCGCTGGCGAGAATCTGTCCGCCGAAGCACACCCCGAGGATCGGTACGTTCGCCGCGTCGGCCTGCTGCAGGAATTGTCGTTCGGGCGCGACCCAGTCCAGCTTCTCGTCGTAGACGGAGTCGGGTGAACCGGTCACGCAGATGAACGCGAGACCGGCCAGGTCGACCGAATCGAGGTCGTCGACTCCGACGATCTCGACGGTAAATCCGCGATTCTCCATTGCGGGCAGCAGCGACCCGAGAATCGTCCTCTGCTCGTCAGGAATCACGCCATGCATGACGGCAAGTGCTCGCTGTCCCATGCGTCGAGGCTACCGTCGTCCGTCAGATCAGGAACGTGAGGTTGTGATGGCTGCGGTGTCCGTCGACGAGGCAAGAGATCTTGCGATCGATCTTCAGTTCGCCGTCCTCGCGGATGAATACGTGTCCCATCCAACCCGGGACGGTTTGCAGAGCATGCCCGTCGCGCATCTCGTGCACGATGAATTGCGAACGAATCTTGACCTCGTCCGGGTTGTCAGTCGCGATGCGCACGAAGCCCGTGTTGACGTGTGTCGTATAGGAGGGTGGCAGCTGCGAATAGGCAACTCCGGTGCGAAGCCAGACGATACGGTCACCCATTCGACGACGGTCGTCGAAAGCGATGGTGACACGCTTCTGAGGATCGCCTGCCTCGGGGTCGGGCATGTCGCGGACCGCCGGGACCCAGTACAGACACTGACGGGAATAGAGCTGGTACCACTGTTCGAAAGCTCGGCGGTCGAGTAACCAACTCTCGTGCAGGACAAGCGCTTCGTAGGCATTGCGTTCCTCGGGCGTGAGAGGTGTGCCGACTGTGTCCCATTCGACGAGATCGTGCCGCAGCTTGGCGTAGTAGTCGTCGTCGATGTAAGTCGATTCCAGACTGTCGCGCAGGATCTCGTCCAAGGCATAGCGGACGACGGGATCGTCGACGTTGCGGTGCACCTCCATCTCGGGCGCGTTCATCGGGCAACCAGCTTCGTGTCGGAGGTCATCAGCTTCTTCCAGTACCGCCAGAAGGCTCGGATTGGCAATTCGTCGGTGATCAGCCCGGTGAGATTGCCGTTGGCGTCGAGGGTTTCGGTGTCGGTGTCGATGTGACGGTTGGTGACCACCCATTCCATTTCCTCAACGCCCAAACCGACTTGGCACTCTTCGAAGTTCGCGAGGTCGTCGGGTTCCCCGAACGCGGGGAAGTCTTCTTGCAGTCGAACTCTCAGCGAGTTGATCTCGTCCGGCAGGTCGGGTGCTCGCAGACTTGTCGAGTACCAGACGATGTCGGTGTCGGCGACCGCCAACGGTTCGATCACCTGGATCTGGTTACCGATGATCAACAGATTTGGAAAGATGTTGAGATTCATCCCGGACCCGACGACGACATCGAGGGCGGCCTTGGCGGCAGCGTCGTCGAGCTTGGCGCGGACCGCATTCGCGTACGGGTTCTGGCCGGGCATCGGGGCTGCGGAATCCCAGTAACTGTCGATCTCAGCTCGCTGATCGAGGAAGGTGTTGCCGTTGCCGAGGTCGGTGACCGTTTGCTTGCCGGCGTCGGTGTCCCCGAGCGCCCACTGCATGTCGACGCCGACGCCGTATCGCTCCTTACGCATCCGCAGCAGCGACGCGTGGGAGAACCCTGGGTGGTAGCCGTCGGCGGAATTGTCGTAGATGAGTTTCCAGTTTCCCTTGCAGTTCAGGCGGGTCTCGCCGTGCCGGACCACCAACTCGGCGCCGGGCCAGCGGTCGAGCCACTGGTCGATGTAGTCGGTGACATCGCCGAGATGTGTTGCGAGATCGCTGATCTCTTGGTTCAGCGTCCCGAAGATGAAGCCCCGGTAGGAGTCGACGCGCAGCCGGCCGAGACCGAGTTCATCTCTGTTGAAACTTGCTCCGTAGCCCTTGTGCATCGGGACGCCGGTGAGTTTGCCGGTGTTGTTGAAGGTCCAGTTGTGATACGGGCACATGAAACTACGTGCGTTGCCCGAATCGGTTCGGCATACCGTCGCACCCCGGTGAGTACAGCGGTTGATCAGCCCATGAATCTCACCGTTTCGGTCGCGGGTGACGATGATCGGTCGCAAGCCGAGTTTCCGGCGGACAAAATCGTTCGGTTCGGGGATCTCACTCTCATGGGCGAGGTAGGTCCAGGTGCCGCCGTACACGCGGTTCATCTCGGTGACAAAGATCTGCGGGTCGGTGTACATCGTGCGGTGGACACGCAGATCGGTCACGAGTTCGTCGAACGGTGACACCGACGTTTCGGTGGTGTTGGTCATTGATGACACTCCAGAGAGGTTGTGGGAGAAACGGTCTCAGTACTTGGTGAAGTACTCGCGGTGTTCCCACTCGGTGACCGCGTCGGGATTCTGTTCCCATTCCGGCTCGGCCTCGAGGAACCTTCCGATCTCGGAAGCCTTCAGTCCGAGAAGCCAGTCGACGAAAATATTCCCGAAGGTGTCGCGGAAGAACTGGCTGCGCTTGAGCTCGTCGACCGCTTCCATGAGTGTGACAGGCAGTTTCGGGCGATCGGTTGCGCTGTAGGGGTCGGCTTCTACGGGACCTGGATCAAGGTTGCGCTTGATTCCGTCGAGCCCGGCCGCGATCTGGCAACCCAGGTACAGATAGGGATTCGCAGTCGGTTCCCCGACGCGGTTTTCGATGTGCGACGACGGATCGCCCGGCCCGCCTTGCACACGACACATCGCGGCGCGGTTGTCGTGACCCCAGGTCGCGCGATCGGGGGCCAGCGAGTAGGGACGACGGCGTCGATACCCGTTGACACTGGGTGTGGTGAATACCGAAGCGGCGCAGGCATGTTCGAGTAGACCCGCGACAAAGCTACGGCCGATGGGCGACAGGAGGCCGTCGGACCCGGCGTCGGCGACGAACAGGTTGTTGCCCTCGGCGTCGGTCAGGCTTTGGTGCAGATGCCAACCGCTCGCGCAGAATCCCGGCAGGCCGGGTGCGGTCATGAAAGTTGCGTGCAGGCCCATGCGTGCGCTGACCTGCTTGACCATGGACCGGAACAGCGTCATGGTGTCTGCGGCCTCGAGGGCGCCCTGCACGTCGAAGGTGAACTCCAACTGGCCGGGGCCGAGCTCGTCTTCCATTGTGCGCAAAGGCATGCCGAGTTCTTCGGCATACTCCGCGATTGTTCCGAGAAAGTCGTCGATGGCATCCATCTGTACCTCGGACTGATACGCGTAACCCTTGCCGATGGTTTCCACTTCCGGAGGTGCGGGCGGGCTACCGAGCGCGCCGCTGTCCTCAGGCGCCAACTTCGGGTCGACGACGCGCGTGATGTAGAACTCGACCTCCAGGCCGGCGACGAAGGTCATGCCCTCGGCGGCGAGGTCGCTGATGACGTTCTTGAGTTTGTGGCGGGCATCAAATGGTGCCGGTGTCCCGTCGTTGAAGTACATGTCGCCGAGAATCCAGCCGGTGCCCGGTGTCCAGGGCAACTCCCGAAAGGTCAGCGGGTCGGGGACGAGGACCAGGTCGGGAAAGCCTTCCATCTCGACCATGTCGAGGCTGCCGCCCTTGGTAAACGGGTTGAACGCGATGTTCTCACCGGAATCGAAATTGTATTGTGCCGAACTGAAGTCGAGGGCATTGCGCAGTGTTGAGAGAAATGTGTTGGGTAGCAGCGTCTTTCCGCGAAGCTTGCCCTGTGGGTCAGCCACGCTCACGCGAATGGTCTTGAACTCCTTTGCCTTGACGCGTGTGGCGATCGCATCAGCAGCTGCGTGTTGTTCGGGTGTCCACAGGTTGTGGCGGACGATGAAGTCGCGGGGAGATGATTCGGACATGAGAACCTCCGGGGAAACGGCAAGGACAAGGGCTGTGGGCGACTGCGATGACGTAGACGTTATGTTCGTTACGTGTCGAAGGGGTGACGTAACGAGTTAAACGTATGTAACGCGGGCCAGGGCCTCTAAACTGCGAGGTATGACGGAGTTCGCGACGCTCGAAGGAACCGTGGCACAACGGATTCGCCGTATACGGCATTCCCTTGCGCCCGGCGAGATGCGCGTGGTCGAGGCTCTGGTCGAGTCGTACCCGACCGCGGGATTGGTGCCGATCGCGCAACTCGCCGCAGAGGCCGACGTCAGCGCGCCGACCGCGTTACGACTCGTCGGCAAGCTCGGATTCTCAGGTTACGGCGCATTTCAAGAGGCGCTCCGCGCCGAGGTTCAGACTCGGTTGTTCTCTCCGGTTGCCGTTTATCCGGCGGCAGACGAGGCGGGTGAAGAGTCGATGTTGACCGCGGCGTCGACCCTCTATGGCGACGGCGTTCGCTGGACGATGACCAATCTGCCGGTCGACGAAGTGCGCGAGACGGTGACCGCGCTGGCCGACGCGTCACGACCTGTGATCGTCTCCGGCGGCCGATTCAGCTCGGTGCTCGCTACACAGCTCGCGCGGTATCTGCACATGCTGCGACCCGGAGTCCATGAGGTCGAGCCGACGTCTGGTGATCTTATGGCTTCCCTCATCGACGTCGACGAGAGGACCATCGCCGTCGTCTTCGATTTCCGCCGGTATCAGCAGTCGACCATCGACTGGGCGCTGGCGGTGACCGAGCGGGGTGCCCAGCTCGCGGTTGTCACCGACATGTACTTGTCGCCGCTCGCGTCGAGTGCGAATGCCGTCTTTCCCGTCAGCCACTCCGGCCTGGGTCCGTTCGACTCGATGGCGCACGGATTCATGCTGGTCGAGTTGCTGGTTTCGCTTGTCGCCAAGGAACTCGGCGAACCTGCCCGGGATCGGCTCGCGGAGTTCGAGCAGCTGCAGTTGGCCGAGGAACAAGACCGCCGGCAGACGGGTAAAGCGCGTGCGCATGTGAAGAATGAGCCGAAGGGCTCGAGGTAGGCAGAAACCTACCTCCGGTCCGGCGCGGCTCCGAAGGCCCTGCCGCGAGCATTGCACTCACGCTGATTTCATCCCGTCGTGCTGGCGCGGTGAGCTCAGGTGGGCAGCCTCGGCGTGCCACCCGCCACCACGTGCGGAAACGGCGGGTGCATCATGGGTAAATGCCTTTCGACAACACCGGCAGCGCCTCAGGCCCCACGCGGGAGAACGTCATCTTCGTGCACTGGCACGACCTCGGGCGTCATCTCGCGTGCTACGGGGCCGACGGTGTCGAGAGTCCGAACATGGATGCCTTGGCGTCGGAGGGGATCCTGTTCACCGATGCCCACGCCACCGCGCCGCTGTGCTCACCGGCTCGTGGGTCGCTCTTCACCGGTCAGTACCCGCATCACAACGGACTCGTCGGCCTCGCTCATCACGGGTTCGAGTACCGCGACGGCGTGCAGACACTGCCAGCCCTGCTGGGCGACGCCGGGTATCGGACCGTGCTGTTCGGCATGCAGCACGAGAGCTCCGATCCGCAACGACTCGGCTTCGACACCGTCGACGTCTCGGACTCCCGATGTGATCACGTGGTCGCCGAGTCGCAGCGCTGGCTGCGCAGGTACGTCGAGCGAACCGCGAACGAGCAAGCGGCCCAACCATTTCTGCTCACAGCAGGCTTCTTCGAGACCCATCGTCCCTACCCCGTCGACGAGTACAAGCATCCCGATACCTCGGGCATCGAGGTACCCGGTTTCCTCCCAGACACCGACGACGTGCGCGAAGATCTCGCCGGCCTGCACGGCAGCATCTCGAAGGCCGACGACGCGGTGGGTCGCCTCCTCGACACCGTCGCCGATCTCGGGCTCGACCACAACACCTGGATCGTCTTCATCACAGACCACGGTCTGGCGTTCCCGAGAGCAAAATCGACGCTCTATGCGGAGGGGACAGGCGTCGCGCTGATCGTGCGTCCTCCGACGGGGCGCGAGATCGAACCGCGCGTGTACGACGACCTGTTCTCGGGTGTCGACCTCACTCCGACGATTCTCGATCTCCTCGGCCTTGAGGCCCCTGCCGACGTCGACGGTGTCTCGCATGCCCCCGAGATCGTGCGCAATGCGCAGGAGCCGATTCGCGGGGCTGTGTTCACGGAGAAGACCTATCACGACGCCTACGACCCGATCCGGGCGATTCGGACGAAGAAGTACAGCTATATCGAGAACTACGCGCATCGCCCGGCGTTGCTGCTCCCGCTCGACATCGCCGACAGTCCGTCCGCGCGGTCGATCGACGCGTCGGTCATCACAGCGGAACGGCCAGCCGTCGAACTCTACGATCTCGAGCACGATCCGTGGGAGCGCACCAATCTCGCCGACGATCCGGATTTCGCGCACGTCCGCGCAGAACTCGCGGCACGGTTGGCCCAGTGGCGAGCCGACACTCACGACGCGCTCCCGGACGAGAGCGCGGGGACTGCGATCGCGGATGAGTTCATGACGCGCTACTTCGAACAAGCCGTCGAGACTCCACCCGACGAGCAGGCACTTCCGTCGCGGCGCCCGCTCGGACGTGAGCGCGATCTCACCGGCGAGATCCAGCAGGGCGAGGTCGACGACGAGGCTCGCCGATCTGCTGATGCACCCAGCACGCAAGGCTGACACACAGACGTCGAGTTTTGTAAATAGTTTGGACCGTCGAGCGCCTAATTGCCCAGGTTGCGGGCGGTTTCGGGCTGGTTAAACTGAGCGGGTGCCGCCAGTCGACAACTACCTCGTGTGCGCCAGTCAGCGCAGCGGGAGCACCCTCCTCGTCGAGTCTCTCGCCGAGACGGGGGTCGCCGGGACTCCCGAGGAGTTCTTCCAATACTTCCCCGCGACATCACAAGCGCCGCAACCACGTGAATGGTTCGCGGACGTCGACGACCCCGAGATCATCGACGTTCTCGACGACCTCGACGACGGGGTCGTCGACACCAGAACCTACGCACAGTGGCGCGACGACATCTTTGCCGCGGGTCGTTCCTCGAACGGCGTGTGGGGCGGCAAACTCATGTGGAATCAGACGCCCCTGCTGATCTCGCGAACACGGACCGGGTCGGGGTCGCTGCGTACCGCCATCCGCACACTGTTGGGCGACGATCCGCTGTACGTGCATGTCTACCGCGAAGACGTTGTGCCACAAGCAGTGTCGATGTGGCGTGCGGTGCAGACGCGAGTGTGGCGACACGACGGCGATGCCTCCGAAGACGCGGCCGTCTACAACGCCGAAGGTATCGCCCATCTCGCGGAAATACTGCTGGCGCAGGAGAAATCGTGGCGCGAGTGGTTCGCTGCGGAGCGCATCGAGCCCCTCGACATCGAGTTCGGTGAACTCACCAAGGACCCATCGGGCACCACCGCTCGCGTTCTCTCCGCGTTGGGTCAAGACCCTGCGCTGGCGCCCCCACCGCCGTTGAAGCCACAGTCCAATGCCCGCTCCAAGGAGTGGGTCGAGCGGTACCGCGACGACGCGGTGCGGAACGGATACCCGCAATGACCACGCAGATCGACGCCGCAGCCGACCTCGACCACGTATCCGCATTGCGGGTGCTCGAGTCCGAGGCCGTGCACATCATTCGCGAAGTGGCGGCAGAACTCGAACGTCCGGTCCTGCTGTTCTCCGGCGGCAAGGACTCAATTGTGCTTCTCCGTTTGGCGGAGAAGGCATTTCGTCCGCATCCGCTGCCGTTTCCGATCCTCCACGTCGACACCGGACACAACTTCGACGAGGTGATCGAGTTCCGCGACCGTCGGGTCGCGCCGACCGCCGACAACCCCGACGGAATCAAACTCATCGTCGCATCGGTTCCCGACGCCATCGCGGCGGGACGCGTGGCGGAGTCGACCGATCCGTCGGGCTCGCGCAACCGACTCCAGACCCGCGTGCTCCTCGACGCGTTGGAGGAGGGACGATTCGACGCCGCGTTCGGCGGTGCCCGCCGCGACGAAGACCGCGCGCGTGCCAAGGAGCGGGTGTTCAGCTTCCGTGACGAGTTCGGCCAGTGGGACCCGCGCGCTCAACGCCCCGAACCGTGGTCGCTCTACAACGGACGTATCCGACGCGGTGAATCGGTTCGCGTGTTCCCCCTGTCGAATTGGACCGAAACCGACATCTGGCGCTATATCGAACTCGAGGGCCTCGACCTTCCGCCGATCTACTATGCGGCGGAGCGCGAGGTGTTCGACCGCGACGGCATACTGCTCACCGTGTCGCCCTACTCGCAGCCGGATTCGCCCGACGATGTGAGCACCGAGTGGGTGCGCTACCGCACGGTCGGTGATCTGACGATCACCGGCGCGGTGCGATCGCGAGCGACGACGATCCCCGAGATCATCGAAGAGATCAGTGCCGCAACGGTATCCGAACGTGGTGAGACCCGCGCCGACGACCGCACGTCGTCGGCCGCCATGGAGGACCGCAAACGAGAGGGTTACTTCTGATGACCGAGACCGTGACCCGCGATCCTTCCGAGGATTCGCAGCAAAGTGAAACCCCTTTGGGGGCAAGCATTCCCACACCTCGACGACAGATTCTGCGTCTGGCGACCGCCGGCAGCGTCGACGACGGTAAGTCGACGCTCATCGGCCGTATCCTGCACGACACCGGCTCGCTGCCGACAGATCACCTCGAGGGAGTCACGTCCGACGACGGCGACGTCGACCTGGCCGCGCTCTCCGACGGTCTGCGTGCCGAGCGCGAGCAGGGCATCACCATCGACGTCGCCTACCGGTTCTTCTCCAGCCCCACGCGCAGCTACGTGCTCGCCGATACTCCCGGGCACGAGCGCTACACCCGCAACACGTTCACCGGAGCGTCGAACGCCCATGTCGCGGTGCTGCTCGTCGACGCCCGAAAAGGGTTGCTGCGCCAGACACGTCGGCATGCGCGTATCGCGACGCTGGTCGGTGTCCCGCACATCGTCGCCGCGGTCAACAAGATCGACCTCATCGACTTCTCGGCCGAGCGATTCGCAGAGCTGGTCGCGGACCTCAACGAACTGGCCACGAATGTCGGTGCAGCGGAAATCACCGCGATCCCGGTCGCGGCGAAGCTCGGCGACAACGTGGTGAACAAGTCGGAGAACACGCCCTGGTACACGGGCCCGACACTGCTCGAATACCTGGAAGGTATTGAGCTGCACGCACCCAATCCCATTGCGCGCGAATTGCGTCTGCCCATCCAGTGGGTGTCTCGGCCGGGGCCCGACGGGAAGCGCAGTTACACCGGACGTGTGGCCGCGGGGACACTCGACGTCGGCGATCCCGTTCTGGTGCTGCCGTCGGGGTCACGTACCACGGTGACCGCACTCGACACTCTCGACCCGACTCGGCCGACAGCGGTTGCGCCGCTGTCGGTTTCGGTGCAGTTGGCAGACGACATCGACGTCGGCCGCGGCGACGTGATCGTCAGCGGAGCCGACGACGCCCACCTGCCCGTGGCAGCACGTGAACTGTCCGCGACGGTCTGCTGGCTGTCGGAGACGCCCCTGCACGCGGGCGATCGCGTGGCGCTCAAGCAGGGTGCGTCGACGGTACGCGCGACGGTTCAAGCCCTCGAGCGCAAACTCGATCCGGAGACGCTGCTCGAGCAGGTCGGACCGTCGGAGTTGGCGCTCAACGACATCGGCACACTCACGCTGCGGACGTCGTCGGTTGTGGTTGCCGATCCGTATGCGAGCAACCGCGACACGGGCGCGTTCATCCTGATCGACGAGGCGTCGAACGACACGGTCGGTGCGGGCACGATCCTCGAACCGCGCGAGGTGATTCCGGGCAAGGCGACCCGCAACGACATCAAGTGGCACCCGAGTGCGCTGAGCCGCAACGAGCGCTGGACCAAGACCGGCCAGCGCGGAGCGACGGTGTGGCTCACCGGCCTACCCGCTTCCGGCAAGTCGACGGTTGCCGTCGCGCTCGAACGAGAACTGGTCAATCGCGCCCGCGTCGCCTACCTCGTCGACGGCGATAACATCAGGCACGGGATCTCCGACGATCTCGGCTTCTCGCCCGGAGATCGCGCCGAGAACATCAGGCGGGTAGGCCATCTCGCGCGTCTGTTCGCCGACGCCGGGGTGATCGCCATCGCGTCGATGGTCTCGCCGCTGCGGTCCGACCGCGAAATCGCCCGCGAACTCCACGACGCCGCCGACCTCGACTTCATCGAGGTGCACGTGTCGACGCCGGTCGGGGAGTGTGAACGTCGCGACCCCAAGGGTCTCTACGAACGCGCGCGGCGCGGAGAACTCAAGGGACTCACCGGAGTCGACGCCCCGTACGAGAAGCCCGAGAACCCCGACCTGCGCTTCGACACCACCGGCGCCGACATCGCCGAACTCGCCGGCCGCGTCGTCGACGAGCTGGTCCGTCGGGGCGTCTTGGCTGAGTGATCTCGACAGGCTCGATCAGCGGGTAGGGCTCGGCGCGGGGCATGGCCGCCGGGCCGCCCCTTCGCGCAGGAAGTAGGGGAAGCGATTCTTCCGCGACTTTCTGCGCGGGTGGGGGCGGTCCGCGCCGACGACGCCGCGCTAGTCCGTGTACCCGAAGAGCGTCTTGCCGTACCAGTCGCCGATCTTCGACAGGCCCGGTGGGACGGCGAAGAGTGAGCTCGAAATCGGTGCGATGTACTCGTTGAGCCCGTCCTGGGCGAGGTTGTTCTGGATGCGGACGAACTGCTCGTGCGCGTTCTTCTGGTACGCGATGAAGAACAGTCCTGCGGCCAGAGTTCCTGTGCGGGTGTCGATTCCGTCGGTGTAGTTGTAACCGCGACGCAGGATCTGCGCGCCACCGTTGTTGTCGGGGTGTGCGAGTCGCACGTGCGAGAACCGGTCGACTGCGTACTTGCCGGTGTCGAGTCGTTTGTGGAAGTCGATCGTGGTGAACTCACTGCCACCCGACAGGGGAGCGCCGTTGTCCTTGGTGCGGCCGAAGATCAACTCCTGGTTGCCGATGTCGTCGGAGTCCCACGCCTCGATGTGCATGCGGATTTTGCGCGACACCAGATACGAGCCGCCTTTCATCCACGGCTGATCCGTCTCGTCGCCGACCCACACCCATTCTTTGGCGACGCTCGGGTCCTCGGCCTTGATGTTCGCCGTTCCGTCCTTGAACCCGAATAGGTTCCGCGGTGTCACCTGCGAAGTCGACGTGGCGGATGCGCGACCGAAACCCTCTTGGAGCCAGCGCAGCGTGACAACGGTGCGGCCGATCCGGGCAAGGTTGCGGACGGCGTGAAAGGCGACCTGCGGGTCTTCGGAGCACGCTTGCACGCAGATGTCGCCGCCGCTGATCGACGGATCGATCGTCGTGTCAACTGCCAACTGCCCCAACGGTTTCAGGGCGGTGGGCATCTTGTCGCGTAGGCCGAATCGATCGTCGAACAGAGTTGGGCCGAAGCCCACTGTGATCGTGAGTTTGTTGGGCCCGAGGTCGAAGGCCTCGCCGGTGTCCGCGGGAGGTGAACCAGGACGGGTCTCCACCGGTCCGACCGGCTTGCCCTGCGTGAGCAGGCTTGCCGCGGCGGCCCAGCGTGCGAGCATCACCTCGAGCTGCTGCGTTGTCACCGAGTCGGCGACGTCGAACGCAGCAAACACGAGTGAATTCTGTTGGGGCGTAGTGATTCCCGCTTGGTGCTCGCCGTAGAAATCGACGATTTCCGACGCGGTATCCGTCGGTTTGGGTGCGGCGGCGTAACCGATGGCGCCACCCGCGGCGCCGCCGACGACAACCCCCGCGAGGCCGGCGGCACCAAGAAATCCCCTGCGTCCCAAGCGCGGTCCGCGTCCACTGCTGGACGTGTCGGCGGTCTGGTCGGATGGGGTGGCGTCATCCGGTTGCTGCGTCGGAATGTTGTCGTCGGCGGACATCACATCAGCTCGCTGCGGCGATCTTTCCGCCGGCCTGCGCCAGCGGATCCTTGACGGCGACGATGGCGGCTGCCATCTCGCGCTTCTGCTCGGCGGTCACCTGCGTGAAGTTCTTGAAGCCGCCGGGCTCGTTGGGGTCGCGGAAGGTGTCGATCAGAGAATCGACCCTGGCGAACGCGTCGGTGATGGTCTGCGTGAGCTGCGGATCGATCTCCTTCAGCGCAGGCTTGACCATGGCGAAGGCCTGCTCGGAGCCCTCGATGTTCGCCTGCATGTCGAGGATGTCGATGTGCGAGTACGCCTCTTCCTCACCGGTGAGTTTGGTCGTCGAGACCTCGTCGAGCAGATCGCCTGCGCCGTTGACGATTTCAGCGGGAGCGAAGGTGAATTCCGGCTTGTTGACGACGGTCTGGAGCAGTTCGACGTTCTTCTGCAGTTCCGCTGCGACAGGGCCCATGTTCGCGAGGTTCTTGTCCTGGTAGATCGCCTTCTCCAGGACGTGGAATCCCTCCCACTTGTCGCCGGGGCTGACCGCATCCGGGCGGGCGTCGATCGCGAAATCGAGGCTGACAGAAGCGTTGTCGGAGCAGTCCGTCGAACCGTCGGTGCAGAATGCGCCGGCGATCGGCTCGATGCGCTCGTAGTACGGGCGGGCCTTGGGATACGCGTCCCGTGCGGCCTCGAGGTTGTTGGCCTTCACGGCGTCGGTCAGCGTCCTGGTGTTCTCGACGAGGCTGTTGACCTGAGTGATCACGTAGGCCTTGTAGTCGGCGGACGCGGTCTTCAGCTTGTCCGCGACGGTTCCGGTTGCCTCCGTGGCCTTGCCGGTGACCGTGAACTGTGTCTTTTCGTTGGTGGCGCCGGGGCAGTACAGCTCGTACGTGCCGCCGTCGAGCTTGTGAGAGAACGAGACCGACGCCATGCCGGGCACGATGTTCTCGCGCTCGGCGAGAATGCGGTTGTCCTTGATCAGCTCGACCTCGTTGACCGCTGCCGCGTTCGTGTTGGTGATCTCGAAGGTGATCGGCCCGGCGTCGACCTTGTCCGGGGTGGCCTTGCAGCCCTGATCGGTGATCTCGACCTTGACGGTCTTCACATCCGACGACGAGTTCGACGAGTCGGAGCTGTCCGAACAGCCCGCGATCCCGACGACGGCGACGGCTGCCGCGCCGACGGCCACCAGTGGTCGCACCCTCATGTGGTTTTCTCCTTTGTGTGAACGGGGCCGGTCAGGGTCCCTGTCTGCAAATCCTCGTGTTCGGGCGGCGGCGTCGGACGCCTGCGTCGCACCAGTAGCAGTCCGGCCAGAATCGCGGCGACGACGGCGCATCTGGCAAGCCACAGCGGTACTACGACCGAGCGGACGTGATGCGCCGATCGTTGGTCGAGGGCGTTTTGGAGTGCACCGAGTTCCGCGGCATCGGCGGTGTGCTCGGCGTCGAACGTCGCGACCTTCCCCAGCACCACGGCCGCGCCGGAATCAGGGGTGGCGGTGGCAGTCACGACGTAGTGGACATCCGCGGCCACCGGCGTGTGGAACGTCGGGTCGACGCTGGTCGTCACCGTCGCGGTCATCGTGTAGATCACCGGTGCGTCGACTCCGAACGTTTGCGTGTTCAGTCCGACGGGCAGGCGCCCGTTGTTGCCCGCGGCGACCTGTGCAGGCGTGACGCGGGTGGGGGCGTCGGGAACGAGCGTGGCGATATCGAGGTTCGGTGAGGCGAGCTGTTGATAGGTCGGGTAGCTCGACGAGCCGATCTGCGCGTTGTCTGTGGCAGCGAGCTTGGGCAGCGGCGTCGACACCGACCCGGACGTGAGCGTGCCCGTTGCCTGCGAGGCGTCGGCGGACTCGACGCGCACTGCGACGGGGTCGGGCACCCGAATGGTCTTGCCTGTCAGCACACCGGAGGTCGACGGCGTGCCGGAGACACTGCCGCGCATGGTGTCCGACGGAGGCGTCGGGTCTGCCGGTGCAGTGGAGAATACGACGACGGCTGCGATCGCGAGCACTGCGGCGAGCGCGCCACACGCCAGCCCGGCGGCTCGTCGGGGGAACGCCTTGCCCGCCGGCCAGAGCACGATGGTGCCGACGGTGAGCAGGTAGACCGCCCAGCCGACGACCTCGATGAGCACGGGCTTCGGTTGGATTCCGAGAACGCCGGTCAGCAGCGAGGATTGGATGGAGCCGGGTTGGACGAGCCAGGTCAGGTCGACGACCTGCTGTTGCCCGACGTTGAGCCAGCCCGCCTCGTGCGCGGTACGGAACGCGGTCATCACGAGTCCCGCGGCGACGAGGGCGAGCAGCAAACCGGTGACCTTGAAGAACCGCGCGAGGTTGATGTGGACGCCACCGCGATAGATGCCGTAGCCCAGCAGCACCGCTATGCCGATTCCGATGATCGCGCCCAATGCCGAGGGCACGGCGTTGTTACTGGCATTGAATGCTGCGACCAAAAACACCGACGTCTCGAGCCCCTCGCGGAGCACCGCGAGGAAGGCCATCATGACGAACGCGATAGCCGAGCCCTCGTTCACCGCATCGGTGGCCGCGGCCTCGAGATCTCCCTTGAGGTCGCGTGCGTGTTGACGCATCCACACGATCATGTACGTGACCATCGCGACGGCGATGACGCCGATGACGGTTTCGAGGCCCTCTTGCTGGCGCTGTGGCAGGTCGCGCGAGAGCACCTCGAGACCGATCGCGACGGCGACGCAGATGGCGACGGCGACGCCGACCCCGACCCACATCCAGCGCAGGGCGTCGGTGCGGCCCTGGCGTCGCAGGAAGGCCGCGATGATGCCCACGATGAGTGCCGCCTCGAGCCCCTCGCGAAGGCCGATGATGAGGGTCGCGAACACGTATTTCTCCGGTTTGTCCGATTTGCTGCGTTTTGGCTGGTCAGCCAAGCTTTACCTACCGTAAGCGAGCTAAGGCTACGCTCTACGATGCGGGATCACCAAGGGACCAATGGCACCATGGTGAATCGATGACCACCGTTCGACGGGCACTCGCCTCGATATCCGCTCTCACCTGCGTCGCAATTCTGACGTCGGCGTGCCTCGACCTCCCCTCCCTGAGTCGTCCCGACATTCCCGACGGCATCCCGCCGGGTCTTGGAACGCCGGTACCGTTTGTCGACATCAACGCGCCTGGACGCACTGCTGAGCAGCTACGCGACTGGGCTCGGCCGATCTCCGACGCCACGGGTATCCCGTTCGTCGCGTTGGAGTCCTACGGCAACGCCGCCGAGATTCAACGACAGCAACATCCCGAGTGCGGAATCGGGTGGACGACCCTCGCCGGTATCGGCGGCGTCGAGAGCAAGCACGGTCAGTACCGCGGCTCGAAGATCGCTCCGAACGGCGACGTCAGCCCGCCGATCAGGGGTGTGCCGCTCGACGGGACGCGGGGAAACATGGAGATCCCCGACACCGACGGAGGGAAACTCGACGGCGACGCCACTCATGACCGTGCGATGGGTCCATTCCAGTTCATCCCGGAGACGTGGCGACGCTACGGCGTCGACGCCAACGGTGACGGTAGGGCCGATCCGGACAACATCGACGACGCCGCGCTGTCTGCTGCCCGCTACCTGTGCGTGTCCGCGGGCGGCGACATGACAACACCGCAGGGCTGGGAGAAAGCGGTCAAGGTCTACAACAATTCGATGGCCTACGTCATCGACGTGCGCGACCACGCCAACGCGTATTCGATCAACGTCCGCTACTGAACGCCGTATGAGCCTCGACGCCCCCGCCTTGCGCGCTCGATGCGTGACTGTTGACTTCACCGACTAGGCTTTGATCCCGTACCCGTCGGCTGCGCGAGGCGCCGACATGTTCACCGATAGGGGCAACACCGTGGCAATCATCGAACAGGTTGGTGCACGCGAAATCCTGGACTCGCGAGGCAACCCGACTGTCGAGGTCGAGGTCGTCCTCGACGACGGCACGTTCACTCGTGCCGCTGTGCCATCCGGCGCGTCGACGGGTGAGCACGAAGCCGTCGAACTTCGTGACGGCGGCAAGCGTTACGGCGGAAAGGGTGTCACCAAGGCTGTCGAGGGCGTGTTGAGCGAACTCGCACCCGCGGTCATCGGTATCGAGGCCGAAGAGCAGCGCCTCGTCGACCAGGCCCTGATCGACGCCGACGGCACTCCCGACAAGAGCAGGCTCGGCGCCAATGCCATTCTCGGCGTGTCGCTTGCGGTGGCCAAGGGTGCGGCAGAGTCGGCGGGACTGCCGCTGTTCCGCTACATCGGCGGCCCCAACGCCCACATCCTCCCGGTCCCGATGATGAACATCATCAACGGCGGCGAGCACGCCGACAACGGCATCGACTTCCAGGAGTTCATGATCGCTCCGATCGGCGCGCCGACCTTCAAGGAGGCGCTGCGCTGGGGTGCTGAGGTCTACCACTCGCTCAAGTCGGTGCTGCACAAGCGCGGCCTGAACACGGCACTCGGCGACGAGGGCGGCTTCGCTCCCGACCTTCCCGACACCGCGTCGGCCATCGCGGTCATCGGTGAAGCCGTCGAGGCCGCCGGCTACAACTTCGGTCGCGACATCGCGATCGCACTCGACGCCGCGGCGACCGAGTTCTACAGCGACGGCGCCTACAACCTCGAGGGCAAGAAGCTCTCCAGCGACGAGATGATCAGCTACTACGAGAAGCTCGTCGACGAGTTCCCGATCGTGTCGATCGAGGACGGCCTGTCCGAGGACGACTGGGACGGCTGGGTCAAGCTGACCGACGCGCTCGGCGACAAGGTGCAGCTCGTCGGCGACGACCTGTTCGTCACCAACCCCGAGCGTCTCGAAGAGGGCATCTCCAAGGGTGCGGCAAATGCGTTGCTGGTCAAGGTCAATCAGATCGGAACGCTCACCGAGACCCTCGACGCCGTCACGCTTGCCCACAACAACGGCTACAAGACCATGATGAGCCACCGTTCGGGTGAGACCGAGGACACCACGATCGCCGACCTCGCCGTCGCATGCGGCTGCGGTCAGATCAAGTCCGGCGCGCCCGCTCGTAGCGAGCGTGTCGCCAAGTACAACCAGTTGCTGCGCATCGAGGAGGGCCTCGGCGACGCGGCACGCTACGCGGGAGACCTCGCCTTCCCCCGATATACGTACGGTTCGTGATTAGCTAGAGCCCATGGCACAGGGCTCAGGGCGTCGGCGCACGCGTGCGTCGACGAGCGATCCCCGCTCTCGGGAGCGTGCCCGTAAGGCGCCCCGGCGCGAGCGGTCTACTTCTCGCCGTTCGCCGGTCTCGGTCATCGAGACCGGCGAACAGGAGATCTACGACGACTCGATCATCGACTTCGACGCCGAGGTTTCCGACGCACACACCGACGACGTCCCCGACAGCGAGAGCGAGTCCGGTGACGAGATCTCTGACGTGCGTCGCGAACGTGAGCGGCTGCGAGCGCAACGTCGACGACGGGCGGGATTCACCGAACGATTGGCGCAGCGACTTCACCACGTCGATGCAAAACGTGCAGTGGTGCTGTCGTTGGTCATCGGTGTCGTCGCGCTCACCTTGGCCATGCCGCTGCGTACGTACTTTTCGCAGCACACCGAGTTCTCGCAGCTCGAAGAGTCGAATGCGCAGTTGCGCGACCAGGTCGCCGACTACCAGCAGAAGGTCAACGAGCAGAACGATCCCGCCTACATCGAGGCCAAGGCACGAGAACGACTCAAGCTGGTCAAGCCCGGCGAGACGCCGTTCGTCATGCTCTATCCCGATGAGGCGGCTCGAAGCGCTGAGCGTCAGCGCGAAGCGGCACACGAGGCCAACTCCTGGTACGGCAACCTGTGGCAGTCCGTATCGACCCCGCCCGGAGCCGACGCGCCGGGGTCGCACTGAGTTCGCCGCACCGAACTGGTAGCAAAGAAGCGTGAGTACATCCGACGGCAACCAATCTGCCGGCCAGCAGGTGAGCGACGACGACCTCGCCACCATCGCCACACAACTCGGCCGTGAACCGCGCGGCGTGATCGAGGTCAGTTATCGCACTCCGGACGGCGTACCCGCCGTCGTCAAGACCACCCCGCGTCTACCCGACGGCACCCCGTTTCCGACGCTCTACTACCTCACCGATCCCCGCTTGACCGCGGAGGCGAGTCGACTCGAATCGGCAGGTGTGATGAAGGAGATGACCGCACGCCTGGCCGTCGACGACGATCTCGCCGCCGCCTACCGTCGTGCGCACGAGTCATTCCTCGCCGAACGTGACGCCATCGAATCGCTCGGCACCGACTTCTCCGGCGGCGGCATGCCGGATCGGGTCAAGTGCCTCCATGTCCTGATCGCGCACTCGCTCGCGAAGGGTCCGGGTGTCAATCCCCTCGGCGACGAGGCCGTGGCGCTCGCCGCCGCAAATGGCATGCGCGGCACCGCGATTCCAGCCGACTGGCCCGACGTTCCCGCAACCACAGACGACGCGGAGTCCGACCGGTGACCGTGGTTGCCGCCGTCGACTGCGGCACCAACTCCATCCGACTTCTCGTCGCGGAAGAGGCCGCGCCACCCGCCGGCGGCCTGCGCGATCTGCACCGCGAGATGCGGGTCGTGCGCCTCGGGCAGGGTGTCGACGCCACGGGGCAGTTCGCCGACGAGGCGATCGAGAGAACCAGGGTCGCGCTCGCCGACTACGTCGACGTGATGCGCGCGCTCGGCGTCGAACGCGTCCGTATGGTTGCTACTTCGGCCACCCGCGACGCGCGCAACCGCGACGTTTTCTTCGCGATGACTGCGGAGCTGCTCGGATGCGTCGTCGAGGGGGCGCAGGCCGAGGTGATCACCGGCGATGAGGAGGCACGGCTGTCGTTCCGCGGTGCCGTCGGCGAACTCGATCCCACCGAAGGGCCGTTTGTTGTCACCGATCTCGGTGGCGGCTCCACCGAGGTCGTGCTCGGCGATGCTGAGGGAGTGTCGGCCGCGTACTCCGCTGACGTCGGATGCGTGCGCACCACCGAACGCGCCCTGCATTCCGACCCGCCCACCGCCGACGAGGTTCGTAGCGCCACGCAGTTCATCCACGACAGACTCGCCGTTGCATTCGACGCCGTGCCGGTCGAGCGGGCGCGCACCTGGGTCGGTGTCGCCGGGACACTCACCACCATCGCGGCCGTGAACGCGGGGATGGACGTCTACGACTCCGACGCAATTCACCTGTCGCGCATCGGAATCGACGACCTCGACCGCGTCTGCCACGACCTCGTCGCGATGACTCGCGACGCTCGCGCAGCGCTGGGACCGATGCATCCCGGCCGCGTCGATGTGATCGGCGGTGGCGCGCTGGTGACGCTGGAACTCGCTAGGGTCCTGTCCGAGCGCGCAGGCATCTCCGAGCTCGTCGTCAGCGAGCACGACATCCTGGACGGCATCGCCCTGGGCTTGCTGGACTAGGCCCTCGCTGGTTGGGACGCGAAAAGCCGTGTCACAACACAACCTTCACCGTCGCCGCGCCATCAGGTGGAGTTCGGGGAACCGATGTGTGTCGTCGGCCTGCGCGATCAACCGCCACGCTTCGTCGAAGCCTGCGTCGAACAGCATGCGCGCGAGCGCATCCGGATTCCAGCGCCAGGCAGGCGCGACGCGCTGATCGAATGCGATGGTGTCGGCGTTCAGCGATGCCTGAGTGCCGATCAACACCGGTGCTCCGCTGGTCAATCGGGTTGCCCAGGCCGCAAGCACGGCGGGCAGTTCATCGGGTGGCACGTGAATCAGACTGAAGCGAGCCAGGATTGCGCCGCACTCGATGTCAGCCGCAGCTCGCGTGAGTAGCGCGTCGTCGTCGATGAAGTGACACTCAGGGTGTGTACGCATCGCGATGGTGCGCATCCCGTTGCTGGGTTCGAGACCGACCGTTCGTACGCCCCACCGGACGAGATCGGCTGTGACGTGGCCGATTCCGCAGCCGACGTCGAAGACGGTCGCGGATGGATCATGCTCGCGGACCTCGTCGGCAAATGCCTCGACGGCATGACGTTCGACGGCACACTGATACGGCGTCGGAAAGGAGTCGGCGTATAGCTGCGCCAGCGCGTCGTATCCGGGCTGTTCCACCGTGTCAGTGTTACATCGGCGCCGGGGTAACTCAGTGAGTGTCGGCGGGTGCCTGCTCCGGGTTGCGTAGCCAGATGTTGTTGCAGGCCTCGCACACGTCCTCGGGGATCACGCCGCGCTGCTGCAGGAACCCGAAGATCACGCAGCCGAGGCAGAATCCGAACACCGATTCCAACAACGCCGCGACGGTCAGCAGCCCGACGACGATCTGCGCGGCCAGTCCGTAGCCGAGCAGACTCAGAACCAGCGCCGTGGTGGAGAAGGCGAGTCCGATGGCTTGTGCGAAGCGCTTGGGTGGTCCGGGGACGAGCTTGCTCTTACGCCAGATCTTGGGGGCGATGACCCGCACGGAGAGTTGCCCGAACGGCGACAGCTTGGGGCCTGCCATCACGCGCAGCAGGAATCCGAGGGCAAGCAACGCGTAGACGATGGGGTGATTCACCACGATGGCGACGATCGCCAGGATGACGACCAGCCCTGCCGTCGACCGCGCGGCATACTCGTTGACCGGGTTGGGGAAGGTGAGGATGGCTGGTGCGGACACGGGACTCCCAGGCAGATGCGGCTAGCGAAACACCACAACTTTACGGTGCACCCTATCTCGGCTGCCAACGTTGCCGTCACGGTGATCGGAACCCCGCTGACCTGCGCGGATTGATCTGCAGACACAGCAGCGGGGCCTGATCGGATCAGGCCCCGCTGTGACAGTGCGACGAACTAGGCGCGGTGATGCTCTTCGGATGCGTCCTTGCGGTCGGTCTCGATGGCTCGGATCGCCGTCTCGGTGGCGTCGGCATCGTCGATTGCGTCGACCAACTCCGCGTCGACCACCTCGCGATGGTCGTCGGCTTTGGCCTTTCGAGCCGCATCACGCATCTCGAAACCGTCGGTGACGATGTCGCCGACTTCGCGCGCGACGTCGGCGACCGCCGTCGTGATGATCGTCGCGATCCGTCCGACGTGCGTTGCGGTGGATTCGACGATCTCCTGGACGAAGTCCTTGTTTCGTTCGTAGCGATCGATCATGGGCGTCAGGCTACTCCGGCCGACTTCTCTCGCTCGACGATGACGGTGAGATCGTTGTCATCGGAGGTCATGAAGTTGGGCAGCGAGAGCTTCGCGATCTTCGACCACGTCGACGTCAACTGCTGGTGCAGTGGCCCGGTGTTGTACGGCAGGCCGTACTTCTGGCAGATCGCCTGGACATCCTCGGAGATCGTGGGGTAGCGGCTCGCGGGAATGTCGGGGAAGAGGTGGTGCTCGATCTGGTGCGAGAGGTTGCCGCTCATGATGTGGAACAGGCTGCTCCCGGTGATGTTCGCCGAGCCGAGCATCTGTCGCAGGTACCACTGGCCGCGCGTCTCGTCCTTGCATTCTTCGGCGGTGAATGTCTGTGCGCCGGTGGGGAAGTGGCCGCAGAAGATGATCGAGTACGCCCACAGATTGCGCACCAGGTTGGCACTGGCATTGCCCAGCAGCGTCGGCAGGAAGAACGGACCCGACAGCGCCGGGAACACGATGTAGTCCTTGAGAACCTGCCTGCTCGCCTTGCGCCACATGCCCTTGACCAGGCCCTTGACGTCGGTCCACTTGCGCTTGCCCGCCACGATGTTCTCGGCCTCGAGGTCGTGGAGCATCACGCCCCACTCGAACAGCAACATCAGCGCCGTCGCGTACCCGAGATTGCCCAGGTAGTAGGGGTTCCACTTCTGGTCGCGCGCCATTCGGAGGATGCCGTAGCCGATGTCGCGGTCCTCGCCGATGATGTTGGTGAACGTGTGGTGCACGTAGTTGTGGCTGTGGCGCCACTGCTCGGCGGGGCACACGGTGTCCCACTCGAATTCGCGCGAGTTGTAGGTGTCTTCACGCATCCAGTCGTACTGGCCGTGCATGACGTTGTGCCCGATCTCCATGTTGTCGAGGATCTTGGACACGCTCAGCGCGCCGACGCCTGCGATCCACGCGGGCGGGAACCAGCCGAAGAACAGCAGTCCGCGCCCGGCGATCTCGAAACCACGCTGCGCGCGGATGATCGAGTACAGGTATTCGCGGTCCTTCGAGCCGAGGTCGGCGACGACCCGCGCGCGCACCTCGTCGAGGTCGCGACCGAGCGCTTCGACCTGCTCGTAGCTCAGGTGAAGGGTGTTGGGGTCCGACGACCCGCGCAGTGCGGGCGGGACGTTGGTGTGTTCGGACGGGGTGATGGTGGTGACAGTCATTGTTAAACCTCGATTTCCACGTCGCCGACAGGTGCGTTGATGCACAGCTGGATCTGCTTGTCGGCTTCGCTGTCGATGTCGCCGGTCAGCACGTTGCGGGTGCAGCCGGATTTCTTTACTGCGGTGCAGGAGAAGCAGATTCCCATTCGGCAGCCCGACTTGGGAGACAGTCCTGCGGATTCCGCCTGATCGAGAATGGTGCGGCCGTCGTTGGCTGCGACCTTGCCGGACGTCGTGAATGCGACGTCGCCGGAGATCGGTTCGTCGGGATCGATGATCGCCGCCGGAGCCGGGCGGAAGGATTCACTGTGCACTCGCGCGGTGGGGTGGGCGTCGGCGAGATGGTCGATGACAGCATCCATCAGCGTCGACGGTCCGCAGACGAAGACGTCGGCGTCGTCGAGAGCGATGTCGTCGAGATGCCCCGTCGTGAAGTGTCCTGCCTCGAGGTCTCCGTGGGCTCCGCGGGTGTACCGCAGGCGCACGTCGACGTTCGAGTGCGCGGCCGCGAGCGCATTGAGCTCGGTGGCGTATGCGACGTCGTCGGGCGTCCGTGCGTAGTGAATGAACGTGATGGGGCCCCTGTGCGCTGAGGCTACAAGTGTTCTCAACATCGACAGGGTAGGCGTGACGCCGCTGCCGCCGCTGATGAACACGACCGGGCCCGCCGGGCTCCGGGGTAGGACGAAGTCGCCGTCGGCCTGTTCGAGGCCGTAGACGTCGCCGACTCTCGCATTGTCGCGAAGGTAGGTCGAGACGAACCCGTCGTCGTGGGCGGTGATGGTCAACTCGATGACATCGGAGTGTCCCTGTGCGTTGGCAGGGGAGAAGCAGCGGACGTGTCTGACGCCGTCGATAACCACCTTGAGCTGGATGAACTGCCCCGCGCGGTGGCCGCGCCACTGCCTGGTCGGTGCCAATGTGATGCGGACGGTTCGCGAGGTCGGACGTGTCACATCGACGACCTTTGCGCGCAGATCGCGCCAGGTGATCATGGGGTCGAGCAGTTCGAGGTACCGGTCGACCGGATGCGGCGAGAGCCCTGCTTCGACGACCGATCCGATCATCTCGGGAAGACGGATACTCATGGTGTGCTCCGTTCGGAAGCGGTGATTCGTGTGGCTGTCACAGCCATTCAGTGAACGACTGTGCTCTGAATAGTGTTGCACGAGTTCTCTCGGATGTGCACCCCGTATCGGATCTGCAAGCCAGCTCTCTCCGTGTGTCTCAAGATGAGCCACATCACTTCGTTTCGTCTCAAGTGATTGACATCACGACGTTTGTCTCTGAATATGAACTCATATTCAGTTCAACCTGCTGAAGCCGAATGAGGAGTAATCGATGACATCAGAAGTGGTTGCCCAGGGCGACGAGGTCGCGCAGGGAAGGAGGCGAGCGCATCGGAAGTTGCTTGCCGCAGGGCTCGTCGGTAGCTCGATCGAGTGGTACGACTTCTTCCTATACGGGACTGCTGCGGCACTGGTGTTCCCGCATATCTTCTTTCCGGACTCGTCGCCGCTGATGGGGACATTGCTGTCGTTCAGCACCTTCTGGGCTGGCTTCGTCGCGCGCCCGATCGGCGGCATCGTGGCGGGCCACTACGGCGACAAGTTCGGGCGAAAGCCCGTCGTGGTGGTGTGCTTGTTCGTGATGGGCTTGGCGACATTCCTGATCGGGTGCCTGCCGACCGCTGGAACGATCGGAGTCGCGGCGCCGATCCTGTTGGTCTCGTTGCGATTCCTGCAGGGGCTGGCATGTGGCGGGCAATGGGGCGGAATCGTGCTGTTGCTGACGGAATCTGCAAGCCCCAAGCGGCGCGGTTTCGCGGGCACCTTCGGTCAAATGGGTGTGGCATGCGGTGTCCTGCTGGGCAATCTGATCTTCCTGGGATCGAGTTCTGCGGTGTCGAATTCGGCGTTCCTCGAATGGGGTTGGCGTATTCCGTTCCTGCTCAGCGTCGTGCTGTTCCCGGTGGTCTACTTCATCCAGACGCGTGTCGAGGACAGTGACGAGTTCAAGGAGCTGGAACAGGAAGTCGCTGAGGGTAGGCAGGAAATTGTGCAGGCGCCGCTGGTCGAGGCTGTCAAGAAGCACTGGCGGACGATCTTGCTGGGTTGCGGGCTGCTCGCGGCTACCAACTCCATCTTCTACATCTCGATTGCGGGCGTATTGAGCTATGCGACAGCCGAACTCGGCATGGATCGCGACCAATTGCTGATCGGGTCCATGCTCAGTTGCCTCGTCTCGCTCCCGGTCACGATCTGGGCGGGTTCGTTGTCGGACAGGATCGGACGCCGACCGCTGATCATCATCGGTGGCCTCGGGATTCTGCTGTGGGCGTTCCCGTACTTCATGCTCGTCAACACGGCGTCGTTGCCGATGTTCATGATCGCGGTCTCGGTGGCTGCTGTGTTCCAGTCGATGACCTACGGGCCTGTCGCCGCGTACATGGGTGAGCTGTTCGAACCGCACGTCCGGTACTCCGGCGCCTCGCTGGCCTACCAGCTCGCCGCCATCCTGATCAGCGGATCGACGCCGTTCATCATGACCTGGCTGATCTCGGCTACCGGAACCACGACGTTGGTCGCCGCCTTCGTCGCGGTGATGGGGCTGATCACCTGTGCGTCGGCATGGCGTCTGCGGGAGACGAATCCCGCGTCGGTTCGAGAGGATCCGAACGCGGTGCCCGGTCTCGCCGCCACGAACTGACTCACGACGACAGAGCTGCCCACCTTTGTGAGGTGGGCAGCTCTGTTGTCGGGGACGTGTCGTGTGTTACAAATTGAATATGACCTCAAGTTCAACTGTGCGATCGAGTTCAACTACGCGATCAGCCGTACTCGTCGACTTCGGGGGAGTGGTGACCACCAGCGTGCTCGACGCATTCCGCGGCTTCGGCACCGAGATCGGTAACCGCGACCTTCCGCTGCATCTGCTCGGACACGACGAGCAATCGCGCACGTTGCTCGCCGATCATGAAGCAGGTCGGATCGACGCCGAGGCCTTCGACGTGGGTTTCGCCGCCCGGCTCGGGGCGCATGGCGTGACTGTGTCCTCCGAAGGGCTCTCCGCGAGAATGCAGCATCGACTCGAGCGTGACGACGAGACGGTCGCGATGCTGAGCAGGCTGCGCGCTGCATCGGTTCCGGTTGCCTTGGTGTCCAACGCATTCGGACGAGATACCTATGCGGGCTTCGAGTTGAGTGAGCTCGCGGATGTCGTTGTCATCTCGTCAGAGGTCGGGATACGCAAGCCGTCGCGGCGGATCTTCGAGATCGCGTGCGAAAGGCTCGGGGTGGCCCCGCAGGAATCCGTGATGATCGACGACCTCCAACAGAACCTCGACGGTGCGGCGAAGCTCGGGATCGCGGGGGTCCTCCATACCGACGGCGCTGACACGGCGAGGCAATTGAGCGAGACGTTCGGGCTGCCCGCAACCGCGTGAGTTCTTTGTAGGCAGCCAACTGTGTCGAGGTCGGACCGCGACGTCGGCACCGCAGATGTCCACCGCGTGGACGCATGATCGAAATCCGAGGAGATGCACTGTGAACACCTCAACGACGACCACCTCGCCGACACCAGCAGTCGACGACCCGCTCGAGATCGCGTTGGCCGAGGTCGGCCGCGTCCAGCAGACGCACTGGCCCGTCGACGTCCCGCGGACCGTGGAATCCTCGGTCGACGCGCAGGGCATCGTCGGCTACCTGCGGCACTGGGCACGCGAGACTCCCGCTGCGGTCGCGATCGCCTTCTATGGACGCGAGATCACCTATGCCGAGTACGACGCACTATCCGACAGCGTCGCCGGCTGGCTTCGCGCCCAGGGGATCGGCGTCGGCGACAGTGTTGGCCTGTACCTCGGCAACTGTCCGCAGTTCCACATCACGATGCTCGCGATCCTCAAACTGGGTGCCGTCCATGTGCCCGTGAATCCGATGCTGCGCGAGCACGAACTCGCTCATGAACTTGCCGACGCCGAGGTGAGTGTGGTGCTGACCCAACCCGCGCTCGCCGGCCTCGTCGACGCGGTTCGCGATCGCACTCAGGTGCGCGTCGTCGCGACGACGGATCCCTCCGACATGCTGCTCGCGGACAGTCCCGACGCGCCGTTCGAGCGCACCGGGCAGGAGACGGACTGGGCTCGGATCGTCGCAACGCCTGCGCCTGCCGACTTCCCGGAGATCGACCCCGATCGTCTTGCCGCGCTGAACTATACGGGCGGTACGACCGGAATGCCCAAGGGCTGTCAGCACACTCAGGCGCACATGCTCTACACCGCCGTGACGGCGACTGCGGCCCATGGTCGTCGGGTCGGGGCCGTGCATGGCGCGTCGCTGGTTTTCATGCCGGTGTTCTGGATCGCAGGGGAGGACACCGGCATCCTGGTCCCGCTGGTGAACGGCGACACCGTCGTCTTGCTGACGAGATGGGACGCGCGTGTCGTACTCGACAGCATCGAGAACTATCGCGTGGATTCGATGATCGGCACCGTCGACAACTACATCGAATTGATGGAGCGCGAGGACTTTTCGACGCACGACCTCACATCGTTGACCAACCCGCTCGCGGTGTCGTTTGTGTCCAAACTCGACCCGACGGTCCGGGCTCGCTGGCGCGAGGCGACCGGGAACACGTTGCGCGAAGGCAGCTACGGGATGACCGAAACGCACACCGCGGACACCATCACGCTCGGCTATTCCGCCGACGACTACGACCTGTTGGGCGACCCGGTGTTCTGCGGCGTGCCCGTTCCCGGAACCGACATCCTGATCGTCGACGCCGATGGCAATCCGGTTCCGCTCGGTAGCGAGGGTCAGATCATCGTGCGTAGTCCGTCGGTGATGCTGGGCTACCACCGCAATCCCGAGGCGACTGCCGACGCATTGCGCGACGGTTGGCTCCAGACAGGCGATTTCGGCAAGTTCAGTGACCGCGGAGCGCTGCACTACCTGGCGCGCAACAAGGAGATGATCAAGACCAACGGCATGAGCGTCTTCCCCTCCGAGGTCGAGTCGCTGCTGATGCTTCATCCGGCCGTCGACAAGGCTGCGGTGGTACCCAAACCGGATCGACGACGAGGTCAGATCGCCTTCGCATTCGTGCAACTACGCGACGGAGAGAAGCTCACGGCCGACGAGATCGTCGCATGGGCTCGACAGAACATGGCAGGCTACAAGGTGCCCGAGGTCGAGATCATCGATCAGCTTCCGATGACCGCGACGGGCAAGGTCCGCAAGGGCGATCTCTTCGCGAAGGTTGGCAAAGCATGAGTTCAGCAACCGTCCTCGTGGCGAACCGCGGGGAGATCGCACTCCGCATCATCCGCACCGCGCGCGAAACCGGGCATCGCGTCGTCGCGGTGTATGCCGCCGACGACGCGCAGTCACCACACGTCAGTGCCGCCGACGAGGCCGTCGCGCTCGAGGGCGTCGGGGCGCAGGCGTACCTCGACGTCGACGCGATCATCGACGCCGCACAGCGCACCGGCGCCACGTTTATTCATCCCGGATACGGATTCCTCAGCGAGGAGCCGCGTTTGGCGCGAGCCTGCGCTGCCGCAGGGCTACGGTTCGTCGGTCCGTCGGCGGAGGCTCTCGAGACGTTCGGCGACAAAGCGTCGGCCAGACGAGCAGCGATCGCCGCAGATGTACCCGTACTCGACGCTACCGAGAGCGGGGTCGACGAGACGCAGGTCGCCCAACTGCTTGCCGCACACCCGTCGGGCGTGATGATCAAAGCGGTTGCAGGCGGTGGCGGTCGAGGCATGCGCGAGGTCACCTCTCCCGACCAGATCGCCGACGCGATGAAGGCATGTGCCGCAGAGGCGCAGGCAGGATTCGGCAACGCGGACCTGTTCGCCGAGGAACTCTGCGGTTCGGCGCGGCACATCGAGGTGCAGATCATCTCGGCGGAGTCCGACTCGGGGACAGGAGCTTCAGGAACTGGGGCTTCAGGAACAACAGCACTCGCGCTCGGCGATCGCGACTGCAGTGTGCAGCGCAGGCATCAGAAGCTCATCGAGATCGCACCGGCACAACACCTCTCCGACGACATGCGTGCCGGGTTGCACGCATGCGCGGCTCGGCTGTGTGCCGCCAACGGATATCGCGGTCTGGCGACTGTCGAGTTTCTCGTCGCGGGAGACCGATTCGTCTTCCTCGAGGTCAATCCGCGAATTCAGGTGGAGCACACCATTACCGAGGAGGTGACCGGCTGCGACCTCGTCGAGATCGGGTTGGCCATCGCCGCAGACCGGCGATTCGGCGAGTTGGGGCTACCCGCGGGCATCACGTCAGACGGAGAATCCGTGACCGGAACGCCCGTTGATGCCGCGGGTGTCGCGATCCAGGCTCGCGTGAACATGGAGACCACAACCTCGGACGGCACAACGGTGCCGCAATCGGGCACCTTGCGATCGTTCTCCGCGCCAACCGGTCCCGGGGTGCGGGTGGACACGTTCGGGCGGCCGGGTCTCACGACGAGCCCGCGCTACGACTCGTTGCTCGCCAAGGTGATCGGCCACACCGCGCGGGGCGACTTCACCATCGCGACGCGCAAAACCGCCGACGCGTTGGCCGAATTCGTCATCGACGGCGTCGCGACCAACGTCGGTCTGCTGCGCGCGATACTCAGCGACAAGGCATTTGGCGCAGGCTCGGTCACGACGGGCTATCTGGGCGAGCACATCGACGAACTCGTCGCGCGCGCAACCGACTTCGACGCCGCAGGCGCGGATGCGCCGATCGCCGACGACGCCGCGTCGCCGGATGCCAGCGTCGAGCTCGCCGACGGTGAGGACGTGCTGGTGGCACCGATGTCGGGTGTCGTCGTCGAGGTGGCCGAGGCGGGCGTCGCAGCGGCGCCCGGGACGGCACTCGTCGTGCTGGAAGCGATGAAGATGCAGCACACCGTGACCATGCCCGCAGCGGCAACACTGATCCGGGCGCTGGTCGATCCGGGCCAGGCCGTAGCGACGGGTCAGCCGCTGGCTGTCGTCGGAGCTGCGGGTGGTGATGCCGGCGTCGAGACTCGTGCCGAGATCGACCCGGACCACATCCGGCCCGATCTCGCCGAGATCAACGCGCGGCACGAGGTGACGCTCGACGCCGCGCGCCCGGGCGCGGTTGCCAAGCGCCACCGAATCGGTCGACGTACCGCTCGGGAGAACATCACCGACCTCGTCGACGAGGGCAGCTTCATCGAGTACGGGGCGCTGGCACTCGCCGCCCAGCGCACGCGCCGCACCGAAGAAGACCTCGTTGCGAACACCCCCGCAGACGGACTGGTTGGCGGCGTCGCGACGATCGGTGCCGACCGGTTCGGTGCCAAAGCTGCTGAAGCTGTGGTGATCTCGTACGACTACACGGTGCTGGCGGGCACGCAGGGGTTGCGTAACCACGCCAAGACCGATCGCCTGATCGAATTGGCCAAGCGCAAGAATGTTCCCCTCGTGCTCTTCGCCGAGGGCGGTGGAGGCCGGCCGGGCGACACCGATGCCAACGGCGCGGCGGGCCTGGAACTCAACACGTTTCGCGAGATGGCCTCGCTGCGCGGCCGAGTGCCGACGGTCGCAGTTGTCTCGGGACGGTGTTTCGCGGGCAACGCCGCGCTCGCCGGCGCGTGCGACGTTCTCATCGCCACACCTGAAGCCAACATCGGCATGGGTGGTCCGGCAATGGTCGAGGGCGGTGGTCTCGGCGTCTTCCGACCCGAGGACATCGGTCCGGTCGATCTCCAGCGTCGCAACGGCGTCGTGCATATCGCGGCGCGTGACGAGGCAGACGCCGTCGATCTGGCACGGCGATACCTGGCGTACTTCCAGGGCGACGTCGTCGACTGGGAGGCGCCGGACACCAGGCTCTCCAGGCATGTGGTCCCCGAGAATCGACTGCGCGCCTACGACGTTCGCGAGGCGATCGACTCCATCGCGGATCCCTTCTCGACGCTCGAGGTGCGGGCAGATTACGGCATGGGAGTCGTCACCGCGCTGATCCGAGTCGAAGGCGTGGCATACGGAGTGGTCGCGAACTCGACTGCGCACCTCGGTGGCGCGATCGACGCGGAGGCCGCGGACAAGGCTGCCGACTTCCTGGAAATGTGCGAAGCGCATAGTCTTCCGGTGGTGACCCTGTGTGACACACCGGGATTCATGGTGGGGCCGGAGTCAGAGGAGCATGCGACCGTGCGGCGGTTCTCGCGGTTGTTCGTCGCGGGTGCGCGGCTGACGGTGCCGTTGGGAACGATCATCCTGCGCAAGGGCTACGGGCTCGGGGCGATGGCGATGGCGGGCGGTTCATTCCACGCACCGCAGTTCACCGTCGCGTGGCCGACCGGCGAGATCGGTCCGATGGGACTGGAGGGCTCGGTACGACTGGGATTCCGAAAGGAACTCGAGGCGGTCGACGATCCTGCCGAGCGGGACGCGTTGTTCGCCGAGTTGGTGGCGAAGGCGTACGAACACGGCAAGGCGCTGCACTCGGCCACGACCTTCGAACTCGACGACGTGATCGACCCCGCCGACTCACGGGCCTGGATTCGTCAGCTCGGTCGTCAGCGACACCAGTAAGAGCGACACCAGTAATAGCGACACAACTACAACAGCACCAGAAAACCCAGAGCGGGGGAGGAAATTTCCTCCCCCGCTCTGGGTTTCGTTCCAGCGGGTACTAGCGGATCTGCAACACCAGCTTGCCCGTGTTGGCGCCCGAGAACAGCATGGCGAGCGTGTCGCCGAACGCGGTGATGTCGCCCTTCTCGACCTGCTCGGCCGCGGTGATCTGACCCGACCGAATCCAGGCCTGCAATGCGGCCTGGGCCTCCGGATAGCGACGGCGGTAGTCGAAGATGATGAATCCCGCCATCGATGCACGGTTGATCAACAGCGACAGGTAACGCGACGGTCCGGGCGGTGGTGTCGTGGCGTTGTACCCCGAGATGGCTCCGCAGATCGCCACGCGCGCGTGCGTACGCAACTGTGCCAGAGCCGAATTGAGAATATCGCCGCCGACATTGTCGAAGTACACGTCGATGCCCTCAGGAGCGGCCGCACGCAGCGGCCTACCGATGGAACCCTGCTTGTAGTCGATGGCAGCGTCGAATCCGAGTTCGTCGGTCAGCCACGAGCACTTGCGCTCGCCACCGGCCACTCCGATCACCTTGCAGCCCATCACCTTCGCGATCTGTCCGGCGACGCTGCCGACAGCGCCCGCCGCGCCCGAGATCAGTACCGTGTCACCCGGCTTCATCTTGGCGACGTCGATCAGGCCGAAATACGCTGTCATACCGGGAAATCCGAGCGCGCCGAGCCAGGTCGGTGCGGGCGCGAGATCGGTGTCGACCACCGTGATGTCCCGACCGTCGGAGACGGCGTACTCCTGCGCACCGAAAGGCCCGGACACCACGGTGCCCACCGGGTACGTGTCATTCTCCGATGCGACGACGGTGCCGACGGCGTGTGCGCGCATCACCTCTCCGATGCCCACCGGAGGGATGTACGACGGAACGTCGTCGAGCCAACCGCGCATGGCGGGATCGACCGAGACATAGTCGACGGCGACAACGAACTCGCCCGCCGACGGTTGTGGGATCGGTTCTTCGGTGACGGTGAAAGTGTTCTCGTCGATCTCGCCCGTGGGTCGGGCCGCGAGTCTGACCTGACGGTTGACGGAGCTCATGCGGTGGTCCTCCTCAGGGCGGTGCGATCGATGTTGCGTTTGAGGATCTTTCCGGTCGATCCCTTGGGGAGCTCGTCGACGAACAAGACCATGCGGGGAATCTTGTAGGCGGACAGACGCTCTCGGCACCACGACTCGATGTCGTCGTGAGTGGTCGTCGCTCCCGGCGTCAGTACGACGACCGCCGCGACTTCTTCGCCGTAGTGGCTGTCGGGTACGCCGACGACTGCGGCTTCGACGACATCGGGATGCTGATAGAGGATCTCTTCCACTTCGCCGGGATAGACGTTGTAACCACCACGGATGATCAGATCCTTGACGCGGTCGACGATCCGCAGATCGCCGTCGACATCGATCTCGCCGAGATCGCCTGTGCGGAACCAACCGTCGTGCGACAGTGCCGCGGCGGTCGCCTCCTCATTGCGCCAGTAACCCTTGAACACCATGTCGCCCGCGATGAACACCTCACCGACGACGCCCGGTGCGCACACGGCCCCGTCGGCGTCGCGTACCTCGACGCGCATCCGCGGCACGACGGCGCCGGTGCTGCCTATCTTTCCGCCGCGGTCGATGTCGTTGAATGTCGCCATCGCGGTGGTCTCGGTCAGCCCGTAACCCTCGAGCAGTGTGCACCCGAAGCGCTCCTCGAAGGCGCGTGCGATCTCCCCGGGAAGCGACGCTCCGCCGGAGACGGCAACGCGCAGATGTGCAAACCCTTCGGCGTCAGCTTCCGTTGCCTCGTGCAGCATCGCGTTCCACATGGTCGGGACGCCGCACAGCACTGTCAGCCGATCGCGGGCGAGCATGTCGATCATTCCGCGCGGTGTGAAACGACTCAGCAGCGACATCGATGCGCCCGTGGTGAAGGCCGCCATCATCACCGACGCCTGACCGAAGACGTGGAACAGCGGCAGTCCGGTGCCCAGCCTGTCGTCTGCAGTACCCCGGCTGACCTCGCCTGCCACCTCTCCGGCCGACAGGAGGTTCTTGACGGTCAGTTCGGCGCCTTTGGGCTTCCCGGTGGTGCCAGAGGTGTAGAGCAGGGCGGCGGTCTCGTCGGGTGCACGGTCGACGCCGGCCTCGAGCGGTGTCGCGGTCACGTTGCCGGGACTCAGCGCCGAGGCGTCGAGTTGCCAGGACGGAACACCGGCCTGGGCTGCCGCGTCGGCGACTGCTGGGCCGAGCGTGACGTGCCCGATGGCCAGTGACGCCTCGGAGTTGCTCAGGAAGTAGCCGACCTCGGCGGCCGTGGACATCGTGTTGACGGTGATCACGGTGGCGCCGAGTGCCTGAATGCCCATGTAGGCAATCGCGAACTCGGGGACCGACGGTGCCGCGAGCAGCACACGATCTCCGCGTCGGATGCCCGCATCACGCAGCGCACCGGCATAGGCCAACGCCGCGTCGTAGAACTCGCCGTAGGTCAGTGACGTCGAGTCACCGAGAAGAGCGGTCGCATCGGGCCGTGTCGTCGCGTGACGCACGACGGGATCGATGAGATTGACCATGGGAGTTGCCTTTCAGATCAAAGTGGGTGGACACGTCGTTGTGCATGTCAGGACGCGGCGACGACCCGGGCGATCGATTCGGCGACCATCACCGGCTTGTCGGAGCCTTCGCGCTCCATGACCTGCGACGTCACCACCTGGATGCCGCCGGAGACCTCGTCGGCGGACACGACGGTGACGCGCATACGCACGCGCGAACCGACCGGCACGGGAGCGGGGAAGCGGACCTTGTTGTAGCCGTAGTTGAGGCTGTGTGCGAAACCGTCGAACCTGATCAACTGGCTCGACAGGTGGGGACCGAGGGACAGGGTGAGCAGGCCGTGCGCGATCGTCCCGCCGAGGTCGCTGGCGGCAGCGCGCTCGGTGTCGAGGTGGATCCACTGGTGGTCGTCGGTGGCGTCGGCGAAGGCATTCACCCGGTCCTGCTCGACGGCGTACCACGGCGTCGGCCCGAGTTCGGTTCCGACCAGCTCGGCGAGATCGGCGGCCGTGGTCGGGCGGACGGGCTGTGTTGCTGTGGTCAAGGTTCCTCCTGTGATCAGATCGCCACGGGGCGATATTGAATCTGAAATCACCTTCAACTATAGATGGTTGTCGAGACTGCGATCACGTTATGGGTCGGTTTGTGAGGGGGCGCTCTGCCTCGCGAGCGGATTCTCAACGACGCCGTCGACGACGCCCCGCGGGTGCGTCGACCTGATCACCATCGAAAGGATCTCTGCGCCATGACATCTCACGACCTCACCGGACGGACGGCACTGGTGTCGGGTGCCTCGCGCGGTATCGGCCTCGCCGCCGCGGCTGCGCTGGCCGACGCGGGCGCCAACGTGGTCGTCACCTCGCGCAAGCAGGAGTCGGCCGACGCCGCGGCGGCTCAGATCGGACCTCGCGCACTCGGCGTCGCGGCCCACGCTGTCGACGAGGACGCTGCGCAACGCTGCGTCGAACTCACGTTGGAACGGTTCGGCAGCATCGACATCCTGGTGAACAACGCCGGGACCAACCCCGCCGCCGGCCCGCTCATCGCCCAGGACCACGCACGATTTGCCAAGACCGTCGACGTGAACCTCTGGGCGCCCCTGCTGTGGACGAAGCTCGCCGTGCAGGCGTGGATGGGTGAGCACGGGGGATCGGTCATCAACACCGCGTCGATCGGCGGGATGGTCCATGAGGCGAACATCGGCGTGTACAACACCACGAAATCGGCGTTGATCTACCTCACCGAGCAACTGTCCCTCGAGTTGTCTCCGCGCATCCGGGTGAACGGCGTCGCGCCCGGCGTCGTCCGCACCAAGCTCGCCGAGGCGCTGTGGCGAGAGCACGAGCCGCAGGTTGCCGCTGCCACGCCGCTCGGCCGAATCGGCGAGCCCGAGGACATCGCGTCGGCCATCGTCTTTCTCGCCTCCGACGCGTCGTCGTGGATGACCGGCGAGGTGATGGTGATCGACGGCGGTCAGCGACTCGGCGACGCCTCGCAGTATCGCTAATCCACCCGCGGCGCAACCAAAAATCAACACTCACAACCACATTCACATTGAGCACAGTCGAATACCCAGTACCGAACAACGGAGGAAACACCATGAGCCAGAAGGTAGCGATCGTCACCGGAGCAGCACGCGGAATCGGCGCCGCGATCGCGAAGAGGCTTGCCGACGACGGACTTGCCGTCGCGGTGCTCGATCTCGACGCCGCGGCATGCGCTGACACCGTGGCCGCGATCACCGACGGCGGCGGCAAGGCGATCGCCGTGGGCGCCGACGTCTCCGACGAGGCATCGGTCAACGCCGCTGTCGAGAAGGTTGTCGCTGAGCTCGGTGCTCCGACGGTCGTCGTCAACAATGCGGGCGTGCTGCGCGACAACCTCCTGTTCAAGATGAGCGTCGACGACTGGGACACCGTCATGGCGGTGCATCTACGCGGCGCCTTCAACGTCAGCAAGGCCGCGCAGAAGCACATGGTCGACGCCGGCTGGGGTCGGATCGTGAATCTGTCGAGCACGTCGGCGCTCGGTAATCGTGGTCAGGCCAACTACTCCGCGGCCAAGGCGGGCATGCAGGGCTTCACCAAGACACTCGCGATCGAGTTGGGCAAGTTCGGTGTCACGGCCAACGCCATCGCGCCGGGGTTCATCGAGACGGACATGACCGCGGCGACCGCCGCGCGGATGGGCGTCGACTTCGACGAGCTCAAGAAGGCCAGTGCCGCAGCGAT
The DNA here is from genome assembly GCF_965344965.1 of Gordonia jacobaea. NCBI lineage: Bacteria > Bacillati > Actinomycetota > Actinomycetes > Mycobacteriales > Gordoniaceae > Gordonia > Gordonia jacobaea. The sequence goes on along the minus strand of NZ_CBDRLS010000001.1, from coordinate 351,807 downwards.
TCCCGTCGCACGAACCGGAAAGCCGGAGGACATCGCCCACACTGCCTCGTTCTTCGTGTCCGAGGGCGCGGGATTCGTCTCCGGCCAGGTCGTCTACGTGGCCGGGGGACCGAAGGACTGACGGCACGCGCCTCTCCGCTGAATCCCACCCCTACCCGAAAGGATCGATGCCCAGTGCTCACGGATGCTCCAGCGTCGGTATCCGACGACATCACCGCCGACCTCGACGCGCGCGTGACCAGGCTGCTCGCCACCCACCCGCCGACCGAGACATCCGAAAGTGATTTCCTCGGTGCCCGTTTCGACGCCGGACTGGCCTGGGTGCACTTCCCGGTCGGCCACGGTGGACTCGGAATCGCGCAGACCTATCAGGCCGGTGTCGACGCCGCGCTCGACGCGGCCGGTGCTCCGGGGCCCGCGCGCGGACGCAATGGGATCGGACTGGGAATGGCGGCACCGACGATCGCCGCACTCGGTACCGAGGAGCAGCGTGCCCGTTTCCTACGTCCGCTCTATACCGGCGAACACATCTACTGCCAGTTGTTCAGTGAACCGGGAGCGGGGTCGGACCTCGCAGGCGTGGCAACGCGTGCGGTTCGTGACGGCGACTCGTGGGTGGTCAACGGTCAGAAGGTGTGGACGTCGGGCGCGCACAACGCCCAACGCGCAATCCTGGTGGCGCGCACCGACCCCGGCGCCGTCAAACACTCCGGGCTCACGTACTTCATCGTCGACATGAGTGCACCGGGTATCGAGATCCGGCCGCTGCGGCAGATCACCGGGGAAGCTGAGTTCAACGAGGTTTTCCTCACCGACGTCCGTGTGTCCGATGCCGACCGCATCAGCGACGTCGGCAACGGTTGGCGGGTTGCCACAACGACTCTCAACAACGAGCGGGTTGCCATCGGCTCCGGTAATCCCCGCGAGGGCGGGATGATCGGCAAGCTCGCGCAGTGGTGGCGCCAGAATCCGGACGACCGCGAGCCCGCGGCGTTGGATCGGGTGATGCAACTGTGGATCGACGCAGAGGTCACCCGCCTCGCCGGAGAACGCCTTCGCCAACAACTCGCGGCGGGCCAACCGGGCCCCGAGGGCTCCGCGATGAAGCTGGCTTTTGCCCGTCAGGCACAAGCGATCTCGGGACTCGAACTCGAGTTGGCAGGCGACGAAGGACTGCGCTACGACGACTGGACGCTGCGCCGCCCGGAGACCGTCGACTTCACCGGACGCGGACCCGGATACCGGTACCTGCGGGCAAAGGGCAACTCGATCGAGGGCGGAACGTCGGAGATCCTGCGCAACGTCGTGGCCGAACGCGTACTCGGCCTGCCGCCGGAACACCGCGTCGACAAGGGAATCGCATGGAAGGACCTACCACGGTGACCACAACCGCACCCATGACCGCAACCGCACCTGCCGCCGCGCCGACGACTGCACCGCAGTCCGGGCAGCCGGACCTTGCCTATGGCGATACCGAGGAGGCGCTGCGTGCCGCGGTGCGCAGGCTCTTCGACGACCGCCTCGATCCCGCTGCGCTGTCGGCGAGCTACGACGAGCCGACGGTCGACACCGCTGCGCTCTGGAAGTCGCTCGCCAACGAGATCGGTGTCGCGGGATTGCTTGTGCCCGAACACCTCGGCGGTGCGGGGGCGACCGAGCGGGAGGCCGCTGTGGTCTTCGAGGAGATCGGTCGCGCCGTGGCACCCACCCCGTTCCTGACGAGCGCGGTACTCGCCACCGAGGCGCTCCTACACGCTGGCGACGTCGACACGGTCAGTGCTCTGGCCGCCGGCGAGCAGACGGGCGCACTGTTGATTCCGTTCTCGACGACGCCGGGTGCCGTGTCGGCGTCGGTCGACGTCGTCGACGGGGTCCTGAACGGCAGGGTCGAGACGGTCGCCGGTGCGGCGCAGGCCGACCTGCTCGTCATCCCGGTCAACGGTTCGGACGGGTTGGAGCTGCATGTGGTGGCTACGGATACTGCCGGAGTCGTCGTCGAACCCGTTGTGTCGCTGGATATGACGCGTCCGCTCGCCGATGTCGAGCTGGCCGGGGTCCGCGCCAATCGGGTTGACACCGCCGACGTCGCAACCGCGCTGAGCGCGGCCATCACCACCGCGGTGGCACTGCTGGCCTCCGAACAGTACGGCGTGGCGCAGTGGTGCCTCGACACGACGCTGGCGTACGTGAAGGAGCGCCGACAGTTCGGCAGGGTGATCGGCTCGTACCAGGCGATCAAACACCGCCTGGCAGACATCTGGCTCGAAGTCAGTTCGGCACGGGCGGCCGCCCGCTATGCCGCCGACACCGCGGCTCACGGCGACCTCGACGCGACCATCGCGGCGCACATGGCGGCGTCGTACTGCGGAGACGTCGCCGTACGCGCTGCCGAAGAATGTGTGCAGCTCCACGGCGGTATCGGGATGACCTGGGAGTACCCGGCGCATCTCTACCTGAAACGGGCCAAGGCCGATCAACTCGCGTTCGGAACCGGCTACTGGCATCGCCGACGCCTCGCCGAATTGATCGGTCTCGCAGGCTGACTCCTGCTTACCGCAGGCACGGCCTTCAGCACCGCTTACCCCACAACGACATTCGTAGTCCATAGAAGGAGACACATTCATGAAAGCCTGGCGCGTCAACGAACTCGGTGATCCCCGCGACGTCCTGACCCTCGAAGAGGTCGACACACCCACGGCCGGTCCCGGCGAGGTCCTGGTGAAAGTGCTTGCCACGCCTGCCAACTTCCCCGACGTCCTGCTCTGCCAGGGCAAGTACCAGATCAAGCCGCCGCTGCCCTTCACGCCGGGCGTCGAACTGTGTGGTGAGGTTGTCGCCGTCGGTGAGGGAGTCGATCGTGCCGTCGTCGGCGAGCGGGTCGTCGGAAACCCGATTCTTCCCGGCGGAGCTTTCGCCGAGTACGCGCTGATGAATCAGGCCAACGTCTTTCACGCTCCCGATGCCCTCGACGACGCCGAGGCCGCCGCGTTGAGCATCGGCTACCAGACCGCATGGTTCGCGCTGCACCGTCGGACGCAGATCGCCGAGGGTGACTACCTCCTCGTGCACGCCGCCGCAGGAGGCGTCGGCAGCGCGGCGGTGCAACTGGGCAAGGCTGCGGGTGCGCAGGTGATCGGTGTCGTGGGTGGACCCGAAAAGGCGTTGTACGCCAAGGAACTCGGTGCGGATCTGGTCGTCGATCGACGCTCCGAGGACTTCGTGTCCGCGGTCAAGGAGTTCACCGGCGGACACGGCGCCGACATCGTCTTCGACCCGGTGGGCGGCGACGCCTATGCCGGATCGACCAAGTGCATCGCTTTCGAGGGGCGCATCGTGGTGATCGGCTTCGCGGGTGGCACCATCCCGCAACCCGCTCTCAACCATGCGTTGATCAAGAACTACTCGATTGTCGGGCTGCACTGGGGGCTCTATCAGAAGAAGAACCCGGCCGTTATCGACGAGTGCCATGCCGAACTGACCAGATTGGCCGACAAGGGTCTTGTCAAACCTCTTGTGGGCGAACGACTTGCGCTCGCTGATGTCGCCGACGGCGTCGGTCGCCTCGGCGAGGGCACGACCGTCGGCCGTCTGGTGTTCACTCCCTGAACCCGCCATACACCGCTAAGCGATAACACCAGCACCAGAAAGAACAGACACTCATGCGCGAAGCAGTCATCGTCTCCACCGCACGCACTCCGATCGGCAAGGCGTACCGCGGGGCATTCAACAACACGCAGGCACAAGAACTCGCGGGCCACGCGATCGCGAATGCGGTGTCGCGGGCAGGTATCGAGGGAGGCGAGGTCGAGGACGTGGTGCTCGGTGCCGCCATGCAGCAGGGTTCGACCGGGTTCAACATCGCCCGCCAGGCGCTGCTGCGCGCCGGGCTACCCGATTCGGTGTCGGGCATGAGCGTCGACCGGCAGTGCGCGTCCGGCCTGATGGCCATCGCGACAGCCGCCAAGCAGATCGTCGACGACGGCATGGAGATCGCGATCGGTGGCGGCGTCGAGTCGATCTCGTTGGTGCAGAACGACCATGCGAACAACTACCGGGCTCAGGACCCGTGGCTCGTTGCCAATGTCGGTGATATCTACATGCCGATGCTGCAGACCGCGGAGATCGTCGCCGAACGGTACGGCGTCAGTCGGGAGCGCCAGGACGAGCTGGCTCTGATCTCCCAACAGCGGACCGCGGCGGCGCAGGAGGCAGGTCGTTTCGCAGAAGAGATCGTGCCGCTACGGACCACCAAGCTGGTCGTCGACAAGGAAACGGGTGAGACGTCGGAGCAGGAGGTCATGCTCGATCGCGATGAGGGCAACCGTCCCTCGACGACGAGCGAGTCACTCGCCGGTCTGCGCGCGGTGCTTCCCGACGGAGCCGTCACCGCGACGTCGACCGTCACGGCCGGCAACGCGTCGCAGTTGTCCGACGGCGCGTCGGCGTCGGTATTGATGGAAGCCGCCGAAGCGTCGCGACGTGGATTGCAGCCGCTCGGCGTCTACCGCGGCATGGCCGTTGCGGGATGCGCCCCCGACGAGATGGGGATCGGGCCGGTATACGCGGTGCCGAAACTGCTCAAGCAGCACGGGCTGACCGTCGACGACATCGGTCTGTGGGAGCTCAACGAAGCTTTCGCGTCTCAGGCCCTCTACTGCCGCGACGAACTCGGTATCGATCCGGAGAGGTTCAACGTCGACGGCGGCGGCATCTCGGTGGGTCATCCCTACGGCATGACCGGCGCGCGCTGCGTCGGGCATGCGTTGATCGAGGGTCGACGACGCGGCGTCCGCTATTGCGTGGTGACGATGTGTATCGGCGGAGGTATGGGCGCCGCGGGACTGTTCGAGGTGACCGGCTGAGGGGTCGCCGACCGGGTGGCGGAGCGTCGGCGTGAGCGACTGCGGTTGGTCGGCCTGACCTGCGGCAAGATAAGCTCGGGCAGGTGACCAGGACTCGACGCTCCGGCTCCGCCCATGGCGGTCGGGAGGCTGACGCCGAGACTCGCGCCGACCGCAAGAACCGCACCCGGCAGGCGTTGATCGGCACGACACTCGATCTCGTCGCCGAACGCAGCTTCGGAAGTATCAGCCTGCGGGAGGTCGCGCGGGGTGCCGGCATCGTCCCCACCGCCTTCTACCGGCACTTCGCGTCGATGGAAGACCTCGGCGTCACGCTCGTCGAGGACTCGATGCGAGTGCTGCGACGCACGTTGCGCGAAGGGCGCCGCGACCTCGCCGCCCGGCAGGCACTGCCGACCGCGAAGAACTCACTCGACATCCTGCTGCGGCACGTGCACGACAACGAACCGGCGTTTCGCTTCCTGATCCGCGAACAGCATGGCGGCTTGGCGGAGATCAGGCGGGCCATCGACACCGAGTTGCGGTTGTTCTCGAAAGAACTGGCCATCGACCTGTCGCGGATACCCGACCTCGCCGACTGGAGCGCCGACGACCTCGAACTCGCCGCGGAACTCATCGTGAGCATCATGCTGACCGCCGCCGCCGACATTCTCGACGGCGAGCACCGCGGCAGAGGCGCGGAGTCGGCGATCATCGAGCGCACTCAGCGCCAACTGGTCATCGTGTTTCTCGGGATGGCGCAGTGGGAGCCGTCCGACGACCGTTGACCGGCGTCGTCGAACAGGTGACAGATCGGCGCGTTCCGTCGACTTGAATCCATGCCGATTTCAACTGTGGGCGCCTGCGGCGGCGTCGATGACACTGAACTCCGATTGTGTCCGAGAGCGGACGTCCGCCGAGCAACAGGAGTGTCATGTCCACCGAGAAGATCGCCGACGAGATCAAGTTCGCGTATTGGGTCCCGAACGTATCCGGTGGACTCGTGACGAGCGACATCGAGCAGCGAACCGGGTGGGACTTCGAGTACAACAAGCGCCTCGCGCAGACTGCCGAGAACAACGGATTCGAGTACGCGCTCAGCCAGGTACGGTACGAGGCGAGTTACGGGGCCGAGTTCCAGCACGAGTCGACGTCGTTCAGCCTCGCTCTCCTCGGTGCGACCGAACGTCTGAAGCTGATCGCGGCCATCCACCCCGGGCTGTGGCACCCCGCAGTGCTCGCCAAGTTCGGTGCGACCGCAGACATCTTGTCGGGCGGGCGATTTGCGATCAACGTGGTGAGCGGCTGGTTCAAGGACGAGTTCACCCACCTCGGCGAGCCCTGGCTCGAGCACGACGAGCGCTACCGACGCAGCGGCGAGTTCCTCGAGGTGATCCGCAAGATCTGGACCGAGGACAACGTCGACTACCGCGGAGACTTCTACCGCATCCACGACTTCACCCTCAAGCCCAAGCCGCTCAACACTCCGGAACGGCCCAATCCCGAACTGTTCCAGGGTGGTAACTCCACGGCCGCACGCAACAACGGTGGCCGCTACTCCGACTGGTACTTCTCCAACGGCAAAGACTTCGACGGCGTCACCGAGCAGCTCGACGACCTGCGGGCAGTGGCCCGCGCACACAACCGCGAAGTGCGCTTCGGCCTCAACGGATTCATCATCGCGCGAGACACCGAAGCGGAGGCACGTGACACCCTGCGCGAGATCGTCGAGAAGGCGAACAAGCCTGCGGTGGAGGGCTTTCGGAGTGCGGTACAGCAGGCGGGCAGCTCGACCGGCGACAAGAAGGGCATGTGGGCCGACTCGTCGTTCGAGGATCTGGTGCAGTACAACGACGGCTTCCGCACGCAACTGATCGGTACCCCGGAGCAGGTCGCCGAGCGGATCGTCGCGTACAAGAAGCTCGGCGTCGACCTGATTCTCGGCGGATTCCTGCACTTCCAGGAGGAGATCGAGTACTTCGGCGAGCGTGTGCTGCCGCTGGTGCGCGAACTCGAATCGGCCGACCGCAGCGCGACGGTCTGACGGTGTCAACAGATCCCCACACATCAACCGCGACAGAAGGTTTCACTGATCGGCCGGCAGAGACCGTACCGACCGCTGATCCAGTGGTCGTGCCGACCAGCGCCGCGGAGGCGTTGGCGAAGGCTCGTGAGGTCGCGGCGCGGATCGAGGTCGACGCCGCGTTGCGCGACCGTGATCGCCGACTCCCGTACGCGGAGATCGACGACCTGTCGACGGCGGGGCTGCTGGCGATCACCGTCCCGCAGCGATTCGGCGGTCCCGACCTCGCGCCGAGCGTCGTCGCGGATGTCACCCGACTACTCGCGGCCGCAGACCCCAACGTCGCGCAGATCCCGCACAGCCACTTCGTCTATCTGAACCTGCTCCGTCTCGCCGGTCCGGATGCGTTGGCGCAGCGCATCTTCGGTCATGTCCTGCAGGGTGGTCGGGTCGCGAATGCGCAGTCGGAGCGGGGTGGCAAGACCGTCGCAGACATCAACACCACGCTGCGTCGGCAAGACGACCGATTCGTGCTCGACGGCGAGAAGTTCTACGCGACAGGGTCGTTGTTCGCGCACACCCTTGCCGTACTGGCGCGCTTGCCCGAAGAGTCCGAAACCGGTGACGCCGCAGGCGAGTTCGAGCCGGGCGAGTACATCGCATTCGTGGCGGCCGTCGCTCCGGGGGTCGAGATCGTCGACGACTGGAACGGTCTCGGTCAGCGCACCACCGGGTCGGGGACCGTCAGATTCAGTGGCGTCGACGTGGACCCGGGCGACCTCGTGGCCCGCGCACCGGCCGTCGCTCGACCGACCGGCTACGGCGCATTCGCCCAGCTACTGCACGTCGCGATCGACGTCGGTATCGCGCGCGGCGCACTCGACGCAGCCGCCGACTTCGTGCGCACGAAGTCGCGGCCGTGGTTCGAGGCAGGAGTCGAGCGCGCCGACGCCGACCTGTTGACGGTGCAACGCTTCGGCGAGCTCGGCGTCGAGGTCGCGGCGGCAGAAGCGACGCTCGACGCGGCGAGTAGAGCTGTCGACGCGGCGACGGCTGACGACGTCGACGATCCAGCGCTCACCGCTCAGGCGTCTATTGCCGTCGCTGTCGCCAAGACAGTCGCCGACCGTGCGTCGAATTCGGTGAGCTCAGCGTTGTTCGAGGTAGCGGGCACACGCAGCGCGTCGGCCGAGCTCTCACTCGATCGGTTCTGGCGAAACGCGAGAACACACACCCTGCACGACCCGGTGCGCTGGAAGTACCAGCACATCGGTCGCTGGGTGTTGCGTGGCGAGAGCCCCCCGATTCACGGGGTCATCTGAAGCGGGGGCTATCCGGGGTCGGGTCATCCGAGCGTGTCATCTGAACGGCGGGATTGTGCTGGTGTACCCACGCCAATCCGGCGTGCATCATCTGGCATTCCGGATATCCTCACTCGTATGTTCGCGAATCGGGCGTGTTCACTGTGACTCCGACGCCGTACGATCGGTCGGGTCCCGCCGATGACCATCCGGGCGACGACCAGGCACGAAACGACCCCACCGGCAGTGACCCGGGTGAGTACGGGAACTCCACGCACGCGTACACGGATCCGTCGATCTACCCCGGCACGCCCGAGGGCGCTGGGCCGGGTGCCTACGAGCCGCCGGTGTACTCCGACTACGCCTATCCGGAATCGCCCCGTTCCGAAGCGCCCCGTTCCGAACCGCCCCATTCCGAACAGCCGCAGCCTGGTTCCGCGTATCCGTCGGCCCCTGGGCCGTACCAGCAGTCCGGCTATCCCCAATCCGCGTACCCCCAGTCCGCGTACCCCCAGTCCGGATATCCCCAGCCCGGCTACCCGCAGTCCGCGTACCCGCAGTCGTACCCACCGCCTGGTCGTCGGCAGGGGCGCGACAAATCAGTGATGATCGTGCTGATCTGCATTGCCGTCCTGGTGATCATCGGCCTGCTCATCGTCGGCGCGTACTTCCTGCTCAATCGGAGCTCGGATTCGACAACCGACACGGAGGCGACGCCGACGGTCACGCAGACGGTCAATCCGCCGCAGACCTCCACCGTGACGGTCGGGCCCGCGACCCCGCCGCCGGGCGCGGTCTCCTGTGGCGCAGGGGTTTCCGCGGGTACGTCGGTGACAAGTTGCTCGTTCGCCCAAGCGGTCCGCGACGAGTACCTGCGCACGGGTGTGCAGGGGCAGGCGCGGGTGATCAGCGCCTACAGCCCGGTCACCGGACTGAGCTACGTGATGTCGTGCGGACCGGAGGGCGGCGTCGTCGCCTGCCGCGGCGGCAACGACGCGGTGGTCTATGTCTACTGACCGCCGCGGTCTTCTCGGCGTCATCGGCGTGGTTGCCGTATGCGCTCTTGGCGTTTCGGGCTGTTCGACGGCGGGTCGTGGTGACGGCCAGGTCACTCCTGTCACAGTGACGGTGACCGGGTCGACCACATCGCAAGCGTCTGCGCCTGCGTCGTCGAGCGCTCCCGTCGCGAATCCGCTGGCACGGGGATTCGGGGCGGTGGCTGCACAGGTCGGAGTTCCCGTCGGAGTTGCTCTGGCACCGGTCGGCCGCGGTGACAGCCGTCCGATCATGCTGGGAGACGACACACCTCAGGTGGCGTGGTCGACGATCAAGGTCCCGCTTGCCGTCGCGGCCGAGCGGCAGAACGGTCCGTCGACCGCTGGATCGAACGCGATCATCAACTCCGACAACGCTTCTGCCGAGGCGCTGTGGTCGTCGTTGGGGAGCGATGCTGTCGCCGCCCGTAAGGTGACCGCGGTGCTGCGCGAGGGTGGCGACACTCAGTCGACCGTACCCGCACAGAGGTTGCGCGCCGGATTCACCGTCTTCGGGCAGACCGTGTGGACGTTGCCTGCCGCTGCCACGTTCACCGCCCATCTGCCATGCATGCCGGGAACAGCGCACGTCGTGTCGCTGATGGGTCAGGTCGCAGGCAACCAGCAGTGGGGCATCGAAGTGATGTCGACGCCGAAATCGACTGCAGTGAAAGGCGGTTGGGGTCCTGGTGTCGACGGCTCATACCTGGTCAGGCAGATCGGACTCATCACATTCTCCGACGGACGACAGACCGCCGTCGCCATGAGCGCAGCGGGTGGCTCGATGTCGGGCGGTATCGCCGCGCTCAACGCGATCGGAAATTGGCTCAACCGCAACGCCGCTCGACTTCCGCGCGGTGCCTGCTGATCTCTGAGTGCAGGCCGTTCGCATACATCCTTCGGCGGAACGACAACCAGCAGAGCGCCGGATCCGGTGACGGAACCGGCGCTCTGCCGTAATGATGTCGGTGCGGTGACGGTGTCAGTCGGTACTGGCAGACGACGTCGAATCGCTCGAACTCGATGCCGCGCCACTCGATTCGCTCGATTTGCTCGACGTGTCCGAGGACGAACTGGTCCCGGCGTCCGCTGAGCCCTTGGTGTCCGCAGAGCTCGTGGTGTCCGCGTCGGCGCCCGCGTTCGACGTCGACGATCCGCTCGACGCGGAGCCGTGCGTCGAATCCGAAGACTCAGAGGGCGCATCGGTAGACGACGATGCCGGGGCGGTCGCCGAACTCGAGGGTTGACTGCTCGAGGGCTGGGCGGTCGGGCTCGCCGAGGTGGATTCCTCCGCCGCGGAGGAGGTCTGGGATTCGGCGGACGAACCCGCCGGCGTCGAGCTCGACTCCGTATGTGCGACTTCGGTCTTCGCCGATTCAGCCTTCGCAGACTCGGGCTCCACAGAGTCCAGCGCGACGTTGGTTGTCGCGACGGCGGCTGCGGTCTTGGCGGTATCCGGCGAGGGGGTTGTCTCGGAATCCTTCTTTCCCAGCAAGGTGTCGGCCAGCTTCTGGATGGCCGCGGCCCAATTGTCTGCGGCCTTGTCGCTGATCGTCGGGAACTCCACGCCGGCAAGGGGCGGAACCGGCTTGCCGTTCTTGCCATCCCAGCCGTCGCCGAGGAGCACTCCCACGGTCTGTGACAGACCCTCCATTGCGCCGATGGGGCCGACAGCTTGGCCAGGAATGTCGAGGGTGAGGGGGAAACCCAACGCATCTGTAGTGACATTCATGCCGATGCTGTTCAGGATCGACCCGCCTGGCGCGGTGATCGACGTGCCGTTGGGGCCGTCGTAGGACCCGCGTCCGACCGAACCAGGGGTGAACAGGCCGCCGAAGGCGATGTCGAGTGAGTTCAGTGTCGTGCTACCGAGTAGGCCGGTCTCGTTGATAATCGGAGTCAGAGCGGTGAGATCGAGTGTTGCACCGTTGAAAACCGCTCCAACGACGTTGGCCGGAGCGGAGAACACATCGGAAAAGACCGCATCGGGATCGCCCGCTTGGATCGCGGCCGCGATGGCGATTCCGCTGTTGAGTACGGCGACGGCCGGGCTGATCACGGGGCCGACAAGACCGATGAGCACGCCACTCATCGGCGACGCCAACACGTTCATGATCGCGGTGATCGTCGCCGGATCGATCGGTCCGCCCTCAGGAAGAAACTGCGGTAGCAGCTGCAGCACCAGCCCGTGCAGGCCGTCGACCGTGTGATCTTTCGTCTGCGCGAGCGTCTCGTCGCTCGCGCCGATACCGGTGACACCGGTGATCACGGCTTCGAGGTTGGCCCGCATCTTCTTCAAGACATCGTCGGCCTGTGACGGATCGTTCAGAACGTCGTTGAGATACTTCGACTGATTGGAAATGATCTGTTGCAGGGGCAGCCCTGGAGCCAGGAAGTAGTTATGGGCAAGAGTCGCAGCATTTTTCGACGCCTCGTTGAAGGCGTCGATGTACGGCTCGAGTGGCTTCCAGTCGGCGGCGAGACGAACGGTCGCCTCGGTGGTTGCCTTGTATGCGGTGGGTACCTCGGAATGAACGCCGGGCGCGACGGCCATGACGCTCGCACCGGCGATGGCGACACCAGCGGCAACCCACGCACGGGGGATTTTTTGGGAACTTCGATATCGCCTTGCAGGGCGATTGGAGCTGAACGCTGCACGGACTCTCCTCGGGGCATGTGCAAGAACTTGAGTGCGGTCTGAACGTAGAGCCAGAAGGAGCTGAGAGAGGGGCTTTTCGAAAAGTTTGTTTTGGTACACGAAGCATTAACTAGGGGTGTTTCGCGGTGTTAGATCATTAAAGAGCCAGGTCAACGCGGTAGCTGACCTAGCGATAGTTAGTCGGGGATTCGTGATATTTCAGTACCGGCGGGTAGGTTTCGGTGGCGTAGTGAGCTGTGGAACCTGAGAAAAGTGGCATCCGCCGACCGCGGCTCGGGTATCGTCCCTCGCGCCCGACGACCCGAACAGAACGCGAAAGGCGGGTCGTCGTCTTACGGTGTCGCGGACTCGACGCGGCACCGAGATCACGACCGACGAAGGTGGCCGATGTCCAAGCATGCAAAACTCACCGACGACACTCTGCTCGAACTGCTCCGGCAGCGGGCGGCGCGGTACGCCGACAAGGTCGCGTTTGCCTTCTCGTACAACGGCGACGGTGAGAACACGAGTGTGTTGACCTATCGGGATCTGGATACCAGGGCTCGTGCGATCGCCGCCGAGTTGCAGAGCAAGGGTGCGGCGGGGGAGCGCGTGCTGGTGCTCTGTCGGCCCGGATTAGACCACATCGCAGGCTTTTTCGGATGCGTCTACGCCGGTGCGGTCGCGGTACCGGTGCATGAGCGACTTGCCCCTCGACTGTCGTCGGTAGTGCCCGATGCCCGTGCTCGTTTCGCGCTGGGAGTGTCGGAGACCCAGCCGGGGATCAAGACAATGCTCGACACGCTCGGTGAGGGCGGCGATCTCAACTGGGGCCTGATGGATGCGGTTACCGCGGACGCCGACGACTGGGTCGCGCCGGACATCGACGCGACGACGGTCGCGATGATCCAGTACACATCCGGATCGACCACAACGCCGAAAGGCGTTGTCCTCAAACATGACAACCTGATGCGGAATATGGAGGCCATCCGTTCGTCGTGGAACGGTACCGACTCTGACGTCGGAGCATTCTGGCTTCCTTCTCACCATGACATGGGACTGATCGGCGGTGTGCTGTCGATGATCTATCTCGGCTGCACAGCACATTTCATGTCGCCGACGGCGTTCATCAAACGACCAATGGCGTGGATGGAACTACTCTCCACGTCGGCCGCGACGTACACCGTCGCGCCAAACTTCGCCTACGAGTTGTGCATTGAACACAGCACCGCCGAAGAACGTGCAGCACTTGATCTTTCGGCGTTGCGCACCGCCATGAATGGCGCCGAGCCCGTACAGGAGACAACACTGCGACGATTCGCAGAGGGATTCGCTCCAGCCGGATTCGCGCGAGAGGCGTTCTCCGCGGTCTACGGCCTGGCTGAAGCGACACTTCTCGTCACGGGCCGGCCCGATCCGGCGTCGCCTCGCGTGGTGCATCTCGATCGTGAGGCGCTCGCAGAAGACAGGGTCGTCGAGTGTGAGTTTCCCGCCGAGTCAAACACATTGGGCGCGGCGACTGCTGAGGCGGTGTCGGGGGAGTCGACGACATCAGGTGCCATGACCGTCGTCGGGTGTGGAGAGCCGCGCGCCGGCGAGGTGGCGATCGTCGATCCGGTGACGCGAGTGCGGTGCGGAGAAAGGCGGGTCGGTGAGATCTGGTGTGCGGGTAGCAGTGTCGGGGCTGGGTACTGGCGTCGACCCGAGGAAACCGAGCACACCTTTGGTGCGTCGATCGCCGACACCGGCGTCGGGCCGTTCCTGCGCACCGGCGACCTCGGGTTTCTTCGTGACGGCGAGTTGTTCGTCACCGGACGGTGCAAAGATCTCGTCGTGATTCGCGGCGGGCACCACTATCCCAACGACATCGAGTTCTCCGTGCAGGGTTGCCACGCGTCTCTCCTGTCTGGTCGTGGAGCGGCATTCGCGTTCACGCCGGGATTGCGTGCGGCCGAACGACTGGTCATCGTCCAGGAAGTCGATGTCGATCGCGAGGGTGCGGGCGCGCTCGATGCGGATGCGCTCGCCGAGATCATCGAGAGCGTGCGGGTGGTTGTGGCCGACCGGTACGGCGTCGATCCTCATTCGGTGTTTCTCGTCGATCCACAGTCGATCCCGACGACATCGAGCGGCAAGATCCAGCGCAGCCGGTGTCGAGAGCTGTTTCTCGATGGTTCCCTGTCGCCGGTCGCTGGGTGGCAGACACCGTCGGCCGCCGACGACGTGGCGCGAGCGAAAGAACTCGAGAGGGCGGTTGCGGGTGCCGAACTGGTGCGGCTCGTTGTTGCGTCGGGCAGGAACGTCGGGTAGCCGGGCTGAAGACGCCCATCTGTGCGCGCCTCCCGCCTAGGCGTCGGGCGATACCGAGTTGTGACGCCCTCGGGGTCGCTTGGAGCGCGGCAGGGCCGTAACGTCTGTTACTCAAGTGACTAGAGGGACAGATGTGACTTCGTACAAACGACTTTGTGTGGTGATCGTCGTTGCTGTGACTGCGGTCGTCCTCGGCGCCGGCAGCGCACATGCGGCCCCGGCGCCGTTTCGACTGCCGCCGCTCCCTGAGCCGATCGCAACGTGGTTGCGCCCACCGGTGCCTCCGGCAAAGCGGCTCGCGGATAGCTGGGCGGTCGCGCAGAAGTCGATACGCAAAGCGACTCCCGGCCAGCTCGGCGTGTCCTTGGTGCCCGTCGGGTCCGACGCCGCGCAGTCCTTCGGGACGCTCAAAACGGGGCGGGCGTGGTCGACCTTCAAGGTCCCCGTCGCACTCGCGGCCGAGCGTAAGAACGGTGCGTCGATCCTCGTCAAGGAGGACAAGGCGATCACGTTCTCCGACAATGACGCAGCAGGTGACCTGTGGGGATCACTCGGGGGTGGCAAGGCGTCGGTCGACGCGGTGACCGCTGTCCTGCGCGAAGGTCACGACATGGCGACTCGGGTCAGTTCCGAGATCGACACTCCGCGTTCGTATCCGGGTTACACGCAGTGGGCGCTGGCCGACCAGGCAAGGTTCGGCGCGCACCTGCCGTGCATGCCGAACAGTAAGAACATCCTCGACCACATGGGCTCGGTGGCACCGAACCAGCGGTGGGGCATCGCCGACCTCGGTCCCAAGCGGCACGCGGTCACCGCGGTGAAGGGGGGATGGGGGCCTGCCACCGACGCGGCGCCCGGCTACCTGGTGCGCCAGCTCGGCCTCATCTCAACCGACCAGGGCGAGGTCGCGGTTGCGATGGCTGCCCGCCCGGCCAGCGGCAAATTCGAGGACGGCACAAAGATGCTGACCAAGGTCGGCGATTGGCTCGGCCAGAACTTCACGTCGATTCCGGCGGGGAAGTGCTCTGTGCTCTGAACTGCGCACACTCGACGGTATGAGGCGCCCAGTCGGCGGTGTGAGGCGCCCAGTCGGCGGTGTGAGGCGCCCAGTCGGCGGTGTGAGGCGCCCAGTCGGCGGTGTGAGGCGCCCAGTCGGCGGTGTGAGGCGCCCAGTCGGCGGTGTCACTCCGGCATGGAGTGGCGGCCCGAGCGGGGCGGCGAAGGTGGGACGCTCCTCCCGCGCACAGGCGTCCGAGGCTCGTGCGCCTGGCGCTCTTCCTGCTCTACCGCGCGGCGCGACGCGCGGGCTTCCGGTTCGGCGGCGCGCGGCGTCGTGTGGACTTCCGGTTCGGCCGCGCGGGGCGTCGGATAGGTGAGGGCGGCGGCGATCGCAGTGGTCAGGGGCACGGATAGCGCGATGGCGATGCCGCCGACGAAAGATCGGGCCAGTTCGACGGCGACGGCGTCGGTGGTCAGCAGAGACGAGAAGGGTTGCCGCGCAACCGAGAACAACAGGAGCAACGGTAGAGCGCTGCCCGCGTACGCGAAGACCAGGGTGTAGACGGTGCTGGCGATGTGGTCTCGGCCGACGCGCATCGCTGCCCGGAAAGTTGCGAGGCGGGTCGGTTCTCCCGCGCCCGCGAGTTCGAATGCCGCTGACGCCTGGGTGATCGTGACGTCGTTGAGAACGCCGAGGGTGCCGATGATGAATCCGGCGAGCAGCAGGCCGCTGATCGAGATGCTGCCCTGGTAGACCTGCAGGTTGGTGGTCTGATCGCCCGACAACCCGGTGAGATGCATGGTCCTGATCGCGAGCCAGCTCAGCACGCCTGCGAGCACGAGTGAACTCAGCGTGCCCAGAAGCGCAGAGCTCGTCCGCAGGCTGATGCCGTGCGCCAGATACAGAACGACGAAGAGAATCGCGGCCGATGACACCACGGCCACCGCGACGGGCGACTCGCCGTCGAGAATCGCGGGCAGGGTGAACACGCCGAGCACGGCGAAGGCGAAGACGAGACCGATGATGGACCGCAGGCCACGCCAGGCCGCCACCAGGACCACGGCGCCCACGAACAGCACCGCCCAGATCAGCGTCGGTATCCCACGCGAGAAGTCGAAGAATGTGTAGCGCGGAGCGCCGTCGGGCCCGGGCACGGTACTCAGCCGGATGGCGTCGCCGGGGGACAGCGACGGTTGGCCCGCCTGCGGTTCGTCGAGGGTCGACGGGTCGGGCGCGACGCTGTCAGGTCCGCTGCCGGCCTGCGCCCGATTCGTCGGGATCTCGAGCAATGTGTATTTGCCTGAGTCACTTCCCGATTCGAGCTTGACGGTGTTCTCGATACACGGGCCGTTCGGAGTCGGCGTAGTGCCGAAGTCAGGCGAATCCTGCGCGGTTCCGACGAGTTGGTTGAGGCAGGGGCCACGTGATTGTCCGACCACCTTGCCCGAAACGGTCGTGATCGCTCCGCCGTCAGCGCCTCGGAACTGCGGCGGAATCGGATGGCTCCCACCTGACGGCCACAGCATCACCATCCCGACGATGACGGCGATTCCGGCAATCGTCAGGGTGACGACGACGAATCGTTTCGCGAACGGAGACAACGCCGCCGGGATCTCCGACAGCGAATGACTGTGCGAGTGTCCGACGTGCGTGCGGTGGGGTCCGGAATCGCGACTCACCCCGCCACCTTAGGCGGCGGGTCAGCGCGTTGCGGCACCGACCGTGTCGGTACCGACTCGCGCTGCCGCGTCGCGGACCGAGTCGTCGATGGTCGATCCCGCGCCCCCGACACGGTACGACGCTCCGCGGTGGTTGGCCGGAAGCAGATCACCTCGTCCGAACAGCTTGTTGCGCAACGTGCCCGGCACGTACTCCCGCTCGTAGGCACCTCGTCGTTCCAGCGCGGGCACCACATGGGTGATGACGTCGGAGAAGGTGCCGGGCGTCACGGCGTACGCGAGGTTGAAGCCGTCGACGTCGGTTTCGGCGGCCCATTCGAGGAGGGCTGAAGCCACCTCGTCGCCGGACCCGATCAGCACGGGACCCATACCGCCGATGCCACCCCACGCCGCGATGTCGCGCACCCGCCACTGCTCGCCCGTGTCGGATGCCTGCTGGAAGGCGGCCACCGCGGACTGGATTGCGTTGCTCGCCACGTTGCCGATCGGTTCGTCGAGGTCATACGACGCGAGGTCGATACCCATCCAGCCCGACATGAACACCAGTGAGCCCTCGTCGCTGGCCAGTCGCTGATATTCGGCCGCCTTGGCGCGTGCGGCCTCCGGCGTGGCGTCGGTGATGATTGTCAGGAGCGTGTAGATCCGTGCGTCGTACGGATCGCGACCCGCGATGACGAGTTCGTCGCGGATCTTGGCGACGGTCTCGCGCAGGATCTGCTTGGTGGGAGCCGCGACGAAGATGGCTTCGGCATTCTGCGCAGCGAAGCGTCGTCCGCGAGGTGAGGCTCCCGCCTGGTAGATGACGGGTGAGCCCTGCGGCGACGGCTCCGACAGATGGATGCCCGGCACGGTGAAGTGCTTACCGCGGTGTCCGACGTGGTGGACTTTCGACGGGTCGGCGAACACACCGGAGCTGCGGTCGCGGAGTACCGCGTCGCGCTCCCACGAGCCTTCCCAGAGTTTGTAGAGCACGGTCAGGTACTCGTCGGCGTGGTCGTAACGGTCGTCGTGCGCGAGCTGATCGTCGTCGCCCATGTTGCGCGCGGCCGACGGCAGGTAGCCGGTCACCACGTTCCAGCCGATCCTGCCCTTGGTGAGATGGTCCAGCGTCGACAATCGGCGCGCGAACGGATACGGATGCTCGAATCCGGTGCCCGTGGTGATCCCGAAGCCGAGGTGCTGCGTCGCATGCGCCATGGCCGACACCAGCAGCAGCGGGTCGTTGACGGGAATCTGCGCGCCCTGCCTGATCGCGGCCTCGTCGGTGCCCGCGTAGACGTCGTAGGTGCCGAGTACGTCGGCGATGAACAAGCCGTCGAATCCGCCTGTTTCGAGCAGTCGGGCGAGGTCGACCCAGTAGTCGAGGGTGTTGTAGTCCCATGATCGGTCAGCGGGGTGACGCCAGAGGCCGGGGGATTGGTGCGCGACGCAGTTCATGTCGAATGCGTTGAACCGGATGGGTCGCGGTGCGGTCGATCGCGAGCTCGGGGCGGATGAGTGATGACTGTCAGACACTCGGCCGATCGTCCGGCGTGACACCGGGTTACGCCAGGTTTGTGCGCACCGCGGGCCAAAGGGGTACGAATGAGTGGCATGAATGCCTCGGAAGTTCTCCTCGACGGATTGAGCCGCATCAAGGACGGGGTCCACGGTGTCCTCGACGGAATCGACGAAGAGCGACTGGGCCTCACGGTGGCGCCAGGGGCCAACACCATTGCCTGGCTGATCTGGCACCTCACGCGAGTCCAGGACGCGCAGATCGCCGACGTCGCAGGCTTCGATCAGGTCTGGACCAGAGATGGGTGGTACGAGAGTTTTGCTCTGCCGTTCGGCAAGGAGGCCACCGGCTATGGGCAGTCGCCCGAGGAGACGCGGCGCGTAGTAGCCGAACCCGACCAGCTGCTCGGCTACTACGACGCCACGCACGACGCATCGGTCGCCTACCTCGCGACGCTCGACGATGCCGACCTCGACCGTATCGTGGACGATCGCTGGGACCCTCCCGTTACGCTCGGTGTGCGCCTGGTCAGCATCGTCGACGACGACGCGAAGCACCTCGGGCAGGCTGCCTATCTTCGAGGGTTACACCTGTAACACCGCCCGGCGCTGGCGGTCATAGGTGAGTGAAAGACGTTCTGGCTCAGGGCTTCCAGCAGCCCTTGAGGGTTTGGAAGTCGCCCGCGAACGAGGTTCCACCGGTGCAGGTGGGTCCGTTCTTACCGTCGACGACGACGGTGGCGCCCGGTCCGGCGATGCCGATCGCAAGTCCCGGCTTGATACCGGTCATCGTCACGGAAGCCTTGGGGCCCACCGCAATTGCCGCGGGACCGGCATAGTTGTCTGCCTTCGACGACGCTGTGCCGCCGTTGTCGACGACCGCCAAGCTCAGTCCTGTCGGTCCGGAATCCGCTGTGCAGCCAGGCATTGTCGAACTCTGTCCCGGCAGGGCCGGACAGATCGTCGGTGCGGCAGCGGCGTCGGGTGCCGCGGCGAATGCGATTGCTCCCGCGCCTGCTGTTGCGACCAGTGCACCCAATGCGATTCGGGCTGTGTTCCGCATGTGAAGCTCCTTGTATCGGTAGATGAAGTATGTCGGTGGACGAGCATCAGCGATTCGGAGCAGGTGCGGGCCGCGGATGGGAACCGACGCGCAGAAAACTGCGCCCCCTGTGGCCTCCGTACGTACCGGTACATGTGAGAGGCCCTTGGGCTGCAACTTTCTGCGGGGAAGAGGTGTCAGATCCAGCCGCGATCGCGCGCGATGTGCGCGGCCTCGCCGCGTGTGCTCGCGCCGGTCTTCCCGATGGCCGACGACAGGTGGTTGCGCACGGTGCCTGCCGAGAGATGGACCTGCGCCGCGATCGTTGCGACCGTCGCGCCCGACATCGCGGCGCGCAGCACATCGGTTTCGCGCGCAGTCAACGGATTCTCGCCGCTGGCAAGGCTTTCCGTCGCGAGCGTCGGGTCGACGACGCGCAGTCCCGCGTGCACACGTCTGACGGCATCGGCGAGCTGGGCAGCGGGGGTGTCTTTCACGACGAATCCCGACGCTCCCGCGTCGATCGCGCGACGGAGGTAACCCGGACGGCCGAACGTGGTCACGATCAGCGAACGCGCCTGCGGAAGTTGTGAGCGTATCGCCGCAGCGGCCTCGATGCCGTCGGCTCCGGGCATCTCGATGTCGAGTAGGCAGACCTGCGCGTCGGATGCGCGGGCGGCCTCGACCACCTCGTCGCCTCGGCCGACCTGGGCGACCACGTCGAGGTCGGGTTCGAGGTCGAGCAGTGCGGCCAGTGCGCCCCGGACGAGAGCCTGGTCGTCGGCGAGGAGTAGCCGGATCGAGTCGGTCATGAGATCTGCACCCGCACTGTCGTTCCCGTCGAATCAGAGTCGAAGTGTACTGTGCCGCCTGCGGATTCGACGCGCTCACGAAGGCCGCGCAACCCGTTACCGTGCTCGGCGTCGCCGAGACCGCGTCCGTCGTCGTGAACCGACATCGACGATCCGTCAATCAGCACCTCGCAGTGCTGTGCTCCACTGTGTCTGACGACGTTGGTGACGGCCTCGCGCAATACCCAGGCGAAGAGTTCGGCGTGGAGAGTGTCGACCGTCGGCTCAGGCAACGTTGCCACGATGTCCGCCGCGTGCAACGCGCTGTCGACCCCGGCGATGGTGTCGGGCAGATCCGGTGTGCGTATGCGTCCGACGGTCGTGCGCACCTGCGCGAGCGCATCGCGGGTCAACTGATTGACCTCACCCAGTTCTCGCTGCGCGCGTTCTGGGTCGAGCTCGATGAGCCGCTGTGCGAGTTCGGTTTTCACACTGATGACCGTCAACGAGTGGCCGAGGATGTCGTGGACGTCGCGGGCGACGCGCTCGCGTTCCGCGACGACGGCCAGTCGTGCGTTGAGTTCTCGTCGACGCTCCTCCTCGCGTTCGCGCTCGCCCTCGCGCACCGCGACGAATCGAAATCCGAGCATGGTCAGTCCGACGGCAAGCAGGACGAGCACGATGCTGGCATCGGTGTGCCACCCGAAGAGGCGGGGGAGGGCGACCGAGGCGACAACGACGGCGGCGACGCAGATCAGTGCCCATCGTGTCGGAAAGCAGAACGCGGCGACGACCATCAGGAATGGCGCTGCGCCGAAGGCGTTCTCGTCGATGATCGGGAACAGCCCGACCATGAGGAGCACGAGAAGTACGAACAAGGGCACGCCGCGCAGATCGGTCTCTGCCGTGCCGGTGAGCAGGTACACGCTCGCCAACAGGTAGGACAGTGCGAACAGGGTCAGGAGGGTGAATCCGATCGCCTTTGTCGCGGTGGAATGGTCGGAGGTCGCGACGGCGCCGATGGGGTATGCGAGAAAAATGAGCCAGACAGCGGTGAACACCCAGCGCAGATTGCGCCAGGGTGTCACCGCGCCGGCCGAGCCGAACCGCCGTACCATCACGCACTCCCGATCGTCATGGGCGGTGTTCTCCTGCTGGTCCGTTGTTGGTCTCGCGCGCTTACTGGCGCTGTGTACTGCGACTGTAGAAGACCGCGGCAGCGACCGAGAACACTGCGGCCCAGATGACCAGATTGGCGACCGCGACCCAGAGTCCGATATGCGTCCCGTACACCGTCACGCCGTGGTCGAGGGGGTAGCGCGCCAGGGTCACCACTCCGAACATCGGGGTGAACTGGGAGATGGTCAGCATGGTTCCCTTGAGCGGAACGAAGACGTTGCCTGCGAAGGCGAGGAGCGCCAGTACGCCACCCATCACCTGCATCGCCCCGTCGGACCGCATGAGGCTGCCGACTGCGAGGCCGAACGCCGCGAACACCGACGCCCCGATCCATCCGAGCAGCAGGCATGCGATCCAGATGCCGAAGGGTGCGTGCGCACCGGTGGCGATTCCGGCGATGCAGAGCACCGCGATCGGCAGTGCCCCCATCGCAAGGGCCACACCGATTTTCGTTGCCACGTAACCCGCGGGTTGCAGCGGCGTCATCATGAGCGTTCTCGTCCACCCCGCTTGTTGCTCGATCGCCACCGACGCGGCATTCGTCGCTGCAGCGAGGATCGCCCCGTAGACGGCCATGCCGATGAGAACGTAGAAGGCGACATTGCCGGATCCCACTGCATCGCTTGTCGTCTGGGTTGCTCCGAAGACGAGGTAGAGCAGGGCGGGCATCACGACGGTGAAGATCATCGCGCGACGGTTGCGCATGACACGACGGATGTCGAGGCGGAGATAGGTGGGTGAGGCGAAGAACCCCCGAAGGGAGTCCGACGCCGTCGTGGTCGGTGCGTCGGCGGTATGCACGTTCATGGTTCTCGAGCCTTTCGGTGTGCGGGGGTGTGGGTGGTCAGTCGGTGGTGAGCGCGATGAAGGCGTCTTCGAGGTTGTGGGTCGCGATCTCGAGCTCGCGTGCGTCGGTGGTGGTCAGGAGACACCGCGCGAGGGCATCGGAATCGTTGGCGGACAGATACGTTCGTCCACCCCGGCGCTCGACCACCTCGAGATCGGGAATCGCCGCACCCACGGCGGCAATGGCGGTGTCGTCGATGATCGCCGAGACCACACGTCGACTTGCGACGTTGCGGATCTCGGCCGTCGAACCGTCGGCGACGACGCGTCCGTGCGAGATCATGACGATGCGGTCGGCGAAGTCGTCGGCCTCTTCGAGATAGTGGGTGGCGAAGACGACGGTGCGGCCTGCGCTGGCATCAGCACGAATCGCCGACCAGAAGGCACGCCGTGACTCCACGTCCATCCCGGCCGTCGGCTCGTCGAGCACGATGAGGTCGGGGTCGGGCAGCGTCGCCAACGCGAACTTGAGACGTTGCTGCTCGCCGCCCGAGCATCGGGAAACCTTGCGCCCGGCGATCTCCGCGATGCCTGCACGTGCCATCGCTGATTCGACGTCGCGCGTGCGCCCATGCAGATCCGCGATGATTCGCATGGTCTCTTCGACTGTGAAGTCGGGGAGCAGACCGCCGCTCTGCAGAACCGCGGCGACGCGGCCGGTCCGCGCTGCCTTCCTGGCCGACAGGCCATACACCTCGACGGTGCCCGAATCCGGTTGTGTCAGACCGAGAACCATGTCGAGTGTCGTGGTCTTACCTGCTCCGTTCGGCCCGAGGAAGGCCACGACCTCGCCGGGGCGGATCGTCAGGCTGAGGTCGTCGACGGCGGTGAGCTGCGAACCGTTGCCGCTGCGAAAGGTCTTCGTGACGCCGTCGATAACGAGTGCCGGCACGGTCTGCGGCGAGCTGGCTGCGCGAATCGCGGTGGAATCGGTGTTGTTCATGACATCAAGACTCGCGCCGCGGGCGCGCCCACACACAGAGCAGATGTCATGTTTCGCCCATGACAAGCGTCATGGGTCGGGCCCGGATGCCCGGGTCAGGAGTCAGCCGACGTGCACGATCGGCCGTCGGCTGATCTCCGGCTCGGCTCGGCGGACGACTTCTCGCGTGACCGCCGCGACCTCGCCTTCGCCGATGAACAAGAACCGGAGGAGGTTGAGCAGCGGGTTGGTCTCGCTCCACTCGAAGTACACGTTGGGAACGATTCCGGTCTGTTCGCGGATGGCCAATAACGTGGCCGCGATCGTATTGGGCACCGCAGCCGAATCGACCCAGAGGATCCGGTATCCACCTTCGCGGTAGCGTCCGTGAATCAGGAGGTCGGTGGCGAACTCCGACGAGTCGGTCACGTTCACTTCGAGAAACACGATCTGATCGGCGTCGGGAATGTGGCTTTCGGCGCGTTGCTGCAGTTCTTTGTCGTGGTATTCGTGCAGCGACCGTTCGTCGGGGTCGTGGGTGACGATTTGTATCTCGCCGGAGGCCGCAGCCTCGTCGATGATGCGTTGTGCTGTCTCGTCGAAAGTGATGATGCCACTTCGCAATTCGAACGATCGGTTGATTCGGGAAGCAAACGACACGATCAGGATCGCCGCGATGAAGAATGCGGCCACCTGCACACCTTCGGGGCGTTCGATGATATTCGCGACGGTGGTGTAGATGAAGATCACCGAAATCGTGGTGAACATCAGCGTGAGTCGTCGGATCCTGCGTTTGCGTACCGAGAGCGTGACGGCGATGGCCGCGGACGTCATCAGAACCAGCACACCGGTGGCGTATGCGCCACCCTGTTTGTCGACGTTGGCGTCAAAGTAGATGGTGACCCCGAAGGCGATGAGCGCGAAGACGACGACCAGCGGGCGAGTGGCGCGAGCCCAGTCAGGAGCCATGCCGTAGCGCGGCAGGTAGCGCGGCACCAGGTTGAGCAGACCGGCCATCGCCGACGCCCCGGCGAACCAGAGGATGAGGATGGTGCTGATGTCGTAGACGGTGCCGAAACCGCTGCCGAGGTAGTCGTGTCCGAGGTAGGCGAGCGCACGACCGTTGGCTTTGCCGCCGGGCTGGAACTCGTTCTCGGGTATCAGGATGGTGCACACCAGGCTGCTCGCGATGAGGAAGACACTCATGATCAGTGCCGATGTGGTGAGGAGGCGTCGAGTGCCACGGATGCGGGTGATCGGATGATCGGGTGGATCGGCCGGTGAGCCGTCGACCTGCGGCATGACCGCGACGCCCGTCTCGAAGCCCGACAACCCCAGTGCCAGCTTGGGAAACACGAGAACGGCGATCGCGGCCACCATCCACGGATTTCCGTGCTCGGTGAACATCGCCGACTGCCAGTCGATGACGAGATGTGGAGCCTCGACGATGTGCCACATCGCGGTCGCGATCACGACGACGTTGAGACTCAGATAGACGACGACCAACACGACCGCGATGGTGATCGCCTCGGTGAAGCCGCGCAGGAAGACCGCGGCGAGCAGCGCGAGCAGGATCAGTGTGATCAGGACCGTGTGGTTGGAGAAACCGCGTGGGACAAGCGGATTTTCGACGAAGTGGGCGGTCGCGTCCGCGGCCGACAACGTCATCGTGATCAGAAAGTCGGTTGCCGCGAAGCCGAGGAGGACGAGAACGAAGATCTTTCCGCCCCACTTGGGGAGCAGCCGTTCGAGCATCGCGATCGAGCCCTCGCCCTTGGGCGATTTTGCCGCGACGTACCGGTAGACGGGGAGCGCCCCGAACAGTGTCAGTGCGACCAACACCAGCGTCGCCACCGGGGCAACGGTTCCGGCTGCGAGTGCGGCGATACCCGGCTGATAACCAAGCGTCGAGAAATAGTCGACGCCGGTCAGGCACATGACCTGCCACCACCGGTGCGTATGCGATTCTTCGCTCGGAATGCGGTGCGGCCCCATGAGGCCGGCGGGCTCCGGTGAGATATCGGAGAGCAGCCACTGCCGCATTCGGTGGTCGGAAACGTCGGAACTCACTCGGAAACACTAACCGGACGAACCGTGATTTGGTGTAGCGAAGCTTGTCCGGATTCGTGTCGATCGCGTGACGCCGCATTTGTCCGATATTCGATAGTGCAAACGGTACAAAACGAAAGATCCTGTCGCACAACGGATTCAAAGATTACAAATTGGTCAACACGCCGCCCTGTGGCCGTTTTTCGTTCACGTTTTGTTCTCCGTCATCTCAGTACAGTTCGCGCGGAGTTGCCGCTGGGGCGACGACCGGCGCAGCGCGCGGATCGAGCGAGCGAGCCGAGCAATGAATTCATCTTGAGGGGACTACATGACCACCAACGAGTCACGGATGCGACGGGGTGCCGTTGGCGCACTGGCCATCGGTGCCGTCGCGACCGCCGTCGGCATGGCCGCGGCTCCCGCACACGGCGACGCCTTCGTTCGTTTGCCGGGAGGAACGGCTACCGGAGACGGACTGACGCTCACCCGCACCACTGAATCTGCGCAGATCTCGCCCTCTCTCGCGGCGAATGGCCTCGGCCGCACCGCGTGGGTGAGCGGAAGCGTCGTCCTCAAGGCGCCGGGACTGAAAGACGCCAAGGCGGGACCGAACAACGGTGTCGGTTCGAACGGCGAGGCCACCTACCCGGGCACCGGCGGCGTGTCGACGGATGGCGCCGCGGCGACGCTCTCGGTGGGCTACATCGTCGGTTGCCAGGTGAACGTCGGAACCATGACGGTCGGCGCCACCGGAACACTCAACCTAATGACCGCCGGTGCGGTGTCGGGGACGGGCACCTTCAGCCTTCCGCTCACGCCCGGTCAGGTGGTGTTTGCCCAGCTCGATTACAAGGACATCGAGAAGAAGGGCACGTACTACTTCAATTGGGACCGCACGCAGTTGAACATCAACAACTGCGCCGGTTACGCGCAGGCCCGCTCGTACGCGGTCGTGGAGACCACCGGCAGCGATCACCAGAAGGTCAACCTCTACGGCAAGCCCTTCTCGATCGGCTGACCGCTCTCATCACGACCACAACCATTTGAGGGAAAAAATGAACATCAGTTTGAAGCGGCTCGTCACCATCGGCGCGCCCGCGGCATTCACCACCGTCGCCGCCCTGATGGCACCGGCCATCGCACACGCCGACGTCCACGTCGCACTTCCGTCACAGACCGACCAGCAGACCCTCGGCGACGGCACCGTTGTGTCGGTGACCCGTACCAACGAGACGGCCAACATCAACCCGTCGCTCGGCGGAACGCCGCTGCACCGCAACGCATGGGTGTCGGCTACCTACGCAGTAAAGACCAGCAAGGACGCCAAGAACATCAAGATCAGGGCGGGTTACATCGTTGGCTGCCAGGTCAACATCTCCGGTGTCAGCGGTAGCGGCAACGGTGCCGCATCCGGCAAGCCGGGTCCGAATATCGACAGCCCGCCCGCAATCAGTTCGGCAACGACGGGCGCCGGAACCTCGCTGTCGGTCGGTCCGGGCCAGGCGGTCGCCTACTACGTGAACACTGTCGAGTCCGCCGACGACTTCGGCAACCAGAAGCTGAGCAACAAGGTCGGGTACAAGGCCACCAACCATGCGAAGCTCAGCTATACCAACGAGCAGATCGGGATCAACGGCTGCGCAGGTTACGCGCAGGCTCGTTCGTTTGCCGACGTGTACGTCAACACACCCAACGCAGAACAGATCGTGACGTTCTACGGAAAGCCCTTCAGCCTCGGATAACCTCTCACCCGAGTCTGGATTCGACGACCGCGCGGTGCACCTTCGGCTGGGTGCGCCGCGCGGTCCTTTCTGTCGGCGCGGTCGTAACCGGATCGAATGTCGGTGCTCGCATGCCGTGAGACGATCAGGGTATGGCTGACACGGATGCGCCGCTGACCGATGAGCAACTCGTCACCCCCATCGACGATCAGGATTCGATGACCACCGTCGTCATCGCGTTCGTCGCGAATGTCGCAGTCGCCATTGCCAAGACGATCGCCGCGATCGTCACGGGATCGGCGTCGATGACGGCAGAGGCCATGCACTCCTGGGCGGACTCGGGGAATGAGATCTTTCTGCTCATCGCCGAGCGTCGTGGAAACCGTGGCAGGACAAGAAGTCACCCGTTCGGGCACGGCAGAGAAACCTACATCTGGTCGATGTTCGCGGCGTTCGGATTGTTTGCTGTCGGCGCTGCGGTGTCGGTGGTCAACGGCATCACCGCGCTCGTCCACCCGGAAGAAGACACCAACTACCTCGTCGGCTACATCGTGCTCGCGATCTCCGCAGTGCTGGAAGGTATTTCGTTCATACAGTCGGTGCGCCAGGCCAAGGCGGGCGGGCGTCGGATGTCGATGCACCCGCTGCGCTTCGTCAGCCGGACGTCGAATACCACGCTGCGAGCTGTGTTCGCCGAGGACTTCGCGGCACTCGTCGGACTCGCGATCGCTGCTGCGGGCATGGCGTTGCATCAGATCACCGGCAACGCCGTCTGGGACGCGCTCGGATCGATCCTCGTCGGTCTGCTGTTGGGCTTCATCGCCATCTTCCTCATCCGACGCAACAGCGAGTTCCTGCTCGGCCAGGAGGCCATGGCGCCGATTCGCGACGCCATCCTCCTGCGTTTGCTCGCGATGCCCGATATCGATCGGGTCACCTATCTCCACGCGGAGTACGTCGGTCCGATGGAGTTCTACATGGTTGCCGCCGTCGATATCACCGGCGACCTCGCCGAGCACGACGTCGCCTTCCGGCTGCGCAGGCTCGAAGCGCAGATCGAGACACAGGAGGCCATCGTCGAGGCCGTCCTCACGTTGTCGACCATCGACGAGCCGTCGCTGGTGCCCGCGGGCCAGGTCACGCCGTAGGCGTGATGCCTCCCCAGAGCGGACGGCACGCCGGACGGACCCGAGTTCGCGACGCGTAGGTTGAGTTCCATGGACTTGCGAATCTTCACCGAACCTCAGCAGGGTGCCACATACGAGACGCTGCTGCGCGTCGCGCGGGCGAGCGAAGACCTCGGCTACGACGCATTCTTCCGATCCGACCACTACCTGGCGATGAACACCGAGGGACTCCCGGGGCCGACGGATGCGTGGCTCACGCTGGCTGCGCTCGGTCGGGAGACCTCGACGATCCGCCTCGGCACGCTGGTGACGTCGGCGACGTTCCGCCACCCCGGTCAGCTCGCGATCCAGGTTGCACAGGCCGATGAAATGAGCGGCGGCCGAGTCGAATTCGGACTCGGTGCGGGATGGTTCGCCGAGGAGCACGAGGCGTACGCGATCCTTTTCCCGCCGCTCGGGGAACGCTTCGAGAAGCTGACCGAGAACCTCGAGATCATCACCGGACTGTGGTCGACGCCGGTCGGCGACCTTTTCGACTACCGCGGCAAGCACTTTCAGATCAGCAATTCGCCCGCGCTGCCCAAGCCGTCGCAGTCACCGCGACCCCCGATCATCATCGGCGGCATGGGCAAGAAGCGCACCCCCGCGTTGGCCGCGCAGTTTGCCGACGAGTTCAACGTGCCGTTCGCGAAGACCGACGTCGTCGCAGCGCAATTCGACGTCGTGCGCGATGCGTGCACGGCGGCGGGTCGCGGACCCGACGAACTCACGTATTCGGCAGCGCTGACGATCTGCGTGGGCACAAGCGATGCAGAGGTCACACGACGGGCCGACGCAATCGGGCGCGAGGTCGGCGAACTCCGGGAAAACGGTCTCGCGGGTACGCCCGATCAGGTGGTCGAGAAGATCGAGTCGTACCGGGCCATCGGGGTCACAAGGTTGTACCTGCAAATGCTCGACCTCGACGATCTCGAGCATCTCGAGCTGCTCTCCTCGGCGGTTGCGCCGCAACTCTGATCGCGTGCTGTGACCGCTGGTTGAGCGGTCAGGCGTGCGCGGCGTCGAACGACGTGTGCATCTCCCAGAAGAGGATCTCGGCGGACGCGTCTGCGGTGACGGTCAGTGCGGCGGCGCCTGCGGTACGCAGCGCGTCGCCCTCGCCAAGGGTGAGGTGATCGCCGGGTGTCTCGTGGTCGGGTAGGCCGGACACCGTGACGGTGCCGGAGACCACGAACAGGTGCCCGAACGGCGCGGGCGGCAGGGTGACCGGGCGGTCGGGGAGTAGGCGCGCGGCGTGCAGTGCGACGTAGCTGTTGCCGATCGTCAATGCCTGCCCACTCGCGTCGCGGTCGAGTCCCGACACGATGGTGACCAGCTCGCCGTCGGCCAGTGCCTCGTTGACGTCTGCTTCCGCGTAACTCGGTGTGCCGCCCGAATACTCGGGTGCGATCCACATCTGCACGACGCGCAACCGCTGGTTCTCGGCGCGCGTCGACGCGTTGCGTTCGGAATGCCTGATTCTCGATCCCGCCGACATCCGCTGCACGACGCCGGGTGTGAGAACACCTTCGCTTCCTTGCGAGTCCCTGTGGTGCAGAGCGCCTTCGACGACCCACGTCACGATCTCTGCGTCGCGATGCTGGTGGGTGTCGAAACCTGCGCCCGCGTCGACGATGTCGTCGTTGTGGACCAGTAGCATTCCGTGCGCGTTGGCCGCCAGGTCGAAACTGCCGGTGGCGGGAAACGATTGCCGCGAGTCGATGGCCTCGTCGTTCCACATATGGCGGTCGGCCGCGCGGATGAGGCGCCAGCTCGTGGCGTCGGTGATCTGTGTCTGCGTGTCGGTCATGATCTCGTCATTTCGCTCGGTCAGCGGGTGTACTTGCGATGGTGGACGTTTCGGTGTCGAGGTGTTCGGTGAGCGTTGCCATGAGGTCGGCGAGTTCGCTTGCCTGCACGTCGGAGAGTCCGGACGTGAACAGCCTGTCGACGGCCGCACCGTGATCGCGTGCGGCGGCAGCGAACGCCGAGCGTCCGTCGTCTGTCAGCACCGCGTAGCTACCGCGTTTGTCCTCGGGGGCGGCCTCGCGACGAAGCCACCCTCGCCGCACCATCGCGTCGA
This sequence comes from Gordonia jacobaea, assembly GCF_965344965.1. Taxonomy (NCBI): domain Bacteria; kingdom Bacillati; phylum Actinomycetota; class Actinomycetes; order Mycobacteriales; family Gordoniaceae; genus Gordonia; species Gordonia jacobaea. The sequence goes on along the minus strand of NZ_CBDRLS010000001.1, from coordinate 321,685 downwards.
CCTGGTAGGAGAGGCGCGACGTCGAGAACACCATGCGGTGGGAGAGGTCGCGCATCCGTGCGCGGCCGCCGGGGGATTCGTGGAGGATCAACAGAACGTGGTAGTCCGCCAACGACATTCGGCAGTGTGCACGCAGCTCATCGTCGAGTGTGGTCTGGAGACGGGCGCTCGTCTCGATGAAGAGTCGCCACGCCTGTGCCTTCGACGCGGCGACCTTCTGGATCGAGTGGTTGACGGTCATCGAATGCTGGTGTGCGGCATGATCGCATCCGGCGGAATGACGCCGAGGCGACCGGCCTGGAAGTCTTCGATGGCCTCGATCAGTTGCTCGCGGGTGTTCATCACGAACGGACCGTAGTGCGCGACGGGTTCGCGAATGGGTGCTCCGCCGAGCAGGAGAACCTCGAGGGCGGGACGGTTGCCGTCCTGCCCGGCATCGGCGGCGACCGTCAGACGGTCACCCTTGCCGAAGACCGCGAGCTGGCCCTGCTCGATCGGACGCGCGTCCGGGCCGACGGTGCCACGCCCGGAGAGGACGTAGGCGAGTGCGTTGAAGTCCTCACGCCACGGCACGGACACCGACGCACCGGGCGCGACGGTCGCGTGCGCCACCGTGATCGGGGTATGCGTGGAACCAGGGCCCGCATGACCGTCGAGCTCGCCCGCGATGATGCGGACGAGTGCGCCGCCGTCGGGGGAGGCGACGAGCGCAACATTCCCGGCTTCGAGGTTCTGGTAGCGCGGAGTGAGGAACTTGTCCTTGGCAGGCAGGTTGACCCAGAGCTGGATGCCGTGGAACAGACCGCCGGACTCGACCAACTCAGCCGGTGGTGTCTCGATGTGCAGAATGCCGGCACCGGCGGTCATCCACTGGGTGGCGCCGTTCTCTATCAAGCCGCCACCGCCGGTGGAATCCTGGTGCTGGAAGCGGCCGTCGATGATGTAGGTGACGGTCTCGAAGCCCCGGTGCGGGTGCCAGTCGGTGCCCTTCGGTTCGCCTGGCTCGTAGTCGACCTCGCCCATCTGATCCATGTGGATGAACGGGTCGAGGACTGCGGCTGGAACGCCCGCGAAGGCCCTGACCACAGGGAATCCCTCGCCCTCGTATCCGCGGGGACCACGGGTCAGTGACTTTACGGGCCGTTCGGAGGCCTCGAGCGTCGCCGCGGTTAGGCGGGGCAGAGTTGTGGTGTCGGCGGTGATGGCAGGCATCGGAACCTCCTGGTCGGTTATTTGCTCAAATCTGAGCAACTGGTTCAGTCAACCTGCCGAGGTGCGGCGTTATTCCGACAGCGCTGTCGGGTCTACTTCGCTGTCGGGTCTACTTCGCCGCGGCGCGGACCAGGTTGCCGCCGATGATGAGACGTTGAATCTCGCTGGTGCCCTCGTACAGCCGGAGCAGGCGCACGTCGCGGTAGATACGTTCGACCGGCACCTCGCGCATGTAGCCGGTTCCGCCGTGGATCTGCACGGCGAGATCGGCGACCTTGCCCACCATCTCGGTGCAGAACAGCTTTGCCGCCGACGGTCCGATGCGTCGGTCCTCGCCGGACACGTACTTGGCGGCGGCCTCGCGAACCAGCGCGCGTCCGGCCATCACTCCGGTCTGCTGGTCTGCGAGCATCGCCTGCACCAATTGGAAAGAGCCGATGGCCTTTCCGCCCTGCGTGGCGTTGGCGGCATAGGCCACCGACTCGTCGAGCGCACGTTGCGCCTGCCCCACCGACAGGGCGGCGATGTGTACCCGCCCGCGGGCCAGCGAGGTCATCGCAGCCCTGTAGCCCTTCTCCTCATCGCCACCGACGAGCGCGGACGAGGGCACACGCACCCCGTCGAAGGTGACGTCGGCTGTCCACGCGCCCTCCTGGCCCATCTTGGCGTCTTTGCTACCCACCTCGACGCCGGGAGTGTCTGCGGGAACGAGGAATACCGCTATCCCTGTGCCCGACTCATCGGCGGGACGGGTGCGCGCGAAGACGACGAAGAGGTCGGCGATCGGCGCATTGGTGATGAAGCGCTTCTGGCCGTCGATCACCCAGTCCTGCCCGTCGCGGGTTGCCCTGGTGCGCAACCCCGCCGGATTCGAGCCCGCTCCCGTTTCGGTGAGTGCGAACGACGCGACTACCTCGCCCGACGCGATGCGTTCGAGCCACTGCTTCTTCTGCTCGTCGGTGCCGAAGTTGACGAGAACCTGACCGGCGATGCCGTTGTTGGTGCCGAACATCGACCGCAACGCCAAGCTGGTGTACCCGAACTCCATTGCCAGCTCGACATCTTGCGTCAGGTCGAGTCCGAGTCCGCCCCATTCCTGCGGGATGGCGTATCCGAACAATCCCATCTCGGCGGCCTGTGCACGCAGATCGGCCGGTACCTCGTTGGTCTGCATGATCTCGGTTTCGCGAGGCACGACCTTGGTGCGGATGAAGTCGTGGACGAGTTGGCGGATCTGCTCGAAATCTTCGGCGTCGACCTCGGAGGACGGGTTTTCGCTTGCGGTCATGTCTGGAAATTATCAAACGCGGAGACCGCGCCTCCCCCGATCAGGGGCGTCGCCTTGGCGAGGGTCATCGCGTCGTCGAGTCGTCGGAAGGAGTGGGGTTCCGGCGCGCGTGAGGCGTGTGCTCATGCCACACGCCCGACGGGACACCGTGTAGACCTGATGGAAAGCACTCGGGCACGAGGCCCGACGACACAAGCGGGGGAACCTCAGTGGCAGACACACGGACGATCGTGATCACCGGCGCCAGCGACGGCATAGGGGCCGTTGCCGCACGGGAGCTCGCCGGACCCGACGTCGACCTGATCATTGTCGGGCGGTCGGAGGAGAAGACGAAGGCTGTGGCGGCAGAGGTGGGTGCGACGGCGTTCACCGCCGACTATGCGAGCCTCGACGAGGTGCGCGCTCTTGCCGGCGACATCGCCGCACGCGTCGGTTCGATCGATGTGCTGCTCAACAACGCGGGCGGCACGTTCTCGCCGGCACAGAAGACCGCGGACGGACACGAACCGAACCTCCAGATCAATCACCTCAGCGGGTTCCTCCTGACGAACCTGCTCAAGGAGCAGTTGGCTGCCGACGGTGGCGCGCTGGTGGTCAACACCTCGAGCTTCGGCAACCTTGTGGGCAGCGTGGATCTCACCGATCTGGACTTCGAGCGACGACGCACGATCGAGTTACGGTGTTACGGGACAAGCAAATTGGAGAACATCATGTTCACCAGGGGTATCGCCGATCGGTGGCGCGACGACGGGATCGTGTCGGCCGCCGTACACCCGGGCGTCGTTGCCAGCAGCTTCGGCCGGGACTCGGCCTTCGTCGGCTTGTTCTACCGCACACCCTTGAAGCGGTTCGGAACGATCACCCCCGAGCAGGGTGCGCAGCCGCTCATCGCACTGGCGCGTCGTGGTGCCGACCCTGAGATCAACGGCGTCTACTTCGACCGTCTCAAGCCCAATGGTCGGGAAAACAAGCAGGCAAGCCGCCGCGACCTCATCGACGGGCTCTGGACGGCATCGGAGAAGTTCGTCGGGGTCGGCGTCTGACGCCGATCGTGGCTGACGTGCGCGGGTGGTGCTTGGCCCGAACTTGCTGATCGGGCCGCGCGGTAAGCAATAATGGCCGAATGGCTGACAGCGCAGACGGCACACCTGGCGTCACGAGCGAAGAGCGCACCTTCTCCGGCAAGCACGGTGAGCAGATCTTCTACACAACCCTCACGCCCGCGAGTCCGCGCGGACTCGTCGTCGTCGCACATGGCCTCGGCGAGCACGGCGGACGCTATGCGCACGTCGCGAAGGTGTTCACCGACGCGGGTTTCTCCGTCGCGATACCTGATCACCTCGGGCACGGCCGGTCCGGTGGAAAACGGTTGCGTATCAAGTCATTCAAGCAATTCAGTGATGATCTCGACACCGTCGTCACGCAGACCGCGATCGACGGGCTGCCCACATATCTGCTCGGACACAGCATGGGCGGCTGCATCGCGCTCGACTACGCACTCGACCATCAGGACAAACTCGACGGACTGATCCTCTCCGGTGCCGCCGTGATGCCCGGCGACGACATGCCGGGCCCGGTCATCGCCGTCTCGCAGGTTCTCGGCAAGGTCGCGCCCTGGCTGCCGACCATCGCGTTGGATTCGACGGCCGTCTCTCGCGACCCTGACGTCGTCGCTGCATACCAAGCCGACCCGCTGGTGACGCGCGCACGTATTCCGGCGCGGTTGGGCGCGGAGATGCTGTCGACGATGCAGAGCTTCCCCGACCGCGTGGGCTCGCTGACGATCCCACTCCTCGTGATGCACGGTTCGGCCGACCGGCTGACCAATCCGGCTGGCAGCGAGATGGTCGAGCGCCTCGCAGGCTCCCACGACAAGACACTGGTCATCTTCGATGATCTCTACCACGAGATCTTCAACGAGCCGGAGCAGGCGAAGGTGCTCTCGACGACGCTCGGGTGGCTCGAGGGGCACGTCACGCAAGCACAGGGCTAACGGGGCCTCGTTGCCGTGATCTGTTCGACGCCCATGCGTCCGTCGCGGAAGGCCATGCGTCCGCCGACGAGGTAGAGCCGCCACACGCGGGCCATTTCGTCGCCGACCAGGTCGGCGGCGCGTGCCCAGTTCTTCTCGAAGGTGTCGTACCAGACGTCGACGGTCCGAACGTAGTGCTCGGCCATCTCCTCGACGTCGTCGACGCGGAGTCCGGCATCGGTCAGGTACTGCACGGTTCGGTCGACGGGGCGCATGTACATGTCGGGTGCGATGAACGACTCGATGAACGGCCCGCCGCCGGGATGCCTACCCTCAGGGCGTGACATCTGCTGGATGCACACGCGTCCGCCGGGAATGACCTTGTCGCGCAACACCTGTGCGTACGTCGCATAGTTCTGTTCGCCCACGTGCTCGCCCATCTCCAGCGACGCCACGGCGTCGAACGGAGGGTCGGGGATCTCGCGGTAGTCCTGCACCCGTATCTCGACACGGTCGGCCAGTCCGCGCTGCGCGATGCGTTCGTCGATGAATGCCTTCTGTTCGCGCGAGATGGTCACGCCGACCACTCGTGCGTCGAAATGCTCTGCCGCATAGAGCGATAGCGATCCCCATCCGCATCCGATGTCCAGGAATCGCTGTCCGGCAGCCGAATCCAGGCCCACCTTGCGGCAGACGCGATCGAGTTTGTCCGCCTGTGCGTCGGCCAGCGTGTAGTCGGGATCGTCCGACGTCCAGTAGGCGCTCGAGTACGCCATGTGCTCGTCGAGGATCAGCTCGTAGAAGTCGTTCGACAGGTCGTAGTGGTGGCTGATCGCGGCGCGGTCGCGAGCGCGGGAGTGCAGACGTCCCCGCACCCGTGCCTGGCTGGCGGGTGGAGCTTTGGGGAGGCCGAGAAGTCGGTAGCGGAGAGCCAGTCGCGCGACGTCGAAAAGGACACGCGGCGAGGGTCGGATACCGGAGAGTCCGCGAGCAGCGGCGACCTCCCACACGTGGGTGAGCGCGTCGTCGAGATCGTCGACAACGTCGAGTTCGCCGGTGACGTACGCCTGGGCTGCACCGAGTTCGCCTGGATGCCAGATGATTCGACGGAGCGCATCGGCACTGTAGATGGCGACGTGCGGAGCGTTGTCCGGGCCGACGACGCTGCCGTCCCACGCGGTGAGATGTACTGGGATCTCACCGCCGATGTGCTGTTCGATCACGTCGGCGATGTCACGGGCAACGGTCATCTGGGCTCCTCGCGGGGTCGACCTAATGTGCGACTGTCACCGAGTCTTCGTTACCCACAGCGTATCCGGATGGGCATGTGTGACCCATCCGGATACGCAGGCTCAGGCGTCGTAGCCCAAGAGCGACTTCACCTCGAGGAACTCGTCGAATGCGTAGTCGCTCCACTCGCGGCCGTTGCCGCTCTGCTTGTAGCCGCCGAACGGTGCCGACGGATCGAGTTGCGCTCCGTTGAGGGAGATCGATCCGGCGCGGATACGTTCGCCGATTCGACGCACCTCGTCGAGATCCTTGCCCGAGACGTATCCCGCGAGGCCGTACTCGGTGTCGTTGGCGATCTCGAGGGCCTCGTCGATGTCGTCGTAGCCGATGACGACCAGCACGGGCCCGAACACCTCGGTCCGCGCGATCTCCATGTCGTTGGTTACGCCGGAGAAGACGGTCGGACGCACGTAGTAGCCGGTCGGCAGATCGTCCGGCCTACCGGCACCACCGATGACCGGGGTCGCGCCGTCGTCGATTGCGCGCTCGATGAGCCCCTGGATCTTCTCGAACTGCGGCTCCGAGACGACCGGGCCGAGACGCACCTTGCTCGTCGGATCTCCCACTGTCAGTGAGGGTTCGACCGACTTCACGGCCTCGACGACGTCGTCGAGGCGTGAGTTGGGGACCAGCATGCGGGTGGGTGCGTTGCAGGACTGTCCGGAGTTGAGCATGACCGACGCGACGCCGCCTGCGACGTTCTGTGCGAGGTCGTCGTCGTCGAGGATGATGTTGGGGCTCTTGCCGCCCAGTTCCTGCGCGACGCGTTTGACGGTCGGCGCCGCGGTGCGCGCGACCTCGATACCTGCGCGCGTGCTGCCGGTGAAGGAGATCATGTCGATGCCGGGGTGGGCTGCCAACGCCGACCCGACGCCGGGTCCGTCACCGTTGACCAGATTGAAGACGCCTGCGGGAACGCCTGCGGCGTCGAAGATCTCGGCGACGATCGCGGCCGAGAATGGAGCGACCTCGGAAGGCTTCAGCACCATCGTGCAGCCGGTGGCCAACGCGGGTGCCACCTTGCACATGACCTGATTGAGCGGCCAGTTCCACGGGGTGATGAATCCGCAGACGCCGATGGGCTCCTTGACGATTCGAGAGGTTCGACGATCCTCCGCGAAGCGGTACTCGGGCAGTGCCGCGGCAGCGGTCATGAGGTGTCCCAGACCGATCGGTACCTGTGCGGCCTGCGCCAATCCCGCGGGAGCACCCATCTCCTCGGTGACGGCGTCGGCGAGGTCGTCTGCGCGCTTCTGATACTCGGCGATGATGGCGTTGAGCACGGCGAGCCTGTCGTCGACGGAGCTGCGTCCCCACGTAGCGAAGGCGCGTCGCGCTGCGCTCACGGCGGCGTCGACGTCTGCGGCCGTGCCCAGAGCCACGTGGCCCGCAGCTTTCTCGGTCGCCGGGTTGATCACGTCGATGAGGTTCAACTCGGTGGGCTCCACCCACTGACCGTCGACGTAGAACTTGGTGATCTCGCGCATCGCTTCTCCTCCTGTGGTGCTGTGTGACCCAAGTTACGCTCGCTGTCGTCGAGTGACGCAAGGCGTCTCTCCGTCGGTCTCCCGCGATCGCTGTTCTCACAATGAGACATGGCAACCGTTCCACGGTGTTGCGAGGCCGACCTAGGCTGGATGCATGATCCACATCGTCGCCAAATGGCAGATCAAGCCCGAGTACGCAGATCAGTGGCCCGACCTGGTTGCCGAGTTCACCGAGGCAACACGATCGGAGCCCGGCAACAAATGGTTCACGTGGTCACGCAGCCTCGACGACCCCAACGAGTACGTCCTGATCGAGGCCTTCGACGACGACGCCGCCGTCGCTCACGTCTCGAGCGATCACTTCAAGAAGGCGACCGCCGACCTCCCGCAGTTCCTCGTCGCGACCCCGGCGATCATCAACACCACCGTCGACGCCGACGGCTGGTCGGAACTCGGCGAGATGGCCGTCGACTGACCTGCCCAGTGGGCTGAACGCAGCGCCCACTCGGCTGAACGAGGCGCCCAGTCGACGGGGAAGTGCGGTCGAGTGGGCGCTGCGTCGCGTCGAGTGTGCGCTGCGTCGCGTCGAGTGGGCGCTCCGTCTCGTCGAGTGTGCGCGCAGGGCCACAAGCACTGCTTGTGACCCCACAATGCTGAGCCGTCTTCCGGCACGTCGGCCGCCCGCGGATGCTGGGAATCATGACCGAGATCCTCGACCGTCCGCTGGCCACCGACGTTCCGTTGAGCCGGTCGTCGGCGAAGTGTCGCGCAGAAGCGTTTGCTCACATCACGCCCAACTGGTTCGCGGCGGTGATGGGTACGGGGATCGTGGCGACGTCGGCGATCAGCGTTGCCGGAGATCTCTCGGCGGTCCGCGGTTTCGCGACGGCTATCTGGTTGCTCGCGGCGGTGCTGCTGGTGGTGATCACCGCGGCGTTCGGAGTGCATTGGATGCGGCATCCCATGCAGGCACGACGTTACGCCGCCGACCCCGTGATGATTCAGTTCTACGGCGCGATCCCGATGGCCCTGCTGACCGTCGGAGCGGGCACCGTCACCGTCGGGTCGTCGATCCTCGGGACTGACGCGGCGGTCGTCGTCGACGCGGCGCTGTGGTCGGTCGGGACGCTCGCAGGGGTCTGTACGGCGATCGCCGTGCCGTTTCTCATGATGACGCGCCATCGTCGACGCTCCGACCTCGTCGCGCTACCCGCATGGCTGATGCCGGTCGTCCCGCCGATGGTGTCGGCGACGACGGGCGCGCTGCTGGTCGACCACGTTCCGGCCGGGCAGTGGCGAGTGAGCTTTCTGCTGTTGTGCTACTTGCTGTTCGGACTCAGCTTGTTTCTGGGGCTGATCACGCTCTCGATGATCTATGGTCGCCTGGTGCACGGGACCGTGCCCACCGGGTGTGCGGCGCCGACGATCTGGATCACGCTCGGCGTCATCGGTCAATCCGTCACGGCGGCGAATTCACTTGCCGCGCATGCCGACTCCGCACTCGCCTGGTACTTGTCCGATTCCCACACCATCGCAACGGGTTTGCGGATCTTCGGCCTCGGTTACGGGGTCGCGGCGACGGGCCTGGGCGTGGCAATGTTCGCGCTCGCCACTGCTGTCACTGTGCACAACATCCGACGTTCGATGCCGTTCGCGTTGACGTGGTGGAGCTTCACCTTTCCGATCGGCACCTGCGTGACCGGCCTGGCAGCACTGGGAACAGCATTGGACTCCACCATGTTTCGCATTGCCGCGGCGTTGCTTCTCGGCGTTCTCGTCACCGCATGGACGACCGTGTTCACGCGGACCGTCGCGGCGGTTCTCGACGGACGTCTACCGGCAGCAGCGTGAGCGTGTCAGACGATGCCGCTCGGCGACCTACGAGTGCCGGGCTGCTGACGCGGCATGCTGTTGGGCGGCACCGGATACGGCTTGCCGTACCCGGCCGTGCCCGCCGCGATGTTCGGGCCGCATTTCAGCAGGGCGTTCTGTGCCTTGGGATTCGGGTCGCCCAGGCGGGGTCGTGCGGAGTTCGGTCGATGGGCGAAATCGAACGCCGTCGTCATGTCGCCGACGGTTTGCCTGCGCCACGCGGTCAGGTTCGGGACGTCGACGCCGAAGCGCTTCTCGATGAGTCGCAATTGCGAAGTGTGGTCGAAGGTTTCGCGCGCGACGAGCCCGCCGCGACTGTAGGGCGAGATCACGAAGCACGGCACGCGATAGCCGAGTCCGATCGGCCCGCGGATGCCTTTCGACGACGAGACCTTGCCGATGTTCGGCACGCTGACGTACTCACCCTTGGTGCCGGGGGGAGCTGTCGGGGGAACGACGTGGTCGAAGAAGCCGCCGTTCTCGTCGTAGCTGATGATCAGCGCGGTCTTCTCCCAGACAGCGGGATTCGACGTGAGAATGTCGAGCAGTTGCACAATGCCCACAGCGCCCAAAGCCGCGGGTAGCGCGGGATGTTCGCATTCCATCGCCGGCGGGACGACCCACGACACCTTGGGTAGCCGGTTGGCTGCGACGTCGGCGCGGAAGTCGTTCGGGTAGGTCGGGTCGATCCCGCGTCGAGCCAGCTCCGAGTTGGGATTCTGCGCCTGCTTGAAACAGCCCATCATGCCGTCGAGGACAACCGACGAGACCGGTCCGAGGTCTTTGTTGTTGTAGATCTTCCAGCTCACGCCCGCGTCTCTGAGGTTCTCCGGCATGGTGCGCCAGCTGTAGGCGAATTTGGGTATGAGCGTTGGTGTTTCGAGAAGCGGGCCACCGTGCGTGCCCTCGGGGTCGAGCGTTGCGCTCATCCAGTACAGCCGGTTGGGGTCGGTGGGTCCGAGTACCGAACAGTGGTACGCATCGCAGATGGTGAACGCCTCGGCGAGCGTGCGGTGGACGGGGATGTCCTCACGCTCGTAGTAGCCCATGAGTGCAGGCGCGTTGGCCGGGCCGACCGAATCGATCGACATCGGGAGCCAACCGTCGTTGCGGCCGCCGTTCCAGGCGTGGTGGAGCCCCGCCCATGAATGATCGGGGTCATTGATGCACTCGCCGTCGAGGTTGGCGTCGTTCTCGGTGTCGAGGCGGAACGGCATCGTGTATCCCGACTTGGTCGGTCCGACGCCGGGTGCCCAGCCGCGCTGACGCCACAGCGGCGTCGACTCGCCGAATCCACGAACACCCGAGTAGGTGCCGAAGTAGTGATCGAAGCTCCGGTTCTCCTGCATGAACAGCACGATGTGCTCGATGTCGTCGAGCGACCCGGTGCCCGCAGGGTCGGCCTGGGCGTAGGCCTTGTCGATGATCGGTGCTGCCCATGACGTGAGCAGTGCGCCGCCGCCGACCGCGGCAACTCTCGACAAGAACTCGCGACGACTCAAACCACCGAACGGCGTCTCTGACATACACACCCCTGACCAGGTCGATTCCACCGTCGGGTCAACGGGCTGCGTCCCCCGCGGCAGAGCGTAACCGCCGAAGTCTAAACCCGCTCGGTGACTACCGTTGAGTGTTCGTGCATACGCAGGGCGTCGACCAGGTGGACAGTGGGTTGGCCGTCAGTGGATGCTGCTCATGACCGCGACGACGACGCCGGCAACCACCAGCACCCCGACGAATATCGCCATGGCGATGGCGAGGCGTCGACGCTTGCGGTTGACGGCATTGATGCCCACGCCGATCCCGATGAGAATGCCCGCCGAGTAAAGCGCGATGGCGAGCGTGAGCACTGCCACCTCGCTCTGATCTGCTGCCAGGATCAGGGCACTCGGCGAAGGCGTCATGCCCTCGAGTACATCATTCGAGTGGAATCCCTCAGCGGACAGGCACCACGGTGGTGTTCCCGAGTTGTGTGAAGCCGGCCCGGTTGTACCCGCGATCGACGACCGGTTTCCACGTGGCGTTGCCCTGCTCGGCGAGCTTGCCGAGACCTCTGTTGCGCATCCGTTCGTAGCGCGGGAGGTAGCTGGTCGGCACGAGAACAAACGTGTAGTTGCCCGTCCGCTTCACGAGATTCGACGACGCGTTCGGGTCGACGCCGGTGTAGTACGGGTGAATCGACGTGTAGCCGTCTTGCGAGGTCGCCACGGCGAGTGTGTTGCCGACGTCGTTCGGGTAGTCGGACATGCCGTCGTACTCGCGGCTGATGTCGATGGTCGTGTACTTCGTGTACGGCGTCGGGGTCCCGGTCTTCTGCAGCGTGTTACGCCCATTGAGTGGGTGCTGCGGATTGCCGAGCAACACGAAGTACATGTCCGACGCCGCCGGCGAAGTCGCGCTTCCCGCATAGCGTTTGAGCCATTCCGACGCGACGAGAGCACCCTGCGAGAATCCCATCACGGCCTTCTTGCCCGGTGTCGCGGCGATCGCGGCAGACAACGCCGAGACCCCGCTGTTGACCACCGAACTCAACCATCCCGACGTCTGATACGACACCGATTTGCACGTGTTGGGCGCCTTGCACATGACCCCCTGCAGCTCGGTGGACATCGGCGCCGACACCACGTTCGGATTCGGTCCGACGGTGAGAACCGTGACCCCCGTGTCAGCTTTCGCTGTGGCGGTGCCGAACCAGATGCCCGGCACCACGACGCATAGAGCGCAAAAGAACACGACAAACTTCGAGCGCATAGCGATTTCCCCCCTGGAAATGTCAGATCGCGCGTGTGACGTTCGAGATGTTATGTCGTCGGAGGGGTCGGCAGCGTTACCCCGACGGCGTGGGCACCGTTGTTGTTGTCGTCGTTGTTGTCGACTCGGGAGTCGTCGACTGTGCCGGCGTGGAGGTGTTCGGGCTCGATTCGGTGGACCCTGACGGGGCCGGGTTAGTGGTCGTCGTGGTCTCCTCGGAGGGAGTGCCCGTCGTCGATTCGGTTGTGGAAGCGGAAGATTCGGCAGACTCCGATGCTGAGGCCGGCGTCGAGGTAGACGGAGAGCTGCTTGCACTCGACGACTCACTTGCCGCCAGCGCCGCGAGCACAGCCGGGGTTTGTACCGGCTTCGCCGCCGCGACACGCGCGGCTGCGGTTGCCTTAGCCACGCCGTCGGGTTCCGGCGATCCGGCAGCACTGACGAGCTGAGTCTTCGCGGTCACCGCAGGCGTCTTGTTGAGTGCGGTCAAGACGTCGTTCTTGCCCGCTCCGAGACCGCGATCCCAGTTGGCCCAGTTGTGGACTCCGTAGTTCGGAAGCGAGATCACCGAGACTCCGGCCTGCGCGAGCTGCAACTGCATGAGCACCGTCGACACCGCCGACAGGATTTCCAACGCGATGGCGTTGATCAGATCCGACTGCGAGAGCTTCGCCATGTCGGCGGGACTCGGAAAGCCGCTCCCGGACGAGATGATCAGAGTCTGCCCGTTTTGCTTGAGCTTGTCGATGTTCTTCGACGGGTCGTTCGCGGTCCACCGTGCGCTTCCCGGCGCGCCCCACATGTTGACGATCCCGTTGGTGTAGTTGGAGACGAGTGTCTGCGTCGCCAGCACTCCGAGCGCGCCGATCGGATTGTCGGTTTGGTAGTAGCCCGACATCGCCTGCACGACCTTGAACTGCTCGGGATGCCGCTCGGCGAGCGTGACTGCAGGGCCGGCGGACATCGACAGCCCGACAATCGCGTTGTTCGACCGGCTCACGCCGAAGTTGGTGGCGAGGTATGCGGGCAGTTCGTCGGTGAGGAAGGTCTCCTGCTTGATGGTGACGTTCTTGTCGCCTGCTCCGGCGTCCCAGTCGGTGTAGAACGATGACGCCCCTCCGGCGGGCATGACCAACGTCGTGTCGCTCTTACCGTCGTACACCTTGGCGGCCTGGACGTCGGTGGTCCACGCGGAGCGGTCGTCGCGGGCACGCATGCCGTCGAGCAGGTACACGCCCTTGTTGCTGCCGTTCGACGCTCGGATCTGGACGACGATCCACTTGTTTTGTGATTTCGACCAAACCCTGCAGTTCTGGACGTAGTTTCCCGACGAGTCCCACTTGCAGCCGTCACGCAGGACCTCGGGGTGTCCGACGAGCGCCGACGCGCGGTCGTCCTTGCCGATCACCGCACTCAGACCCAGGAGGGCTGCCGTCAGCGTGAGCACCGTGGCGAGGCCGACCAGCCTGCGTCGGATTCGGCGTGGACCAGGGTTTTGGTGCCCCGGGGGCGTCGGCTCGTCGGCAAGTGAGGCGTCGTAGGTGATCCACTGATCGCGAGGATCGCCGGCAGCGGATTCGGGTGAAATGGGCATGAGTCTCCTGCGGTGTACGGACCCCGATGTGTTAGTGGTCGTTCTGCGGGCAGCGACTGTTACATCAGCCCGGGGCTACCGTGGATTTCATGGCAGATACCGACACCTACGACGTCATCGTGATCGGCGCTGGGCCTGCGGGTGAGAACGCCGCCGACTACGCAATCCGTGGAAGCGCTCGACGTGCGGTGCTCATCGAGGGTCAACTCGTCGGCGGCGAATGCTCGTACTGGGCGTGCATGCCGAGCAAGGCGTTGTTGGGGGCCGGCGCAGCGCTCGAGGCCGCGACGGGGCTGCCCGGTTCGCGGACTCGGGTCGTCGACGATCAGCCCGAACCCGGCCGTCTGCTGGCGTGGCGCGACTCGATCACCCATAAGCGCGACGACTCGTCGCAGGTCGACTGGGCGCGTGGCGCGGGCATCGACGTGGTGCGCGGCGTCGGCAAGCTGGTGGGTGAGCGGGAGGTCGAGGTGGATGGTCGACGCCTGCGCGCCACCGAGGCGGTGGTGTTGGCGACGGGAAGCGATGCCTCGATTCCACCGATCCCCGGGCTTGTCGACGCTGCGCCGTGGACGTCGCGTGATGCGACGAATCTCGTCGAGATTCCTGCGCGCATCGCGGTGCTCGGTGGGGGAGTCGTTGCCTGCGAGGCGGCGACCTGGCTCGCCGAGCTCGGGAGTGTGGTCACGATGGTCGTGCGCGGCCATTCGCTGCTTCCGTCGATGGAACCCTTTGTCGGGGAACGAGTGTCGTCGGGGCTGCGTGAGCGGGGAGTCGACATCCGCTTCGGCACGACGTTCGGATCAGTGGCGCGGCCGGAGGTTGACGACACGGGTTACGGGCGAGTGCACGGCGGGCCCGCTGTCGTCGAACTCGCTGACCACGACGGCAATGTCACCGACCGACTCGAAGTCGACGAGATCCTCGTCGCGGCAGGCCGACGCCCGCGCACCGTCGGCGTCGGACTCGACGCGCTCGGCATCGACCCCAGGGCCAAGCTCGACGTCGACGATCACCTCAATGTCGCCGGGCACGAGTGGCTGTACGCGGTCGGTGATGTCAACGGTCGTGCGCCACTGACTCACATGGGCAAATACCAGGCGAGGGTCGCGGGTGACGTGATCGCCGCGCGCGCAGAAGGTCGTTCGCTCGACGGTGAGCGAAATCTGGCCACCGCCGACCATGCCGCTGTGCCCCAGGTGGTGTTCACCGAGCCGCAGGTCGGGTCGGTCGGACTGACCGAACGTGCCGCCCGCGACGCTGGCATCGATGTCGCCACCTCCGAACTCGATATCGAGGTCGCGGGTTCGGCCCTTGCCCGTGAGAACTACAGCGGCCACGCGGTCCTTGTCATCGACCGCGCGCGAAATGTGTTGGTGGGAGCCACGTTTGTCGGACCCGACATCGCGGAGCTCGTGCACTCCGCGACTGTCGCCGTCGTCGGCGAGGTGTCGGTGGAAAGGCTGTGGCACGCGGTCCCGTCGTATCCCACGATCAGCGAGATCTGGCTCAGGCTCCTCGAGAACCTGCGCGGAAAGCAGAGTTGATCGGCGGAGATGTGCGCGGCCGCCGGTAGTGTCGGGGTATGGGCACGCCACATCTCATCACTGCTTCTGACCTGCGCGATCTGGGCGATGATCCCAAGCTGCGCGTCGTCGACGCGACCGTTCATCTCCGGTTCGGCGACGGGGCGCCGCAGATCGAGCCCGGGCAGGCTTCTTATCTGGCCGGTCACATTCCCGGCGCGGTGTTCGTCGATCAACTCACCGCGCTCACCGATCCCGACGGGGATGCGCCGTTCGCCGTCGCGTCGTCGGAACAGTTCGCGGCGGCCGTGGGTGCGGCCGGGGTCGGTGACGACTCGCGTGTCGTGGTCTACGACTCGGAGAACGGGATCTGGGCGACAAGACTGTGGTGGCAGTTCGGTCTGGAGGGCTTCGACAACGTGGCCGTGCTCGACGGAGGCCTGCAGGCGTGGGTTGACGCGGGCTTCTCCGTCGACCGTGGCGAATCAACTTATCCGCCAGATGAATTCACAGCGAAGCGGCGCCAGGAGCGCATCGAGACCACCGACGAGGTGGTCACCGACGTCGACGACTCGGCCGTGCTCCTGATCAACGCCCTCGACCGTGACACCTTCGCGGCAGGCCACATTCCCGGAAGTGTGAATGTGCCCTTCGGCGAGCTGGTCGACGAGCGGGGCAAGCTGAAAGAGGTTCCCGCGCTGCGGGCGATCTTCGACGCCGTGGGCGCCCTCGACGATTCGGTGCGACCCGTGACCTACTGCGGAGGCGGAATCGCTGCCACCGCAGCAGCTTTCGCTCTCGCCGCAGTCGGACGCGACGACGCTGCGGTCTACGACGGCTCGATGAACGCGTGGACATCCGACCCGACGCGGCCGCTGACGACTAATTGACGTCGAGTTGCGTGGGACCCAGGGGTGCAAAAATGCCCCCGAGGATCCCACACAACTTTCGACGGGTGCCCCCAGTCGGACTCGAACCGACACTGTGCGGATTTTAAGTAGTGCCAGCCCGCTGGCTGCGCGCTGTGCCTACCAGCGCGTACGCCCTGGCGCTCTCGGGATAAGTGCAGGTAAAAGGCAATATTGAGCTACTGACTGCGCAGCAGCGGCCACCGGCTGAGTACCGCCGGATCACCCCCGCGCGCCGGGGTGTTGCCGGGGTGCGGGTAGGTCGCGGGGTGCTCGCCGGTGGAGGCGGCAGGTATAGCGTGGGCGCGGCTCGGGGGCGTACGGTAGGCCACCTCGGGGCATTAGCAGCCGCAGGTGGCGGTTGGCCCGCGAGAGCAGGGCTTCTGAGATGTTGAATCCGTACGGCAGGTTCGTCGGGTTTTCGTCGGGGTACTGGCATTCGGTCTGGGGCCGGATTTTCTACACGGCACGTTGCCGGTGGATTGCCGACCAATTCTTTCCATTTCACGCCGCTTTGTGCGGCCAGACCGTAATCGAGAAATTCAGTTATGACTACTACCCGTCCTATTGATAATCGCAGTTGGAACTGTCACCCGTTTTTTGCGCGTCCATCGCGCCGGGGTGACGTATTTGCGTTCGGTGCTGATTCCGGCGCGGTCGGTTACAGCAGCCACGGCGACGTTCTGGTCAACCAGACTGTCGACGGCGTGGACCTGGGCGTCATCTGGGATGAAGCCGCCACCGCAATGGCCGCGTGGAACAAGCAGCGCTCGGCGTTGGCCGCATTGATCAGCTATCCCACGGTGAACGTTGGCGACGCGATCCCGCAGACCATCGGGGGCGATCACTTCGAGGACGCCAGTGAATTTGGCGAGCCGACCGGTATCCGCGCCGAACCCGACGCGCTGATCTTGGGCTACGACTTCAGAGACAAGGATCTCGCGTCGCGCTTCACATGGAAGTTTCTGCGGAGTGCCTCGGCAGAGCAGGTTCGCAGTGTGATCAATCGGGCAATCGAGGCAGACAATCGGCTGGTCACGGGTTCGCTGTTGCGGCAGTTGTTCACGCCGACGTCGCGGCTCAATGAGATGGGCCAGACGGTCTACGGGTTGTACAACGGCACAGACGGCATGGTGCCGCCGAGCTATGCGGGGCAAACGTTCGTCAGTAGCAATTCGCACCTGTTGGTCAGCGGTAACGCCGCACTCGATCCGGGCGATCTGGTGAACGCGATTAATCAGGTCACGTCGAAGGGATTTGGCGTAGACGGCTCGTCGCGGCTAATCGTCCTGTGTCACCCGAATGAAGCCGAAATTGTCAGCACCTTCCGCGCTGGCATTGAAACCAACGGCATCGAGTCGAAATACGACTTTGTGCCGAGTTCGTCGGCTCCGGCTTACCTGTCTGCCGAGAACGTGGTGGGCCAGGTAGCGCCGGGCGAGTACGGCGGACTGGAAGTGCTCGGTAGTTTCGGCCCGGCGTGGATTGTGCCCAGCTACTACCTTCCGGCGGGCTATGTGGCCGTGGTCGCAACCGGCGGACCCAACAGCAACCGCAACCCGGTAGCGTTCCGTCAGCACGTGAACCCCGCGTATCAGGGTTTGCGGATCATCCCCGGCCGAGATCAGCGATATCCGTTGCAGGACAGCTTCTTCCAACGCTCCTTCGGTACCGGGGTACGGTATCGCGGCGCGGCGTGTGTTGTGCAGATCAAGGCCAGTGGCAGCTACACCACGCCAACGTGGGCATGGAACTAGCCGTGTCTGCCGACGCTCCCGACTACGGTCCCGACGCTGGAGAAATGTCGTGGGGGCCAGGGCTGACGCCGCCTGGTCTGGAGGACGTACCTCCAGCGCAGGGCGGAGGGTACCGGGGAAAAACTCCCCGCGCCGACGCCGACACGGGTTCTGGCCTCCGCGCCTTGGCTGACGAACTAGCCGAGCGCCGCGCGTGGGGGAGGTCGAAGTGAGCCGAATCTATCGCCGTGATCGTCGAGGGCGGTTCGCCGCGACACCGGGCACGCGCGTGCTGAGCGCCCTCGATGAGGCGGAGTCGGCACTGAAGCGAGCTATTGACGGCGTCGCAGAAATAGCGGCGGCGCGCCAGAGTGCCGAGGCGTCGCGGAGGCGAACTGTTCGGCGGTCGGCGTTGGCGGGGGCCGCAGTGGGCGCGTTGGTTCCGGCCCCGGCAGCGGCCAAAGTGACGGCGTCGCGGGCGGCGCTGTTCGCGGCGGCAACGACCACTACCGGATACAAACTTGGGCAGAAGGCAGGCCGTGCGCGGAGTGGGTCGTCAGCTACGACCGGACACCGAGTACGGCGCTAAACCAGCCTGCCGGTTGAGATGCACCCGCCCGGCCCACCGCGCCCGGCTACACGGTGCAGGGCGTGCAGTAGCTATTCAGCGGGGCGGGACACGGCACCCAGCCACCACGCGCGGCAGCCACCACAACTTAAAACGTCTTGGCCGCGAGAGCAGCCAAGAAAGAGCAGGGACGTAGACGTGTCCGTCCCGAGTCGGCGTCGACTTGTCCGCCGCACGAACGAAGGCCTCGCCTCTGCGCTTTGGTAAGCCTTCGTTCACGCCGACCCCGCTTGGTCTCTACGCCACAGCGGGGTCGGACCGTGCTCACTTGTCTAGCGGGAGGTCGTTCATTAATGCGCCCGGCGTGGTGTCAAGTCCGGTGGCGATTCTTAGGACGTTCTCGATTCGACTACTGCGTTGCCCGCGTTCTACCTGGCCGAGGTGTGCCCAGTGGATGCCGATGTGCTCTGCTGCCTGTTCCTGGATCCAGCCGAGTTCGTGCCGCCGTGCGCGCACGCGCTCACCGAACGCCGCGAGGGTGGCGTTGTGCGGTGGCTTGACGTCGGCAGGCATGGCCGACCTAGCTCATACGTCCCGAGTGCAACCGTCCAGAGTGGAAACAACGTATTTGCACGTTAAGGCGGCTACTACGTTAGATTCCTCTCGTACACGACAAACTCCACGAAGGGATCATCATGAAACGAACGATCATCGCTGGTGCGGTCTCGTTGTTGGTAATGGTGATGGTGGTGGCGGGGTGTGAGAGCGGCGAGAGTAAAGCGCAGACGTTCGACATCAAGAGTTCTGTCGGTAACAACGCGGACAAAAGCTATGCGAGCGGTCTGTGCGTTTACTACGACGAGCAACTCCGTCCGGGTGATCCCGTGATCGTCAAGGGGGCTGACGGAACGATTCTCGGTAAGAGTGAACTAGTTCTGCTCACGGCAGGGGAGGGGCCTGCCTGTTCGTTCAACTTTCAAGTCAAGGGCGTGAAGGCTGGTGAGCCCGCCTACGAGGTCAAGATCGGTGAGTACGGCCCCGTCACCGTGACTGAGGCTGAACTTGAAACGGGTGGGAGCTTCACTCCTCGGAACTCGATACAGGCGGTCTGGGACTATCCGCCGATCAAGTACAACGCACGCAAAAAATAGCATTCCTGACGCCTTGCTGCATGTTACAAACAAGTAAACGAGGCTGGTATCCCTATACCTCCGCGCCAGACCATTTCGCAGGCGGCGTTGCGGGGGTGTTGGAAAGGGTGCTTCTGGGACCTGGCATATAAGTGAATCCACGGTTTGCCTTGTCCGATCGGCGAGAGTCGTTGCTGTGCAACGGCTTCCGTTGGCTGGTGGTTGCGCACCAACCGCCCGCCGTGTACCTTGGGCAACACGCCAGCCGCCAGGCGGGCGTCGGAGCGGTCAAGCGACTTCGTGATATTTCGGACCCGATGCGGACACGGCCCAGTGAAAGTCTGGAGCAGCCCCGTATCCCTTGAAGTGGTGCCGACTAGTGAACACAACAACTCATCTGAGGGGTGTTCGCGGTCGGTTTCTGCTGCTCCGCGTTCCGCCCCTCTCGTCAGAGAGGAGCTGCAATGTCTCAAGTCCAAGCGCGACCGCAGTCGCAGGTCGCCAGTTTCGCTGTTCCACAGCACAATCCGCCACGGCGTCGTCCAATAGACCGGGACGAACTCAGCAACATGCCTGTCATTGTGACGCGCGACGAGATGGTCAAGTACTGCAACGACGTTCTTGGCGTTGCGATCTCGCCTACGAAGATGCGTCGGGGGCTGGAACGCCGAGAGTTGCCCGTCTGGAAGCTGAAGGGTGTGAACGCCACTTCGCCGCAGGCGCTGTTCGATTGGATTCAGGGTATGGCACGACCTGTCGTAAACGAAGGCGGCGCAGCGTGAGCGCCGAATGGCAGGCAAGTTTCTATAAGTATCCGGCGCTTGTTGCGTTGCGAGACAACGACTATGAGGCGCTGTGGGAGGCCACACGGCGCAGTCCGATGGTAGAGCAGATCAGAAAAACGATGCTCACCGACCATAAACGGCTCCGAGGCGAGTACCGGAGGTGTTCGCCCGACGCGCGGCTGATTCCCGAAGTGTCCGACGCTTTGGATCGTGCCAAGGAGATGCCGGTCGAGCCGCACGGGGTGCCGGGATCGTTCTGGTTATCCAACTGTGGGCGAAGAATATTGAAGGATCGCAATCCGGGCCGTGCCGCGCAGAGCTACGACGACCGACTCAAGCAGATAACGATCGAACAGGCCGTGGCCGAGCGTGGCCCGCAGGCCCGAGTGGAGTTGCAGCGCGCCGAGTACGACTACGACCTGGCGGCCGACGTTGCCGAGGCTGGCGGTAGCCCTATTGCCACGGTGGTGGTCTACAGTCCGCGCGGGATTGGTAATCGAGAGTACCTGGTGCCACAGGGGTGGTCCCGTGACCGCGTCATGCGCTATGTGACTCGCGCGCAAAAGATTCCGGATTGCTTTTTCTGCGACGATGACCGGGGCGTAGACATGTTCCTTCAGGTGGACTGCGGTGCGGTTCGGCGAGTTTTGCCGACGTGCTTTATGTGCGAGACGCGTCTACAGAGAGAGTCGGACTTGCCGCTGGACATTGAACTCGCCTGGGACGACTGGGACGTTGCCGCGGGTTGGCCTGACGATCGTTTCCGCTGATGCGGAGGATTGCGGCTGGGACCGCGATAGTTGCTGGGGCGCTGTGTGATCGGCCCGACTTGTTTGTGGGGTGGGCGGTGCGTACGCGCCGCCGATGGGGTGTGCCGATTGTCGTCGACGACCGTGGCCGCGAGTGGCCGATCACCGGCGACGGCGTTGCCTTGGTCGACCCGAGCGCCGTCATATTGACGTGCCGCGAGAGCCAGGGTGTGCGGTACCCGGCGGTGTGTGTGGTTGTGCCGGTTGGTGTTTCCGGCCCGGCTGACGTGCCCGTGGACGCTGCTACGGCTGGCTGGTGCGGTGGTGTTGGGGTTGCTGCATCTCAAGTAGCTGTGGCCGTTATCGGTGGTCGCGGTGGGATTGCGACCGCGGCCGTCACCCGCGAGATTGACGTCGGAAAGCGAAAAGGGCGTCGCCCGGCGCTACCGGACGACGCTCCTCAATTTCACTCGGAGAGCTTGATTCGGCACTCTCTTGAACACGTCGACGGGGTCGACTAACGCAGCATACCCGTTGCTGCGCAACGGAACACATGAGAAGTACGAAGACGCCTCGCCGTGGCGCTGGGAGTTCCACGGCGAGGCGTTCGACCCTCGACAAGAAGCAGCATCGACGAAAGGCGAAACGCCAATGCAACCTGACCAGCAGCCTACACCGTGGGCTAAGTCAACGCCACCGCGTAAACATAAGGGCGCGAACGATATTCGAGACGCCGCACTCGCATGGCGCGACCTTGGAGCCTCGCCGATTCCAGTGCGGACAGATGGGAGTAAAGCTCCGGCTGTGTTGTGGAAAGGATTTCAGTCCGAACCGGCTACCGACGAGCAGGTCGGGGAGTGGTTCGGTCCCGAGCGTGGACTTGGCGTTGCCACCGGCGTTGGCGGCGTCGAACTGTTGGAATTCGAGCGCGAGGTCGAGTGGACGATGTGGTGTCAGGCGATGGTGAAGGCCAGTCTCTCTGATGCACTCAGGGCGATCTGCGACGGCTACCTGGCCTGCTCGCCTGGCGGTGGATATCACTTGATCTACAGAACAGACACTCTCGACGGCAATCTTAAGCTGGCCAGAACAGCTGAGGGCGAACCGATCCCGCGTTACGTTGAGCGCGGCGATGGTGACGACTTCACGGTGAAGAAATCGGATGTGCTGATCGAGACGCGCGGTGTTGGAGGCTTTGTAGTGGTGGCCGGAAGCCACGCCGACGTGCATCCCACCGGGCGACTCTACCGACGCATCCGCCTGCCTGAGCACTACGTGCGTCCGCTCCCCAAGCTGAAGATTGTCACTGAGGACGACCAGGATGACGCCGCCGGTGATTCCGGCGGGTGGTCGGCTAGGGTCCTGTCACCAGCTCCTGAGCGCTTGCACTTTGTGAACGCTGAGCTGCGAGAGACCATGTTTGCGTTGGCTCGGCAGTTGAACCAGCGCGCTCCGAAGACGCAGAGCGGTGAACTCCGCCCCGAGCGGAGCCGTTCTGCAGGGCAGGGTGTGGCGGGTGCTCGTCCCGGCGACGCGTGGGCAGCGGTCACGACCTGGGACGAGATACTCGAACCGCACGGGTGGCGACGCGACCACAGCACCGCCGAGAGTGATCGGTGGACGCGGCCCGGTAAGGCGTCGGGGACGAGCGCCACCACCAACTACGCGGGAACCGGTCTGCTATATGTGTTTTCGTCGTCTACAGCGTTTGAAACCGGCGACGAGAAGACCTACACGAAGTTCGGAGCGTACGCGCAGCTGAACTTCGACGGCGACCTGAAGGCTGCCGCAAAAGACCTCGCGGCGAAAGGATTCGCCGATCCAATGAGGTCCGACGTTGATACCCGCGAGCAGCGCATCGCGCAGATGGCGGTCGAGGCTGAGATGCGGATGGAAGCGCAGGAGTTAGCCAGGCGCAGCCGGGCGTCCCGGGATATGCGGCTTCCGCCGACACGGTCCATGGTCGATGCGATGAACTCTCCGTTGTCCGAGCCAGCGCAGTTGGTCGACGGAATGGTTATCGGTGAAGGCATTACGCTCTTGTCGGCGCAGAACAAGACCGGTAAGTCCACTGTGGGAATCAACCTCGTCAAGGCGGCGCTGGAAGGCGGCGACCTGTTCGGGCAACTGCCTACGCATCTAACCGACGACGCCGGGGTCGGCGTGTGGAACGCGGAAGTGTCGGCAGCCACCTACGAAAAGTGGATGCGCGAACACGGCGTTGACGACGAATACGCCAAGCGCTTGCAGTTCTTTCACATGTCGGGCTATTCGGTTGACCTCATGCTTCCGATTTGGCGAGAACAAGCTGTCGCGTGGTTGCGTGAACACAATGTGAAACTGTGGGTGCTCGACCCGCTGTCGAAGATCTATCGGGGCGACGAGAATTCGGCGACTGAAGTCAACGCGTGGTGGATGGCGTTGCGCGAGATCATGTCACAGGCTGACGTCCCGGCTGCATTCGTAATTCACCACGCGGGACACACCGACGACGACAGACGGGCGCGAGCCAGAGGATCGTCTGCGATTGAAGGCGACCCCGAGGTGGTGCTGTCGTATCGGCACGGCGGCAAGCCGGGGAACTTTCCGCCTGACAATCGGCGGTATCTCAGCGGAGTGGGCCGCATAGACGGAATAGTCTCGTTGACCCTCGACTACGAAACCGCCACACGGCGGTTACTTGTCGACAGCGCCAGTCAGGGGTTCGCCGCCGACAGGCAGGTACAGGACGACGAAACCGTCGCACGAGCAGCTCTGAAACTGCTCGACGGCCCCGACGCCAAACACGACGAGAGCGGCGCGTGGGTTTCTAAGGAACAGATCAAGCGCGCCGACACAGGGCTGGGCCATAAGAAGACGCTGGAGTGTCTTGGCCGGTGTGTGACTCAGGGTTACGTGGAGATCGAAGAGACGACCAACGGCAAGCCCGACAAGGTCAGACGCGGCCCGAATAGGCCGCGATGAGACGGGGAATTTGCGTTGGGAGGTGTCGTCACGACGGGTTGTGTGCCCGGTTTAGCGGGGTTCCGGGGTACCCATGCCAACCCATGCCTGACCCACGCGGCATGGGTGCAACCACCCACCCATGCCGCCCCCCGTAGGGGGCGGCGGTGGTGGTGGTGCAGGCCCCGGCATGGGCAGGTGCCCAAGCGCGGCATGGGCATGGGTTGCAGGTAGCAAAACAAGGAGGAGAACGAGATGGAAGAAAACGAGACACTAGGCCAAGCAGGCCGATGGATTCCAGACCCGAACGATCCAGAATTCGAAGTGTGGGAGCCGGCGAAAGTAGAGCGCGACGGGTTCGCAGACACGGCACCTATGAAGACGCAGAGTGTCCCGCTGTGGAGCATGGAAGGCCGTCCGAATCAGTGTGTGGGGCACAAGAAGAACGGCGAGCGATGCAGGCGCGCAGCGATAGCGGGCGGCACGGTGTGTCGTGTGCATGGTGGCGCGGCCCCGGCAGTGAAAGCTGCCGCGCGTGCCCGCCTGGAGAACGCCGCCGACCGCATGGCCAAGAATCTGTTGAAGATGGCCGTGGATGACGACGTGGCAGATGGGGTTCGCCTTGCCGCTACCAACAGCGCTCTCGACCGCGCTGGGCTGAGCGCGAAGACAGCTGTAGAGGTAGAGGTCGGCCCGACAAAGCGATTCGAGCAGATTCTGAGCGCGGTCATGCAGGGTGGGACCCGTGCCGAGAGTCGTTCGCGCCGAGGCGATTCCGCAGAGGGTGCCGACGACGACCCCGGTAACGCCGACTGGATTGCCGAAGAACTCGCCGTGGTCGATGCCGAAGTCGTGGAGGAAGGCGCGTCGTCGGCTGGGTCGGCACTTCCGCTGGCTCCGCGCTACGACGACACCGAACGTCCGCAGGTTGCTGACGCGACGGGATTCATGGACCTAGCCGACGCGCTGGAGCAACTGCACCGCACCGCGCCACCACCACAAGCACCGGCACGCCGCAATAGGCGTTCCCAGTAGGCCAGCAGCCGCAGGGGCGGCCCAACGCCACCCACTGCGCCCACGGCCACCTCGCGCCGCATCTCAACAGGCGTAAGCGCGAATCATCAACTCGGACAACAGTTTACGAGTAGTGACGAGCATCACAGCGCGGTAGGGTGGGGTGCAGGGGCGCAAGGTGCAGTGCGCCCCTCGGACCCCACAGCACAAGGGAGACAACATGACTGAGTTCCACGGCGGAACCATCCCCGTCGGCAAAGAGGCGTGGACCGTCGCGTTCAGCGACGGCACCTTCTGCGAGGAACTAGACGTGCTCGCTCCAGTCGGCAGCGCCCCGGCCGACGTGCGCGCTATCGCCGCGACCATCATCGCGGCGGACTACGTACCCGGGATGCAGATCGTGGACGTGTCGCCGTTCCGCGGTGTGACCGTGTGGGGTGTGCGATGAAAGTCGTTGGCTACGTGCGCGTCTCAACTCGCGACCAGGGCGACAGTGGCCTCGGGCTGGAGGCTCAGCGCGAAAGCCTGGAGCGCTGGTGCGAGACACGCGGCCACGAACTGCTCACCGTCACCACCGACGTTGTCAGCGGAGCCAAGACCGACGCGATGTTCGGCCGCGAGGTAGCGATCGCGGCTGTCGAGTCGGGAGTCGCGCAAGGCCTCCTCGTCCGCGCGCTCGACCGCGTCACCCGCGACCAGCTCGACGCCGCGCAAATCATGAAGCGCGCCAACGACTATGGCTGGAGGCTGATGGACTGCGAAGGAGCCGACAGCGGCGACCCGAGCCAGCGGTTCCAGGCCGACATTCGCCTGGCTGTGGCCGCTGAGGAACGCCGGAAGATCAGCACCCGCACCCGAGAGGCCCTAGAACAGAAACGCAAACGCGGCGAAGGCAAGCTCATCAGCACTACCGCCCAGCGCCGCATCCAGGTTCTCTCGCTGCAGGGCCTCGGGGCCAAGGCCATCGCCAACCGACTGACTGCAGAGGGCGTCCCCACCGCAACCGGCGGCGATGCATGGTCGTATTCGTCGGTGCGGCGTGTCCTGGCCCGCATCAACGAAGGGAAGGTGGCGTGACATGGCCTACGTTCGCTCGCACGAGACCAGCCAGAAACGCAAGGGGCGCGCCGTCAAACGCTACGAAGTCGTGTGGCGTGAACCCGTTCGCGACGACTACGGCCTGCCGGTAATGCTGCCCAACGGCAAGACCAAGTTGCGGAGCCGACAGGAGTCCTTCGCCACCCGCGAAGACGCCGAAGCCCGCCGCGATGAACTGAACGCCGCCAAACACACCGGGCAGACCAGCGCCTTGGCGGATCAGCGCAAAGCGGGCGATCTGCCGCTCGGCTACTACGCGCAGGCGTGGCTAGACAGTCAGCATGTGAAAGTGGCGCAGGGCCGACTGAAGCAGCGCACGCTCGACGGTTACGAGAAGATCGTGCGGCACTATTTGCTTCCGGAGTTTGGCAGCAAGGCGACGGCGGCGATCACCCCGAAGGACTGCGAGCAGTTTCTAACGGGGTTGGTGCGCAAGCAGTCTCGGCAGAACGGCGGCGAACCGCTGAAGCCCGGCACGGTGAAGCACGCCTGGAACGGACTGCGCCGCGTGATGAAGTACGCCATGCAGCACGGCGCACTGACCAGCAACCCGTGCGACCGCGTCGACTACGACGGGGGCCGTGCTACCGGCGACCGCGAGAAGTTTCAGCATCGCCCGCTGTCGGCCGAGCAGGTGGGCCAGCTGAGTGGGGCGGTCGCTGGGAAGGTTGCCGACGCCGGAGGGCGAGCGCTCCCGGCGTATCCCGAATACGCGCTGATGGTCGAGTTCTTGGCGTACAGCGGCCTGCGTGCGGCCGAGAACAGCGGCCTGGAAATTGGCGACCTCACGTTCACCACCCGCCCCGGCGCAGAAGGCGACACCACCCGTTGCACGGTGCGTGTGGCACGCACGAAAGACCGGAAGGGCGGAGCGTGGCTGACCACCACGCCGAAGTCGCGAAAGTCACGGCGAACGGTGCCCCTACCGCCCTGGCTAAGTGAGAAGCTGCGGCAGTATGTGGCGGCGCACCCCCGCGCCAACGAGGCGTCAGCGCCGCTCTGGCCTAGTCGGAGGAACGGCGGCGGGCACCGCGCGGCGGGGCAGCGGTACGCGGTGCCGCTGGACTGGTCGCAGCCGGTGTTTATGGGCACCTTCTACGACACGATTCTTAAGCCTGCGCTGGAGGCCGTGGGTCTCCCGGCGAGCCGTCCCGCGAGCGCCAGCGCCCCGGCGCAACAGGGCGTCCGCCTGCACGACTTGCGCCACACCTTTGCCGTCATGCAGTTGATGGCGGGCGTTCACTTTATGCAGGTGTCGCGGTGGATGGGCCACAGCACCTTCACGCTCACGCTGGATACCTACGGGGACTGGATTCCAGAGGAAGACGGCGGTGCGCTGAACGATCTACCGGAGCCGACCGCGCGCGAAAGCGTTGCGCCCGAACCGGAACCGTCGAATGTGGTCCCGCTATTTGGACGGTAGGGCTTACCCCAGACTACGGTTGGCCTTGTCCTGGAGTATCGCCTCGCTTCTTCGCGGGCATCGCGCGCCTGATACGCCCTGGCTGCACGTAGAGCGTGTCGATCAGGTGCTTGACCAACTCGCATAATTCTTGAGCTTGGTCGATCGGTATCTCCGACCACGATTCTTGATGCGCACCGGCATTCCCGACCTTCCGGACGTGATCTGCCCATTCCTTGAAGCCGTCGTGGAGAGTTCGGTCGGTCACCATTTGCTTTACGGCCTCATTGAGAGTGCTCTTCTTCTTCGCTTCGTCACTACCTTTGTCCTGCACGATCTGGGCGAGTGCATTGCGAAACATTGCAACTGCGGCATTTGGGGCCTCGATGCTCACGCAGCGCACTCCTTCATCGAAGGCTCCTGCGATTTCCTTTGGAACATCAGTCGTATCCCCGAGATGCCCAGGCTTTGGATACCAAAAGACGGGACTCCACCGAGTGTGGTTAGTTTTGCGCCGCTCAATAACGATCGACGAATCGCCACAACCGTGGCAAGCAAGAGTGACTGCACGCTCTCGGTACGGGTATGCGCAACCGGAACCGTCAACCAGGCCAACGGTGGAGTCGACCGTAAAATTGCTGACCCTCTCACATCGCGAACACCTACCACTCGGGTCGAGGGATGACGGCAGAGTATCCGGATTACGCTCGCCGCCCTCATTCGAGTCCGGCTGATCGGTTGGTGCCGAAATCACCTCAGATGCCATGTCACGCAGCCTATCGCTCCGGTCCGACATCTCATCGGCCGCACACCGGCGGGTTGCGCCGGGCCGGTGCCGGGGTGGCGGGGCGTCGACAAGCGCGAAAACGCTGCTACCTGTGCCCCCAGTCGGACTCGAACCGACACTGTGCGGATTTTAAGCCCGCTGCCTCTGCCAATTGGGCTATAGGGGCGCGTCGACAAGCATGCCATGCGGCCACTGCCCGATCGAACCAAACCCGTGCGGGAAGTGGGGCCGTGGATCGAGGTGTCGCGACTATCGGTGGAGGCCGGCCTGGCGCACCGTCAGCCGCGCCGCGCGCTGAACGCACCACACCGTCCACACTGCTGAGATCAGCGCGATCACCAGCAGTTCGCTGGTCATCCACACGAGCCGATTTCCGTTGACGGTGCTCGACGGGTCTTGGACCATGAACACCACTGCCATCACCGACAGCAGCCCGATCACGGCCGACGGCCAGCCCGCGCGCGCCTCGAGGTGATGCTTTTCGTCGATGACCTCTGCCGCGTGCCGTTGATGGTCCGACCTCGAGTCGTTGAGCTCGGAGAGTGCGATGAACAGGTCGGGGCTGCGGCGCGCCTGTGACGATCGGTGGTACGACAGCACCCACGCTCCGACCGCGACGGCGGCGAGAGCAAGTGAGAGGTAAACCACACCTCATGGTAGCCGAACAGGCTGCCTTCTCACCGTGGCCGATGAAGCTGGATCAGCGACTCCTCCAATCAGCCGATACACCCTTGACTAGCTGACTTACTGCCGATAACTTAACGCGGGTAAGTGACCACGACGCGCTAGGGGACTCGCATGTTGGCAAGACTTACCCGTGTGGCCATATCCGCGCCCAAACGTGTTCTCGCACTGGCGTTCCTGTTCCTCGTGCTCTGCGGAATCTACGGGGCTTCGGCATCCCAGCACCTGCTGGCAGGCGGGTATTCCGATCCGAACAGTGAGTCGGCGCAGGCGTCGCAGCAAATCGACGACACGTTCAAGCGCGGGGGCCTGCAGGTCGTCATCAAACTCGACGCGCCTGCAGGCACCGACATGGAGAAGGACCAGCGGGCCGCCGCGGTCGGCAAGTCGATCGTCTCCGAACTCGACGCCCTTCCCTATGTGCAGCAACCGATTCTGTCGGTGTGGCAGGACCCGATGCTCGCGTCCGGCCTGGTCAGCAAGGACCGTAGTTCGGCGCTGATCATCGCCACGCTCGACGGCGGGGAAGCCGAGGCTCCTGCGCATGCCAAGGAGGTCGCCTCCCGATTCGAGGGCACCCGCGACGGCATCACGGTCCGCGTCGGTGGCCAGGGCATGGTCTTCCAGCAGGTCAACGAGCAGACCACGCGCGACCTCGCCGTCGCCGAGGCGATAGCGATCCCCATCAGCTTCCTCGTGCTCATCGTCGTATTCGGGGGCGTCATCGCGGCGATGCTGCCGATCGGCGTCGGCATCATCGCGATCGTGCTGACGTTCGCGTTACTGCGTCTGATAGGCACCGCCACCGACGTGTCGATCTTCGCGTTGAACCTCACCACCGCAATGGGTTTGGCGCTCGCGATCGACTACACGCTGTTGCTGGTGACGCGGTATCGCGAAGAAGTCGCCGGCGGCCGTGACAGACCGTCGGCGATCCTGCGCACGATGCAGACGGCGGGACGTACCGTCGCGTTCTCGGCGGTGACCGTTGCTCTCGCGCTTGCCGCACTGGCGATCTTCCCGATGTATTTCCTGCGGTCCTTCGCGTACGCAGGAGTCGGTGTCGTGGTGATCGCCGCCGTGACGTCGCTGGTGATCACGCCCGCGGTGCTGATGCTCCTCGGCGACCGGATCGACTCCCTCGACGTGCGCCGCGGTGTGCGCAAGCTGCTGGGCCGTCCTGAGCCGACTCCACGCCCGGTCGAAGAGGGTTGGTGGTACCGCGCGGCGTCGTGGGTGCTGAAACGGGCCGCGCCGGTCGGCGCGACGGTCGTCGTCTTCCTGCTGGTTCTCGGTGCTCCGTTCCTGTCCATCAAGTTCGGCTTCCCCGACGATCGCGTGCTGCCCACCAGCGCCAGCGCGCATCAGATCCAGCAGGAGATCCGCGACGACTTCGACCAGAACCTCTCGTCGTCGGTCACCGTTGTCGCGACCGGAGATGTCCCCGCACAGACGAGGGCGGCGTATTCGCAGGAGTTGTCGCGGGTTGCCGACGTCAACTCGGTGTCGGGGGCGGGCGGAACCTTCGTCGACGGAAGAGCTGTTGCCCCGGCGAATCCCGCGGACCAACGCGGCGACGTCGGAGTGATCACGGTCGCCACCAACCTCGAACCGATGCGGCCATCGGGCGAGCATCAACTGGCTCAGCTCCGAGACGTGCCGGTACCCGCGGGCCTGACAGTGAAGTTCACCGGTTCCGCGGCGACCAACGTCGACACCGTCGACTCCATTTATGCGCACTTGCCGTGGGTGCTCGGGGTGATCGCGATCGCGACGTTCGTGCTGCTGTTCCTCTTCACCGGAAGCGTCATTCTTCCGCTGAAGGCGTTGGTGCTGAATGTGTTGTCGCTGTCGGCGACGTTCGGTGCGATGGTGTGGTTCTTCCAGGAGGGTCACCTCGGCGGATTGGGCACGACGGCAACCGGGTATCTCGCGGCGACGATGCCGGTGCTGATGTTCTGCATCGCGTTCGGGTTGTCCATGGACTACGAGGTGTTCCTGCTCGGCCGGATTCGCGAATCGTGGCTCGCGTCGGACAGGTCGCGCGCGGCCAACGACCGGGCCGTCGCGCTCGGCATTGCCAGGACCGGTCGCGTCATCACTGCCGCAGCGCTACTGATGAGCATCGTGTTCGCGGGAATCGCAGCGTCGGAGGTGTCGTTCATGCGTATGTTCGGTGTCGGACTCACGCTTGCGGTGCTCATGGATGCCACCCTCATCCGGATGCTGCTCGTTCCGTCGTTCATGCGCCTCGCCGGGCGCCTGAACTGGTGGGCGCCCGCACCGCTGCGTCGCCTGCATGACCGCTTCGGATTGTCCGAGGAGATCGACGACGAGCCGCCGGGCACGCGAGAGACCAACAAGAACGAGACGACTACGCAGGAGAACAGTGACACGGACCAGCCGCAGGAGCCGCTCGCCCCGCGGGTCGGGTGAACTGCTGGCCGACGAGATCATCGACGCCGCCACGTCACTACTGCTCGACTCCGAAGCCGCATCGGCGGTATCGATCCGGGCGGTCGCCGACCGGGTTGGAGTCACCCCGCCGTCGATCTATCTGCACTTCGACGACAAGGACGCACTCCTCGAAGCCGTCTGCGCCCGATACTTCGAGAGTCTCGACAAGGAACTGGCCGCGGCGTCGGAGGGAGTCGACGATCCGCTGGAACGAGCCCTGCAGATGGGCATCGCCTACGTGCGGTTCGCGGTCGACACGCCGGTCCTCTACCGGGAGGCCTTCCATCACGTCTCGCCCGTTGCTGAGCGCAGCAAGGTCGACGAGGTGCTCGCGGCGTCGGCGTTCGTGCGATTCACCGGAACTGTCAGCGAACTCGCAGAAGCGGGCATTTTCGCCCCCGACGAGGTCGGCGACGTCGTCCTCGAACTATGGACCGCCGCGCATGGCGTGGCGTCGCTGATGATCGCAAAGCCGGGCCTGGGCTGGGGCGATGACTTCGCCGTTGCCGCGCAGACCCTTCGCTCGATCTGTCTGGGGCGAGCGGTGCTGTCGATCCGTGAGTACGAGTCACCCGACGAGGTTCGAGTGTTCCTCGACTCACTGAGTACGCCGTCGAATCCCTCAATTGGTCAAGAGAAGGTAAAGTCGGAACTCGAACGGGTCGATCCCCGTTGATGAGACGTACACGTCCATAATAAGGAGCACCTGTGCGAGACAGCAGTAACCCGGTGATGCGCGGCGTCGTCCGCGATAACCAGAATCCCGGCGGCTACGCCGGCTTCGGGTCGAACATGGCCGGGGCCGGGCAAGCCGCGATGTACAACCAGTACGGTCAGCAGGTCCCGCCGCAGTACGCGCCCCCGCAGGCCGCCGGACGCCAACTGACCATCGACGACGTCGTGACCAAGACGGCGATCACGCTCGGCGTGCTGACGGTCACGGCAATCCTCAGCTACGTCCTCAGCAGCTACAACAACGCGTTGGCCGGGCCCCTCATGGGTATCGGCGCGATCGTGGGCCTCGTGCTCGTGTTGGTCGCCTCGTTCGGTCGTAAGCAGGACAATCCCGCGATCGTCCTCGCCTACGCGGCCTTCGAGGGACTGTTCGTCGGTTCGATCTCGTTCGTGTTCGCGAACTGGATGGTCAGTGGAGACACCAGTGCGGGCGCGCTGATCGGCCAGGCGGTTCTCGGCACGTTCGGCGTGTTCTTCGGAATGCTGCTGGTCTACAAGATCGGCGCCATCCGAGTGACCCCGCGCTTCACGCGCATGCTGTTCGCCGGACTCATCGGTGTGATGGTGCTGATGATCGGCAACCTGATCATCGGTCTGTTCACCGGCAGTGCCGGTGTGCTGCGCGACGGCGGTCCGATCGCGATCATCTTCTCGTTGGTCTGCATCGCGTTGGCGGCGTTCAGCTTCCTTCTCGACTTCGACGCCGCGGATCGCCTGATCCGTGCCGGCGCACCTGCCCGTGCGGGCTGGGGCGTCGCGTTGGGCCTGACGGTCACCCTTGTCTGGCTCTACGTCGAGATCCTGCGTCTGCTGAGCTACTTCAACTCCAACAACTAGTTTCGGCCCCCTCATACACCGAGGCCCTGCACTCTCCGTGAGTGCAGGGCCTCGGTGCTGTGTTGGGGGTCTGGTCAGCTCAGGCGCTCGAGCACCATCGCCATGCCCTGGCCGCCGCCGACGCACATCGTCTCGATGCCGAACGTCTTGTCGTAGGTCTGCAGGTTGTTGAGCAGCGTGGTGGTGATACGTGCACCGGTCATTCCGAACGGGTGGCCGAGCGCGATGGCACCGCCGGACACGTTCAGCTTGTCGTGGTCGATGCCCAGCTCGTTTGCCGAACCGATGACCTGGACGGCGAATGCCTCGTTGATCTCGAACAGGTCGATGTCGGAGATCGACTTGCCTGCGACGCGAAGCACCTTGCGCACGGCCTCGATGGGGCCGAGGCCCATGATCTCGGGCGAGAGTCCGGTCGCGGCGGTGGCGACGACGCGGGCGAGCGGGGTCAGGCCGAGTTCCTTGGCCTTGGTGTCGCTCATGATGACCAATGCGGCCGCGCCGTCGTTCAGCGGGCAGGCGTTGCCGGCCGTGATGGTGCCGTCGGGGCGGAAGACGGGCTTGAGCTGCGCGATCTTCTCGTAGGTGGTGCCCGGCCGGGGGCCGTCGTCGGTGCTGACGACGGTGCCGTCGGCCAGCGTGATCGGGTCGATCTCGCGCTCGAAGAATCCGGCCTTGATGGCCTCTTCTGCGCGGTTCTGGCTGCGCACGCCCCAGTGATCCTGGTCTTCACGCGAGATGCCGGTAAAGCTTGCGACGTTCTCGGCGGTCTGACCCATGGCGATGTAGACATCGGGGATCAGGCCGTCCTCGCGCGGATCGTGCCACGCGGGAGCGCCGCCCTCCGCGCTGCGCTCGGTGCGGGCCAGCGCCTCGTCGAACAGCGGGTTCTTGGAATCGGGCGCACCGTCGGCGCCGCCGGAGATGCCGAAGCTCGACACGCTCTCGACGCCACCGGAGATGAACACGTCGCCCTCGCCGGCCTTGATGGCGTGCAGGGCCATACGGGTGGTCTGCAACGACGACGAGCAGTAGCGGTTCACGGTGACGCCGGGAATGTGGTCGAAGCCGAGTTCGACGCCGAGCACGCGGGCGATGTTGTAGCCGCCCTGGCCGCCGGGTTGGCCGATTCCCCAGTGGATGTCTTCGATTTCCTTGGGGTCGAGCTCGGGGACCTTGGCGAGAAGTGCGGTGACGATCTGGCGAGAGAGTTCGTCGGGACGAACGTCTTTGAGGGATCCCTTTCCGGCACGGCCGATCGGGGAGCGGGCATGGGCAACGATGACAGCTTCAGGCATGTGAAACACGTTACTGGACAGCCCGGGTGTCAGATGAGCCGGATTTGTCACTCGTCGGAGCGCGGAGCCTTCGATGCGGTATCCGGTTGGACGAGCGGCAAGAAGACGTCGTCGACGATGGCGCGTAGGACGTCGTCCGGCACGGGTTTCAGGGACATGAGTACCTCGTATCGATAGAGGTCGGCCGGCAGTGTCATGGCTCGCTCGGTCACATGTGCGGGATCCACCTCGCCACGAGCGATCGCGCGTTCGACGATGGTGGCCATGGTCGACGCACGATCGCCGACGAACAGCGCGCGAACCTCGCGGGGGTTGGTGCCGCCCTCGGCGAAGTACTCGCCGAGACTCGACGCCATCATGACCACGAAATCTGCGCGACTGTTGTTCATGTCGCGTAGCGCTTCGAGGACGTCGTCGCGCAGGTTCCCGGTGTCGGGTACGACTACCTCGACCTGCCGCCCGCGATGGGAGATCGCAGCGCGCAGCAGGTCACCGCGTGTCGGCCACCGACGGTAGAGCACGGGCCTGCTGGTCCCGGCTCGTTCGGCGACAGCCTCGAAGGTCAGCCCCGAGTAGCCGCGGTCGAGCAACTGCTCCCACGCGGCGTCGAGGATGGCGGCCTCGAGTTCGGCGCCGCGGCGTCGCGTGGGGTTGGTGTCCCGGTGTTCAAGATCCACTTGCGTATCTTATCGCGTCGGCCTATCGTCGCAATAAGATACACAACTGATTCTTAAAGGGGTTCCCATGACGGCAACAGCGTCCCCGGCGCAGACCATCGATCCCG
Source organism: Gordonia jacobaea (assembly GCF_965344965.1). Classification (NCBI taxonomy): domain Bacteria; kingdom Bacillati; phylum Actinomycetota; class Actinomycetes; order Mycobacteriales; family Gordoniaceae; genus Gordonia; species Gordonia jacobaea. The sequence continues at coordinate 286,778 of NZ_CBDRLS010000001.1, read as the reverse complement.
CGACGCGCCGTGTCGCGTGGGCCGTGATCATCGGTCTGATCGCACCGATCCTCGACACCACGATCACCACCATCGCGCTCGAGACGCTCGGCCGAGACCTCGACGTTCCGGTGTCGACGATCCAGTGGGTCAGTACCGGGTACCTCCTGGCGCTCGCCGTCGCGGTGCCGTTGGCGGGTTGGGCGGCAACGCGATTCGGGTCACGCGTCGCCTGGATCGCGGGGCTGCTGATCTTCCTGCTCGGCTCGGTCCTGTGCGCGATGGCATGGGATGCGCCGTCGCTCATCGCATTTCGCGTTCTGCAGGGCCTCGGCGCCGGCCTGATCATGCCGCTGATGATGTCGATCCTGGTGTCGGCGAGTCGTGGAGTGGCGCTCGGACAGGTCATCGCTCTGGTGTCGATGCCGACCGCGCTGGGGCCGATCCTGGGTCCCGTGCTCGGTGGCGTGATCCTGAACTGGCTCAACTGGCGTTGGCTCTTTCTGATCAACGTCCCGATCGTGGCCGTCGCGCTCTATCTCGCGCGGCGTATCCCCGACGACGACCGCACCCGCGGCGCCGACGACCACCACGCTCACCTCGATGTCGTCGGATTGCTGCTTCTCGCACCGGGTTTGGCGATGATCCTGCTCGGACTCTCCAATGCCCACGCGGGATTCGTCAGTCGGAGCGTGATGATTCCGCTGATCGTCGGCGTGATCGCGCTGGGAGTCTTCGTGGTGCGCAGCCTGGTGTCTGCGCGCCAGGGGATCGTCGACATCCGGATTCTTGCTCATCGCGCAGTTGCCGCGTCGTCGGCCGGACTGTTCGCGTTCGGCATCGCATCGTTTGGCGCAATGTTCTTGCTGCCCTTGTTCTTTCAGCAGGTGTTCGGCGATTCGGTGCTCCGGGCAGCGCTCTATCTGATCCCGCAGGGCGTCGGAGCGTTCGTGACCCGCGGAGTGGCGGGAAAGTTGACCGACCGGTTCGGCGGGCGTTGGGTGGCGGCGTGCGGGTTCGTGATCGTCGCGGCCGCCACCGTGCCGTTCGCGTTCGCCGATGCGGGAACCTCGGTGATCTGGTTGATGATCGCCCTGCTGTTCCGCGGACTCGGACTCGGGTTGTTGTTGTCGCCGATCATGGCTGCAGGCTTCATCGGCGTCCCCGACTCCGCGCGTCAGGACACCAGCATGCTCACCCGGATCACCCAGCAACTCGGCGGCTCCTTCGGAACCGCTATCCTCGCCGTCGTGGTCATGTCGGCGGCCTCGGTGGCAGCGGGCTTCTCGGAAGCCTTCTGGTGGTCGGTGGTGTTCGCACTGGTGGGTGCGGTACTCGCGCTCATGCTGCCGTCGCGGCCCGCGCTCACGTGAACGGCGTGATCTCGATGCCCTCGGCGGTGAGTAGTTCGCGGGTTGCCACCGCCATCGCGACAGCGGCGGGACTGTCGCCGTGCAGACACACCGAGTCGACGTCGATCCGTATCGTGTCGCCTTCGACGGATTCGACGACGCCGTCGGAGACCATGCGCAGTACCCGCCCGGCGACCACCGTCGGATCGTCGAGGACTGCGCCCGGTTCGCGCCGGGAGACCAGGGTGCCGTCGGAGTGGTAGGCCCGATCCGCGAAAGCTTCTCGGACGACCGGGATTCCGCGATCCGAGGCGATCTCGAGCAGCAGCGAACCCGGCAAACCGAGTACCGGAAGGCGCGGATCGACCGCGGCGATGGCGTCGACGACGGCGCGCGCGTGCACTTCGTGGTGGACGGCCGTGTTGTACAGCGCCCCATGCGGTTTGACGTAGCTGACCGTGGCTCCGGCGGCGCGAGCAATGGCCTGGAGCCCGCCGATCTGATAGACGACGTCGTCGGTCAACTCCGTGAGCGTGGCGTCGACGAACCGCCGGCCGAAGCCCGCGAGGTCTCGATAGCTGACCTGTGCGCCGATACGGACACCGTTCGCGAGCGCGCTTCGACATGTTCGTGCCAGGGTGCTCGGATCGCCCGCATGGAAACCGCAGGCGACGTTGGCGCTGCTGACGACCTCGAGTACGGCGTCGTCGTCGCCGAGTTCCCAGCGGCCGAACGACTCGCCGACGTCGCTGTTGAGATCGATGCGCGTCATTCGACGGTCCGTGCGCGCCGCAGCAGGCGGGACATGAATTTGCTGGCGGGCACGGTCTCGGACAACTCGGGTGGCTCGGGTAGCGGTGCAGGCCCCCACTCGCCGATCTCTTCGAGGACCGGGGGAGTGAGGATCGCCGCGGCGAGTTCGTATCCGGCGGCGGACGGGTGGAACTGGTCGGGAGAGAACATGTGGTCGGGCTTGGCCTTGAACTCCTCGGAGAGCAGGTCGGCCAGCGGGACGGCGACGCCTCCCGCACTACGTACCGCTGCCGCCTGGCGGGCGGCGAGCCGCAAGCCCCAGATACGCAACACCGACCGCAGCGGCTGCGGGATCGCGGTGATCACGCCGAAGTCCGGGCAGGTGCCGACAACGACCACGGCACCGGTCTCGCGAAGTCGCCGAACCGCGGCGCCCAAGCGATTCGCCGAGGCCCGGATGCCGTTGGTCGCGGTCACGTCGTTGGCGCCGACCAGGACGACCGCGACGTCGGGTCGAAGTCCCGCGATCAGCATCGCGTCGATCTGCGCGGCAAGGCCCTTCGACGTCGCCCCGACGATGGCCTTGTTGCTGTAGCGGATCGCCCGACCGGTATCCGCGGCGACGCGACGGGCGACACGCACGCCAGGGGTGTCGTCTGCCGACTCGACGCCGAGTCCGGCGGCCGTCGAATCGCCGAAAACGGTCAGGTGCAGGTCGGCGGTGGAGTCGCGGGTGACGCGCAGTGGGCCGCCGCCGTCCGGCAGGTAGATGCCGTCGCCGTTGGGGGCGTTGTCGGTGCGGTGGGGGATGGTGGTCCTGGCTTGTTGTGCCTGCCAGACCAGCACGTTGTATGCCGCCCAGGTGGCGCCGGCCCCCGCGGCCGTCGCGGTCGCTGCGGCACCGACATCGCGGAGGACGTGACGCGAATCGGACACGCGTCCCAGCTTAGCGGCAAGTCGAATGTGGACGGCTTGCGACGCTCTGGGACCATAGAGGTATGCGCATCGCCAATCACGTCGTCGACCTGGTGGGCAACACACCACTGGTCAAGCTCAACTCGGTGACCTCGCCCGGATCGGGGCTGGTCGCGGCCAAGGTCGAATACCTCAACCCGGGCGGCAGCAGCAAAGACCGTATCGCCGTGCGGATGGTCGACGCCGCGGAGAAGTCGGGGGAGCTGAAGCCCGGCGGCACGATCGTCGAGCCGACGTCGGGCAACACCGGTGTCGGGCTGGCTCTCGTCGCGCAGCAGCGCGGATACAAGTGCATCTTCGTGTGCCCCGACAAGGTCGGCGAGGACAAGCGCAACGTCCTGCGTGCCTACGGCGCCGAGGTCGTCGTGTGCCCGACAGCCGTCCCGCCCGAGCACCCCGACAGCTACTACAGCGTCTCCGACCGTCTGGTGCGTGAGGTCGACGGTGCGTGGAAGCCCAACCAGTACTCCAACCCCGCGGGTCCGCAGAGTCACTACGAGACCACGGGCCCCGAGATCTGGCGCGACACCGATGGCACGATCACCCACTTCGTCGCGGGCGTCGGCACCGGTGGCACCATCACCGGCACCGGCCGGTATCTCAAGGAAGTATCCGGCGGCAAGGTCAAGGTCGTTGGCGTCGACCCCGAGGGATCGGTGTACTCCGGCGGCACCGGGCGGCCGTACCTCGTCGAGGGCGTGGGTGAGGATTTCTGGCCCACCGCGTACGACCCGAGCATCCCCGACGAGATCATCGCGGTCTCCGACGCCGACTCGTTCGACATGACCCGACGCCTCGCCCGCGAGGAGGGGCTGCTCGTCGGCGGCTCCTGCGGCATGGCGGTCGTTGCGGCACTGCAGGTGGCGCAACGGGAGGGACCCGACTCCGTCGTGGTGGTTCTGCTTCCCGACGGCGGGCGCGGCTACATGGCCAAGATCTTCAACGACGAGTGGATGAGCAGCTACGGATTCCTTCGTACCCCGCTCGACGGGGGCAAGCCGGAGCCTCTCGTGGGAGATGTGTTGCGCGGCAAGACCGGTACGCTTCCCGACCTCGTGCACACCCACCCGCAGGAGACCCTGCGCGACGCGATCGAGATCCTTCGTGAGTACGGGGTGTCGCAGATGCCGGTCGTCGGCGCCGAGCCGCCGGTGATGGCGGGCGAGGTCGCAGGCGCGGTCACCGAACGTGATCTGCTCTCCGCGGTGTTCGAGGGTCGTGCGAACCTCGCCGATCCAGTGTCGGCGCACATGGGAGATCCGTTCCCGCTCATCGGTTCCGGTGAGCCCGTGTCCGCGGCGACCAAGGCGCTCGGCGAGTCCGACGCACTCATGGTCGTCGAGGACGGAAAGCCGATCGGTGTCATCACCCGACACGATCTGCTGGCGTTCGTCAGCACTCATCCGACGATCACCGCCGGTTAGCGTCCAGATACCCACTCAGCGAGGAGTTCTCACGTGAAGAAGTACCAGCGTCCACGCGGCTTTTCCACCGAAGCCATCCACGCAGGCTACGACCCCGACCCGCAGACCGGCGCGGTGAACGTCCCGATCTACGCGAGTTCGACGTTCGCCCAGGACGGCGTCGGCGGTCTGCGTGACGGATTCGAGTACGCGCGTACCGGAAATCCGACGCGTCGAGCGCTCGAGGCGAACATCGCTGCGATCGAGGGCGGAACGTACGGGCGCGGATTCTCCTCCGGCATGGCAGCCACCGACGCGATGCTGCGCGCATCGCTGCGTCCCGGCGACCACCTCGTCATCCCGAACGACGCCTACGGTGGCACCTTCCGCCTGATCGACAAGGTCTTCACCCAGTGGGGCATCGACTACTCGGTGGCACCGGTCAGCGACATCGACGCGGTACGAGCGGCGATCACCCCGAAGACCAAGCTCGTGTGGGTCGAGACACCGACCAATCCGCTGCTGAATGTCGGCGACATCGCCCGTCTCGGTGAGATCGCGCACGAGGCGAAGGCAAAACTGGTGGTGGACAACACCTTTGCGACGCCGTACCTGCAGCGTCCGCTGGAACTCGGTGCCGACGTCGTGCTGCACTCCACGACCAAGTACCTCGGCGGCCACTCCGACGTCGTCGGTGGCGCGCTGGTCACCGACGACGAGCAACTCGACTCCGACATCGCGTTCCTGCAGAACGGTGCGGGCGCTGTGCCGGGTCCGTTCGATGCCTACCTGACGATGCGTGGCATCAAGACGCTCGCGGTCCGGATGGAGCGGCACTGCGACAATGCCGAGAAGGTCTCCGAGTACCTCAACCGCCACGACAAGATCGAGCGTGTGCTGTACCCGGGCGATCCGTCGCATCCCGGTTACGAGGTCGCCGCCAAGCAGATGAAGCGCTTCGGCGGGATGGTCTCGGTGTTGGTGTCCGGCGGCATCGAGGACGCCAAGAAATTCTGCGCCCGCACCGAGGTGTTCACGCTCGCCGAATCGTTGGGCGGCATCGAATCGCTGATCGAGCATCCCGGTGCGATGACCCACGCCTCAACCGCCGGGTCGCTGCTCGAGGTGCCCGAGAACCTGGTGCGCCTGTCCGTCGGCATCGAGGACATCGACGACATCCTCGCCGACCTGGAGCAGGCGCTGCAGTAAGCCGGACCCCTGGTATTCGGAACCGCCGCAGGTTGCGCTGCGTGAGGCATCGCGACCGCGTACGTTGACGCTCATCATGCTGATCACACAAGCCGAGATCGACGACGCCGCGGTGGTGTTGGCGCCCGTGATGCGCCGCACACCGATGGTGGCGTCGCGGGTGTTGTCCGAGCGCAGCGGCTCCGACGTCTGGCTCAAGTGCGAGAACCTGCAGCGCACAGGATCGTTCAAGCCGCGCGGCGCGTTCTACCGGATCTCGCGGCTCACCCCCGAGGAGCGTGCCGCGGGTGTCGTCGCGGCCAGTGCCGGCAATCATGCGCAGGGAGTGGCGTGGTCGGCGGCCCACCTCGGCATCACCTCGCGCGTCTACATGCCGGTGGGCGCAGCCCTACCGAAGTTGGCCGCCACCAAGGCATATGGGGCAGAGGTCGTGCTCGTCGGTGAGACGATCGACGAATCACTCGTTGCCGCAAGAGCTTTCGCGGAAGAGACGGGCGCGACGCTGATCCACCCGTTCGATCATCGCGACATCGTGGCGGGGCAGGCGACCGTCGGCGTCGAGATCTGTGAGCAGATGCCCGACGTCGGTTCGATCGTCGTCCCGCTCGGCGGAGGTGGGCTGCTCGCCGGGATCGCTGCCGCGGTCAAGGCACGGCGACCCGACGTCCGGATCATCGGTGTCCAAGCAGCGCAGGCAGCCGCATGGCCGACCTCGCTGCAGGAGGACATGCCCGTTGCGGCGACCCACATGTCGACGATGGCCGACGGGATCGCCGTCGCGCTGCCCGGCGACGTTCCGTTCGCGCACGTCCGTGAGTTGGTCGACGACGTGGTCACGGTCGACGAGGGACAGTTGGCCACCGCGCTACTCCTGCTGCTCGAGCGCGCGAAGCTGCTCGTCGAACCCGCGGGCGCCGCAGGAGTAGCCGCGCTGATGAGTCTCGACCTCGATCTGCCGGGACCGATTTGCGTCGTCACCTCCGGCGGGAACATCGACCCCCTCGTGCTCAGCCACGTGACCACCGCGGGACTGACCGCGTCCGGTCGTTTCCTCACGGTCACCGCCACGATTCCCGACCGCCCGGGTGGCCTCATCTCGCTACTCGAATTACTGCGTGAGCAGGGGGCAAGCGTCGTCGACGTCGTGCATTCGCGTGTTGCCGACGACCTACAGCTCGGCGAGGTGCAGGTGACGGTCAGCGCCGAGACCAGGGGCGCAGAGCACCAGGAGGCTGTGCGTGCCGCTCTCGCCGATGCAGGCTTCCTGCGCTGACGGGGTTTCCGGCGAGCGGCGTCGGATCAGGTCTGCGGACGCAGTGTCGAGAAGTGGCGCAGGGTGTCGGTTTCGACCGTCTTGAACACCGACGCCGCTGTCGGCCCGCTGAACAGCCTGACCGGCTTGGCTCCGGTCGCGAGTTCGAGAGCGAAGCGCCACACGAGGCGGCAGCCGACGTCGGCGCTGCTGACCTCGGTCAGTTCTCCGAACCGCGACAGGCCGGGTACGGTCACCGATTCTCCGCGAAATGCGTTGCGGTAGTGGTGTTCTGCCGGCTCCTCGAGCCAGTCGAAAAAGTACTCGGAGAGTGCCACGCCCGGACCGAGTTTGGCCTGACGGGTCGTGCCGACACCGTACGGCGGTGGCGAGGTGAACTCGATGCCCCTGATCGCCCGGCACCAGTCGAGGGTGTGTTGGCGTGTCAGCTCTGCCCACGCGCGTTCGGGCGTGACCGGCAGGTTGACGTCGATGCGATAGCTCACCGGTGCCGTGTCGAAGAAGTCGAGGTCGAAGGAGTCGAGTGCGTAGCTGCGAGCCATCGTGCCATTCAAGCACGGCGCCGCACCGTCTTTCGGCGATACGTCCAGCGCGGACGCTCTCGATATGCACCGCGGGGCTAATCTGGCACAGTGTCCGTCCCCGCAACCACCGTGATCGGTCTGCTCGGTCCCGTCGCCACCGGCGTGTCCGCGGCGCCGGATTCGCCGGTGACGCCGGATGATCTGGTGACGGTTCCGGGCATCCGCGCAAAGCGGCTGTTGGCGTCGCTGGCGCTGGCCGGAGGGCGCACCCGCTCGGCAGAGCGGCTCATCGACGATGTGTGGGGCGACGAACCGCCACGGTCACCCGGGGCGGCTTTGCACACCCAGATCTCCCGGCTGCGGACCGTCCTCGGGGCCGGGCGCATCGAGGCGTCGGGCAGCGGGTATCGCTTGATCGGCGGACGCACCGACATCGAGATCGTCGAAGAACTCATCGCGCAGGGAACCGTGACCGCGCTCGACGACGCCGCGTCGTGGTGGCGTGGCGAGCCAGGAGATGACCTCGGCGTCGAGGCCGCATCGCTGATCAGCGAGATCCGCGCACGGGCGGGACACGCGGAGGACGCGTTCAACCGTGCTCGCAGTGCGGCCGCGATGAATTCCGGCGACTACTCCACGGCGCGCGAGATCGCTGAACAACGTTGTGCTCGTGACCCATTGGATGAGACGGCTGCGCTGGATCTGATGCGCGCGCTCGCCGGTGAGGGACGCGTCGCCGATGCGCTCGCCGTGTACGCCGCGTTGCGCCGTCGACTATCGACGGAGTTGGGCGTCGATCCCGGTCCGACGATCACCGAGTTCCACAACGCGCTGCTCGCCGAGGGAGACCTCGATGTTCGACGACCCACCCCGAGCGCCCGACGCTCGAGTATGCAGACGGGTCTGCTGGTGGAGACGAGCGACCTCATCGGGCGTGAGGGCGACGTCACGTCGATTCTCGAGCAACTGAAGGCGAATCGCGTCGTCACCATTCAGGGGCCGGGCGGAGTGGGCAAGACGCGGGTGGCCAACCGCGTCGGGCACCGACTCGTCGACGAGGGATCATCTGTCTACTACGTTCCGCTCGCACCGATCCGCAACGACGACGACGTGGTGCCTGCCATCGCTGCGACGCTCGGCGTCGGTGAGTCGGACCTCGGTACCAACGCGCGACCGCGCATCGCGCCGACCGGTGATCTGCAGGACCGATTGATCGACGCGCTGCGCGGGCGGGGCGCGCTGTTGATCCTGGACAACTGCGAGCAGGTGATCGAGCGGTGCGCGCGCCTGGTGGCCGATCTGCTTGCTGCCGACTCGTCGTTGAAGATCCTCGTCACCAGCCGATCCCCGCTGATGCTGCCCGCCGAGCAGATCTTCGGATTGCCGACACTCGATGTCACCGACGACGGTGCCGCCGTCGAACTGTTCGTCACCCGAGCCCGCGCGGTGCGGCCCGACGCCGATCTGCCGCACGAATCCGTCGCGCGACTGTGCCGACATCTCGACGGCCTGCCGTTGGCAATCGAGTTGGCGGCAGCCCGAATTCGCACGATGACAGTCGAGGAGATCACCGATCGGTTGGCGGAGCGATTCGCACTGCTTCGTGGGACGGACCGCAGCGCTCCGGACCGGCACCGCACGTTGCGGGCCGTGATCGATTGGAGTTGGGACCTTCTCGACGACGATGCGCGTGAGGCGTTGCGTCGGCTCTGTAGGTTCCCGGCCGGGTTCACGGCCGACACGGCGGGAATCGTGCTGGGCTATCGCGGGTTTCGGCTCGACGACACTCTCGCCTCGCTGGTCAATCAGTCGTTGCTGACCGTGATCGAGGCCGACGGTCGGGTGCGCTACCGGATGCTGGAGATGGTGCGCGAGTTCGGCGAGGAGAAGCTCGCCGCGGAGCCGGGGCTGTCGTCGGAGGTCAACTCCGCAATGCGCGAGTGGGCCAGATCCGTTGCGTCGGAGATGGTTACCGGGTATGAGTCCGGCGTCGACGCAGGTTTGATGACCCGCGTTGCCGCCGACGTCGACAACCTCGTCTGGGTGCTCCGCCACTGCACGGAGCTGATCGCGCACGGCGAGAAGGACGACTCAGAGGTCGTCGATGCCGTCGACTGCGCGGTGCGCATCTTTCCCATCCTCGCCGGGTTCTGGATGGCGCGGGGCCTGCACGCGGAGATCATGAACTGGGGGTCGCGGCTGATCGACGTGTTGCCGACGCCGCCCCGCGATCTTTCAGACGAGCGTCGACGTGATTGGCAGGCAACGGTTCTCGCGTCGATGACGCATCAGATGCTGCGCCAAGACCTTCGAGAGCTCGCACGTGCGCGGTATTACCTGCGACGACTGCACAATCCCGATCGGATCTATCTCGAGCCGACCGAACTGATGACCGCGTGCGTGCTGAGCCGGAGCACGACCGAAGCCATCCGCTACGTCGTGCGTGGCACCACGAGCCCCGACGAACGGGTCGCGACGACAGCGCTGGGCGGACGGATGAATCTTGCCGAGAACCTCGGCCGTCTGGATAAGGCCGAACGCGACGGTGAGACGCTGCGCAAGCGGTCGCGGCTCGGGAGTGACCACTGGATGTCGGCGATGGCTCAGGTGAGTCTCGGCGGAATCCACAGTCAGCAGGCGAATTGGTCTACCGCCGTTGACTTCTATCGGGGCGGAATCGCCGACCTGGTTCGACTCGGTTCCTTCGAGGACGAGATGCAGACCCGCTGCTACCTCGCGGTGACGCTGATCAACCTCGACCAACTCGACGCCGCAGAAGAACAACTGGTGCACGTTGCCGACGGCTGGACGCCAGACGACCCCGACCCGCGTGGTTTCCCGGAAGTGTTTGCCGGAATGATGTTGGCCTTCGGCGAACTCCGTTACGCGCGTGGCGATCTGGCCGACGCCGCTGAGCTGTTCGCCCGAGCGGGAGACCTGCTGTTGCGCGAGCATCCGATGGCTGCGCGGGACCCAGGGGCCGCGATGCTGATCGGTGTCGCCGCCATCGGTTTGGTACGCACCGGGCAGCTTGATCGTGCACGCGCGTTGCTGCCGGTACTGGCGTCGGGCGTCGTCGAGACGCTGTCGCCGAGCGGGTGGAACGATATCCCGCAGTCCGCGAATTTGGCGGTCGCAACGGGATACGTGTTGTGCGATAGGAGTGAGACCAGACGTGATGGCGCTCGGCTCCTGATGCTCGGAAAACGATTGAAGGCGCGCGTCGATTATCCGGGCTACTACGCTGTGTTGACCGATTTGGTCGGTGCGTCGAAGCTGACGCAGGAGGAGTGGGACGACGTCACCGCCGACATCCCGGGCATGTCCCGGCGGCGCGCGACCGAAGAACTCGTCGAACTGCTTGCGTCGAAGACGCCCCGCCTCGCCTGAGATCACACAGAGCGACGGGCCTGCCGCGTGGCAGGCCCGTCGCTCGTGCGTGTTGGTCAGGCGTTGCGCATGTAGGCGCGCACGGCGAGCGGAGCGAAGACCGCGGTGATGACCGCTGCGCCTGCCAGCGCCCACACCACGTGGATGCCCGCGTGTCCGGTCGCGGTGAGCTCACGCACCGCGGTGACGAGGTGGCTCACCGGATTCACGTTCACGAATGCCTGCAACCAGCCCGGCATCGTGTCGACGGGAACGAACGCGTTCGACATGAAGGTCAGCGGGAACACGACGAGCATCGAGATTCCTTGTACGGCAGAGGCTTTGCTCATCATGCAACCCATGAGTGCGAAGATCCAGGAGACGGCGAAGCTGCACACCATGACCAGGACAACCGACGCGATGACGCCGACGGCGTTGGGGCGCCAGCCCATGATCAGGCCCATCACGACGGTGATGATGCTCGCGATGAGGTAGCGGATCACGTCGGCGAGAAGAGCTCCCGCCAGCGGACTGATGCGTGCGATCGGCAGCGAGCGGAATCTGTCGAAGACGCCCTTGTCCATGTCTTCACGCAACTGTGTTCCGGTCACGATGGAGCTCATCACCACGGTCTGCACGAGGATTCCCGGGATGATGACGGGAAGATACGACGAGACGTTGCCACTGATGGCACCGCCGAAGATGTAGGTGAACATCACCGTGAAGATGATCGGCATGATGGTCACGTCGAACAGTTGCTCGGGGTTGTGCCGGAGTTTGAGCACACCGCGGTAGGCCATGGTCAGCGACTGGCGTGCGGTCTCCGCGAGAGAGACGGACTGTTTCGCTCGTGCTCGGATGGCTCCGGTGGTGATGGCATTGGGTGTGACGGTTCGGGGAAGTGTTGTGGTCATCAGAGGTTCTCCTCTTGCGTGGCTTCTTCGTCTGCGGGGGCGTCGTGGGAATCGGCGGGTTTGCCGGTGAGGGTGAGGAACACCTCGTCGAGGCTCGGTTTCTGGACGTTGATCTCGTCGACGGTGATGCCGTCGGAGCGCATGGCGATCAGGACGTCGGGCACGAGGTCAGGGCGGTGCAGTGGGGCGGAAATCCTGCCTGCTTCTGCCGATAGGGTCGCGGGCTCACCCAGGACGCGTTCGACGATCTCGGCGACGCGCGGGGCGTCGGACCGTTCGAGTGGGGCGAGTTGCAATGTGGCCGCGCCCACCGAGTTCTTCAGGGCGTCGGCGGTGTCGTCGGCGATGACACGACCGTGGTCGATCACCGCGATGCGATCGGCGAGTTGGTCCGCCTCGTCGAGGTACTGGGTCGTCAGCAGCACGGTGGCGCCGTCTGCGACGAGTCGGCGGATGGTGTCCCACATCTGGGAGCGGGTGCGGGGGTCGAGTCCGGTGGTCGGCTCGTCGAGGAACAGCAGTGGTGGGGTGTCGATGAGGCTGGCCGCGAGGTCGAGGCGTCGACGCATTCCACCGGAGAAGTCCTTGAGCGGTCGGTCTGCTGCTTCTGTGAGTGAGAACTCGTCGAGCAGTTCGTCGGCTCGGACCTTGGCTGCTTTCCGCGAGAAGCCGAGCAGAAGGGCGAAGACGACGAGGTTCTGTCTCGCCGTCAGGTCTTCGTCGACCGATGCGTACTGGCCGGTGACGCCGACCAGCGACCGGACGGCCGTCGAGTCGCGCACGACGTCGTAGCCGAAGATCGTGGCTGAGCCCGCGTCTGGTCGCAGGAGTGTGGCCAGCATGCTGACGGTGGTGGTCTTGCCTGCTCCGTTGGGGCCGAGGACGCCGTACACAGAGCCGGTCGGAACTGCCAGGTCGACGCCGTCGACGGCGCGGTTCGAGCCGAATTGCTTGACCAGTCCGCGTGCATCGATGGCAAGTTCGGAACCCAGGGGGTTCGACGCGCTCGTCGTCGCAGTGGTGGTTGTTGTCGTAGTCATGGCGTCAGCCTGCACTACGCGACTGTCGTGGGCCTTACGTCAACTGTCATGCAGCGGCGTCGAAGCGTCCGCGGTGTCAGGGCGCCGTGAGATCTGTGGCGCTCAGTGGTGGGCGGGCGAGGTCACGCCGCCGATGCGGAGTGCACCGAACTGCGGTGAGGTGCAGTCGCGAGATCGGCCTCGTAGCGGATCACCGCTGCGACGTGCCCGAGACGCTGCTCGACGATCAAGATCGCCTCTGCCAGTTGCGTGGTGTCGTCGACGTCGGCGACCAGTGCGACGGTGTGTCCGTTGTTGCGCAACATGAACGGCACGACGTCGTAGTAGTTGCTGCTGACGACGGCAACCGGCGTGCCCTCGTCGAACAGGGTCTTGGCGTAGTGGGCAACGAGGGCGTCGTCGTCGAGGACGACGAGCGGAACGTCGGGGGTTGGCTGCTTGTGCATCTTCATGGTCCGTCCTCCTTTGGATGGTTGAATGCTCTGACTACACGATGAACCCGCAGGTTAGCGATGGTCTGGGGCCAAGCTGTGGATAACCTGTGGTCCGAAGCGATGTGTGGCTTGCCTGTGGATGGGCGCGGTGACTCCGGTCGTGACCGCGCCTAGCGTGCAGCGCATGGGGAGACGAAATCACAAGTCACGCAAGCCAACTGTCGGCCGCACGCGCAATGGCACCACCGGCAGCGATCGGCAGTACCACGCAGCCACCGGGCGACGGCTCAATCAGATTCCGTGGGCGGCGACGGGCATGCCCGACGTTCAGGCCGCGCTCGTCGACGCCTTCCGCGGGCTGGCCGAGGAGTGGGCGGCGTACATACGTCCGGTCGGCGTGCGGATGCTCCACGCGATGGCGCGATTCGATCAGTACCGAGAGGGACGTCTGGCACTCACCGAGGACGAATGCGCCGATCTCGCCGAGGACTACATCGAGAGCGTCGACCTGTACAAGCTGCTGCGCGGACTTCTCGGCCGCGCCGATACGTCCGCCGAAGTTCTCTCGAGGGTCTCGCCGATCTGGGTGCCCGAGTCGGTCGCCAGCGAGGCGAGGTCTGCGGACGGCGGTGCGAGCATTCGAGTGTTGCCCGAATTGGGCAGCGCGGGGCTCCTCGTCTTCGAGAAGCCTCTGACACGTATGACGGAGGGACCCCTACCCAACGGTGTCATCACGCCGACCGTCGACGTCGATGGTGTGCTGTGGTGGTCGCACGCCGAGTTCGCCGACATCGGGCTCGGTGGAGCGTGCACGAAGGAGGATACGACGACATGCGGGTCGTTCGAGGTGCAGCCGCTGACCCGCAGTCGCGACCTGCAGCCACTGCGCGGCGAGGCATGGCGGCTGTCGCTGCTGACCGAGGTGGCCAACTACAGCGTGGAGCCGTGCGACGACATGTCGGACGCGCCGTCGGGCATACCGCTCTTCCAGATGCTCGACCGCTTGGGAGTTATGTTGGGGCGCAGTGATATTCACGTGGGTGACGAGTCGGGAGCGCTGACCATCCGCCGCGACGACGCGGCGTGAGTCAGCTGCGGCGTGGAGTCGGGCTTGGTGCTGAGGCCGGCCTAGATGTGGACCGAATCGAAGGAGTTGGGTGCTGCAGCACCCAACTCCTTCGATACGACACACATTTGCGTGGAGAATGCCGGGCTGGTTACCGCGCCAGGCCGAGCGTCCGGCTGACGATGCCCGCCATCTCGCGCTCGCCAAGCGCGTTGGGATGCACGGGGATCGGCTGGACGGTGCCGAAGATCGGTTCAACCCAGCGCACGCCCACCGGCTTGCAGCCGTCGTGGCCTATCGACGGTGTGGTGGCGTCGACGTAGGTCACCCCGGTTGTCGTGGCCGCGCGCTTCACGGCGTCGTTGAGTGCGGTCTGGATTCCGTGCGCATAAGGCAGATCGCCGGCGGCGACAGGAAGATTGGGGCACGCCTGTGCGGTCGCGGGCATGATGAGCGGGTAGCTGACGATCGCGACGCGGGCCCTGGGCGACTTCGCGCGAATTGCCTTGAGCGCGTTCACTATCTTCGGGTAGGTCGCGGTCTGGATCTCGCGTGTCACCGACGAGCCGTACTGGTCTTTGCACGGCGTGCCGCGGAAACCTGTGGCGACTCCTGCTGCGACACACTTCGCGACGGTGCCGGCGAAGACGTTGCCGTCGTTGCCTCCGATCATCAGGGTGACCAGTTGTGTGTTGGGCCGTAGGGCGCGCAATTGTGGTGCGACGTCGGGGTATTGGCGAGTGAAGAAGTCTTTGGTCTGTGCGCCACCGCAACTGACGTCCTTGAGTGAGAAGCCATTGCGGCGTGCGATCACGTGCGAGAAGTTGTTGCTCGACTGCGTGCAGCTGCCGGGTTTGTCTGGCGCGGTGGGGGATACACCGGAACCCGCGGAGTAGCTGTCTCCGAGGTTGACGTACGCGAGCGGCGCGGGGGCGGCGTCGGCGAGTGTGGGTGTCGAAACCGAGGTCAGCAGTCCGACGGCCACGGCAGCGGCGACGACCCCGACTCGGCGCAGAGTGATGCGCGTTTTCATTCCTGAGTCTTAGCATCGCGAAACACCCGCGCGAGACGTTTTGGTCAAACACGTCTCAGACAGGGTACGAGTTTGCGGCTGCTCCGCGGAGCACTCGGATTCACCCGTTCAGACGACGCACCACACGGCCGTTTTTGTCGGAGTCGATCCATAGAGTCCCCTTCGTCGCCGAACGTACGGCGTCGCGAACGAAGGAAGACCAATGACGAACCCTCCGAATGCGCCCCAGTCGGGCGCTCCCCAGCCCGGTGTGCCCCAGTCGGGTGCGCCCCAGTCCGGTGTG
Organism: Gordonia jacobaea; assembly: GCF_965344965.1. Lineage (NCBI taxonomy): Bacteria > Bacillati > Actinomycetota > Actinomycetes > Mycobacteriales > Gordoniaceae > Gordonia > Gordonia jacobaea. The sequence continues at coordinate 271,171 of NZ_CBDRLS010000001.1, read as the reverse complement.
CCCCAGTACGCGTACCCGCAGACCGGTGCCGGGCAGTTTGCCGGAGCACCGAACACGGTGCCGCAGTACGGCTTTCCGCCTCAGGGTCCCGGTGGCCAGCCGGTCAATCAGCCGCCCAAGAAGCGGCGCAAGTGGCCGTGGATTCTCGGTGCGCTGGTGGTGTTGATCGTGATCATCGCTGCGGTGTCGGGAGGCGGGTCGGAATCGGATTCGTCGTCGAACTCGACGTCGGCAGGGTCGTCGCAGCAGGGTGCCGAACAGAAGAACGCTGGCGCGGAAAAGGACAGCGGCGCAGCGGGACTCAATACTCCGGTGCGCGACGGCAAGTTCGAGTTCGTCGTGACGGGAGTGGAGAAGGGTCTGTCGAGTGTCGGCGACAATCCCTATCTGACCGAGCAGGCGCAGGGGCAGTTCGTGGTTGTCTCGATGACGGTGCAGAACACGAGCAAGGAGCCGCAGAGCTTCTCGCCGTCGGATCAGAAGCTCGTCGACGACCAGGGTCGCAGTTTTGAATCGAGCACCTCCGCGCAGATCGCCCTCGGCGGCTCCGACATTCCGGTGTGGGACAACATCAATCCGGGCAACACCGTCGATGCCAAGGTCGTCTTCGACATGCCGAAGGATGCGACTCCGACGACCATCGAGCTGCACGACTCGATGTTCTCGGGTGGCGTGAAGGTGCGTCTGAACTGATCACCTCGCGGTGAGATACGACGAAAGGTTGCTGTGGGCTGCGGAATCCGCAACCCGCAGCAACCTTTCAGCCTGCTGTGGTCCCGTAAGGGTCAGCTGTGGTACGGCTCGGCCTTGACGAGCGTCACCTTCACCACCGAGCCGTTGGGCACGGTGTATTCGCGGGTGTCGCCGACCTTGGCGTCGATCAGTGCGGAGCCGAGCGGCGAGCTCGGCGAATAGGTCTCGAGCTTGCCTGCCTGTGCCTCTTCGCGGGTGGCGATGAGGAAGGTCTCTTCGTCGCTCTTGTCGCCGTCGTAGTACACGGTGACGACGGAACCGGGCAGTGCGACGCCGGACTGTGTCGGGGCCTCGCCGACCTTCGCGTTGTTGAGCAACTCCTGGAGCTGGCGGATACGGGCTTCCTGCTGGCCCTGCTCCTCGCGGGCGGCGTGGTAGCCGCCGTTCTCCTTGAGGTCGCCCTCTTCGCGACGCTCGTTGATCTCGGCAGCAATGACCGGACGGTTGGCGATCAGAGAGTCGAGCTCGCTCTTGAGGCGGTCGTGCGACTCCTGGGTCAGCCAGGTCACCTGGGTGTCGGTCATCGGTCACTCCTTTGTGTTGTCCGCTCCCCGGCAATGTCTGAACCGGGGCACTGTCCCGAATCGGGACACATGGACTGCTGTAAATGCTTGGTTTGCCCACATGCTTCATGCGCGCACGTGCTTGGTTATGTCACACGCGGTAGCACGTGTGGGCCTGCTCTAAATGCAGCAACACGACCCCTCTCGGAGCCGTGTATTCAGTCAGGATACCAAATCCAGACGGATGTGGCACATCACACGTCGGTCGTGTTGACCTCGGCGAGGGCCTGCTGGTAGCTGGGTTCAGATCGTTTCAGCCATGCGACGACGCCGTAGGTGATCGGCATGACGAGGATTTCGACGAGCGTTTTCCAAATGAATCCCACGGCGGTGTAATTGATGAAGTCGCCCCAGGTCGATATTCCCAGGGCGGATGCGGCAATCGAACAGAACACGAGTGTGTCGGCGAATTCTCCGACGACGGTTGAGCCGAGTAGCCGTGCCCACAGTCGCTTTTCGCCCGCGCGTTGCTTCATTTTGACGAGCACGAACGAGTTGAGGAACTCGCCTGCGAGGTAGCCGGCCAACCCGGCGAGTAAGAACTGCGGCACCACTCCGGCTACGCGTGTGAACGCTTCCTGGCCGTCGTAGAAGTCGGCAGCGGGCAGGTGGATGGTCGCCCAGAAACACAGTGACGCCAAGAGGAGGACGGCGAAGCCCGCGAGGATCGTCCGGCGCATCGCCTTGAATCCGTAGACCTCGCTGATCACGTCGCCCAGGACGTATGCCAACGGAAAGAGGTAAAACGCGCCGTCGGTGACCAGGCCGTTCATGTGGATTGGGCCGACGTCGAGGTGGAGCCAACTGTCGAACAACACGACACCCTTGGTGCCGGTGATGTTGCTGATGAGCATGACACCGATGAACAGCGCCACCAACGCGGGGAAGTACGGGCTGCTCAGGTGGGCGAAGACCGCCTTGTCCGGTCTTCCCCTCTTGTCGTGTTTACCCGGCGCGTCGCGTACGCCGCGGTCACCGTCTGGAGTGGCCGACGTCGGCACGGGACGCTCTTCTGTCACGACGCGGAGGAGGTCAGGTATGCGGGTACGTCGGTGCTGCAGCCGAACACCTCACCGATGACCGGCGGCCCGGACGTCTTGATGACGGTGCGCAGTCCCTGCTGCTGGGTGCCCGGCGGTACGAGAACCTCACGACGCCCCGCCTCCGAGCCGTCCTTGACCCTGGCGCGGACAACGCATGCCACCGGCTGGGTCGGGTCCTTGCGGGTCACCGTGTACAGCACGGCGACCGATGAGTCGTCGAGGATCTCGTAGCCGGTCGCCTGTCCGCTGACATCGGGATCGGCGAACTTGTTGTAGCCGATTGCGGCCAGGATCACACCGAGGACCACAACCGTGACTGCCGATGCGATGAACCACAGGCGCCGACTCCGGGCCGACTGTGCAACGGGATAGGTGGCACGCGGTCCGCTACGCGGTTGTTTGTGCAGGTCGGGTTCCTGCGGCGTGCCCCCGTCTGAACTGTTCACGGGTCAATACCTACCATGAGAGGAGTACGTATCCGAAGGCGAGGAACCGTGACCGAATCGCGCACGCAGGGCGGCTACCGTCTGATGGCAGTGCATGCCCATCCCGACGACGAGTCGAGCAAGGGCGCGGCCACATCGGCCAAATACGCCGCGGAGGGCAACGAGGTCCTCATCGTGACCCTCACCGGTGGCGAACGCGGCGACATCTTGAACCCGGCGATGGATCGTCCCGGGATCAAGGAGCGGATGACCGAGGTCCGCAAAGAGGAGATGGCGAAAGCTGCCGCTGCGCTCGGCGTCGAGCAGACGTGGCTCGGCTACGTCGACTCAGGCCTGCCAGAAGGCGACCCGTTGCCTCCGCTGCCGGAGGGCTCGTTTGCGACGTTGCCGGTGGAGGTGCCGACGGAGAAGCTGGTTGAGCTGGTCCGCGAGTTCCGCCCGCACGTGATGATCACCTACGACGAGCACGGTGGATATCCCCATCCCGACCACATCATGTGCCACAAGGTGTCGGTGGCGGCGTTCGAGGCCGCCGGCGACCCGGCGGCATTCCCCGACGCGGGCGAGCCGTGGACGGTGTCGAAGCTGTATTACACGCACGGATTCATCCGGGACCGCATGGTGCTGTTCTCCGAGGAGTTCGAGAAGAGCGGCCAGGAGAGTCCATTTGCCGAGTGGCTCTCCAAGTGGGATCCCAGTCGCGGCGATCTCATGGGACGCGTGACCACCCAGGTCGAATGCGCGGAGTATTTCCCGCAGCGCGACGACGCACTGCGTGCGCACGCGACACAGATCGATCCCAACGGCATGTTCTTCGCGGTCCCGCTCGAGTGGCAGCAGCGACTCTGGCCCACCGAGGAGTACGAGTTGGCACAGACGCGGGTGACCACCGCGATTCCGGAAACAGACCTGTTCACAGGTGTATCGCTCGACGACGAAGCCGTCGGGGTTGGGGAGCAGGCGACGTCATGACGTTCTCGACAATCGCGGTGTTGGCCGCACAGCAACCTCAGGGACCCGAGTTCGGCAAGGCCTCGCCGATCGGTCTGCTGGTGATCGTGGTCCTGCTCATTGGCACCGCCTTGCTGATCCGTTCGATGAACAAGCAACTCCGCAAGCTGCCGAAGTCGTTCGACGCCAACCATCCCGAAGCCGACCAGGCGTTCGACGAGGGCACGGACGCGGCCGGTGCTGGTGTTGCGGATAGCGACTCCGAGCGAGCCGCACAGGCAGAAGGCCGCGCCACGGCGACGGGAACCGGAAACGGGGTCTCGGTCAGCGCCGATACCACCGCCGACCCCGCGGTGCGACGGGACTCCGGCGCCACCTGACCTTGTAGTTCGACCGGTAGCAGGGACCCCAACGACTCTCGCGACGGAGCGGATCGGATATGCCGAATCAACTGAGCGAATCGTCGAGCCCCTACCTCCGGCAGCACGCTGACAATCCCGTCGACTGGCGCGAGTGGTCCGACGCCGCGCTCGAGGAGTCGGTTCGGCGCGACGTCCCGGTATTGCTCTCGGTGGGCTATGCGGCATGCCACTGGTGTCACGTGATGGCGCACGAGTCCTTCGAGGACGCAGACACCGCCGCTCAGATGAACCGCGACTTCGTCTGCATCAAAGTCGACCGCGAAGAACGTCCGGACATCGACGCGATCTACATGAACGCGACGGTCGCGATGACTCGCCAGGGCGGCTGGCCGATGACGTGCTTTCTCACCCCTTCTGGTGAGCCCTTCTACTGCGGCACGTACTTTCCCGACACCCCACGCGGCAGAATGCCGTCGTTCCGGCAGATCCTCTCAGCGGTGACGCAGGCGTGGACGACGCGGCGCAGCGAGATCGAGTCGATGGGTTCACGTGTCCGAGAAGCCTTATCCGACGCCGCGTCCGCACTTCCGGCGGGCGGTGTCGACGTCGATGAACGGCTACTCGACTACGCGGTCACCACCGTGCTCGGCGACGAGGACCGGGTCTCGGGTGGATTCGGTGGGGCGCCGAAGTTTCCACCGTCCGCGTTGCTCGAAGGTCTGCTGCGGCACTACGAGCGGTCAGCCGACGCCGCGCCTCTGCAAGCCGTGATGCGCACAACCGATGCGATGGCCCGTGGTGGAATCTACGACCAACTCGGCGGTGGCTTCTCGCGGTATGCGGTCGACAACGACTGGGTGGTACCGCATTTCGAGAAGATGCTCTACGACAACGCCCAGTTGCTCCGCGTGTACGGACATCTCGCGAGAATCGTCGACGACCCGCTGCCCGGCCGGATCGCCGAGGAGATCGTCGACTTTCTGCGTCGGGATCTGCGTGTCGCCGGTGGGTTCGCCTCGTCGCTCGACGCCGATGCCGCAGGCGTCGAGGGCTCGACCTACGTGTGGACTCCCGCCGAGTTGCGCGAGGTTCTCGGTGACGAGGACGGCGAGTGGGCCGCAGCGCTTTTCGGCGTCACCGAGGCGGGAACCTTCGAACACGGTGCGTCGACGCTGCAGCTGCGCACCGACCCCGAAGACACCGACAGGTACGCGGACGTCAGGCGTCGACTCCTCACTGCGCGGGCGTCGCGCCCGCAACCCCCGCGCGACGACAAGGTGGTGACGGGGTGGAATGCCATGGCGGTCACCGCACTCGCCGAGGCCGGCGCGGCTCTGGATCATCCCGACTGGGTGGAACTGGCCATCGAGGTGCTGACCGAGCTCGTCGACACCCATCTCGTCGACGGACAACTGCGGCGCTCATCTCTCGGCGGAGTTGTCGGTGTGCCGGTGGCTGCACTCGACGACCACGCCGCACTGGTCACCGCGATGCTGACCGTCTGCCAGGTCACGGGCGAAACGAGTTGGTGCGACAAGGGTTTGGCGTTGCTCGACGAGGCGATCGAGACATTCGCCGACCCCGACGAGGCGGGAGCCTGGTTCGACGCCGCGCAGGGAACACTCATCGCGCGGCCCCGGGATCCGGCAGACGGTGCGACACCGTCGGGTGCCTCGCTTGTGGCCGAGGCCGCGCTCATCGCGTCGGCCCTCGCGCGGATGGGTCCCGCGACCCGTTACGCGAGCATCGTCGACGAGACGTTGACGCGTGGCAGCGTGCTCTTGGCCAAAGTGCCCCGTTCAGCGGGGCATTGGCTTGCCGTTGCCGAGGCGCGCCAGGATGGGCCGATCCAGGTCGCGATCGCCGAAGACTCCCGCAGCGCAGGCGAATTGGCCACGGCGGCACGACGACTCGCGCCCGGTGGAGCGGTCGTCGTATCGGGTGCGCGCGATTCGCAGCCCCTGCTCGACGGCCGCGGGCCGGTCAAGGGACACGACGCCGCTTACGTCTGCCGCGGCACGGTGTGCGACCTCCCGGTGGTCGACGCGCACGATCTGGCCGCTTCGCTGGCCAGATCAGCGGCGACCTGACGACGCGTGTGCGCGGCGACTGCCCGAGCGAACGGGCACATTCAGCGCAGCAGTGAGAGTGCCTCGAGCCCGTCGTCGTAGCCGAGAACCGCTGCCAGGCCGCGGATGTCGGGATCGAAGGGGTTTTCGCCGGAGCGGCTCAGCGTGGTGGGCGACGGCGAAATGACTGTGGCCCTCTCCAGAACCGCTGCGATATCGGGCCGAGCCATCGCCGGATCGTCGACCATCGGCGCGAGAACGACGACGCGCTCGACGTCCTCGGCGAGGTGTGCGTTGGTGGGGCTCAACGAGCCGCCGTCGACGTAGGTCGCCCCGGCGATGGTGACCGTCGGCCAGATTCCGGGTACCGCACAGCTCGCGGTCACCGCATCGATGAGATCGACGCCCGAGTCCGACCCGAAGACCACGAGTCGGCCGTCGGATCGTAGTGCCGTGACCCGCAAGGCGATTGGCCACGTCGTTCCGGACAATCTCGACTCGACGGCGTCACGGCGTGCGTGCGGATCGGCCGTCGACAGCGCATCCGACAATGCGACAAAACGTTGCGCGCGTTCGGGATCGGGCGCGGTTGATGCGGCGATAGACGCGAAGGCCTGCATCGGTGCGGCCAGATCGCCCGTGGGCGTCAGCTCCGCGTTGCGGCGCGACTTACGCGTCATGGACTCGAAAAGAGTGGATGCCGAGCCGGATTGGAGCACTGCAGCCCCAGTCGCCGAACCCGCGGACGTCCCGATGACGACGTCGGCGTCGGCCGCGACCAGAGTGCTGGATTCCTCGAGCGCGGCCAGAACACCTGTCATCCAACCGATGCCGAGCAGGCCACCACCACCGAGTACCAGCGCCGTCGATGGGGTCACAGGGAGCCGGTGCGCGGGCGTGCGCCTTCTGGTCCGCGTAGCTCGACGAGCCGTCGATCACCCGCGTGATCGCTCAACAGTGCGCTGCCCGCCGGGCGCAGGTCGATGTTGGCGCCCTGGCTGATCGGCCACCCGAGAAATCGGCAGATGAACGACCGCGAGAAGTGTCCGTGCGAGACCACGATGACGTCGGACTTCTCGAAACGCTCCTCGACGTGGTCGACGGCGGCGTCGACACGCGTTGTCATGTCGGAGACGGACTCGCCGTTGCGGCCGCCGCCGGTCCAGATCGTCCAGTCGGGGTCGTAGCGCTCGTGGATCTGAGCGCGGGTCAGGCCCTCGTAGTCGCCGTAGTCCCACTCGGCGAACAGCTCGCTGGTCTCGTCGACGTGCAGTCCGGCGAGCTGTGCGGTGCGCTGGGCGCGCTTCCGGGGCGACGCCATGACCCACGGATCGGTGAGTCCCGAGCGGTTCTCGATCCCTTTCAGCGCTCGCGCATCCTCCTCGCCCTTCGGGGTCAGATCGATGTCGGTGCGGCCGGTGTGCCGGTCTGTCAGCGACCATTCGGTCTGTCCGTGGCGGATGAGGAGCACGTGGTGGGTGGCGTCGTGCCGAGGGTCGGTCATGTTTCCGATGCTAGTGGCGTCCTCGAAGTGGCCGCAGTAATTCTGTGTGCATGTCGCTGCGATCGGTGCGTGACGAGCAGCGCTCAGCTGCTCAGCGCCTCCGCGAATCGCTCGACGAGCCAGTCGATCTCGTCGTGCGTGACGACGATCGGTGGTGCGAGGCGGATCGTCGAACCGTGGGTGTCCTTGGCGAGTACGCCGCCTGCGGCGAGACGCAGGCAGAGTTCTTTGCCTGTGCCGAGGTCGGGGTCGATGTCGATGCCTGCCCACAGTCCTTTGCCGCGGACGGCGATGACGCCGTGTCCGACGAATTCGCGCAGGCGGGCGTGGAGGTGTTCGCCGAGTTCGGCTGCGCGTGCCTGCCAGGTGCCCTCGGCGAGCATGCGGACAACGGTGTGCCCGACGGCGGCCGCGAGAGGGTTTCCACCGAACGTCGAACCGTGCTGTCCGGGGTGGAGTACTCCGAGCACATCTCGGTCGGCAACCACGGCCGACACCGGGAGTACACCTCCGCCGAGTGCCTTGCCGAGTGTGTAGACGTCGGGCACCACGCCCCAGTGCTCACATGCGAACGTCGTGCCGGTCCGACCGAGACCCGACTGGATTTCGTCGGCGATCATCAGCACGTTGTTCTCGGTGCAGAGTCGACGGACCTCGGGCAGGTAGTCGTCGGGCGGGACGATGATGCCGGCCTCGCCCTGGATCGGTTCGATCAGCACGGCGACCGTGGTGTCGTCGATGGCGTCGGCCAGCGCGGCGGCGTCACCGAACGGCACACGCGTGAAACCCGGTGTGAATGGCCCGAATCCGCCGCGCGCGTCCTCGTCGTCGCTGAAACTCACGATGCTGATCGTGCGGCCGTGGAAGTTGCCGCCCGCCACGATGACCGTCGCGTGTCCCGGTGCAACGCCTTTCACGTCGTATCCCCACTTGCGGGCCACCTTGAGTGCAGATTCGACGGCCTCGGCGCCGGTGTTCATCGGAAGCACCATCTCCTTGCCGCACAGTTCGGCGAGCGCCGCGCAGAACGGTTCGAGTGCGTCGGAGCCGAACGCGCGACTGGTGAGCGTGACGCGATCGAGTTGTGCCTTTGCGGCCGCGACGATCTCGGGGTTGCGGTGGCCGAAGTTGACCGCGGAGTAGGCGCCGAGCGCGTCGAGGTAACGCCGGCCGTCGACGTCGGTGATCCACGCTCCCTCAGCGGTCGCCGCAGTGACCGGCAGCGGTGAATAGTTGTGTGCCACATGGGGTTCGACAAGCGTGTGCATGATGTTCTCGTCCGACGTCGCTGGTAGCCGCAATTCTAGCGTGCAGCATTTGACGCCACCGCCGCCTTTGAGGAGTTCGGAGAGGTCGACGGTGATCGGTAGGTAGCCTGCGTCGCGCAGGCGTGACTCCAATCCCGGTGCGGCATCGGTCATCACCACGTGGCGACCGTCGGAAACGAGGTTCAGTCCGAGGACGACGGCGTCGGATTCGGTGGCGATGATCGCGTCCGGATAGAGGTCGGCGAGAACGGCGCGCGACGCGGGTGAGAAGGCGTCGGGGAAGTAGGCGATTGTGTCGTCGTCGAGCACGCCGAGTGCTGTGTCGAGGTGGTAGAAGCGCGGATCGATCAGTTCGAGACCGACAACCGGAAGTCCCGTGATCGAAGCGACTTCGGCGTGAGTGTCGGGGTGTGTGCGAAACCCGGTTCCCGCCAGGATGCGTCGACCGACGAGGAGGAAGTCGCCTTCGCCCTCCTGCACGCCGACGGTCTCATGCACAGCGTCGGCGCCGCAGGTGTGTAACCATGCCGTGTAGTGCTCGCCTTCCGGCGCGCGCTCGGGGTGCAGGAACCGTGCTGCCACGGCCTTTCCGTCGACGACGAGTCCGCCGTTGGCGGCATAGACCATGTCGGGCAGACCTGGTTGGGCGTCGACGAGTGCGACGGAGTGGCCGAGGGATCGGTAGATGTCACGCAGCGACTCCCATTGCGCCATGGCTAGTTCTGCGTCGACGGGGACGGACGGGTCCATCCACGGGTTGATCGAGTAGGTGACCGTGTAGTGGGAAGGAGGGGTCATCGCATAGGTGCGGGTGCGTGGGGTGCGTTCGGTGGGCGCAGTCAACCGTGGACTCGTCAGCGTCATAATTCGACGGTATCGTCAGCGTGCAGCGCAAACAATCGACGAGAATTGCGCATTTGATTAATTTATCTCGATTCACGGGTGGCAGAGGGTGGAAAAGTTGCGTCAGATCGACGAACTCGACGAGAAGGTGCTCGAATGTCTGGCTCGCGATGCGCGGGCGACGTACGCACAGATCGGCGACGAGGTAGGTCTGTCGGCACCCGCGGTCAAGCGGCGGGTCGATCGGCTTGTCGACGAGGGCGTGATCAAAGGTTTCACCACCGTGATCGATTCGACGGCGATGCAGTGGACCACCGAGGCTTACGTACAGGTCTTCTGCCGTGGCAACATCTCGCCGGAGGAGCTGGCCGCCGCGTGGGAGCCGATACACGAGGTGGTCAGCGCCGCCACGATCACCGGTCAGGCCGATGCGATCCTGCGTGTCATGGCCCGCGACGTGCACCATCTCGAGCACGCACTCGAGCGCATCCGGCAGGCGGGTCCGGTCGACCGGAGCGAGTCCATCATCGTGCTGAGCCAGCTGATCGACAGGGGTCATCCGTGAGTCGGGGAGGGTTCTTGAGCAGGGACTCTTCGACCATGCTGAGTAGCCGTGCTAACCTCACGAACGTGACCAGCAACGTACGCGCCTATTGGCGATTCTTTATCGAGGCTCCGGGTGAGCCTGCGATGAAGCGCTGAATCTGCGTCGCACGTCAACAAACCCGGAGCCCGAGCAGTGACCGAAAAGGTCGCTGCTTTTCTCATGTCAGGGGCCTCCGATGACAAAGCAAGCGGGTGTCCCAGTCGCAGAAGACAGGCCACCACCCGCGAAAGGCAACACAGAAGTGACCACCCTCCCGGATCTCGCCACCACGGCCGCTCACGAGGCCGAATCGACCTCCACCTCCGATCGGCGCGTCAGATCCTTCCGGTCCATCCCGTCGCCGGACACCATCCGCGCCGAATTGCCGCTGACGTCCCGTCGAGCGCTTCGGGTCCAGGCCGACCGCGACGAGATCGCCGCGATCCTTGCCGGCCAGGACGACCGTCTGCTCGTGGTCGTCGGGCCATGCTCGGTGCACGACCCGATCGCCGCGCTCGACTACGCGCGACGCCTCGCACCACTTGCCGACGACTACTCCGACCGCCTGAAGATCGTCATGCGCGTCTACTTCGAGAAGCCGCGCACCACGGTCGGCTGGAAGGGACTCATCAACGATCCCGGCATGGACGGCACCTTCGACGTCGAGCGCGGTCTGCGTACGGCTCGGTCGCTGCTGCTCGACATCATCGACCTCGGCCTCCCGGTCGGATGTGAGTTCCTCGAGCCGACGAGCCCGCAGTACATCGCCGACGCCGTCGCGTGGGGTGCCATCGGAGCACGGACAACCGAATCGCAGGTGCACCGCCAGCTCGCATCCGGTTTGTCGATGCCGATCGGATTCAAGAACGGCACCGACGGCAACGTCCAGGTCGCCATCGACGGAGTGAATGCCGCCGCCGCGCAACACGTGTTCTTCGGTGTCGACGACTTCGGTCACGGCGCGCTCGTCGAGTCGGCGGGCAACGAGGACTGCCACATCATCCTGCGTGGTGGCACAACCGGCCCCAACTTCGACGACGAGTCCGTCGCATCCGCGGTCGCCGCACTCGACAAGGCAGGCCTGCCCGCACGGGTCATGATCGACTGCAGCCACGCCAACTCCGGCAAGGACCACATCCGTCAGGCGCAGGTCGCCGCCGAGATCGCGGCGTCGATCCGGACACGCCGTGCCGCGGGACACGCTCCGTTGATCAGCGGCGTGATGCTGGAGAGCTTCCTCGAAGCCGGTGCGCAGTCGCCCGACGCCCAGCCGCTCGTGTACGGCAAGTCGGTCACCGACAAGTGCATGGACTGGGAGTCGAGCGCACGCGTGCTCGCCGACCTCGCGCGTAGCTGACGGGCAGGGTCGCGGTCTGCTGTTGTTGCCGTTCTGCCCAGAGCAGAAGGGACGGCTGCCCGCAGCAGAGGTGACCTACGCTCGATTGCATGGCATCGAGGTACGACTCGCACACCCAGCCGTCACCGGAACCGCTCTGGCGTGAGGTCACCGGGCGCGTGCTGCGTCGACACCGCCACGAGCGCGGCGAGCGACTCGTCGAGACCGCGCGCCGAGCAGGCGTCTCGAGCCAGTATCTGTCCGAGATCGAGCGTGGCCGCAAGGACGCCTCGTCGGAGTTGCTTGCGGCAGTAGCCGGGGCTCTCGAACTCAGCCTGCTCGATCTCGCTCGCGAGGTCGCCGCCGAGCTTGCGCGCGTCGAGAGTGTCGTCGGCGCGGCCCGCGGGGCAGGCGCGGCGGCCCGCCCCGTCACGCTGCGTTCGATCCCCGCCGGTTCGACCCCCGCCGCAACGCAACCGATCATGCCGCTCTCGCGCATGCGTGGCCCGGTCGCGCTGGCGGCGTAACCGGCGCCGGCCGACTGGGCGCTCCGTTCAGCCGACTGGGCACGGTATCCGGTCGACTGGGCGCTCCGTTCAGCCGACTGGGCGTCTAATACCGTCGACTGGGCGCCCCGTCGCGTCGAGAGTGCACCCCCTCGCGTCGAGAGTGCGCCCGACGATCACCGAACCGTTCTGGCCCTGGCATCGATGACCTGATCGGCGAGCCCGTACTCGACGATCTCCTCGGCCCGCAGCACACGGTCCCGGTCGGTGTCGTGACGCAGCGTCTCGATGTCGCGCCCGGTGTGCCGACTCAGTGCCTGTTCTATTTCCTCACGGATCCGCAGGATCTCCTCGGCGGCGAGGATCAGATCTGGGATCGTGCCACGGCCCTGACCCGACGGCTGGTGGAGCAGGACCCTGGCATGGGGGAGTACCGACCTCTGGCCAGGTGTGCCTGCGGCCAGCAGTAGTGCCGTCGACGAGAGTGCCTGTCCCACACAGGTCGTGGCGATCGGCGCGTGGCAGTACTGCATGGTGTCGTAGAGCGCGAAGGTAGCGGTCACCGACGCGCCCGGAGAGTTGATGTACAGCTCGATCGGGATGTCGGGATTCTCGGAGTCGAGGTGCAGGATCTGCGCGATGAGCGCATTGGCGACGCCGTCGTCGAGTTCGGTTCCGAGGTAAAGGATTCGGTCGTCGAGCAGCCTGCTGTAGACATCCATGACCCGTTCGCCCTGCGGGGTACGAGTGATGACGTTGGGAATGGTGTACGTACTCATGCGTGGCTCACCGCGAAACCTGTTGCGGCAGGCGATAACGGCCGGATCTGTGCGATGTCGGTGACGATGTGGTCGACGAATCCGTAGTCGACCGATTCGGAGGCGGTGAAGACGTGATCGCGCAGCGAATCGTCGAAGATCGTCTCGCGGGTCTGTCCGGTCTGCTCCGCGATGATGGTGAGTACGGTGTCGCGGACGTGGCGTAGGTCGTCGGCCTGCAGTTCGATGTCGGGTGCGTAGCCGCCGATGCCCGCAGATCCCTGGTGCAGCAGGACTTTGGCATGCGGCGTGATGAACCGCTTGCCCCGGGTGCCGTTGCACAGCAGGAATTGTCCTGCACTGTAGGCCATTCCGAGGTTGACGGTGATCACGTCGTTGGGAATCAGGCGCATGATGTCGGTGATCGCGAGCATCGCGGGCACCGAACCACCCGGCGAGTTGATCCAGAGCGCGATGTCGGCGACAGGATCGTCGTCGGAGAGCATGACGAGTTGCGAGCACAGTTGCGTGCCGATCTCGTCGTCGAGTGGGGAGTCGAGTGTCAGGATGCGTTGTCCGAAGAGGCTTTCCGCGGTGCGCTTGCGTAGTGGCAGTGGTCGTTGTTCATCGGTCATGCACCGATCGTCGGTGGTGGACCGACATCGGTCACGTCGGTTCCGCTCAGAGCGGCACGATTCCGCACAGAGCAGAGCAGTCGGGTCAGACCACGTCGATGTCCGGCGGCCTGACGGAATCGTGATCTGCGCTCGGCGGTGCAGCGAAACGTTCGGCGCGGCAATCGAATCGCTCACCCGATAGTCCGCTTCCCAGCGGTCGGACGACAATCTGTTGAGGACGTAGCCCCGCTGAGCGTTGCCGAAGCGGATGTGGGGTGAGGCGGCCTTGAGTTGTTTGTCGCTGGCATCGCTGTCCTCGCCGTCTGCACCGGACGCGATGGAGGTGCCCGCGAGTTCGACGCCGACGGTCGCCGAGGGTCGTGAATACGTGGAGCGCAACTCGGAGACCACATTGCGGTGGATATCGCCGACGATCGAGACCAGGTTGCGCACACCGCGATCACGAGCGCCGTCGAGAACCCTTGCGCGCGAGGCCTCGTAACCGCTCCACCCGTCCATGCTGACCGCGCGCTCACCGTTCTTCCGGCGGGCGAGGTCGGCGATGGTGGTCTGATGCGCTAGGACGTTCCAGCGGGCACGGCTCGCGGCCAGCCCGTCGAGCAGCCACTTCTCCTGTGTGGCACCGGTGATGGTGCGTCGAGGGTCGGCGGTCGCGGCATTCTGCGCGGTGTCGTTGTCGCCGTTGGCTTGATCGCTGCGGAAGGTCCTGGTGTCGAGAACGTTGAACTCGACGAGGTCGCCATAACTGAACCGGCGGTAGGCACGCAGATCGTAGAGATCGGCCGTCGGTGTGGGGCGGGGCCGCTGCGCGACACGCACCGGTGTGTTCTCCCACCACGCGCGCATCGCCTGTGCTCGCCGGGCCAGGAATTCGGGGATGGGTTGATCGTCCTCGGGAACCCTTGCGGCCCAGTTGTTGTCGACCTCGTGGTCGTCGAAGATCGTGATGAACGGGCTTACTCGGTGCGCGGCCTGCAGGTTGGGGTCGAGTTTGTAGAGCGCATACCGATCGCGGTAGTCGTCGAGCGTCGCGCATTCCCGGTGTGCCGACGCGGGTGTTGCCGCGGTCTTGCGTCGGCCGCCGTCGACGGGGATGGGCTTTTCGTAGATGTAGTCGCCGAGATGGAAGACGACATCCGGTGCGTGTGCCGCCATGTCGGCGTAGGCGGGATAGTTGCCGTCGGCCCACGATTGGCACGAGGCGAATGCAAAGGTCAACGCGCTCAGGCGACTTCCGTACGACGGAGCGGTACGAGTGCGCCCGATCGCCGAGACGGAACCGCCCGCGCGGAATCGGTAGAAGTAGTCCGCGGCGGGTCGTAGACCGCGCACGTCGGCGTGCACGCTGTGCCCGTTCTCCGGCGTCGCCAGTTCGACGCCGCGCGCGACGACGTTCCTCATGCCGGGGTCGCCGGCGATCTCCCATTCGACCGGTACCGGCAGCATGCCCATTCCTCCGCGACGGGCGAGAGGATCGACGGCTAGACGTGTCCACAGGACTATGCCGTCGGGTAGGGGGTCACCCGACGCGACGCCGAGCGTGAACAGGTCGCTGCCACGACGCGGCGGGGGAGCCGACGCCGCGTCGGTCGTGAAGAGTGCGGGGACGGTTGCGATACCGGCCGCGACGCCCGCCCAGGTGAGAAAGCGTCGGCGGGTGGTGCCGGCGTGCAGGGTCTTGTCCCGATCGATCCGGAGGTCGGCCAGTGACGGTCGAGGTGAGATGTTCGGCATGCCGCCACCCGACCAAGAGAGGATGGACGTCGTCCTACCCGCCGTCGGCCTCGCGGTGATGGGATGGTGAAGTTCGTGAAACCGCATGCGCCATATGTCCGATTTGAGACCGTTGCTAGACTTCAGCGGCGTCGGTTCTCCAGCCGAGATTGTCGGTGGGAGCCAAGAGGGAATCTGGTGGGAATCCAGAGCTGCCCCGCAGCGGTAACGGAAACGAAGGCGTTCAACAGCACTGGGCCGGCGGCCCGGGAAGCGATCGTCGATAGGTGGCACATCACGTGCCGTGTCCGAAGTCCGAAGACCTGCCGACGTGACCGCCTGGCTCAGGCGGTCCCATCGACTTCGCGGGACATGGTCGGTGTTGAACGCGCAGCGGTCGTCGTCGACCGCGCGTGGCGACATCTGCTGTACCCGCTCCGGGCTGATCAGGAGGGCGGGCCATGTCGACGCGCAGTGCGAACCCGCGGGCAACCTGGACGCGACCCGTGTCCGTGGCCATCGGCTGCGGTGTGGCGCTCGTCGTGGCAGCAGCGTGCGGCGTCGCGTACGGAACCGTGGGGATCGGCTGGTCTGTGTCGCTGCGGATGGTGTGGGCGGCAATCACCGGGGGATCGGTCTCGTTGGTCGACGCCGCGTCGTACTGGATCGTCGTCGACTCGCGTGTGCCACGGGTATTGACGGGGGCGCTCGTGGGGGCAGGCTTGGCGGTCGTCGGTGTGATCGTGCAGGCGATGGTGCGCAATCCGCTGGCCGATCCCTACGTGCTGGGGATCTCGTCGGGTGCGTCGGTCGGAGCCACCGCGGTAGTGCTGTTCGGAGTCTTCTCGGGACTCGGTCTCTATGCGTTGCCGACCGCGGCATTCCTCGGCGCACTGCTGGCGACGTTGCTCGTCTTCGGAATCGCCCAGCGTGGGGGAGGTCTCACACCGCTGCGGCTCGTGTTGACGGGAACCGCTCTCGGATATGGATTCTCGGCGCTGACCACCGTGCTCATCTTCTTGCGTCCGGTGGGTGATGCCGCGCGGAGTGTCATGTTCTGGCTGCTCGGGAGTCTTGCTGCGGCAACATGGCATTCGGTCGTGTTGGTCTCGGTGGTGGTGGTCATCGGGATAGGCGTTGTCGCGGCGAGAGCACGACAACTCAATGCGCTGGCGATGGGCGACGAGGTCGCCGCGTCGCTCGGCATACGGGCGTCGCGGTTTCGGCTCGAGCTCTTCGTCATCGCCGCGCTGATGACCGGGTTCATCGTCTCTGTCTGCGGCGCAATCGGATTCGTCGGTCTCATCGTGCCGCACGTGACCCGCATGGTGGTCGGTGCGGATCACCGTAAGATCATTCTCGTCGCGCCGGTGCTCGGGGCGCTGTTCCTTGTCGTCGCCGATCTGATGGCGCGCATTGTCGTTCCGCCGCAGGAGATTCCGCTCGGTGCGATCACGGCGGCCGTGGGTGTGCCGGTGTTCCTCGGGCTGATGCAGCGTCGACGTACCCGGATCGACTCATGAGTGCTGTCGAGTACGACGGAGTCGCGGTCGAGATCGATGGCACCAGCATCATCCGCGACGCATCGTTCATGGTCGACTCCGGAGAGTTCCTGGGGGTGATCGGCCCGAACGGCAGCGGGAAGTCGACCCTGCTTCGATGCGTGTACCGCGCGCTGGCTCCGTCGAGCGGCAGTGTGCGAGTCGACGGCCACGACGTGCGTGCGGTGAGTATGCGGGAGAATGCCCGACGAGTCGCCGCTCTCACCCAATCAGCCTCGCTCGACTTCGATTTCACCGCGGCAGAGGTTGTCGCGACGGGACGGCTACCGCACCGCGAACTGGGTGCGGCGGCCCGTGCCCGCGCCCGCGAGGTGTGCGCGGCGGCCATGGCGACAGCAGGCGTCGGGATGTTCGCCGACCGTGTGTTCACCACGCTCTCCGGCGGAGAGGCGCAACGCGTACTCATTGCGCGCGCATTCGCGCAGGAGCCCGACGTGCTGATCCTCGACGAGCCGACCAATCACCTCGACATCCGCCATCAGTTCGACATCCTCGGTGCGGCGCGCGGACGCGGGGTCACCGTCGTCGCGGCGCTACACGACCTCAACATGGCCGCACAGTACTGCACCACCCTCGCCGTTGTGCTCGACGGGACGATCGCGTGCATCGGGCCACCCGACGAACTACTCACCGCGGCGAACATCGCCGAGTGGTACGGCGTTGGTGCGTACGTCGTCACCCATCCCCGCACAGGCGTTCCGCAGATCATCTTCGACGACCAAGTCCCACAAGCCATCTCCGAGGAAGAGCACTCATGACAGCACCGATGACCAGGACAGCACTTCGCAGACCGCGCGCATTCGTCGTGTCTGCGCTTGCCGCGATGACAGTGGTCTCCGGTTGCGGCGCCGACGTCGAGTCGTCGACTCCCAAGTCAGCAGGGGAACAGGTCACGGTCACCAATTGTGGTGCGCCGCTGTCGGTGAGCGGTGTGCCCGATCGTGCGGTGACCAACGACACCGGGATCACCGAGCTGATGTTCGCGCTCGGGTTGGGCGACCGGATGGCCGGCTACACCACGTACGAGGGCAAAGAGCGCGACATCGAATCATCGCCGTGGCGAGCGGATTTCGAGAAGACACCATCATTGGGCACGGCGTTCTCGCGGGAGATCATCGCCGCCGCGCGGCCCGACTTCGTCTTCGCCGGCTGGAACTACGGGTTCAAGGAATCGACCGGCGTCACCCCCGACTGGGTGCGTTCGACCGGTGCCGTGCCGTACCAGCTCACCGAAGCCTGTCGCCAGGCCGGGACCACCAAGCGCGGTGTCGTGCGACCCCTCGACGCGTTGTACGCGGATCTGTCGAATCTCGGGCAGATCTTCGGCGTGAGTGGTCGGGCCGAGACGCTGACCGCCGAGTATCGCGCGCAGGTCGAGGCAGCGCGTGCCGGGGCGCCTGCCGCCTCCGCGGCGGCCCGAGTCTTCCTCTTCGACAGCGCCGATCCGACGCCGTTCACCTCGGGTCGGAACGCCGCACCGGATCAGATCATCGCCGAAGCCGGCGGACGCAACATCTTCGGCGATATCGATGACTCCTGGACGTCGGCATCGTGGGAGGCCGCGGCACAGCGTGATCCGCAGGTCATCGTCATCGTCGATTACGGTGCAGGGCCGCAGAACACAGTCGAGGCCAAGATCCGGCAACTCGAGTCGCAGCCGCTGATGGCGCAGACGACCGCAGTGCGAGAGCGCCGCTACATCTCGTTTCCCTATGCGGCGCTCGTCGAGGGTCCGCGCAACCCGCAGACCATCACGGCGCTTGCCGAGTACCTGCGATCGCAGGGGCTCTGAGTAGGCCATCCGCAGTAGGTGGCTCGGAGGTGGGGTGCGCTCAGGCTGCGACGACCAGCCAGACCGCAATGTAGTGCAGTAGCGCGGCGATGGCTGTGCAGACGTGGAACACCTCGTGATGGCCGAACGTCGTCGGCCAGGGATTGGGCCAGCGCAGTGCGTAGAGCACTCCGCCGACGCTGTAGAAGACGCCGCCCACTGCGAGCAGGATCAGTACGAGCCAACCCACGTGTGCGACCAGCGTCGGGGCGACGGCGATGATGACCCACCCGAGCAGTATGTAGAGCGTGACCCCGAGCCAGCGGGGCGCGCCGGGCCACGCGATCTTGAGTGCGACTCCGGCGACCGCGCCGACCCAGACGATGCCGAGCACCCACCACCGCATCGGACTCGGCAGGCCCATCACGCAGAACGGGGTGTACGTACCCGCGATGAACACGAAAATCATCGAGTGATCGGCACGTTTCATGTGTATCTGTGCGCGCAGCGATTTCCACGCGATCCGGTGATACGACGCCGAGGTGGCGAACAGACCCACGACGGTTGCCGCGTAGACGGCACAGGCGACCGCCGCTCCCGGTCCACGCAGCCAGCCTGCGCCGATGACCAGAGCGATGCCCGCGACCACTGCGACGTAGGCCGACCACTGATGAATGACGCCGCGGAGGCGAGGACGGTCGGCGACGGCGGTCACCAGGGCTGAGTTCACGTAAGCTACGGTACCGTAACTTCGTGTGAGAATGCTGTCAGCCGAGGGCGGCGATGACCGCCGCGAGCTGGTCGACGTCGATAGGTGTCGGCTGATAGATGCACACCTCGTCGACGCGGACGTCGAGATCGCGCAACTCGTCGAACGCGCCGACACGGCCGCGGATCTGCTGGGCGACGTCTGCGGGACTACCGACAGCGGCAATCGTGTGCAGTAGCTCGTCGTCGACGAGGTCGGCCATCTCAGCCCACCGCCCCTGCTTCGACAACGCATTGAGTTCGGGCTGCAGATGCTCTGCGCCGTGCGCGGCGAGGACGGGCCGATAGGCGGGCGTCGAGCCGTAGAAGGCGAGGAGTCGTCGAGCGGCGGTGTGGTCGGTGCCCACCGACACGATCACCTCGGGGATCACGGTGAAGCCGCGGCCGTGATCGCGTGCGGCGAGACCGCGTCGAATGTTCGGGACGGTTGTCGACGCCAGAAAGTCGGCGGTGGAAAACGGCATCACCAACAATCCGTCGGCGTGCTTTGCCGCGGCGCGGGTCATCAACGGCCCGAGTGCGCCGACGAACACCGGCGGCCGGCCGAATGGGTTGGGGCCGGGGTTGAAGGTGGGCGTCATCAAGGTGTGACGGTGATAGGCCCCTTCGTAGCGCAGCGGGGCCCCGGTCTCCCACGCATCGAAGATGGCGTTGATGGCGCCGACCTTGTCGGCCATGCGGCCAACCGGGTCGTCGAAGTCAGCGCCGAACCGTTTCTCGATCTGCGGGCGTATCTGCGTTCCCAGGCCGAGTCGAAATCTGCCGCCGGAGAGCAACTGAAGATCGTTGGCCGCGTGTGCGAGGTGAATCGGGTTGCGCGGGAAGGCGATTGCGACGTTGGTCAGCAGGGTCAGGTCCGGCACCGACGCCGCCACGACGAGCGGCGTGAACACATCGTGCGGACCCTCGAAGGTGAACACCCCCGATACACCCGCGCGGGCGAGGTCGGTGGCACGCTGTGCCGCGCCCGTCGGCTCGAACAGGGCGGTTGTCACCGCTATCGGGGTCATGTCGCGTCGGCGTCGTTGTAGCGGCGCAACAGCGTCGCGAACAGTTCGAGATCGTCCTGCGTCCACGCGTCGAGCCTGCGCGCGATGGCGTCGCCACTGCGTCGTCGAATCTCGCCCAGGGTGTCGAGAGCCTCCTGGGTCACCTCCAACGACTGCGACCTCGACGACGTCGCGTCCTGCGTGCGGCGCAGCAGACCGCGGCGACGGAGTTCGCCGAGCTGGCGGCTGGCCGTCGACTTGTCGATGTTGGCCGCCCGAGCCAGCGACGCCGCGTTGATGCCCGGGTTGTCCGAGATCAAGGCGAGGAGGGAGAACTCGACAAAGGTCAGGCCGCCCTCGGCGTAGATGTCTCGGGCGCCGTTGCGCAGGCGTCGCGACAGCGTGACCAATTCCTGCCCGACGACTTCGGCGGCATCGGGTTGCTCGGGTGAAGCCATAGTTGTATATTACAACCTATCCAAGTTGCATTCTGCAACCGTTCCTGGTGAACGATCTATGTTCTCGACTAGCCCAGAAGGTAATCGATGTCCGCTGCTCCCACCCATGCGTTGTCGATCAAGACCATCGCGTCGCATGTCGCCGTTCCGCTCGTGATCGGTGCCGTCATGGCACTCGCCTATCTCGGGGGATTCCATAAGCCTGATCCGCACGATCTGCGTATCGATGTGGTCGGTGCCAGTACCTCGACTCAGGTGGCCGCACAGACTCTGCAGCAACAACTCGGCGACCACGTTTCGATCCGGACCGTCGCCACTGCCGATGAGGCGCGCGAGGCCATCGAGCACCGAGAGATCGCGGCGGCCTTCGAACCGAAGGCCGACACGCCTGTCCTCTATGTGTCGACGGCGGCGTCGGATCCCACAGCGGTGACGGTCGAACGGATCTTCAACGGCATCACGATCGCCAAGGACCAACCATTGAAGATCGTCGACGTCGTGCAGGCCGATCCGCAGCGCGATCCGTCCGGGCAGAGCATCTTCTTCTTTCTGGTGGCCCTCACCGTCGGCTCGTACGGATGCGGAATCGCGATCGCCGTCGCCGCGGGCGGGCGCAGGATTCGCGTGCGTCTCGGGTTTGCTGCGGTGTGCTCGGTGATCTCTGCCGCGGTGACCACGGCGATTGCCGTGTGGGTGTTCGACGCGCTGCCGGGTGCGCAGTGGCAGATCTTCGGGCTGTCGATCCTCTACGCGCTGGCGACCATGCTGTTCGCGATCGGACTGCACCCGTTCATCGGTCGATTCACGACGCTGGCGATGGTCACGATCTTCGTCGGGTTGAACTTCACGACCAGCGGCGGCGTGTTCGCGCCTGCGCTGCAACCGAAGTTCTTCGCCGTCCTGCACGATTTCTGGATCGGCGCAGGCCTGAACGAGGCGTCGCGCAACCTTGCCTACTTCCCCGAGGTGTCCAGTGCGGGCGACATCGGCAAGATCATCGGCTGGCTGGTCGTCGGCGCTGCGCTCGTCGGGATCGTTGCCCTGCGGGACCATCGGAACGTCGTAGAAGGCACGGTGGACGCGAGTCCTGCCGCTGCCGGGCGTCACGAGCGTGACCAGCTCACCGACGAGGAGACCGAAGAACTCGCCGAGGATGTCGTGGCCTGATTCAGTGTGCCCTTACAGGTGAGGTCTAATCTGGTTCGCGATGAAACTCCTACCCGATCGTCTGCGTCGGCCGATGCTCTCCGTGTACGAGCGGCGGCTGATCCAGTTGACGGACGAGAACCGATTGCCCCAGCACGTGGCGATCATCTGCGACGGCAATCGACGATGGGCTCGCGAGGCGGGCTTCGAAGACGTCAGTCACGGGCATCGGGTGGGCGCACAGCGCATCGCCGAGATGCTCGAGTGGTGCGCCGAGCTGGGCATCGAGACGGTCACCATCTATCTGCTCTCCACCGAGAATCTGCAGCGCGCCTCTGACGAACTCGACGCGCTGATGGAGATCGTGCCCGACATCGTCGACGAGATCGCCACCCCGGACGGGCACTGGCGGGTGCGCATCGTCGGAACCCTCGATCAGCTCCCCGAGGCCGCGGCGCAGCGTCTGCGCGCCGCCGCCGAACGGACTCTCGACAGGTCTGGCATGAACGTCAACGTGGCCGTCGGGTACGGGGGCCGACAGGAGATCGCCGACGCCGTGCGTGCGGTGCTCGTGGAGAAGGCCGACGCCGGCGCGACCGTCGACGAACTCGTCGACGCCGTCACCGTCGAGGCGATCGACCGCAACCTGTACACCAAGGGACAGCCCGACCCCGATCTGGTCATCAGGACGTCGGGGGAGCAGCGGCTGTCCGGGTTCCTGCTGTGGCAGAGCGCCTATTCGGAGATCTGGTTCACCGACGCCTACTGGCCAGAATTCCGTCGCGTCGACTTCCTGCGTGCGCTGCGTGACTACTCCGCACGTAGTCGACGATTCGGCAAGTGATCTTCGAGTAGATCGATGAGCGCGGTGACGTCGGCGTCGAATGTCGAGACCGGCGGCGTGCCGAAGCCGACGAGGATTCCTCCGGTGGGCTCACCACGCGCGTCGTGAAGCCGCGGGGCGTCCGGATGCCGTAGGGCGTCGAGCCCGCCGAGCGAGAAACCCCGCTCGTGGGTTGCCGCGAGCACCGACGCCTCGACGTCGACGGGAACGGGTAACACCGCGTGCAGGCCGGCGGAAATACCCATGGTTGGGATCCTGTGCGCGTGCAGTCGCTCGATCAGCGCCTGCCTGCGGTGTCGATAGAACTGCCGACTGCTTCGGATGTGCTTGTCGTACGAGCCGGTTTCGATCATGTCGGCCAATGCGAGCTGATCGACGATGCTCGCGTCTGTTTCTCGCATTCCCTTGGCCCACATCACAGTTGAGACCAACGCCGGTGGCAGGACCAGCCAACCGATGCGTATCGATGGGGACAAACTCTTGCTGACCGATCCCGTGTAGATGATCTGATCGGGAGCGAGTGCCTGCATCGCGCCTACGGGCTCGCGGTCGTAGCGCAGTTCGCCGTCGTAGTCGTCCTCGATCAGGAATGCGTCTGTCGCCCTTGCCCATTCGATGGCCGCCGCTCGACGCTGTGGAGCAAGTGGCACCCCGATCGGGGACTGGTGGCTTGGGGTGAGCAGGACGGCCTGGGGTGTGACGGCAAGGTCGGGCAGCGCTGTCACGTCAGCGCCGTCGTGATCGACCGGAATCGGTGACACGAGTGCACCGCGCCGGGTGAACGGGTCTCGTAAGAAGGGTAGGCCGTACGCCTCCGCCGCGACGGATTCACGAAAGAGAGTGCGTGCCAGAAGATTCAACGCCGACAGAACCGACGTGGTCAGTACGATCTGGTCGGGATGAGCACGAACGCCACGTGCGCGGGCGAGGTAGCCGGCGAGCGCGACGCGTAGGCGTTCACTGCCGTTGGGCGGCGTCGGACCGAACGCGGAGTCGTCGGCTGTCGAGATCGCCCGCCGCATCGACCTGGTCCATGCGGTGCGCGGGAACTGCGACGTGTTGGGCTGGCCGAGGGAGAAGTCATGTGCGACGCGCGGTGCGGACACGACGGTTGCGGGTGGGAGGCCGGCAGAACCCGGCGACCCGAAACCCGTTGCGACGGTGGTGCCCGCTGCGACCGTGGTGCCCGCGCCCTGCCGCGCGGTCAGCCAACCTTCTGCGATCAGTTCGGAATACACCGAGGAGACGGTCCCGCGAGCGAGGCCGAGGTCGGCCGCGAGCGATCGGTAGGGAGGCAGGCGCATGCCGGGTGTGAGGCGACCATCCGCGATGGCGCTGCGCAATTCGTCGGCGAGCCGCGAGCGTAGTTGCGCGCTACGGCCTCGAGTGGGTGCGTTCGGATCGGGCTGCAGATCGAGATAGAGGTCGGTCCCGAGTCGCTCGGCGAGCGCAAACCATCGATCACCTGTCATCACATCTCCTGGATTGACGCACAAGAATATGTCTCGATTGAACCTCATTTCTGGATCAATCTGCCACTAGCGTTGACGGTGTTGCGTTCCGAGAAGGCAGACGATCCGGGAGGAAGTGGAGCCGATGACGACGGTGGTGTTCGGAGCGAGCGGTGAGATCGGTGCGCTTCTCGCCGACGATCTCGAACGGCGAGGCGAGAAAGTGGTTCGCGCGCAACGGTCGTCGGGAGTAGACGCGTATGCGGGAACCGGCGTGCGGGAGGCGTGCGCGGGTGCCGACACGGTGATCGACTGCACCAACGTGATGACGACGCGCGGTTCGAAAGCCGTCGACTTCTTCTCGACGGTTGCGCGCACCATCGCCGCAGCGGCCGCAGCGGCGGGTGCGCAACGAGTCGTGTGCGTGTCGATCATCAATGCCGCAGATCCGGCGGTGAACGCGAAATTCGGCTATTACCAAGGGAAAGCTGCGCAGGAGCAGACCTACGCCGACAACGTCGACGCCGGGCATCTGCAGATCATCCGATCGGCCCAGTGGTACGAACTGGCCGGTCAGATGCTCAGCCGCGCACGACTCGGTCCGATCGCCATGGCTCCGCGCATGGTGTGCCGCCCACTGGCCGCCGTCGACGCCGCAGGACTGATCGCAGACGCTGTTCTGTCCTACGACCCATCGGACCGGCAGATCGCAGGACCCGGGCAGCACGATCTCGTCGATCTTGCGCGCGCGGTTGCTCGGCGTGACGGATCACCACGATGGGTTGTGGCAGTCCCGTTCGGCGGGAAAGCATTTCGCGACGGCGGACTCATGCCGCGCGGGGCATTCGACAAGACCTCGACCACATTCGACGAGTGGCTCGAAACAACACCACCCACTACAGAAAGGGTCAACCGATGACCACCACAGCACAAGAAACCGCCACCACGCGCAGGCTCTCGATGCTCGAGCAGAATCCGAACGTCTACAAGGCGCTCATCGCGTTGCAGCTTGCGTCGTCGGAGGGTCTCGAGCCCGAGCTGATCGAGCTCATCAAGATCCGCGCATCACAGCTCAACGGGTGTGCCTACTGCCTGCGCATGCATGTTGCCGATGCGCTCGCGATGGGAATCGACCCCATGGTCATCGGTCTGATCCCGGTCTGGCACGAGGCCTTCAACCATTTCGACGAGCGGCAGCGATCAGCCCTCGAACTGACCGAATACGTGACCAGAATCGGCGAAGAGGGAGTTCCCGACGACGCGTTCGAGCGTGCACGGGCGGTGTTCGACGAGGTGGAGCTCGGCCAGGTCGTCGCGTCGATCGTGATGATCAACGCGTGGAACCGTGTCGCCATCACGTCGAAATACCCGTACGAGACCGACGAGCGTAAATAGCGCCGCCGACCCGGGGCTGAATGTGTGTCGAACGTAAGGATGTGGGTGCTGCAGTACCCACTTCTTTCGATTCGACACACATCTTCGCGCGGGCGCAGGCACTTACAACTTGCGCAGCCGCGAACTCACAACTTGCGCAGCCGGACCCGGTTGATCGAGTGGTCGGAGTCCTTGCGCAGCACCAGAGTTGCGCGCGGGCGGGTGGGGAGGATGTTCTCCCGCAGATTGGGCAGGTTGATCGACGTCCAGATGTCGCGGGCGGCGGCGCGCGCCTGGTCGTCGGTCAGCGACGAGTAGTGGTGGAAGTGCGAGTTGGGGTCGGCGAACGACGTCGACCGCATCTGCAGGAATCGCGAGATGTACCAGTTCTCGATGTCGGCGGTCTTGGCGTCGACGTAAATGGAGAAATCGAACAGGTCCGACACCATCAGCGTCGGACCTGTTTGCAGCACGTTCAGGCCTTCGAGAATCAGAATGTCGGGCTGGTGCACGTAGTGCATCACGTCGGGGACGATGTCGTAGGTGAGGTGTGAGTAGACCGGTGCGGTCACCTCGCGCGCACCCGACTTGACCTCGGTGACGAACCGGAGCAGGCCTCTGCGGTCGTAGGATTCGGGAAATCCCTTGCGGTGCATGATGCCCCGACGTTCGAGTTCACGTGTGGGCAGGAGGAAGCCGTCGGTGGTGACGAGATCGACCTTCGGATGCGACTCCCAGCGGGCAAGCAGAGCTGCCATGATGCGGGCGGTCGTCGACTTTCCGACTGCGACGCTGCCCGCGATCCCGATCACGAACGGAACCTGCTTGGTGGTCTGCCGGTCGCCGAGGAAGGTCGACGTCGCCGCGAACAACCGCTGCCTGGCCGCGACCTGCAGGTGGATGAGTCGCGACAGCGGGAGATAAACCTCGGCGACTTCTTGGAGGTCGACGTTCTCGCCCATACCCACAAGCTGGTCGAGCTCGTTCTCGTTGAGCACCATCGGCATGGATTCACGCAGGTCACGCCATTGCTTGCGATCGAGTTCCAGATAAAGACTGGGATCGCGGCCGGTGGTGTCGCGCGCCATCAGCGGGCTCGTCCCATCGGCGATCGCGAGTCGCACCTCGTCGTCATGGCCTACAGCTTAGAAGGACGCGTCGACGCCCCTGTCGGTAGCCTTCCACCATGGCAACGGCGTACGGCGGTTCGGCAACCCCGGATACGGATCTGGTCACCGACTATTTGCGGCTCGGCCTCGCCTTCGACCGCCTCGAAGAGGGGTTCGTCGACGCGTACACCGGCGACCCGGCACTGCGCGCCGAGGTAGCGGGCGGGCCGGCGCCCGAACCCGCCGCGCTGGCCGACCGTGCGCGCGGTCTGCGATCCGAACTCCCCGCCGGTCTCACCCCCGATCGGGCAGCGTTCGTCGACGCGCACCTGCGCGCACTGGAATGTTCTGCACGCAAATTCGCCGGCGAGTCCATCGGATTCGTCGACGAGGTGCGTGCCTACTTCGACGTCGACATCGCGCCCGCCGACACCGACGACTATCGAAAGGCGCACGGCGAGTTGGCTTCTGCGCTCGGAGTGCCCGACGCTACCGGGCCCGCGCTCAGCGACGCCTATGCGACGTATCGTCGCGCCGACGAGATCCCACCCGAGCGCGTCGACGAATGCGTGCGTGCCTTCAGCGGTGCACTGCGGGAAAGGGTTCGCGACGTTTTCCCGTTGGCGGACAACGAGATCGTCGAATTCGAGGTTGTGACCGACAAGCCGTGGTCGGGCTTCAACTATTACCTCGGCAACTATCGGTCGCGGGTGGCCATCAATGCCGATCTCACGCAGTACATGTCGTCGCTGCCGCATCTCATCGCACACGAGGCGTACCCCGGTCACCACACCGAGCACTGCAGAAAAGAACAGATCCTCGTCGGCGGTGGGCAGACCGAGCAGACCATCTTCCTGGTCAACACGCCGCAGTGCCTGATGGCCGAGGGGCTTGCCGACCACGCGCTGCACGCGGCCATCGGCGACAACTGGGGACTCTGGGCGCAGGAGATCTACGCCGACCTCGGACTGCGATTCGACGGCGAGCGCGCTGCGCGGGTCGGCGCGGCGTCGTCGGGTCTGCTGACCGTGCGCCAGGACGCCGCGCTCATGCTGCACGATGCGCACCTCGACGCCGACGTCGTCGCCGGCTTTCTGCAACGGTGGCTGCTCGCGCCGTCGGAGCGGGCGCGACAGATGCTGCGGTTCCTGACCTCGCCGTTGTGGCGCGCGTACATCTCGACCTATGTCGAGGGGTATCGGCTCCTGGGGGACTGGCTCGAGGAGGTGCCGCAGGATGCGCGTCTCGCGCGATTCGGACGCCTTCTCGACGAACCCCTGACCCCAGCTCTGCTGCGTGCCGAACTGGGCCAATAGACTGGTCGCCATGAGCGAGAATCCCATCTCCGCGAACACCGCGAGCCTGAACTCGATGTCCCTGGCTGAGGTCGATCCCGACGTGGCGGCCGCGATGAACGGCGAACTGAGCCGCCAGCGCGACACACTCGAGATGATCGCCTCGGAAAACTTCGTTCCGCGTGCCGTGTTGCAGGCACAGGGCAGCGTCCTGACCAACAAGTACGCCGAGGGATATCCGGGCCGCCGCTACTACGGTGGCTGCGAGTACGTCGACGTCGTCGAGGACATCGCGCGCAACCGCGCGAAGGAACTCTTCGGAGCCGACTTCGCCAACGTTCAGCCGCATTCGGGTGCGCAGGCCAACGCCGCGGTCCTCATGGCGCTGATGAACCCGGGGGAGCGGCTCCTGGGCCTCGACCTCGCGCACGGCGGTCACCTCACCCACGGCATGCGTCTGAACTTCTCGGGCAAGCTCTACGAGAACCACTTCTACGGCGTCAGCAAAGAAGACTTCCGCATCGACATGGACGAGGTGCGCAAGATCGCCCTCGACGTGCAGCCCAAGGTGATCGTTGCCGGCTGGTCGGCATACCCGCGCACCCTGGACTTCGACGCCTTCCGGTCGATCGCCGACGAGGTCGGCGCCTACCTCTGGACCGACATGGCGCATTTCGCCGGACTCGTCGCCGCCGGCCTGCATCCCAACCCGGTGCCTGCGTCGGACGTCGTCTCGTCGACGGTGCACAAGACTCTCGGCGGCCCGCGCTCGGGCATCATCCTGGCCAAGCAGGAGTGGGCCAAAAAGCTCAACTCGGCGGTGTTCCCCGGGCAGCAGGGCGGACCGCTCATGCACGCCATCGCGGGCAAGGCCGTCGCACTCAAGATCGCCGGCACCGAAGAGTTCGCCGATCGGCAGCGTCGGACGCTCTCGGGCGCCAAGATCCTCGCCGAGCGGCTGACCGGCTCCGACGTCGAGAAGTCGGGTGTCTCGGTACTCACCGGCGGCACCGACGTGCATCTGGTCCTGGTCGACCTGCGCAACAGCACGCTCGACGGTCAGCAGGCCGAAGACCTCCTCCATGAGGTCGGAATCACGGTCAACCGCAATGCGGTGCCGTTCGATCCTCGCCCGCCGATGGTTACCTCCGGCCTGCGGATCGGTACCCCCGCACTCGCGACCCGCGGCTTCGGCGACGAGCAGTTCAGCGAGGTCGCCGACATCATCGCCACCGCGCTCGCAGCAGGGCCCGATGCTGATGTGTCTGCGCTGCGTGGCCGGGTCTCGCGTCTCGCACTCGACTTCCCGCTGTACGACGGCCTCGAGCAGTGGGGACTGATGAGCCGGGTCTGACCTGGACATCTGGCCAGCATCGAGATGGTCGGGGCGGTTTGAAATCGCCACCTACGCATCCGTATCCTTGGCGCGGTGAACGTACTGAGCGAAGACGAACTGATCATCGCGCTGGAGAAGGCCCTCCCTGAGGTGGCCGAGGATCACCAGCTCGCTTCTGCTGCGTGGAATCCGCACGAGTACGTGCCGTGGGATGACGGTCGCAATTTCGCCTTCATGGGCGGAGACGACTGGGACCCGTCGCAGCAGACGCTGTCCGACGAGACCGCGGCCGCGCTGCTGGCGTTGCTCCTCACCAAGGACAACCTGCCGTCGTACCACCGCATCCTCGCCAAGTACTTCCCGGCGTTCTCCGACTGGCGTCAGCTCGTCGGCGTGTGGACGGCCGAGGACAACCGCCACGCGGTGGTCCTGCGCGACTACCTGGTGGTCCGGCGCGCGATCGACCCGGTCGACGCCGAGGAGCGTCGTCGAGTCCACGTCACCGCCGGTTACCGGCAGAACGAGGCGCAGGTCGACGAACTCAAGCCACTCGACGTCCTGGCACTCATGGCGGTGCACGAGGCGCAGAGCGTGAAGTTCATCGGCAAGATGCAGGCGTCGGTCACCGACGACATCCTCGGGCAGATCCTGCACAAGGTCGCAGGCGACGACGAGGTGTCGTCGCGCACCTTCGTCAACCTTCTCGGCGCGGGACTCGTCGCCGACCAGGACACGGCCGTGATCGCGCTCGACAAGGCGCTCGCACGCGGACTTGACGAACCGATCGGATTCGACGTCGTCGACTTCGACGAGCAGCGCGCCTTGATCGCCGACTACCAGGACGAGAGCACGATCGACGCGATCGCGGCGTCGATCGTCGATCAGTTGAAGCTCGAAAGTGTCGACGGTCTGAACGACGAGGCCGCAGCGGCCAAAGCCAGAATCCTCGCTCGCGCCGGTCGCTGACCGACGCATTTTCCCTGCTGACGGGCGTATCGTCACCACGGCATCGCTTCTGCGCGTCGTGGTTCGACGATACGTCCGTTTACGCATATTTCACGTAGACACACCCGGTTACGGCGCGCCGGAACGGCGCCATCCGCGTACGTTGACCAGTGACGGGCCGCGGGGAAGCGGTTCGTCCGGGAGGTTCACATCGTGGGTTGCACCAGCAGCACGAGGGGGCCGGCCCCGGTCCTCGTCCATCTCGGCTGACGCCGAGAAAAGGACAAGAACCAGCCGGTCATCGAAGAACTGGTTTGTGCGGGTGCCGCACAAACGTAGGAGCCCACGTGACCACACGCACCTACGTCCTCGACACCTCCGTGCTGCTCTCAGATCCCTGGGCAGTCACACGATTCGCTGAACACCACGTCATCTTGCCGTTGGTCGTCATCAGCGAACTCGAGGGCAAACGTCACCACCACGAGCTTGGATGGTTTGCACGTGAGGCATTGAGATTGCTCGACGACCTGCGACTCGAGCACGGTCGACTCGACGTCCCGCTGCCGATCGGCGACGAGGGCGGCACCCTGCAGGTCGAGCTCAACCACACCGATCCGGCGGTGTTGCCCGCCGGATTCCGCACCGACAGCAACGACTCCCGCATCCTCGCGTGCGCGCTCAACCTGCGCGCCGAGGGCAAGGACGTCACGCTGGTGTCCAAGGACACGCCGCTGCGCGTCAAGGCGGGCGCCGTCGGACTCGACGCCGACGAGTACCACGCACAGGACGTCGTGGTCTCCGGATGGTCGGGCATGGCGGAGCTCAACGTCGACCAGCTCGTCATCGACACGCTGTTCTCCGACGGGGTCGTCGACCTCGACGCTGCACGAGAACTGCCCTGCCACACGGGCGTTCGGCTGTTGGGCCACGGCTCGTCGAGTGCACTGGGCCGGGTCAACGAGGCCAAGCAGGTCCAGCTGGTCCGGGGCGACCGTGAGGCATTCGGGCTGCACGGGCGTTCGGCTGAGCAGCGGGTCGCCCTCGACCTGCTCCTCGACGACAGCGTCGGCATCGTGTCCCTCGGCGGCAAGGCGGGTACCGGAAAGTCGGCGCTCGCGCTGTGCGCGGGTCTCGAAGCCGTGCTCGAACGTCGGACGCAGCGCAAGGTCGTCGTGTTCCGCCCGCTGTACGCGGTCGGCGGCCAGCAGCTCGGTTACCTGCCCGGCGGCGAGGCCGAGAAGATGGGCCCGTGGGCGCAGGCGGTGTTCGACACGCTCGAAGGCCTCGCGTCGCCGGAGGTCATCGAAGAGGTGCTGAGCCGCGGGATGCTGGAAGTGTTGCCGCTCACGCACATTCGCGGTCGGTCGCTGCACGACTCGTTCGTGATCGTCGACGAGGCGCAGTCCTTGGAGCGCAACGTACTGCTGACCGTGCTGTCCCGACTGGGCACGGGCTCGCGGGTGGTGCTCACCCACGACGTCGCGCAGCGCGACAACCTGCGCGTCGGACGTCACGACGGTGTGGCCGCGGTCATCGAGAAGCTGAAGGGGCATCCGCTCTTCGCGCACGTGACCCTGACGCGCAGCGAGCGCTCGCCGATCGCCGCTCTCGTCACCGACATGCTCGAGGAGTTCGCCCCGGGCGCCACGTACTGATCGCGGGGTGGTCTCGACAAGCTCGACCAGCGGGGCAGGCTCGACCAGCGGTATCCGCTGGTCGAGCAGCCGCGAGGGACGAGCGGCGTGTCGAGACCACCTCCGCGCATCATCCGCTGGTCGAACGGCCGCCCGCCTTCCGCTCTGCGAACGGCCGCGCGCCTTCCGCTGGTCGAGCAGCCGCGCATCATCCGCTGGTCGAGCAGCCGCGAGGGACGAGCGGCGTGTCGAGACCACTTGCGCGCGCCCGGGATTCGAGCGGTGTGAGGTGGTCTCGACAAGCTCGACCAGCGGTTAGGGCTCGACCGGCGGCGTGGTCTCGACAAGCTCGACCAGCGGGTAGGGCTCGACCAGCGGGGCAGGCTCGACTAGCGGCGTGGTCTCGACAAGCTCGACCAGCGGGTCGGGCTCGACCAGTGGTGACGGCTCACCAGCGGTGCAGGCTCGACCACCTACGCCCGGCCGGAGATCCGATCGGCCACGCGGGCAATGACATTCGACTTCGGCGACGTCGAGGCCAGCTCTCGACGGTCCGCGGCGCGGTAGGCGCCGTACATCGACGCGACGCCCAGCCAGCGCAGCGGTTCGGGCTCCCACTTCTTCGCGTGGTGCGCGACCCACGGCAGGTCGGTGAGTTCTGTCCGCTCTCCGACGACCAGGTCGCGTAGCGTGCGGGCGGCGACGTTCGTCGTCGTGAGTCCGGAGCCGACGTAGCCGGATGCCGAGCCGATCCCCGTTGTCGGGTCGAAGTCGATCGACGCCGACCAGTCGCGGCTCACCCCGAGCACGCCGCACCACGCGTGCGCGATCTCGACGTCGACGGTCGCGGGGAAGAGCTCGTGCAGGGCGTCGACCAGTGACTGCGCGGTGCGCTCCTGGGTTTCGCCGTCATGGTCGATACCGGAGCCGTATCGGTAGGGCACGCCGCGTCCGCCGAGCGCGATCCGACCGTCGGCGGTGCGTTGCGAATAGGTGTAGGCGTGTGCCGTCTCGCCGAGCAGTTCTGCTCCCTGCCAACCCATCTCGTCCCACATCGCCTCCGGGAGCACCTCGGTCACGATCATCGACGAGTTGAGGGGGAGCAGTGTGCGGTGTCGCCCGGGCATGGTCGCGGTGAAACCTTCGAGGCAGACCAGGATGGTCTCGGCACGAACGGTCCCGCGGTTGGTGCGGACCGATCGCGGGCTGATCTCGACGACGGTGGTGTCCTCGTGGATCGTCACCCCGCGGCGCTCGACGGCGTCGGCCACGCCACGGGTGAGTTTCATCGGATTAACCCGTGCGCACTGCGGCGAGAACATCGCCGCTTGTGCGCCGCGGATCGAGAGTCGATCCGCGAGGGCATCGGCGTCGAGGTACTCCCAGTCGCTCGCGCCGAAATGGTGTTCGGCGTCGAGCTCCTCACGCAGTCGCGATTCCTGCGCCGGACAGCGCGCGATGTGGAGCACGCCCGACTTCACCGCGTCGCAGTCGATGTCTTCGGCGGCGAGGCGAGCGAGTACCTCGTCGACGCCTGAGCGCATGGTGGCGGTGAGTCGACGATTCGCTTCGAGGCCGTCACGGCCGCGTGACGTGGCGATGTCGGCATAGTGCGACCGGTTACCCGGCACCTCTGCCGACAACCAGCCGCCATTGCGCCCGGAGGCGCCGAAGCCGCAGAACTCCTTCTCGAGCACCACGATGCGGGCGTCCGGAAGCGCCTCACGGAGGTAGTACGCCGACCACAGACCGGTGAGTCCGCCGCCGACGATGGCGATGTCGACGTCGAGGTCTCCACCCAGGGGCGAACGACGCCGGACGGGATCGATTGTCGAATACCAGAACGAGACTTCTCCATTGCGCATGCCACAGACCGTAAGCCACCGAATGTTGCGAGCAGATTAAGAAGCGTCCGTTCAGATGGAGAAAACCTGCGGAATCAGTGACGATTCTCCGCAAGTACATCGGATTTCGGTAGTCCAGCTACCGCTTGGGGGAGCTTGTCGCAGTCGGCGGTCGCGAGGCCGTCGACCCAGGCTGCCGGCACGGAAGGATCGCAACGCTCGTGGCAGTACCGCTTCCGGACACCGTTTTCCACTCGGGTCCGGTCTTCGACGGGCATCGCCTTCACGACGACATGGCGGTCGGCGTACGGTCCGGGCGAGTGGTCGCGGTCGGGGCCGTCGAACGCGTCGTGGCGCAGATTCCGTCGGCCGAGCGCGTCGACCTGGCCGGACGGCTCCTGCACCCGGGATTCACAGACGCGCACATCCACGCGTTGTCAGCGGGCGTGGATCGCAACGCGTGCGACCTGACCGACGCCGACGATGCCGCGCAGACGCTCGATGCGATCGCCGCATACGCGCTCGCTACCGATCGGGAGTGGATCGTCGGCTCGGGCTGGACGATGAGTCACTTCGATCGAGGCTGCCCCACCGCGAGCGCACTCGACGCCGTCGTCGACGACCGTCCGGCGTTCCTGCTCAACCGCGATCACCACGACGCCTGGGTCAACTCGCGAGCCCTCGAACTCGCAGGGATCAATGCCACGACGCCCGACCCGTCGGACGGGCGCATCGAGCGCGCGGCAGACGGATCACCCACCGGGACGTTGCACGAGGGAGCAATGGACCTCGTCTCCCGGTTCGTGCCGCAGCCCGACGTCGACGAGCAGTACGCCGGCCTGCTCACCGCCCAGGAGTACCTCCATTCGCTCGGCGTCACGGGGTGGCAGGAGGCCATCGTCGGCGAGTACCCCGGCATGGCCGACCTCGACACGGTCTACACCGCTGCGGAGGAGTCCGGTGACCTCACCGCGGACGTCGTCGGTGCGTCGTGGCTACCGCGAGACCTCGACCGCTGGGCCATCGACGACGTCGTTGCCGGTTTCGCCGCACGTCGGGTGAGCACGGCCGGTCGACGCTGGAGCATGCACTCGGTGAAGATCATGGTCGACGGCGTCGTGGAGAACCGCACCGCCGCGATGTCGGAACCGTACTGTCGCGACTGCGCGTGCGCACCCGCCGACACCGGGCTGGCCTACTTCGACCAGAAGGTGCTGACCGAGGCGGTCATCGCATGCGACGCCGCGGGACTCGACATCCACTTTCATGCGATCGGCGACGCCGCCGTCACCGCAGCGCTCGACGCTGTCGAGGCCGCGCGAGTCGCGAACGGCCTCACGGCGGGTCGACACCACATCGCCCACCTGCAGTTGGTTCGCCCCGCAGACCTCGGCCGCTTCGTCCAACTCGGCGTGACCGTCAACATGCAGGCGCTCTGGGCGTGCAACGACGACTCCATGGTGACGCTCGTACGCTCGGCGATCGGCGACGAGCGTTACCAGTGGCACTACCCGTTCGGGTCGCTCGCGCGGTCGGGGGCGTCGCTGGCCATGGGCAGTGACTGGGCCGTGAGCACTCCCGATCCCTGGGCCGCGATCTCGGTTGCGGTCAACCGCATTCCACCCGGCGAGAGCGTCGAACCGCTTCTTCCCGCACAGGCGCTCGACCTCACGACAGCCCTTGCCGCGTACACCAGCGGGTCGGCGCACCTGAACAGGCGTGGCCAGGTCGGGGTCATCCGGCCGGGAGCGCGCGCAGACCTGGTCATCGCCGACCGTAATCCCTTTGCAGAGCAACCAGATTCGCTTTGGAATACCAGATCCGACCTGACCGTCGCCGACGGTGAGATCGTTTACGAGAGGACCAAACCATGACCGCAGTCGAAGCCACCAAGCCGACGGAGGTGAGTACCGCGCAGCGCGGCGCCATCTCGATGCACGGCGTGACGAAGGTGTACGACAACGGTCACGTCGCGGTGACCGACATCGATCTCGACGTAGCCGCAGGCGAATTCGTCTCGCTGCTCGGCCCCTCCGGCTGCGGCAAGACCACGTTGCTGCGCATGCTCGCAGGCTTCGAGAGGCCGACGAAGGGCGAGATCACGCTCGACGGCGCGTCGATCATCGACGTTCCGCCGGAGCGTCGACCCGTGAATACGGTGTTCCAGTCCTACGCGTTGTTCCCGCACATGTCCGTCGCGCAGAACGTCGGATTCGGTCTGCGGCAACGCAAAGTACCGAAGAAGGAGATCGGGCAGCGCGTGGCCGAAGCTCTAGAACTGGTGCAGATGACGCGGTTCGCCGACCGCAAGCCCGCCATGTTGTCGGGTGGACAGCAACAGCGTGTCGCGCTCGCGCGGGCGCTGGCCAACCGGCCGGACGTCCTGCTGCTCGACGAGCCGATGAGTGCCCTCGACCGCAAGCTTCGCGAGGAAATGCAGATCGAACTGAAACTGCTGCAAAAGGATCTGGGCACCACCTTCGTGTTCGTGACGCACGACCAGGAGGAGGCGCTGTCGATGAGCGACCGCATCGTCGTCATGAGCGAGGGGCGGGTTGCCCAGGTCGGTGACGGCAAAGACATCTACGCCAAGCCGGTCAACCGCTTCGTCGCCGATTTCGTCGGCAAGCAGACGTTCTTCGACGTCACCGGCACGCTGAAAGACGGACGACTGCCCACCACCGACGGCTCCTTCGCCGTGGCGGACGATGTCGACGGTCTCAGCGGCGATCTCGTCGTCGCGATCCGTCCGGAGGCGATCTGGTTCGCCGAGGGACAGGCCGACATCGACGCCGCCGACAACGTCGTCTCGGGGACGGCGGCAGGCGTCTCGTTCCTCGGCGACCTCACCCAGGTCGTCGTCACCACAGACGCGGATACCGAGGTGCTGGTGCGTGGCGCAACACGCAACTTCCCCGATCTCCACGAGGGCCAGCGCGTGACATGCACGTTCTCGCAGGCGGATACGCGGGTGTTCACGAAATGAGACCACAGCACGACATGGACACCGAGTCGACGACGGTGCGCGCGCTCGTTCCCAGGGCCGCGGTCTCGCGCATCACCCGTCGCAGCTTTCTCGCCGGGATCGGCGTCACGGTAGCAGGTCTCGCGGTGACGGCGTGTGGTGGCGACAAGACCATCGCGCCGTCGAAACCTCTCTCGAATGACATTGAGGGTCAGCTCAATTACTACAGTTGGGGCGACTACGAGGACCCGGCCGATCTCGACGCCTACCGCGACAAGTTCGGGGTGCGCCTGCAGGTCGACGCCTTCGGCTCCAACGAAGAGATGATCGCGAAACTCGCTGCGGCACGCGGAACCTCGGGTTACGACGTCATCGTGCCGACCGGGGTCTACATCCCGCAGATGGTTGCGCACGGACTTCTCGACGAACTCGACCACTCGCGCATCCCCAATCTCGCGAACCTCGAAGAGCGGTTCTTCAACCCGCCGTGGAACCCAAAGTCGCGGCACGCCGCGTGTAAGAACTGGGGCACAACGGGATTCATGTATCAGAAGTCGCTGACCGACAAGACGCCGACGTCGTGGGCCGACTTCATCAGTCTCGCTCGGGGGCCTGCCAAGGGCAAGGTCAGCGTGGTCGAAGATCCGTGGGAAGTCGTCTCGATCGCGATGGGCGCGATGAATATCGACCCGAACACCACCGATGCCAAGAGCCTGTCGGCCGCGCGCAACATCTTGGTCAACCAACTCGCCCCGACCATCCAGGGCTACAACTCGTCGATCACCTCCATCGTCTCCGGCGGTTCGTACAGTCTGCTGCAGGCATGGAATGGTGACGCCCGGCTGACCCTGATGAACGAAAGCGACCCGGACAAATGGGGATTCGTCTATCCGCTGCCGACCGCGAATCTGTTCACCGACAACTTCGCGATCGTGCGGGGCACCCAGCATCCGGGCGCCGCGTACGCGTTCATCAACCACATGCTCGACCCGGAGGTGTCGTTCCGTGAACTCCAGTACATCGGTTATCAGACAGGCGTGAAGGGCATGTCGGAGAAGGGTAAGGCCGCAGACCTGCCCTTCCCGGAACTGCTGTTCCCCTCGGACGAGATCGTCAACCGGCTGGTCGTCGCGACCGTCGACTCCGCCACCCAGGAACGCACCGAGATCCTCAATCAGATGCAGGCGAGGAGCGCCCGATGACCACCGACATCCTGACGCCTTCACAGACCGGGCACGAACAGCCCGAACCCGCTGCCGACACCCCCAAACCGCCACTGCGACAACGACTCTTCGGGGCCGGCGGGCTGACCTTCCCCGCGTGGGCGTACCTCGTCTTCTTCTTCGTCATTCCTCTCGCGCTTGTCATCTGGTACAGCTTCGGTTACAAGCCCGACCAGTTCACCACGTACGCGACCGACCGGTTGTCGCTCGACAACTACGGCGAGGCGTTCGGTGCGGACTATCGCTCGACCTTTACCAATACGTTGCAGATCGCAGTCGTCGGCGTGTTGCTCACTCTGCTGATCGGCGTCCCATTCGCGTATTGGCTTGCGGTGAAGAGCAATCCGCGACGTCGACCGTTGTACCTCGCGTTGATCATCGTGCCGTTCTTCACCAACTTCCTCGTTCGCACGATCGGCTGGCAGATCACCCTTGCACCGACGGGATGGTTGTCCAGCGCGATGCAGAGCGCGGGATTGGGCGAGCTCGGCATCCTCTATACGCGTGCCGCGGTCCAGATCGGCGTCGTCTACAACTACCTGCCGCTGATGATCTTCCCGCTCTACGTCGCGATGGACCGGGCAGGACTCTCACTGCGGGAGGCCAGTCGCGATCTCGGAGCCAACCGGTGGACCACGTTCTTCCGGATCACGCTGCCGCTCGCGGCACCTGGCATCGCGTCGGGTGTGCTCCTGGTGTTCATCCCGCTGATGGGCGACTACGTGACGCCGTCGGTGCTCGGTGGCGCCAAGGGCACCATGGCAGGCCAGATGATCGCCGCACAGTTCGAGACCGCGCAGAACTGGGCCCTGGGTTCGGCCATGACGGTCTCGCTGATGCTCGTGGTGCTCATCTGCGTCGTGCTCGCGGGCCTTGTCGTGCGAGCCGTTATCACCGTGCTCGACAGGCGCGTCTTCAACGTTCCAGCTGTGGATGCGACGGGTGAGAAGTCGGGTCCGCTGGCCCCGTTGACGATGAAGCCGCTTCGAACACAACGCGATTGGTACACCTTCGCGATCAAGGCGTGGGCGGTCATCGTCTTCCTGTTCTTGTTCCTGCCGATCACGGTGATCGTGGTGTATTCGTTCAACACCGGTCGGCTGCTGCAACAGTTCGACTCATTCGGCTTCACCGCGTACTCCGACGCCCTCACCAACGACACCATCGTGCGTTCGGTGCAGGTGTCGCTGGAGGTCGGCGTGCTCTCCGCGCTGCTGGCAACGGTGCTCGGCGGATTCGCCGGTATCGGAATCGGCATCTCCCGTCGACCGCGATGGTGGTCGATCGGCCTGTTGGGATTGCTCACCGTCACGCTTGTCACCCCCGACATCGCTGACGCCGTCGCCTTCCTTCCGTGGTACGTCACCCTCGGCGTCGACGGTGGTCTGAGCCCGTTCAACAACGGCCTGTTCCGGCTCGTGATCTCACATGCCGTGGTGTCGATGGTCGTGGTGACGTTCATAGTCCGAGCGCGAGTCGCGTCGCTGGATCCCGCGCTCGAGGAGGCCGCCGCGGATCTGTATGCGTCGCCACTGGCTCGACTGCGTCACGTGATCCTGCCCGCCGCGATGCCGGGCATCATCGCGGGCATGCTCCTGGCGTTCACCTTCAGCCTCGACGACGTGGTGATCTCGACCTTCGTGCAGCAGCCGGGGTACACGCCGTGGCCGGTGTACGTGTTCTCCAACGTGCGTGTCGCGCTACGGCCGGAGGTCGCTGCGATGTCGACGCTGATGTTGGCACTCACGCTGGCGGTACTTGCCGTCTCCGCCCTGATCCTTCGCCGTAGCGGTGAGGACTCGAGTTCGATGGCGAAGATGCTGGGCTGACCCGGTCGAGCAGATCGAAAAATTTCGAAACCGTACTTGAACCTGAAATTGGGTTCAAGTACGGTTTCGTCTATGAACATCGACGGAAATGTTGCCATCGTCACAGGCGCGGCGGGCGGAATCGGGTCCGCCATCGCGCGTGCGCTCGTCGCGGGTGGGGCACGGGTCGTTGCCACCGACCTCGACGACGAGGCGCTCGAGCGTGCCGCCGCCGAGATTGATCCGAGTGGCGAGAACGTGGCGACGCTGGCAGGGGATGCGGGCTCGTCGACGCACATCGATGCAACCGTCGCGCTCGCGGAGAGCCGGTTCGGTGCTGTGGACATCTACGTCGCGAACGCGGGAATCGGAGGCCGACCGGGACTGGCGGCGTCGGACGCCGACTGGGATCTGGCGCTCAACGTCAACCTGCTCGCGCACGTTCGTGCGGCTCGTCGCCTCGTTCCCGAATGGGTTGAACGCGGCAACGGCTACTTCATCTCCACAGCGTCGGCGGCAGGTCTGCTGACCCAGCTCGGGTCGCCGATCTACTCCACCACGAAACACGCCGCCGTCGCCTTCTCCGAATGGCTCAACGTCACCTACGGCGATGACGGCGTCAAGGTGAGCTGTCTGTGCCCGATGGGTGTCGACACCGCACTGCTCCGCCCGCCCACGTCACCGGACAACGGCGACGAGATGCTGATGCAGGCCGCAGTCGAGACCGCCGGCCGGGTGCTCACGCCGTCCGAGGTGGCCGAGGTCGTGCTCGCTGCCATCGACGACGAGCACTTCCTGATCCTGCCGCACCCCGAAGTACTCGACATGTACCGCAACAAGGGTGCCGACTACGACCGCTGGTTGCGCGGGATGCGTCGGTACCAGAACACGCTCCGCGAGCAACTCACCAACGCGTGACAACCCTGTTCCTCCGAAAGCCTTACACCACAAGGAGAATTTCATGAGTCTGTACGAGATGTCGCCGCGCGCAGCGGAATACCGCCAGCGCCTGCTCGACTTCATGGACCAGTACATCTATCCCAACGAGGCCGTGTACGAGCAGCAGATGCGTGAGCTCGACAATCCGCACGCCAACCCGCAGATCCTCGACCAGCTCAAGGAGAAGGCCAGGGCAGAGGGGCTGTGGAACCTCTTCCATCCGCACAAGGAGTGGGGCCCGGGCCTGAGCAACCTCGAGTACGCGCCGCTCGCCGAGATCATGGGTCGCGTGGTCTGGGCGTCGGAGGTGTTCAACTGCAACGCACCCGACACGGGCAACATGGAGGTGCTCACGCTCTTCGGCACCGACGAGCACAAGGAGCGCTACCTCAAGCCGCTGCTCAACGGTGAGATCTCGTCGGCCTTCGCCATGACGGAGCCCGCGGTCGCGAGTTCGGACGCCACCAATATCGAGCTCTCGATGGTCCGCGACGGCGACGAGTATGTGCTCAACGGGCGTAAGTGGTTCGCGTCCAACGCGGTTCGTCCCGACTGCAAGGTGCTCATCGTGATGGGCAAGACCGATCCGACGGCGCCGACACACAAGCAGCAGTCGATGATGGTCGTGCCCACCGACGCGCCGGGCCTCACCATCGTGCGCAACCTCCCCGTCTTCGGATACGTCGATCGTGAAAGCCACGGCGAACTGGTCTTCGACAACGTCCGCGTGCCCACAGCCGACGTTCTCAAGGGTGAGGGCGAGGGCTTCGCCATCGCGCAGGCACGCCTCGGACCCGGACGCATCCACCACTGCATGCGGACTATCGGAATGGCAGAGCGCGCACTGGAATTGATGTGTGAGCGCGCCGTTGCGCGTGTGACCTACGGTGAGCCGCTGGCCGATCGCGCGAACATCCAGGACTGGATCGCGGAGTCGCGCATCGACATCGAGATGGTGCGTCTGCTCACCCTGAAGGCCGCCGACATGATGGACACCGTCGGCAACAAGGCTGCCGCCACCGAGATCGCGGCGATCAAGGTTGCCGCGCCCAACGTCGCGCTCAAGATCATCGACCGTGCGATCCAGGTGTACGGCGGCGCGGGCGTCACCGACGACTTCCCCCTCGCCATGGCCTACGCACACATCCGGACTCTGCGACTGGCCGACGGTCCCGACGAGGTGCACAAGCGGTCGATCGCGCGTCGTGAACTGCGCCCGTACCGCACCGGTCCGGTTCCGGAAACCGTTGCCGGCGTGACGGATCAGGCTCTGGCCGCGCGGTGGTGAGTGCATCGGTGACAGACCTCGGCATCCCCGACGTCGACTCCGATGCCCTGCGGGCGTGGTTGTCGGACAACGGCATCAGCCTCGACGGCCAGGTCACGGCGACGAGAATCGGTGGCGGACAGTCGAATCTGACCTATCTGCTTGCTGACGGGTCGGGTCGGCGCTACGTGCTGCGCCGACCTCCCGTCGGGCACCTGCTCGCGTCGGCCCACGACG
This sequence comes from Gordonia jacobaea, assembly GCF_965344965.1. Lineage (NCBI taxonomy): Bacteria > Bacillati > Actinomycetota > Actinomycetes > Mycobacteriales > Gordoniaceae > Gordonia > Gordonia jacobaea. The sequence continues at coordinate 228,867 of NZ_CBDRLS010000001.1, read as the reverse complement.
TTGCCCGTGAGGCGCGGATTCTGTCGGCGCTCGCACCGACGGACGTGCCCGTACCCAAGGTGTACGGCGTGTGCACCGACGAAGCGGTGGCTCCGGTGCCGCTCGTCGTCATGGACTTCGTCGACGGTATCTCGCTGGAGAAGAGGGAGAACGCGGAGCTTCTTCCGCTGCCCGCACGCCGCAACGTCGGGACGTCGATGATGGAGACGCTTGCGCATATTCACGCGGTTGACCTCGACGCGACCGGACTGACCGATCTCGCCAGCCACAAGCCGTATGCGCAACGCCAACTCAAGCGGTGGGCCGCGCAGTGGGAGCACTCGAAGACGCGGGAGATCCCCGAGTTGGACTCGTTGACTCGCAGGCTCGCGGAGAACGTGCCGGAGCAGCACGAGACGTCCCTGGTGCACGGAGACTTCCACATCCGCAACGTGATGGTCGACCCGCAGACCGGTGACGTGCAGGCGGCTCTCGACTGGGAACTGTCGACGCTCGGCGATCCGCTCGCCGACATCGGCAGCACCCTGGCGTACTGGCCTGAGGTGGGGGAGGAGATCCCCGGACGATTCAGCGCCGAGACCATGGAGGGTTTCCCGACCCCGGCCGACGTGGCAGCCGACTACCTGCGAATCACAGGACGTGATCCGGAGGCGCTCAAGTACTGGCGGACGCTGGGGTTGTGGAAGGTCGCCATCATCGTCGAGGGCGTGGTGCGTCGAATTCAGGACGACCCGACCAACCGCGCCGTCGTCGGCGCCCCAACCCCAGAGTTGGTCGACCGCTTCGTGGACAAGGCGAGCAAGATGGCCGACGAGGCAGGATTGGCGTGACCCGATACCGTTGATCGATCAGACTGTCCGGTCGTGAAGTGAGGCCCGAGATCGCCGAGGAGACCCAGATGAGCACCGAAACCGACGACACCGCCGCGCACGACACCGCGCTCGAGGTGCCGTCGGTTTCGGGTGCTCCGAGCGCGGTGCGCAAACCCCTGACCGCTCGCGGAGAGAGAACGCGGGCGGCTCTGGTGTCGGCGGCGCGCACGGTCTTCGAGCGCGACGGATTCGCCGATTCACGGCTCACCGACATCACCACCGAGGCGCAGTGCTCGATCGGGTCGTTCTACACCTACTTCGACAGCAAAGAAGAGATCCTCGACGCTGTGCTCGCCGAAGCGCATCAAGACATGCTGCATCCCGGCTACCCGCACGTCGAGCCGGGTTCCGACGACGACCCGACCGAGATCCTCGCCGCGGCCAACCGAGCCTATTTCGAGGCGTATCGGCGCAATGCCGGCCTGCGTCTGGTGCTCGAACAGGTGTCGTCGACGATGGCGGAGTTCCGTGAGAGGCGGCGCCAGCGCAGCCTCGTGTTCGTCGAACGCAATGCTCGTCATATTCGGGAGTTGCAGGAGCGAGGCATCGCCGATCCAGAACTCGACCCGACGGCCGCAGCCGCGGCGTTGTCGGGCATGGTGTCGCGGATGGCCTACCAGGCGTTCATCGTCGGCGGCGAGCCGTCGGACATCGACGCGATGGTCGACACCGCCACCCACCTGTGGGTCAACGCGATCGGCCTTCGCCGTCCCGGTGCGGCCCCGCGCGACTGAGTGCCCCACGGGCACGTTCTCCCGGGTGCGCAACATCGGGCCATGAGGGTCTCGACGGGAACCTCATCGAGGTTGCTGTGTACCAGAGCCCGTCGAGCTGAGTTCGCGGAGCGAATCACGGTCGATCGCGCGCTTGAGGATCTTTCCGGTCGCACCCTTCGGTAGTGCATCGACAACGTGGACGATCCGCGGAACCTTGTAGGCGCTGAGTCGTTCCTTCGCCCAGCCGCGCAGGGCATCGGTGTTGAGCACGGCGTCCGGCCGCAACGCGATGACCGCGGCGATCTCCTCGCCATAGTGGTCGTCGGGCACACCGATGACGGCGACCTCGACGATGTCGGGGTGGGTGTAGAGCACCTCTTCGACTTCTCTCGGGTACACGTTGTAGCCGCCGCGGATGATGAGATCCTTTGCGCGGTCGATGATCCGGAGGTCGCCGTCGGCGTCCATCGCGCCGATGTCGCCCGTGCGCAGCCATCCGTCGACGAGTTCGGACGCGGTGGCCTCTGGACGGTTCCAGTAGCCGGTCATCACCGTCGGCCCCTTGAGGAAGATCTCACCGACCTCGTCGGCGCCGAGAGGTGTGCCGTCGGGATCGCGAACCTCGATGGTGAAGCCCGGCAACGCCGGTCCGACGGTTCCGACCTTCGGTTCGCCGTCGAGGTCGCGGAAGGTCGCGGTGCCCGCGGTCTCGGTGAGGCCGTAACCCTCGAGGATCGCGCAGCCGAACTTGTCGGCGAACGCACGAATGACCTCACCCGGCATCGACGCTCCGCCCGAGCACGCCAGTCGCAGGTCGACGAAATCGTCGGATGAGTATCCGGATGCGTTCTGCAACATCGCATTCCACATCGTCGGAACGCCGCACGCGATGGTGACATGCTCGTCGCGGATTCGGTTCATGAACTCCACGGGCGCGAAGGGGGACAGCAGCGACAGGCTGCCGCCCCAGGTCAGCGCGCTGTGCATCACGACGACCTGCCCGAAGCAATGGAACAGGGGAAGTGCTGTGGCCCAACGCTCTTCATCGCCGATTCGCAGCGCCGGACGGAACGCGATCGGAGCCGCGTTGACGTTGGCGATGCTCAACTGAGCGCCCTTGGGCTTCCCGGTCGTCCCCGAGGTGTACAGGATGACCGCGGTGTCGTGCTCGTCGCGTTCGACATAGGCCTCGACCGACGGCGCGTCCGTAACCGGATCATCCTCGAACGGCTTCAGTTCCACGAACGGAAGGCCGCGGTTCGTCGCGACCAGATCGGCCGCCGCTGCCGACTCGTGCCACGCGACGATCAACGAGGTCCCGGAATCGTCGACCACGTAGTCGATCTCGTGGGTGGTCGACATCGTGTTGACCGTGATGATGGTGGCGCCGATCGTATGGAGACCGTAGTGGGCGATGGCGAACTCGGGAATCGACGGCGCAACAAGCAGTACGCGGTCACCGGGAGAGACTCCCGAGGCTGCGAAACGCGCTGCGCTGCGGGCGATTCGAGCACGCAGGTCGCCGTAACGCAGGATGCGCTCGCCGCTGCGTACCGCGATGCGATCGGGATAGGTGTCGGCACCCTTCCACAGGGCGGCTACTGGATTGGCCATGAGATTCCTTATGACAGAAGGGGTGTGGAGCTGTGTGCACCCGGGGCGGTTACTCGCCCCGGGTGCATGGCGGTCACTCGAAGTAGCGGCGCGGGACGTCGACGAGCATGGTCGTGATATCGGCGTCGCTCACACCACGTTCGCGCAGAGCGGGGAGCACGTCCTCGCTGATGTGGCGGTAGTTCCAATTCGGGACCGCCTGCTTCTTGGCCTCGGGATCGAACCAGTCGATGAAGCACGACGCGTCGTGGGCGAGTCCCATCCGATCGGCGTAGCCACGTTTGGCGAGTTCGACGATGGTGTTGATGCGGTCGTCGAAGGGCAGCAGGACGTCGAGCCCGAAGCGGTCCATGCCAAGGATCGATCCCTCGTCGGCGACCTTCATGAGGTAGTCGAGGTCGGTCGAGTCCCCGGAATGTCCGATGACGACCTTGGTCAGATCGACGCCCTCCTCGCGCAGCACGCGCTGCGCGACGAGGCCAGAGCCGGTGTGCGGGTTGGTGTGCACGGTGATCGGAGCGCCGGTCTGAACGTGTGCCTGGCCGACGGCCCGCATCACGCGTTCGACGCCGGGCGTCAGTCCCTGCTCCTCGATGGCGCACTTGAGGAACGAGGCCTGCACGTCCGTGTCGGCGATGCCCTTGGTGAGGTCGCGGACAAAGAAGTTCACCAGCGGCTCGTCGACGTCGAAGAGCAGCCCGGGGCCGGTGTAGTGGAACTGGAAGGGAATGTCGTTGTAGGTGTAGAGGCCGGTTGCCACCACGATGTTCAGGTCGACCTGATCGGCGATCTTCTTGATGCGGGGGATGTAGCGGCCGAGGCCGAGCACCGTCGGGTCGAAGATGGTGTCGATACCGAGACCCTTGAGCTCGCGCAGATCGCGCACGGCGTCGGCGATCTTGCGATCCTCGTCCCAGTCGTCCTGATAGTTCTCTCGGTACTCCTCGCCGAGGACGAAGATGTGCTCGTGGATGAGTGTTGAACCCAGGTCGCCCGAGTCCACGGGGCCTGTGACGGTGTTGACAGTGCTCATCGGTTGTCCCTTCGACGTGTGTGAGTAGTCGCTGACTTCGGTCAGTGTGCGCTACGTCACCAAGAGACAATAGATGAGGCTGAGTTCATGTTCAAGTAGCAGTTTGCCGCTCTGTCACCCGATCAGTGCAGCACTGTGATGCCCCTGAGACTCACGCCGTCTTGCCATTTGCCACACTTGTGTGGTGCAGAAGTTACTGATGAGGCGAATGAGACTGTTGGGACTTGTAGTGATTGCGGTGATGGCTGCAATCGTTGCCGGTGCCGGCCAGGCATTGGCCGCGCCGGGAACCTCGACGACTCCCACATCACCCGCCCCGACATCACCCACCACACCCCACACTCCGACACCGACGTCGCCTTCTCTCGGTATCCCGCAGGTCGACGGAATCTTGGACACCCTCGCGGGTAACGGATCGTCGAAGCCGGGGCCGCAAGCGTCGGATACGGGCCAGATGATCGTGGTCACGGCACCGAAGGCGTCCGACCCGACCGCGACGCTCACCGCATTCGAGAAGGGCGCTGACAAGTCGTGGAAGCCCGTGTTCGGGCCGACCAAGGCGTTCCTGGGCTCGCTGGGAATGGGGGAGCCGAAGGACAACGTGTACCGCACGCCGGAAGGCACCTTCGCGCTGGACCAGGCGTTCGGTAGGCAGGCCAATCCCGGCACCAAGATGCCGTACTTCCAGGCGACGCGTCAGGACTGGTGGGACTCCAACATGAAGTCCCCGACGTACAACACCCATGTGCGCCAGGCGAACAGCCCCGGCGGCGACAGCGAGAACCTTTACGACGCGGGTCCGGTGTACGACTACGCGGTCAACATCGCGCACAACCCGCAGCGCACCCCCGGCAAGGCGTCGGCGATGTTCCTCCACGTCACCAACGGTGAGCCGACCATGGGCTGCGTCGCAATCGATCGCGACGTGATGCGCAAGATCCTCGCGTGGCTCGACCCTGCCAAGCACCCCAAGATCACCATCGGCGTCAACGCCGCCGCCCCCACGGGCGACGGGCCGTCGACCACCGCGCCGTCGGGAACGACGCCGAAGACGCCCACAACGCCGAGCGTGCCGGGAGTGTCAGACATCCTGGGCGACAAGGGGTTGAGCGATCTGTTGACGCAACTGGTCAACCTCATCCCGACTCTGCTCGGGACCAAATAGCACCCCGGGGCCAGTAGCAACGCGCTGACTGTGGGTCGAATCGAAGGACGTGGGTGCTGCAGCACCCACGTCCTTCGATATGGCACACATGTAGGGGCGCGGGTGTCGGCTCAGAATCCGGATGGTTCAAAGCCTGTCGTGAAATGTGGTGGTGCGCGATGCTTCTCGGGCGCATCACAGCCCACAACAGGAGTGAACCATGCCCTTCTTCGACGGCGCGCAGGGCCGGATCTTCTACCGGCACTGGCCAACCAACACCACGCCGACAGCCGCGCTGATACTTCTGCACGGATTCGGGGAGCACTCGGGGCTCTACCACCGCTACGCAGCGGAGTTGGCAGCGCACGGCGTCGAACTCTGGGCACTCGACCAGCAGGGTCACGGGCTGTCCGACGGTGAGCGCGGCGACGTCGGATCGTACGACGCCGTGGTGCACAACGCGCGAGCCCTGACCGACCTTGCCGCTGCACACTCGCCGGAGCTTCCGATCGCGATCAGTGGACATTCACTCGGCAGTCTCGGTGCACTGTTCTCGGCGCTCGATCAGCCGTCGAGGTACTCCAGTGTGGTGATCTCCGGTGCCCCACTGTCGCCGCTACCGTGGCTGAGTTCGGTGACCGAGGCTGGCGGCAGTTTCGAACTCGACCTCGACGCGCTGTCTGCCGACCCGTTCTATCGCGACGAGTTGGCCAACGATCCGTTGGCGTTCACCGGAGCCGATGTCGTCGAGGTCCTGAAGGCACTCTTCGAACCGGCGTGGGCGCGGCTCGACGAGGAACTGCCTACGTTGTCGACACCCGTTCTGGCAGTGCACGGTTCGGACGACCAGATCGCACCGGTGACCGGCGTGCTCGCCTGGCAGGACCGACTGCCCGGACTTCGCGTCGAGATCATCGACGACGCCGCGCACGACGTGCTCAACGAGACGGCCCACCGCGCGGTGGCCGACCACGTCGGCCGCCACGTCGTCGATCACGCCCTGACCGGAGCGAACGCATGACCTCAACTGCCGCAGCCACTTTCGCGCTCGACGAGCACGAACGGCGTGCGCTCGCCGACCTCACGAGCTTTCCGCTGCTCGGGGCGATCACCGGCCGGCGATCACGCCGCTTCCCGGTCGGCGGTGAAATCCCCTCGGGCGAATTGGCTTTCGCCAGTCGCAAGCCGGTGCAGCCGCTGAGCGACACCGAGCGCGCGATCGTCCTCGCGGCGGTCACCGGAGTGACCGGCTGGAACTTCGGGATCAGCCACCACCCCGGATACGCGCCCGCGCTACCGAACTACTCGGGCACCGCAACGGGCCGAACATTCCCATCCGCGGCCGGGTTTCACACCACGGAGTTCTTCTTCACCGACGACTCGGGTACCTACTTCTTGTCGAGCCGCGACGCACAACCGCGAGGGGAACTGCCGGAGGAGGGGAAGGCGTCCGATACCGACATCGAATCGTGGCTCGCGGAGACGGTTGGTCGATACCGGAAGATCTCCGACGAGCGCATCTACCTCCCGCGCGAAGAGCCCTACCTCGAGGGCCACAACACCTGGATCGCCAACCATCCGGGTTCGCTGCTCGTCATACCGATCGCCGACCTGGCGCAGCACTTCATCGCCAACGTGGCCTTCTTCCTTCAGAACGGCTATGGCCTGTACGACGACATCAACGGACGTGAGATCCCCGGTGGCACAGACTCTTCGCTGCGCCACGCCGGTGACCCGTTCCCGCTGTCGTTCGTCGAGCAGTACACGCTCGCCGAGGCGAGCGCGGAACTGATCACCGCCGCCTACAACGGCCATCTCATTCTGGGCGCGCTGGGACTCGGCGGGTGGACCTTCGACGGGATCGACCGGCTCTCGATCCTCGGGGCTTCGGGCGATCCCGCGGTGCCAGGGCTCGGCTTCGAGGTCCAGACCGACGACCGTTGGGCCCTACCGAATCCGACGGGACTGCCCGGCGTGTTCGAAACCCTGTCGCGTCCGCACGTCGCAGACGCTGCCGAGGCGGTATCACGATTTACGGAGCGAAAGTTCGGTCCCGGTGGGCCATTTCATCCGGACACCCCCGGACCGTGGAGTGACAACCCGCGCGTTCGCGGTTTGGCCGCGCGCTACGACGACGACTTCGTTCGACTGCTCACCGAGCAGATCTCGTACGTCGACGACACCTTCGGGAAGATCCCGGGTACCGTGCCGACGGTGCACATCCTCAATTACCTTCAGGCACAACACATCGACACCGACTTCTACGACCACCACTTCGGGCCGGGCGCATATCTGGATACCCACCGTGATCATGACCGGACGTGGCATCGATGAGCGTTACGATCCGACCGCTGTCCGGCCCCGCCGAGGTCAATGCCGCCTTCCGGGTGTTCCTCCGGTCGATGGTCGGGCTGCGGTTCGGACAACTCGACGCCGCGACCATCACCGAGGAGGGCCGGTATCTGGGCGCATTCGACTCCGAGGTCATCGTCGGGGGCGCGGACTCCTACTCGAGCCAGCTCGTCGTGCCGGGCGGTGCACGCGTTCCCCACGCGGCCGTCACACACGTCGGCGTGCTGCCGACCCACCGTCGCCGGGGAATCGTCACCGGACTCATCGAGCGTCAACTGCATGACATCGCCGACCGGGGAGAGGTGGTGGCGACGCTGCGTGCCTCCGAGGCCGTGATCTACGAACGCTTCGGCTACGGGATCGCGAGTTCGAGTCGGGCCGTGACCATCGACGCGCGCCGAGCGAGGCTGCGCGACACCGTGCCCGACGGTGATACCAACGACGTGCGCCTCGTCGACGACGCGGTCACCACCGAACTACTGGAAGACATCTACAGACGTGCCGCAACGTGGGTCGGTGCAATCGACCGCCCGGCAGGCTGGTGGCGACTGCAGCAACTACGACGCGACGCCGCACTCGTGCAGCATTACGTCGCCGTGCACAGCTCCGATGGAGTCGACGACGGCTACGTCGTCTACAAGCCGGAGGACCCCGACCATTGGTTCAGTAGCGACGCCAAGACGATCACCGTCGTCGACTTCGTGGCGTCACGGCCGACCGCGTGGGCAGCGTTGTGGCGTCACCTGCTGACGCTCGACCTCGTCGATGTGATCGAGTGGCCCGCTGTCGCACTGGATGATTCGCTGCCGCTGGCCGTCACCGACCCGCGTGCAGTCCGGCTGGGCGCGGCGCACGACGAGACGTGGCTGCGGCTCGTCGACGTCGAATCGGCGCTTCGCGCAAGGACGTACCGGATCGACGACCCGGTCCGGCTCGAGGTGGTCGACCCGCTCATCGATCGCAACAACGCGGTCTTCGAGATCGGGCCCAAGGGCACCGAACGCGTGACGGGCAAGTCCGATGCAACGACCGATGTGGCGACGCTCGCCGCTGCGTATCTCGGCGGGACGCGGTGGCGGTCGCTGGCAGACGTCGGACGCGTCGACGTGTCTGCCGCGTCGGCTGTCGACCGACTCGACGGCCTGTTCGCCACGGGCGCACTGCCCTTCGCGGGCACTGTTTTCTGACGAGACTGTTTTCCGCCCGCACCGCACGCAACCCGTACGTCATGTGTCGGCCCTCGCCGACAGGAAGGATCTCCCGATGACCGAAACCACCACACACCCGGCTTCCGCGCACGAGGTCGAGGGTTGGACGACCTATCTGCGCGAGCCGACCGCCGACTACGATCAGCTCGTCGAGCGCTTCGCGCCGGCATTCGAGCGCATCGCGGCCTCCAACGTCGCGCGCGAACACGACCGCTCGTTCGGCTACGACGAGGTTGCCGAACTGGTCCGAGAAGGACTGGGCCGCATCAGGATTCCCGTGGAGTTCGACGGCCTGGGCGCGTCACTGGAACAGACCTTTCTGCTGCTGTCGCGACTGGCCGCCGCGGACGCGAACATCGCGCACGTGTTCCGCAACCACCTGGCATTCGTCGAAGATCGACTCAACGCGCCGCAGTCGGCGGGCAACGATCGGTGGATCCAGCGTTTCCTCGCAGGCGAGTTCGTCGGCGGCGGCTGGACGGAGGCCAACAACGGCACGTATGCAACAATCGCGACAACGGTTCGACGTGACGACGAGCGCTACCTCGTCAGCGGAGCCAAGTTCTACGCCACCGGAAGCCTTTTCGCCGATTGGCTCGACGTGATCGGCAAGTCCGACGGCGGCGGCCTGCTCACCGCGCTCGTGCGCAGAGACGATCCCGGTGTCGAACTCGTCGACGACTGGACGGGATTCGGGCAACAGACAACCGCCAGCGGTAGTGCACGCTACGTCGACGTGCCCGCCGAGCCGGACAACGTCTTCGACATCACCGAACGCTTTGTCTACCAAGGTCACTTCTACCAGGTGGCGATCCTCGCGGTACTCACCGGAATCATCCACGCATCCCTGCGAGACGGGATCGAGGCTCTCCGGGCACGCAAGCGCAACTATCCGCAGGGACTGGATGCGGTGCCCGCCAACGACCCTCAGCTGCTGGCAGTGATCGGCGGAGTGTCGGCGCGTGCCTACGCCGCAGACGCCGCGCTGCGTGAGGTGGGTCGGACGCTCGATCGTATCGCCGAGGCGCACGCATCTGGAGACCTCGACCTCCGCAGGGCTCGCGTCACGGAGGCCCAACTGGCCACAGACCACGCGCAACTCACCATCATCGACGCCGCACTCGCGGCAACCACCGAGATCTTCGACGCGCTCGGCGCATCCGGAGTCTCCACCGACAAGGCACTCGATCGCCACTGGCGCAACGCGCGCACCCTCGCCTCGCACAATCCGCGGGTCTACAAGGCGCGCATCGTGGGCAACTGGCTGGTCAATGGTGTCGACCCCGTACCCGACTTCTCGGCATTCGGCCGCGGCGGACAGGGCAACTGAGGAGACAGGCAACTGAAGGGACAGGGCAACTGAGGGGAGAGGGCAGATGAGTGCACCGTACGTCGCGGTCGGATTGACCGGTGAGCAGGTGGGCGCGCTGTTGGCGGATCGTGCGCTCGCCGCGCGCTGGGATTCGCTGCCGCTGGCGTTCACCGTCGTCGGCATCGATCGGGTCAATGGTGCCGACGACGTTGGCGGGGCCGCCGGGCCGGCCGGTCGCACGACGCTGGAATCCTCCGTTGCGACAACCTTTCTCGCAAGGAAGGCTCCACGGTCCCGGTTCCTGTTCACGGCGTCGTCGCGTCGCGATCATCCCTACAACCTCGCCCGACGAGTCGCATCCGCCGGGCATCTCTCGCGGGGGAGAACCGGCGTGCTCCTCGGCGTGAGGGACCCGTACGTGCCTGCAGGTGACCCGTGGACCCACGACGCAGTGTCCGTCGACGACATCGCGCACGCGGTACGAGTCCTGGAACAGACCTGGCCCTTCGCGTCGGTCGTCGCCGACCGTGCGTCGGGGATCTTCGTGGAGTCGGACCAGATTCAGTTCGCCGACCTCGAGAACCCCTACCGGATCGCCGGTCCGTTGACGGTGCCGGAACCCGCGAGCGGTCCGTCGGTGATCGCGACGTACCACTCCGGCGTGCGTGAGGCCGGCACCCGCAGCGACGTCGACCTGGTCGTCGGGCCGACCAGCGCTGTCCGTGAGATTTCGTCGACGGCAGAGTTGCCGACCGATGTCGAGGGAATTCTGTTGCGCGACGACGAGTTGTCGCCCGCAGCGCTGGCCGATGCGGCGGAGAAGCTGCTGGCGATCTCCCGACCGATCGCGCCGGACCTGTCGCTGCGGGCTGCGCTCGGACTACCCGTCGCACCGCGGGATCTTCGTCGGGTGGCATTCGCACGGCCGGAGCCGCTCGACGTACCCTGACCTCCACTCCGAGAGGAACTTCTCATGACCCGACGCGACGGCCACGTCATACTCGGCATCAACGCACTCGTCCTCGGCTACGTGCCCGCCTCATGGCAGACACCGGGCTTGAGCGCGGAATCGTTTGTCTCGCCCGACTATTGGGAAGAGATCGGTCGGATCGCCGAGAGAGGGACACTCGACGCAGTCTTTCTCGCCGACGCCCCCGCACTCGGTGACCCTGCATACGACGCCAATCCGGCGCATCTGGAGCCGACGGTCAACTGGGCACATGTCGCGGCGGCGACGGAGCGGGTCGGGTTGGTGTCCACGGCGTCGACGACGTTCAACGATCCGGTCGAGCTCGCCGAGCGATTGCTGACGCTCGACTACCTGTCACGGGGTCGGGCGGCGTGGAACATCGTGACCACCCGGGGCCCCGCGGCGGCGCGAAACTTCGGGCAACCCGACGTCCCGCCACGCGACGATCGCTACGAGCGCGCAGGCGAGTTCGTCGATGTGGTCCGTGGACTGTGGGCATCCGCGGACACGGGTCGCGAGGTTCGGCACAGGGGAGCCCACTTCTCCGTCGAGGGGCGGCTGCGCACGCCGTCGCGTGGCGAGCATCCGGTGTTGTTTCAGGCGGGCGGGTCGGCTGCCGGCCGCGACCTGGCGGGGCGGGTCGCCGAGGGCGTCTTCGCCGCAGAACTGACACGCGACAAAGCCGTCGAACACTATCGTCTGGTGAAGCGAAAAGCGTTGGCATACGGTCGATCACCCGACAACGTGAAGATCCTTCCCGGTCTGCTCGTCTCCCTCGGCAGCACGGAGGAGGAAGCCAGAAGGCGGAACGACGAACTCCACGACCGAAGTCCGGCGTGGTACTCGGTCGGCTGGCTGTCGCACGCGATCGGCGTCGACGCGACAAAACTCGATCTCGACGCCCCGTTCCCCGAGGACGTGCTCGCCGGACCGGCCGACCTCCAGACCTTCAGTGGCAGTATCGGTTTCCGCGAGTCGATCGTCGCGCAGATCCGCCGTACCAATCCGACGGTCCGCGAGTACCTGCGGCAGACCCGCTACACGGGTTCGGGCCACGCCGGATTCGTGGGCACCCCAGAGCAATTGGTCGATCGAATCGACGACTGGTTCTCCGCGGGTGCGATCGACGGCTTCAATCTGCAACCGGATGCGCTGATCGACGGTCTCGCTGTGATCGCCGACGAGGTGGTGCCCCTCCTGCGTCGACGGGGGCTCTACCGCCACGACTACGAGACCGACACTCTGCGTGGACATCTGCGTGCCGCGGCGTCGTCGGCGCCGCTCGGATGACAGGGATAGAACCGCGCAGAGAATAAGGGCTGGCAACAGCGTCGTCGGCCAGCATACTTCTCTCGATCAATCCCATTCGCGCACAGCGCAATACATAAGATACCCAGATCCGACGGCCGGGTAGTAACCGTCTTCGGCGATGGGTGTCCGAGAGGAATCGAGATGACCACCGACTCGACGTCGACGCGCCCGCCCGAGGCGGCGCACACACCACCAGCGCCACCGCACGTGCCAGAAGGCGCAGCCGCCGGATCGACGGTCACAGAGCAACCGGGTGGTCTGCGCTCGAACACGCTGGGCTCCTGGGAGGTCTTCGCGCAGGGCCTTGCCGCCGCGGCACCGAGCGTCGCTGTCGCGTCCGTTCCGTTCGCGCTGTACACCGCGGCGGGCAAGGGTGCCGCGTGGGCGGCGATCATCGGGTTGGTGATCGCCGTGCTGCTGGCAACCACCATCAGCTTCCAGGCGCGGCGGACGGTGTCGTCCGGCTCGTTGGGAACCTACACCGGTAACGGGCTCGGACCCGCGTTCGCGTTCGTCGGAGGCTTCAGCCTGCTGATCGGCTACATCGGATTCTCAGTGACCGGGACACTCGGTGGTGTGCTCTACGTCGACTCCTTCCTTCTCGAACTCGGAATCGGTTCGGAGGCTTCATGGTTCCGACTCTTGCTGGTCTTCCTGGTCGTCGGGCTCGCGGTGTACCTACCCATCCGCGGTGCGTCGCTCGCCGCGAAGTACGAGTTGGTGTTCGAGGTCATCGCACTGATCTCCATCGCAGTGATCATCGTGGCCGCCTACGTCTCCTACGGGTGGCACTTCGACACCGAGCAGTGGAGCCTCTCGAACCTCGGCCACAGCTCGACATTCGTGGCGGCAGTGACAGCGGTCGGTGCCTACGCGGGCTTCGAAAGCGTTGCCTCGCTCGGTGCCGAAGCGCGGGACGCGCACCGGTCGATCTCGAAAGCGCTTCTGCGCGTCGTGTTGATCATCGGTGTGCTGTACATCATCGCGACGTATCCGCAGGTGTTGCACTTCGACGGGATCAACGGAGACAAGGCGATTCTGCCGCAGCTCGCTGACTCGTCCGGCGTGGGTTGGGTGAAGCCGGTGACGAGCGCTGCCGTCGCGGTCGCCTTCATCGTCTTCGTCACCGCGGTCACGAGTTCGGCTGCGCGGTCGCTGTTCACGTTCGCGCACGAGGGTGCACTGCCGCGCGTGTTCGCCAAGGTCCACTCCAAGTACCACACACCGTGGGTCGGCGTCGCGTTCGTCGGTGCTGCGGCACTTGTCTTTTCGATTGTGGCCACCTTCAGTTCGGCCGGCCGCACCGTCTTCGACGTGTACGGCGCGTACGTCACCAACTGGGGCTTCTTGGTGAGCTATCTGCTCGTGGTGATCGCGACACCGATCTGGCTGTACAAGATCAAGGCGCTCACGCCGTTCCGTGCGATCGTGTCGGGCCTCGCGGTGGTGGCTCTCGGTTACGTGATCGTCAACAACCTGTACCCGGTTCCGGAGTTCCCGTTCAACATCCTGCCGTTCGTGTACCTCGCGATACTCGCGGCGGGCGTGGCGTGGTACGTCTACCTCCGGGTGACGCGACCGGAGATCGCGGCGCGTATCGGCACCATTCAGACTCTGTCCGCAGAGGAGCAGGAGCGACTTGCCGACGCCGACATCGCCGACGAACTGCAGGCCGACGAATTGCAGGCCGACGAACCCGAGACCAGCTCGTCCATCACGCCGAAGTAGCGCGCGGCCGCTTGAGTTCGAAGCACGCCGCGCGACGACCACCGAAGTCGTCGCGCGGCGTGGTCACGGCTTCGATCTGAGCTCGGGCCTGCTCGATGACCGGTGTACCGGGATCGAGCACGCCGAGGTACACCTCGTGTGCCGCAAGGGAACTCACTGCGACGTCGACCTGCTCGGTGACGTCGACGGCATGCGTGGCGTGCGGGCCGTTCTCGAACAGCCACTGCGGGGCGTCGTCGCCGAGTGAATCGTATGCGTCGAGAACCGCTGCGGAGAACTCCATGTGGTCGGACTGGTTGGGCGTCCCGGGCGCCCACTCGGCCCCACCGAACAGCGACAGCACCACCTGCGGGCCGACGCGTCGGATCGTCTCGGCGATCGCCGCGCGCAGCTCGGGAGTGTTGCGAATGTTGCTGTCCGGAAAGCCCCAGAACTCCACGTCGTCAACACCGACGATGGCGGCAGACGCGCGTTGCTCGCCCTCGCGAAGCGGACCTGCTTCGGCCGCCGCCATGCCCTCGATGCCGACCTCGCCGCTCGACGCCAGGGCGTACACGACGTGTTTGCCCTCGCCCGTCCACTTCGCGACCGCTGCCGCCATGCCGTACTCCGGATCATCCGGGTGCGCCACGAGCACCAGCGCGGTCTGCCAGTCGGTGGGGAAGGGCGCGAGATCTGCCACGACTCAGCGCTTGTGATCGAGGTTGGCCATCTTCAACACGTCGAGGCGCTTGTCGAGCTCTTCCTCGCTGAGCTTGTCGGGGACGAGACCACGATCGAGAACGGTCTGCCGAATCGTCTTCTTCTCCTTGAGAGCCTGCTTCGCGACGGCCGCGGCCTCCTCGTAACCGATGGCCGAGTTGAGTGGCGTGACGATCGATGGTGAGCTCTCGGCGAGAGTCCGCAGACGGTCTTCGTCGGCCTTCAGGCCGGAGATACAGCGATCGGCGAACAGTCGCGAGACGTTGGCGAGGAGCTTCAGTGATTCGAGGACGTTGCGCGCCATCATCGGGATGTAGACGTTCAGCTCGAACGCGCCGTTGCCGCCGCCCCAGGTCACCGCGGCGTCGTTGCCGATGACCTGCGCCGCCACCTGCGTAACTGCCTCGGGGAGAACAGGATTGACCTTGCCCGGCATGATCGAACTGCCCGGCTGGAGGTCGGGGAGGTGGATCTCGGCCAACCCGGTGAGCGGACCGGAACCCATCCACCGGACGTCGTTGGCGATCTTGGTCAACGAGACCGCGATGGTCTTGAGCTGACCCGAGAGCTCGACAAGTCCGTCGCGGGCAGCCTGCGCCTCGAAGTTGTTCTTGGCCAACGTGATCGAGTCGACGTCGGTGAGCTTGACCAGTTCTTCGACAACCTTGGTGCCGAAGTGGTCGGGCGCGTTGAGACCCGTTCCGACGGCGGTTCCGCCGATGGGTACCTCGCCGACCCGCGGCAGTGTCGCGACAAGACGCTCGATGCCTGCTTCCACAGCCCTGGTGTAGCCGCTGAACTCCTGGCCGAGCGTGACCGGTACCGCGTCCATCAGGTGGGTACGACCACTCTTGACCACCTCACGCCATTCCTCTGCCTTGGCGAGCAGTGCCAACCGCAGGTGATCGAGCGCGGGGATCAGGTCGGTGACGACGGCTTCGGTTGCTGCGACGTGTGTCGCGGTGGGGAAGGTGTCGTTCGACGACTGCGACATGTTGACGTCGTCATTCGGGTGAACCTCGACGCCGTTCGCCTTCGCGATCGACGCGATGACCTCGTTGGCGTTCATGTTCGAGCTGGTGCCCGACCCGGTCTGGAACACGTCGATGGGGAACTGGTCGTCGTGCTTGCCGTCGGCGATCTCCTTGGCCGCGGCGATGATGGCGTCGGCCTTGGTCGCGTCGAGCAGCCCGAGGTCCTTATTGACCTGCGCACATGCGGCCTTGAGCAGTCCCATCGCACGGATCTGCGTGCGCTCGAGCGGACGGTGGCTGATCGGGAAGTTCTCGACGGCGCGTTGCGTCTGTGCGCGCCAGAGTGCGTCGACGGGGACCTTGACCTCGCCCATGGTGTCGTGCTCGATGCGGTACTGCTGCTCGCTCATCTGATGCGTCCTCCGAGTGTCTGCGGTGGGTTAGGACTACCTCAATCCACGCTACTCGCCGCGACCTGCCGCCAATTCTCGGCCCGGTCAGGACCTGACACGCACCCCCAGCGGGACCGTCACCGTGCCCGACGGGTCGGTGAAGAAGTCGTTGCCCTTGTCGTCGACGACGATGAACGCAGGGAAGTTCTCGACCTCGATCTTCCAGACCGCCTCCATGCCGAGCTCCGGGTACTCGATGACCTCCTGGCTCTTGATGCAATCGAGGGCGAGGCGGGCGGCGGGGCCACCGATCGAACCGAGGTAGAAGCCGCCGTGGGCGTCGCACGCCTGGGTGACCTGCTTCGAGCGATTTCCCTTGGCCAACATGACCATTGATCCGCCCGCGGCCTGGAACTGCTCGACGTAGGAGTCCATGCGACCCGCCGTCGTCGGCCCGAACGAGCCCGACGCCATGCCCGCGGGAGTCTTGGCCGGACCCGCGTAGTAGACGGGGTGATCGCGCAGATACTGCGGCATCGGTTCGCCGGCGTCGAGGCGCTCTTTGATCTTGGCGTGCGCGATATCGCGAGCCACGACGAGAGGTCCGGTCAGCGACAGTCGGGTCTTGACCGGGTACTTCGACAGTTCGGCGAGGATCTCGGGCATCGGCCGGTTGAGATCGATGTCGACGACCTGGCCGCCCTCGATGTCCTCGGCGACGCCGGCGTCCGGCATGTACTGCGCCGGGTCGGTTTCGAGTTGCTCGAGGAAGACGCCCTCGGAGGTGATCTTGCCCAGGGCCTGGCGGTCGGCCGAGCACGAGACGGCGATCGCCACCGGGCACGACGCCCCGTGGCGAGGCAGACGCACGACGCGGACGTCGTGGCAGAAGTACTTACCGCCGAATTGAGCGCCGATTCCGAAGGACTGTGTCAGCTTGAAGACCTCTTCCTCCAACTCGACGTCTCGGAAGCCGTGCGCCGACATCGAGCCCTCTGTCGGCAGCGTGTCGAGGTAGTGCGCCGACGCGTATTTCGCTGTCTTCAAAGCGAATTCGGCCGACGTCCCGCCGATGACGACCGCGAGGTGGTACGGCGGACAGGCCGCGGTGCCCAGTGACCGGATCTTCTCGTCGAGGAAGGTCAGCAGGCGGTCGGGGTTGAGGATCGCCTTGGTCTCCTGGAACAGGAACGACTTGTTGGCGCTGCCGCCGCCCTTGGCCATGAAGAGGAACTTGTACTCAGGCCCCTTCGGCCCCTGCTGCGTGGAGTAGATCTCCACCTGCGCAGGCAGATTGGTGCCCGTGTTCTTCTCGTCGTACGTCGTCAACGGTGCGAGCTGTGAGTAGCGCAGGTTGAGTTTGGTGTACGCGTCGTAGACACCGCGCGAGATCCACTCGCCGTCGTCGACGCCGGTCAGCACTCCCTCGGACTTCTTGCCCATGACGATCGCGGTGCCGGTGTCCTGACACATCGGCAGGACGCCGCCCGCGGAGATGTTGACGTTCTTGAGCAGGTCGAGCGCGACGAAACGGTCGTTGCCCGACGCCTCGGGGTCGTCAATGATCTTGCGCAGCTGCCGCAGGTGTGCGGGACGCAGGTAGTGGCTGATGTCGTGCATCGCCTCTGACGTCAGGCGTTCGAGGGCTTCCGGCGCGACCTTGAGGAAGGTCTGGCCGTCGACTTCGACCGTCGAGACCCCCTCTGTGGTGATCAGGCGATAGGGCGTGTCATCGGCGCCGGAGGGTAGCAATTCGGCATAGCGAAACTCCGGAGCAAGGGCTGGTTTGCTCACGCGAGAATCCTATCGCGGCCGGTCAGTGGCCCTCCGGTGTCCTGGTACCTGATGTGGGCCACGCCACGGGGATTCGTCACGCTCATAGTCCGATGTGCGTGACGAACGGAAGGGGTATTACTGTGTGGTGGATCACAGTTCACTCAACTGTCTCCGATTCACTGATGTCAACACGGGAGGGGAACCCATTGGCCGCAATCGTGCTCGCCGAGGTTCGGACGAACCTTGAACGCGAGGCCGTCGCCGAATGGGCGGCGAGTAAGCATCCCGACGCCCCGGTGCGCACACTCGACGAAGTCGATCCCGAAGCCCTCGACCCGACAACGACGCTGATCCCCGCACGCGTCGTCTGGCTTCCCCCGATGCGCAAGGGCGAGCGCCGCGTCTCGATGGCCGACGTTCTGGTGCTGTCCAACCCGCGTCGACCACCCGCGTTTCGCCAGGGGGCGATCAAGAAGCGTGCGCCCGACCGCGTTCGTGTGGTCGCCGGAGAACCGGCGACGGTGGAGGAGTTGCGTCGCAGGCACGAGCAGTCGTCGGCCGAGGGCGAGGATTTCGGCCAGTTCGTCGAATTGGCGGCAGCACTGTCCGCTGAGCGCGCCGAACGGCAACTGATCGGTGACCGCTACAAGGTGCCCAAACTCGTCGCGCAGCAGATCGGTTCGTCGGCTCGCTTTCAGACGAATGCCGCGAAGCTCGCCGCCGATCTCGGCCGTCCGGCGGCGGCAATCATTCAGGATGCGATCGACAAGATGTCGACGTTCGTGGCCACACAGAGCCCACTGATGGACGACGTGTTCTCGACGACCTTCGGCAAGCTGTACGAACGTACCTGGACGGTCTCGGTCGACCTCGACACGTTGAGTGAACTGCGCAGTCTCAACAAGACCCACGGCTTGGTGTTCTTGCCGTCGCACCGGTCGTACGTCGACACGTTGGTTCTCTCGGATGCGCTACGGCGCCACGACTTTCCGCCCAATCTGGTACTCGGCGGCAACAACCTCGCGCTCTGGCCACTCGCGGCCATCGCCCGACGCGCCGGAGTGATCTTCATTCGCCGTAAGTTCGGCGACGATCCGATCTACAAGTTCGCGATGCGCGCATACCTGTCGTTCATCGTCGAGAAGCGTTTCAATCTCGAGTGGTACATCGAGGGCGGCCGAAGTCGCACGGGCAAGCTACGCCCGCCGATGATGGGGCTGCTCGCCTACGTCGTCGACGCCGTCGAGCAACTCGACACCGCGGACATGATGGTCGTGCCCACGTCCATCGTCTACGACCAGCTGCACGAGATCGCGGCTATCACGCGCGAATCCGCCGGTGGCGCAAAGAAACCCGAAGATGTGACGTGGCTGCTGAAGTACGCCAAAGCACAGCGGTCCTACCTCGGTGAGGCGCGCGTGCGGTTCGGCGAACCGTTCTCGCTACGGGAGTCGATCCTGGAGTTGAGCGAGGACGATCCCGCACGCCTGGAGAAGATCGCATTCAAGGTGATGGACGAGATCAACGCGGCGACACCGATCTCGGCGACGTCGCTCGCAGGCTTCGCACTGCTCGGGGCGGGCGACCGGGCGTATACCGCCAAGGAGATCGAGGACATCCTGCGACCGCTGCTCGCCTATATCGAGCGGCGCGAGCTACCGGGGCCTGATCCGGCGATGTGCCGGGGACTCGGTCTGAAATCGACGTTGAAGGAACTGACCGACGCGGGCGTGCTGACCCATTTCGCGGGCGGCGTCGACGATGTGTGGTCGATCGCCGGGGACAACCACGCGGTGGCCGCGTACTACCGCAATGGGGCGATCCATCATTTCGTCGACCGCGCGATCGTCGAGGTCGCGTTGTTCGCTGCGGACCGTCGCACCATCGACGACGATCGCGAAACACGTCTGGCAGCAGCACAAGCCGAGGCGCTGCGGATTCGGGATCTGCTGAAGTTCGAGTTCTTCTTCCCGACCAAGCAGGAGTTTCTGCACCGTCTCGGTGCCGAGATGGATCTCATCGCGCCCGAGTGGCGGACCGTCAGGCCGACGCCCGCATGGTTGCACGACACCTTCGTCGCGATGTCGGGCGAGCTGTTTGCCCGCAGAACCCTCCAGCCGTTCTTCGACGCACAGCTGGTCATGTCCCGACGGCTGGTTGAGCTGGGCGAGGAGTCCCGCGACAAGCAGGAGATCATCACCGATTGCCTCGGATTGGGTAAACAACTTGCGCTGCAAGGTGTGGTGAAGAGCAGGGATTCGGTGTCGACGGAGCTCTACACCGCCGCGTACAAGCTGGCCGACAATCGGGGACTGATCGATCCCCACGACGGACGCGATCTGGTTGCGGCACGGCAGGAGTGGCTCGACGAGGTCGAGGACATGCGGGATCGTCTTGCCAGAATCGCCGAGATCGAGGCGGAGCAGACAGGAGTGACGGCGGTATGAGCGCACTGGGCGATCGCCTGGCCGAAATCCGCTCCGCACCGCGCGGCAAGCACATCGGTGCGTTCTTCGACTACGACGGAACTCTGATCGAAGGATTCTCTGCGACAGCGCTTTTCGGAGCCCGGATTCGAAGTATGGAGTTCGGGATCGGAGAGGTCGCCGACTTCGCACTCATCGGCCTGCGCGGAGTGGAATCCGAACAGGACTACGCCGAGGTGCTCCAGGCGACCAAACCGACGTTCGCGGGCAAGACGTACGCGGAACTGTTGGACCTGGGGGACAGGCTCTTTCGGCAGGAGACTGCCGCCAAACTACGCCCTCAGATGTGGCAGATCCTCAACGCGCACCGCGAGATGGGGCATCGCATCGTGATCGCGTCGTCGGCTACGCGATTCCAGATCGAGCCCATCGCACGCGAGATCGAGGCCGATCACGCCCTGGCCACCGACGTCGAGGTGGTCGACGGCATCGTCACCGGAGAGGTCCTCGGCCGTCCGCTGTGGGGGCCGGGCAAAGCGGCGGCGGTGCGCTCACTGGCGCGCGAGTACGACATGGATCTCGACGCGTCCTTCGCATACAGCGACGGCAACGAGGACATCCCGTATCTCGAAAGCGTCGGACATCCCGCGGCGGTATCGCCCCGTAGGACGCTGCGGGCCGAGGCGGAGTCGAGGGGGTGGCCGATCCTCGAGCTACGCAATCCGTCGCACAATCGCTTCGGGATGGCGTTGCGTACCGGCGCGATGTACGGGTCGTTTCTCGCTGGTGCCGCTGCCGGAATCGCGGGCGGCGTCGTGGCGCGTAGCCGATTCGAAAGCGCCGTCCAGACGGGCATCGCTACCGGAAACGACGTCGGGTTGGCGTTGGCAGGTGTGCATGTCGACGTGCTCGACGGCAAGGAGAACCTGACGTCGGACCGTCCCTGCGTGTTCGCGTTCAACCATCAGTCGAAACTCGACCTCCCCGTCATGATTCACCTGATTCAACGCGACGCGACGGGTGTGGCAAAGAAAGAGATCCAACGACTTCCGGTATTCGGTCAGATCCTCGACGCGGCCGGGTTGGTGTTCATCGATCGCGCCGACGCGGGCAAGGCCATCAATCAGCTCGAACCCGCGGTGCGCAAGCTGCGCGACGAGGGCGCGTCACTGGTCGTCGCGCCGGAGGGGACGCGATCGCCGACGCCACGGATCGGACGGTTCAAGAAGGGGCCATTCCACATCGCCATGCAGGCCGGGGTGCCCGTCGTGCCTGTTGTGCTGCGCAACGTGGGCGAATTGATGTGGCGCGGTTCGCAACTCGTGGCACCGGGCACGATCGAGGTGCGAGTGTTGCCGCCCGTCGACACATCGGCGTGGCAGGCGGAGACCATCGACGACCACACCGAAGAGGTACGTCAGATGTTCATCACCGCGCTGGCGGAGTGGCCAGTGCCGAACGGAACTGCGGAAGACGATGAATCGCAACACGACGAGAGCGGTAGCGACGACGCAGGGGAGGTTGTCGAATGAGTGAGGATCAACCCCTCGATTGGGGCACCGAGCAGCACATGAGTCCGGTCGACGCGCTGATGTGGCGCGGCGACACCGACCGTCGACTGCGTGGGACGATCTCGATGATCGAGATCTACGACTGCGAGCCCGACTGGGACAGGCTGATCGCGGCGCACGACTGGGGCAGCCGGATGGCGCCCAGATTCCGTTCGCGCGTGGTGGATTCGCCGCTGCACACCGGCACCCCGAGTTGGGCTGTCGACCCGGAGTTCGATCTGCACTATCACGTTCGACGCATCAGGCTGCCCGGCGACGGCTCGATGGGCGAACTGCTGTCGACGTGTGAACAACTGGCGATGACCGCGCTCGACCCGGCCCGACCGCCATGGGAGGGCTACCTGATCACCGGTCTCGCCGACGGCAAGACCGCCTACTTCCTCAAGGCGCATCACGCGCTGACCGATGGGCTCGGCGCGATTCTCGCTCTCGCGCAACTACATTCGCCGTCGCGCGAGCCGATCCCGAACAAGCCTCAGCCGCCCGCGCCGCCGCCGACCGAACTGTCGGCGCTCGAGGTACTCGCTCGACAGGTGGGGGAGGAGATTCGACGTACCCCGTACCGGGCGGGTGTGGTGTTGCGTGGGGCGTTGGCGCTGACCGATCCCAAGCATGCGTTGAGCAAGGTGCTGCGATACGGGCGCTCGGTGCCGCGCGTTGCCGGCCTCGTCAGTCCGCCCGGTTCGCCACTGCTCGCGGAGCGCAGTCTCTCGTGGCGCTTCCTCGCGTTCGAGGTGCCGTTCGTCGAGTTGAAAGCCGTGGCGAAGTCGATGAAGGCGTCGATCAACGACGTCTACCTCGGCGGGCTGATCGGTGGCTTCCGCATCTATCACGAGAAGATGGGCGAGCAGGTCGACGCGATTCCCGTCGCGATCCCGATCTCGGTGCGTCGACCAGAGGATCCCGAGGGCGGCAACCGCATCGCGGTCGGCAGGCTCGCCGGGCCGATGGGCATCGACGACCCGTTCGAGCGGGTATTGACGATCCGTGAGCAGGTGCGTGCCGCACGCACCGAGCCCGCCGTCGACATCTTCAACACCCTCGGATCGGTGCTGGCGTGGATGCCCGGTGAGCTTCTCGGTCAGTTCAGTGGCGCGACGAGCATGAACGATCTGCAGGCCAGCAACGTACCGGGTATCCCGTGGGAGACGTTCGTCGCGGGTGCGAAGGTCGAGCGGTTGTTCCCGTTCGGTCCGCTCCCGGGATGCGCGGTGATGGCGACGATGATCACGCACAACGCCACGGCATGCCTCGGGCTGAACTGCGACGCCGCGTCGATCTCGGATCCGGAACTGTTCGCCGAGTGCATCGTCGCCGGGTTCGACGAGGTGCTCGCCGTCGCCGAACCGACCGGTGATGTCACCGACCGGGTCGGGATGCGGCGCGTCGTATAAGGGTTTCGCTAGATATCGAGGCGGGCGTATTCGCGCAGCTTGGTGGTGCGGTGCACCGCCTCGATACGGCGGATGGTTCCCGACTTCGAGCGCATGACCAGCGAACGGGTCGTCGCACCGCCTCGGCGGTAGGTCACGCCGCGCAGCATGTCGCCATTGGTGACGCCGGTCGCGGCGAAGAAGCAGTTCTCGCCGCGGACGAGGTCGTCGGTGCCCAGCACACGGTCGAGGTCATGTCCGGCGTCGATCGCCTTCTGACGCTCTTCGTCGTTGCGCGGCCACAGCTTGCCCTGGATCTCGCCGCCCATGCACTTCATCGCGACCGCGGTGATGATGCCCTCCGGGGTACCGCCGACACCCATGAGCATGTCGACCGTCGAGTAGTCGCCGGCAGCGGCGATCGCGCCCGCGACGTCGCCGTCGGAGATCAGGCGGATCTTGGCGCCTGCCCTGCGGATCTCGCCGATGAGGTCGGCGTGGCGCGGACGGTCGAGGACCACGACGGTCAGATCGCCGACGTCGATGCCCTTGGCCTTGGCGACCGAGTTGACGTTCCATTCGACCGACTCGTCGATGTTGATGGCGCCCTTGGCTTCCGGGCCGACGGCGATCTTGTCCATGTAGAAGACCGCTGACGGGTCGTACATGGTGCCGCGCTCGCTGACCGCGATGACGGCGATCGAGTTGGGGCGACCCTCGGCCATCAGTGTGGTGCCGTCGATGGGGTCGACCGCGACGTCGCAGTCAGGGCCGAATCCGTTGCCGACCTCTTCGCCGTTGAACAGCATCGGGGCCTCGTCCTTTTCGCCCTCACCGATCACCACGACGCCGCGCATGGAGACTGTCGAGAGAAGCTCGCGCATCGCGTCGACGGCTGCACCGTCGCCCTTCTTCTTCTCGCCGCGTCCCACCCAGCGTCCTGCGGCGAGTGCCGCGGCCTCGGTGACCCGCACCAGCTCCATGGCAAGGTTGCGGTCGGGTGCCTGGTGGTTCTCGGCTGTCATGTCTGATCGACTCCTTGGCGTTGGCAGTGACGCGGCCGCAGTGGCGTACGCGGCAGTGGGCGAACGACGCCCGTCAATCATCCTTTCATGGCGAGTGCGAGTTCACTCACCCGCCTCGGGCGTGATCTGACGCGTCGATGCAGCGCACGCGGGTCGTGGAGGGCTCAGAGGGGGTCGAGGATGCGACGGAGGAACTGACGCGTGCGTTCCTGCGCGGGATGGGCGATCACCTCGTCGGGACCTCCGCGCTCGACGATCACACCACCGTCGACGAACAGCACCTGGTCGGCGACCTCCTGCGCGAATCGGATCTCGTGGGTCACGACGACCATCGTCCAGCTCTCCTCGGCGAGCCCCTTGAGCACTTTCAGCACGTCGCCGACGAGTTCGGGATCGAGCGCCGACGTCGGTTCGTCGAACAGCAGGACCTGCGGGTGGAGCGCGACGGCGCGGACGATCCCGACTCGCTGCTGCTGGCCACCCGACAACTGGTGCGGGTACTGGTCGCGCTTCTCGGCGAGCCCGACGCTCGAGAGCAGTCGATCGGCCTCGGCGATGGCGTCGGCCTTGGTGTGGCGCTGCACCGTGACCGGCCCCTCGATGACGTTCTCGAGGACGGTCATGTGGGGGAAGAGGTTGTAGTTCTGGAACACCATCGCGCTCTGCGCGCGGTATCTGGTGACGTCGGACTTCGAGTACGTGCCACCGAAGTCGATCGTCTGCTCGCCGACGCGGATGACGCCGGCGTCGGGGATGTCGAGGGCGTTGAGCGATCGCAGGATGGTCGTCTTGCCCGATCCGGACGGACCGAGGATGACGGTCACGGTGCCGCGGTCGACGGTGAAGTCGATCCCGCGCAGAACGTGGTTGTCGCCGAAGGACTTCTGCAGTCCCGCGACGTCGACGACTCTCTCCGGCTGATTGACTCTCTCCGGCTGATCGACTCTCTCTGGCTGATTACTGATGGGTTCACTCATGGCGTCACGAACCTTCCCAAGCGGGACTCGAGCCTGTTCTGCAGGGCTGACAGGACCATGCACACGATCCAGTAGTAGATGGCCGCGGTGGTGTAGAGCGCGAAGAACTCGAACGTCGGCGCCGCGGCGAGCTGGGCGACGCGCAGCAGCTCTGTCACCAGGATCGTCGACGCGAGGGAGGTGTCTTTGACCAACGAGATCAGCGTGTTGGACAGACCCGGCACCGCATTGCGCGCCGCCTGCGGCAGGATGATCCGACGCATCGTCGTGCGGTAGTTCATGCCGATCGTCTGGGCCGCTTCTGTCTGCCCCTTCGGAACCGAGAGGATCGCGCTGCGGATGATCTCGGCGGCGTATCCGCCGACGTTCAGTGAGAACGCGACGACGGCGGCGGGGAACGGTGGCACCTTGATGCCCAGTTCGGGTAGCGCGTAGAAGATGATGAACAACTGCACCAACAGTGGAGTGCCACGGACGATCGAGATGTAGACGCGCGCCAGCCAGTTGATCACTCGTGTCTGCGAGAGCCGTGCCAGTGCGACGACCAGGGCGATCACCAGCCCGATCACGAAACTGATCGCGGCGAGCGGAATGGTGACGGTGATCGTGGCCTTGGCCATCGGCCAGAGATTGTCGCCGATGATCTTCCACGTGCTGCGCGGTACGGCCTGCTGCTGTTGCGCGGCAGCGCTTCCGCTGGCGTCGGCCTTGAGGTACTTCTGCGAGATGGTCGACAGGGTTCCGTCGGCGCTCAACTCGTCGAGTGCCTTGTTGATGTCGCCGGTGATTCCGCTGTTCTTCCTGGCGGCGAAGGCCTGCTCGCTGGTGTCTCCGGTCTTGGCGGCGATCTTGACGCTCTTGTCGCCGGTCTCGGCGAAGTAGGCGTAGACCGCGACGCTGTCGTTCACGGTTGCCTGGACGCGCCCCTGGTTGAGCAGCTTGATCGCCTGGGTGAAGCCCTCGACGGATTCGACGTTCGCGCCTGCGTCGCGGGCCACCTGTGCCCAGTTGCTCGTGGCCGACTGCGCGGTGGTTTTGCCCTTGAGGTCGTCGAGCGAGCGGATGGAGTTGTCGTCGGCGCGGGTGACGATCACCCCCTCGCTGACGGCGTATGGCTTGGAGAGGTCGTATTTGGCCTTGCGTTCCGGCGTGATCGATACCTGGTTTGCGACGACGTCGAATCGACCCGACTCGAGTCCCGCGAAAATGGAATCCCAAGGGGTGGTGACGAATTCGGCTCGTACGCCCATCTTCTTGGCGACCGCATTCGCGACGTCGACGTCGTAGCCTGCGAGCTCACCCGTCGTGGGATCGCGGTAGCTGAACGGCGCGTAGGTGCCCTCGGTGCCGACGCGCAGCACGCCGGACGAACGGATCTCGTCCATGCCGTTGCGTTGATCCTCGGAACCGCCGCACGCAGCGAGTGTCGCCGCGGCGATCAGTGCGGACAACACGACGACGGCGATGCGTCCCCTGCCGCCGAGTCGGACGACGGACCCGACACGGGACACGACGAGCTGTAGCGCGCGCATACGGCACCGTACCGCGTGGCGGTGACAGTCGATTGTGGCAGCGGGCACGCTGGTCGAGGGGCGCGACGAGGGGTGCGGCGTGCGGCTGGGATACTCGTCAGCCATGGCGAGCAAACCCCGCATACTGACCAGCGGCAAGGACATGATCTGGACGCTGATCCCGTTGCTGGCGGTGTGCGCGCTGGTGGCGATCGCCTCCGGCAACTGCTCGGTGGGACTGACCGGCACCGCGTCCGACGACAAAACCCCTGCGTACGACGTCTACAACGGACTTGCCGCTGACGCGCGGACCATGCCGTTTCCGATTCGACGCCCCCCGACACCGGAGGGCTGGAAGCCGAACTCGGGCAGCACCGGGGAGATGGCAGGCGGCGCGACGTCGAGCAACGTCGGTTGGGTCACCGGCACCGGCGCCTATCTGCAGCTCACGCAGACCAATGCGTCCGAGGACGATCTCGTCGAGAAGCTCGGCGGCGACGACGTGTCGTCGGGAACGGGCACCAAGGACATCGGCGGGCACACCTGGGTGACCTATTCGACGCACGACGACAACAAGTTCTGGATCACCGATCTCTCCGACGAGCGGATCGCCGTGATGTCGCGCGGTCCCGACTCCGAGATGGAGCAGATGGCGCAGTCGGTGCTCGCCCAGCAGCCGCTGCCGAAGTAGGGCTCGTTAGCCCTGTTCTCGGAGTCCCGGTCCGGGCGCGCCCGTTCGGAGGAGCTCAGTCCTCGTCGGGATCTGAGTCGTCGAACTCCTCGTCGTCGTCCTCGTCGTCCTCGTCGTCCTCGTCGGGTGAGAGGGCAGCCTCGATGCGGTCACGCGCGCCGGTGAGGTGTTCCTCGCACCGCGTGGCCAGTGCTTCGCCGCGTTCCCAGAGCGCGAGCGATGCGTCGAGGTCGAGGCCGCCGTGTTCGAGTGTCGTGACGACCTCGATGAGCTCGTCGCGTGCCTGCTCGTAACCGAGCTGCGCCACCGGAATCGGCTTGGCGGACTTGCCTTTCGCGGGGCCGGTCACTTCGTGCTCCTCTTCGTGCTGGGGGTGTCGGTGCTCTTCGCTGTGTGCTTCTCGGCGTCGGGGGCGGGTTGTGGTGACGTGACCTCAGCCGCGGCGGCGCCGTCGCCGACGCGGATGCGCAGTCGTGCGCCCGCGGGCATCTGGTCGGTCGAGGTCACCACGTGGGGGTCGCCGTCGTCGACACGTTGGACGACGGCGTACCCGCGGGCGAGCGTCTGCGCCGGACCGAGTGTCGACAGGCGGGCGGAGAGATGCTCGACGCGGCGGTGCTCGGCGTCGACCATCCTGCTGACGTCGCGCCGGATATCGCGGCGCATGCGTTCGACGTCGTCGGAGCGTCGATCGATCATGGTGAACGGATTGGCAAGGACGGGCCGTGCACGCAGGCCCGCGATCACCCGTTCTTCGCGGTGGACCCAGTTGCGCAGTGCGTGGGCGCTGCGTCGGCGCATCTCTGCGATGCCCGCGAGTTCGGCGGTGACGTCGGGGACGACGCGCTTGGCCGCGTCGGTCGGGGTGGCGGCGCGGATGTCGGCGACGAGGTCGAGGAGCGGATTGTCGGGTTCGTGTCCGATTGCGCTGATGACCGGCGTGGTGCATGCCGCGACGGCCCGCAGCAGCGCCTCGTCGGAGAAGGGGAGCAGATCCTCGACGCTGCCACCGCCGCGTGCGATCACGATGACGTCGATTTCGGGGTCGGCGTCGAGATCGGCGAGATGCGCCAGGATGCGTGGCACCGCTGTCGGTCCCTGGACGGGAGCGTCGCGGACCGCGAAGCGCACCTGCGTCCATCGTGCTTGCGCCACCGACATCACGTCGCGCTGCGCGGCGCTCGCGCGTCCGGAGATCAAGCCGACGGTGCGGGGCAGGAATGGCAGTGACCGTTTAAGGCGCGGATCGAAGAGTCCCTCCGCCGCGAGGAGTTGTTTGAGACGCTCGATGCGCAGGAGTAACTGGCCGACGCCGATGGGCCGAATGTCCGTGACGCGCAACGAGATCGTGCCGCGGCCGGCGTAGAAGTCGGGTCGGCCGAGCATCACGACGTGGCTGCCCTCGGTCACGGGCACCTCGGTGCGCATCAACAGGTCGGGGCTGCAGGTGACGGTGATGGAGATGTCGGCGGCCGGATCACGCAGCGTGAGGAACGAGGTTCGGGTACCTGGTCGGCGCGAGACCTGGGTGACCTGACCCTCCACCCAGATCTGCCCGAGCCGGTTGATCCACTCCGCGATCTTGCGGTTGACGGTGCGTACCGGCCACGGGTTGTCGGCGCTATTGCCCGTGTCCTTGGAGCTTCCGCTGTCTCTGGAGTTCCCGGGCGGCGTTGCGTTCGCCGAGGTCACGACCGCTTGTTCTGGGCGGTGATCCGGTTGTCGAGCATCGTGATGAACGGCGCCCGGTTCTTTGTCGCCGTCTCGTACGTGACCAGCGCGGTGAGGTCGTCGAGGTCGACGGCCCGCAATTTGGCGCGCAGTTGGGCCAGCGTCAGGGTGTCGTACTCGATGAACTCGACGATCTCCGGCTTGTCGACGTCGGAGACGTTGTCGTCGGAGGAGGCTGTCTCACCTGCGATGAGGTCGGCGGGTGCGGAGCTGTAGAGCGCGAACCGCCCTGCGTCGGCACGGGGTGCCGCGGGCTCGGTGGTGCTCTTCGACGACGCCGGCGTCGTGGTCTTCGCGGGTTCCGCCTTGGGGGTGGCCTTCGCGGGCGTCGAGTCCTTGGTCGCCGTGCTCGTCTCGGCCGTGGCCTTCGGGGCTTTTGTCGCTGTGTCCTTCTGGGCCGAACTCTTGGGGGCCGAACTTTTTTGGGCCGACTTCTTCTGCGCCGCGGCGGGCTCAGTGGGCGACTTCGCAGTCATCTTCGGTGCCGCATGCAGCGTCGTGACCTGGGCGGTCCGGGTCACGGTTGGTTCGGTGTCCGGACTCTCGATGGGCGTCCCGGGGTCGATCTCGGTCAGCTCGTCTTCGTCGAAGCGTGCCCACTCGGGCTGTTCGTCGGGTTTGTCGAAGAGAAGGTCGAGCGCCTCGTCGCCCTTGATGGCCAGCTCGGCGATCTGCTGCTGTGCCCGCATACCGGCTTGCAGCGTCTGACTAACCGCTGTCATGGGCAGCGTGAACAGGCGAGTCGGCAGTCGGCGGGTCTCTTCGATTGCCACGACGATGAGACCTGCGGCGATACGTGCAGGATAGGGTGCGCGAACCATGACAACACTCTGCCATCTGGTCTGCGTCACACCAACCCGAAGTGCGGCGGTTCGCGGGCATGACACCACGTACCCTGGAGACCATGTCTGAACCCAAGCGTGTCCTGCTGGCCGAGCCGCGTGGTTACTGCGCGGGCGTCGACCGTGCGGTCGAGACCGTCGAACGCGCCCTGGACAAGCACGGAGCACCGGTCTACGTGCGCAAAGAGATCGTTCACAACAGGCACGTCGTGGACACGCTCACCGAGCGTGGCGCCGTGTTCGTCGGCGAGACCGACGAGGTCCCGGAGGGTGCGATCGTCGTCTTCTCCGCGCACGGAGTATCGCCGGAGGTGCATCGCACGGCTGCGGCCCGCAGTCTCAAGACCATCGACGCCACCTGTCCGCTGGTCACCAAGGTGCACCAGGAGGCCAAGCGTTTCGCCCGCGACGATTACGACATCCTGCTGATCGGTCACGAGGGCCACGAAGAGGTCGAGGGAACCTCCGGCGAGGCTCCCGAGCACATCCAGATCGTCGACGGCCCCGACAGCGTCGACAAGGTGACCGTGCGCGACGAGTCCAAGGTGATCTGGCTTTCGCAGACGACACTGTCCGTCGACGAGACGATGGAAACCGTGCGCAGGCTGCGCGAAAAGTTCCCTCTTCTGAACGACCCGCCAAGCGATGACATCTGTTACGCCACCCAGAACCGCCAGGTCGCGGTGAAGGCGATGGCTCCGCAGTGCGACCTGGTGATCGTGGTGGGGTCCAAGAACTCATCGAACTCGGTGCGGCTTGTCGAGGTCGCGGTGCAGAACGGCGCCAAGGACGGCCACCTTGTCGACTACGCCCGCGAGATCGACGACTCGTGGCTCGACGGCGTCTCGACTGTCGGCGTCACCTCCGGTGCGTCGGTGCCCGAGGTCTTGGTGCGCGGAGTGCTCGACTACCTCGCCGAACGCGGCTACGACACGGTCGAGAAGGTCAATACCGCCGAGGAGACGCTGACGTTCGCACTGCCGCGCGAGTTGCGGCCCGCGCGGACGTCGTCGAAGTAGCCGACGGTTGTTGTAGGCATGGCGAGTCAGTACTAGTACTCGTCGGGACTGAGCGTGCGGGTGCGTCGATGCGGCAGCGCTAGCGCGAGAACCACCACGATGAGCACCGCGGCTGCCCCCGTACCGAGCAGGGCGACGTTGCGAGCGGTGTGATCGGGTGCCCGCGGTGACGGCGGTGCCGCGATCGGATGTGCGACGGCGTCGGCGCGCGGACTGTCGTCGAGTTCTGCGGTGAGCGCCGCGACGGGATCGACGACTCCGAATCCGATACGGGTGTCGCGACCGGTGCCCGGTGCGTGGGCAGTTCTGGTGACACGATCGATGACCGCGGCCGCGGTCAGACGCGGGTAGCGCGCACGAACGAGCGCGACGAGGCCGCTGACGTAGGCAGTCGAAAAGCTGGTGCCGCGCAGGGGGATTGGTCCCGATTGGTCCTGCTGCGCGTACACGACGCGCCCCGAGCCGTCGATGCTGACGACGTCGGTTCCCGGTGCTGCGACAGATACCCACGGGCCGTTGATGCTGAAATCGCTGGGGGCGCCGGTGCCCGCGTCCACGGAGCCGACCGTGAGCACATACGGCGAGAACCATGCGGGGCTCGCGATCATCGAGACCGAACGCCAGCCTGTCGGGTCGTCGCCGCGGGGGATCGGATTCTGACTCGAACATGCCGAATCACGCGTCAGATTGCCCGCGGCGACGACGACAACGACGTCGCGCGTGTGTGCGTATCTCACTGCGGCGCCGAGCGATCGGTCGTTGAGCTTGGACCCTACGGCGGCACACGCCACCTCCGAGATGTTGATGACCGTTGCGCCGAGGTCGACGGCGCGGACCACGGCGTTGGCGAGCGTGCGGACCGAGCCGTATCCACTTCCCACGTTTGGATCGTCAGAACCGCGAGAACGTTTGGCGCCAAACGCTGTACTCGACTGACGAATCGAGATGATCGACGCGTCGGGTGCCACGCCGGTGAAGGCGTCGGTGCTGCTCGGCGCGCCCGCGATGATGCCCGCGACGAGTGTGCCGTGTGCGTCGCAGTCGGACAAACCGTCGCCGGTCGACACGTAGTCGCCACCCGCGGTCAGCCGGGGGAGTCGTCGACTCGGGCTCACGCCGGTGTCGATCACCGCGACGCGCTGTCCGGTGCCCCTGCTGAATCGCCAGGCGTCCGGCAGCCGCATCATCGCCTGCGCACCCGTCGCAGACGAATACGACTCTGCGGCAATCGGTGTGGCACACAGCGTGCGTTGCTCTGTGGCTTCGGGCGGTGCCACCGGCGCAGATCTGACCAGCGCGGCGGCGTCGATGACAGGTGGTGTCACCGCAAGCGCGGGAGCCTCACTCGAGCATACGAGCACCGCGACGCACGAGACCATCGCCGCCACAACAGAACATGCGCGTGCGCGCGCCAACGTCAGAACTCCCGCACGATGCGGTAAAGGTCGAGTATCCACAGCAGCAACGGGATGACCGCGAGCAGCAACGCGTACTCGAACAGTTCTGCGCTGCGTCGCAGCATCGGTGAGAAGTCATGAGCCGCAGCGAGTCTGCCGACGATCACGGCAACGACAGCCAGTGCCGTTGCGACGCCGAACCCGACGAGTGCCCACGGCGACGGATCGCCCACCGCGAGTCCGACGAAGACCGCGATCACCGTCAACGCGCCACCGGCGATCTGTGTTGCCGCCTGCGCAAGGTCGCTGTACGAGCGACCACGCAGGCACAGGACCAGACCGATGACGATCGCGTATGCGACCGCGATCGCGTGGAATCCCGAAAGGGGAGCGGCTGTGCCACATGCTGCTAGTGCGGTGACAGTGGTTGCGCCGCCGATGATCCCGGTCAGATACGCGTTGGCGAGATGCGAGCGTCGTTCGAGCGCATCGACTTTGGGTAGCGCAATCGCACCGATAGCGCCGATCCCCTCGATCGCAGGTGTCGGTTCGAACACGTCGAGGTCGATCGGTGCGCCCGCCGTCGGTACCGGTGGCACAGGCAGTTTGGTGAGTAGGATCGTTGCGCGCGATGCAGTGCACACGGTCAACAGGCCGACTGCCGCCACGACGGCCGAGACCTTCTCAACACCCATGCCGTCTGCGACGAGCGCCAGGACTGCTCCACCGCCTGCCAGCGCGGCGGCAGTGGTCAGCGCGCTGTGGGTGACCGGCCCGACCGCGGTCACGCGATACGAGACGACAGCGGCGAGTAAGACCAGCGCGCACCCCAGCGCCAGGTGGGCAGCGCCGAAAGTGCCGGGAGGCGTCAACAGGCCAGTGACGAATGCGAATGGCATGGCCGACGCCGACAGCACGGTCGCCGACGGCGCGTCGTCGTAGTGTCGCGCGACAACCGCGGCGGCGACAAGAAATGCCAGCGCCGCGATCGCACCGAATATTGCTGTCGTGCTTCCCATTCCGCCGAGTCGAGTGAGGCCGAGCGATGTGGCTGCACCCAGTGTGGCCACCAAGGTCGCGACGTATCCGCTGTAGCGCGCGGCGGTCGGCGACCACGTCGCGAACACCGAATCGTTGAGTCGTGCGACGGCGTCGACGACGTCGTCGAACAACACGGGCGATTCGCCGGTGTCGACCGACTGCAGCATCAGGAGGTCGCCGTCACGAACACCTGACTCCGACAACGTTCGGTTCGGCGCGAGCGGTTGCTGTCCGACGAGTGCGAGCGTCCAACGGTGATGGCGCTCGGGTGGCTGCGTCGAGGGGTCGACGTCGGGGTCGTCCTGGTCGCGCTGGACCGGGATGCGTGAGGTGATCTGGGCGACGAGTTCGCCGATCAGCACTGCCACCGGCACGGCAGCGGGGAGCCCGACGTCGAGTTGGGTGTTGCCGCCGAGGACCGACACTCGCACGAGTGCCGGCTCGATCGACGTCGTACGGCCGGTGCTTCGCTCGGTGGCTGGGCTGCCCCCGACCAGCCCGCCCCCGACCGGGCTGCCCCCGCCCGTCCTCGACGTGTCCACAGATGTCATGTTTGTCCGTTCTCCCCGCGGTTGGGAGTTAACATAGCGAACTACGACATCGACGACCAGCCAAGTCTCAACAGGGCTAGAAGCCATGAGGCGCAGCGTGTGTCCGGGTTCTGTGGGGGAGATGAGTTGGCTTCGACGACCGAGGGGTTCGTGCGGCGTGCGCGGATCGCCATGCCGCGTACCCCCGGCGGTGAGTTGACGATCGCGCCCCCGCCCGACGTTCCCCGTGTGGTCCCCGGGAACCTGTTGATGAAGCTGCTTCCGGTCGTCATGGTCGTCGCGGTCATCGGGATGCTGGCGTTGATGTTCGCGACCGGCGGTCGCAACATTCTCAGCAACCCGCTGTTCATGATGTTTCCGCTGATGATGCTCATGTCGATGTTCGGCATGTTCGCCGCGGGTGGTCGGGGAGGGGGTAAGCGCGCCGCGGAACTCAACGAGGAGCGCAAGGACTACTTCAGATACCTCGGACAACTGCGGGAACAGGTCCGCGACACCGTCGACGCGCAACGCGCAGCGCTGACCTGGAGCCATCCCGACCCGCGCGCACTCCCGACGCTCATCGGTACGCGCCGGATGTGGGAACGACGGCCATCCGATGCCGACTTCGCACACGTCCGGATCGGTGTGGGCGCGCACGGGCTCGCGACACGCCTGATGCCGCCAGAGACCGGGCCACCCGAAGACCTCGAGCCCGTCTCGATGGTGGCGTTACGCCGTTTCGTCCGAACACATT
This sequence comes from Gordonia jacobaea, assembly GCF_965344965.1. NCBI lineage: Bacteria > Bacillati > Actinomycetota > Actinomycetes > Mycobacteriales > Gordoniaceae > Gordonia > Gordonia jacobaea. The sequence goes on along the minus strand of NZ_CBDRLS010000001.1, from coordinate 193,872 downwards.
CCGTCGTTCACCGATTGCCGACGTCGATCTCCCTGCGCGGGTTTCCGACAGTGAACATCGGCGGCGTGCGCGGGGAGACACGCGACGTGGTGCGCGCCCTCGTCGCAGAGCTGTGCGTGTTCCACGGGCCCGACCATCTGCGGATCGCGATCGTCACCTCCGACCCGGTCGGCGAGGCGTGGGACTGGACGAAATGGCTTCCTCACGTGGGACATCCGAGTCTTCGTGACGGACTGGGGCCGATGCGCATGATTTTCGAGTCGCTGGCTGATCTGGAGACGTCGCTTGCCGCGGAACTACTCGACCGCGGTCGATTCAGCAGATCCGCGCCGCCCGTCGCCGGTCGAGCGCATCTCGTCGTGATCATCGACGACGGCCACGTCGCCGGTGACGAGAGGCTGATCAACGATGCCGGTACCGAGCAGGTGACCGTTCTCGATCTGTCCGCCCCGCCCGACGGCCTCGCGGCGAGACGCGGACTCGAGCTGACGATTCGCGGCGGAAAGGTTTGTGCGCGAAGCGCTGTCGGCATCGAGGAGTTCGCCGACATGGATGGGTTGACGATCGCCGAAGCGGAGGCCATTGCACGCAGACTGGCTCGTTATCATGTAGCAACCGCGGCGAGCCTGGCCAACTTGGACTCCGAAGCCACGGCGGGAGACCCGGGACTGCCCGCTCTCCTCGGCATCGACGATGTTGCCCGATTCGATCCAGCTGTCGAATGGCGCGGACGGACGGGCAAGGATCGTCTGCGTGTCCCGATCGGTTTCCAGCCGAACGGAACCCCTGTCGAACTCGACATCAAAGAGAGCGCACACGGCGGAACCGGGCCGCACGGATTGTGCATCGGCGCAACGGGTTCGGGGAAGTCCGAGTTTCTGCGCACGCTTGTCGTGTCGATGTTGGCGACCCATTCGCCCGCCGAACTCAACCTGGTGCTCGTCGACTTCAAAGGCGGGGCGACGTTCCTGGGGCTCGAATCGGCGCCACACGTCGCGGCGATCATCACCAACCTCGAACAAGAGCTGGCGATGGTCGATCGGATGAAGGATGCGCTCTCCGGTGAGATGACTCGTCGCCAGGAGGTGCTTCGTGCCTCGGGAAACTTCGCCAACGTCGCCGAGTACGAGCGTGCGCGCGCGTCGGGTGTGCGTCTCGAGCCGATGCCTGCCCTGTTCATCATCGTCGACGAGTTCTCCGAATTGCTCTCCCAGAAGCCCGATTTCGCCGAGCTGTTCGTAGCGATCGGCAGGCTCGGGCGTTCTCTGCACATCCATCTGCTGCTGGCCTCGCAGCGGTTGGAGGAGGGCAAGCTGCGCGGTCTCGACAGTCACCTGTCGTATCGCATCGGGCTGAAGACCTTCTCGGCCAACGAGTCGAGGTCGGTGCTCGGCGTTCCCGACGCCTACCATCTGCCGAGCGTCCCGGGCTCTGCGTACCTCAAATGTGACAGCGCCGAACCGATCAGGTTCAACACCTCGTATGTGTCAGGGGCCTATCACTCGCCGTCTGCCTACCTCGACGAGATCGACGAGGACCCCGACCGTCCGCGCGCCACGATGAAATTGTTCTCGGCGCTGCCGGTGCCACTCGACGGCGCGGACCACGGCGGGGCAGGTTACGGCGGTGCAGATTACGGCGGGGCAGATTACGCAGTGGCGCAGGAAGGTTCGATACTCGATGCGGCGCTGGCGCTGCTCGACGAGGAGCCGCCGGCCGTCGACGCGAGCACTGCAGGCATGAACGCGGTCGACGGAAGCGCGTCGGGCGATTCCGGTGACAACGGCAGCGTCGGTGCCGACGTCGTCGGAGTCGGGGTTCCGACGTTGCTGCAGACACTTGTCGGGAGGATTGCCGGACACGGACCCGCGGCGCACGGTGTCTGGTTGCCGCCGCTCGACGAGTCGCCGACAGTCGATGCACTTACTGGTTGGGACGTGAACCGGGCTACCGCACCAGGCAATCTCGTCGCTGCCGTCGGCATCGTCGACCGCCCGTATGACCAGCGTCGCGACCTGCTCCTGCTCGACCTGTCCGGCGGCGCAGGCAATGTCGCGGTTGTCGGTGGCCCGCAGTCGGGCAAGTCGACGACGCTGCGGACTCTGGTCATGTCGATGGCGGCAACGCACACGCCCGAGCAGGTTCAGTTCTACTGCCTCGATTTCGGTGGAGGCAGCCTCGCGGGTCTGACCGGTGTCCCGCATGTCGGGTCGGTGGCTTCGCGTGGCGACCTCGACGCGGTGCGTCGCACGGTCGCCGAGGTGTCGGCGATCCTGCGCCGTCGCGAATTGTTGTTCGCGCGCTTGGGAATCGAGTCGATGCAGGATTTCCGCGCGCGTCGGTCGCAGTGGTTCGCCACCGGAGTCCTCGCCGACGACGACCCTCTCGGCGACGACCGGCACGGCGATGTGTTCCTCGTCTTCGACGGCATCGCGGTGCTCCGCGGCGAATTCGACTTCCTCGACGAACAGATCAGCACGCTTGTCTCACAGGGACTCTCGTATGGAGTCCACGTCGTCATCGCGGCGTCGAGATGGGCAGAGGTCAAGCCGGCGATGCGCGACCTGATGGGCAGTCGGATCGAACTGCGGCTCGGCGACCCCAGCGATTCGACGATGGGCAGGCGCGCGGCGGCATCGGTGCCGCAGAATCGACCAGGACGCGGACTCACCGCACAGGAGCTACACATGCTCATCGCGCTGCCGAGGCTCGACGGGGTCTCCTCGGCGCAATCGCTACGCGCAGGCGTCGCTCACGCCGCCGAGAAGCTGCAGGCCATCTACGGGCCCGACCGGCAAGCGATGCCGGTTCGCAAACTCGGCACCGAGATCACGCGTGAGCGCGTCGACGAGTTGTTGGCGGCGTCGTCGATCACGTTGGGGCCCAACCAGGTAGCGATCGGCGTCGGCGAACTCGAGCTTGCTCCCGTCATCCTCGACTTCGGCGTTCAGCCGCACTTCATGGTGTTCTCCGACGTCGAACACGGCAAGACCAATGTGCTCAGGACGATCGTGAACGGGCTCGTGCGCAATTCGACGCCCGACGAGGTCAAGATCGTCCTCGTCGACTTCCGCCGCACGATGCTGGGCATCATCGAGGGCGATCATCTCGCGGGCTATGCGAGCTCGACCGAGAACGCGGGATCGATGATGACCCAGCTCGCGGGCTACTTCCGTGATCGGCTGCCACCGGAAGACCTCACGGTGCAGCAGCTGAAGGAACGTAGCTGGTGGTCGGGCCCCGACATCTACGTCATCATCGACGACTACGACATGGTGGCCACCGGCGCGCGGCACCCGATCGAACCGCTGGTCGAGATGGCGTCGCACGCCCGCGACATCGGACTGCACATCGTGCTCGCACGTCGGTCTGGTGGCGTCGGTCGGGCGATGTTCGATCCGGTGATCGCCCGCCTGAAGGACCTGTCGAGCGACGTGCTGCTGATGAGCGGCGACCGCGACGAGGGCTACATCGTCGGTCGATCCAGAATGCAGCAGCTCGTGCCCGGCCGCGGAGAACTCGTGTCGCGGGTCAGGCCGCAGGAGATGATCCAGGTGTCCCTCGAGGCGGATCAGTGAGCGCGACGATCCCACGGGAACTGCTCGCACCGGCGGCACCGACGGCCCTGCCGGTCGTCGTCGATCTTGCGTACGGCGAGGCGGTCGTCGACACCATGACCGGGCCGGAGCTCCTCGATGTCACCTTCCTGCTCGACCACATCGACGCGGCCGTGGTGACCGTAAAAGGTGCGTCGCGTGATGTCGCAGAGCTGTGGCGTGAGGTGTTGTGGAACATCGCTCGCAGCGTGAGCGGCAGACCCATCCTGATCGGCCACCCCAGCACCTGGGGGTCGGTGCGGTGCGGAGTTCTCTTCCGGGCGGCGGCAGGTATGCACCCGCCCGTGAGCCTGATACCGCGCGCTGTTCTCGTGGCACGCAGCCACAGCGACACCGTGATGGGCAACTGCGTGGTCGTCGAGACGACACACCGGCCGAGCTATCCGGCCGACACGGTGGCACCGACCTGGGACGTTGCGCGGATGGTTCGTACCTCCGCGGGATGGGCGATCGAGCGCAGCGGCGTCATTACTGTCGACGGCGATGCGCAGGCGGGGGAAAAGATCGTCGAGCTCATCGACGACTCGGTCGAGGCGGTATTCGTCGACGGTGCCGACCGGAATCAGGTACGCGCCGCGATCGAGGAGATCTGCGCGCACACCGTCGCCGGACGCGTCGTTCCGGTCGATCGGGGACTTGTCCGTCGGCACGGAGCACGGACGACGGTTATCGCCCCGCTACCCGAGGCGGTGGGTGCTCAACCGGACGACACACGTGCACGCCAGTCGTTCGCGCGGCGGTACCGACTGCCGATCGCATGCTGTGCCGCGCTGGTCGTCGGTCTGGTGGTGCTCGGAGTCGTCGGATGGCGACACGACGCGCCACAGGGTCCGGCATACCGCGACGCCGTGGTCGGCCGCACGACGCTCTCGGTGCCCGCCGGCTGGCATCACAGTGCACCGCCGATGCCCGGCGATCCGACCGATCGTGGCGAGGGCCAGACCCGCAGTGTCTTCACCGATCCGGGGTCCGGTGGTCGGATACTCCTCGTGCAGAGCGACGTCCGGTCGGCGTCGACGCTCGACTCGGTGGCGAACAGTCTGCGCAACCGGATCAGTCAGCGTGGAGACGACGTGGTGAGTGAGTTCTCGGCGTCGACGAGGTTCGGAGATCGCGAGGTGATCGCCTACAGAGAGGCGCCGGCGTCGGGGTCGGCGATCCGCTGGTACGTGCTGGTCGACGACGACCTTCAGGTGAGTATCGGGTGCCAGGCCGGTTCTGCGGGAGAATCGGTCGACGCCCACTGTGCACGGGCTGTGTCGACGGCGCGGATCGTCCCGTGAGGCCGCCGGCCGCGTTTTGACCCTGACCTGCGGCGTCGCGTACTCTGAATCGCTGGTGCGTGACACCTTCGCTCCCGCGCGGAGCAAGGTAGCAGAGCCCCGGGTCCCCACTGGTCGCCGGGAATCGTCTCCGTCTGCGCTCCTGACCAGCACCATCGACATAAGAGTTGAGGACCACCTGTGCCTACTTACACCCCGAAGGCCGGTGACATCACGCGTACGTGGCATGTCATCGACGCCAACGACGTGGTGCTCGGCCGGCTGGCCGTGCAGAGCGCGAACCTGCTCCGCGGCAAGCACAAGCCGACCTACGCACCCCACATGGATGGCGGCGACTTCGTCATCATCATCAACGCCGAGAAGGTTGCGCTGACCAGCAACAAGGCTGATCGCAAGCTGAACTACCGGCACTCCGGACATCCGGGTGGCCTCAAGGTGCAGACCACCGCAGAGCTGCTCGACTCGCACCCCGAGCGGGTCGTCGAGAAGGCGATCAAGGGAATGCTGCCCCACACCAAGCTCGGCCGCGCCATGGCCTCGAAGCTCAAGGTGTACGCAGGCCCGAACCATCCCCACGCGGCCCAGCGCCCCGTTCCCTTCGAAATCAAGCAGGTGGCCCAGTGAGCAACGAGAACATCAGCGACGAGGCTGTGGAAAACGCAGTCGAGAACGCCGCCGAGGCGCAGGCCGCTGCCGGTGAGAACACCGCTGCCGCAGAGGGCGCTGTCGAAGCTGCCGTCGAGGCCGCTGTCGAGCTCGAGCAGGCCGCAGACGATTACGACACCGAGGCACCCGCTGCCGCCGAGGTCACCATCGATCGTGGTCCCGTGGTCATCGACCGTCCGATCCAGACCGTCGGTCGCCGCAAGGAGGCCGTGGTCCGCGTCCGCATGCTGCCCGGTTCGGGTGGCTTCACCCTCAACGGCCGCAGCCTCGAGGACTACTTCCCCAACAAGGTTCACCAGCAGCTCATCAAGGCTCCGCTGGTGACCGTCGAGCGCACCGAGTCGTTCGACATCTACGCCAAGCTCGTCGGTGGCGGCCCCTCGGGCCAGGCCGGTGCGCTGCGTCTCGCGATCGCCCGTGCCCTCATCGAGGTCACCCCTGAGGATCGTCCGGCACTGAAGAAGGCCGGCTTCCTGACTCGCGACCCGCGTGCGGTCGAGCGCAAGAAGTACGGCCTGAAGAAGGCCCGCAAGGCGTCGCAGTACTCCAAGCGCTGACTTGGCACGCCTTTTCGGTACCGACGGCGTCCGAGGCCTGGCCAACGACCAACTCACCGCAGAGTTGGCGTTGCGCCTGGCCTCGGCCGCCGCGGTCGTTCTCGGAGACCTTTCCACAACCGGCGACACCGCATCAGCCGGCGACAGCACCACGGGCTTCCGGCCCCAGGTGGTCGTCGGGCGTGATCCGCGCGCGTCGAGCGAGATGCTCGAAGCCGCGGTCTGTGCCGGACTCGCCTCGGTCGGCGCCGATGCCATCCGCGTCGGCGTGCTGCCGACGCCCGCCGTCGCCTTCCTGACCGGCGACTACGACGCGACGTTCGGTGTGATGATCTCGGCGTCGCACAATCCGATGCCCGACAACGGCATCAAATTCTTCGGCGCGGGCGGGCACAAGCTCGACGACGAGGTCGAGGACCGGATCGAAGCCGTGATGACCTCCGGCGACGTTCCCCATCCCACCGGTGCGGGCGTTGGCCGTCTGCGCGAGGCGCCCGACGCCGGTGCTCGCTACGCAGCGCATCTCGCCGCAGCCATCGACGCGCGACTCGACGGACTCAACATCGTCGTCGATTGCGCGAATGGTGCTGCGGCACAAGTGGGTCCGCAAGTGTTCGCGAGCGCTGGTGCGACCGTCACCACCATCCACGCCGAACCCGACGGCATCAACATCAACGCCGACTGCGGCTCGACGCACATGGAGAAGTTGCAGGCGGCCGTGCTGGAACACGGCGCCGACCTCGGCATCGCGTTCGACGGCGACGCCGACCGCTGCCTCGCAGTCGACTCGACCGGACAACTGGTCGACGGCGACGCGATCATGGCCATTCTGGCCACCGCACTGCATGCCCGCGGCCGACTCGTCGACGACGTGCTGGTCGCTACCGTCATGAGCAACCTCGGTCTGCACATCGCCATGCGCGAAGCGGGAATCGAGGTGCGTACCACCGCTGTTGGCGATCGATACGTGCTCGAGGAACTGCGACGCGGAGGCTATTCGCTCGGTGGCGAGCAGTCCGGTCACATCGTCTACCCGCAGGCGGGAACGACCGGCGACGGCATCCTCACCGGGTTGCTGCTGATGGAGCAGATCGTCAGGTCGGGCAAGCGTCTGGCCGAACTCGCGTCGATCGTCACCGTGCTGCCACAGGAACTCATCAACGTTCGAGTCGCCGACAAGCACGCGGTCGCGATCGCCGACTCGGTGCGCGACGCCGTCGAGGCGGCCGAGCAGGAGTTGGGATCGACAGGACGAGTTCTGTTGCGCCCGTCGGGAACCGAGCAACTCGTCCGCGTCATGGTCGAGGCACCGACTCCCGAGCTCGCACACGGCATAGCCGAGCGTATCGCCTCGGTCGTCGCCGAGGCAGGCGCGTCGGAGTCTGTCGGTGCATCAGCGCGGTCGGAGTAGGGACGTCGGTGACGCGATGAGCAGCGCTCCCAAAGCAGTCCTTTTCGACTTCTCCGGGACGCTGTTCCGCTTCACCGACCAGCCCGAATGGTTTGCCGACCTCCACGACGAGAACGGTCAACCGCTGCACCTCGACCACCAGATGGAACTCATCCGACGGATGACACAGCCCGTCGGACTTCCCGCCGCCGTCGAAGACGATGATCGGATCTCTTGGGAGAGAAGAGATCTCGATCCGGCCGAGCATCGTCGTGCATATCTGGCGATTCTGCGGGCATCGGGACTGTCGGTTCCCGGCCAGGCGGAGTCGCTCTATGAACGGGTGCTCGACCCTGCGTCGTGGGAGCCGTTCGACGACGCCGCGACGGTACTGCGGGGCCTGAAGTCGGCGGGTGTTCCGGTCGGCATCGTCAGCAACATCGCCTTCGACGTGCGCAAAGTACTCGAGCGCGTCGGTCTGCGCGATCTCGTCGACGCGTACGCACTGTCCTACGAGGTCGGCGCGATCAAGCCCAATCCGAGGATCTTCGAGGCCGCCCTCGACGAGCTCGGTGTCGCGGGTTACGACGCCCTGATGATCGGGGACAGCTCCGAAGCCGACGGCGGGGCGACGCGCATCGGCAGCGCCTTCGAACTCGTACACGACGTGCCGCCGCAGCAACGCCCGACAGCCCTGGTCGACGCCGTGGAGCGGCACGGAATCGCTTTGTCGTAGCGTTCTGCGAGCTCGTCGACTGCGCCTGCTGCCGAGCAGTCTTCGGCTGCGCCGAGAAATCTCGGCGAACATGGAACCCGCGGCGCATTCCCACCGTCTAGACTTCAACGCCACACGTAGATAGCCGCATATCGGGCAGCCCGACGAGGTGCCCGGCGCTATCTCGACAGCGCGGGCGGCAGACGGGGTGGGACTGTGTCGGAAGTGAGTTCGCAGGCGGCGGGAGAGCGTCTCCGCGTCGACCTCGATCAGGTGCACGGGGTGGTCTCGTTCTATCGGCGTGCGTCGCTGGTCGTCGGCGCCGCCGCATCCGACATGGAGTCGGCCGCCTTCGGCACGTGGTGTTCCGGCGAGGCGTACGCGACTCTCGCAGAACGCTACATCGCGATGGGAGACCATCTCGCACAACGACTTCGGGCCCAATCCGTCGCTGCGGCCGATCTCGCGGACACACTCGAACGCGGCATCACCAGCCTCGGCGACGCCGATGCCGAGCTCACGCATGTCATCCGACGAACCGCTGACGGCGATTCGGCGACCGTGAACCCGGCTGGAGCGAGCGAGTGACGCAGGCGATGGGGGAAGTGCTGGACAGTCTGCCGGTCCTACGCGAGCAGGCGATCGCGAGCGTCGACGACCTGATCTCGCTGATGGGTGTCGGCCGGTCACTGGGGGTCGACGTTCCCGTCGACGACGAGCTGCGAGAACCGTTGGCGCGCATCGGACAATTCGACGTCACCGCACTCGCCGACGATGCGCATCGGCTCGCGGCAGCACATCGCGCGGTGGCCGATCAACTGCACTGGCTGCCCGAGCAGCAGATCAGACTCGACGACGGGTGGTCGGGCGCATCGGGCGACGCCACGACCGCGCTGCTCGTCGCACATCAGCGTCGCGCAGAGTCGGATCTCGGTGTGTTGCGCACCGTGTCGGAGTCGACGAGCAGTGCGGCGTCGGGAATCGATCGACTGTTGCGGACCTGGTACGTCACGGTCGCGCGTTGCTCCTGTCCCATCATCGCGGGCGTCCCGATCGCCGAGTTACCCGCAGCGGTCCTCACCGGGGCGGTGCCGCTCTCGCTCGTGGCGGCAGACATCGCCTCGCGCGTGCGCCTGTTTCTCGACACCGCCGACACGACGGTCCGCACGCTCGACGAGATCCTCCACACGCTCAACCGGGCGACCGAGGGACTGGATGTCGAGACGTATCCCGATCGCGAACACGGCCGATCGGACGTGAATCACTCTGCACCACAACAGATGTCGGTTGACCTCTCAGGCCACCCGCCGGTGCAACGCAATCATGACGAAGATGGGAGTGGCAGTGGCAATGGGAGTGGCAGTGGCGCTGAGCGGGAGGTCCAGCCGTCCGATCGCTCTGTCGAGCACGAGAACGTCGACGTTCCGCTGACTCTGCCGCAACCCGACGGTGCTCAACCCGACAGCCCGGCCTCGACCGACACGGCGCCCGCTTCCCAGCCGCCGGCTACCCAACCGCCCTCAACATCGCCGGACGTCGACTCGGGCGCAGACCTGGCACTGGCAGGAGACCAATGAGCCTCGCGGATCAGATCGACGCCATCGCTCGCGGCGCTACCGAATCGATCGTCGGCGCGTCGCGTGAGTTCACCGCAACGCAGGCCGAGTTGGCGAGGACTCTGGCCGAGCATCGACGGCGGTCAGGAACACAGACGGCCAGGATGCGCGACCAACTCGTCGACGACGCCGACGAGGCCGATGCGGTGCCTCGGCTGCTGCTGCCCGCAGATCTGGCCGACGCAAGTCCGCATTCTCCCCCTGAGGCGCTTTCGGGCGGTGTGACCACATAGGCTGAGCAACGTGGCCCGGAAAAAGCGCGTCTCCACGAAGTCTCCCGACAAGTTGTCCAAGCAGCTTGCTCGACGAGGTCCGCACAAGGTGTTGCGCGGCGACCTCGGCATCGTCGGAATGCCCGGTCTGGTCTTCACGCCGGCCGACGCCGGTCGGTATCCGGCTATCGCATTCGGTCACGGGTGGCTCACCGGTGCCGACCGCTACCGCTCGCTGCTCTATCACTTGGCGTCGTGGGGGATCGTCGTCGCAGCCCCCGACGATCAGAAGCGTGTGATGGCCTCCGACATCGCGCTGGCGGCACAGATGCGCGCGGCGGCGTCGATCGTCAGCAATTACTCGCTCGGCACCGGAGAGATCACCGTCGACCGTGACCGCATCGGGTTCGTCGGGCACGGTTTCGGTGCGTCCGCGGCCGTCATCGCCGCAGGTGATCAGCAACTACTCGGGCAGGAAGCGCTGGACGTGCGCGGCGTCGTCGCACTGTTTCCGGCTCCGACCACGCAAGCGCTGCCGCAGGCCGCGAAGACCGCAACCGCTCCGTGTCTGCTGCTGACCGGGGCCGGAGATCTCGACAACGTCGACGCCAACGGGCTCGCGCTGGCTCGTGATTATGCGGGCGATGTGTCATTGCGCACCATCCCCAAGGCGACTCGGGCGGGCATCGTCGAGCGGCCCTCGGTCAAGTCGCTACTCGGATTCGCCGCGGTCGACCGCAAGTCCCATTCGACCGTACGTGCGATGACGACGGGATTTCTGCTGTACACCCTCACCGGCGACCCCCAGTACGCGGGCTTCGCCGACGCCGAGGCGCAGATTGGCAAGACCACGGTCGTCGACGTCGACGACGCGCCGCAGGAGCGCCTTGATTCGGTATCGCGATTGCTGGGCGCCAAGTCGGGCGGCGGGGCTCGTCAATTGCTCGCAAAAACCCCGGTACGCTGAACATCTATGTGTGGAATTGTCGGATACGTGGGCAGGCGAGACGCCCTCGACATCGTTGTCGAGGCGCTGCGTCGAATGGAGTACCGCGGATATGACTCGGCGGGTGTCGCCATTCTCGACGGGAACGGTCACACGACCGTCGAGAAGAAGGCAGGCCGTCTCGAGAACCTGGACAAACAGATCGCCGCGGTCGGTCGGGAAGCCCTGACGGGCACGACCGGAATGGGGCACACGCGGTGGGCGACGCACGGTCAGCCGACCGATCGCAACGCGCACCCGCATGTGAGCACCGACGGCAAGATCGCCGTCGTACACAACGGGATCATCGAGAACTACGCTCCGCTGCGCGACGAACTCGAGGCCGCGGGCATCGAGTTCACCTCCGACACCGACACCGAGACCGCGGTGCACCTCGTCGAGCGTGAGTACAACTCCGGCCCGACCGCAGGCGACTTCGTCGCGAGCGCATTCGCCGCCCTGCGTCGACTCGACGGTGCGTTCACGCTGGTCTTCACGCATTCCGATCACCCCGACACGATCGTCGCGGCGCGTCGGTCGACGCCGCTGGTCGTCGGTGTCGGCAAAGACGAGATGTTCGTCGCGTCCGACGTCACCGCCTTCATCGAGCACACGCGCGACGCCGTCGAACTCGGCCAGGACGAGGTCGTCGTGATCACCGCCGAGAGCTACACGATCACCGACTTCGACCAGAACCCTCGCCCCGGCAAGCCGTTCCACATCGACTGGGATCTCGCGGCCGCTGAGAAGGGTGGCTACGACTACTTCATGCTCAAGGAGATCGCCGAGCAGCCCCGCGCGCTCGCCGACACCCTGCTCGGGCATCTGGAGAACGGTCGGATCGTGCTCGACGAGCAGCGCCTCTCCGACGACGACCTGCGCGACGTCGACAAGGTCTTCGTCGTGGCGTGCGGTACCGCGTATCACGCGGGCATGCTCGCCAAGTACGCGATCGAGCACTGGACCCGCCTGCCCGTCGAGGTCGAGTTGGCCAGCGAGTTCCGGTACCGCGATCCGGTCCTCGACCGCCAGACGCTCGTCGTCGCCATCTCCCAGTCGGGCGAGACGGCCGACACGCTCGAGGCGGTGCGGCACGCCAAGGACCAAAAGGCACGTGTCCTGGCGATCTGCAACACCAACGGTGCGCAGATCCCGCGCGAGTCCGACGCCGTGCTCTACACGCACGCCGGACCGGAGATCGGCGTCGCATCGACCAAGTGCTTCCTCGCGCAGATCGCCGCGGCGTATCTCGTGGGACTCGCGTTGGCGCAGGCCAGGGGCACAAAGTACGCCGACGAGGTCGCGCGTGAGTTCGGTGCGATGGAAGCGATGGTCGATGCGGTTCGCGAGGTGCTCGACACCATGGAGCCCGTCCGCGATCTCGCCCGTTCGCTCGCCGATCGCGGCACTGTGCTGTTCATCGGTCGCCACGTCGGCTATCCGGTGGCGCTCGAGGGCGCGCTCAAGCTCAAGGAACTCGCCTACATGCACGCGGAGGGATTCGCTGCCGGTGAGCTCAAGCACGGCCCGATCGCACTGATCGAAGACGGACTGCCGGTCATCGTCGTGATGCCGCAGGCCGACGGTCGCGCGGTGCTGCACTCCAAGATGGTCAGCAACATCCGCGAGATCCAGGCGCGGGGCGCGCGGACGATCGTGATCGCCGAAGCCGACGACGACTCCGCGCGTGCCGTCGCCGATCACTTCATCCCGATCCCGAAAACGCCGACGCTGCTGCAGCCGCTGGTCTCGACCATCCCGTTGCAGGTCTTCGCGGCGAGCGTCGCGCAGGCTCGTGGCTACGACGTCGACAAGCCGCGCAACCTCGCCAAGTCGGTCACCGTCGAGTAGGTCCTGATGCCGGTCAGCTACCTCACCGCCGACGCCGTCCGCGCCGCGGAACGCGCGACAGGGGAACTGCTGACCAACGGCACACTGATGCGCCGCGCCTCGCACGGCGTGGCTCAGGCAGTGGCCGCGCTTCTGGCCGAACGCACGAACGGTGTTGTGGGACGGGCCGTCGGGATCGTGGTCGGGGCAGGCGACAACGGCGGCGACGCCCTCTACGCCGGCGCTGAACTTGCCAGACGCGGCGCCGCGGTCAGCGCGACGCTGCTCGCCCCCGACAAGGCACACGCCGGTGGGTTGGCGGCACTTCGACGTGCACGTGGTCGGGTCGTCGAAACGCTCCCGAGTTCGCTCGACGTCGTCATCGACGGCGTCGTGGGGATAGGCGGTCACGGGCCGCTACGGCCCGCCGCTGCAACGGTTTTCGCGTCCGTCGATCCGCTGACACCGATCGTGGCCGTCGACCTTCCATCCGGTGTCGACGCCGATACCGGGCAGATCAACCAGCCCGCCGTCCGCGCCGACGTCACGGTCACGTTCGGCGTACGACGACACGCGCACCTGCTCGCCGCACCGCAATGCGGACGCGTAGAACTCGTCGACATCGGTCTTGCCGAGGACCCGGAGGGTGCACCGCTGGTGTCGACGCCCCCGACGCGGCCAAGGCTGTACTCACTCACCGATACCGAGATCGCCGACGCCTGGCCGGTCCCCGGACCGCACGACGACAAGTACACGCAGGGTGTCGTCGGAGTGATCGCGGGATCGCATCGGTATCCGGGCGCCGGCATCCTGTGCACGGGAGCCGCGGTGACCGCGACGTCGGGGATGACTCGGTATGTCGGGTCGGCGCACGCCGAGGTGGTCGAGCACTTTCCGGAGGTCGTAGCGGTACCGGACTTCGCCGACGCCGGTCGTGTGCAGGCGTGGATCGTCGGACCGGGAGCAGGAACAGACGACGCTGCCGTCGATCTGCTGGGAAAGATCCTCGCCACCGAGCTGCCGGTTCTCGTCGATGCGGATGGATTGACCGTCCTGTCCCAGCACCCAGAACTGGTACGTGGACGCGAGGCGCCGACACTGCTGACGCCGCACGCGGGTGAATTCGCTCGCCTCACCGGCGAGGAGGTGGGTGCTGACCGCCTCGGGGCGGTGGCGGGGCTCGCTCAGCGCTGGGGTGTGACGGTGCTGCTGAAGGGGCGCATCACGCTGGTCGCCGAGCCCGACGGCACGGTGTTCGGCAACGACGCGGAATCGTCGTGGGCGGCGACAGCAGGAGCGGGAGACGTGTTGTCGGGCATCGCTGGTGCGCTGCTGGCGGCGGGCCTGCCACCCATCTGGGCGGGTGCGGCTGCAGCGAGGGTGCACGCCCGGGCAGCGGCGTTGGCCAGCGGCGGAGCGCCGATCGGTGCGTCGAATCTGCTGGCTGCGCTCCGGCCAGCTCTGCGCACACTGCTTGTCTGAAGGAGTCCGTAGCCCTGGCTGGTCAGGGAGCTTTGCTGAAGACGGCCCTTGCTAGAAATTCAGGTAGAAGGCAAGGACTGCATGCCCGATCAGATTCAGGCCTGTGACCACCCATGCCGTGACGATCACCCAGGGCGCGCCGAGATGGCGTGTCTGCGAGATGACGGTGAGCGCGAGTGCCGCGAGCGTCATGATGCCCGAAGCGACGATGAGGCCCACTGTGACCGCCAGCAGAGCGACTCCGACATACCCTATGGCGTTGCCGGCTTCGGCGCCGCTGATGGTGAGGACAAATCCGAATAGCCCCGCGAGTTCGGCCAGCGGTAAGACGCCGATCGACACCGCGTTGAGCACGAATGACCAGGCGAGCACAGCCCTGCTCGGCTGAGCGGCTCCGACATTCGGCATCGGGTACGAAGTGGGGTGGTAGGGCACGAATGTCATCGGGAACCTCCGGTGAGCAGGGAGTTGGGGGATTGGCGTGAGCGCCACGGTCCAGTTCACTCGCCGGTCGCCGCGTGCGGATGCGGGAGACTACTCACCTGCGTGGTGGGAATCGCTCGAGTGTGCCGCCGACCACTCCGTCGGATCTGGGACAATGGTCGCGATGACCTCACATGATTCGACGCCCGATGCGCCGGTGGCTGCCGAGACCGGCCTTCCCGCAGCGCTGACGGCGTTCATCGACCTCGACGCGATCGCCCACAACGTGGGTGTCGTCCGCGCGGCGGCCGGTACGGACGTGATCGCCGTGGTCAAAGCGAATGGCTACGGTCACGGCGCCGAGCCTGTTGCGCGTGCCGCGCTGGCGGCGGGCGCCACAGAACTCGGGGTCGCCCACATCGCAGAGGCGCTCGCGCTGCGCGAGGCAGGTATCGACGCGCACATCACGGCGTGGCTGCACACCAACCATGCACCGTTCGACGCCGCGATCGGCGCCGACATCGACGTCGCGCTGTCGTCGCGGCGCCAACTTGCCCTGGTCGCCGACGCCGCGCGCCGTCTGGGACGAACTGCCACCGTGACCGCCAAGGTCGACACCGGCCTCAACCGCAGCGGCGTCGCCGCGGACGAATGGGCCGACTTCGCCGACGACCTGGCCAAAGCGAATGCCGACGGGGCCGTGCGGGTACGAGCGATCATGTGTCATCTCGTGCGCGGCGACGAACCCGAGCATCCGCTGAACTCGCAGCAGGCCGAACGCCTCGATGCCGCTGCCGCTGACCTCGTGCGGCTCGGAAGTCCCGCCGAGGTGATGCACATCGCCAATTCGCCTGCCGCACTGACACGTCCGGACCTGGCACGCGACCTGGTTCGTCCGGGCATCGCGCTCTACGGATGCACTCCGATTCCGCAGCGCGGCGACTTCGGGTTGGTACCAGCGATGACGTTGCGGGCCGAGGTTGCTCTCGTCAAGAAACTTGCTGCGGGGCAGGGTGTTTCGTACAACCATCACTGGACGTCGGATCGCGACACCGTGATTGCTGTCGTCCCCGCAGGCTATGCCGACGGTGTGCCGAGATTGCTGTCCAACCAGATGCGGGTACAGGTCAACGGTCGGGGATTTCCGCAGGTCGGTCGAGTGTGTATGGACCAGTTCGTCATTGATCTCGGACCAGACGGAGGCGGGGTCGCCGAGGGCGATGTCGTCGAATTGTTCGGCGCCGGAACGCGTGGCGCTCCCATCGCGCGTGACTGGGCCGATCAGATCGGCACCATCGACTACGAGATCATCACCGGCATCGGCGCTCGAGCGCATCGGCAGTACGTCGGTGGGGGAGCCGTGGCCGGCAACGTGGGGCACCGGTGAAGCCGTACGAACGGGTTGGCCTCGTGGCGGGTCTCGGAGGTCTCGGAGCGCTGGGCGGGTTGGCCGTCGCGGGTGCCGGACGTGCGCTGGCCCGGCGTCGTGTCGACGCACTCGACGATCCCTATGCGGGAATCGATTTCACCGCCATCTACTCCGACGAGCCGTCGACTGTCACCACCGACGACGGGCTGGCGCTCGCAGTGCGCACCGTCGACCTCGGGGGCATCGCGCCCGGCGAGAAGCCGGAGCTGACAGTGCTGTTCGTGCACGGCTTCAGTCTTCGTATGGCGTCGTGGCACTTTCAACGATTCGACCTCGCCGAACACTGGGCCCAACGGCGAATCCGGTTGGTGTTCTTCGACCATCGCGGACATGGGAAGTCCGACGACGCGCCCCCCGACACCTGCACGATCGCACAACTCTCCGACGACGTCGCGGCCGTGATGCGGACCGTCGCACCGTCGGGACCTGTTGTGCTGTGCGGACATTCGATGGGTGGCATGTCGATCATGGCGCTCGCGCGACGCCACCCGGAGCTCTTCGGTCCTGACGGGCCCGTGGCAGGCGTCGCGCTCGTCGCCACCGCCGCACGTGGACTGACCGAGGCGGGTCTCGCGCGCGGGCTGCGCAACCCCCTCGTCGACGCGTTCCGCGCGACTGTTCGACACACCCCGCGCGTGATCCAAGCCGGGCGCGACCTCACCAGGCTGGTTCTCGAGCCGGTCCTCGTGTCGGCAAGCTTCGGGCCCGACTTCCACAGCCCCGCACTCGGTCGGGCCGTGGAGAAGATGATCCAGAACACGCCGATCTCCACTGTCGTGAGTTTCCTGAATGCGTTGGAACACCACGACGAATCGATGGGCCTGCCGGTCATCGCCGCCGTGCCAACGGCTGTCGTCTGTGGAACCGCCGACCAGATGACACCGCTGCCCAACTCACTGCACATGTTCGGCGACCTCGGCGACGACTCCCGACTCGACATCGTCGACGGCGCAGGCCACATGGTCTTGATGGAGCAGCCCGACCGGGTGACCGACGCCATCGCCGACCTCGTCGAACGGTCGCGGGCAGCGCGCCCGCAGCCTCGGCGTCGTCGAATCCCGTTGTTGGGCAGGCGACGATGAGCGACACCGATGATGTCCAGACTCGTGAGCTGGCCGATGTCGCCGACACCGAGGCATTGGGAGCCGAACTGGCACAAGGCCTCTCGGCAGGTGACGTCGTCATCCTCGACGGGCCGCTCGGGGCGGGTAAGACGGCACTGGCACGCGGTATCGCCGCGGGTCTCGATGTCGTCGGCCGGGTGTCGTCGCCGACCTTCATCATCGCTCGTGAGCACAAACCCGGGTCGCCCGACCGTCCGGGGATGGTGCACGTCGACGCGTACCGCCTCGGCGGACTCGACGAACTCGACGCGCTCGACCTCGACACCGATCTCACGGACGCGGTCGTCGTCGTCGAATGGGGCGAAGGCGTTGCGGAGCGTCTCGCAGACCGGCACCTGCTGGTGCGCTTGCAGCGCGATCCCGATACCGATGTCCGTCACGCACAATGGAGTTGGATAGATGGATGAGATGACGGTGCTCGTCATCGACACCGCGACCGATGTGGTGGTGACCGGCGTCGGGACGGTCGACGGTAGTGGTGTGCGTGTGTTGGCCGACCGTGCGACGGCCGACCACCGGCGGCACGCGGAAGTGCTGACGACGCTGATGTCGGAGGCACTCGACGAGGCCGGTGTGCGCCGAGACGGGCTCGACGCTGTCGTGGTCGGTTGTGGCCCAGGACCTTTCACGGGTCTACGGGTCGGTATGGCGACCGGCGCCGGATTCGGCGACGCGCTCGGTCTTCCGGTGTACGGGGTCTGCTCGCTCGACGCGATCGCCGCCGACGCCGCGCAACACTTTCCGGCCGGATCGTCGATGGCTGTGGTCACCGACGCGCGACGCCGCGAGGTGTACTGGGCGCGTTACCGCGACGGAGCGCGGATCAGTGGTCCCGACGTGTCGGCACCCGCGGTGGTAGCCGAATCGCTTGCGGCGCAGCCGGTCGACGTCGCGGCAGGCTCGCCGAGTCATCTCGAACTGTGCGGGTGGCAGGGAGAGCCGTCGCTGGTGACAACGCCGACGGTGCGCGGCCTGCTCCTGGCAAGCGCGGACGACGTCGTGACAGGCGCGGCGCCGGGACCGCTCGTCCCGCTCTATCTCCGACGCCCGGATGCCGTAGAACGAAAAGACCAGCGCGCCAAGGCGGTGACTCCGAAATGACCACCCACGAATTGCTGATCGACCGGCTCGATTATTCGGACATTCCACGGTGCGCGATGCTCGAGCGTGAGATGTTCGTCGGTGATTCGCCGTGGCCCGCAACCGCATTCCGTGCCGAGCTCAACGCGCCGTACAACCGGTACTTCGCGGCGCGCGAGACGCCAGGTGGCGAAGTCGTCGGATACGCGGGCATTTCGACGCTGGGCGGCGAGGGCAACTTCGAGTGCGAGATCCACACCATCGCAGTCGCGCCGAGTCATCGTGGTCTCGGCTACGGACGCGCACTGCTCGACGTGATGCTCGGCGTCGCCGATGCCGCGGACGCTCCGGTCTACCTCGAGGTCAGGACCGACAACGACACCGCGATTGCGCTGTACGAACGCAACGGCTTCGTCCGACGTGGTGTGCGCCGCAACTACTATCAGCCGTCCGGCGCCGACGCCTACACGATGGCGCGTCCCTCGGTGTCGGGGCGCGGAGGTGATCCCACATGATCGTGATGGGCGTGGAGAGTTCGTGCGACGAAACCGGAGTCGGGATCGTCGAGTGGACGCCGGGTGAGGGTGACGGGCCCGGCGAGGTGACGCTGCTTGCCGACGAGGTGGCCTCGAGTGTCGACGAGCACGCGCGCTTCGGGGGAGTGGTGCCCGAGATCGCCTCGCGTGCGCACCTCGAAGCGATCGTGCCCGCCATGCAGCGGGCGCGTGAAGCCGCGGGGATCGACAAGCCGGATGCCATCGCCGTCACCATCGGGCCGGGCCTCGCAGGCGCGCTCCTCGTCGGAGTTGCTGCGGCGAAGGCGTATTCGCTGGCGTGGGATGTACCGCTGTATGCGATGAATCATCTCGGCGGGCACGTCGCCGTCGACACACTCGAACACGGGCCGATGCCCGAATGCGTCGCACTCCTCGTCTCGGGTGGCCATACCCATCTCCTGCACGTCACCGATCTCGCCGACCCCATCGTCGAACTCGGCACCACGGTCGACGATGCTGCCGGGGAAGCCTTCGACAAGGTGGCGCGCCTGCTCGACCTCGGCTTCCCGGGCGGTCCCGCACTGGATAAGGCTGCGGCACAAGGCGACCCGCACGCAATCGAGTTCCCGAGAGGCATGACGGGGCCGCGTGACGCCCGCTACGACTTCTCGTTCTCGGGGGTGAAGACGGCGGTGGCGCGCTACGTCGAGAAGTGCCGCCGCGATGGCGTCGACGTTCCGGTCGCCGATATCGCGGCGTCGTTTCAGGAAGCCGTGGCAGATGTGTTGACACTCAAGGCGGTTCGCGCGTGCACGGACCTCGGCGTCGATACCCTGGTGCTCGGCGGCGGCGCGACGGCCAACTCCCGGATTCGGTCGCTGGCGCAAGAACGTTGTGCCGCAGCCGGAATCACGCTGCGCGTGCCGAAGCCGCGCCTGTGTACCGACAACGGTGTCATGATCGCCACGCTGGGCGCGCACGTCATTGCGGGGGGCGCGCAACCGTCACCGCTGACCGTGGCCACCGACCCGGGGCTGAGTGTGCAGGTGTCGCAAGAACGCTGATCAGCCCTCGCGCAACAGTTGCGGGCACCCATCCGTGAGCGACGCGAGGGTCTCGCGCTGCGTCGGGCGTGCCTGCGCATACCGCTGCTCGCCCGAGGCGGTCAGGGTGGCGAAAACCGAGCGTCGGTCTGAGGAACACATCGTGCGGACAACCAGCCCGTCCTTCTCCAGTCGGCCGACAACTCGGGAGAGTGCGCTCTGGCTCAGATGCACTCGGCTTGCCAGCTCGCTCATCCGGGCTTGATGGTCGTCGGCCTCCGCGAGCAGCTCGAGTACCTCGAACTCGCTCGATGAGAGTCCGTGCTTGGCCTGCAGCTCACGGTCGAGACTGCACAGAACCTTGTTGTAGCGGATCGACAGATCTCGCCACGCGGCAGCCAACTGGTCCTCAGAAGTCACCGCCTTGGTCATGCACCGCATCCTACCCTGCAACTGCAATATATGCTCCAGCAAAAGATTTGATGACAATTAATGTAGACGCATTGAATGCACATGCATATAGTTCCTCGCATGGCACACAACACACGAGACGTGGTCATCGCGCATCGGTCCGAGTCGTCGAGCGTCGACGATCGGGCACACGACATCAATCAGGCGGCTCCCGAACCGTCATCGGACCTTCACATCACCTCAGCGACAGGGTGGACCGGGAAGGTGTGGCTGCTGCTGGTGGTTCTGGCGGGAGCGCTCTTCCTCGACGGCCTCGACATCTCGATGGTCGGCGTCGCACTGCCGTCGATCGGCGAGGACCTCCACATGGGTCAGTCGCAGTTGCAGTGGATCGTGAGCGGATACGTTCTGGGCTACGGCGGTCTGCTGTTGCTGGGCGGGCGTGCAAGCGATCTGTTCGGTCGTCGCAGGGTGTTCCTGGTGGCACTGGGCGTGTTCGGCGTCGCATCTGTCGCGAGCGCCGTCGTCGACATCAATGCGGTCATCATCGCTCTGCGTTTCATCAAGGGGATCGCTGCGGCGTTCACAGTGCCCGCCGGCTTGTCGATCATCACGACGACATTCGCCGAGGGGCCCGCACGCAACAAGGCATTCAGTATCTACACCGTGTGCGGAGCGAGTGGCTTCTCGCTCGGCCTGGTCTTCGGTGGTCTGCTGACCGAACTCTCCTGGCGCGCAACGCTTCTGTTCCCGGGGCCCGTCGCGCTAGCGTTGCTGTTCGCCGGCCTGCGGGTGATCCCGACAGCGCCACGCACACCCATGCACTGGCGACAGTTCGACGCGCTGGGCGCTCTGACCAGCACCGGTGCACTGCTGTTGCTCGTCTTCGCGGTCGTGCGCGCTCCCGAGGTCGGGTGGACCGCAGCCGTCACGATCGCGAGTTTCGCCGCGTCGGCAATCCTGGGCGTCGCGTTCGTCGCCGTCGAACTTCGCCACCGACACCCGCTGGTGCGTCCGGGAATCCTGAGGTCGGCATTGCTGGTCCACGCGAACCTCTCCGGCGCGCTGATGTTCGGCGGCTACGTCGCGTTCCAGTTCGTCGTGACGCTGTATCTGCAGGACTCGTTGGGTTGGTCGCCGCTGGGAATGGCGCTCGCCTTTCTGCCGGCAGGCGTGATCGTTGTCGCGAGTGCGACACGGATGGATCGTGTCCTCGACAGAGTTCCGACGCCGCTTCTGCTCGTGGCCGGCTTCGCGTCATTCCTCGGCGGCTACCTGTGGTTCTCCCGTGTCCAGCCGGGTATGTCGTACGCCGAGTTCCTGCTGCCGACCATCATTCTGTTGGGCGTCGGGTTTGCGCTGACGTTCCCGTCGATCAACTCACAGGGCACCGCTGGCGTCGCCGACCACGAGCAGGGTTTGGCGTCCGGTCTGGTCAACACCAGCGTCCAGGTCGGCGGCGCAGTGATGCTGGCGATCATCACCGCCATTCTGGCCAGTTCGGGCGTCACGCAGCAGCCCGGTCAGTTGTTGGGCGGCATGTCGATGGCGATCTGGGTGGTCAGTGCGCTCGCGGTCGTCGGATTGCTCGGCGCGCTCGTGGCATCGTGGTGGTCGCGACGCCTCCCGGTCGGTGTCTGAGCCCCGTAGGGGAGACGTTTGCACCCGTGCCCCTTGAGTGCTGGCACTCTCACGTATAGAGTGCCAGTAGGCACTGAAAGTGAACCTCGGCCACCCGCGACGACGAGGTTTCGTGCAGGGCCCGCAAACACATACATCGTTTCTCAGATGAGAAAGTTGAGGACTCACATCGTGGCGAGCGTGAACATCAAGCCGCTTGAGGACAAGATCCTGGTGCAGGCTGTGGAGGCCGAGACGACCACCGCATCCGGTCTGGTCATCCCGGATACCGCCAAGGAGAAGCCCCAGGAGGGCACCGTCATCGCCGTCGGCGAAGGGCGTGTCACCGAGCAGGGCAACCGCGTCCCTGTCGACGTCAAAGAAGGCGACACCGTCATCTACAGCAAGTACGGCGGCACCGAAATCAAGTATGCCGGCGAGGAGTACCTGATCCTCTCGTCCCGCGACGTGCTCGCGGTGATCGGCAAGTAAGACCCCACGGACCAACGTGTGGTCGTTCCGCCCCGGGGTCTGTACGCAGACCCCGGGGCGGACTACGTTGTGCCCCCATTCATTTCCCCAGTAGAAGGCACTCAAGAAGGAAGTCATGGCCAAACAGATCGAATTCGACGAGAAGGCCCGTCGCTCACTCGAGCGCGGTATCGATCAGCTCGCTGACACGGTCAAGGTGACACTCGGCCCACGTGGGCGACATGTGGTGCTGTCTAAGGCGTTCGGCGGACCGTCGGTCACCAATGACGGCGTGACGATCGCACGCGACATCGAACTCGAGGACCCGTTCGAGAACATGGGCGCTCAGTTGGTGAAGTCGGTCGCCACCAAGACGAACGACGTCGCAGGCGACGGCACGACCACCGCAACCGTTCTCGCGCAGGCGATCGTCAGCGAAGGTCTGCGCAACGTCGCAGCGGGCGCGAGCCCCGTCTCGCTCGGTGCGGGTATCTCGAAGGCCGCCGACGCGATCAACGACGAACTGGTCCGCGTCGCAACGCCCGTCGAGGGCGAGAAGGCGATCGCTCAGGTCGCCACCGTCAGCTCGCGCGACCCCGAGGTCGGCGAGATGGTCGGCAAGGCGATGGCGACGGTCGGCACCGACGGCGTCGTCACCGTCGAAGAAGGATCGGGACTGCACACCGAACTCGTCGTCACCGAGGGCGTGCAGTTCGACAAGGGCTACCTCTCGCCCTACTTCATGACCGATCCCGACAGCCAGGAAGCGGTCCTCGAGGACGCCTACGTGCTCCTCTACCGCGAGAAGATCAGCTCGCTGCCCGATTTCCTCCCGCTGCTGGAGAAGGTCGCGCAGTCTGGCAAATCGCTGCTGATCATTGCCGAAGACGTTGAGGGCGAGCCGCTCTCGACGCTCGTGGTCAACTCGATCCGCAAGACCATCAAGGCCGTCGCGGTCAAGGCGCCGTTCTTCGGTGATCGTCGCAAGGCGTTCCTCGACGACCTCGCAGTCGTCACCGGTGGCACCGTGATCTCGACCGACATCGGACTCTCGCTGTCGACGACCGAGCTCGATCAGCTCGGCACGGTGCGTCGCGCTGTCGTCACCAAGGACACCACCACCCTCGTCGAGGGTGGCGGTTCGAAGGAGGCCGTAGCCGCACGTGCCGACCAGATCCGACGCGAGATCGACAACAGCGACTCCGACTGGGACCGCGAGAAGCTCGCCGAGCGGTTGGCGAAGCTCTCCGGCGGCATCGCCGTGATCCGCGTCGGCGCGCCGACCGAGACAGCACTCAAGGAGCGCAAGCACCGCGTCGAGGATGCTGTCGCCGCAGCCAAGGCCGCAGTCGAGGAGGGCATCATCCCCGGTGGTGGGTCTGCGCTCGTACAGGCGTCGAAGGTGCTTGATTCTCTCGCCGAGGGACTCAGCCAGGACGAGGCGCTCGGCGTCCGGGTCGTTCGCGATGCCGTGCGTTCGCCGCTGTACTGGATCGCCAGCAACGCGGGCGTCGACGGTGCCGTGGTTGTCGACAAGGTCGCACGCCAGGAGACCGGTCACGGCTTCAACGCCGCGACGCTCTCGTATGGTGACCTGCTGGCAGACGGCATCATCGACCCGGTCAAGGTGACGAGGTCGGCCGTCGTGAACGCGGCGTCGGCATCGCGGATGGTGTTGACCACCGAGGCCGCGGTTGCCGACGAGCCCGCCGGTGCGGCCGCAGATCACGGTCACGGGCACTCACACTGACCGAGCGGTGCTCGCGGTCTGATCTCTGACCGCATGTGACACAACTGCAAGAGGCAAAAAGGAGCCCGGGCCGACCAGATGGTCGGCCCGGGCTTCTTTGTGGTCTTGTCGTCTGCTGTGTGTGAGTGCTCGGTCAGCTCGCGATGCGACGTCCGACGCCGCGCTTCATCAGCATGCTGCGTTCGGACTCCGAGAGTCCGCCCCAGATCCCGTACGGCTCAGCGACTGCGAGAGCGTGCTCACGGCAATGCGCGATCACCGGGCACTGGTGGCACATTTCTTTTGCGCGACGCTCGCGCTGAGCTCGTGCCCGCCCGCGCTCGCCATCGGGATGAAAGAACATAGAGGAGTCGACGCCGCGACATAGGCCTTGCATTTGCCAATCCCAGATATCGGCATTAGGTCCGGGGAGGTGATTTGGCTGAGGCATGGCACGAACTCCTTTGATTCTCGAGGTACCGCTGCACTGCTCCGTCGGCCGCGAGACCGGCGGAACCACACTGGCGCATCGCCGCTATCGGCTGTGCATCGCAAACACTAGGCGGACGACGGAAACAGCGTCAATAGTGCCTCTTGAGGACAAGATCGTTCAAAAAATTCCATCGTTGTTAACGAAATGTTGTGTGGTTGGCCCGGGCTAGCACAGGCCAACCCTGCCACCTGCGGAGACCCTCGTCGGTGCCCGATGACGTGCCGTGACCTGCATGGATGCGGATTGATTTCGCTCTCTTCGAGCGAAAGTGCGATCGTAGGCGCGTGTGGGGCCGAGAACGCCGAGTAACACGAAGGAAATGTTCTCATCATGCGTACGTGACGTTGGCGTCGAATTAAAGAATTGTGACAACAGGTTAAATTCAGGAAAACGGAGACAATGGAAGTGATGTGGACCACGAGATTGTGTTGAATTCGCTGCGACAGCAATGGTGGGCGGCCGTCGAACGAGGAGGGCTCGGCGACGGGGCCGCAGCGCTGACCATGCTCGACCGGCTTCGTGCGCACGCCAGAGCGGTCGACGCCAGAGAGGTGATCTCCTTGGCGTTCAGTACCACGGCCTCACTACACCGACAGTCGGGTCGACACGACCTCGCCGTCGGGTTCGACGCCGCGGCGCTGGCTGCACTCGATGATCCCTTCGGCTCCACAGATCCGTGGGTTCGCGTTGCCGCGCACGACGCCGTCGTAGGGCTCGCGGCCGACAATCTGGGTCTGTTCCGATTCTCGGCCTCGGCTCGGCTGCTCATCCGGGCGCGAGAGCTGCACGACCGCCGCGACGTCGAGGAAGCGGGCTCCGACGCGTGGACGACTTTCGTCACCGAGGTCCGCCCGCGCGTGCGGGAGCGATGGGTCGGTGCTGAGTTGGCCATCTACACCGGCGACGCAGACCGGGCGCGTCGCCTTATCGGCGAGGCGCAAAAAATCATGGCCTCCGTCTCGGCGAATCATGAGCGTCATCACATCAAGACAGATCTCATCGCCGCGGCGTCCGCGATCGATACATCCGACGCGCTTGCCGTTGCGAGGGCATGTCTTCGGCGCGCGCAGGCAGGTGGATTTTTACCTCTGACCTGGGCGTCGTTGTCTTTGCTGCAAGGCCTCGGCGACACGTCGGATACAACGATTGCAAGCATCAACGCGTCGCATGACATGCTTGTGGATCGGGGGATGCCGTTCGCCGGCCGCTCGTAGATCCATCACGACCCGATTGATCAGGCAACACAAACGTGTAACACGGGAATCTCAACTGACGATGAAACTGACAGGTGTTGAGTTAGACGAAGCCGTCCGCGCAGCCGCGTCGGGCGACCGGGTCGCACTCACGTCAGTCCTCGAAAGTGTGCAGGAACCGATCGTGCGCTACTGCCGAGGGCGAATCGGTGTCGGAGAACGCCATTTGTTCTCCGCTGACGACGTGGCGCAGGAGGCCCTTATGGCTGTCATGACCGCGCTGCCCCGGTATCAAGACCAGGGGCGACCGTTCATGGCCTTTGTGTACGGCATTGCCTCGCACAAGGTAGCTGACGCCATGCGCGTCGCCGGTCGTGTGAAGGCTGACCCCGTCGAGCAGCTCCCCGAGGTTGTCCAGGTCACTGGAGGACCAGAGCAGAGCGCACTCGACGCCGACGCCAGCCGTGAGATGAAAGCACTCCTCGCGTTGATTCCGGAGAAGCAACGCGAAGTACTCATCCTGCGTCTGGTCGTCGGACTGTCCGCTGAGGAGACCGCAGAAGCCGTGGGAAGCACCCCCGGCGCGGTCCGCGTCGCGCAACACCGAGCTTTGGCCAAGTTGAAGGAACAGCTGAGAAAGGCGGGAGGACATGATGAACGACGAGCATGAGTCGCATCGTGGTCGCTCCGTGCCGGGTCGGCGGCAGTCGGGGGGCATGCATGACACCGGAACTGGTGCGTACAGAAATCCCACAGGGGAGTGGTCGACTCCCGACGACACGCCCGTGGACATCTCCGCGGTCCAATTCGACGACGCGTTCATCGACGCACTGTCGCACGACGTTCCGACGCCGACGCGCGATGACGTCGAGTACGAACTCGCGGGTCTGCTCTCCGCGTGGCGCCACGAGTCGCTAGCCGATCCGCTGCCGCTCGGCCCGACTGTCGCCGACGTCGAGAACGCGATCGCTGCGGAACGTCCGAGGGCTCGGACCCGTACCGTCGTGCGCACCCTGCGTATCGTCGCCGGGGCCGCAGCAGTTGCCATCGTCGCGGCAGCAGGGCTCACGGTGATGTCGCAGGGTTCCGAACCGGGCGACCCGCTGTGGAACGTCAAGAAGGTCGTGTTCGCGCAGGCTGCATCGGAAACGCAAGCCGCATACGACGTGCGTTCGAACCTCGAGAAGGCCGAAGCCGAACTCGCCGCAGGCAACACGCCTGCCGCGGAATCGTTGATCTCGCAGGCAGAGAATTCGATGGGGCCGGTTCGCGACTCAGACACTCGCTCACACATGGACGAGTGGATCGGACGCCTGCGAGCCGACACCGGGACAACCGTGCGCAGCGGTACCTCGGCAACGTCGCCGAACGGCGGAAACGTCGATACCTCCCAGGCGCGAACGTCGGAGCCGCAACAGCCGACCGACCCGCTCACGAGTCAGACAAAGCCCGAGACGACGTCGCCTCAGACGACTCCGCCTGAGACCAGCCAGACCCCGACGACCACAACCAAGCCGCCGACGACGACCACGACCACCACTACGGCGGCAAACGACGGTCCGTCGAGCAGCTGGCCACCGTCGAGCTGATCTGCGTCAGTCAGACGGATTAAGACCTTCGGTGTAGGACAGGTCAGTCGGGCGAGACAATCGAACAAGCCACGAGCTCCGCGATTGCGGCGCTCGTGGCTTGTTTCGTGATGTCAGCTGTGTGCGACGCCCGAGACGCTGTGCTCGGTATCTCAGCGGTCGTCGTCGATGTGATGGTGCGCGTCGGCATAGCCGCGGCAGTAGTCCCAGGTGACGTAGGCGTCGGGACGCGGATCGACAGCGGGCTCATGCGGCCGCACGGTTCCGTCGATCAATAGTTGAAGTAGGTTGGCGCGCAGCATGTCCCAGTCGTGGTAATGGTCTTCCTGGCAGTCGTCGCAGACGACGACGAGCCCACGAATCCCACGATGTGCCAGCAATGCCTCATAGACGGCGAGGTCGGCCAGATCCTCTTCGACCGCGAGCCGCTCACTCTCGTCCAAGGGGATGCCAGGCTCCATCGAATCCAGCATGGAAGCCGGATCGCTGGGGTCGTCGGCGAACGGGTCTGGTGGAAGGCCCGGTGGGAGATGATCACGCACGACTCCACCGTAACCGATTGCAGCGCACGGCTGCCGCAACGCTCCACAGTTTGTCTGCTGTCTGCGCCGACGCCGGACGCCCTTCGCTGCGGGCGAAATCAGCAGCCACCCTTTACCAGATAGAATGGACCAATGACGCAGGTTCGCACCGGAGGAGACGACCCCGGCAAGGTCGCAATGCTCGGACTGACGTTTGACGACGTCCTGTTGTTGCCGTCGGCGTCGGATGTGATTCCCAGTGAGGTCGACACATCCACGCGGGTGACCAAGGAGATCACGCTGCGCGTGCCTCTCGTAAGTTCGGCGATGGACACCGTCACCGAGTCGCGCATGGCCATCGCCATGGCGCGTGCCGGCGGCATGGGTGTCCTTCACCGCAACTTGTCGATCGAGGCCCAGGCCGGCCAGGTGGAGACGGTCAAGCGCTCCGAGGCGGGCATGGTGACCGATCCCGTGACCTGCTCGCCGAGCAACACGCTCGCCGAGGTCGACGCCATGTGTGCCCGGTATCGCATCTCCGGCCTGCCGGTCGTCGACGATCGCGGCGAACTCGTCGGCATCATCACCAACCGCGACATGCGCTTCGAGGTCGACCAGGACCGCCCGGTCTCCGAGGTGATGACCAAGGCGCCGCTCATCACCGCACAGGAAGGCGTGTCCGCCGAGGCCGCGCTCGGGCTCCTGCGTCGCAACAAGGTCGAGAAGCTGCCGATCGTCGACGGCAACGGCAAGCTCACCGGCCTCATCACGGTCAAGGACTTCGTCAAGACCGAGCAGCACCCGCTCGCCACCAAGGATTCGGACGGCCGATTGCTCGTCGGCGCGGCCGTGGGAACCGGCGATCCGCAGTGGGAACGTGCGATGGCGCTCTCCGACGCCGGCGCCGACGTGATCATCGTCGACACCGCCCATGCGCACAACCGACTGGTGCTCGAAATGGTCGCCAAGCTCAAGGCCGAAATCGGTGATCGTGTGCAGATCGTCGGCGGCAACGTCGCCACCCGTGAGGCCGCGCAGGCGCTCGTCGACGCGGGCGCCGACGCCGTCAAGGTCGGTGTCGGGCCCGGTTCGATCTGCACGACCCGCGTCGTCGCAGGCGTCGGCGCCCCGCAAATCACCGCGATCCTCGAAGCCGTCGCCGTGTGCAACAAGGCAGGCGTTCCGGTCATCGCCGACGGTGGCGTGCAGTACTCCGGCGACATCGCCAAGGCACTCGCGGCAGGCGCGTCGACCGTCATGCTCGGTTCGCTCCTCGCGGGCACCGCAGAGGCGCCCGGCGACCTGATCCTGGTCAACGGCAAGCAGTTCAAGAGCTACCGAGGCATGGGATCGCTCGGCGCCATGCAGGGTCGCGGACAGGCCAAGTCGTACTCCAAGGACCGCTACTTCCAAGACGACGTGCTCGCCGAGGAGAAGCTGGTGCCCGAGGGTATCGAAGGACGGGTGCCCTACCGCGGGCCACTCGGCCAGGTGGTGCACCAGCTGGTCGGCGGGCTTCGTGCGTCGATGGGTTACACCGGGTCGTCGACCATCGATCACCTGCAGGGTGCACGCTTCGTGCAGATCACCGCAGCGGGCCTCAAGGAGTCGCATCCGCACGACATCACACTGACCGCCGAGGCGCCGAACTACTATTCCCGCTGAACGTCGTAGTGATCGTTGCGATCACGACGCCGCACAGTCGAATAGCAGTCCATCAACCCCCTAGAGAGGCGCAACGGTGCGTGACCTGACCGACATCGGCATGGGCAGAACCGCCCGTCGAACATATGAACTTGACGACATCAGCATCGTCCCGTCACGACGGACGCGCTCGTCGAAGGAAGTGTCGACGGCCTGGCAGATCGACGCCTACCGGTTCAACTCGCCGATCCTGAGCCATCCCACCGACGCCCTCGTCTCGCCGCAGATGGCGGTGGCGCTGGGAAGGCTCGGTTCGCTCGGCGCAATCAACGGTGAGGGACTCTGGGCGCGCCACCGCGACGTCGAGGGCAAGATCGCGCAACTCGTCGACATTGCGCTCAACGATCCGGACCCATCCGCACCCGTGCGCTTCCTGCAGGAACTGCATCGCGCCCCGATCGACACCGATCTCCTGGGCGAAGCCGTGAGCTTTGTGCGCGACGCGGGCGTGACGACCGCTGTTCGGGTGAGCCCGCAACACGCGCCCGAACTGACGCCGGCACTTCTCGCCGCCGGCGTCGAGATCCTGGTCGTGCACGGCACGATCATCTCCGCCGAGCATGTCGTCCGCGGCGAAGAAGAACCACTCAACCTCAAGACGTTCATCGCCGAACTCGACATCCCGGTGATCGCGGGCGGCGTACACGACCACCGGACCGCCCTCCACCTGATGCGGACCGGCGCTGCCGGCGTGATCGTCGGTTACGGCTCGGCCGAAGGAGCGACGACGACGTCGGAGGTGCTCGGTATCGGCGTTCCGATGGCCACCGCCATCGCCGACGCCGCGGCTGCGCGTCGGGAGTACCTCGACGAGACCGGCGGCCGTTATGTGCACGTCATCGCCGACGGCGACATCCACACCTCTGGCGACCTCGCCAAGGCGATCGCCTGTGGTGCCGACGCCGCGGTGCTCGGTACACCGCTGGCCGCAGCAGCCGAAGCCCCAGGTCACGGATGGTATTGGCCGTCGGCCGCAGCGCATCCCGACACTCCGCGCGGCGCGCTGCTGCGCGTCGCGACCGACGAGGGACGCCCGAGCCTCGAGACGGTACTCAACGGACCGTCCGACGACCCGTTCGGAGAACTGAATCTGGTTGGCGCACTGCGTCGTTCGATGGCGAAGGCGGGCTATTCCGATCTCAAGGAGTTCCAGAAGGTCGGGTTGTCTGTTCGCGCCTAACCGCGTTTCTGCCCACCAGGTGAGACCGCCGTCACGTCATGTGACAACGGGCGTTAGAATGGTTGGCTATGGCAGCCCACCATGGTTTCGACAAGCTCAACCAGCGCAAGAACGCGCTCAACCAGCGCAAGAACGCGTTGACCCAGCGCAAGAATGAGCCTGACTTCGACGTGCTCATCGTCGGTTCCGGTTTCGGCGGCAGCGTCAGTGCGTTGCGCCTCGTCGAGAAGGGGTACCGCGTCGGGGTGATCGAAGCCGGACGTCGGTTCGAAGACCACGAGTTCGCGAAGACGAGCTGGCGTCTGCACAAGTGGCTGTGGGCGCCGAAGCTCGGGCTGTACGGGATTCAGCGCATCCACGCCCTCAAGGACGTGATGATCATGGCGGGAGCGGGCGTCGGCGGTGGCTCGCTCAACTACGCCAACACCCTGTACAAGCCTCCGACCCCGTTCTTCACGGACCCCCAGTGGAACCACATCACCGACTGGGAGGCCGAGCTCACGCCGCATTACGAGCAGGCGCGACGGATGTTGGGCGTCGTCACCAATCCGACTGTCACCGAATCGGATCGGGTGATGCGTACCGTCGCCGAACAGATGGGCGCGGCCGACACCTTCACCTCGACGCCGGTCGGAGTGTTCTTCGGTGCCAAGACCGGCCTGGCGGGAGTGCCGGGCGAGACCGTGCCCGATCCGTATTTCGGTGGAGCCGGACCCGAGCGGACCGCCTGCACCGAGTGCGGCGCGTGCATGACCGGCTGCCGGGTGGGCGCGAAGAACACCCTGATGAAGAACTACCTCGGTCTTGCCGAGCGCAACGGGGCGACGATCATCGACCGCACCACCGTCGACGGACTCGCGCAACGCGCCGACGGGACGTGGGAGGTCGAGACCAGGGGCTCGTCGTCGTGGGGTCCGTTCGGCGCGGGTAAGCGCACCTTCACCGCAGATCAGGTGATCGTTGCGGCCGGAACGTTCAACACCCAGAAGCTGCTTCACCGAGCCAAGGGCACCACACTTCCGAAGATCTCCGACGCGATGGGCGCGTTGACGCGTACCAACTCCGAATCGATCCTCGGCGCGATGGCCGCGAAATACGATCCGCAGCACGACTATTCGCACGGGGTGGCGATCACGTCGTCGTTCCATCCGGAGCCCAACACGCACATCGAACCGGTTCGATACGGCAAGGGCAGCAACGCGATTGCGTATCTGCAGACGGTGCTCACCGACGGTGGCAGTAGGCGCAACCGGTTCGGTCAGTTCCTGAAGGAGATCGCGCGGAACCCCTTCCTGCTCGTGCGACTTCTCTTCGTGCGCAAGTGGAGTCAGCGCACCGTTATTGCCCTGGTCATGCAGAGCAGCGACAACTCACTGACGACGTTCGTCCGTAAGCGTGGGCCGTTCCGCTACGTCACGAGCAAGCAGGGCCACGGTGAGCCGAATCCGACGTGGATTCCCAAGGGGAACGAGGCAACTCGTCGTATCGCCGACATCCTTCCGGGAGGACTCGCGGGCGGCACCTGGGGCGACGTGATGAACATGCCGCTCACCGCCCATTACCTCGGCGGGTGTGCCATCTCCGACGATCCTGCGAACGGCGTCGTCGACGCATACCACCGTGTGTGGGGTTATCCGACGCTGCATGTCACCGATGGTGCCGCGGTCTCGGCGAATCTCGGCGTCAACCCGTCGTTGACCATCTCGGCGCAGGCCGAGCGCGCGATCTCGTTGTGGCCCAACAAGGGCGAAGATGACCAGCGCCCCGAGCAGGGCAGCAGTTACAGGCGGCTCGCGCCGATCGCACCCGCACACCCTGTGGTGCCCGCCGGCGCGCCTGGTGCGCTGCGGCTGCCGATCACGCCGGTGTTCTCGACGGCTGTGGCTCCCTGACCGCACACTTGGCAGCAGCGGTGGCGCGCGCAGAAAACCACACCCCTCGGGTCCTCCGCCTGTACCGGTACATGCGAGCGACCCACGAGGCGTAACTTTCTGCGCGGCTCGGGACTTGAGCACTGCTGTGAGGTCAGTCCAATCCGCGGGCGCTGAGGCTCTCGGCGAACCCGTCGGCGGTCCGCAGCGCGGCGATCACGATGGGCGCAACCAGGATTCGTGCGCCTGGACGCAGCCCGCGTGCGCGGCGCGCCTCGTCGACCTGGCCCGCGATCTCGACGATCAACGGAATCGTCCGGATGGTCAGGGCGAGCGAGATCGCGATGAGGTCGGTGCGCACGCCGAGTTTGCTCAGCGGCGACATGGCGCGCGTCAGCGAGTCGAGCATGTCGGTGGTGCGGGTGGTCAGGCTGACCACGGCGGCCAGCAGTACCGAGAGCGCGAGGATGCCGCACACCAGAACAGCTCGACGCCAGTCGGTGAAGATGACCTGAAAGACGAAGACGAATACCAGAATCCACAGCGTCGGCCGGAACTGGCGCCACGCCGTGGCCGGACCGATCCCGGCAATGGCGTAGACCGCGACGACTGCGGCCGCGGCGATCCCGAGGGCCGGAAGGGATCTGACACACAGGGTGATGGCGAGAATGCCCGCGGCGAGGCCGAGCAGCTTCACGCCGGGGGAGGCCCTGTGTAGCAGCGAGTTTCCGGGCCGATAGGTGCCGAGCGGATTCATGCCATCGCCTCGCGATAGGCGGGCAGCGCGACGCCGGGCACATCGTCGACGGTGATGACCCCGTCGTCGATGACGAGTACGCGCTCGAAGTCGTCGACAAGGTCGAGGTCGTGGGTGACCACGACGAGTTGGACGTCGAGGTCGGCGAAGACGCGGCGCAACATGCGGCTGTTGCGCAGGTCGAGGAGCGTCGTCGGTTCGTCGGCGACGATGATCGCCGGTTCGGTGACGAAGACGGCTGCAAGCGCGAGGAGTTGTTTCTGCCCGCCGGACAATCTGCTCGCGGGCTGGTCGGCGTGGTCGGCGAGGCCGAAGCGATCGAGCACGCTCATCGCACGATCCCGACGTTCGGCCTTGTTCAGATCTGTTCTGGTCAGCGAGAGTTCGATGTCCTCACGCACCGTCGGCATGATGATTTGTCGGTCGGGGTCGGAGAAGATGAATCCGACGCGGCGTCGAACACGACGCTTTTCCTTCGCAGCGTCGAGGCCATCGACGACGACGGTCCCGGTGTCGGGGATGACGAGCGCGTTGATCATCCGCGCCAGCGTCGACTTTCCGCTGCCGTTGGCGCCCACGATGCCGATGCGTCGTTCGGGAAGGTCGACCGAGACATCACTCAACACTCGACGACCGTCGAATGAGTGTGAGACATCGCGGAATTCGATCACGCGGGGTCCATGCGGTTAGTTGTCATGCGGTGAGGGCGACGACGCGTCCACGTCGGATACGCAGCGGGGTGATGAGGCCCGGCCACCCTCGGTGCACCTGGCTGGCGACCAGCGCCGCGATCACCGCCTTGACCGCGTCGCCCGCGATGAACCAGCCGTTGGCCGCGATCGCCGCCCACAGGGTGAGGTCGGCGCGGATCATCAAGCCGATGGTGCCGCAGATGTAGATCACCAGCACTCCGCCGATCAGATTCGCCACGATGCCCAGCAGGATTCGGTAGCGCGGCATCATGAACGCCGTCAGCAGCCCGATCACGAACACGCCGGGCAGGAAGCCGACGAAGAATCCGGCCGTCGGCGACGACAGTGCGGTCAGACCGTTGCGACCACCCGAGAGGATCGGCAGTCCCGCGACCGCGAGGGCCATGAAGATGACCACCGCCAACGTGCCCTTCTTGGGGCCGAGGATGGCGCCGGTCAGCATCACGCCGAGGGTTTGGAAAGTGATCGGTACGCCCGCGCTGCCGACGCTGATCTGTCCCGGCAAGCCGAGTGCCGCGATCAGTGCGGCGAACACAGCAGCCTGGGTGATGTCGGAGATCGACAGGGACAGCCATCGCCGACCCGGCTTCTCGACAGATGACCTGGCCTTTTCTCGCTCGTCTGAGGTGCTCATATCGACATGGAGTATCCCACGGTGCTGCCTGAGCTCCATCGTCGCCGCCTGCACGGCGGTGGCGGGTGCCGCCTGCGCGGCGGTCGCGTCGGTACGCACGCATAGAATGGGGTGGTGACAGACTCTTCCGCCGACAACTCGTCTGCCGACCGTTCCCCTGCCGAGAGCGCGCTCGTCGAGGGCCCGCGACCGGTCCTCGTCGTCGACTTCGGTGCGCAGTACGCGCAATTGATCGCTCGACGTGTCCGTGAGGCGCGTATCTACTCCGAGGTCATCGCCCACGACGCCACGATCGAAGAGTTCAAGGCCAAGGATCCTGCCGCGATCATCCTGTCCGGCGGGCCGGCGTCGGTGTACGCCGACGACGCGCCGAGCCTCGACCCCGCAATCCTCGAGCTGGGCATCCCGGTGTTCGGGATCTGCTACGGCTTCCAGACCATGGCTGCCGCGCTCGGCGGCGAGGTGGCCAACACAGGTGGGCGCGAGTTCGGACGCACGACGTTCACCGCCACCGACGACGGCGTGCTGCATCGCGGTCTCGACCGCAACCAGCCCGTGTGGATGAGCCACAACGACGCCGTGCAGGTGGCGCCCGAGGGCTTCGTCGTTACAGGGTCGACGCCCGGTGCGCCCGTCGCGGCGTTCGAGTCCGTCGAGACGAAGATGGCGGGCGTGCAGTACCACCCCGAGGTGCTGCATACGCCGCACGGCCAGCAGGTGCTCACCAGGTTCCTCTACGAGATCGCGGGCCTCGAGGCCGACTGGACGCCCGCGAACATCGCCGATGCTCTGATCGACCAGGTCTCCGACCAGATCGGCGATGGCCTCGCGATCTGCGGTCTGTCGGGCGGCGTCGATTCGGCGGTTGCGGCAGCGCTGGTTCAGCGGGCCATCGGCGATCGGCTGACGTGTGTCTTCGTCGACCACGGACTGCTTCGTGCCGGTGAGCGTGAGCAGGTCGAGCATGACTTCGTCGCCGCCACCGGTGCGCGACTGGTGACGGTCGACGCCGCCGACAAGTTCCTCGCCGAACTGTCCGGCGTCAGCGACCCCGAGACCAAGCGCAAGATCATCGGACGCGAGTTCATTCGATCGTTCGAGGGCGCTGTCAGCGACGTGTTGGGCGACCGAGCGGCCGACGGAGACAAGGTCGACTTCCTGGTCCAGGGAACGCTGTACCCCGACGTCGTCGAATCCGGTGGCGGTAGCGGCACCGCGAACATCAAGAGCCACCACAATGTCGGCGGGTTGCCGGACGATCTGGAGTTCAGCCTCGTCGAGCCTCTGCGGTTGTTGTTCAAGGACGAGGTGCGGGCGGTCGGACGTGAACTCGGTCTGCCCGAGGAGATCGTGGGTCGTCAGCCGTTCCCCGGACCCGGTCTCGCCATCCGCATCGTCGGCGACGTGACCGCCGACCGTCTCTCGATGCTGCGCAAGGCCGACCTGATCGCCCGTGAGGAGCTGACGGCCGCGGGTCTCGATCACCAGATCTGGCAGTGCCCGGTGGTGTTGCTCGCCGACGTGCGCAGCGTCGGCGTCCAAGGCGACGGCCGCACCTACGGGCATCCGATCGTCCTGCGGCCGGTGTCGAGCGAGGACGCTATGACGGCCGACTGGACGCGCGTGCCGTACGAGGTACTCGAGACGATCTCCACCCGCATCACCAACGAGGTGCCCGACGTGAACCGCGTCGTCCTCGACGTCACGAGCAAGCCGCCGGGCACCATCGAGTGGGAATAGCAGCCGAGCGGGAGTAGGTGGCGAGCGCTAACTGCGTCGCGCCCCACTGACCAGAAGCACCAGGCCGACGATCAGCCCTATCCCGACGACGCCCCAGCCGAGGACCGACGCCGACGGGAGATCGGGGGTGTCGGCCAGGCCCCAGATCGCCACCGCGATCGCGGCGATGCCGAGGAGCGCGAGCCCGGGGGCGCGGTGCCCCACGGCATCGCCCACCTGCTCGCTGCTGCCTGACTCGTTGCCCTCTGCGGTTCCGTTGGCCGTTTCTGGACGCCAGTCGTTCATCGGGTCACCTCCACGCTGCCCACGTTGGCGTGCGCATTGATCGTCAACACTGGCTTGTCGGCGCCGGCAGTGCCGACGGACAGCCCTTCAGGGCACTGCGGATCACCGACATTCAACGTGCAGTTCGCCCGCACATTCATGTCCTTCGGAACCCGCACGGTCACCTCGCCGAGGCCGGCACGAAGGTCGACGGTGCGGTCGGAAGTGAGCGTGATGTCGCGGAAATCGAGTTCGAGCGCGCCCATGGTGACCGAGTACCTGTCGCGAATGTCGTTCTCGGACAGTGGCTTATACATGCGCTGACCTACACCGCCGGACGGCACGACGCTCTCGTCGGACTGTCCGACCCATGTCGTCGCTGCGCCGGTGACGATGACCGCCGCGCCCAACGCGACCGCCAGCGGGACAAGTCCGACCTGCCGTCGCCCAGCGGATCGCTTCAACGCTGCGAGCGTGAGCAGACCAACGCCGACGACCGCGAGGGCCATGGAGAGAATGCGCGTCGGGGTGAACCACTCGACACCCGCCTGGTGTGCGGCCACCCCGCTCATCGCCACGAGAAGTGCGGCTCCGACGACGATGAGCGATGCCCGAGTCGAGGAGTGTCGGTTCTCCGGTACCGCGGGCGGCGTTGGGGTCGCGGGTTCAGGTAGATCCCAGGCGAATCGTGCGGCACCGAGCGGGTCCCACGACGGTGGCTGGCGGTCGGCGAGGGTGAACACCGACGTCGCGGCGTCTGAGCTGTCGCCGCGAGGCGTGGTCGGAACGTCGAGAGCTGTGGGGCTCGGGACGGTGACCGGCACTCCCGTCGCGCCCTCGAAGCTCGGCGCCGCCCCGGTGCGAAGCGCGCGCGGAGTCCAGCGCTGGAACTGATCCGCAGTGGCCGACGGCGCCGCGGTGAGCGTGTCAGCGCTCGTTCCGGGCAGCGGTATCGGTGTTCGACGGAACAGAAGCCACCAGCCGAGCAACATGAGGACGGTGCCGAGACCGGCACTCGAACTCCACGTGCCGTGCGGACCGAACGACATCACCAGGACGACCGCGACGACCGCGACGATCACGAACTTCGGGTTGTGGTGGCGGCCGTGGCCGTGCCCACTGCGATCGTTGGCGGGGTCGGCGGCCGAGAGTCTGCTCGAGGGGAAGGCGATCCAGCCGATGACGTAGAGGAGCAGGCCGCCGCCACCGAACAGCGTCGAGACGACGAAAGCGACCTTCACCAGCGTCGGATCGACGCGGTAGCGGAACGCGATGCCGCTGCAGACACCTGCGACCGTGCGCGGACTCGCCGGACGAACGGGACGCGTGTGCCAGAGCTGCTCGAGCTGTGCGCGGACTTGTGTGGCATCCATGAGTCCTATCCTCGCGGCCCTGCTCGGCGTGGGCATCGGGGACATACCCTGACGTTCCCCCGGAAATCGGGGAACGACCCTGATGTGGCGACCGGGGTGTGTGGGGCAGTATCGAAGTGTGAGTACCCCCGCTGCCCCCGACGTGCCACCGATCCCTCGGCTGGTGCGACGTGACGCCGGCCGGGTCATCGGTGGCGTCGCGGGTGGCGTTGCCGATCATCTCGGCGTCGACGCGTTCCGCGTCCGCGTGGTGTTCGTGGTGTTGGCGGCGTTGGCCGGTGCAGGTGTGCTGGCCTACGGACTGCTGTGGTTCTTCTGCCCGCAGGGCAACGACACCGAATCGCCCGCGCCGGGGGAGCGTCGACAAGCGTTGGGTCTCGCGGTGCTCGCGCTGGTGGCGATGACCGTCGTCGGGTTCGCCGCGTCGGGAACGCCCGCCGCCTATCTCGTGCCGTTCGTGTTCGTGATGGTCGGTGCGGGCCTGGTGTGGCGCGAGTTCGACACGTCGAAAACCGCGCCCCACAGCACCGCGCTCACCTGGACGCGGTTGGCGGGCGGCGCTGTCCTCGTCGTCGGTGGCCTTGCGGTGATCGTCGTGGCGGGCCGGCGCAATTACGGCGGCCTGAGTACCACGTTGCTCGCCGTCGCAGCCACCTTGATCGGTGTCGTGCTGCTGACCGTGCCCCTGTGGATGCGACTGTGGCGCGCGCTGAACGAGGAGCGAGCGGCCCGAATCCGAAACGCCGAGCGCGAGGAGATCGCATCCCACCTCCACGACTCGGTGCTCCAGACACTCGCGCTCATCCAGAAGCAGGCGGGCAAACCCGAGGAGGTCGCCCGGTTGGCCCGCAGCCAGGAGCGCGAGTTGCGCGGCTGGCTCTTCGGCGACGTCGCTCAGCGCGGTACCTCGTTGAGTGCGTCGATCCGTGAGGTCGGCGCAGAGGTAGAGGACACGTACGGCATCGAGGTCGAGGTGATCACCGTCGGCGACCTGCGTCCCGACGAGGGAGCCCGCCACGGACCAGGGAGCGAGATACGACGGTGGCCCGCACTGATCGGAGCGACGCGCGAGGCGCTCGTCAACGCGGCCAAACACTCCGGCGAGCGTAGCGTCGACGTCTACATGGAGGTCGGCGACGAGGAGGTCGAGGTGTTCGTGCGCGACCGGGGCGTCGGATTCGATCGTGACGGTGTCGACCCGGACAGGCAGGGGCTTGCCCGCTCCATCAAGTCTCGGGTGGAACGTGCTGGGGGACAGGCTCGTATCGATTCGACGCCGGGACGCGGAACGAACATCCGACTGATCATGCCGCGTCCCACGACGCACACCGATGCGGATACCGATGGCCACGACGACCCGCGCGATGTCACGGACGAAGCCCCACACACCGACGAGGCGATCGACCACGGGAAGGCACGATGAACGAGAACGCGACCGCCGGGCCGGATGCACAGAGCGCGCTGTGCCGTGTGTTTCTCGTCGACGACCACGCGGTGTTCCGCTCGGGTGTACGTGCCGAACTCGCCAACGAACCGGGACTGCACGTGGTCGGCGAGGCGGGCACCGTCGCCGATTCGATCACTGCCATCACGCGACTCCGGCCAGACGTCGTGCTCCTCGACGTCCACATGCCCGCCGGTGGCGGCGTTTCCGTATTGCGTGGTGTCACAGAGACTTTGGGCGACGATGCGCCGGTTTTCCTCGCACTCAGCGTGTCCGACGCCGCCGAGGATGTGATCGCCACGATCAGGGCGGGCGCGCGCGGATACGTGACCAAGACGATCGACGGTCGGGAACTGGCTGACGCGGTTCGGCGCGTGGCAGACGGGGACGCGGTATTCAGTCCGCGCCTCGCCGGATTCGTGCTCGATTCGTTCACGGGGAAATCGTCAGTGCCCGAGCCCGCCCTCGATCCCGAACTCGACTCTCTCACACGACGAGAACTCGAGGTTTTGCGTCTGTTGGCGCGCGGATACACCTACCGCGAGATCGCCGAAGAACTGTTCATCTCGATCAAAACCGTCGAAACCCACGCGTCGAACGTGTTGCGCAAGACCCAGCAGTCCAACCGAAATGCGTTGACCCGGTGGGCCGCCACCCGCCACATCGGTTGAGGCCGAGTAACCTCAGCGCATCAAGACGATCGCGAGGACGATCACGACGGCCAGCACCACGAAGAAGCCGAGTACAGCGAGCGCGAGCGTCGTCGGAGATGTGCCCGAAGCTCGTTGGGAGGGTGGAAGACTCGCATAGGGGTCGATCGGATAATGCTCGCCCTGATACTGGCCACTCGGGTATTGACCACTGGGGTATTGCCCGCTCTGGAACGGTGGTGTCGACGAGACCAGAGTGTGGTGTCGATGCGGCGACGCCGGGGTCTGCCATCCGGCGGCAACCGACGTGCCAGGGTTTCGTCGATCTGACGCGGGGCGGGCCGAGGGAAAACCGCCGGGGCGGGACGAATCCGGTTGCGACGACTGACCGGGTCCCGCGCCATGCGGCGTCTGCGGGGGAAGGGTCGTCACGCCGGATGCGCGGGGAATCAGGCTCGTGAGTACCTGATCGGCGGAGGCGCGGCCGCCGGACGCGACTGCGATGAGTTCGTCACGGGCTTGTGCCATCGTGATCCGCTTCGTCGGACTGGGTTCGAGCATGTGCAGAAGCACTGGTTCGAGGGCGCCCGCCCGCTTCATCGGATTGATCTGCGCGCGAGCCACCTTGTGCAACATGACAAGTGAGTTGTCGTCGACTCCGAATGGGGGCTCGCCCTCGACCATCGTGTAGACCGTCGCACCGAGTGAGTACACATCAGATGCCTCGGACGGTTCGGCACCGCGAGCGACTTCGGGAGCGAAATACGCTGGGGTGCCGGTGATCACGCCGGTCTGCGTCAACGTGATGTCGTCCTTGGCGCGGGAGATGCCGAAGTCGGTGAGCTTGACCAGTCCCACGTTGCGTCCGGATTCGGAGATGAGGATGTTGCCCGGCTTGATGTCGCGATGCACGATGCCCGCTGCGTGGGCCTCGGTCATGGCGTCGGCGACCTGCGCACCGATCTTGGCCGATTCGGTGACGTCGAGTGTGCCTGCCGAGTAAAGGATCTGGGCGATACTCCGTGACGGAAGGTACTCCATCACCAGCCACGGTTCGCCGCGGTCGAGTGCAACGTCGTGCATCGCAATCGCGTTGCGGTGGGCGAGTTTCGCGGCAATTCTGCCCTCGCGCATCGCGCGCTTACGGGCATTGTCGGCGGAATCGTCGGAGAGGCCCTCGGTGGAGAGGACCTGTTTGACCGCGACGTCGCGGTCGAGCAGTTGGTCGCGGGCGAGCCAGACGGTGCCCATGCCACCGCCGCCGATTCGGGATTTCAGCCGATAACGGCCGGCGACCAGGTACTGGGGACCCGGTGTGCGGTAGCTCTCGGCGAGTGACATACGGAAATGATAGCCGCGTGGGCCGCCCGGGGACGTGGCCGTGGAGAGCTCGTTGCGGTTCGGTGGTCGGTGGATGGTGCTCGTGGGCTGGTGGGTTGACAGTGCCTAGTACGTATGTTCGACTCTCACCATGAGGTGGTCCGAACAGGTGGTCGAAGTCGACGACGGCGCGCTGCCCGGCTTCGCGCGTGCCGGACTCGTGCGGTCGGTGCAGACTCCGGAGTTCGAGGGCATCACCTTTCACGAGGTGCTCGCCAAGAGTGCACTCAACGCCATGCCGGAGGGGTCGGGGTTGCCGTTCCGGTTCACGGTCAACACATTTCGTGGATGTTCGCATGCGTGCCGCTACTGTTTCGCGCGGCCGACGCACGAGTACCTCGACCTCGACGCCGGGCGCGACTTCGACTCGCAGGTAGTGGTCAAGCTCAACGTCGCCGCGGTGCTGCGTAAAGAACTCCGACGACGCTCGTGGCAGCGGGAGACCGTCGCGTTGGGCACCAACACCGATCCGTATCAGCGTGCTGAGGGTC
The DNA here is from genome assembly GCF_965344965.1 of Gordonia jacobaea. Classification (NCBI taxonomy): domain Bacteria; kingdom Bacillati; phylum Actinomycetota; class Actinomycetes; order Mycobacteriales; family Gordoniaceae; genus Gordonia; species Gordonia jacobaea. Next base: position 151,695 of record NZ_CBDRLS010000001.1, on the reverse strand, counting down.
GGTACCGGTTGATGCCCGGTGTGATCACCGCGCTCGCCGAATCGGGTACGCCGTTGTCGATCCTCACCAAGGGCACACTGCTACGTCGAGATCTACCGCTGTTGCGTCAGGCGTCGGCTCAGATTCCGGTGAGTATCGGAGTGTCACTGGCCATCTTCGACGACGACCTGCAGAAGCAGATCGAACCGGGAACGCCGTCGCCGCGGGCGCGGTTGGAGCTGATTCGCGCGATCGCCGAGGCGGGGTTTGCGCCACACGTCATGGTCGCGCCGGTCATCCCGTATCTGAGCGACTCCACCGCGCACCTCGACGCGCTGCTCGGCGCGCTCGCCGACGCAGGAGCGGCCGGGGTCACCGCGTTCCCGATGCATCTACGCAGTTCCACCAAGCCGTGGTTCATGAATTGGCTTGCCGCGAATCATCCCGCGCTGGTGCGCAAGTACAACGGGTTGTACGGCCGGGGTGCGTATGTCACCGCGGAGTATTCGTCGTGGCTGCGAGATCGATTGCAGCCGTTGGTGGCCCGGCACGGATTGGCCGGCCGCGATCACGGCAGGACAGAACCGGCGGATTCGGACGAGCGCGACCTGGTCGCGCCGCCGGAGATGGCCGAGGCGTTGACGTTGTTCTGAGCCACGCCGCGTCTGCGATGTCGATGGCTTGTCGAAGGTTTTGTGCGGCCGGAAAGAGCAGGTCAGCCTGCATTTTCGCGTCGTGATCGTCGTTCGTGGGCGGCGGCTCGGCTGTTCGTCACCTGGGCTGTTGCGGAGTGTCAGAGGGGCGTCGTACGATCTGAATATCGAAAAAACGTTCGATCAAACTCGGTGATCCGAGCGACCGACGGCGCAGCAACTTCCCGGCTCGCCATGCATCACAACGCTGGCCAGGAGGTCTTCATGAGTGTTTTGCCGTTGGCTCATCCGAACGCATCGCAGTCGGATGCGCATGCTCTCGACGGTGGCCTACCGGATGGTGGTGGTCTGCCCGATGTGGGTGATGTGCCGGATGGGGCGCGGGCCGACACGCTGGCGCAACTCCGCAAGCGGATGGCGGTGCTGTCCGGCATGCCGGACAGGTTGTCCGTCGACCGTGTCGACGAGATCGGCGACAGACTGCCGCTGCCGGATGTGCTCGCAGATCTGTTGCCACACAGCAACTCTCAACACCATGATGCTCGTCGCGGGGGGATCGCCCGAGGGAGTGTGATCGACTGTTCGGGAGCCCGGTCGTTGGTGGTCGCGATGATCGCCGCGGTGAGTCGCAGCGGTGGTCAGGTGGGAATCGTCGGCTTGCCGTGGCTGAGCTTGTTGTCGGTCGCGGAGATGGGTGCCGATCTCGCCCGTATCGCCATCGTGCCGGATCCGGGAGTCGATCCGATCGAGATCGCCTCGGTGCTGCTCGACGGCATGGATCTGGTGGTGCTCGGCCTCCGTGGAGTCGACGTTGCGCCCGCGCGGTGCCGGGTGGTCAGCGGCCGGGTGCGGCAGCAGTCGTCGGCGCTGTTGGTCGTCGACGGTCATTGGCCGGGCGCGCAGGTGCGTATGGAGGCGAGCGTGCTCACCTACCGGCACGTCCCGGGAACGTCGGGAACAGATCTGTCCGCAGCACGACGTGGGCACGGTCGGATCGGGGGACTGCGGCTGCAGGTCACCGCAACCGGGCGTGACCGCAGGCGACGCAGCGCCGACGTCGATCTGAGCTCGTTGAGTGCGCACGGTCAAGCCGGGCTCGTGGGGCTGACACGCCCCGAAGATCCGGTAGTGGGCAGGTCGGATGATCAGCTCAGCGCAGACGACCAGATGCTCACCGCGGTGGCGAACTGATGGGTCGGGTCATGGCCGTGTGGTGCCCGGACTGGCCCGCGATGGCGGCAGCAGCCGACGAGGATCTGCCTCCGGCACAACCGATTGCGGTGTTGTCGGCCAATCGGGTGACCGCGACGTCGGCGACCGCCCGAGCGGCTGGGGTCCGACGCGGCATGAGAAAAAGGCAGGCGCAGGCGGTGTGTCCGGAGATGCGGGTGTTCACCGCGGACGTCGATCGTGACGCACGCTTCTTCGAGCCGGTGGTGGCGGCGGTGGCCGAGGTGGTCGCCGTGGTCGAGGTGCTGCGGCCGGGGCTGGTGGTGATGCCTGCCGACGGCGCCGCTCGACATCACGGCGGAGAGGAGTCGCTGGCCGAACAACTCGTCGACCAGATTTCGGTGTGCGGCGTCGAATCGCAGGTCGGGGTTGCTGATGAGTTGTTCACCGCGGTGATCGCCGCACGTCGGGGACATCACGTCGAACCGGGAGCAAGCCGTGCCTATCTGGCCGATCTCCCTGTGGCGGAACTGAACGTCGAGCAGAGTTTGTCTGTGCCCGAACGGGCAGAGCTGGTCGATCTGTTGCGTCGACTCGGGCTCGTCACCATCGGCGATTTCGCCGCGATGTCTGCGCGCGACGTCGCAACCAGGTTCTCAGCCGACGCCGCCGTCGCCCACCGGCTGGCCAACGCGCTGACCGATCGTCGACCGTCGGGCAGTGCGGTCGCGCCGGAGTTGGTGATCGAGTACGTCTGTGAGCCACCGATCGACCGGATCGACGCCGCGGCGTTCGCTGGCCGACGCCTCGCCGACATGCTGCATCGTCGACTCGCCGACGTACCCGCGGCATGTACCAAGCTCAAGGTCGAGGCTGTTACCGAACGCGGACAACGACATTCACGGATCTGGCGGTGTGCACAACCGCTCACACCGGACGCGACAGCCGACCGCATCCGGTGGCAGTTGGAGGGCTGGCTGACCGGCGCGGGCAGGGGGAGGAGTCGCGGCGACACCCGGCCCGACTCGCCGGTCGCGATGCTTCGACTCGAGCCGGTGGAGACTGTCGACGCCGGCGAGTTGCGCTACGCGTTGACCGGTGCGGGACTGCCGGGCGAGTCGGAGGTCTCCGAGCGCGCACGCCGGTCGTTGGAGCGTGTGCAGGGTCTCCTCGGCGGCGACGCCGTGCAGGTGCCGGTGCGCAGCGGTGGTCGCGGGCCGTCGGAGCAGATCACGATGATCCCACTCGGCGACGAGAAGATCCCCGAACGCGACCCGCAGGCGCCGTGGCCGGGCCGCGTGCCCCAGCCCGCACCCGCGGTCATGTCCCGCGCCCCGGTGTCGTTGACCGACGCGTCGGGGCAACCGGTGACCGTCACCGGCCGGGGAGCGTTCTCAGACGAGCCCGCCGTCGTACGCATGGCACGTCCCGGCCGCGACGCCGCCCGCGACACCTGGGCGTTGAGCTGGTGGGCCGGACCGTGGCCTGCGGGCATGGACGACACCGGCATCGTCGCCAGGGCCCAAGTGCTCCTGGAGGATTCACGCGCGCTGCTGCTCTACTACCGGGCGGGCGACTGGATGGTCGAGGGCGTGTACGAGTAGCGGCGCTCCTGTGTGCGCTTCTGCGCGCGGTGGTGCGGGCGCGGCGGCGCGGGTCGGTGCGACGGTGCGGGTCGGTGCGGTGCGAGCGGGTGCGGTAGGTGGAGGTCACTTCTGGCGCGTTCGCGGCAGTGCGCGCCGGTGCGGAAAGTAGGGGAAGGGTTTTTCCTCGGGTTCTGTACGTTTCCTCGTGTTGCTTCTCGAGAAAGGGTGCGAAACCCACGGAAAGAATCTTTCCCCTAGTTCCTGCGCGGGCCGGGGTGGTTCTGCGCCGACCAGGCGGTTGAGGCGGCCCGGCCGCGCACGCGCGCGGAGTTCGTGGTCAGCTGTTCGCGCCGCGGGCGCTCACGCGCCACGTCGGAACCGCGCCACCATCGTCACCACCACCGACGACCAGCTCGTCGACGAGGTTCACCGCGGTGCAGACGTGGTTGGGCACGACGCGCACCGTCGAGCCGAGCTCAGGGGTGTTCTCGTCCGGGTACTCGACAACCGCGTGGTGTTCGGAGAGTGCGACGATGCGTGCGTCCGGCTCGTCGAGTATCCGACCGTGCCCGCTGGCCCACGCGGGCCGGTCGGCCCCGATGATCTTGCTGCCCGCGTCGAGAACCACACGACGTCCGTCGCGATGAACGACGGTGCTGACGGCGGTCAGCGCCACGTCGTCGAATCCGCAGACGCCGAGCTCCACCTGCTGGGCGTCGTAGAACGGGTAGACGCCCGGTCGGATCTCGGTCAGCACGCCCGAAGCCGCGAACTCGATCGTCGGCGTCGAGCCGCCACTCCGCACGCGTGGCTCGATTCCTTTGTCGCGCAACCGCTCTGCCGCCGTTGCGAGTGCAGTGATCTCCTGTGCAGCTGCGTCACTGCGTGCATGTCCTGGGCCGTATCCGTGGCCGGGAAACGTGAAGACCCCGACCACGTCGAGCCCAGCCGACTGCGCGGCTACTGCGACCTCGCCGGCGGACGCAGGTGCCACGCCAGTCCGGTGTTGTCCGGAGTCGACCTCGACGAGAACTTCGGCGCCGGGCAGTTCGGCGGCGAGGCGCGTGGCCCCCGCGACGGAGTCGACGGCCAGACGGAGTGCAACCCGATCGGCGAGCGCGCGCAGTCGAGAACCCTTGTGAGCGTTCACCCACAGTGGATACGCGACGAACAGGTCGGAGACGCCCGCATCGGCGAACGCCTCTGCTTCACCGATCGTCGCCACCGTGAGTCCCACAGCCCCGCTGTCGATCTGGCGTCGAGCGAGCTCTGCGGTCTTGTGCGTCTTGGCGTGTGGCCGCAGATCGACGTGAGCGTTCCGCGCGAGCTCGGCGACCGCCTGCAGGTTGCGATCGAGGCGGGGGAGGTCGACGGCGAGGTACGGGGTGTCGGTCACCGATTCACGGTACCGAGGGAGGTCGACGAAAGATTGTTGGGACGCTGAGGGCTTTCGGGGCACCAGGATGCTGGGGGCGCCAGGATGCTGGGGGCGCCAGGGGGTGGGGGCGCCAATGGAGTGTCGGGATAAGTTGTCGGCAATGTCCTTTTCAATCAGTCAACTTATCAGTTAACTGATTATTTGCTAGACTCACAATATGTCTGAAAGTGCCGCCGAGATCGCCGCGACCCTGCGCCCCGTGCTTGCGGCGCTCAATCGTCGACTTCGGGCGCAGGGCCCGATCGGGGATCTCACGCGGTCGCAGACCAACGTGCTCAGCAGGCTCGAACGTGGGGGACCGGCGACGGCGAACGACCTCGCCCGAGCCGAAGGTGTTCGCCCGCAGTCGATGTCGACGACAGTTGCGGCGCTGCTCGAGCAGGGGCTCATTGTCGGGACGCCCCATCCGAAAGATCGACGAAAGACGCTCCTCGATCTCTCGGACAAGGCCCGCGAGACCTACGCGCGTGGACGATTGGCTCGCGAGGACTGGCTCGCTGATCGACTCGGGCAGGTTCTCACCGACGAGGAACGGGCGCAGATCGCCACCGCAACAGAGCTTCTCCGCCGTGTGGCGGAGTCCTGACAGTCGCTTCGATCAAGGAGGAATCCATGGCAATGACAGCTCTCGACCCGCGGGTCGCACTCATCGTCATCGACATGCAACGTGGAATCGCGTTGCGCGACAATCTCGCACCGTATCCGGCGTCGGAAATCGTCGACCGCGCGGGACAATTGGTCGACAGATTCCGCAAGTACGGCCAGCTCGTGGTGATGGTCAACGTCGACGCCGTGCCTCCCGGACGGACGGACCGCAACTCTGGATCGGCGAGACCGCAACTGCCGACGGAGTGGACCGAGCTCATCGACGAATTTGCTCCCCAGCCCGACGATCTGGTGGTGACCAAACATTCGCGTAGCGCATTCGCGGGTACCGCACTCCTCGAGGAGTTGCGTTCCAGGGGCATCACCCAGGTCGCCGTCGTCGGGATCGCCAGCGGCGCAGGCGTCGAATCGACGGCCCGCGACGCACACGAAGCGGGGTTCAACGTGACGTTGCCGACCGACGCGATGACCGATTCCGACGGGGAGCGTCACGCGCACAGCGTGCGCGAGGTATTCCCCCAGATCGCCGAGACAGGTTCGACCGCAGAGCTTCTCGAACTCCTCGACGCCACAGCTCAGTGAGCGCCGTGGCCACCGGCGACGCCGGTGTGGCACAGCGCAATCCGTTCGGCTGGCGGTTCACCGGGCCACTGTTGATGGGGTCGACACTCAACCCGATCAACAGTTCCATGATAGCCACCGCGCTCGTCGGGATCGGCGTCGACTTCCATCGAGGTCCGGCACAGACGACGATCCTGATTTCAGTGCTCTACCTGTGCAGCGCAGTGGCACAACCGACAATGGGCAAACTCGCGACGGTCTTCGGTCCTCGTCGCGTCTTCGCCTCCGGGCTGGTCGTCCTGCTGATCGCCGGTGTCATCGGTGCCGCGGCGCCGGCGTTCTGGTGCCTGATGCTCTCGCGTGCCCTGATCGGCATCGGCACCTCTGCGGCGTATCCGACGGCGATGGCGCTCGTGCGGTCTCGTGCCGACTCATTCGGGACGGGAGTGCCGAGTCGCGTGCTCGGCGGGTTCTCGATCGCCGCCCAGGTGATCGCGGTGATCGGACTTCCGCTCGGTGGTGTGCTGACCGGTGTATTCGGCTGGCGGGCAGTGTTTTTCGTCAATATTCCGATCGCGCTGATCACCCTCGTGTGGGCGCTGCGCAGCATCCCTCGTGACGGTCCGATGCATGTCGGCGGCTTCGGTGGCCTCGTCCGCGTGGTCGACGTCGTCGGGGTGGTGCTCTTCGCGGTGACCGTGATCGCGACGCTCGAGTTCCTCGCCGCGCTCGGTGCACCGAAGTGGTGGCTGCTGGCGGTGATCGTCGCAGCGGGGTTGCTCCTGGTGCTCTGGGAACTGCGCGCGACACAACCCCTCATTGATGTGCGGATGCTCGCGGCCAACTCCCCGTTGGTGCGCACCTACCTACGCCAGATGCTGGCAGGTCTCGGCTCGTACACGGCGATGTACGGCATCAGCCAGTGGATGGAGCAGTCCGCGGGATACACCGCGGCGCAGGTCGGGCTCATCCTCATCCCGTACTCCGCGTTGAGCGTCGTGTGTGCACGGGTGAATTCGACGCACGGCTGGGTACGAATCCCGTTGATCCTCACAGGTTTCTGCTTCATCGGTGCCGGAGTGACCGCGGTGGCGATCCATCACTCGTCCGGGCTGTGGGTCCTGCTCGCGATGACGTTCTTGTTCGGCGTTGCCAACGGACTGAGCGGTTATGCGAATCAGGCGACGCTCTACACGCAGAGTCCGCCGGAGTCGATCGGTGTGGCATCCGGGCTGTACCGGACGTTCATGTACTTCGGGGCGATCTTCTCGTCGAGCCTCATCGGGATCGCCTTCGGCGCCCGCGCAACCGATGGTGGACTCCACATCGCGGGCTGGGCCGTCGTGGTGATCGGAGCGGCGCTGATCGCCATGACCGTGGCGGATCGTCGAATCCCGCGGGCGGTGTCAGCCGACTGACGGTGCGGCCGCGCCGTAACGATTGCGGTGTCGAACGGCGTCGAGTCGCGCGAGGATGTGGGTCCAATCGAAGGATGTGGGTGCTGCAGCACCCACATCCTTCAGTTCGACACATATCTAGCGTCGAGCAGTGTCGAACACGTGTTCTATACTGGCCGAGTGGGCTGGAACCAGGGCCCGCCGACGTGGCGGGAGATGGAGCGGGTGCTGTCGGGGCGCTCGCCCGATGGCGGCCGTCCCGGGGAGTTCTTCGGCCCCGAGCAGGCGGGCGACGGCAACGACAGCCCCGCGTGGTCGCGCAAGCGAGGCGCCTACACGGCGCCGGAGGTGTCTCGTGAGCGATCGTCTGTGCGCTACGCGGAACTGCACGCGCACAGTTCCTACAGTTTCCTCGACGGGGCGTCGATGCCCGAGGAGATGGTGGAGGAGGCGGCCCGACTCGATCTGACCGGTCTGTCGATCACCGACCACGACGGCTTCTACGGTGTGGTCCGATTCGCCGAGGCCGCAAAGGAATTCGCGATGCCGACGGTGTTCGGTGCCGAACTCTCCCTGGAGCCGGACGTGACCCGCACCGGGGTGACCGATCCGGCCGGCGAGCATCTGCTGGTCCTCGCGCGTGACAGTGAGGGGTATCGGAGGTTGTCACGGGCTATTGCCGACGCCCACATGTCCGGCGGTGAGAAGGGGTTGCTGCGCTACGACGTCGACCGGCTGACCCGCGACGCCGGGCACTGGATGATCCTGACGGGCTGTCGCAAGGGCGCGGTGCGGCGAGCGTTGGATCGTGCGGGTATCGGTGCTGCCGAGGCCGCTCTCGGTGGAATGGTCGAGCGGTTCGGCCGCGACGACGTCGTCGTCGAGCTCACCGCTCAGGGACTGCCCGACGACGACGAGCGCAATGCGGTACTCGCCGACCTCGCGCAGCGGTTCGGGCTGCCGACCGTCGCGACGTCGGGGGCGCACTTCGCGGGGCCGCGTCGTCGACGCCTCGCACTGGCGATGGCGGCGGTCCGTGCCCGCACCGACATCGAGACCATCGCGGGCTGGATGCCGGGGGTCGGCGGTGCGCATCTGCGCAGCGGCGACGAGATGATGCGCCTGCTGCCCGCGCACCCCGACGCCATCGCCACCGCGGCAGACCTCGCCGACGACTGCGCCTTCTCGCTCGGATTGATCGCGCCGCAGTTGCCGCCGTTCGACGTGCCTGCCGGGCACACAGAGTCCAGTTGGCTACGGCATCTCACCATGACCCGCGCACGACGCCGCTATGGGACACCGGCCGAACATCCGGCGGCGTACCGGCAGATCGAGCACGAGCTGGCGATCGTCGAGACGCTCACCTTCCCCGGCTATTTCCTCGTCGTCGCCGACATCGTCGACTTCTGTAAACGCAACGACATCCTGTGCCAAGGTCGTGGCAGTGCTGCCAACTCCGCGGTGTGTTACGCGTTGGGTATCACCAACGTCGACCCGGTGGCCAACGAGTTGCTGTTCGAGAGGTTCCTCTCGCCCGAGCGTGACGGGCCACCGGACATCGACGTCGACATCGAATCGGACCGTCGTGAGGAGGCGATCCAGTACGTGTACCGACGGTATGGCCGCGAGTACAGCGCACAGGTCGCCAACGTGATCACCTATCGGGGTCGATCGTCGGTGCGCGACATGGCGCGGGCGCTCGGCTATGCCAGCGGTCAGCAAGACGCCTGGAGCAAGATGCCCGACACCGCGCCCGACGACGTACTCGACCTCGCTGGCGAAATTGCCAACATGCCAAGGCATCTCGGCATCCACTCCGGCGGAATGGTGATCTGTGATCGTCCCATCGCCGATGTCTGTCCGACGGAGTGGGCGCGGATGGAGAACCGTAGTGTGTTGCAGTGGGACAAAGACGACTGTGCCGCAATCGGTTTGGTCAAGTTCGACCTACTCGGCCTCGGGATGCTCTCGGCGTTGCACTACGCGATCGATCTGGTCGCCGAACACAAGAACATCCATGTCGACCTCGCCAAACTCGACCTCACCGAGCAGGCCGTGTACGAGATGCTCTGTCGCGCAGACTCTGTCGGGGTTTTCCAGGTGGAATCGCGAGCGCAGATGGCGACCCTCCCGCGATTGAAGCCGCGCTGCTTCTACGATCTGGTCGTCGAGGTCGCACTGATCCGTCCGGGACCGATCCAGGGCGGATCGGTTCACCCGTTCATCCGGCGACGCAACGGCCAGGAGGAGCCGACCGTCGAGCATCCGTCGATGTGGCCAGCGCTCAAGCGCACACTCGGTGTACCGCTGTTCCAGGAGCAGCTCATGCAGTTGGCCGTCGACGTTGCCGGATTCGACGCCGCCGAGGCGGATCAGCTCCGTCGGGCCATGGGGTCGAAGCGATCACCGGAGCGTATGCACCAGCTCCGTCGACGCTTCTACGAGGGCATGCAGCGCTCGCATGGCATCACCGGCGACATCGCCGACCGGATCTACGAGAAGATGGCAGCCTTCGCCAATTTCGGCTTCCCCGAAAGTCATTCGCAGAGTTTCGCATCGTTGGTCTTCTACTCGTCGTGGTTCAAGCTGCACCATCCGGCCGCCTTCTGCGCCGCATTGCTGCGTGCACAGCCCATGGGCTTCTACTCGCCGCAGTCATTGGTCGCCGACGCCCGCCGACACGGCGTCGACGTGCACCGACCGCATATCAACGCGTCGCTGGCCGAGGCGACGTTGGAGAACGACGGACTCGACGTGCGGCTCGGATTGGCGTCGATACGCGGGGTCGGAGACGACGTCGCGGCGCGCATCGTCGAATCCAGGGGAGTAGACGGTCCGTATGCGAGCATCACCGACCTGTCGCGGCGAGCCGATCTCAACCTCGCGCACCTCGAGGGGTTGGCGGGCGCGGGGGCGTTCGAGTGTTTCGGCATGAGTCGACGACAAGCGTTGTGGGAGGCGGGCGCCGCGGCCACCGCGAGCGTCGAGCATCTCGAGCTGGAGTCATCTGCGCAGGTACCGACGCTGCCGGGATTGTCGGATGTCGAGCTGGCCGCCACCGATGCCTGGGCGACGGGGATCACGCCGTCGAACTATCCGACACAGTTCCTGCGTCCGCGGTTGACTGCGATAGGTGTCCTGCCCGCAGAGGCGCTATTGTCTGTGCCGGATGGGTCACGTGTCATCGTCGGAGGGGCTGTCACCCACCGGCAGCGTCCGGCGACAGCATCCGGCGTGACGTTCATCAACCTCGAAGACGAGACCGGAATGGTCAACGTGGTGTGTTCGGTCGGGCTGTGGTCGCGGTATCGCGAGCTGGCACACTCGGCATCGGCGCTGCTGGTACGCGGCAGAGTGCAGAATGCAGAGGGCGCGGTGACGGTGGTTGCAGATCGGTTGCAGCGGATGGATCTTCGAGTGGGTACCCGCTCACGGGATTGGCACTGACGTGGGATTTGCACTGATCTGACATGTGCACTGATGTGAGATTTGCACTGACAACTGCGCGGAAACATTCGCGCACAACGACAGCGGGGAGAGGAACAGATGGCGAAACAGGTGATCGTCACGGCAAAACCGAGCAGTCGCAAGGGGCCGCTCGTCGAGACCGGGCCGGACGGTTCCATCACCATCTATGTGCGCGAGCCCGCCACCGAGGGTAAGGCGAACAAGGCGGTCGCCGAACTGCTCGCCAAGCACCTCGGCGTGCCGAAGTCGAAGGTGGCGCTCATCGGGGGAGCGACCGCGCGTACCAAGCGTTTCCGCGTCGGCTAGGCGGGCGGGCTACCAAGCCCACGCGATTCCATCGAGTGGGCCCCGCATAGCGTCGACTGTGCGTCACGTAAGGCCGACTGTGCGCTCCGTGGCGCCGACTGTGCGCCAGTCCCGTTAGCGCGCAGGAAATTTCGTCACACCGCGCCGGCGAATCCATTCTGTCGCCACGCCTCGTACACGACGATGCTCGCGGCATTCGCCAGGTTGTGTGAGCGGCGCCCGGCGAGCATCGGGATACGAAGCCGGTCGGTGATCTCGGGTTCGGCGAGCACGTCGTCGGGGAGTCCGGTGGGTTCCGGACCGAACAGCAGTACGTCGCCGGGGCGATAGTCGACGTCGGTGTGATAGCGCGATGCATGCGCGGTGAATGCGAAGACGCGTTGCGGTTTCAGCTCGGTGAACGCTGTGACGAGGTTAGGGTGGACGGTCACGTTCGCCATCTCGTGGTAGTCGAGGCCAGCTCGTTTCACCTGAGCGTCGGACATCGAGAAACCGAGCGGCTCGATCAGATGGAGTTCGCTGCCGGTGTTGGCAGCCAGCCGGATCGCGTTACCCGTGTTGGGCGGGATGCACGGCTGATAGAACATGATGCGGAACATGGGGTCCATTGTGCAGAGCGTGATCCGACGCCTCGCCGGGGCGGTCGACGCACAGTCGACGCGAGGGAGCACCCAGTCGACGTGAGGGAGCACCCAGTCGACGCGAGGGAGCGCCCACTCGGCGTGAGGGAGCGCCCAGTCGGCTCAGAGGTCGTCGAGTCGGGTGTTGGCTCCGCACAGCAGCACGCAGAGCGTCGAGTCGGGGGCCGGCGTCACCAGCCCCGCGGCGACTGCCGCGACTGCGGTGGCGGTGCCGTGCTCGACGACAATCCGGAACTGCTTCCACAGCATTCGACGCGCGGCGATGGTCTCGTCGTCGGAGACGACGACGCTCTCGACTGACTTGTCGGCAATGGTCGACCAGCAGATGTCGCCGATCCTGGTGGCGCCCAACGAGTCCGCGGCGATGCTGTCGAGTTCGACGGATACCGGCCCGCCCGCCTCTATCGCCTGATGCAGACTCGACGCTCCGGTGGGCTCCGCTCCGACGAGACAATCGCCGGGACGTTGGGCCGCTGCGAGACCTCCGAGTAGACCGCCGCCTCCCACGCACGCGACGACGGTCTGTGGCCCGGGGACGTCGGCGGCCAACTCGAGGGCGATGGTTCCGGCGCCCGCGACGACGTCGGGGAGGTCGTATGCGTGCAGCAACAGCGCACCGGTCGCCGTGGCGAGAGCATCCGCGAACTCGGCGGCGTCGTGATATTTCGAGCCGTGCAGGCGAACCTCGGCTCCCAGATCCCGTAGCGTCGTCACCTTCACCGGTGGGGCGTTCTCGGGTACGACGACGGTGCACCGTGTGCCGACTATGCGCGCCGCGTGTGCCGCGCCGATCGCGGCGTTTCCGCCGGACGCCACGACGACGCCGCTCTCCGAGAGGTTCCCCGCCTCGCGTGCGGCCATTACGGCATTCACGCTCCCGCGGGCTTTGAACGAACCGCCGAGTTGCAGGTATTCGAGCTTGAAGACCACCGGCACGCGCCCGTTGACCGTGTCGAGCTCGGCGCGCAGCACCGGAGTGCGTCGAACGTGCGTAGCGATGCGGCCCCGCGCCCTTCTGACGTCGGCGACGGTGACCGGGCGGGCAGCATTCGTGGACATGGCAGCACGGTACTCGGGCGTCGCGGCGCATCCTCGACCCCGACTGCCCAAACTATTGACACCCGACACCTGGCACCGCACGTCGCGCAGGATGGAACAATGGACGGGTGAGCGCGATACGACTCGACGGCAAGCTGACCCGCGACGAGATCTTCGCCGATCTCCGTGAACGCGTCGACAAGCTGCGGATGGCCGGCGTGATGCCGGGTCTCGGCACGATCCTCGTCGGCGACGACCCGGGTTCGCAGTCCTACGTCAAGGGCAAGCATTCCGACTGCGCCAAGATCGGTATCGCGTCGATCCGCAAGGATCTCCCCGCGGACGCCACCACAGAAGACCTCAACGCGGCGATCGACGAGCTCAACGCCGACCCCGGCTGTACCGGCTACATCGTGCAACTCCCGCTGCCCCGACACCTCGACGAGAACGCCGCGCTCGAGCGGATCGATCCCGCCAAGGACGCCGACGGTCTGCACCCGATCAACCTCGGACGACTCGTCCTCGGCAAGGAGTCGACGCTCCCGTGCACGCCGCGCGGTGTGATCCATCTGCTGCGTCGGTACGACATCCCGATCAACGGCGCGCGCGTCACCGTCGTCGGCCGTGGTGTGACGATCGGTCGCCCGATCGGCCTGCTGCTCACTCGGCGCAGCGAGAACGCGACGGTGACGCTGTGTCACACCGGAACCCGCGACCTCGCCGCAGAGATCAAGCGTGCCGACATTGTCATCGCAGCGGCAGGTGTGCCACATCTGGTCACCGGAGACATGGTCAAGCCGGGCGCCGCTGTCATCGATGTCGGCGTCAGCCGCACCGAGGACGGGCTGGTCGGCGACGTCGCCCCTGACGTCTGGGACGTCGCGGGATATGTGTCGCCGAATCCGGGCGGCGTCGGACCACTGACGCGCGCGTTCCTGCTCGTCAACGTGGTCGAGCGCGCAGAGGCAGATCTCGCAGCCGGAGTGAGTGTCGCCGGGGGTTCCGGCCGGTGAACTCCGCGACGGATGCGCGGGTGCGGCAGCTTCGCCACGCCCGTCGGGTCCGCGCCTACATCGCGCAGATTCCCTATCTCCTGGTGATGCTGGGCGTGATCGCCGGAGCGGCGCTGGTGTTGTTCGACCGGTGGCGACGCGGTTCGTTCGTCTTCGGAACGGCTTTGCTACTGGGCGCGTTCATGCGTGCGGTGTTGCCAACGTCACGAGTCGGATTGCTGCAGGTCAGAGGAAGATTCTTCGACGTTATATCCCTTGCCAGTGTCGGAAGCCTCATGTTATGGCTAGCTGCGTCAATAGATCCTTTGGGCACGGATTGATTACAATATGGCGCACGCTTCGGTAAAGTGTCCCGTGACGTGAGCTGATCCGGCACCTGTCTGATCAGACTCTGCGACCCTTCGGATCCTCAGGTTCCGGGCGCGCGCACTGACCGAGTAGTGGTGCGCTGCGAAGGTGCGTGAGCACGTCGCAACGACCGACGAACGGCGACAAACGGGCAGGCAACCAATCTCTTCGACGCTGGATAGACCACAGGATCGCTCCACCCACGACGAGACGACGTCGATGGGTGTTTCGTTGGGTCAGGGCATGATCCACTTTGTCCTGCTCACCCGTGACGGATCGGGACGCGAACTCGTGGAGTCGCGAGTGATCGACGTCGATCCCAGCGATGGCCACGACACCGCGGGCAGGGTCAACGCAGGCATCGACCTGATGCTCGACGCTGCGCGAGGTGCCGACCGGCGTGTCGGACCGATCGGCGTCGCGGCAGGCGGCGACCTCGGGCGTGAACTCGTCGGTTCGACAGGATCGGGTCCGCGCCGACAGATCCACCTCGTCTCCGTTGAGGAGGCCGTGGCGGCCTGCCTGACCGAAACGGGTCAGATCGGTCGGTATCGATCAGTGGTCGTCGTCGATTGCGGCGACACCGGCATGACCCTCTACACCGTCGATCCCTCGACCGGAGCGATCGGCGACATCACACACTCGCGCGCGCTGTCGGGTCGCGCCCTCGACGACGCGATCGTCCGCGAAGTGCTCGACGCAGGCGCCGTGAGTGGTTCGTTCTCGAGCAAACTCAGTCGCAACGCGTTGCGTAGCGCCGTCCGAACTGCCAAGGAGGAGTCGGGCGAGCACGGTACTGCCGACGCCGCCGGCCGGTTCCGGATCGGCGATGCAACGCTCGCCGCAGCGGTTCGTCCGTTCCTGCTCGACGCTCGCGAAGAGCTGAGCCGTTACCTCGCAACGCATTCGGCGTGCGCTATCGTCCTTGTCGGTGGCCTGGCGAACCTGCCGACCATCGCCGACATGGTGCCCGAAGAGGATGCCGATGGCGGCCTCATCGAGGTCATCGTCCCGACGAACCCGGAACAGACCGCCGCTGTGGGTGCCGCGATGCTCTCGTCCGAGCAGGCGGCGGCACCGAGTCGCCTGACCTTTATGGGAGGCGGGAGGCGCAGGGGTGTGCTTTCGCCGCTGCCGATTGCTGTCGCCGCCGTGGTCATCGCGGCAGCGATGTTCACGGTGTACGCGGTGGGGTCGACCCTCACCGGGAATACCACCGACATCCCATCGCCTTCGAGTGCTCGAGTGGCGTCGATGTCGACCGCATCCGACGAAGCCGACGTCGTCCCCTCGGAGACGAGACAGGAACCGACGCAACTCACGTCGACGCCGGCCGAAGCTCCGCGCACAGCCCGGGAGGACGACGGACCCGGGTGGGCGACAACGCAACTGCCGCCGACCACGCCGTCGCCGTCGACGCTCACACTCTCCGCGCGTCCGAGTACGCCGTCGACGACTACGCGGCCACCCAGCGCCGAGACCAGTCGTCCCACCTTGCCGCTGCCGCCGGGGATCACGATTCCGCCGAATCTGCTGCCGCCGGAGTTTGCCCCGCCGTCGAGGGAGCCCGCTCCCGGCGAGCAGACACCCACTCCAGGCAATCAGCAACCCTCCGGGGAAGCTGGTTCGAATGGCAATGCGTCCCAGTCGAATAACCAGCGTGGTACCGGCACGGGCAGGCAGGCGCCTGCCACCACGACCACGACGACACCGGTTCCCGGCGGACTGCTGCCCCCGCCCTGAGGTACCTGAACGCCCTGAGGTACCCGAACGCCTGAGGTACCCGAACGTTCAGCGACGCGCGAGATCGACTGTGCGCTTGAGTAGATCGCCGATGGCGTCGAATTCGGTGAGGAATCCGTCGTGTCCGTTGTCGGACTGCACCACCTGTAGGCCTCCGACGCAATTGCCGAGTTCTTCGGCGAGCTCGACCTGTAACCGCAAGGGGTACAGGCGATCCGAGTCGATACCGCCAACGATCACAGGAACGTCGCAGGCGTTGAGTGCTGCCGTCACGCCACCGCGATCGCGCCCGACGTCGTGGTGGTTGAGTACTTCGCTGAGAATGACGTAGCTGCCCGGATCGAAGCGCTCGACGAGTTTGCCCGCCTGGTGCTCGAGGTAGCTCTGCACGGCGTAACGTCCGCCGGTGAGCGGATTCTCTTGGCCCTGAGCGTCATTCGCGAAGCGCTCGTCGAGTTCCGGTTCGCTGCGGTAGGTCAGGTGTGCGATCCGGCGAGCGATTCCCATTCCGGTCGTCGGCGACTCGCCGGTGCCGTGATAGTCGCCGCCGTGCCACGCCGGATCGGACGTGATGGCTGCGATTTGCGTTGTCTGCGTGCCGATCTGGTCGGCTGTCGCACGAGCGCCGACGGCGAGCACGAGTGCGCTTCGAACCCGTTCGGGATACTCGATGATCCACTCGAGTGCCCGTGCTCCGCCCATCGAGCCGCCCACGACCGCGCCGATACTCTCGATGCCCAGATGATCCATCAGCGCGACTTCGGCGCGGACCTGATCGAGCACGGTGAGTTGCGGGAAGCTCGAACCCCACGGTCGGCCGGTGGAGTCCAGCGATGCAGGCCCGGTCGACCCTCGGCATCCGCCGAGCACGTTCGCCGAGATGACGCACCATTCGTCGGTGTCGACTGCCGCGCCGGGACCGATCAGACCGTCCCACCAGCCGGGGGAGGGGTGAGCGGCATCTGCGGGTCCGGTGACGTGTGAGTCGCCGGTCAGGGCGTGCAGCGTGAGGATGACGTTGTCGCGGGTAGGTGACAATTTTCCCCACCGCTGAAAAGCGAGGGTCACGTCGTCGATCTGCTCACCGTTGTCGAGTGAGATCGACCCGAGACGGGCGCTGAGCATCTGGCCGTCCGGGGCGTTCTCCCAGTCCGGCCGTTGCTCTGTATCCGTCTGCGGGTCGATGCTCACCGACACAGGTGTCCTCGCTCCTTGCTCTGAATTGTTTACTTGGCTGCTTCGAAACCCCGGTCGAGGTCGGCGAGAATGTCGTCGATTCCCTCGATGCCCACCGCGAGGCGGACGAGGCCGGGGGTGACACCCGCGGCGAGTTGCTCCTCGGGGGTCAGCTGGCTGTGGGTGGTCGATGCCGGGTGGATCACGAGCGAGCGCACGTCACCGATGTTGGCGACGTGGCTGTGCAGCGTGAGCGCCTCGACGAACCGCTTGCCCGCGTCGACGCCGCCTGCGATCTCGAAGCCGATGACCGCACCCTGTCCCTTCGGCGCGAGCTCCTGGCCACGCTTGTACCAGGGCGACGACGAAAGGCCGGCGTAGTAGACCTCTTCGACCTGCGGGTTGTCGTTGAGGTACTCGGCGACGCGCTGCGCGTTGGCGACGTGACGCTCGACCCGCAGGCTCAAGGTCTCGAGACCCTGGGCGAGCAGGAATGCGTTGAACGGCGAGATGGCTGCACCGGTGTCGCGGAGCAACTGCACGCGGGCCTTGAGCGCGTACGCGGGAGCGCCGAGATCGGCGAAGACCGCACCGTGGTAGCTCGGATCGGGCGTGGTGAAACCGGGGAAGAGGTCTTTCCCGTCGCGCTGGACACGCCAGTCGAAGGTGCCGCCGTCGATGATCACGCCGCCGATCGCGGTTCCGTGCCCACCGATGTACTTGGTGGCCGAGTGCACGACGATGTCGGCGCCATGGGCGAGCGGATTGAGCAGGTACGGGGTGGCGACGGTGTTGTCGACGATGAGCGGCACGCCGTTGCGGTGTGCAACCTCCGAGATGCCCTCGATGTCGAGGATCTCGTTGTTCGGGTTGGAGATCGACTCGCCGTAGAACGCGCGGGTGTTGTCGCGCACGGCGGCCTGCCAGGAGTCGAGATCCTCCGGATCCTCGACGAAGGTGACCTCGATGCCGAACTTGGGCAGCGTGTAGTGGAACAGGTTGTACGTTCCGCCGTAGAGCCGAGGACTCGACACGACGTGCCCGCCGTTTTCGACGATGTTGAGGATCGAGTACGTCTCCGCAGCCTGGCCCGAAGCGACGAGCAGCGCCGCGACGCCGCCCTCGAGAGCGGCAAGACGCTGTTCGACGACATCCTGCGTCGGATTCATCAGCCGCGTGTAGATGTTGCCCGGCTCGGCAAGACCGAACAGGTTCGCGGCATGCGTGGTGTCGTTGAAGGTGTACGACGTGGTCTGGTAAATCGGTAGCGCGCGGGCGTTGGTTGCCGCGTCGGCTGACTGGCCCGCGTGGATCTGCTTGGTCTCGAAACTCCAGTTGTCGGCTGGGTTCTGGTCGACGTCGACGTCAGACATTGAATATGCGTCACTTTCTACGGTCGGCAGGGCACGACGACCCTGTTGGGGTCCGACCTTCGGACCCGCGCTTGCCGGGGACCCGAAACCATCTTCGATGGAGATCATCGAGGAGCGGGGTCCCACAACCCGGTCATCACCCGGAGCACCCCACCGCGGTTGGAGGGTTGCCGATCAGCGAGCCGGGGCTTTGCGCTGATACTCATGACCTGGCGTCAAGGATATAACACGGTCGAAATGAAGTGAGAACCCTCCGACGCAGGCTGGTTCTTGGGCTGGACAAGGCGTCGTTGCGGCCGCGGTGCTCGTCGGCGGCGAATGGCCCCGAAGAATGCCTTCTCGTGTAGTCCGAACAGTCGAATTTGACGTTCTTTATCGACGGTTCGCCGCGCGATCGTCGGTTTCTGCCGTGGCGTGGGTCACAGACTTCTACGATCCGATCATTCGCGAGGGGTCGGCAAACTCCGATTCCGACCACGTCGCGATGACACGGCAGAACCGGCCGGATTGGTGGAGAACGCATGGGTGGTCACTTCGGTTTCAGGCGATCGATCAGGGCGGCGAGCACACTCGGACTCGCCGCAGTCGCAGCGGTTCTCCTCGCGATAGGCCAGACTTCCGGCGCGGGTGTCGCGCGAGCCGAGGCCGGCGCCGATTGTGGCAACGGCGCACTCGTCTTCGTCGGCGGTACGTGGGATCCCCAGGCGCATTTGCTCGACGGCGTCACGCGTCAGCCGCAGTACGCCGGCTATACCGTCGAGCGCGTCGAGTATCCGGCGTCGATTTGGCCGTTGGGTGCCTTCGGCTTCGACGACAGTCAGTCGCAGGGCGTCGCGGCAACGATGTCGACAGTCGCGAGCTATCAGGCGCAGTGTGATGGCAAACCGGTCGTGATCGTCGGGTACTCGCAGGGCGCGGGAATCGCCGGCGACGTGCTCACCGGCATCGGCACCGGCAATACTTCTGGACACGAGATCTCACCGAGCATGGTTTCCGGACTGCTCTACTCCGATCCGCGGCAAGCGGGAACTCTCTACGGACAGGGCATCGAACGCGTTCTGATCGGCGTGATCCCCGGACTGACCATGGCGGGCGGACGCGGCGTCGACGACTTCGGCGGAATTCCGGTGACCTCCGTGTGCTTCACGGGCGATCCGATCTGCGACCTGCCCGATCCGCTCCACGATCCGCTCGGTGCCCTCGATGGCTTCGCGGGTTACTGGGTCAAGCATGGTCTGTACCCGCTCTACATGTATTTGGCAGCGACCAACGGGGCCCTGTGGGACGCATGGGGAGTCAAGCCGTTGCACTGCGAGAACACCACTGGCCAGGTCAGTACGTGTCAGCTCGTCGTGCCGTCGTCGGCGTGGGTCCTCACCCAGCAGTTCGTCGACAAACTCGGTCTCGGCTGGACCGTGCCCGACCTCGTGAGCAAGCGGTGGAAGTTCCCGGACATCCTCGGCATCACACTGGCCGACTTCCAGCCGCCGATCCGGTGGGCCATGGGTTGGTTCCCGCAGTTGCCCCAACTCGGCTACGGCGGTGTACTCACCGACGTCTACACGTTCCAGGACATGGCACGAGGATTGTTCACATGGAATCCGGTGCTCTGGGGGCAGGGCGTCGACGCGTTGAGGACCAGCGTCAGGAGCATCGCGTCGATGCCGCTGAACTTCGGAAAGTTCTGGGCCTACACACTGACCGGCCGCGATGTCACAGGCATTCCCGGACCCGCGTACCGACCTTCGCTTGTCGCGTTCGAAGAGTGGCTCGCGTCGCTGCGCACTCCACCGACGACGACCAGCCACACCGAGTCGCTGATGGCGCTGTCGGCATCGGAGAAGATCGCCGAAGCCTCGGGGACCGTGGTCACGGAGAAGAACGTCGGTGACCACGAAGGGCTCGGCACCACCGGAGCTGGGGTCAGCACCGGGGATGAGGGCTCCACCGGCACTGAGGGTCCCTCTGGCGGCAAAGTCGTCGACGATTCGGCCGGCGTTGGTGGCGACGGCGCAGCTGACGGGACGGGCACCGGAGCCGGGTCGACGCCTCCGACTGTCAGCGACTCGCCGCAACCCCAACCGCACCTGGGCGGGGAGTCGTCACAGCCGAGCGAGAATCCCGGCGGCGCGCAGGCGCCTGCACCAGAGTCGTCGGCGCCCCAGCCAACACCCGACACGTCAACACCCGACAAGCCAACAGCCGACACGTCGACATCTGACGAGTCGACACCCGGTGCCTCGACGCCGCATGCAACGTCGGCGGAGAGTGCGACACCGAAACCAGCGGCGGAGGGCGCACCAGCCGCCTGACTCCGGCCCCGCGCCGGGCGGGTGTGAACGAATTCACCGTCGACGGCGGAATCACGCCCCCTGGCGTGCTCGTTGCAGCGTGAATGTCCTCAACCACCCCAACCGAGACGAACACGGACGGGACCAGCAGTAATGTCGTCCACTCCGACACAACTCGTCGGTTCGCCATGCTGGCGATGGCGCTGGGCGGTTTCGGGATCGGCACCACGGAGTTCGTCGCGATGGGCTTGTTGCCGAACATCGCGTCGTCGGTGCATGTCTCCGAGCCGACGGCGGGCTATGTTGTCTCGGCCTACGCACTCGGGGTGGTGGTCGGGGCGCCGCTCATCGCAGCGCTGACCGCGCGGATGTCTCGTCGCACGCTGTTGATCGCGTTGATGGTGGCATTCACGGTCGGCAATGCCGCGACGGTGCTGGCGCCGAACTTCGCAACCCTCATGGTCGCGAGATTCGTGGCGGGACTCCCGCATGGCGCGTACTTCGGTGTCGCGGCTCTCGTCGCTGCGCACCTGGCCGGACCTCGCAACCGTGCCAAGGCGGTCGGTCTGGTTCTCCTCGGGTTGTCTGTTGCCAATGTCCTCGGTGTGCCGTTGGCGACCTGGCTCGGCGAAAGTCTCGGCTGGAGAGCAGCTTTCGTGGTCGTCGTGATCATCGGCATCGTGACGATCGGTGCGCTGTTCGTCACGTTGCCCGCACTCGACGACATGGCCGTCACCAATCCGATGACCGAGCTCGGCGCTCTCACCAGGCCTCAGGTGTGGTTGACGCTGGCGATCGGTGTCGTCGGGTTCGGCGGCATGTTCGCGTTCTACACGTATCTCAACACGGCGCTGACAAGCCTCACGGGTATCTCGGTCGGATGGGTTCCGGTGGTGTTGATGGTCTTCGGCGTCGGCATGGTGGTCGGCAACCTGGTCGGCGGTGCCGCCGCCGATTCGAGTGTGCCGCGCGCCATTTTCGTGGGACTCGTCGCGACAGCGGTGGTGCTCGGATTGTTTGCCGCATTCGTCGCGTCGCCGTGGGCGGCCGTTCCGCTGACCTTCCTCGTCGGGGTCAGTGCGACGGCGATGGTGCCCGCACTGCAAACGCGTCTCATGGACGTGGCCGAAGACGCTCAGACGCTGGCCGCGGCGCTCAACCATTCAGCGCTCAACATTGCGAACGCACTCGGTGCGTGGCTCGGTGGCGTGGTGATCGCCGCGGGGTTCGGGTACCGAGCGCCGTCGGTCCTCGGGGCAGGACTCGCGGTTGCCGGCATCGTCGTACTGGGTGTGGCGTTGGCTGTTGCCCGACGCTCGGCTGCCCGGCACACAGCCACATCGACAACAGCGACATCGACAACAGCGACCCCGACACCTGCTGGTGTCGGGGCCGAGTCGGAGTGAGTGGCTGGTTCAGCCCACGTCGGGGGGCGTAGCGATCGTCTTCGACAGGTAGAGCGGCTCACCGAGCTTCTCGATCAGCTCGAGCTGCGTCTCCAGATAGTCGATGTGGTGCTCCTCGTCCTTGAGGATCTCCTCGAAGATCTTGGCGGTCGTGATGTCCTGCTTTTCGCGGCACAGCACGATGCCTGGCTTGAGGCGGTTGACCACCTCGATCTCGATCGCGAGGTCGGA
Source organism: Gordonia jacobaea (assembly GCF_965344965.1). NCBI lineage: Bacteria > Bacillati > Actinomycetota > Actinomycetes > Mycobacteriales > Gordoniaceae > Gordonia > Gordonia jacobaea. The sequence goes on along the minus strand of NZ_CBDRLS010000001.1, from coordinate 129,271 downwards.
CTCGAACTGCTCGCGCAGGGTCTGGCCGATGCGGAGCGGCAGCAGCTTCTGATAGTTCGGCAGACCTTCCAGAAAGAGGATGCGATCGGTGAGGATCTCCGCGTGGGTCATCTCCTCGATCGATTCGGCCCTCGTCTTCGAGGCGAGCTCGGTCAAGCCCCAGTTGTCCTGCATCTTGGAGTGCAGGAAGTACTGGTTGATGGCGGTGAGTTCACTGGTCAACTGCTCGTTGAGTAGAGCGATGACCTCATCGTCTCCACGCATGGCATACCTCCGGTTCGGACTGATTGTGTCAGTGAACCTAGCACGCCAAAAGGCCCCGTGGGGAATATCCACACGGGGTGTTTCTGCAGGTCAGGCTAGGCTGCGCTTGTTGTGGCGACCCTTCCTGCGGTGCGAGAGGCGACGATCTGGGTGAGTCGTTCGATGCAGGTTCCGCAGCCTTCGCCTGCGCCGCAGCGCTCGCTGACGGCGTCGGGAGTTCTGGCTCCGGCGTCGCAATGCTCGTGGACCTCGTCCACTGTGACGGCCCGGCAAATACACACGAACATCTCGCACCTCGCATTCTGTTAGGCAAGGTTTACATAAAAGCTGGATGATCGCAAGGTTTGCCTTACCTTTTGGACTCGGTCCGGATTGGGCTGCGACGGGGTGCGCGGCGTCGATGTCGGTGGCTCGCCGTAGTGTGGCGAACCGTGCCAACTGCGATCACCACCGTGAATGTGAACGGCGTCCGAGCGGCCACCAAGGTGCGGTCGGAGAACAACCCGGGATTCGTTCCGTGGCTGCGCTCATCCGGAACCGACGTCGTGCTCCTGCAGGAGATCCGTGCCAGCGAAGATCAGGCCAGGGAGGTTCTCACACCTCTTCTCGACGACGGATGGCACCTGTCGATGACTGAGTCGGTCGTCAAGGGACATGCGGGCGTCGGGGTGCTCAGCACAACCGAGCCGACGGCGGTGCGCGTCGGTTTCTCCAGCGACGAATTCGATTCCACGGGAAGGTATCTCGAGGTAGACCTCGACACCGAGGGTGGAGCCGTCACCGTCGCAAGCCTCTACCTACCCAAAGGCGCTGCGGCCCCGACGGCCACCTCGTCGGACAAGGACGTGGAGAAGTTCGCCGAGAAGAAGCGATTCCTCGACGCGTTCGGCGCGCACCTGGGCTCGTTGGCACGTAAACGACGTCCGGTGGTGGTCGGCGGTGATTGGAACATCGCGCACTCCGAGCGCGACATCAAGAACTGGAAGGGCAACCTGCGCAGCCCGGGGTTCCTCCCGCACGAGCGGGAGTGGGTCGGCGGATTGTTGGAGTCCGGCTGGTCTGACGTGATGCGTGAACTCCACCCCGGCACAGACGGGCCGTACTCATGGTGGTCGTGGCGCGGAAAGGCGTTCGACAACGACTCGGGCTGGCGGATCGACTATCACCTCGCCAATAAGGCGATGGCGCAGCGCACGGTCAAAGCGTTCGTCGACCGCGCCGACGCCTACGACCGCCGGTGGTCTGATCACGCACCGGTCACCGTCGTCTTCGAATGACCGCCGAGTAGCACCCTGCGGATACCACCTCCGAATAATGAGGTGCTGCCGTCTGAGAGACTGGAAACCATGAGCGACGTCGAGAAATCACCTGCGTCGGGTACGCGTCGGCGGGTGTTGTCGGGTATCCAACCGACCAGCGATTCCTTCCACCTGGGTAACTATCTGGGTGCGGTGCGTCAGTGGGTCGAGTTGCAGGACGAGTTCGACGCCTTCTACTTCATCCCGGACATGCACGCGCTGACAGTGCAGTTCGACCCGTCGGTTCTCGCCGACCGCACACGCATGTCGGTGGCCCAGTTGCTCGCCGTCGGTGTCGATCCCGCCCGCTCGACCGTGTACGTCCAGTCGCACGTTCCCGAGATCGCGCAGCTCACCTGGGTTCTCAACTGCATCACCGGATTCGGCGAGGCAAGCCGGATGACGCAGTTCAAAGACAAGGCCGCCAAGCAGGGCGTCGAGTCGTCGAGCGTCGGGTTGTTCACCTATCCGATCCTGATGGCCGCCGACATCCTCGCGTTCCAGGTCGACCAGGTACCCGTCGGCGAAGACCAACGGCAGCACCTCGAGCTCACCCGAGATCTGGCGCAACGATTCAACAAGCGTTTCGGCAAGGCGTTCACCGTGCCGCAGGCGTACATCGTCAAGGAGTTCGCGAAGATCTACGACCTCCAGAACCCGACGGCCAAGATGAGCAAGTCGGCCGAGACCGACAAGGGGTTGATCAATCTTCTCGACGACCCGAAACGGTCCGCCAAGAAGATCCGGTCGGCGGTGACCGATACGGGTAGTGAGGTGGCGTTCGATCCCGAGAACAAGCCGGGAGTCTCGAATCTGCTCACCATCCAGTCGGCGTTGTCTGGCGTGGAGGTCGCAGATCTCGTCGCCAAGTACGAGGGCAAGGGATACGGCGACCTGAAGGTCGAGACAGCCGACGTCCTCAGCGACTTCGTGACCCCACTGCGCGGACGCGTCGACGAATATCTCGCCGATCCGGCCTACCTCGATGGCATCCTCGCCGACGGTGCAGCGCGGGCACGCTCGGTGGCCTCTGCGACGCTGCGCGATGTCTACGACAAGGTGGGTTTCCTGGCGCCGAGCGTGTCAGCAAACAAATCCTGACCCGCAGCACTCGTTTCCGGTAGACACGGTGAGGAGAGACAGCACCGACCGATGGGGAAACGAGGGTCTATGGCTTCGGTGATCGATTCGGGCAAAGCGCTTGTCGTGCGCGGCAAGGACGAGTTCGAGTCGGCCCGCGAGCGGTGGGGCTGGCTCGACCACATCATGCGCACGGTGCAGCGGTACAACGATCGTCGCGGCAACCTCTACGCCGCGAGTATCACCTTCACCGGAATCCTCTCGATCGTGCCGATCATCATGGTCGCCTTCTCGATCGGCGGTTTTGTCCTCGCGGCCCACCCGGAGTGGCTCGACACCATCAAGGACGAGATCGTCAAGGCCATGCCCGGCGAGCTCGGCACGACGCTCGAGAGCGCAATCGACTCGGCCATCGACTCACGCGCGACCGTCGGCATCATCGGTCTGATCGGTGCGGGACTGACCGGTATCGGGTGGATCTCCGGTGTGCGCGTCGGAATGACCGAGATGTTCGGCGGCAGGGTCAACCGCAATGCGGTCAAGTCGAAGATCAGCGACCTCGTGATCTTCGTGTTGCTGGGTCTCGCCTTCCTGTTCACGCTCGGCCTGACCGCCCTGGGCAACAGCGGGTTGATCAACAAGATCCTCGAGTGGGCGCATGTCGACGGCTTCAGTGGCTCGACTGTCGTGGTGCGGGTTCTGGCCATCGTGGTGTCGCTGGTAGCGACCTGGCTGCTCTTCGTGTTCGTCTTTGCCCGACTTCCCTTGAATCCGTTGCCGTTTCGCAACGTGCTCAAGGCGGCGCTCCTCACCGCGATCATCTTCGAGATCCTCAAGTCCGTCGCGGGCATCTACCTGAAATCGGTGCTCGGCAGTCCGGCGGGCGCCGCCTTCGGACCACTGCTCGGCGTCATGGTCTTCGGCTACCTGGCCTCGCGAATCGTCCTGTACGCCACGGCGTGGTGTGCCACGGATCGTGCCAATGAGCCCTACCAAGTCGTCGATCCCACCGAACAGCCCGAGCCGCCCACCGTCGTCGTGCGCCCGGTGTACGAGGCGGATCCCGTGCCGAAGGCCGGGCCGTTGGCCGCGGCGGCGGCGATCGGCGCTGCGGTGGCTCTCGTGACGCGGTGGCTCTCGTGACGCGGTACGAGCGCGGCGACTGACCCGACGAGTCGAGCACACGCATACGCTCACCCGTTTCCTTCCGGCTTATTGAATTCAATAAGCCGGAAGGAAACGGGTGAGCGGGACGGTGCCGTTCTCGACGATGGAAGCGTGACCCGCGAGCCGGTCAGCGGCGTCGGAACAAGCGAAGCGCAAGCAGCAGTAGGAGCAGCGCCACCAGCAGCCCCACGAGTCCGACGAGGATGCGCACCGACCAGCCAGACGTCGAATCCTGGTAGGCCACTCCCTGGCTCGTCCGCGCTTCGGTCGTTGCGACCCCGGCGCGGGCGCCGTCGGAGGTGGTGGCGCGGGCGCCGTCGGAGGTACTCGCGCGGGCGCCGTCTGAGGTGGTCGCGCGTTCGCCGGAGGTCGATGCGAGCTCGCCCACTTTCGCCTCACGTGGAGCTCGCGCGCCGTAGGTGACGAGCGAGCGGGCCTGGTCCCAGTAGTTGTCGTCGGCGGTCGACAGGCCGTACATCTGAACCACCAGAACGGTACGACCGTCCTGCTTGACGGCGCCGACGAACGTCTTCTGCGCGTCGTCGGTGTATCCGGTCTTACCGCCGAGGACGCCCGGATCGCCTTCGAGCAGAAGATGATTCGACGTCTGCATCAGGTAGCCGGGATGGTCGACGTCGCCGGGAACGTCGGGTCGTTTCGGGTACCCGGGGAACGGGTGGTTCGGCATGGCGATGATGTCGCGGAACGTCGAGTTCTGCATGGCGGCACGGAAGATCACCGCGAGGTCGTAGGGGGACGTCGACATTCCGGCGGAGTCGAGACCAGACGGAGTCGACGCCCTGGTGTCGTACGCCTGCAGTGAGCGGGCCAGTTCATTCATCTTGGTCAGCGTGACGTCGACGCCGCCGAGGTCTCGCGCGATGACGTGGGCGCAGTCGTTTCCGGACACCATGAGGAGTCCGATCATCATGTCGCGCATGGTGTATTTGCCGCCCGGTCCCATCCCGCAGGAGTCGCCCTCGGCACTCCAATCGTCGGCCGTCGCGGTGACCGGTTTGTCGAGCGAGATTCCCGAGCGCAGCGCGGTGAGAGCGAGCAGGACCTTGATGGTCGACGCCGGGCGGTACCGACCGTGCGGGTCTTTGGCCGCGATCACGGCGCCGCTGTCGAGATCGGCGACCAGCCAGGCCGCCGACGTCAGCCGCTCCGGCACACGACCCGCCGACGAGTCGGCGACGACGCCGCACCCACCCAGCGCTTCGCCGCCGACCGGTGGCGAATGCACCGGCAGTGGGGATGGTGTTGTCGAGCCGGGAGCCACGACTTCCGACTCGTCGACAGCGGGCGGCGGCGAGACCCGATGCGGGCAGTGGTCGGTGTCGGGTGACGAGTCGTGCGGCTGTGCCTGTGTGGGGGCCGCCCACGCCGGGGATGTGGTCGGGCCGATCCCGGCCACAGCGACGATCAGCACGACCACGCAGCGGGTGACGAAGTCTGTGGCGGGCGCAACGGCACGAGGAGGACGCATATCGCACAGGAGGCTACAGCGCCTCACGTCACATCGGTAGCGCGCCGGCGGAACTGCTTGTCCGCCGACGCCTCGCCGACTTGGAAAACCGTCAGTCCCAGAGAACCGTCGTTGCTCTGGTGAACCTCAGAGGAGCGTGTACGCCTCGGTCAGAACGCCACGCAGGATCTGCTCGATCTCGTCGAACTCCGCCTGGCCGCAGATGAGCGGCGGCGCGAGCTGGATGACCGGATCGCCGCGATCGTCGGCGCGACAATAGAGACCGGCGTCGAACAGTGCGGTCGACAGGAATCCACGCAGGATGCGCTCGGACTCGGCCTCGGTGAAGGTCTCCTTGGTGGTTTTGTCCTTGACCAGCTCGATGCCGTAGAAGAATCCCTCGCCGCGCACGTCGCCGACAATCGGGAGGTCGTGGAGCTTCTCGAGTGTCGATCGGAACGCGGGAGCGGTGGTCTTCACATGGTCGTTGAGTCCCTCGCGCTCAAAGATGTCGAGGTTGGCCAACGCGACCGCCGCCGACACGGGGTGACCGCCGAAGGTGTAGCCGTGCGCGAAGGTCGTCGTGTTGTCGTTGAACGGCTCGAAGAGTCGCTCACTGGCGATCATCGCGCCGATCGGGGAGTAGCCCGATGTCATGCCCTTGGCACAGGTGATGATGTCGGGCTGATAGCCGAAGTCCTCGCACGCGAACATCGAACCGATGCGGCCGAAAGCGCAGATCACCTCATCGGACACCAGCAGGACGTCGTACTCGTCGCAGATCTCGCGGACACGCTCGAAGTATCCGGGCGGCGGCGGGAAACATCCGCCCGCGTTCTGGACCGGTTCGAGGAACACGGCTGCGACGGTGTCGGGGCCCTCGAACTCGATGGCCTCGGCAATGCGGTCGGCTGCCCAGCGGCCGAACTTCTTGGGGTCGGCAGCCAGTTCCTCGTCGGGAGCGCGGTAGATGTTGGTGTTCGGCGCGCGGAACCCTCCGGGCGTCAACGGTTCGAACATCTTCTTGAGGTCGGGGATGCCGGTGATGGCCAGGGCGCCCTGCGGAGTGCCATGGTAGGCGATCGAACGCGAGATCACCTTGTGCTTCATCGGTTTTCCGGTCAGCTTGAAGTACTGCTTGGCCAGTTTCCACGCGCTTTCGACGGCCTCGCCGCCGCCGCTGGTGAAGAAGACGCGGTTGAGATCGCCGGGCGCGTTGGCCGCAAGTCGTTCGGCGAGCTCGATGGCAGGGGGAGTGGCGTAGGACCACAGCGGAAAGAACGCCAGTTCTTTGGCCTGCTTCGCCGCTGCCTCGGCGAGCTCGTCACGTCCGTGCCCGACCTGGACGACGAAGAGTCCCGCGAGTCCGTCGAGGTAGCTGCGTCCGCGATCGTCGAAGATGCGTGCCCCCTCGCCTCGCGTGATCACCGGTGGCGTGATCTCGTCGCCGTGACGGGAGAAGTGTCCCCACAGGTGCGCAGCGCTTCGCTGCCCGAGGGATTCGGTTACGGATGCGGTCATCGTGTACCCCAATTGTATTGCTGTTTCACTAGTTTCAGATAAACGAGGGTCTCGGTCGAGTTCACCTCGGGGTGTGTTCGAACCCTGCGATTGATGATGTCGAGGAGATGATCGTCGTCCTCGCAGACGACCTCGATCATGATGTCGTAGGTACCCGCAGTCAGTACCACGTAGTCGATTTCGGGATGCTCGGCCAGTTGCCGGGCCAATCGCTCCGTGTCGCCGGTGCAGCGGATGCCGACCATCGCCTGGCGGGAGAAGCCGAGCTTGAGTGGATCGGTCACCGCGACGATCTGCAGCAGGCCGCTCTCGCTGAGCTTCTGGACGCGGTTGCGCACAGCGGCTTCGGACAGGCCAACGGATTTGCCGATCGCCGCGTATGAACTCCGGCCGTCGGCCTGGAGTTCTTCGATGATCTTCTTCGCGATGGCGTCGAGGTGTGTCGACATTGGTTCGCCCACACGTCGATGGTGGCGGATTCAGCAGATATTGGCAACCGAAACCACGGTTTCGGTTGGAAATTGTTGCTCCAAGTCGTGAATCCGTTGTTTTGCCGGTATCGTGATCTGTCGTGTCAACCATCACGACAGTTCCCAGTGGTTGGGTCGACGGTGCTCCCAGCAGCGGATCGGGCCTCGACCACACTGTGATCGATCCCGCCACCGATGCCCCGGTAGCGCACCTCGTACTCGCCTCCGGCTCCGACGTTACCTCCGCGGTCGCACATGCCGCGCGCGCACAACACGATTGGGGTGGAGCCACCCCCGCTGAGCGGTCGGCGGTACTGCATGCCTTCGCGCGTCTGCTCGACGCCAACGCCGATCTGTTGGCGAGCGAGGAGGTCTCCCACACCGGCAAGGCGATCCGTCTCGCAACGGAATTCGACGTGCCGGGCAGTATCGACAACGTCGACTTCTTCGCCGGCGTCGCACGCAATCTCGACGGCAAGGCGAGCGCGGAGTACTCGGGCGAGCACACGTCGTCGATCCGACGTGAACCCGTCGGGGTCGTCGGGTCGATCACTCCGTGGAACTACCCCCTGCAGATGGCCGTGTGGAAAGTGTTGCCCGCGTTGGCCGCCGGGTGCTCAGTGGTACTCAAACCCGCTGAGATCACCCCGTTGACGACGCTGACACTCGCTCGCCTGGCAACCGAGGCGGGTGTGCCAGACGGCGTCTTCAACGTCCTCGTCGGCACCGGCGCAGATGTCGGTGCCGCAATCGCCGGACATCCCGACATCGACATCGTGACGTTCACCGGTTCGACGGCGGTCGGGCGCATGGTGATGTCGCAGGCCGCGGCACATGGCACGCGCGTACAACTCGAACTCGGAGGCAAGGCACCGTTCGTCGTGTTCGACGACGCCGACCTCGACGCCGCGATCCAGGGTGCCGTCGCCGGAGCCCTCATCAACGCCGGACAGGACTGCACGGCCGCGACACGAGCGATCGTCGCGCCGTCGCTCTGCGACGATTTCGTGACCGGCGTCGCCGATGTCATGTCATCGGTGCGGGTCGGCGATCCGCGCGACCCCGACACCGACATGGGCTCACTCATCTCCCACGCCCACCGCGACAAGGTCGCGGCAATGGTGGAACGTGCTCGCGCCGCCGGCGCGCGCGTGGTGACCGGCGGGGTGCTGCCCGACGGTCCCGGCAGCTTCTACCCGCCCACGTTGATCGCCGACGTCGCGGAGGACTCCGAGATCTACCGCGACGAGGTCTTCGGCCCCGTACTGACGGTCTCGACCTTCACCGACGACGACGACGCGCTGCGCCGCGCGAACGACACCGTTTACGGACTCGCCGCATCGGCGTGGACGCGCGACGTCTACCGCGCGCAGCGGGCGAGCCGCGAGATCAAGGCCGGCTGCGTGTGGATCAACGACCACATCCCGATCATCAGCGAGATGCCGCACGGCGGTGTCGGCGCGTCGGGCTTCGGCAAGGACATGTCGACGTACTCGCTCGACGAGTACCTGACCGTCAAACACGTGATGAGCGACATCACCGGTGTTGCCCGAAAGCCTTGGCATCGAACGGTGTTCACGAATCCGGGAGAGGTCCGCTGATGAGCGAGGCATGGGCCACCGAGCCCACAGCACGCGGGGCGGCACTCGTCTCTACCGCGCACGCGTCGTCGTATTGGCTCGATCGCGCGGATCGGCCTGCGCCGCGTCCGCGCGTGCTCGGTCAGGTGACCGCCGATCTCGTCATCGTCGGTGGGGGATTCACCGGACTGTGGACCGCAGTACAAGCGGCAGAACGCGATCCGGGACGTCGGATCGTGCTCGTCGAGCGCGATCGGATCGCCGAGCACGCCAGCGGACGCAACGGCGGCTTCTGCTCGGCGAGCCTCACCCACGGCCTCGGCAACGGCATGGACCGCTTCGCCGACGAGCTGCCGACACTTCTGCGCCTCGGTCACGAGACACTCGACGCCATCGATGAGGCCATCCGCCGCCACGGCATCGCCGCCGACGCCGAGCGCACCGGCGAACTCGACTTTGCCAATTTCGATTGGCAGGCAGACGAATTGGCCGAGTACGCGGAGTCGGCGAAGGAACTCGGCGAAGACCTTCCGCTGCTGTCGGAGGAGCAGGCGCGCGAACGGGTCGACTCACCGATGGTGGCGGGAGCGGTGTTCGATCCCGACGTCATCATGCTCGACCCCGCGCGATTGGCGTGGGGTCTTGCCGACGCCGCGGAGCGCCTCGGCGTGCGGATCTTCGAGCAGTCGGAAGTGACCGGTATCAGCAGCGAGGGTGACAGGTTGCGGCTGAGGACCGGCCTCGGCGAGATCGTCGCCGATCGAGCCGTGCTCGCGACGTCGGCGAGTCCGTCGCTGGTTCGTCGTCTGCGGCTCTACACGGTGCCGGTGTGGGATTACGCGATCATGACCGAACCGCTGTCGGAGGCGCAGCTAGCGTCGATCGGTTGGAAGGGCAGGGAGGGACTTGCCGACGCGGGGCCGCGGTTCCACTACTTTCGTCTGACGGCCGACAACCGGATTCTGTTCGGCGGCTGGGATGCGTTGTACCACTACAGATCCGACGATTCGCCGCGTCACCAGCAGGAACCGCGTGAGTTCGCGCTACTGGGCGAGCACCTGCTGCAGATGTTCCCGCAACTCGAGGGCATCCGCGCAAGTCATGCGTGGGGTGGGGCCATCGATACGTGCTCGCGGTTCTGCGCGTTCTGGGACCGCTCGTACGGTGGACGGGTCGTCACCGCGGTGGGGTTCACCGGTCTCGGCGTCGGTGCGTCGCATTTTGCTGCCGCAACAGCACTCGACCTCGTCGACGGTGCCGACACCGAGCGCACGCGTCTGAACATGGTGCGCTCCAAGCCGATTCCGTTTCCGCCTGAACCCTTGCGCGCGTTCGGCATCAACATGACCCGCCGCGAACTGGCTCGCAGCGAGCGCCGCCAGGGCAAGCGCGGACTGTGGTTGACCGTGATGGACAAGGTGGGGCTGGGTTTCGACAGCTGATGTGGCCGCGCGCGTCGACTAGTGGGTGACGAGCTGGGCGACGCCGGCGTCGTAGGTGGTGACGGCGAAGTCGGGGAAGGCTCGGGTGAACTTGTCGGAGACGAAGACGGTGTCGACGCCGTAGCGGGGCAACAATTCCCACAGTTCGCGGACGTTCTTGCTGAACAGACGTCCGAGGGCGAAGACGGGTGTGCCGAGCACCGTGTACTTGTTCTGGTGCCCACTCGCCTGTGAGGTCAGCTCCAACAGTTGTGCGTAGGTGCGTCTGTTGCTGTCGATCGGCAGGTGCCAGGTCTGGCCGTAGGCCGACTCGGTGTTGCCGATCAGCGCCATCGCGCGGCTGGCGTCGGGAGTCCAGATCAGGGAGCGCAGGGTGTCGTCCCGGATCGGGACGAACGCTCTCTTATGTTGCGCGATTCGGTCGAAAACCAGTGCGTTGGTGAAGCTTTGGGTCTGGTTCGGACCGTAGAACTCTGGGGCACGACAGATCACGGCGTCGACGGTTCCCGCGGTCATCGCGTCGAGCAACATGGTTGCGGTCTGTGCGCGCGTGCGGCCCTTGCTGCCTACGGGGCGGAACGGGGTGTCCTCGGTCTGTGGCTCACTCGTCATCGGATACATATAGGTGTTGTCGAAGAACACGAGCTTCGTGCCGTGGCGAGCGCATGCGTCGATCGCGTTGCGCATCATCACCGGAAAACGCTGCGCCCACATCTGAGAATCGGCGGGCAGTCCGACGGTCAGGTATGCGATGTCGCTTCCCGCTACAGCCGCGTCGGTTTGTGCGGCATCCATGAGGTCGGCGGCGACGAGTTCGTCGGTCTCGTTGACCCGCCGGGGTTGTCTGCTGACGAGTCGGATGTCGCGGGTGTGGTTGCGGTGGAGATCACGAGCGAGCTCTGTGCCTATCTGCCCGTTCGCGCCCAGGATCGTCTGCATGGTTCGACGCTAGGCGCCAATGTAAGCAGTGTCAACAAGGGTTGGCGCCCGGTGGGAGCGCGGCCGTCGGTCAGCCGATTTGATAGGTGCCGGTCGCGCGGGCGACAAGTTGGCCGGCGCTTGCGGAGATCAGATCAACGGTGCAGTGGCACAGCCGGTTTCCGTTGTGGAGGCGGTCGGCGACGATGCGTAGATCGTCGGCGATCAGTGGGTTGATGAAGCTCACCGACATCGAGGTGGTGACCCCGCGAAGCCGATCGGGGATCGGTCGGCCAGCCCACGCTGCCGCCATGATTCCGATGTCCGCGCATGCGCTGATCGCGCCGCCGTGGACCATTTCGCCGACGGTCGTCAGCTCCGGCCGGTAGGGCATGACCAGTTCGGCGTGGCCGTCGGAGATATCGGTGAGTCGAAGCCCGAGTTCCGCCACGAAGGGCGAGCGAGGGATGAGCAGTGAGATCGCCTCGGAGCCGTCGGCGGGTGTTGGCAGGTCGGAGGTGGTCACAGTGGGAGACATGTCGATCCTTCTGTAGTTGGACTATGAAAACGTAGTCAGACTACAATTAGCACATGTCCTCATTGCTTGACGAGCCCCGCGATCGACGACGGCGGCGTACGCGTGCCGCAGTCCTCGATGCCGCGGCCGAGTTGTTCTCACGCAACGGATTTCGCGCGACGTCGGTCGATGCGATCGCCGCGCACGCCGACGTCGCGCTGACGTCGCTGTATGGGAATTTCCCCGACGGCAAGGCGGAGGTCTACGCGGTGGTCGCGTGTCGACTGGCGCGCGAGCACGCCGAGCGGATGCGACGCAGTGTCGAGCGAACCGGTGGCGGTGCACCGACGGCTCGAGCGGCGTTCGAGGAGTACGTGCGCTTTCATCGGGACGAACCGCTCGCGTTCCGGATGCTGGGTCTCGCCGACGTGTCCGAGGTGCATGGGGACGTCGTCGACCAGGCGCGGTCGGAGATCGGGCGGGTACTCGCGGGCGTAGCCGACGACGTGATCGATGCGATCGACTCTGCCGACCCCGCCGCACGATCGTCGGTACTGCTCGCGTGGGCGGCCATCAACGGCGTTCTCGCGCTCGAACAACGTGGGCACATCGACGCCGCCACCAGCGACAGCCTGCTCGGCGACGCCGTGGAACTACACGTAGCCCGCGTGGCGCAGGTGTGCGAGGTGTGAACGGGCTAGCGTTCTTGCCGCGCGACGACGATGTCGAGCCACCGCGACATCGCCGCCGCAGCCATCGCGCGGGTCGTCGACTCGACGTCGGCGAGGTCGGCGCTGACCCGGTCGGGACCGCCCGGACCCAGCGCGTCGACGAGTTCGGTGCGGTAGGCGGGGTCGTCGAGCCAGGTGGCGAAAAGCGGGGTGTCGACTTCGAGATGAAACTGCAGGCCGTAACTCGCGCCGAGGCGGAACGCCTGGTTGGCGTACGACTCCGACGATGCCAGCAGCGTCGCACCGGCGGGTAGATCGAACGTGTCGTAATGCCACTGCATGCTGTCGAATGTCTTGTCCGACAGACCTTTCCACACAGGGTCGATGACGCCATCCGAGGTCCAGGTGACCTTCGAGATCCCGATCTCGGGGGCAGGCCCCGTACTGACCTTCGCATCGGCCGCGCTCGCCAGCAACTGCGATCCGAGGCAGACTCCCCAGATCGGTACGTCCTTGGACAGCGCTCGTCGCAGGAAGTCGATCTCGTCGTCGATCCACGGATAGGTCGGGCCGTCGTTGGCTCCCATTCCGCCGCCCATCACCGCGATGGCGTCGAACGACGCAGGGTCGTCGGGAAACGTGTCGCGCTCGGCTCGCAACGTGGTGACCTCGGCGTCGTGTGGAAGACCGCCCGCGTACGTGCCGAGTGATTCGCACTCGGCGTGCCTGATCTCGAGCAGTCGCAGCGTCGTCACTCGCCCTGTGCCTTCGTTGCTGTCGGTTTCGTGTTTGTCGTTTCCGTGTCAGGTGTTGATTCCTTGGGTACGACGATCACAGGGGCAGTGGTCCAGCGCAGAATGCGCGCGGCGGTCGAGCCGAGGAAGACGCGGTTGTCGGCGCCGAGATGCCCCGAGCCGACAGCGACGATGTCATTCGCGTCCCACGGCAGATTGTCGAGCGCTTCGTCGAGGGTGTCGCCGTCGGCAACGAGAACGTCGACCTCGAGGTCGACGTCGAGCTGGTCACGGGTGTGCTCGAGAAGCTCTCGCGCCACGTCGACCTGTTGTTTGCGTACCGCGAGGCTGGTGTCGTCGGCCGCCGGATTCTCCAGCGACACCAGCGAGAGCAGACGCACGTCGATCGACGCGGCTTCGGCAAAGCGGATGCCGAACGAGAGGGGATCGCTGGCCGACTTCTTGACCGGCACGGCGATGGTGATCATGTCGATTACGACGTCGGAGCGACGCGCGTATCCACGCGGCGCCAGCGCAACGGGCAGCGGTGAGGAATGCAGCAACTCGGTACTCACCGTGCCGAGGGCGTGGCGCGAGATGATGCCGTCGCCCGTGCCGCCGACGACGATCATCGCCGCGCCGGACTGCTCGGCGACGTCGATGAGGCCCTCGGTGAACGACTCGTGCACGGTGACGACGGTGCGCACCTCGATGCCCTCCGGGATGCGTGATGCGCCGTCGGCAAGCCATTCCGCCGCCTGGTTCTCGAGGCGTTCCATGTACTGGTCGATGCCCGGTTGACCGTCGTAGGGCACAGGATGGACCACGCAGATCAGGTCGATGGCAGCGCCCGTCTTGGTGGCGATGGCCGCGCCGAGTGCCACGCCGTCGTCACCCGACTGGGTGGCGAGATAGCCGACTGCGACACGTTTCGGGTTCGCAGCGGAGGTGTTGTCAGTAGACATCGGGGACCTTCACTTCGGTATTCGCGTTGAGGGTCTTGCCCTTGAAGAAGTCGCTGTCGGCGGCGCAGCACGCGAGCATCAACGGGACGCCGAGGACCAGCATGCCGACGCCGAGGATGAACACGCCACCGATTCCGCCGACCGACGTCGAACCGTAGTCGGGGTTGATCATGTCGATGGCGCTCTTGATGAATGCCCAGGCCATCGCGATGCCGCCGAGAAGCGGGAAGAGTCCGCGCATGAAGAAGTTGCGAGCGGAGTCGAACAGCGTCCGACGGAAGTACCAGACACACGAGAACGCGGTGATGCCGTAGTAGAACGCGACGGCGAGACCGAGTGACGCGATCGAGTCGGCAAGCGTGTTCTGACTCGCGAACGACAGAACGAGGTAGAAGACCAACGCCGACGCGCCCATCACGGCCGTGCCGAACGCAGGCGTCATGTAGCGCGGGTGGATGTAGGCGAACCGTTGGGGGAGAGCCTTGTACACGGCCATCGACAGCGTGCCGCGTGCCGTCGGCAGGATGGTCGACTGCGTCGACGACAGGGCCGAGATGCTGACGACGAGCAGCAACGCCGACGCCATCACCGCACCCGCGACCGGTTCGCCGAGGATGGTGAGCACGTCGTCGGTGTTGTCGGGGTTGTTCAAGCCGATGCCGGTGGTGCCGAAACCAGCGAACGACTCGACGGCGTAGGCGACCAGTACGTAGGTGGCAACGAGGATCAGGCAGCAGATCACCGCCGCCCGGCCGGGTGTCTTCTCGGGATCCTTGGTTTCCTCGCCCACGGCCAGACACGCATCCCATCCCCAGTAGATGAAGATGCACAGGATCACCGCCGCGGCGATCGACGACTGGTCGAGACCCGTCGGCGACAACCAACTCCACTGGGGTGTGACGGCCTGGGGGCCGGCGTGGTCGGTCGCGACCTTCACGAGCGCGATGACGCTCGCCAGGATCAGGATGCCGAACTGGATGAACATGAGCACCGACTGGATGCGCTCACTGATGACGATGCCGCGGATGCTGATCCACGTCATCACGATGATGAAGAAGCATCCGAGGGCGACTTTGGCCCACAGGTTGTCGGCGAGTGAATCGAGGTGCAGAAAGCGAAGCAGGTACACGGCCGCGATCTCGGCGACGTTGGCGAGCACGATGATCGCCGACACCGCGAGACCCCATCCACCGATCCACCCGATCCACGGCCCGAACGCTTTGGTGCCCCAAGTGAAGGTGGTGCCGCAGTCGGGGGTATCGCGCGAGAGTTCTCGGTAGGCGAATGCCACCAGCAGCATCGGAATGAACGCGATCACGAACATCGCCGGCGCTTTGCTGTGCACCGCAGCGACCACATAGCCGAGCGTCGCGGCGAGACTGTAGGCGGGTGCCACGGCCGACAGACCGATGATCACGTTGCCCAGCAGTCCGATCGACCCGGCCCGCAGCCCTTTGTCGCCCGATTGGATCTCGGCGTGAAGCTTCTCCGCCATGCCGCGATCACCCCCTATGACGTCGCTCAGTAGTTCGTCAAGACTATGGTTCCCGCAGAGTGTGCGCGCGGTGACTGAGCAAATCGACGGCCAATCGGCGGAATCGGTTCGGAAAGCGCTATTTGTGTCCGATTTGACGAGGCTAAAGAGTTTAGGCGCGCTCAGGGGTTGGGGTGTGCGCGGGGCGGCTCGGGCGCGCGCGTCCGGACCGGTTTCGGCCCGCGCAAAAAGTGGGGAAGGATTCTTTCCTCGGGTTGTGTGCTCTTGCTTGGGTAGCTTCGCGGGAAACGTCGAGGAGTCGGGGAAGAGTTCTTTCCGCGACATTTTTCCGTGTGTTTTGGGAGCTGTCCGCGGCGCGCGCGTGAACCGGCGTCGCGCGGCGTCGGGAACTAGGGGAAGGTCGGCCGTGGCCTTGGCTGGGACGGGCCCACGGCCGCCGGCGGACTGGTCGGGGCGCTGACCTGCGCAGAAACTAAGGGAAACGATCCTTCCTCGGGTTTTGAGCCGTTCCCTGGGTAGCTTCGCGGGGAAACGTCGACACCCCGGGGAAAGAACCCTTCCCCCGCTTTCTGCCCCGGGCGGGAGCCAGAGCCAGAGTGCGCCCCCGACCCGACCCCGCCCCGGCCGACAACCGGCGGCGCCTCAGCCCTTTCGACGCGGCGTCGGACGGTCGCAGGTCGCGAGGGCGTGGGCGCCGCGGGCGGTGTGGTCGCGCACCTTGACCTTGCCGACCCAGATCTCGCAGCGCGCGAAGCGGCCCGTCGAGCCGAACGAGACGTCGACGTTCTGATTGCGGGACCGGCTGACAATCGTGAGCGACCCCGACCAGAGGCCGCTGGCGTCGTCGTGCGTCGGAAGCCGCACGTCGGATTGGTGGCGGATCTTGTTGACGGCGTCGAACCACACGATCTGCTCGTTCCACTCGCGGTCGGAGCTGACCGAGATGGTCACCACGTCGCCGGTGCTCGGAAATCGGGTCGACGCCGCGGCGGGCGTTGTGGTGCTCAGTAGTGCACCGCACACGAGGATCAGCAGGCTGACGAGGATTGATCGGGTGTTCACGGGGTAGCTCCGTTCGTCGTGTCGAGTCCACGGCTGTGGCCTCAAAGGACTTGGACGCACGCGAGCACCGATCGGTTTCATCGGGCGCCAAAACACAACGAACCCGGAAAACAGCGAACCCACCATCCGCGGAGGATGGTGGGTTCGCCGGGGCTGCAGAGAGGGTCTGCGTCGGTGATTCCGAGATCAGCGCGAGAACATGAGGGCGCGCTTGACCTCCTGGATCGCCTGGGTCACCTGGATGCCACGCGGGCATGCGTCGGTGCAGTTGAAGGTGGTGCGGCAGCGCCACACACCGTCGGAATCGTTGAGGATGTCCATGCGCTCGACGGCGCCCTCGTCGCGGCTGTCGAAGATGAAGCGGTGCGCGTTGACGATCGCGGCGGGGCCGAAGTAGCTGCCCTCGTTCCAGAACACCGGGCAGCTCGTGGTGCAGCACGCACAGAGGATGCACTTGGTGGTGTCGTCGAAACGTGCGCGATCCTTCTGGCTCTGGATGCGCTCGCGTGTCGGCTCGTTGCCGGTGGTGATGAGGAACGGCTTGATCGCGCGGTACGCGTCGAAGAAGGGCTCCATGTTGACCACGAGGTCCTTCTCCACCGGAAGACCCTTGATGGGCTCGATGGTGATGGTGATGTCCTTGGACTTGTCCTTGGGCAGGAAGTCCTTAATCAGCATCTTGCAGGCCAGGCGGTTGACGCCGTTGACGCGCATCGCGTCGGAGCCGCACACGCCGTGGGCGCAGCTGCGTCGGAACGTCAGCGTGCCGTCGAGGTAGCCCTTCACATAGAGCAGAAGGTTGAGCAGACGGTCGGTCGGCAGCGCGGGAACACGGAAGCTCTCCCAGCCCTGGGCGTCGGGCTCCTCCGGATTGAAACGCATGATCTTCAGCGTGACCATGGTCGCTTCGTCCGGAACTTCTGGCAACGGCGGCTCGTCGGTGTGCGGCGCCTCAATGGTGGCGGTCATCAGTACTTACGCTCCATCGGCTCGTAACGGGTCTGGATGACAGGCTTCCAGTCGAGCTCGATGTCGGAAAGGAGCTTGTCACCCTTCTTGTAGGCGATCGTGTGGCGCATGAAGTTCACGTCATCGCGATTCGGGTAATCCTCGCGGGCGTGCCCGCCGCGCGATTCCTTGCGGTTGAGCGCGCCGACGACGGTGACCTCGGCGAGTTCGAGCAAGAAGCCCAGCTCGATTGCCTCGAGCAGATCGGAGTTGAAGCGCTTGCCCTTGTCGTGCACGCGGATGTGGTCGTAGCGCTCCTTGAGAGCGTGGACGTCGGTCAACGCCTGCTTGAGCGTCTCCTCGGTGCGGAACACCGACGCGTTGTCGTCCATCGTCTGCTGCAGCGCGGTGCGGATGTCGGCGACGCGCTCGTGTCCGTGCTCGGACAGGATGGTCTCGAGCCAGCCGGTGACCATGTCGGTCGGCTTCTCCGGAAGGTCGGTGAACCCGTGGCTGTTGGCGTAGTCGGCGGCTGCGATGCCGGCGCGACGACCGAAGACGTTGATGTCGAGCAGCGAGTTGGTTCCGAGACGGTTTGCACCGTGCACCGACACGCACGCGCACTCGCCTGCGGCGTACAGGCCGTGGACGACGTCGTCGTTGTTGTTGCTGCGCAGCACCTGACCCTCGATGTTGGTCGGGATTCCGCCCATCAGGTAGTGGCAGGTCGGGTAGACCGGCACCCACTCCTTCACCGGGTCGACGCCGAGGTAGGTGCGCGCGAACTCGGTGATGTCGGGGAGCTTCTCGTTCAGGACGTCCTCGCCGAGGTGGGTCACGTCGATGTAGACGTAATCCTTGTTCGGTCCGGCGCCGCGTCCCTCGAGAACCTCGAGCACCATCGAGCGCGCGACGATGTCGCGGGGTGCGAGGTCTTTGATGGTGGGGGCGTAGCGCTCCATGAAGCGCTCGCCGTCGGCGTTGCGCAGGATGCCGCCCTCACCGCGAACGGCTTCGGAGATCAGGATGCCGAGACCCGCGAGGCCTGTCGGATGGAACTGGTGGAACTCCATGTCCTCGACGGGCAGGCCCTTGCGGAACACGATGCCGACGCCGTCGCCGGTCAGTGTGTGCGCATTCGACGTCGTCTTGTACATACGGCCCGAACCGCCGGTCGCGAAGATGATCGACTTCGCGTGGAAGACGTGCAGTTCGCCGGTCGCGAGCTCGTAGGCGACGATGCCGGTGGCGACCGGCTCGCCCTTCTCGTTCTCGCTCAGGCACAGGTCGAGTGCGTAGAACTCGTTGAAGAACTCGACGTCGTGCTTGACGCAGTTCTGGTACAGGGTCTGCAGGATCATGTGGCCCGTGCGGTCGGCCGCGTAGCAGGCACGACGCACCGGCGACTTGCCGTGGTCACGCGTGTGACCACCGAAACGACGCTGGTCGATCTTGCCCTCGGGCGTGCGGTTGAACGGCAGGCCCATCTTCTCGAGGTCGAGCACGGCGTCGATGGCCTCTTTGGCCATGATCTCCACCGCGTCCTGGTCGGCGAGGTAATCGCCGCCCTTGACCGTGTCGAAGGTGTGCCACTCCCAGTTGTCCTCTTCGACGTTGGCCAGCGCGGCGCACATGCCGCCCTGCGCCGCGCCGGTGTGGCTACGCGTGGGGTAGAGCTTGGTCAACACTGCGGTGCGGGCGCGGGGCGCTGCTTCGATCGCTGCGCGCATACCGGCGCCGCCTGCACCGACGATGATGACGTCGTAACGGTGTTCCTGCATCTTCAGTGGTCTCCTTAGTTTGCGCTGTTCACGTCGAAGGTGAGCAGCGCGTAGGTGCCCAACACCAGCACGAGGATCATCGAGACCCCGAGCAGCACGTTCAGCCAGAAGCGGGTCGAGTCCTTGCGCGAGTAGTCGGCGATCACCGTGCGCACACCGTTGCCGCCGTGCAACTGGGCCAGCCACAGCATGGTGAGGTCCCAGATCTGCCAGAAGGGCTCACGCCAGCGAGCCGCGACGAACGATGCGTCGATGCGGTGCACGCCGTTGTCCCACGCCAGCATGATGAACATGTGGCCGATGGTCAGGATGATCAGCGCCAGACCGGAGAAGCGCATGAACAGCCATGCCCACTTCTCGAAGTTGCCGCCTCGGGGCTTGCGCGGCGAGCGCGGATTGTCGAGGCTGGCGGGCCGGTCGTACTGGGTGCCCAGCGACTTGGCGACGTTCTGTGAGGTAGGAGATGTGGTCATTGTCGTATCTCCTTAGAACGCGTGCTCGATGAGGATCTGCAGGAGTCGGATCGCCGCGGCACCGAAGACCACCACGAACAGTCCGAGAATCACCCACAGCATCTGACGCTGGTACTTGGGGCCCTTCGACCAGAAGTCGATCAGGATGATGCGCAGGCCGTTGAGTGCGTGATAGAGCACGCACGCCACGAGTGCGATCTCCATGAGACCGATGATCGGGGTCTTATAGGTGTTGATGATCTCCGAGTACTTGTTCGGGTCGATACGGATCACCGCCGTATCGAGCACATGCACGAACAGGAAGAAGAAGATCGTCACGCCTGTGATGCGGTGTAGCACCCAGGACCACATGCCTGGATCGCCGCGGTACAGCGAACGTTTGCGCACCGGCTCCGGTGCGACCTCTGTCTCGGAACTCATCGGGGAATTGGCCTCCAACATCGTCGATGGACGCGGTGGCACCGGCTGGGTGTCACCTTGGACCCATGCAAGAGACTTTAAACCTATGCTGAGTGAGTCGTTAAATTGCCCGAACCGATCTGCGGGACAAGGCATTACGAATTAGGTTTGCCTTACCAAGCTTGTTTGGGTATCTCCCATCGCATCGACTCCGATGCCGACCGACCGGCAGGAGGCTGTCTTGACTCCCGATATTGATTGGAATCTATTGCGGGACAACGCAACCGGCATGATCGAGCGTGCTTATGCCCCGTATTCTTCGTTTCCGGTCGGGGCGTCGGGACTCACAGACGACGGCCGAATCGTGGTTGGTTGCAATGTGGAGAATGTCTCATACGGGCTCGGTATCTGCGCCGAGGTCGGACTCGTCGCATCGTTGATCGCGTCGGGCGGCGGGCGACTCGTTTCGGTCAGTGTGTGCGACGCCACCGGGTCGATTCTGATGCCGTGCGGGCGTTGCCGACAGGTCCTCTACGAACACGGTGGCGGCGATCTGCTCGTCGACCATCGGGATGGACCGACGACGCTGGCGCGACTGTTGCCCGACGCATTCGGGCCCGACGACCTCGACGCGGTGCGGTGAGATGAGCGACCACATTCACGCGACGTCGGTCATCGCAACCAAACGCGACGGCGCACAGCTCACCACGCCGCAGATCGACTGGGTTGTCGACGCCTACACGCGCGGCGACGTCGCGCCCGAGCAGATGTCGTCGCTGCTCATGGCGATCGTGCTGCGGGGAATGACGCGTCGCGAGATCGATGACTGGACCCGCGCCATGATCGACAGCGGCACCCGAATGGACTTCTCCGGACTCCGTCGTGGCGACGCGGTGCTGCCGACCGTCGACAAGCACTCGACCGGCGGCGTCGGCGACAAGATCACCCTGCCGTTGGCTCCGGTGGTCGCCTCCTTCGGTGTCGCGGTGCCCCAACTGTCGGGGCGCGGCCTCGGCCACACCGGAGGCACGCTCGACAAGCTCGAATCGATCCCGGGCTGGCGGGCCGACCTGACGACTGCCGAGATGCACGCGCAGCTCGAGAACGTCGGAGCTGTGATCTGCGCCGCGGGCGCCGACCTCGCGCCCGCGGACCGCAAGCTCTACGCGCTGCGCGACGTGACGGGGACTGTCGAGTCCGTCCCATTGATCGCCAGCTCGATCATGAGCAAGAAGATCGCCGAGGGCACCGGAGCACTCGTCCTCGACGTGAAGGTCGGGTCGGGGGCGTTTCTGCCCGACGAGGCCCTCGCGCGGCAACTCGCCGAGACCATGGTGTCGCTCGGCGTCGACGCCGGCGTGCGGACCACGGCGTTACTCACCGACATGGACGCCCCACTCGGGTTGACCGCAGGCAATGCGGTCGAGGTCGCCGAGTCGCTGGAGGTGCTCGCCGGGGGAGGACCGTCGGACGTCGTCGAACTGACGATTGCGCTCGCGCGCGAAATGCTCGACGCCGCAGGCGTTTCCGACGCCGACCCGGCAGCCGCACTGGCCGACGGCAGCGCGATGGACACCTGGCGCGCCATGATCGCCGCGCAAGGAGGCGATCCGGATGCCCCACTACCGCGTGCGCCGCACACCGACGACGTGCCCGCACCGGTGTCCGGTTACGTCCACCGGATCGACGCGCGGGCCGTCGGCGACGCCGCGTGGCTGCTCGGCGCCGGACGGTCACGACCCGGCGAAGCCGTCCAGGCAAGCGCCGGAGTCGTGTTGCACGCGAAGCCAGGCGACCGCATCAGCGCGGGCTCGCCGCTGTTCACGCTCCACACGCAGACGCCCGAACGATTCGACGCCGCGCGGGCGAGGCTCACCGACGCGACCGTGATCTCACCGGAACCACCGCCGCATCCCCGACCAATCGTGCTCGATCGCGTTAGGTTCGACTGATGACGCCAGCGACGGAGAGTGCAGTGACCGACAGTGCAGTGACCGACAGTGTGAGGACAGCAGGGGGCGGCGCGACATCGGAAACGGGTCTGACTGTCGCCGGAGGGCAGCCGCTCGACCTGAGCACCCTCGCGCTCGCGCCGAAAGTCCTGCTCCATGATCATCTCGACGGTGGGCTCCGCCCGTCGACCGTGCTCGAACTCGCCACCGAGGTCGGCTACGACGACCTACCCGCCACCGACGCCGACTCGCTTGCGCACTGGTTCCGGGAGGCCGCGGACAGCGGGTCACTGGAGCGGTACCTGGAGACCTTCGCACACACCGTTGCCGTGATGCAGACGGCATCTGCGCTCGAGCGCGTGGCCAGAGAATGCGTCGAAGACCTGGCGGCCGACGGTGTCGTATATGCCGAGATCCGTTATGCCCCCGAGCAGCACCTCGAGCGAGGGCTGACGCTCGACGAGGTCGTCGAGGCAGTGTTGCGCGGTTTCGCAGAGGGTGAGGCGGTCGCCGCTGCGGGCGGACGACCGATCACGGTTCGCTGCCTGGTGACCGCGATGCGTCACGCCGCGCGTGCACGCGAGATCGCCGAACTCGCGGTGCGCTATCGCGACGAGGGCGTCGTCGGATTCGACATCGCAGGTGCGGAGGCAGGCAATCCTCCGACTCGCCATCTCGACGCCTTCGAGTACATGCGCGCCAACAGTGCGCCCTTCACCATCCACGCTGGCGAGGCATTCGGACTACCGTCCATCCACGAGGCGATCGCGTTCTGCGGCACGGACAGACTGGGCCACGGGGTGCGGGTGATCGACGACATCACACTGCCCGACGGCGTCGACCTCGCAGCGTCGTCGTTCGCCGGTGCGGAACTCGGAGAGATCGCGAATGTGGTGCGTGACAAGCGGATTCCGCTCGAACTCTGCCCGAGCTCGAACGTGCAGACCGGCGCGGTCGCCTCGATGGCCGATCACCCGTTCAATGCGCTCGCGCGGCTGCGATTCCGGGTCACCGTCAACACCGACAACCGGCTGATGAGCGACACGACGATGAGCAAGGAGTTCTATCGGCTCGCCCAGCAGTTCGGTTACGGCTGGGCCGATTTCGAGCGATTCACCGTGAATGCGATGAAGTCGGCGTTCATCCACTTCGACGAACGCCTCGCGTTCATCGACGACGTGATCAAGCCCGGCTATGCGGTCCTGATCGGCTGACTCGGCTCACTCGTGCGGCACGACGTCGAGCTTGACTCAGACGTCGGGCCGCATCCGGGATGGACTCGTCAGCGCTTGATCTCCAGGCGGTCCTCGAAATCGTGCTCGAGTGCGCGCCACGCCTCGGCCTCGTTGTCGAACGGTGCCGAGGGTGCCAAACGCTTCGGGTCCGGATTGATCGCGTAGTCGACGAACCAGCCGAGCGGGGTCGTGCTCGCCAAGGCCTCCGAGACTGCGTCGTCGTCGGCGTAATCGGCTGCGTCGGAGAACAATTCGACGGCGAGGTCGAGCTGGTTGCGGTCGATGCGGCGCGGGCCGTCGAGGATGTCCTCTGCGAGGCCGGGCAGCACGTAGACGTTGTCGTCGATGACGTCGAACTCGAGCGCCCCATCGGTTGCCTCGGTGCGGACGTCGGTGAACGTGGAGACGTCGGTGAGATCGTGGTCGTTGTTCTCGGCGAGGAATTTCGACAACGTGCGCGGCGAGGTGAACACGAAGATCCTGCCCCGTGCACCGAGGAACACGGGGTCGTCTCCGAGGTAGCAGCGCAGCGAGAGGTATTCGCCGGTCCCGGTGACGATCTTGATCGGGTCGATGCCGACGCCCGCCCAGAAATCGTCGTCGTCGATCTCATCGATTTCGTCTTCGTCGTCGTCCGCGGAATCGTCGGCGCCCGTCGCGGCCGTGACAACCGCAGCAGCCTCGGCGTCTTCGGAGTCGTCGTCGAGCAGGTCGATGTCGTCGTCGGGCTCGTCCTCGTCCTCGGCAGACGCCGCGGCTTCGAGTTCATCGGCGGCGACCGTGACGGCCGCAGCGTCGACGTCGGGGGTCTTGATGACGTCATCGATGGCGTCGAGGACGTCGTCCCAGTGCTTGGCGATGAGACGTCCGATGCGGACCCACAGGTCGACGCCGTCGCGGCCCTCGAAGTTGCGGGTACCGGTCGTCACCGCTCCGAGGATCGGGTTGCCGTTGAAGAACTTGGTGACGGTGATCAGTTCGCAGACCTCGCCGAGGATGCGCACGATCTCGAGTGCGTCCTCGAGTTCGGCGATCACCTCGGGCGTCGGGTCTTCTGCCGCGAGCTCCGGCACACCGACGAGATCGTAGGTGTGGCGGTCGTCGGGGATCAGTTCGTCGGCCGAGAGCTGCTTGACGGTGTCCCACGCCGGGTGCTCGATGAGATCGTTGTCCGTGTCGGTGCGGACGAAGCCGACGAGCTCGGCGACGCCGGGGAATACGTACAGGTCATCGTCGAGTCCGAGGAATGCCTCCCACTCGTCGTCGCCCTCACGCCAGCGTGGCGCCCACAGGGTGAAACCGTTTCCGTTGGTGAGTCCGAGTTCGATGGGAACGATGTCTCCGGCCATGAGGCAACAGCGTAGCGATGATCACTGTGAACTCGATACCTGCCCCGTCCGCCCCGATCACTTCGGCCGGAAGAAGCCCTGGAATCCCTGCCCCGCGTTGGTGGTCCGCAACGGGGAAACGCCCACCGGATCGCCGGCCTCCACGAGCTGGTCGTTGCCGATGTACATCGCGACATGCCCATCCCACACGGCGAGGTCGCCGGGCATCAACTGATCCTGCGTGACCGCCATACCTGCGGTGTCTTGCTCCTGTGCCAGTCGAGGAAGTTCGACGCCCGCCTGTCGGTATGCCCACTGGGTGAATCCGCTGCAATCGAAGCCGTCTGGTGTGGTGCCACCCCAGACGTACGGCACGCCCTGCTGGCTCAGCGCTGCACGGACCGCGGCGGCCGCGCGTTCGTTCGGTGCGTACGCGACCGAGCCGTCGGGGAGCGTGACCGCGACGCCCTTACCCGTTGGCGACGACGCTGTGTTCGCCACGGGTTGCGAGCCGACCTCCGCCGGTGCTTCGTGACGGCCGAGTGCGGACATCGTCCTGGTGTCGTCGGCGAGGTCGGTCTGCGCACGCGACACGATCGACAGCCCGCGCTGCACATGGTCGACGGCGACCGGCACGATGGCCGCCAGGCCCGCCGGCGTCGACAGCGCGGGACCCATCGCGGTGGCCGCGCGCTCGAACGAATCGACCAGCTCGCGCAGTTGTCGGGCGGCGAGTTCGATTCGAGCACTTGCGGTTTCCACCAGTGTGGCGATCTGCTGTCCGTCGTCGTCGACGATGGTCGAGGTGCGCGCAGTTCGGTCGGCTGCTGCTGCCGCGCCACCCGACCCGATTCCGCGCCACTCGTTCTGCACGGCAGACGTTGCCGCCGCCGATGTTCGACGCACCTCGTCGAGGTCGGTGCTTGCCGATCGGATCATCGTGGCGGGGTTCTCGGCGGGCAGCACACCGGTGCCGAGTGCGGTGATCAGGATTCGCAGGGGTGCGATGAGGATGTCGACGCTGATCATGGCAGGCGCAGCCCCATGTCGGAGGCGTTCGCGGTGTCGGCGTCGGAGTAGGCGACGGCGGCGGTCGTCGTGTTGGTGCCGATCCGGTCGTGGGCGACGGCGATGGCGTCGAGGCGCTCGGCGCGGGCCTGCATCGTCGCTGATAGTGCCGCGAGGAAGTCGGCTCCGATCACCCCGAACGTCGGTGTCAGCGCCGCGAGGTCGGTACGGCCGGCGGTCGCGTGTGCGGCGACACGGTGCCCCGCGGTGCGCTGGGTGCCCGCGTAGGCATCGAGTGCGGCGGTCTCGAGTGCTGCGGTCTCGAGTGCTGCGGTGTCGAGGGAGGTGCGATAGGAGGTGAGGTCCGTCATGCGAATTGAGACGGCGAGAAGCCACGATCGGTTCCATCGAATTTGCGTTCTCGTGGCTGCCGGACAAGTGCGCACCGACGGTGGACGCGCCCTAGAGTGATCCGCATGCAGGTACAGATCGTCGAACATCCGCTCGCCGCGGCCCGGCTCACCACGTTGCGCGACAAGACGACCGGTAACGCGGGATTCCGTGCGGCGCTGTCGAGTCTGACGCAGATGCTGGTCTACGAGGCGTTGAGCTCTGCGAAATCTGCGGTCGTCGAGATCGAGACGCCGTTGCAGCCCTACACCGGTTCGAGGCTGGAATGTGCGCCGCTGCTCGTACCGGTCCTGCGTGCGGGAGTCGGCATGGTCGATCAGGCCCTCGCGATGGTGCCCGAGGCGCACGTCGGATTCGTGGGCATCGCGCGCGACGAGGAGACCGCTCAACCGGTGCCGTACCTCGAATCGCTGCCCGACGATCTGTCCGGATTCCCGGTGTTCGTCCTCGATCCCATGCTGGCCACCGGCGGATCAATGCTGCACACGATCGAACTCCTCGTCGCACGCAACGCGACCGACATCACCGCGGTCTGCGTCGTCGCGGCACCGGAAGGTGTTGCCGCACTGGCTGATTCAGGACATCCGGTGCGTCTTGTGGTTGCATCGATCGACGACGGACTCAACGAGGCCGCCTACATCGTGCCCGGTCTCGGCGATGCGGGTGACCGCCAGTTCGGGCCGCGCTGAGGGCACGGTTCGGAGTCGGGAGATTCGACGCCGAGTTCACGCCAAGCCGCGCTACGCGGCGGTCGCCGACCAGCGGCCGTCGTGGCGTCGGACCGAGACCGGATGGTCGAAGCAGGCGCTGATCTCCTCCGACGTCAGTGTCTGGGCAACCGGTCCCGACGCCGTCACCTCGCCGTCGCGGAGCAGCATCGCGTGCGTCGTCGAACTCGGCAGATCCTCGAGGTGATGGGTGACCAGCACGCTCGCAAGGCGGTCGACGTCTGAGCGCAGGCGGTCGATCGCCGACAACAGACGCTCGCGGGCGGCGAGGTCGAGGCCGGTTGCGGGCTCGTCGAGCAGCAACAGGGCAGGACGCGGCATGAGGGCACGCGCGATGAGCGTGCGACCGCGCTCGCCCTGGCTCATCACCGGCCATTCGGAGTCGCGTCGGGCACTCATGCCGAGCATGTCGAGCAGATCGTCGGCGTGGCGATGCTCGTCGTCGGTGTAGGCGTGACGGCGGTCGAGTTCCGGGGTGTTGGTCAGACCGGTCAGCACGACGTCGTGCGCGGTGATCGGCACGTCGATGCGCCAGCGCGGATCGACGTGACCGATGTGGGTTCGCAGTTCACGCATGTCGACCCGGCCGAGCCGACGACCCAGGACATCGACAGTTCCGGTGGTGGGGTGGCTGCGCGCGCCCAGGATTGCCATCAGCGTCGACTTGCCCGCCCCGTTCGGTCCCAACAGCGCCCAGTGCTCGCCCGGCGAGACCGACAGGCTCACGTCATGCAGTAGCTTTCGTCCGCCGCGGACGACGTCGACCGATGAGGCGTTCAGGACAGGCGCGTCGGTGGATGAACTCACCTGTCAGTTGTAATCCAGCGACGCCGACGCCCCGTCACGGGGTGCAGGCGAGAGCGCAGTTCAGGATGCGGTCCAGTACGCATTCATCGGCTCGGTGGCGATGGTCTCGCCGTTCTTCTCGATATCGAGTTGGCTTGGCCCCACGACGTAGGTCACGTTGCCGTTGGTGGCTCGATAGGTGTCGCCGCTGCGAGTCGGATAGCCGACTTCGACGGAGTTCCCCTCGGCGTATCCCTTGTAGTACCAGCGTCCGGCCTGCGAACCCACCTGGCAGATCACGATCTGCGAGCGATTTGTCGCAGCGATCACCATCGCCGGGTCGTCGGCCGCGTTGCACCGTGGACCCGCGGTGAATCCCTGCCAGTCGGTTCCCGAGATGTCGGGGGTGGCATGCGGGGTCGTAGGGCTGTCTGTGTCCTGAGTGCCGTCGTTCTGGGGATTCTTGTTCTGGATTTCGGGAGGGCGAGTGCCGTTCAGGGCGCCACCCGAGCCTGCGGTGGTGGTCGCGGGTCCGACATTGCCCGGTGCCCCGGACGTCGGTGCAGGTGAACTCGACGCCGCCGCCGAGTTCGAGTCGTCGCCTTCGAGACGGGGGAGCAGGATCAACGCGGCCAGAACCACTCCGACGACGAGAAGGATTCCCGTCGCGATCGCGATGATCACCGCCGGAGACGACCACGGCGACCGCTGCGGGGGCTGCTGGGGGTAGGTCATGCGGAGCATTCCTTCCGTCGGTGACCCGTCACGGACCTCTGGTGTCGATCAGGTGCGGCCGTACTCGGCGAGTTCGGCCGCGACTCGCAGCGTCAGGTCGTCGAGCAGATGAACAAGTGCGCGGGTATCTGCACCGTATGTCGTCGGCGCCGCCGATTGTGTTGCCGACACCACGAAATCGGGAGGTGTCGTCATTTCGATGTAGTACTTGAGCTTCGGCTCGGTGCCGGACGGGCGTGCCATCACCCGTACCGACATTCCGTCGCCCGCAACGCCGCGCAACGCGATCAGATCCGTGCGCAGACTGTCGCTGCGTCGGGCGTAGTCTTCCGCCGTCACCGCGATGTCGGCCAGTGTGCTCGGCGGCGCGGTGCGTAGCCGCTCCATCAATGCAGCGATCACGGTGGTGTCGTCGACGCGCACCGAGTGTTGGCGCGTCACATGCACGCCGTGTGTCTCGTACAGCTCGAGCAGCAGGTGCGCCACACCGCGGCCGTCGCGGCGACAGCGGTCGGCCAATACGGCCAAAGCCACCGCCGCGCTGATGCCGTCTTTGTCGCGCACCGCGTCTGGGTCGACACAGTGCCCTATCGCCTCCTCATAGGCGTATCGCAGCGGTTCTCCGGCGCGCACAAGCCATTTGAAGCCGGTCAGCGTCGTCACATGGTGGGCGCCCGCACGCGTGGCGATCTTCTCCAGCAGACTGCTCGACACCAGCGTGCTCGCAACGACAGGGGGTTCTCCGTCGGGGCCTGCCGCACCGTCGGAGAGGATGAACGAGCCGAGCAGCGCGCCGGTCTCGTCGCCGGTGAGCATCCGCCAGGTGCCCTCGACGCGCGTGCCCACGGCGCACCGGTCGGCGTCGGGATCGAGCGCGATCGCAATGTCGGCGTCGACCTTTTCGGCGAGCGCGAGCAGCAGGTCACTCGCGCCTGCCTCCTCGGGGTTGGGGAAGTCGACGGTGGGGAAGTCGGGGTCGGGTTCGAACTGTTCGTCGACGACGTGGACGTCGGTGAATCCTGCACGCGCGAGGGCGTCGACGGCGATCGCACCGCCGACGCCGTGCATCGGCGTCAGTGCGATCCGCAATGAGGTGTCGGCGACGGTCGGGAAACGTTTGCCGATGCGATCGAGGTAGCGGCCGACGATCTCGTCGGCACGCGGGTCGTGCACGACGGGCTGGCGGGGAATGTCGACGGCGTCGGGTGATGCCGCGATGAGCTCCTCGATCTCACCGTCGGCGGGCGGAACGATCTGTGCGCCCCCGGCGAGGTAGACCTTGTAGCCGTTGTCGCCGGGTGGATTGTGGGATGCCGTGATCTGGACCCCCGCGACGGCGTCGAGATCGCGGCACGCGAACGCCACCAGCGGCGTCGGGCCCGGCGCCGGAACGACGACCACGCGGAAGCCTGCCGCCGCGAGGACCTGTGCCGACGCCGCGGCGAACGGCTCGGAACCATGGCGGGCGTCACGACCGACCACGACTGAACCGCCACCGTGTCCGTGCTCGATCAGCCACGCGGCAAGGCCCGCCGTCGCTCGGGTGACGACCGCGACGTTCATGCCGTTGGGGCCCGCGCGCACCGGGCCGCGCAGTCCCGCGGTACCGAACCGCAAGGGTGCGGCGAAACGCTCGGCGAGATCGGCGCCGTCGACGGCGGTCAGTTCGGCCCGGGTTGCGGGATCGGGATCGGCGGCGATCCATGCGGCAACCCGCTCGTCCGCGACTCCGTCGCTCACGGCCCCGACTCCGTCGCTCACGCCGTGCCGAGTTCTTCGATGATCGCGGCGAGCAGCGTGCCCATTCGTGCCGCAGACGCCCGCCCCACCTCGAGTACCTCGGTGTGGCTGAGCGGTTCTCCGGTGATGCCGGCCGCGAGGTTGGTGACCAGAGAGATCCCGAGAACCTCCATCGCCGCGGCCCGTGCGGCGATCGTCTCGTGGACCGTCGACATACCGACGAGGTCGGCGCCGATGGTGCGAAGCATGCGGATCTCCGCCGGGGTCTCGTAGTGGGGCCCGGGTAGTCCGGCGTACACGCCCTCGGCAAGCGATGGCTCGATACCGCGGGCGACGCCGCGCAGCCGCGGCGAGTAGGCGTCGACCAGATCGACGAACTGCGCACCGACAAGCGGCGAGCGCGCGGTGAGGTTGAGGTGGTCGCTGATGAGGACCGGTTTGCCGACGGACATGTCGTCGCGCAGGCCGCCCGCCGCGTTGGTCAGCACGATCGTGCGCGCACCGGCCGCCGCTGCGGTGCGCACCGGGTGTACGACGCGGGCGAGGTCGTGGCCCTCGTAGGCGTGAATCCTGCCCAGCATCAACAAGACTCGACAGTTCCCGATCCGCACCGAATGAATGACGCCGCCGTGTCCCGCTGCCGTCGGCGGCAGGAAGCCGGGAATGTGCGCCATCGGCACCGACGCGATCGGTGTGCCGAATGCCTCCGCCGCCGGAGCCCAGCCGGAGCCGAGGACGACCGCGACGTCGTGCGTTGAGGCATCGGTTTCGGCTGCGATGGTCGCGGCCGCGGAGATGGCCGCGGCGTCGGCGTCGACGGTGGGATCCATGGGCATCACACTAGGGGCATCCTGCGTGCCGCGTGTGACCAGGCGATAAGGTCAACCCATGCCGTATCTGTCTGACGCAGCGCAGTCCGAGAATCCCGATATCGCCTACCTGTACCTCGGGTCGCCGGGTGTCGAACTCGACGAGAACAATCCCGAGAACCGGTTCAGCCCTGCGTGGCTCGACGCGATCGGGGGTCTGCTCGACGAGATCGCGGCGGGTCCGGCCAAGGCACTGGTGATCACGTCAACAGGCAAGTTCTTCACCAACGGACTCGATACTGACTTCGTCTTCGCCAACGCGTCGGAGCTGCCCGCCTACCTCGACCGGGTGCATGCGCTCTACGCGAAGGTTCTGACGCTTCCGCAGTCGACGGTCGCAGCGATCAACGGTCACGCCTTCGGCGCCGGCGCAATGCTCGCGCTGTGCGCCGACTATTCGGTCATGCGCACCGAACGTGGCTTCTGGTCGCTCCCCGAGGCCGCACTGAACATGCCGTTCCCGCGCGGGATGGCCGGCCTGCTCACCACACGACTGCCGGATCGCACTGCCACAGAGGCCATGCTGACCAGCCGCCGCTACGGTGCGGCCGACGCCGTGACAGCGGGCATCGTCGACGACGCCGTGTCGGCGGACGACCTGCTGACGCGGGCGGGCGAGGTGGCAGCTGAGCGCACGGCGGTCGCCGGGCCCAATCTTGCCAACGTCAAGCGAGCACTGCGGCAGCATCTTCTCGCCGATCTCGTCGCCCCGACGCCTGCCGCGCTGCTATGAGCGACGGCGCGTCGATCATCGACGACTGGTGGGCGGCTCACCGCGCCGACGTCGTCGGTTGGCGGCGTGCCATCCACCAGCAGCCCGAGTTGTCACGGCAAGAGGTCAAGACCACCGAGATGGTCATGGCGCTACTCGGAGAAGTGGGCCTGAACCCCACGCGTCTTCCGCTGGGGACCGGGGTGGTCTGCGATCTCGGCCCGACGACTGGCCAGCGCATCGCGCTCCGTGCCGACATGGACGCGCTGCCCATCACCGAGCACACCGGATTGCCGTTCTCCTCCACCGTCGAGGGTGTCTCGCACTCGTGCGGCCACGATGCGCACACCGCGATCCTCATCGGGGTGGCCCGGCTGCTCGCGGCCGTGCCGTCGCTGCCCGTCGGTGTGCGACTGATCTTCCAGCCCGCCGAGGAGGTCATGCCGGGCGGTGCGCTCGACGCTGTCGCCGCCGGAGTGACCGAGGGCGTCAGTCGGATCTTCGCGCTGCACTGCGATCCGCGACTTCCCGTCGGCTCGGTCGGCCTCCGTGCCGGTGCACTGACATCGGCGGCGGATCACATTGAACTGCAGATTCATTCGCCCGGCGGGCACACGTCGCGCCCGCACCTCACCGGCGACATCGTGTACGCGATGGGCACGGTGATCACCGGACTTCCCGGTGTGCTGTCGCGCAGGGTCGACCCACGCTCGGGCACGGTGATGGCGTGGGGTGCGGCGCATGCGGGCAACGCGCCCAACGCGATTCCGCAGGAGGGCATGCTTCGAGGCACCGTCCGCACCGGAGACCACGGCACGTGGGGTGAGTTGGAACCGTTGGTGCGCAGCGTCGTCGGGCAACTACTCGGCCCGCTCGGAGTGTCGTACGACCTGTCCTACTTTCGCGGAGTGCCGCCGGTTGTCAACGACGAGACCGCGATCGCGATGTTGGCGACCTCGGTATCGGCACTCGGACCCCAGGCCATCGCGGATACCCCGCAATCGCCTGGCGGAGAAGACTTTTCGTGGTATCTCGAGCACGTGCCGGGCGCGATGGGCAGGCTGGGTGTGTGGGATGGGATGGGGCCGCAGATGGACCTGCACCAACCCAACTTCGACCTCGACGAGCGCGCGCTCGAGGTCGGCGTGCGCACCCTCGCGGGCGTCGTGCTCGACATAGCCTGAGTCGACGCCGACCGAGGTGATGCCCCGCCGGGGCCTCAGGAATCGATCGGGCCGGGTCCCGGTCCGACGTTGCGCGCCTCGCGCAACCTGATGTCCTGTACGTAATCGGCTGGGGCGCCTGCGCTTTCGGCCGCGTCGGCCATCACGCCGAGGTAGCGTGCCGACGGTAGTCCGCCTTCGAAGGCGTCCATCACGTAGAGCCACGCGAGCACGGGTCCGTCGGCGGTGTCGACACGGGCGCGGATCTTGCGGTGGATGCCGAGTTCTGAGCCCTCCCAACGGTCGAGGGTTGCCTCGTCCTCGTCGGGGACGTCGTAGAGGACGACGAAGACCTGGGCCTCGGGGTCGTCGCGGTCCTCGGTGACTGTCGCGAGCGAACCCTCCCAGCCGATGTCGGCGCCGGCAAAGGTGAGTCGCCAACCGCGCAGCCAGCCGGTCCCCGACATCGGGGAGTGCGGTGCGCGCTCGGTCATCTGGTCCGGACTCATGTTGGACCCGTACGCGGCATATATCGGCACGTCGGGAAACTCTAGATGGTCGCGGCCCGTCACGAAAGCGGACGGTGAGCGACGCGACTCGCCCGGTGGCGGCGTGGACGCCCGGGTGGGACTAGGTTGGAGGTGTTGAGCGGCGCCTGTATGTGCCGTGCCCGATGGCCCCTCTCGCCGAACAGGAGTGTGCTCTGTGACCAGGATCGTGATCATCGGCGGTGGCCCCGCCGGATACGAGGCCGCGCTGGTCGCGGCAGCGTACGGCGCCGACGTGACCGTGATCGACTCCGACGGCATCGGCGGCGCGTGTGTGCTGTGGGACTGCGTGCCGTCGAAGACCTTCATTGCCTCGACCGGCATCCGAACCGAGGTTCGACGGGCCATTGACCTGGGCATCAACCTGCGCACCGACGACGCACTGGTCACGTTGCCGCAGATTCACCAGCGCGTCCGCGACCTCGCGTTCGCGCAGTCAGCCGATATCCGCGACCGGCTGCTCAGCGAGGGCGTGACGCTCGTGTCCGGCTACGCCTCGCTGGAGGAGACACACCCGGGGATCGCGTCGCATCGTGTCGTCGCCACGCTGCAGGATGGCACCACGGAGCACTACGACGGCGACGTCGTCCTGATCGCGACGGGCGCGTCGCCGCGGGTACTTCCCGACGCCAAACCGGATGGCGACCGCATCCTGACGTGGCGCCAGCTCTACGACCTCGAGAAGCTGCCAGAGCATCTCGTCGTCGTCGGCTCGGGTGTGACCGGTGCCGAGTTCGTGCACGCCTACACCGAACTAGGCGTGAAGGTGACCCTCGTCTCCAGCCGCGATCGCGTGCTGCCGGGCGAGGACGAAGACGCAGCGCTGGTCCTCGAGGATGCGCTGGCCGAGCGCGGCGTCGAATTGGTCAAACATGCGCGTGCCGACAAGGTGGAACGCACCGGCGATTCCGTGACCGTGTACCTCGCCGACGGCCGCACGGTGACCGGCTCGCACGTACTGATGACCGTCGGTTCGGTCCCCAACACGAAGGACATCGGTCTCGATCGGGCGGGAGTAGCGACCGACAAGGGCGGCTACATCACCGTCGACCGGGTGTCGCGCACCTCTGTGCCGGGTATCTACGCGGCGGGCGACTGCACCGGATTGTTCCCGCTCGCCTCCGTCGCCGCCATGCAGGGGCGCATCGCGATGTACCACTCGCTCGGCGAGGGCGTGAGCCCGATCAAGCTGAAAACCGTTGCCTCCGCGATCTTCACGCGTCCGGAGATCGCCACCGTCGGTGTCTCGCAACAGGCGATCGACGCCGGCGAGTACCCGGCGCGCACCGTGATGCTGCCGCTCTCCACCAACCCGCGCGCCAAGATGAGCGGTCTGCGGAGAGGTTTCGTCAAGATCTTCTGCCGTCCCGCGACCGGTGTCGTGATCGGCGGTGTGGTGGTCGCACCGACGGCGTCGGAGTTGATCCTTCCCATCGCGTTGGCCGTGCAGAACAAGCTGACCGTCGGCGATCTCGCCCAGACCCTCTCGGTCTATCCCTCGCTGTCGGGTTCGATCACCGAGGCCGCTCGGCAGCTCGTGCGGCACGACGACCTCGACTGAGTCGCTCGCCGCGTTCCGGAGTTAGTGCACAGGCGTGAGGATCCCCGGTCGGGCGCGTCGATGTCGCGGTACTCTTCGACTTCGGCGAGATCGAGCGACTACTGACGGGGGAGGTCCGCGTGCCGGGTCAGTCTTTCTCGCATTCCCCCGATGCGTCGGCGGAGGTCAGTGCCACCGGCTCTCGGAACGCGTATCTGCTCACGCCCGGGGGTTCTCACGCGACGAGCGACGGGCGTACCCCGTGGGCGTCGATGAGTGTTTCCGAGATCCTCGCCAAGATCGAGAGCATCACCGACAGCTCTGCCAGCGGTGATGCGAAAGCGATTCAAGCCGCGCTCGACGCCGTGAGCAAGGTTGTGGAGAGTCTGACGAGCGCCTTCGGGGACGACACGATGCTCGGGCGTGCGGCCGAGGGCAGTAGCGCGGCGGGTGCGGGCGTCGGCAACGTCATCACCACGGCAGCCGAGTCCGTGCGGCCGGCGATCGACGCGCTGGCGCAAGCCCGCAGCGTTCTCGCCAACACCTCGCAGCAGGCCGGTGCCGTCAGGCATGCGGCCGCGCAGATCCGCGCGCATCCCGAGGACGCGTCGACGTTGCGTGCGCAGGTCGTATCGCTGATGGAGAGCGTGTACACAAACCCGATGATCAGCGTCCAGACCTGGCTGCCGGAACTTCCCGCCGCATCGTCGGATCAGATCACCGGCAGCGACTCGGGTCAGGGTGTGGCCGCGGGTACGGGCGTGGATTCGGGGCGCGGGCAGTCGGGCAACATCGCTGATTCCGACCTGAATGGCTCTGCCGGACCGGGGGCGGGTGGCGGCGCGACGACCTCGTCACCGACACCGTCGACTGCGTCACCCGGTGCCGGTCGTGCCGGCCCCGGCGGACCCTCGAGCGCCGCGGGCACGTCGGCCGCTGGCACGGGCGACGCCGATGCCGACCGGCTCACTCGGGGCGGCCTCGGCAACGCCGACTCCTCAGCGGACACCACGGTGGGCTCAGCGGCGAACGGTGTCGGCGCACGCGGTGCGGCGGACTCCGGGCGATCGGACTCCCTCGGCGCGGGTCGTGGCGGATCGTCGGGTCTCGGCGCGGGTCAGGGCATCGGCGCCGGTTCGGGAAGTGCGCTTGCACCCTCCCTCGGCGCGTCGCGACCGCCGGGTTTGGGCGCCGCGCCGTCGACGCCCGCAACGTCGGCGACTCCGAGCGCGGGACCCGCGATGCGGACCGGTCCCACCTCCGCGATGCCGCCGGGGTCGGCCGGCGGTGCGCGTGACCGCGGCGACAACAAACACCAGTCGGCCCGCTACCTCAACACCCGTGAGCACGGCGAGGAGATCGTCGGAGACCTCCCGCTCGTCGGTCCCCCGGTGATCGGCGACTGGACGCCACAGTCGATGCCGCCGCTCGATCCCGCTGCCGATACCACTGCTGCCGAACCGAAGGTCGATGCACAGCGATCCGACGCGCGCTCGGGCGCCGAGTCCTCTCGTGAGCGGGGCGGGGGCCGATGACCCCGAACTCCGCGCCCGGTCGGATCGACAGGCTGTCGGCAGACGTCCGCGGTCTCGCCGACCGCATTGCCGACGACGTCGTCGATGATGCTCTTGCCCGGCTGGCTGTCGTCGTTGTCGATGTCACCGACAT
Organism: Gordonia jacobaea; assembly: GCF_965344965.1. NCBI lineage: Bacteria > Bacillati > Actinomycetota > Actinomycetes > Mycobacteriales > Gordoniaceae > Gordonia > Gordonia jacobaea. The sequence continues at coordinate 92,595 of NZ_CBDRLS010000001.1, read as the reverse complement.
CGGTGGGGTCGAATCGGTACTCGACGCGATGACCCAGTGGCAGGCCACTCGTCGGGTGTCGATGGACACCCGCAAGCGACTCGACGCCGCGATGATGCAGCGCGATATCGACGGTCTCGCCGCACACCGTGTCGGTGACGTGTTCACGCAACGCGTCCATTTCCGTGCCGCCCGCGGATTGACCTGTCTGGCAATAATTTTCGACCCGGACATTGCCGCTCGACGTCGAATACGTGAAGCGGTGTACGAGGCGTCGGAGGCACTGGGCGGCAGCGCGGGTGTCGTCGGCGTGCTGGTCGAGTTCACCTGATCGGGTGCCCACGCGCCGGATCAATGACGGGTGAACCCTCGGGGTGTCGATTAGTCTCGGCTCATGGAGACGGAGTTCAATCCGGACCGACCTGCCGACCTCGGGCCGCTCTACCGCGAGCAGGCGTGGCGTCGGTTGGGTACCGAACAGTTCGACATCGTCGTCATCGGCGGTGGTGTCGTCGGAGTCGGAGCCGCTCTCGACGCCGCGACGCGGGGACTGCGGGTCGCGCTCGTCGAAGCGCGTGACATTGCCTCGGGTACGTCGAGCCGGTCGTCGAAGATGTTTCACGGCGGACTGCGCTACCTCGAACAACTCGAGTTCGGATTGGTGCGCGAGGCGCTCCACGAGCGTGAACTCTCACTCAGCCTCTTGGCCCCACACCTGGTCAAGCCGTTGCCGTTCCTCTACCCGCTCACGCATCGCGTCTGGGAACGCCCGTACGTCGCCGCGGGAATCTTCCTCTACGACACGATGGGCGGCGCCAAATCGGTACCGGGCCAAAAGCACGTCACCCGGTCGGGCGCGCTCCGCGTGGCTCCCGCGTTGAAGCGCGATTCGTTGATCGGCGGCATCCGCTACTACGACACCGTCGTCGACGACGCCCGGCACAGTCTCACCGTCGCGCGCACGGCCGCCAACTACGGTGCGGTGATCCGCACCTCGACTCAGGTGGTCGGATTTCTGCGCGACGCCGACCGCATCATGGGCGTGCGCGTCCGCGATACCGAGAACGGTGAGACAGCAGAGGTCAAGGCGCACTGCGTGATCAACGCGGCAGGCGTGTGGACCGACGAGGTGCGCGCACTGTCCAAGCAACGTGGGCGGTTCAAGGTCCGGGCGTCCAAGGGCGTACACATCGTGGTGCCGCGCGATCGGATCGTGAGCGAGACGGCGATCATCCTGCGCACCGCGTCGTCGGTGCTGTTTGTGATCCCGTGGGAGACGCACTGGATCATCGGGACGACCGACACCGACTGGCACCTCGACCTCGCACACCCCGCTGCGACCCGCGCCGACATCGACTACCTGCTCGAACGCGTCAACGAGGTGCTGGTGACGCCACTGCGTCACGACGACATCGAAGGCGTCTACGCCGGCCTGCGTCCACTTCTCGCGGGCGAGGACGAGGCGACGTCGAAGCTCTCCCGCGAGCACGCGGTGGCCGAGGTCGCACCGGGACTCATCTCGATCGCCGGGGGCAAGTACACGACGTATCGCGTGATGGCCGCCGACGCCGTCGATGCCTGCGTCGACTTCATCCCGACACGCGTTGCACCGTCGATCACCGAACGTGTCCCGCTCATCGGTGCGGACGGCTACTTCGCGCTGATCAACCAGTGCGAGTCGCTCGGCGAGAAGTACGGGCTGCATCCCTACCGCGTCCGCCGACTGCTCAACCGGTACGGATCGCTTATCGACGACGTGCTGTTCTACGCGGCGGACGATCCGACGCTGTTGCGTCCACTCGAGGCCGCGCCGCAGTATCTGCGCGTAGAGATCGTGTACGCGGCCGTCGACGAGGCGGCGTTGCACCTCGAGGACATCCTGGCGCGCAGAACCAGGATCTCGATCGAGTACGCACATCGCGGTGTGGACTGCGCCCAGGAGGTCGCCGACCTCGTCGCGCCGGTTCTCGGCTGGAGTCCCGAGAAGGTCGCTTTCGAGGTCGAGACCTACCAGGCGCGGGTCGCCGCGGAGATCGCCTCACAACAGCAACCCGACGACGAGTCGGCCGACGCACTACGCGCCGCCGCACCGGAGTCGCGGGTGGACATCCTCGAACCCGTGCCGGTTCCGGACTGATCGCGCATTTTCCTTTCAGGACCAAATGCCCTTCGCTCGGTAACCTCGGCGGCGTGACAATGAAAATATGAGCAGAGGAGACGCCATGGTGCACAATCCCATTCACGAGCTTCCCGTCGACGAGGCATGGGCGCTGCTCGCCAGCTCCGACGTCGGAAGGATCGCGTTGAGCGTCGGGGGACAGCCCGACATCTTTCCCATCAACTACTTCGCCGGAGACGGCCGCGTGTTGATGCGAACAGCGGAGGGCACCAAGCTCGCCGAACTCGCCGTCAACGGCAAGGTGGCCTTCGAGGCCGATGCCTACAACGACGACGGTGGGTGGAGTGTCGTGGTCAAGGGGTCGGCGCGGATCCTGAGCACCGGTGCCGAGATCGCCAAGGCCGACGAGGCCCCGCTGCGGCCATTGATCCCGACGCTGAAGTACAACTACATCGAGATCGTCCCGGACGAGGTCAGCGCCCGCCGCTTCGAGTTCGGCCCGGAGCCGGAGCGGTATCCGGTCTGAGCGTCGTCGCCACGTCGGCTCGGACGTCGTAGTCGTCTGTCCGACGCTCAGGTCTGGCAGCGAGGGCAGTAATACACGACCCGATCCTCCCTGGTCGAGTCCGGCCGATCACGCCAGAACTCGCGGGCGATGAGCGTTCCGCATCGTCGGCACGGCTGGCCGATTCGTCCGTACACCCAGGTGCGTGCATTGTGTCCGGTGCGACCGGTTGTGGTGCGCGCCGTGCGAAGCCTGTTGGCCCACAACATTCTTCGACACAGGTCGACGAGCGGCGGCACGTCGACGTCGGCGACGAGTCGGTCGGGTCGGATGCCCCGGAGAAAGCATGCCTCGCACCGGTACACGTTGCCGACGCCTGCCATGAGCCGTTGGTCGAGGAGCGCCTCGCCGATCTTCGCGTCCGGATGTGCCTCGATGTTGGCGACGGCACGCGCGGCGTCGAAGTCGTCGGAGAGAAGGTCGGGTCCGAGATAGTCGAGGTCGGCGGCCGCACGGGGGAGCAGCTCGAGAATCCCGAGTTCGAATCCGACGGCCTCGTAGCCGTTGGCCTGCAATACGATTCGCGCCTGGAAGGCGGGTTTGCGCCATCTGGTGCCGACGCGATGGACGTGCCACACGCCCTCCATCTTCAGATGGCTGTGGATGCTGACGCCATCGGGCGCCGACGTCGCGGTCCCCAGTGCCGGCACCACGTCGATGAGAAGGTGTTTGCCTCGGGAGCGAACCGCGGCGACGTGTCCGCCCCGCAGGTCGGTGGTGGCCAGCGACGGGATGCGAAAGTCGGTGCGCTCCAACGTGGTCTGGTCGAATGCGCGACGGAGACGGTCGGCTGCCTGGTAGACGGTATCGCCCTCAGGCATGTTGTCCGTATCGCATTCGGAGGCCACGGGGCGTGGTCGCGAAACCTGCGCCGACGAAGACCTGCTGCAGTTCGGAGCGCAACGCGGTGACGCCGTCGATCGAGTCGATGGTCAGGCGGGCGACACGTCCGGCCCGCACGACGTCGGCGAGCGCCGCCGCCATGGTCTCCAGTGCGGGGACGTCGTCGCTGAAGGTCAACACGGTCTTCCCGCCGCGCTCGACGAACGCCACGAGTTCGCCCTCCACCAGACATACGAGGGCGCCCGGTTTGCGCCCCGGTCGGTGCCCGCCTGCGCCTGGCGCCGTCTCGGGCCAGGGGAGTGCTGCCCCATAGGGATTGGCCGGGTCGGTGGCGGCGAGGACCGTCGCGGTGTTCGGAGCTCGATGACTGCCCGGTGCGCTGTCGGTCAGTGCGTGGCGGCGTAATTGGTCGACGGTGGAGGTGCCCGCGAACTGTGCGCCGCCGAGGCCATCGACGTAGTAGCCCCGCCGCACCTGGCCGCTGTCTTCGAAGATGTTGAGTGCCTTGTAGATTCGTGCGAAACCTCCGACGACGTCCTCCGCCGTCACGCTGCCCTTGGTGACAACCCCGTAGCGGGCGAGAAGCTGGTCGCACAGGGCTTGCGTCGCGACGGTTGTCTCGAGCAGCGCACCCGGGGTTGCGAACCAACGACCGGTTGCCGTTGAGGGCGTCGTGGCGCCGCCTGTCTGCGAGAGGAGATGCCGCGTGCTCAGCCGTCCGGGCCGCAGGCGCGGAGCCTGGCCGCGCGATCGGTGCGACGGCATGGACCGACTCGACGACGAGGTGCGACGAGGAGTCTGCAACGCACGGACCGGTGCAAACGTGTCGTTGCTGACGTGGCCGGCCCAGACGAGGTCCCACAGGGCGTCCTCGACCTGCTGGCGCGTCGTGGTGGCGCCCGGCGATGATGCGCTCTGAGTCGACGCGTCGTCGAGTAGTTGGGCAAAACGCAGTCCGCCGCCGGTGCCGAAGGTCTCGAGGAGGCGGGTGTGGATGTCGGTGGTGTCGATGTCGACCTCGGTCGGTACGAACAGCGGCGCGAGGTCGGCGGGGAAGAAGCTGATCCAGCCGTCGGTCGAGCCGATCCGGCCGTGCCCCGCCCACATGAAGTCGCCGCTGGAGAGGAGCTCATCGAGCATGGCGGGCCGATAGTCGCTGATCCTGCTCGGCAAGATCAGCGACTCCCACGCCGACGCCGGAAGCTGATGGCCCGCCAGTTGGTCGAGCACTGCCGCGAGTCCGTCGACGCCGGTGAGTCTTTCGTCGTCGGCGACGTGCTGCCAGGCTCCGAGGAATCGGGTGAAGGTCGGTCCGTCGACAGGCGCGACCTCGGCGCGGCTTGCCGCGAGCGAGCCACGTCGGATCTGCCCGAGGACGTCGCTGTGACACCACTGCGTGGTCCATGCGGGGCTGCCGTCGGGATTGTCGTCGGTGGCGGGTAGGAAGTCGCCTTCGACGACCTTGCGTTCGGCTGCCAGCCGAATCAGCGTGTCGCGCACCACCGCCGGTGCCATTCCGATCGACTCGGCGGCCTCGTCGACGGTGAATGGGCCGTGCGTGCGTGCGTACCGATGGACCAGATCGCCGACGGGATCGGGGACCGATTCGGTGAACGCTGCCGGAACGCCCAGTGGCGCAGGAACTCCCAAAGCGTCGCGCAGGCGTGCGGTGTCTTCGACCGCCGCCCACAGCGGCACGCCGCGGATGCTCACCGAGATGATCGCGCCGCGTCGATGCAACTCGGTCAGCACGTCGAGCGCCGCGGGGCTGTCGTCGTCGCGTCGATACCGCAAGGCCACCTCTTCGGTGGTCAGAGGACCGAGCCACCGCAGTAGGTCGGCGATATCCTCGGCGTCGCGTGCCTTGCGGTGCTCATCGAGGCGTTGCAGTCGTGCGACCACGGCGGCGATGACGGCGGGATCGAGCAGTTCGCGCAGATCGACGCGCCCGAGTAGTTGCGCGAGGAGCGCGGTGTCGAGCGAGAGTGCTGCCGCACGACGCTCGGCAAGCGGGGCGTCGTCGTTGTACATGAACGCTCCGACGTAGCCGAACAGCAGCGATGCCGCGAACGGCGACGGTTCGGGCGTCTCGACCTCGATCAGCCGGATACGTCGTGAGCGGATGCGGGTGAGGAGGTCGGTGAGCGACGGAAGGTCGTACACGTCCTGCAGGCATTCACGAACCGTCTCGAGGATGATCGGGAAGTCGGGGAATTGCGATGCGACGGAGAGCAATTGGGCGCTGCGTTGACGCTGCTGCCACAGCGGGGCCCGCCGGCCGGGGTCGCGGCGGGGGAGTAGCAGTGCTCTGGCCGCGCACTCCCGGAAGCGGGAGGCGAACATCGCCGAGTCGGCGAGTGCGTCGGTGACCATCTGTTCGATCTCGTCGGGATCGATGACGAAGACCGCGGAGCCCGGCGGTTCGTCGTCGGTGTCGGGGAGGCGCACGATGATGCCGTCGTCGGATGCGGTGACGGCGCCGTCGAGTCCGAGGGTGGCCTGTAGGCGCGCGGAGATCGCAGATGCCCACGGCGCGTGGACGCGTAAACCATAGGGGGAGTGCAGGATCAGGCGCCAGTCGCCGAGCTCGTCACGGAACCGTTCGATGATCAAGGTGCGGTCGGTCGGTAGTTGTCCTGTCGCGGTGCGCTGCTCGGAGATGATCGACGCGAGGTTGTCGCGTGCGTATTCACTGAGTCCGAGTTCGGTTGCCTGACGGTCGAGTTCGGATTCGTCGGCGACGGAGCCGACGAATTTCCCGATGGCGGCGCCCAGTTCGGCCGGGCGGCCCTGTGCGTCGCCGATCCAGAACGGGAGGCGCCCGGGCTGACCGAACGCGGGTGAGACCAGCACGCGGTCGTGGGTGATGTCCTCGATCCGCCAACTCGTCGCGCCGAGCGCGAAGACGTCGCCGACGCGCGACTCGTAGACCATCTCTTCGTCGAGTTCGCCCACGCGGCTGGACTTTTCGCCGACCATGAACACGCCGAAGAGTCCACGGTCGGGGATGGTGCCGCCGGAGGTGACCGCCAGTCGTTGCGCACCACGGCGGCCGGTCAGTGTGCCCGCATCACGGTCCCACGTGACACGCGGACGCAGCTCGGCGAACTCGTCGGAGGGGAAGCGACCCGAGATGAGGTCGAGCGTCGCCTCGTAGATCGACCGGCTCAACTCACGGTACGGCGCGGCGCGGCGGACGACGCCGTACCACTCGTCGACGTCGAGCACATCGAGAGCGGCCGCGGCGATCGTCTGTTGCGCAAGCACATCCAGTGGATTACGCGGCACCTGCAGCTCTTCGATCGCGCCCGCCCGCATCCGCGAGACGGCGACGGTGCAGCCGATCAGATCGGTGCGATGTTTGGGATACAGAACACCCTGACTGATCTCGCCGACCTGGTGGCCCGCGCGACCGATCCGCTGCAGCCCGCTGGCCACCGACGGTGGTGTCTCGACCTGGATCACCAGATCGACGGCACCCATGTCGATGCCGAGCTCGAGTGAACTCGTCGCGACCACACAGCGAAGGCGCCCGCTCTTGAGGTCGTCTTCGATCTCGGCGCGCTGCTCCTTGGAAACAGAGCCGTGGTGCGCGCGGGCCAGGACGGTCGCGGCGCCGGTGGTGGCTCCCGACGCCATGACCATTGCCGGCGCGCCGCCGCCGACGCGGTCGTTGCGTGGCGGTTCGCGGCCGGGCTCGGTGCGTTGCTCGTGGATCTCGTTGAGCCGTGCGGTGAGGCGCTCGGCGAGCCGCCGGGAATTGGCGAACACGATGGTCGTGCGGTTGGTCTCGATGAGGTCGACGATCGACGCCTCGACGTAGGGCCAGAGCGAACCCGCCGTCGGGGAGAACGCGTCGTCGAGCTCGTCCGAGTCCGGTGCGTCGGGTGGCGGTGGGATGTTCGCCATGTCGGGTACCGGGACGTCGACGCGGAGGTCGAAGGTCTTCGACGCCTTCGGGCGCACGACGGTGCACGGGCGGGAGCCGGAAAGGAACTCGGCGACCAGCTCGGGTGGGCGCACCGTCGCCGAGAGTCCGATGCGCTGCGCCGGGGAGTCGAGGAGTTCGTCGAGGCGTTCGAGCGACAGCGCAAGGTGAGTGCCGCGTTTGGTGCCGGCGACGGCGTGCACCTCGTCGACGATCACGGTCTCAACCGTGGTGAGTGCTTCCCGTGCCGACGAGGTCAGCATCAGGTAGAGCGATTCGGGTGTCGTGATGAGGATGTCGGGTGGGGTCTTGGCGAGGAGTCGACGCTGGGCGGCGGGGGTGTCGCCCGAACGCACGCCGACGGTGATCGACGGTTCGGTGACACCGAGTTCCTGCGAGGCGCGCGTGATGCCCGCCAGCGGCGCGCGCAGGTTGCGTTCGACGTCGACCGCCAGTGCTTTCAGTGGGGAGATGTAGAGGACGCGCGTGCCCTTGGACCGATCGGGGCGGGCGGCAAGTGAATCGAGTGCCCAGAGAAACGCCGACAGGGTTTTGCCCGAGCCTGTGGGCGCGATGACCAGCGTGTTCTCGCCGTCGGCGATGGCCTTCCACGCGCCCTGCTGGGCGGGGGTCGGCGCGGGAAAAGCGCCGCTGAACCACCGACGTGTGGGGTCGGTGAAGCGGTTCAGGATGGAGGACGGGCCGGGCACACCTCCATTGTTCCGCACGGGTCTGACAGGACGGCACAACGTGCTGGTCGGGCGGCGAGAACCTGGTATAGAGTCGATCCACGCTGGTTGCCAGGAACCCGGTGAGAATCCGGGACGGTCGCGCCACTGTAAGTCCGACGGGAAGCGACCTGTCGCGACGAGTCAGGACGTGGCAACCAGGCCACCTCGCTCCACGTCAGGGACGCGCCATCCCGGAAGGAACCCTCTCAATGATTGCCACCTCATCACAGGCCGAACGTCGGCCCGCCGCGCTCGCCGTGCCGAATCTCTCGGTTGCCTCGGCGGCGCTCTGGCTCACCGCCACCGTGCTCATCGCCGCGCTGGCCTACTACTTCATCGGCTACGACCAGGGCGCCTGGTCGGTGTTCGGCAGCGACACCCACATCCACGAGTTCGTGCACGACTCCCGCCACTTCCTCGGCTTCCCCTGCCACTGATCTGACCCGGGAGACAACAGAACAATGGAGAAGAAGTTCATCGGCGCGGGCCTGCTATCAGGCCTGATCGCCGGAATTTTTGCGTATGTGTTCGCTCGTATCTTCATCGAGCCGGTGGTCGCGAAGGCCATCGATTACGAAGACGGCCGTAGCCACGCCGAGGAGATGCTGACCGGCGAGCACGGCCACGAGCACGAGGTGTTCACCAGGTCGGTGCAGGAAAACATCGGCGCAGGGGTCGGCACGATCGTCTTCGCGCTCGCGATGGGTGCCTTCTTCGCGGTCGGGTTCACTGTCTTGTGGACCTACCTCGGACGGCGATACCCCGCCACCGATCCGCGCTGGGCGGCTGCCGCACTCGGTGCGCTCGGATTCGTGGCGTTCTTCGGCGTCCCGTACTTCGCGTACCCCGCCAACCCGCCGGCAGTCGGCAACGACGAGACCATCGCCGACAGGTCGAGTGCCTACCTCACCATCACCGTGGTGTCGGTGATCGCGGTCATCGCGGCCGTCGTCTTCGCGCTGTGGCTGCGTCCGCGCATCGGCGGCCTGCTCGGTGCAATCGCGGGCGGCGTCGGCTACCTGGTTGTGGTCACCATCGCCATCGCGTTGCTGCCGAGCTTCGACGAGGTGCCGACGCCGGTCACCAACGATGCGGGCCAGATCGTGTTCCCGGGCTTCCCGGGCGACGTCATCGGCGACTTCCGCGTCTACTCGATCGCCAACCAGGTCATCTTGTGGACCGTGCTCACCACGGTGTTCGCGCTGGTCCTGGGCTGGATGTCGCGGTCGCGGTCGTCGAAGCAGGTCGACGACTCCGCGACGCAGACCGTCGCCTGACCCTCACCCCGACGTTCCACACGCGGCTCGAGTTGGCAGACGCGGCTGGTACACCAGCCGCGTTCACCAGTTCGGGCCGCGTTTGGCTTATCCAGAGGTCAGTACGCAGTCGCCACACACGGCTGTCCGGTCGCCGGAGACCTGGTAGATCAGGCAGCAGCTGCGTCGTCGAAAATTCGGTCCCGCCCGCAGCTGTCCACCCTCGACGTCGGGGTGGGCGAGAAAGAGGTCGGCGTGGCGTCGGGCCGAGTCGGCGAGTTCTGGCCGGGCGGTACCGATCATCCGTGCCGCGGAGTTGATCGCCGACGCGACGTTGCCGCCGAGGACGCGCGGCCCGACCGAGTACGACGTGTCGAAGAGTGCGGTGAGTGCGTCGACAGCACTCGGGAGTTCGCCGTCGGCGGCGGGCTCGGCGTCCACCGTCGCGACGGACAGCGGGAAGGGCCCGCCGAGATGGTCCCGCCACCAGACGTCCGCGGGGTCGAGGGACAGGCGGGTGCCGGTCACCGCTGCGGCGAGCGCCGTCGCCAGCAGCCTGGCGACGAGACCCAGGTGGGTCACCGACGCCGCGACGCGCAAGGAGACGTTCGACGCCGCGCCTGCGCCCAGTGCCGTCTGGACCCGTTCGACTCGGCCGTCGATTCGTTGTGGATTCGCCAGTGCCGCAGCCAGAGTCGACCATGGGTCGTCGACTGATGCACCGGCTGCATGGGTCTCGGACGCAAAGAAGGGCCCGAACTCGGCGAACACGTGATCGTTCACGCTCTCTGCCTATCTCATCGACCGCTCGTGCGTCCAGCGAGCCCACAACGGCCGCGGCTGGACAAGCCGGGATCGCGGCTGACACAGTGGTGGAACGTGTTCTAATTCCGGCGTTGAACGGTGGGTGGCAATGTTCGAGTGGTCCGAGGAAGACCTCATGGTTCGCGACGCGGTGCGGTCGTTCGTCGACAAGGAGATCCGCCCGCATTCCGACGAACTCGAGAGCGGTGCCATGCCGCCGTACGACATCCTGCGGAAGCTGATGACATCGTTCGGCGTCGACGCGATGGCACGCGAGGGCCTGGAGAAGGAGCTCGACGCCGAGGCCGCGGGCGAGTCGAAGCCCAAGGGTTCCGGCGGCGGCATGATGAACTCGATGGCGCTGATCCTCAACATGGAACTCGCGGCCGCGAGCCTTGGCATGGTGGTGTCGATGGGCGTCAGCGTCGGGTTGACGGTGTCGACGATCCGGTCGAAAGGCACACTCGCACAGAAGAAGCGGTGGCTGCCCGAACTGGTCACGCTCGAGAAGGTGGGCGCGTGGGCGATCACCGAACCGGACTCTGGCTCGGATGCTCTCGGCGGGATGAAGACGACGGTCCGTCGTGACGGCGACGGCTACATCCTCAACGGGCAGAAGACCTTCATCACCAACGGTCCGTACGCCGACACGATCGTGGTGTTCGCGAAGCTCGACGAGGGCGACGGCACCCCGATCCGCGAACGCAAGGTGCTGACCTTCGTGCTCGACAAGGGCATGGAGGGGCTGACCCAGGGCAAGCCGTTCAAGAAGATGGGCATCATGAGTTCGCCAACAGGTGAGCTGTTCTTCGACAACGTTCACCTCGGTCGCGACCGGTTGCTCGGAGAGACCGAGGACGCGGGGTCGGGTAGTCGAGGCGACGATGGAGTCAAGGCGGGCTTCACCGCTGAGAGGATCGGCATCGCAGCACTGTCGATGGGCATCATCAATGAGGCGCAACGACTTTCGATCGAGTATGCGAAGTCGCGGACGCTGTGGGGGCAGGAGATCGGGAAGTTCCAGCTCATCCAGCTCAAGCTCGCCGAAATGGAGATCGCACGAATCAACGTGCAGAACATGCTGTTCAACGCGCTCGAACGTGCGAAGGCGGGTAAGCCGCTCTCGCTGGCCGAGGCGTCGGCGATGAAGCTCTACTCGTCACGTGCCGCGACCGAGGTCGCGATGGAAGCGGTGCAATTGTTCGGCGGCAACGGCTACATGACCGAGTATCGCGTGGAGCAGCTTGCGCGCGACGCGAAGTCGTTGATGATCTACGCCGGCAGCAACGAGATCCAGGTGACCCACGTGGCCAAGGGCCTATTGGCGCAGTAGCGGCTTGCCAGGCCAGGGCCGACTTGCTAGGCCAGGGCGGACTTGCTAGGCCAGGGCTGAGCCGAGTTCGTCGACCTTGTCGATGAGCTCCGCTCCGTCGCGCGCACTCACGACACCAGAGCAATGGTCCGCGTAATCATCGAGCGCGCAGCCTGTTTGGTGCCAGTAGCGGGACGGCTCCGGCGTCACCCAGGCGAGGCGATGCGCGCGGCGGGACAGTTCGGCGACGAGATCGGTGCGGGGGTCGAACCCGTTGCTGCGCGCATCCCCAACCATCAGGATCGACGTGCGTCGGGTAACGAGATCGCCATGGCCGTCGAGCAGTTCGGCGAACATCCTGCCGTAGTCGCTGGTTGCCGAGAGATCGAGTCCATCGGTCGCCAGGACGGATGCGAGTGCCCCGTCGGCGGCAGCGGTACGTAGCGCGGTGGTGACCACTACCGGTCGGTCGACGAACGCGATCACGTCACAGCGGTCGCCGAACCGATGCAGCGTCTGCGCAAGGCGCAGAATGAATCCGACGACCGGTCGGACCGACAACGAGACGTCGACCACCACGAGTAGCCGCACCGGGGCTGATCGGTGATTCCTGCGCCAGAGCGCGAGGGGGACACCGTCGGTACTCGTTGCCGAACGCATGGTGCGCCGCATGTCCAGGACGCCGCGGTCGGCCCGGCGGGTCACGGCTCGGGGTGCGCCACGTATGCGCGCAATGAGCCTGTGGCACGCTTGGTCGATCTGAGGTTGATCGCTGCCGATTCGGCAGGGGGCGGTGTCGACGTCTGCGGGGTCACTCGCCAAGCGTTCCGACAGCGCGGTGATGAATGTCAGGAGGGCGCGTTCGAGTTCGGAACGCTGGTGGCTTGTGAGGTCGTCAGCGCCATCCTCGCCGTAGGTGTGCCGGGCGTCAACGGAGTCGAGCGCACGCAGGATCGCGGAGGCGTCGGCGAGCGTCAACGACGTGCCGTGGACGCGAGTCGTCGACCCGATCAACTCGCCGACGTCGGCGGCCGCGGCTGCGTCGAGCTCGACTGTGTAGGTGATTCCGCCTGCGACGGAGTTGCTTTCGGAGTCGACGGTCAGTTGCTCCGTCCCCGACGACACCGAGAAGTCGTTCTCTTCGCGGTGTGCGCTCTCGCCGTGTCGTTCGCGTGCTCCGGGATCGTCGGCCGTGAGGTCGCCGATTTCGTCGGTGTGTTCGTCGGCGCCGATTCGGCGAGCCGCACCTTCGAAGTCGTCGTCTGCTGCCACGTCGTCCGGCAGTTGCGCGGCAGTCCCACGAGGCCGTGGGAGGTTGGCGGAGTCGTCCTGTGGCGCCCCGCTGCAGAAGACCAGGTCGAAGCCGGCGTCGAACCCGGCGGCTTCGTACGCGTATTTCGCGCTGACCGCCCGTAGCGCAGAACGCAGTCGGTCGAGATCGTGCGCTCCCACGAGCGCGATGGCGCGTCGAATTTCGATGGTCTCGGCCGGTGATACGGCGACACCGTTGCGCCGTAACACATGTGCGAACAGTACGGAGACTGCGTCGAGTACGTGGTCGCGTGTGTGGCCGGTGGGATCGAGGTAGGTGCTATGCATGGTCCTGGCGAATTCAACGCCGGGCCGCGGTGCGGGCACGACCCGAGCCGAACGCTGTCGCCGTGACCGATCCGCGCGGACTCGAGCCGTCGGCGGATATCGGTGTGCCGCTACCGGATCTGTCGGAGTCCTCAGATCGTCTGTCGGAGTTCAGCATTGTTCGCGCGGTATCGAGGTCGGTGCCGAACTTCACCAGCAGCGACAGCAGCGCGTGGTCCACGGCGGGGCTGTCGTGGTCGCGAGCTGATGCATGTCGGCTCGCGCTCAGATACGAGGCGGCCCTTGCGGCGTCGATGACTTCGGCGATCGACGGACTCTTGCGCAGCGGCAGCTCGCGCAGTCGGCGTGCGAGATCGACGACATCGGCGATGACGCCCGACTCGACCTCGGGCGCTCGAACGGAAACGATTCGACGCTCCCGATCGGTGTCGGGGTAGTCGACCTGGAAGTGAAGGCAGCGACGTTTGAGTGCGGGGGATAGTTCTCGAGTGTCGTTGGACGTCAGGATCACCCAGGGCGCCGAACGCGCAGTGAATGTGCCGAGTTCTGGCACGGTCACCTGACGTTCGGCCAACACCTCGAGCATGACCGCCTCCATGGCCTCGTCGGCGCGATCGATCTCGTCGACGAGCAGTACAGCCGGGGTTGACGTTGTGATCGCCGCGAGGAGTGGACGCGCCACGAGAAAGCTCTCGGTGTAGACGCCGACGTCCGCGCGGGCCAGCGCCGCGGATGCCTCCGCCAGCGTCGGCGCTTCGGCGAGTTCGGATCCGATTCTGTCCCTGAGCATCTGGACGTGCAGCAATTGCCTGGCATAGTCCCACTCATAGAGCGCCCTGGATTCGTCGAGCCCCTCGTAGCATTGCAGGCGAATGAGTTCGCGACCTGCGGCCGCGGCGAGCGACTTGGCCAGTTCTGTCTTTCCGACACCTGCCGGTCCCTCCAAGAGCAGAGGCCGGTCGAGCAGTGTCGCGAGGTGTACGACCACCGCAAGGTCGTCGTCGACCAAATAGCCTTGGCCGTCGAGGCCTTCGATCAGATCGTCGACGGTGTCGAAACTCGTTGATTCTGTGGATAACTGGGCTGCGGTCAGGTCAGAGGCTTGCGACATGGTTCCTCGCGGCAATCGTCGTGATGAGTGGGAAGCGGGAACGGATCGGCCCGGGTGAAGGGTCAGGTCGTGACCTCACCCGGGTCGATCCGTGACTCGGGAGGTGCTCAGTCTCCCGAGGGTCTCGATTGGCGCTACGCCTATCAGTAGCTTCCGGTCATCGCATGTGTGACCATCGGAATGAGCGAATCGACGCTGCATTCACGTGGGTTGGCAGGCGTGCACCAGTCGTCCATCATGTGCTCGGCGATCGCGCGGACCTGCTTGTCCGAGGTGTCCATCGTCTCGCCGCGACCCTCGTACTTGCCGGTGTTCATTCGATTCTTCTCGTAGCTGTCCACACTGATCTGGCCGAAGTTGTCGGGAATGCCGAGGTCCTTGGACAGTCGAATCGCTTCCTCGACCGCGGCGTCGGCGGCCTGAACGGTCGTCATCTTGGAGGTGTCGACACCCAGGAGCGCCGCGATGTCGGCGTAGCGCTCGTAGCGGCTGGGCAGGTTGTACTCCCACACTCGAGGCAGTGCGATCGCGTTGTTGAGGCCGTGGTGGCTGTCGTAGAACGCGCTGACCGCGTGTGAGAGCGAGTGGATGAGACCGAGGCCACCAGAGTTGAATGCCTGTGCGGCAATGTATTGGGCGTGCATCATTCCGGTGCGGGCCTCGAGATTACGAGGCTCGTACACGGCGGTGCGCAGGTGATCGCGGATGAGTTCGATGGAGTACTTCGCGTTGCCCAGTGACGGTGCGAAGTCGAGCCGTGAGACGTAGGGCTCCGAAGCGTGGGCAAGGACGTCGAAGCCGCAGAACGCCGTGAAGTGTTCGGGGCAGCTGTAGTACAGCAGCGGATCGTCCATCGCGAGGTCGACGAGACAGGTGTCGTCGAAAGCGACCCACTTGTGCGGCTTGTTCATGTCCGAGGTGTCGGTGATGACGTACGCCCACGAGGTCTCCGACCCGGTGCCCGCCGTGGTCGACACCGCGATGTGCTTCGGGTTCTCCTTGTTGGTGGCCTTGGAGAAGCCCTCGAACTCGTTGATGTTGCGACCATCATGCGCGATCACCATGCGGGCGCCCTTCGCGGCGTCGTGGCTCGATCCGCCGCCGACGGAGATGATGCCGTCGCATTTCTCCGACTGGTAGAGGGCAGCCGCGTCCATGCAGTTGTAGTCCTTGGGATTGGACTCGACCTTGTCGTACAGCACTACGTCGACACCCTGGTATTCGATCTTGCCGACGAGTTCTTCGATGATGCCCGAACCGCGCAAACCCGTGGTCATGAGCAGCACACGCGTCATCCCCAGGTTCTTGGCCTCGACCCCGAGCATGTCATGGGCGCCGACGCCGAGTTTGCCGTTGGGGAACGGGTGGAAGTCCTTGATCGGGAAGTCCCAGATCTGATTGAGCTCGATGGCCATGTGGCGATCTCCTTGTGACGTAACCGGTGATTCACGATCCACTCTGTGCGCCACATCACGTCTAAACAAGTCCACCTGCTCAGATGAAAAGGTGATCAGACCAGAAGAGCAGCGACGATCCTGGCCAATCGGACAGGGAGTCCAGGCGTCCTCGTCAGTCGGCGCTCGGCTCGGCGGTCGCCGACCACCGCACGGATGTCACCGGTTCGGCGCGCACGACTGTTGCGAGGGCATCTTCGATGTCGCGGTCATTGCGCTCGGCGCTGAACACGTGCGCGGTGATCGTCACGATGCCGTTTTCGTCGTCGGTCGCGGCGATGGAGCGTACGGTCAGCTCCGGGCGGTGGACGGCGTCGAACACCATTGCGCGCACAGTGGTTTCGGCTGACTGTGGACAGGTGACCTCGAAAATGTAATTCGCGGAGGGTGATTCACGGCCGGTGTCGCCGGGGTGGCGGTCGATGAGCCTGCCGAGCGGTCGGAGCAGTGTATTCGCGAGCATCACGGTTGCGGTTCCCGCGATCGCGACGAGGAGCAGTCCGCCGCCGGCGAGAGCGCCGACAGCGGCCGACGCCCACAGTGTTGCCGCGGTGTTGAGACCGGAGATCGACGCGCCCTGCTTCATGATCACGCCTGCACCGAGAAAGCCGATACCGGAAACGATCTGGGCAGCAACGCGAGTGGGATCGGCGTCTGGACCATGAAAGCTGAATGCTCCCATCACGACGAACAGCGCCGCGCCGAGTGCGACGAGTGCATTGGTGCGCAGACCCGCTGTGCGAGAACGCCATTGGCGCTCGAAGCCGATTGCGGCTCCGCACAGGAGTGCTACGGAGATGCGGGCAAAGATGTCGAGTGCGGTGATGGACACGGGGACCGCCTTGGGGTCAGGGTTCCCCAACCCGCACGCGGCCGCGGTGCCGCAGGCGATACGCGCGGCGTCGGCTCACCTATGACGAGCGAGGGGAGGACACGATTCGAACGATGGTCTGTCAGAAGAACTGTCACCAGATGGCATTCGGATCTCACCTCCCTGCAAGCGCATTCGCGCCCGGTCGGTCGAGCGCCATATCAGTGATAGCCGTGCTGGCCGGTGATGTCAAAGTGAAGGAAGGCATGTGGGGCCGAGATGTCGGAATAGCGAAGTCCCAAGTGGCGCAGATGACAACACGCGAAGCTGCTGATGCTCACGCGCCGATGATCAGCAGCACGATGAGGGCAAGATTCAGCACGACGATGAGCACCGACGAGACCGCGGCCCCGATGCGCAGCGGCCACCCGTCGGCGTACTCGCCCATGAGTCCTCGGTCGGCGGTGAGTCGGCCGAGCGGGATGATCGCGAAGGGGATTCCGAAGCTCAGTACCACCTGGCTGATCACCAGCGCCCAGGTCGGGTCCACGCCGACAGCGAGCACGATGAGCGCGGGAATCAGGGTGATCAGTCTGCGCAGGACGAGAGGCACCCGAACGTGCAGCAGGCCATCCATGATCGCCGAGCCCGCCGACGAACCGACAGAGGTTGCGGCGAGCCCGCTGGCCAGTAGGCCGATCGCGAAGATGGTCGCCACCGAGGGGCCGAGCGAGTCGCGGACGGCGTCGTAGGCTCCCTCGATGGTGTCGGTGCCCTCCTTGCCGCGGAGATTGGTGGCGGCGAGCAACAGCAGTGCGATGTTCACCGCACCGGCCACGATCAGGGCGATCACGACGTCCCAGCGCGTGACCCTGATCAGGCGTCGCTTCCGCGACCGCGTCGTGCTGATGCCGTGTCGGTCGACGACCAGCGAGGAGTGGACGTAGATCGCGTGCGGCATCACGGTCGCGCCGAGCATGGACGCGGCGAGCAGCACCGTCTCGGGTCCCTGCAGTCGGGGCACGAGCCCACCGAGAACCTCTCCCGCAGGAGGCGGTTCCACGACGAGACCGGCGAGGAATCCCACGACGATGATCACGAGCATGCCGAGAATGACCCGTTCGAAGACGTGTTGTTGGCGCGGATTCTGCAGGAGCAGCATCAGGAGTGACACCACGCCGACGATCACGCCGCCAAGAACGAGTGGCAGCCCGAACAGCAGGTTCAGCGCGATGGCCCCGCCGAGCACCTCCGCGAGGTCCGTGGCCACTGCGACAGCTTCGGCCTGCACCCAGAACGCGAGACGAGAACGACGACCCATCCGCGCGCCGATCAGAGCGGGCAGTCCCTTGCCGGTGACGATTCCGAGCTTCGCCGACTGGTACTGGATCAGCATGGCGATGACGTTGGCCAGCACCAGCACCCAGACCAGCAGGAACCCGTACCGGGAACCTGCGGTGATGTTGGCAGCGACGTTGCCGGGGTCGACGTAGGCGATGGCAGCGACGAACGCGGGGCCGAGCAGTGCGACGTTCCGCAGTAGTGCACGTGGCCGACGTATGCGACGGCGGACCGCGGTCGGGTCCGGCTGCTCGCGCTCTTCGACCGTGCTCACCTGACCAATCTCGCACAGCTCGACGTCGAGTTCAACACGGGCGAATCAAAAAGTTCGGATAACCGAAACCCTGGCTCGCCGGAGTAATCCCAGACGCGGCTCGAGTCGGCAGACGCGGCTGGTGTACCAGCCGCGTCCACACGGTCGGGCCGCGTCTGGGATGCCGATCACCCCTGGAGGAGGCGCCAGACCCGATCACGAGACATCGGCAGCTCGTAGGGCCGCTGGCCGATCGCCCGCCGGATCGCGTTGGCAAGAGCGGGAGCCACCGGGTTGTAGGGCGACTCGCTCATCGACTTGGCGCCATACGGGCCGAGTTCGTCGGCGGTATCGGCGAAGTAGACCTCGGTCTCGGGGACATCCGCCATCTGGGGCACCCGATAGGTACGGAACACGGGGGTCAGCGCTACCCCCTTCCCGTCGAGCATGATCTCCTCGTACAGCGACGATCCGATCGCTTGTGCCACACCGCCTTCCACCTGACCGCGGCACTGTTGTGGGTTCATCACCGTGCCCGCGTCGGCGGACTGGACGGACTGCAAGATGCGCACGCTACCGGTCGCGGTGTCGACGGCGACACGAAAAGCGTGCACGTTGAACGCAATCGAGCGCAGCGCGCCACTCTCGGAACCGGTGGCGACCACGCGGTCGCCCACGCGATGCGACGCATCGACGGTGTCGATGAGCTCGCCGAAGCTCACCAGTCGTTCACCGACGAGTGCGCCGTCGGGGACCAACCGGATGGCATCGGGTGCCGTTGCGGTGATCGACGACGCCGCGTCGAGCAGCACCGTACGCAGCGCGAGTGCTGCGCCGTAGGTCGCCTTTCCCGCGACCGTGATGCCTGCCGACGCGAAGGCGCCGGTGTCGTAGACCGCTGCGTCGGTGTCGCCGTGCGCCAACACGATTCGTGACGGATCGGTGCCCATCGCCTCGGTGACGATCTGCGTGAGCACCGTCGTCGTGCCGTTGCCGAACTCGGCGGTGCCCACACCGACGTGGTAGCGACCGTCGGTGTCGACACCGACGGTCACGGTCGAGAAGTGGCCACGCGGCGCCATCGTGGCGATGGCGGCAATGGCCATGCCCTCGCCGACGCGCCACGAATCACCTTCTGGCGCAGCGACATCGTTGCCGCGACGTAGCGCCGTTTGGGCGAGGTCGAGGCACTGGTCGAGCCCGTAGCTCCCGTAGATCAGATCGTCCTCGGGTTCGGGGTGCGCGATGAGAAGCGGATCGCCGTCGCCGACCGCGTTGAGTCGACGCAGTTCGAACGGATCGATGTCGAGTGCGATCGCGAGTTCATCCATGGCGGATTCGACGGCCAGGATCACCTGCCCCAGACCGTAGCCACGGAATGCACCCGAAGGCGGGTTGTTGGTGTAGACCACCTCGGCGTCGATCCGCTTGACCGGGCAGTTGTACACCGAGACCGATTCGGCGCACGCGTGGAACATGACGCCCATGGAGTGATTGCCGTGCGCGCCGGTGTCGGAGAGGACGTCGACCTTCATCGCACGCAGGCGACCGTCGGCGTCGGCGCCGAGATCGACTGCGACACGGAAGGGATGGCGATAGGTGGTGCGGGTCATCTCGTCGGTCCGCGACATCTCGTAGGCAACGGGCATTCCGGTGCGTAACACCGCGATTGCCACCAGATCCTCGGTGAGCAGTTCCTGCTTGCCGCCGAATCCACCGCCGACGCGGGCGCTGAACACACGAATGCGATCTGCGGGAAGGTCGAGCAACAGAGCGAGCTCGTCACGGACCAGGAAGGGCACCTGCGTGCTGGTGCGGATCACCAGTCGACCGTCGTCGTCGAGCCAGCCGATGGAACCATGAGTTTCCAACTGCGCGTGCGAAACTCGTGCGGTCTGCCAGGTTCCGCCTACCGTGACGGCAGATTCGGTGAGTGCGGCGTCGACGTCACCACCGAATCCCTCGTGGAACGAGGAGATGACGTTGCGCTCGGCCTCGAACACGCGGTCCTCGGGAGTGCGTTCGGGATGAACCAGAGGAGCTCCGGGACGTCGTGCTTCCTCGGGATCGAAGACGCCCGGGAGGGGCTCGTATTCGACGTCGATCAGTCGGCACGCTTCCTCCGCGATTCCGGCGGTGTCGGCGACCACCGCCGCCACCCGCTGCCCGACGAACCGCACCACGGAGTCGAGGACGAGTGTGTCGTCGGGATCGTCGGCGCGCGACTCGTGCCTCGCGGTGGAAAACCTTCGCGTACTGACGTTCTCGTGGGTGAGGACGAGCGCGACGCCGGGCAGTGACTGTGCCGCGGACGTGTCGATCGAGACGATCCGGGCGTGCGGGTGTGGCGAGGTGAGGACCCGGAGATAGCGGGTCCCTGGCACTGCGACGTCGAAGGTGTACGGCTCGGTTCCGGTGACAACCCGGCGGCCGGCGGGCGGCGTGAGCGACGTGCCGATCGCAGGGGAGGTGGTCTCGACACGACGCTCGTTCCTCGCGTCTGCTCGACCAGCGGGGGACGCGTTGCTCGCGTCTGCTCGACCAGCGGAGGAGTCTGCTCGTCCAGCGGGTTGCTCGGCCGGCGACGCGGTGTCGACACCCTGCCGGATCGCCTGGCGGATCGCCCGATATCCCGTGCAGCGGCAGAGGTTTCCCTTCATCTTGCGCTGTAGCTCGTCGGTGTCGTGGACGGTGTCGGCGTCGAGCGTTGACGCCGTGACAATCATTCCGGCAGTGCAGAAACCGCACTGGAAGCCGAAGTTGTCGACGAAGGCCTGCTGCATGGGGTGAAGGTCGTCGGGGGTACCGAGGCCCGAGACCGTTGTGACCAAACGCCCTTCGATGCGCTGGGCCGGAAAGATGCACGAGTGCACCGGCGTGTCGTCGACCAACACCGAGCACGCGCCGCAGTCGCCCGCATCGCAGCCCTTCTTGACCTCGAAGTGGGCTTGGTCGCGCAGGAACGTGCGCAGGCACTGGCCGGCGGCGGGAGTCGCGTCGACCGACTCGCCGTTGATCTCGAACTTCACGGTGCACCAACTCCTTCGGCGTCCCGTTCTAGTTCGCCACGGATCTGTTCGGCCAGGACCGCGCTGACTCCCCGTCGCCAATCGGCGGCACCGAGC
This sequence comes from Gordonia jacobaea, assembly GCF_965344965.1. NCBI lineage: Bacteria > Bacillati > Actinomycetota > Actinomycetes > Mycobacteriales > Gordoniaceae > Gordonia > Gordonia jacobaea. The sequence goes on along the minus strand of NZ_CBDRLS010000001.1, from coordinate 71,364 downwards.
GGGTCGGTGTAGTAGCCGTCGGCCGACCAGATATCGGCGCGCAGACGCTCGGCGTCGGGTAATCCGTTGTAGCGCAGCACGGTAGGCCACAGCGTTGCCGCGGTGATCCCGACGACGACGGTGTCGTCCTCATCGCGGCGTCCGGTCACCACCACCCCGGAGCGCCCGAGCTCTGCCAGGGCGATCTTTCTGAAACCGGTTCGGCCGCGCAGTGCGTATCCGGGGATGTCGATGGCGCGCAACACTTCTCCGTCGCCCAGGGTGTTGGTTCCGTTGCCGGTGACGAAATCGGCGACGTCGACGCTGTAGTCGGTGCCATCGGGGCGCCAGATCAGTACGCGACCGTCGAGTCCCGCTGCCAGTGACACCATCGATGCGGCCGCGAACGAACGGCAGATGTTGCCGCCGACGGTGGCGACGTTCCAGATCTTGAAGGAGGCCAGAAGTGCTGTCGCGCACTGGAAGAGCAGCGGGTGTGCCCGCCAACCCGGCTCGGCGGGGAGTTCGGCGAGTTGCGCGATGGTGGCTGTCGCCGCGATCCGCAGGCCACCGTCGGGTAGTTCCTCGAAGGGCTCCCAGTCGATGCGGCTGATGTCGACCACTCCGCTCGAGGTCACCTGCGGTTCGGAGAAGAACCACGTGCCGCCCGCGACGATGCGTTCGCCTTCCGCCAGGGTGAGGTCGTCGCGGCTGTAGGCGTAGCGGTAGGTCGAGATCGTGTGCAGGTCCATCACAGTCCCCGACGTGTCAGAAGAGGTGTCATGTCCGGGCCCCGCGTGCCTTGTCCAGCAGTCGGCGATGCTCGTGTGCGCAGTCGGCCGCGACGGTCGTTGTGTCGACGGTGAGCAGCTCGGCGTCGGCGACGATCTGTGTGCCGTTGACCCACGACGCCTTGATCGGCGGGATGGCACCGAGAACCAGTGCTGCCACCGGGTCGTCGATGTCGGCGTGCGCGAGCGTGGTGAGGTCCCAGAGGACGAGATCGGCGAGCTTCCCGACCTCGATGGAGCCGATCTCGTTGGCGCGGCCCAATACTCGGGCGCCACCGATGGTCGCGAGCTCGATCGCCGTCCGTGTCGTGAGTGCGGTGGGGCCTCCCCGCGTGCGTGCCATCAGCACGGCCTGGTGTGCCTCCTCGAGGAGCCGGGCCGATTCGTTCGACGCCGCGCCGTCGACGCCCAATCCCACGGGAACCCCGGCGTCGACGAGGTCGCGAGTGCGACAGATGTGGTTGCCGAGGCGGGCGTTGGAGGTGGGGCAGTGGGCGACGCCGGTCGACGTCGCCGCGAGCCGGGCGATCTCGTCGTCGGCGAACTCGATGCCGTGGGCGAACCACACGTCGTCGCCGGTCCAACCGACAGATTCCATATATTCCAGTGGGGTGCAACCGAAATGCTCGTCGCAGTAGGTGTTCTCGTCGACCGACTCGGCGAGGTGGGTATGCAGTCGGACGCCGAGTTCTCGTGCCAGGACGGCGGATTCGCGCAGTAGGTCGGTGGTCACCGAGAACGGTGAGCACGGTGCGAGCGCGATGCGGAGCATCGAGTCGGGTGCCGGATCATGCCAGCGCGCAACGGCATCGGAGCTGGCGGTGAGGATCTCATCGATGCTCTGCACCACGGTGTCCGGCGGCAGGCCGCCGTCCTTCTCGGACAGGTCCATCGAACCGCGCGTCGGATGGAAGCGCACGCCGACGGCCTGGGCTGCACCGATTTCGGCGCCGAGCAGGTCGCCGCCCTCACGCGGGAAGACGTAGTGGTGGTCTGTCGTCGTCGTGCAGCCGGACAACGCGAGTGTCGACAGGCCGCCGAGCGCCGCGGTGTGCACCGCCTGCTCGTCGATACCAGCCCAGATCGGGTACAGCGTCGTCAGCCATTGGAAGAGCGTGTGATCGGCAGCGAGGCCACGGGTGATCCACTGATAGAGGTGGTGATGGGTGTTCACGAGCCCGGGCGTGAGCACGCAGCCGGTGCCGTCGATGCGGAAAACGTCATCAGGCAACGGCACCGCCGGGGCATCCGCCTCGATGATCGCGCTGATCGTGGTGCCCTCGATGAGTACCGACGCGCGCGTCAATTCCCGACGATCCGGGTCGACGGTCACTACGGAGGCATTCTCGATGAGGGTTGCTGAGGGCACAGCGACACGCTACGACGATCAAGCCGGTGCGGCATGTCGGGGTGTGCGCAATCGTTGCGGGTATACCCGCCCACCCGGCACGTTAACGCTGTTGTTACGTGACGTGAATCGGCCGTAACACAATCCCGTTTTACTTGTACTCGCAAGATGGATTGCACGTAGTAGGGGTCCCGACCTGTACTGCGTCGCGGGAACCGGAGTCCGGTTCCTTCGCTTTCGAAAAGCGCGTGCGATCTCACGGATTTCCACCGTGATCGATCGGGTACAGCGCAGTTCCTCCGATGAATCGGTCGCGGCCGGAGCCGTGTAAGAGCCGACCACTCGGCGCCGCTTGAAACAGGAACAGGCCATGAGCAACCCCACCGCAGTCTCCCGCGTCCGCGAGAGGATCGTCCGCAAGAACTTCGACCCCACCGCGACGACCGATCAGATCATCGTCGACCAGTCCGCACAGCGTGTCGAGCCGCACGACTCGACTCACCCCGACGCTGCGTCGGACAACGCTACCGAGCCGGTGAACAAGGTTCCCTCACCCGGTCGGCTCGTCGTGTTCGCGCTCCAGCATCTGCTCGTGATGTATGCGAGCACGGTGACGGTGCCCGTCGTGGTGTCGGCAGCGCTCGATCTCTCGCGGGCAGATCTCGTCTACCTCGTCACCGCAGACCTGCTGTTGTGCGGTTTCGGCACACTACTGCAGTCGCTGGGCATCTGGAAGGTCGGCGTGAAGCTGCCGATGGTGATCGGTGCGTCGTATACCGGCATCGCGCCGATGCTGATCATCGGCCAGGGTGAGGGACTGCAGACGATGTACGGTTCGGTGCTCGTCGTCGGCCTTGCGACGATCGCCATTGCGCCGCTGGTCAGCAAGCTCATGCGGTTCTTTCCGCCGGTCGTCATCGGGACGACCATCCTGCTTATCGGTATCCAGTTGATACCAGCGGGCGGAAAGATGATCGTCGGTTCCGATCCCGACGACCCCGGGTTCGCTTCTCCGGCCAAGATCGGCCTGGCCGCTGCAACAGCGCTGGCCATCGTGCTCTGCTACTGCCTGTTGCCGCGCGCGCTTCGACCGATCTCGGTGTTGATCGGCATGATCGTCGGCGTCGTTGTCGCGGCGCTCACGGGGATGTTCGACGGTTCGGGTATCGGTGAGGGTGCCGCGTTCTCGTTCCCCGACCTCTTGCATTTCGGTGTTCCGCGTTTCGACCTGCTGGCGATCTGCTCGCTTGCCCTGATTCAGATCGTGCTCATCGTCGAACTTGCCGGACAGGTCAATGCCGTCGGGGAAGTGGTGGGACAGAAGGTCTCGCGCGATCGCCTGGCAGCGGCCGTGCGTGCCGACGGCGTGGTCACCGCGCTGGGCGGTGGCGTGTTCCAGTCGTTCATGTACGTCACCTTCGCGCAGAATGTCGGCATTCTGACCATCACGAGGATGTTCAGCCGCTACGTGACAGCGCTGACCGGCGCGATGCTGATGTGCCTCGCGTTCTTTCCCGTCGTCGGTGAGGTCGTGGCGGCGATCCCGCGGCCCGTCCTCGGGGCCGCAGCAGTGGTGATGTTCGGAACCATCGCGGTGGTCGGTATCCGCATCCTCGGGCGTGTCGACTACAGCCAGAACTCCAACGTGATCATCACGGCTGCGGCGATCGGCGTGGCCCTGCTGCCGATCACGATCAACGGCTTCTACAGTCAATTCCCGACGGCGGCCAAACAAGTGCTTTCCAGTGGCGCTGCGGTGGGCATCTTCGTGGCCATCGCGTTGAATCTGCTGTTCACGATGCGGCGTCACGACGGCGCAGAGAAGGTCAACAGCGACGACGTCGCCTGAGCGGCCGGGTCACGATCACTGCCTGAGTCGGTATGAGACTCAGGCAGTGATCGTGACAGGCGTGCCGTCGCCCGCCCAGTCGTAGAGGTGCTTGATCTCGTTGCCGGGCACGTGAATACAGCCTTCGGAGCCCCGGGTCTTGTAGGCCGTCGTGTCGCCGTAGGGAAACTTCTGCCAGGGCGAGTCGTGGAATCCGATGTCGCCGAACAGGTGCAACCAGTAGTGCACGAACACCGTGTACCCGGGACCGCTCAGCGTGCGATCGACGTCATGGCTTTCGATACGCCAGGTTCCCAGCGGTGTGCCTACACCGCGGTCGACGCTGCCGGTGGTCACCGCGATGTCGGAAACCGGTTGCCCGTCAAGGCATAGGACCATGTGTTGCGACGCGAGTCCGACGACGATGGCCTTCCCTTCGGACTTCTCGGGGCAGGAGGGCTTGGGGATGACCGGGGCAGCGACCGGACGTGCGGCAGTCGTCGCGGCCGCGGAGTCGGCGGCCGGGGACGACTGCAGTGTGAGACCTACGACCACCGCTACGGTGACAGCCAGGACGGCGAGGGCAGCAAGAGCCGGCCACGCGTACCCGAGTACGAGTGACCGAGCCGTGAGAGCACGGCTGCGCTTCTTGGTAACCGATATCATTTCGCCCGACGTTACCGCAGACCGGATACGCGCCGTCGCATGCGTGACGGACAGAACGACGTCGCTCTGTCGCTCACGAGGTCACCTACCCTGTGCGGGCCGGGCGATACGGGATGGAGTCACTGACAGTGACATCGACGTCGATGGGCCTGCCGACCTGCGGGAACGCCCGCTGCGGGCAGGCAGGTCGCGGGCACACCTTGCATCCTGCGCCGATCGGTACGGTACGACGGTCGTCGGCGAGGTCGATGCCGGTGGAGTAGACGAGACGGTCTGCGTGTGCGAGATCGCAACCCAATCCGATGGCGAAGGATTTGTGCTGTGTGAGGTAGCCCAACCCCTCGTCGGTGCTCCGAGCGAGCCAGAAATACGACCGGCCGTCGGGCATCTGCGAGACCTGGGTGACAACCCGCCCCGGCGAGGCGAATGCGTCGTGTACGACCCAGAGCGGGCAACTCCCTCCCGCCCGCGAAAAGTGAAATGCGGTGGCGGATTGTCGCTTGGAGATGTTTCCCGCGCGATCGGTCCGGACGAAGATGAACGGGACACCGCGATGTCCGGGGCGCTGGAGCGTCGACAGCCGATGACACACCGTCTCAAAGCCGACGTCGAAGCCGACGCAGAGCAGTTCGATGTCGTAGCGTGCTTCCTCCGCAGCATCGCGAAAGTGTCTGTACGGCAACAACAATGCTCCCGCGAAGTAGTTCGCGAGTCCGATTCGGGCTACAGACCTGGACTCATCGCTCAGTTCGACGGCGTCGGCGATCACCGCGTCGATCACATCGCTCTGCGTGATCAACGCCAACTGGGTGGCCAGTTGGAACGCGCGCTGCCCGGAGGTGAGTCGACCCGCGAGCTGGACGACGCGCCGAGTGGGATCGAAGACGCGTTTGGGGCGGCGCGCGGCGGCGACGGGGTCGGTGTCACGGCTGATCGACACGGAGACGCCGTGTTCGCGTGACAGCAGCGTCGCCAATTGCAGGTCGAGTCCTCCGACGCGCAGGCCATGCTGATCGAACATGTCCTCGGCTGCCCGGTCGAGGACGTCGATGTAGTTCTTGCGGTCGTAGAAGAAGTCGCGGACCTCCTCGAACGGCATCGGAGTCGACGACGCTCCGCCGTTGGCTGCCTGGCCCCGGTATGTGTCGAGCTCGGATTCGGCGGCTACGAGACGCCTGTGGAGAGCGGCGATCGTGCGGCCGACGTCGGGCATTCGGGAGACGAGCTCGGTGATCTGCGCGCGCGTGACATCGCCGCCGTCGGGTGCGGTGGCAAGTGCGTCGGCCAGGTCGGCGACCAGGCGCGCGTCGGTGTCGGCCGCGAAGTAGTCGGCGTTGAGGTCGAACTCGCGGGTGAGTGCGAGAAGTACGCCGACGGTGATCGGCCGCTGATCGTTCTCGAGCTGATTGACGTAGCTGGTCGACTTGTCGATTCGACGTGCGAGTGCGGCCTGGGAGAGTCCCTGCTCGTCGCGGAGCCTGCGTAGGCGAGCTCCTACGAGAAGTCTCCCGGGCGTCGCGGCAGAGGGGTGTGCCATGTACAGAGCCTAGCTCGTCATGTGTTCACAACATTCGCAAATTTGCAGGTAGTTATCCACAAAAATACGCATTCGCCAGGACTTATGTGGAGCGGAACGAGATGCGTACGGTGCGAACATGATCATTCACAACGTGCGGACCCGCCGCAGTGCCGAGGACTTCGGGCAGTCGGAGCATCTCGCTCAGAAGATCGCCGAGGTCGCCGTCGACCCTGTCGAGGTGCCGATCGAGACAGCCGAGATGGTGATCAATCGGGTCATCGACAACGCGGCGGTCAGCGCCGCTTCGGTGATTCGTCGGCCGGTGACGACTGCGCGATCACAGGCGCTCGCTCACCCGCACGGGCAGGGCGGTCGCGGCGCAGCGGTGTTCGGTGTCGCCGGCGCGTACTCCCCGGAGTGGGCAGCGTGGGCCAACGGGGTCGCCGTGCGTGAACTCGACTTCCACGACACCTTCCTCGCCGCCGAGTACTCGCACCCGGGAGACAACATCCCGCCGCTGGTCGCGGTGGCGCAGCACGTCGGCGCCGGGGGTGCCGACCTGATCCGAGGCATCGCCACCGCCTACGAGATCCAGATCGATCTGACGCGCGGAATGTGTTTGCACGAGCACAAGATCGACCACGTTGCGCACCTCGGTCCTTCCGTCGCCGCGGGGCTGGGAACCATGTTGCGTCTCGACGTCGAGACGATCTACCAGGCCGTCGGCCAAGCCCTGCACCTGACAACCGCGACGCGGCAGTCGCGGAAGGGGCTCATCTCCAGTTGGAAGGCATACGCGCCGGCTCACGCGGGCAAGATCGCGATCGAAGCCGTCGACCGTGCGATGCGAGGTGAGGGGGCGCCCGCTCCGATCTGGGAGGGCGAGGACGGCGTGATCGCGTGGCTACTCGGTGGCCCCGAGAAGGTCTACGAGATACCGCTTCCCGGTCCGGGCGAGGCCAAGCGGGCGATCCTCGACAGCTACACCAAGGAGCACTCGGCCGAGTATCAGAGTCAGGCGCCGATCGACCTCGCGCGTCGGATGCGTGAGCGGATCACCGATCTCGCCGAGATCGAATCGATCGTGCTGCACACCAGCCACCACACCCACGTCGTGATCGGCACGGGCTCCGGTGATCCCCAGAAGTTCGATCCGTCGGCCAGTCGCGAGACGCTCGACCACTCGGTGCCCTACATCTTCGCCGTCGCACTGCAGGACGGTTTCTGGCACCACGAGGCGTCGTATGCGCCCGAACGTGCGAATCGTCCCGACACCGTCGAGCTGTGGCGCAAGATCTCGACCGTCGAGGATCCCGAGTGGACCCGCCGCTACCACTCCGCCGATCCGGCGGAGAAGGCGTTCGGCGCGAAAGCGGTTGTGACGCTGCGCAACGGTGAGGTCATCACAGACGAACTGGCTGTTGCGGACGCCCATCCGCTCGGTGCCCGACCATTCGCTCGCGAGCAGTACGAGGCCAAGTTCTCCACCATGGCAGACGGCGTGATCGATGCGGCCGAGCAGCGTCGATTCCTCGATGCGGCAGCCGGTCTCGCGTCGCTCGAGGAGGGAAGCCTCGACGCTCTCAATCCGACGGTGCTGTCCGTCGTGCTCGACAAGGCGCCGACCATCGGGACAGGGATCTTCTGATGACCTCATCGGAAAGCGCTGTGGCGGGGCTGTTCTCGTCATCCGTACCTGCCGCGGACAAGCGGATCGCGCTGCGGGCGGGCCTGGCGTCGGGAAGTCTGCAGCGTTGGCCCGGCGCATTCTCGCCGCTGGTGGCCAAGCTCATAGCCGACGTCGGGTTCGAGGGCGTGTACGTATCCGGCGCTGTGCTCTCGGCCGATATCGGGCTCCCCGACATCGGGCTCACGACGCTGAGTGAGGTCGCCGCTCGCGGCGGGCAGATCGCCCACGCAACCAACCTGCCGTCACTTGTCGACGCCGACACCGGATTCGGTGAACCCATGAGTGCGGCGCGGACCGTTGCCACCCTCGAAGACGCGGGGTTATCCGGCTGCCATTTCGAGGACCAGGTCAATCCCAAGCGGTGTGGTCATCTCGACGGCAAGGACGTCGTTCCCGTCGGCGAGATGCTCGCAAGGCTTGCGGCAGCGGTCACGGCACGACGCGACGACAACTTCGTGATCTGCGCGCGGACGGATGCGCGTGCCGTCGAGGGTCTCGACGCCGCGATCGACCGCGCCAAGGCGTATGCCGATGCCGGCGCCGACCTCATCTTCACGGAGGCATTGCGTGACGCCTCGGAGTTCGAGAGATTCCGTGCGGCCGTTGACGTTCCGCTCCTGGCCAACATGACGGAGTTCGGCAAATCCGACCTGCTCACTGCGAAACAGCTGGGGGACGTCGGCTACAACGCGGTCATCTATCCGGTGACGACGCTACGCATCGCGATGGGTGCCGTCGAGTCAGGACTTCGGGAGATCGCCTCTACCGGAACACAATCGGGGCTCCTCGACGGCATGCAGCACCGGAGCAGGCTCTACGAGTTGCTGCGCTACGCGGACTACAACGACTTCGATTCCGAACTGTTCAACTTCACCCTGAATTCCACGCCGGAGGTATATCCATGAGCGCGCCGCCAGTTGGCCAACCTGCTATTCACAAGGGTCTTGCCGGGGTCGTCGTCGACACCACTGCGATCTCTAAGGTTGTGCCCGAGACGAATTCGTTGACATACCGGGGCTATCCCGTACAGGATCTCGCCGCGCGCTGCAGCTTCGAGCAGGTCGCGTACCTGCTGTGGCACGGCGAGTTGCCCACCGACGCCCAACTCGCCGCGTTCACGCAGCGGGAGCGGGCGAGTCGTCGACTCGATCGGTCGACGCAGGCCGTCCTCGCCCGTATTCCGGAGAACTGCCACCCGATGGACGTCGTTCGCACGGTCATCAGCTACCTCGGCACCGAGGACCCGGACGAGGACAATGCGGCGCCCACCGCGAACTACGACAAGGCGCTGCGGATGTTCTCGATCCTGCCGACCATCGTCGCGGCGGACATGCGTCGACGACGCGGACTCGACCCGATACCCCCGCACCATGGACTCGGCTACGCGGAGAACTTTCTGGCCATGTGTTTCGGCGAGGTTCCCGATCCGGTGGTCGTCTCGGCGTTCGAGAAGTCGATGGTGCTCTACGCCGAGCACAGTTTCAACGCATCGACCTTCGCGGCCCGTGTGGTGACGTCGACTCAGTCGGACATCTACAGCGCGGTGACGGCGGCGATCGGAGCGCTGAAGGGATCGCTGCACGGCGGCGCCAACGAGGCGGTCATGTACGACATGATCGAAATCGACCGCCCAGAACGGGCGATGGCCTGGCTCGAGCGCAAGCTGGAGAACAAGGACAAGGTGATGGGGTTCGGCCATCGCGTCTACAAGAACGGTGATTCGCGGGTGCCGACGATGCGTGCGGCTCTCGTCGAGGTCTCCGAGCAGCTCGGCGAGGACCGGTGGCTGCGCATCTACACCGAACTCGAGCGGCTGATGGACGAGCGCACGGGCATCAAACCGAATCTCGACTTCCCGACCGGACCCGCGTATCACCTGATGGGCTTCGACATCGGATCGTTCACGCCGATTTTCGTGATGAGCCGCATCACGGGGTGGACTGCGCACATCATGGAACAGGCAGCGTCGAACTCGCTGATCCGTCCGTTGAGTAGCTACACGGGGCCCTCGCAGCGCTCTCTCACACTTTGAGACAAAAGTGAGGTATCACCCTCACTTGCAGATAAGGTCGACGACGACGGCGGTGCCTGTCCTATTGGCGCCTGCCCGGGCAACGTGTATTCGACGAACGAAAGTTGTGTCCCGAGATGTTTGAGAAAGTCCTGGTCGCAAATCGTGGAGAGATCGCGATCCGTGCCTTTCGTGCGGCATACGAGCTCGGGGCAGGAACCGTCGCGGTGTTCCCGTACGAGGACCGCAACTCGCTGCACCGACTGAAGGCCGACGAGTCGTACCAGATCGGCGTACCGGGCCATCCGGTCCGTGCGTATCTGTCTGTCGACGAGATCATCGGTGCCGCACTGCATTCGGGTGCAGATGCGGTCTATCCCGGCTACGGCTTCCTGTCGGAGAACGCGGGCTTGGCGGCGGCGTGTGCCGAGCACGGCATCACGTTCGTCGGACCGCCCGCGCACGTACTCGAGTTGACCGGCAACAAGGCTGAGGCTGTCGCCGCAGCGAAGGCTGCCGGTCTGCCGGTGCTGGCGTCCTCGGAGCCGTCGGCCGACGTCGACGAGTTGGTCGCGGCATCCGCCGACATGCAGTTCCCATTGTTCGTCAAGGCGGTCGCCGGTGGCGGTGGCCGCGGTATGCGTCGCGTCGCAAAGCGCGAAGATCTCGCCGAAGCCATTTCGGCGGCGTCGCGCGAGGCCGATACCGCGTTCGGCGACCCGACGGTGTTTCTCGAGCAGGCCGTGATCAATCCGCGCCACATCGAGGTGCAGATCCTGGCCGACACGCAGGGCAACGTCATTCACCTCTTCGAGCGTGACTGCAGCGTGCAGCGTCGACACCAGAAGGTTGTCGAATTGGCACCGGCGCCGAATCTCGATCCGCAACTGCGTGAGCGGATTTGCGCCGACGCCGTCGCGTTCGCCAAGCAGATCGGCTATTCGTGCGCCGGGACCGTCGAATTCCTGGTCGACGAACAGGGTCGGCACGTCTTCATCGAAATGAATCCGCGCATTCAGGTGGAGCACACGGTGACCGAGGAGATCACCGATGTCGACCTTGTCGGGGCGCAGTTGCGGGTGGCGTCGGGGCAGTCGCTCGACGACCTGGGGTTGAGTCAGGACTCGATCGCGATCCGTGGAGCAGCACTACAGTGCCGTATCACCACCGAGGACCCGTCGGATGGTTTCCGGCCGGACGTCGGGCGTATCACCGCCTACCGCACGCCGGGGGGTGCCGGCATCCGACTCGACGGCGGTGCGGTCCTCGGCGGAGAGATCAGCGGCCATTTCGACTCGATGCTGGTCAAGCTGACCTGCCGGGGTCGCGACTTCGACACCGCGGTGCGGCGCGCACGACGTGCCTTGGCGGAGTTCCGCATTCGCGGTGTGGCCACCAACATCCCGTTCCTGCAGGCGGTGCTCGACGACGCCGACTTCGCTGCGGGACACGTGACCACGTCGTTCATCGAAGACCGCCCGTGGTTGTTGAATTCGCGTGGATCGGCAGACCGCGGCACGCGCATCCTCTCGTATCTCGCGGACGTGACGGTCAACAAGCCGCACGGGGAACGTCCGAGCACGGTGTACCCGCGCGACAAGCTTCCCGCCCTCGACCGTGCGCAACTACTCGCACCACCCGACGGCTCGCGGCAGCGACTGTTGACCTTGGGGCCCAGCGGTTTTGCGCGTGACCTTCGTGACCGCGCGGCGGTCGGTGTCACCGACACGACGTTCCGCGACGCCCATCAGTCGCTGCTCGCGACGCGCGTACGGACGAGCGGAATGCTCGCCGTCGCACCGTATGTCGCGGCGACGACCCCGCAGTTGCTGTCGGTCGAGTGTTGGGGCGGTGCCACCTACGACGTCGCGCTGCGGTTCCTGAAGGAAGATCCGTGGGATCGGTTGGCGCAGTTGCGCGAAGAGATACCCAACATCTGTCTGCAGATGCTGCTTCGCGGTGCCAACACCGTGGGCTACACGCCGTACCCGCAGAAAGTCACGACGGCATTCGTCGCCGAGGCGACGGACGTGGGCATCGACATCTTCCGAATCTTCGACGCGCTCAACAACATCGAACAGATGCGACCCGCCATCGACGCGGTACTCGAGACCGACCGCGCGGTCGCCGAGGTCGCGATGAGCTACACGGGCGACCTCGCGAACCCCGACGAGAAGCTCTACACGCTCGACTACTACCTGCGCCTGGCGGAGCAGATCGTCGACGCAGGCGCGCATGTGCTGGCCATCAAGGACATGGCGGGTCTGCTGCGGGCACCTGCAGCCGACAAGCTGGTTCGTGCGTTGCGAAGCGAGTTCGATCTGCCGATCCACGTCCACACCCACGACACTCCTGGTGGGCAGTTGGCGACGTACCTCGCGGCCGTCAACGCGGGGGCAGACGCCGTCGACGGCGCGTCGGCACCCTTGGCCGGCACGACGAGTCAGCCGCCACTGTCGGCAATCGTCGCGGCGTTTGCGCACACCGAACGCGACACCGGGCTGGACCTCAAGGCGGTCTGCGACCTGGAACCGTACTGGGAAGCGGTGCGAAAGGTGTACGCCCCCTTCGAATCCGGAGTTCCCGCGCCCACCGGGCGCGTGTACTCGCACGAGATCCCGGGCGGCCAGTTGTCGAATCTGCGTCAGCAGGCCATCGCGTTGGGGCTCGGTAACCGCTTCGAGGCCGTCGAAGAGGCCTACGCTGCCGCCGATGCGATGCTGGGGCGTCTGATCAAGGTGACGCCGTCGTCGAAGGTCGTCGGCGACCTTGCTCTCGCCCTCGTCGGGCAGGGCATCGCACCCGCTGACTTTGCCGCGAACCCCGGTTCCTACGACATCCCCGACTCCGTCATCGGTTTTCTCCGTGGCGAACTGGGTGAGCCCGCGGGCGGGTGGCCGGAGCCGTTGCGTACCCGTGCACTCGCCGGTCGTACGGCGCCGCGCCCCGTCGAAGAACTCAGTGCGGCCGACGACACCGCACTCGACACAGCGGGCAGGCCGCGGCAGGAGACCCTCAACAGGCTGTTGTTCCCCGGTCCGACAAGGGAATTCGAGGAGCATCAGGAAACGTACGGGGATACGTCGAGGCTGTCGGCCAATCAGTTCTTCTACGGACTGCGCTACGGCGACGAGCACCGAGTGGAACTCGAGCCGGGCGTCGAATTGCTGATCGGCCTCGAGGCGATCAGCGAACCCGACGAGAAGGGCATGCGCACGGTGATGTGTGTGCTCAACGGACAGTTGCGGCCGGTCGCGGTGCGAGACCGGTCCGTCGATTCCAAGGTCGCCGCCGCCGAGCGTGCCGATCGGGCGAACCCGAACCACGTGGGCGCACCCTTCGCGGGCGTCGTGTCGCTGTCGGTGAACGTCGGCGACGAGATCGCAGCGGGCGCGGCGATCGGCACGATCGAGGCCATGAAGATGGAGGCGACCATCACCGCGCCGGTCGGCGGCAAGGTCGCCCGCGTCGCGGTGACGTCCGTGCAGCAGGTCGCGCCCGGCGACCTGCTGATCGAAATCGGCTGAGGCTGCGCGGTTTCGAGGCCTCGGCGTCGTTTGTGGTTGAGCGTCAGGGGTGCTGGAGATCCGTATGACATTTCGCCCGGATCGCGGGCCAACTGTCATACGGATCAGTCGGCGGGCCTGCCGATCGGGCTCTCGACGGGATTCGACGACGCTCCTAGTGGCGAATCTGGCTGAGCGTCGCCCGGTCAATCGCCGACACGAGGAGTAGTTCGGTGTCGACGTCGGCGCCGAGTCTGTGCGGGTGAGTGGCGTCGAAGTGGACGGCCGAACCGGCGGGAACGTCGTAGCTGACCGCGTCGAATTCGAACGTGAGGCGTCCGGTGACGACGTACAACCACTCCTCGCCGCGATGGGTGACGGGCGTGCGCGCCCGGCGACCTGCCGAGATGTGTACGCGGAGCGCCTCGAGTGCTCTGGATCCAGGGAAGCCGCCGAATGCGGCGATGTCGAGTTCGCCAGAAGCGCGACTCGGTGCATCGGCAGCGTAGATCGCCAGACCGGACGGCTGCGACGTTCCGTCGACGGTTGTGTCCTCGCCGAGCAGTGCACTCACTCTCACGTCGAGAGCGTCGGCGAGTTCGACGAGGGTGCCGATGGACGCTTGTCGATCGCCTGCCTCGAGCCGGGAAAGGTGCGCTTTCGAGATCGACGACAACGACGACACCTGGTCGAGTGTGAAGCCCTTTCGCTCTCGTGCTGCTCTTATCCTGGCGCCGATCGCTTCGAGATCCACTGTGGCTGACACGTTTCGGACAGTAGTCACACCAGACGCGTCGAGCAATCCGACGGCCGTGTGGTGTCGCAGGACCGTCACGGAAGCGATTGTGAGGACTGGGTAACGACACGTTACCGATAGATCAAGTCGGACAACCAGTGTTGCCTGTGAGGCAACTTCGACTTACGGTGAGCCGGTCCGGATGAATGCACCCATCGACGAGTGCGCCGGAATTCCATTCTCTCCGTTCACCACGTAGCCCGCGGAGGCTTCACATGTCGATCTCCTCATCCGAATCCCCGAGTGCGACCGCTCAGGTCCGCTCGGGTGTGCTCGGTTTCCCTACTCTCGTGGCACAGTCCATCGCTCTGATCTCGCCCACCATGACAGCGGTTCTGATTGTGCCGCTGACGTTTTCGTATGCGGGTAACGGCACCTGGTTGTCCTATCTGTTCGCGACTCTCATGCTGGGTTTCGTCGTGATGAACCTGAAAGTGTTCTCATCCCGGTCGGCATCGGCCGGTTCGATGTACGCCTATATCGGGCGCGGTCTTGGTGCCAAGAGCGGTGTCCTCGCGGGGTGGACATTGCTCTGGGCCTACGGATTCATTGCGATCGCCGGGCTCACTGGATTCTCGATATTTGTCAATCAGTTCCTCGACGCGATCGGCGTCGACCTCAGTGTGCCCGCGATCGTGTGTTTCGCGGTGAGTGCACTCCTGTGTTGGTTCGTGGCGTACAAGGACATTCGTGTGTCGTCGTTGCTGATGCTCGTGTTGGAGGGATTGTCGATGTTCCTCATCGTCGCACTGTGCGTCACGATGGTGGTCAGACACGGGTCGATCGTCGACACTCCACAGCTCAGACTCGAGGGAGTCAGTGGCCACGGGTTGATGCTCGCCGTGGTGACCTGCATCTTCAGTCTCGTCGGGTTCGAAAGCGCAACAGCGCTCGGCGGTGAGGCCAAGAATCCACTGGTCAACATCCCCCGCGCGGTGCGCTGGAGCCTGATCATCACCGGCACGTTCTTCATCCTGGTCAGCTACGTCGAGGTGATGGGGGCGCGTGACCACGGGTTGTCGTTGGCGGATCTGAGCGCGCCGCTCGACAGTCTCGCCGACGCATACGGTGTGGGCTACCTGAAAGCCCCCATCTGCTTGGGTGCGATTCTGAGCTTCTTCTCGCTGACCTTGTCCTGCGTGAATGCGGGCGCGCGCATCCTGATGCCCATGGCGCGTCACGGGATGTTCAGCGGACACATCGGGAAAGTCCACGTGCACAACAGAACTCCGCACATCGCCGTGACGGCCTATACGGCGATCATCTTTGCTGTCGTCGCCGTCCTGCTGATCTTCAACGATCCGCTGACCATCTTCGGTGACGCAGGTACGTTGGCAGCCTTCGGGTTCTTGCTTGTCTACTTCATGGTGTCGGTCGCAGCGCCGGCCTACCTTCGTGCTCGTGGCGAATTGCGGCCCAAGAACATCGCGATCTGCGTTGCCGCGGTGGTCTGCCTTCTCGTGCCGACGATCGGAAGCTTCTACCCGGTGCCACCGGCGCCGGTGCGCTACTTTCCCTACGTGTTCGCGGCGTACATCGTTGTCGGACTCGCTTGGATGGGTCTGGTGAGCCTTCGGAATCGGCACGTGCTCAGTGAGATCGAAGCCGACCTCGAGCGAAGCGTCGATATGGGGCACACCGCAGACATCGAAGTCGCGGCGGATACGTCGGACGCGCCGCGGGCGAGCACGACGTCGATCAAGGGTGGTCAGGTATGAGCACGACGTTCGGTGAGTCGAAATCAGAACTCATGACCCGTGCATCGCGAGAGATAGCGCGCAATTTCGCCGAATCGTCACTGACGACACGACAAAGGGTGGCGATCACGTGTCGAGCACTGTTCGACGCGGGTCATGATTCGGGACTTGCTGGCCAGATCACGGCGCGGGCCGAGGAACCGCACACGTTCTACACGCAGCAGTTGGGTCTCGGGTTCGACGAGATCACCGAGGACAATCTTCTTCTCGTCGATGAAGACCTGGAGGTGCTCTCCGGTTCGGGAATGGCCAATCCTGCCAACAGATTTCACTCATGGATCTACCGTGCGCGTCCTGACGTCGCCTGCGTCGTACACACGCATCCCTTTCACGTGGCTGCGCTGTCGATGCTCGAGGTGCCGCTGGTCGTCTCGCAGATGGACATCGCTCCGCTCTATGACGACTGTGCCTTTTTGCCCGACTGGCCCGGAGTGCCCGTCGGCAATGAGGAAGGGGAGATCATCACCGCGGCCCTCGGGGACAAGAAGGCGGTGCTGTTGGCCCATCACGGACACGTGATCGCGGGCGCCAGCGTCGAAGAAGCGTGTTCGCTGGCGATGCTGATCGAGCGTGGCGCAAAGCTGCAGCTCGCAGCGATGGCTGCGGGATCGATCGCGCCACTTCCCGAACGTTTGGCTCGTGAAGCCCACGACTGGACGCTCACGCCTGCGCGAAGTCGAGCGAACTTTTCCTACTACGCGCGCCGAACACTCGCAGCGCACGGCGATGTTCTTTCCGATTCCTGAACCACACCAATTTCCGAGGAGCTCGATCACACATGTCTGACAGTCCAAGAATTCACGGGATCATCGCCTATCCCGTCACCCCGTTCACCGCCGAAGGCGACGTCGACACCGCGACACTTGCATCGCTGGTGGAGTCGCTCGTTGCCGCGGGGGTTCACGCTATCGCGCCACTCGGCAGCACCGGTGAGGCGGCCTATCTCTCGGAGGCGGAGTACGACACGGTCGTCGACACGGTGACCCGTTCAGTCGCACAACGAGTTCCGGTGATCGTCGGGGCCTCAGAACTGACCACCGCCACCGCGATTCGACGAGCAGAGTACGCGCAGGAGGCGGGCGCCGACGCAGTCATGGTCCTGCCCATTTCGTACTGGAAGCTCAGCGATCGGGAAATAGTCCGCCACTATTCGAGTATCAGTGCCGCGATCGATCTTCCGATCATGGCCTACAACAATCCCGCGACGAGTGGCGTCGATATGTCCCCGGAACTGCTCGTGTCGATGTTCACCGACATCGACAATGTCACGATGGTCAAGGAATCGACCGGAGATCTCTCCCGGATGCTTCGGATCAAGGAACTCACGGGGAGTGAACTGCCCTTCTACAACGGCAGCAACCCCTTGGTTCTCGACGCCCTCGAATCGGGAGCCGCCGGCTGGTGCACTGCCGCCCCACATCTGCGAGCCCAGGAGTGCCTCGATCTCTACGAAGCAGTGGCTGACGGGAATCATGAACTGGCGGCGAAGATCTACGACGATCTCGCTCCGCTCCTGCGGTTCATCGTGGCAGGGGGATTGCCGACCACGGTCAAGGCGGGACTTCGGTTCCTGGGCGTCGACGCGGGGGTGCCTCGGCCTCCGCTACTGCCCCTCGATGCGCAGGGGGCTGCCGAGCTGTCGGCCATCCTCGGCCACGGCAGGTGCAGCTGACGTCGAAACGACGCTCCTGTGAAGGTGGTTGCGCCGGGCGGGAGATCCGTATGACGCTTGGCCCGGATCGCGGGGCCTTCCGTCATGCGGATCGGCGGCAGCGCCCATCGCGGCGGTGCAACTCGAGCCCCGGCGGTCAGTCGATCGTGGTGGCGTCGAGCTCGGCGTAGGAGTGTGCCCGAGTCGCCCTGATCTGAGCGGCGTTCGGGTCGTCGACGCGCCTGATCCACTCGAGAGCATCGTCGACGGTCCGCCCGGTGGCCACGTGCCGGGCCAGGAGGCGTTCATGTCTGATGGCGTCGGGTAGGTCGACGAACCACATGCGGTCGACAAGTCGACGGACAGGGGCCCACGCGCCGTCGAATCCGAGGTAGTTGCCCTCGACCACAACGATTCTCGCCGTTGCGGGGATCAGGGCGGCTGCTGCGATCGGTTCGCCGAGGTTGTGGTCGAAGTCGGGTGCGTAGACCTCGGTGTCCGGCGTGGCGGCCCTGCGGAGCGTCGCGACGAATCCGTCGACGTCGAAGGTGTCCTGGGCCCCGCGCCGTTCGGTTCGGCGGAGTAGGTGCAGCATCGGCGTCGCGAGATGGAAGCCATCCATGGGGAGATACCCGATGTGAGCGTCGCCGAGGCGGTCGGCGAGTTCGAGTGTCGCCCGACGCGCGACCGTCGTCTTACCCGCTCCTGGGGGGCCGGTGAATCCGACGACCACGCGGGAGCGGGTGTTCGCGAGGTCGATGATCTCTGCGACCAGCGCGTCGATGATCATGACTGAAACGATACGAGACGATCGACAGGGAATCGACGAGATGGACTCATCCCGTCGATTCCCGGTTCGTATCAGTCCTCGACGTCAGCCCGCACAGTCGTCGCGGCGGTGACCAGGTTGGTCAGCGACGCGATCACCTCGCCGGGTGTGCGGGTCTTCAGCCCGCAGTCGGGGTTGACCCAGAGTCGTTGCGGGCCAACTGCCTTCAACGCGGCGCGCAGTGACCGCTCGATCTCCGCCGTGCCCGGTACCCGTGGCGAGTGGATGTCGTAGACGCCGGGGCCGACGCCGTTCGAGAATCCGACGGCGTTGAGGTCGTCGAGGATCTCCATCGCAGAGCGGGCCGCCTCGATCGACGTGACGTCGGCGTCGAGATCGGCGATCGCGCCGATGACCTCACCGAACTCCGAGTAGCAGAGGTGGGTGTGGATCTGCGACGAGTCGGCGACACCCGAGGTGGACAAGCGGAACGCGCGCACCGCCCAGTCGAGGTAGCGCTGCTTGTCCGCATCTCGCAACGGAAGGAGCTCACGCAGTGCAGGCTCGTCGACCTGGATGATGGTGATTCCGGCCTTCTCGAGGTCGACGGTCTCGTCGCGGATAGCCAACGCGATCTGATCGGCCGACTCCGAGAGCGGCTGGTCGTCACGGACGAACGACCAGGCGAGGATCGTGACCGGACCGGTCAGCATTCCCTTGACCGGCTTGTTGGTCAGCGACTGCGCGTAGGTGATCCATTCGACGGTCATCGGCTGCGCGCGGACGACGTCGCCGTAGAGGATCGGCGGCCGCACGCACCGGGTTCCGTACGACTGGACCCACCCGTTGGCCGTGGCGAAGAAGCCGTCGAGTTGTTCGGCGAAGTACTGGACCATGTCGTTGCGCTCGGGCTCGCCGTGCACCAGTACGTCGAGTCCGAGTTTCTCCTGCAGCGCAACCACATCGGCGATCTCGGCGCGCATCCGTCGCTCGTACTCTGACTCGTCTATCTCGCCCGAACGCAGCGCGGCACGAGCAAGTCGGATCGCCGAGGTCTGCGGGTAGGAGCCGATCGTGGTGGTCGGCAGCGGAGGAAGTCCGAGCTGTGAATTCTGTGCCGCGATGCGCTCTGCAGCAGGCATCCGCGTGATGTCGGTGTCGGTGACGGCCGCCAGGCGAGCACGCACCGCCGGGACATGCACCCGCGGATCGCTTGTGCGGGTGGCCAGCGCCGCGGCGGACGCCTCGAAGGCCTCCCGCTCCGACTCCCGACCGTTGCGCAGTGCGCGGGCGAGCACCCCGACCTCGTCATACTTCTGCGCGGCGAATGCCAGCCAGCCTCGCAGGTTGTCGTCGAGTTCGTCCTCGGCGTCGAGCGTGTAGGGCACATGCAGCGTCGAGCATGACGTCGAAACAGCAAGCGCGCGTGCCGATCCCAACAAGGTGCCGAGGGTGGCGAGCGCCTTGTCGAGGTCGGTGCGCCAGATGTTGCGACCGTCGACGACGCCTGCGACCAGCAGCTTGTCGGCGAGTTCTGGGACCACGACGACCGAGTCGACCGAGCCCTCGACGAGGTCGACGCCGATGGCTTCGACCGGTGTTCGCGCCAGGGCGGCGAGAGACGCACCGGGGTCACCGAAGTAGGTGTTGACGAAGAGCGCAGGACGCTCGGTGACGGCACCGAGCCTCGCGTACACCGAATTGGCCAGTGCGGGAAGGTCTTCGGCATAGTCGGTGACGAGAACCGGCTCGTCGATCTGGACCCACGAGACTCCGGCCTGCGCGAGCTGTGCGAATAGCTGCTCGTACACCCCGAGCAGGTTGTCAATCCTCGTCAGTGGCGCGGGCGCGCCGTCGACGGCCTTGGCGAGTGCCAGGAAGGTGATCGGCCCGATGATGACGGGTCGGGCGTCGACGCCGCGCGCCCGGGCTTCGGCGATCTCGCCGAGAACCTTGTCGGGGTGCAGTCCGAACGTGGTGTCGCCGCCGATTTCGGGGACCAGATAGTGGTAGTTGGTGTCGAACCACTTGGTCATCTCCAGGGGAGCGATGTCCGCGGTGCCACGTGCCGCGGCGAAGTATCGGTCGAGTGGATCGGCGATGCCGTCGAACCGGCGGGGGAGTGCACCGAGGAGGACCGCGGTGTCGAGTACCTGGTCGTAGTACGAGAAGGTGTTGACCGGGATCGAGTCGAAACCGGCTGCGGCCAACCGTTCTAGGGTGTCGCGGCGCAGTCCGGCTGCGATCTGCTCGAGCTCGGCGGCGCTGACGCGGCCCGCCCAGTAGCCTTCGATGGCCCGCTTGAGTTCGCGGCGCGGGCCGATCCGCGGAGTGCCGGGCACGGTGGCGGTGAACGGCCTGCCAACCTGATCGGACGCCGTCGTGGAGACGGTGGTGTCTGCTGAATTGATGGACATGAGTTCGTGAACTCCTGCATTCGACGTGGACGGTTCACCGCCATGCAGGGAGAGTCGACAAGCCCCGGGTGGTGTGCAGAAGACACCACGACACGCTGATCGACCTGCGCCCGGTCCACGAGGCGGCGAGCCACCGGTCGCGGCGCGACCGGTGCAGGAGGCAGGTCTTCGGACTCGTCGGCGGGCTCACACGAGGTGAGATTCCTAGTGGCCGTCGCTTCCCGGGCTCGTGCCCAGTGCTTGGTGACGGCGGTCGTTCCGACATACCGCTGCGGGACAGTTCCGGATTCTCACCGGATTCCCTCTCACCCGACCGCCGATTACGGTGGCCGGATTCGACGCCGCGCGCGGGACGGAGGGGCTCCATCACAATTCCCGGCGGGCGAACCAGCTGCCGTTGCAGCATAGCGCAGCCTTTTCGTCGTCAGCCTCACCGTTGTGACCTAGTAGACGACCATCGCCATGAATCCGCGAACCCAACGGTTCCGAACCAGATAGGTGACTGAACAAACGAACACCACGTATCTCATCACCGGTGCAGGCAGCGGCTTCGGCAAGGAGGTCGCACTGCGCCTCGCGGAGCAGGGCCACGACGTCATCGCAGGCGTCGAGATCATCGCGCAGGTCAATGTCCTGCGCGCCGAGGCGAAGGAACGCGGCGTCGACCTCCGCGTGGAGAAGCTCGACGTCACCGACGAAGGAGATCGCGACAAAGCGGCCCAGTGGGACGTCGACGTACTGCTGAACAACGCGGGAATCTCCGAGGGTGGGTCGTCGGTGGATATTCCCGCCGCGAATATCCGGAGGCAGTTCGAGGTCAACGTCTTCGGGCCGATTCTGCTGACCCAGCCGATCGCGAAGGCCATGGTCGCCAAGGGCGGCGGCAAGATCGTGTTCATGTCGTCGGTGGCCGGCCTCACCGTCGACCCGTTCACCGGTGCGTACGCCGGGTCGAAGCACGCGGTCGAAGCGTTTGCCGACGCGCTCGATCAAGAGCTCAGCGAGTACGGGATCACGGTGGCGACGATCAACCCCGGCCCATTCCTGACCGGCTTCAACGACACGATGTTCGAGGCGTGGAAGTCGTGGGAAGACGATCCGTCAACCCGGCTCTTCGATTACGAGAAGCTCTCGTTCCCCCATGAGCAGTTCGATCCCGAGGAAGTCATCGAGGTCACCCTCGACGTGCTCACCGGTGCCGACACCGACTACCGACACGTGCTGCCCGCCCACACCGTTGACGACATCAAGTCGCAGGTCTCGGCGCAGTGGGACCGGACGCTCAACGACGGCAAGCGTGCCGAGCTGGTTCAGACCGCATACGACATCTCGCCCTACACTCCGGTCACCCAGGACGCGTGACCGTCAGCTCCCGCGGTACGTCGAATACGAGTACGGGCTGAGCAGCACCGGTACGTGATAGTGCCGGTTCGGGTCGTCGACGGTGAAGCAGATGTCGATCTGCGGGTAGAAGCCGACAATTCCATTGGCGCCGAACCAATCCGCCGTCGCGAACACGAGGTGGTAGGTGCCCGGGGCGAGCGGGTCGACGTTGACCTGTGAGATGCGGCCGTCGCTGTCGGTGGTTCCCGACGCGAGGCGCTCGCCGTCGACATCTCGCAGTGTGATCGACATTCCGACGGCGGGCGCACCACTGGTGGCGTCGAGTACGTGGGTGGACAGACCGGTCATAGGGGTCAGCCTAGTCGTCGACGAACTCGATGGCGGGAGTCAACATCCGTTGCAGCCGACTGCGATTGATCTTCGCGAGCTCCATGCGCATGACACGTCGTTCGGTCGGCGCGTCGTTGCGGATGCGCTCCTTGAGGATCGCGAGCAGTTCTTCTGCGGGGCGTCCGTTGGCGAACACGAGGTAGACGTGTCCGAACTTCTCGTCGTACTCCTTGTTGAGCTGTTTGAGCTCTGCGAGTACCTCGGGGTCGGCGCCGGTGACCCCGGACTGCTCTCTGCTCGACGAGGCGTTGTCGGGGCGGTCTCCGATGCGGGGATGCCCGGACAGCGCCTCGTCGAGGTCGGACTCGGTCAGTTCGGCGAGAATCAGATCGGCGTACTCCAGGAGCGCTTCGTCGTCGACGAAGGGCCGTGCCTTGGCAACGCGTAACGCCCAGATCGACGAGCTACAGCATTCGTACAGCGTGCTGATCGCACGCAGTTCGGACAGCTCGTTGAAGCTCGGGAGGCCTCGCCAATCGACTCGTCGCACGCGGTCAGCCTACGAGAGTTCCGGTTGACGGCTGAACCGAGCCGACGTCAGCGGGTTCGCGTCGGCCACCAGATCGTCGAAGCGATGGTTGGCGATCTTCGCGATCTCGATGAGGGCGAACGACTTCTCCGAGGTCTCGGAGTTGTCCATGCGTGCCCAGCCGTTGCGCAGCACGCGGTCGTAGCGCTCGGCCTCCTGTGCGTCGATGACGAGCGGGAACCCGAAGTGTTCCTTGTAGGCCTTCGCGAGGTCGACGACGTTCTCGTGCTCGGTCTCCTCCAGGTGTGACAACCCCTTGTGATCGACCGCGGTCAACTCTCCGGTCTCGTCTTCGGCTCCGAGGTCGGGGAAGGCCTGAATGAGCTGAAGTTGTTCCTCGTCGCTACCGGTCAACATGGCTTCTTGGAAGGCGCTGCGCAGATCGTGCACGTCCTCGAACGGACGCTGCTCGTAGGCACGTTCGACCACCCAGTCGACGTTCTGCACGAGGCCGCCGAACGTCTCGTTGAACTCGACGAAGCTCATCTTGTTGACCGCGTCGAGCGTGATCGCACCGCGGCCTGCGACCGCCGGGCCGCGTCGTCCGATGTGGAAGAACAAGAGGTTCAACAGGATTGCGGTGATCGCGCCCATGGTGATACCCGTCGAGAAGGGTATCTGCAGGATCATGTTGGGCATCGATTGGTCGACGCCGGGGAGGGCCGGTACATCGACGTGAGCGCCGCCCTTCTCGATCACGGTGGTCGGGCTCGACGACTGCGAGAACTGCACGTAGAGCGCAACTGCCAACGAGGTTGCCGCGATGATGAGGTTGCGGTGATCGGTGAAGTCGACCGAGGTGAGCGTCTGAATACCCACGATGGCGACCGTCGCGAACATGATGAGCGCGGCGCCACCGAGCACCGGGGCGGGAATCGACTCGACGATCTTCGCGAGCTTGGGTAGGCAGCCCAGGATGATCATGATGACGCCTGCACATGCGACAACCCAGCGGCTCTTGACTCCGGTCAGGCGCACCAGACCGACATTCTCGGAGAATGCCGTGTACGGGAACGAGTTGAAGATGCCGCCGAAGATGGTGGCGACGCCGTCGGCGCGCACGCCCGCCGCGACGTCCTCCTTCTTGATGCGCTTGCCGACGATCTCGCCCGTGGCGAAGATTGATCCGGTCGATTCCACTGCGACCACCAGCAGGACGACGATCATCGACACGATGGCCACGAGATCCCACCTCGGTGCGCCGAAGGCGAACGGCGGTGTGAAGCCGAGCCATGCCGCCTCGCCGACCGAACTGAACGTGGCGTCGCCGCACAGCCAGGCGACGAAGGTGCCGACGACCAAACCGAGGAGCACAGCGATCGTCGCCATGAAACCGCGGAAGAAGCGCTGCATCAGCACGATCAGCAGGATGGTGCCGAGCGTGTAGCAGACCCACTTCCAGTTGGCGTTGTCGTGCAGATGCTCCGCCGGGTTGGTCACGGCGTCGCCCGCACCGACCGGGATCAGGCACACGCCGATGATCGTGATCAGGGTGCCGGTCACCACCGGTGGTAGGAAGCGGATCAGTTTCGCGAAGAACGGTGCGATGAGGAACGTGAACACACCGGCAGCGATGACCGCGCCGTAGACGGTCTGCAGTCCGACACGGCCGCCGCCGTGTTGATTGGCGATCTGGATGACCGGGGCGAGGGTGGCGAACGTGATGCCCTGAAGTAGCGGCAGACGCACGCCGATCTTCCAGATACCGACTGACTGCAGCAGCGATGCGATTCCGCAGGTGAAGAGGTCGGCCGTGATGAGCATCGTCAGTGCGTCGGAGTCGAGTTTGATCGCGCGGGCGATCAGCAGCGGCACGAGCACCGCGCCCGCATAGAACGCGACGACATGCTGTGCACCGAGCGCGACGAGTTTGCCGGGTGGCGGCACCTGATCGACGGGGTGCACGCGCTTGCGCTTCTTCGCCGGCGGGGACGCGGGCGTCGCCTCGGTTGTCATGATCGCCTCCAACGGATGGTGGTGTTCCGCGCACACGAATGTGGCGCCGACGGCGAAGGGATGCGCGTCAGCAGATAGATAGTGGACCCGCGCGCGACTTCTCGCGCATCGGAAAGCGCACGTTTCCGCGACGTTAAAACGGAGATCTCCGACACGCGACTACGATCGGCTCCCGTGAACATCGCACGCCCCGACGAGGCAGACCGTCCCGAGTCTTTCGACGGCGATCCGGTGGTCGGTGTTGTGCTCGCCGCGGGCGCGGGGCGTCGTTACGGCAAGTCGAAAATACTTGCGGCGCAAGGGGAGTGGCTGGCGAACGCGGTATCGGCGCTGACCGTTGGCGGGTGCGACGACGTGGCCGTGACGATGGGCGCAGCGGTCGTGGAGGCCCCCGACGGTGCCGCGACGATCCGCGTCGGCAACTGGGCCGATGGGCTGTCGGCAAGTGTGCGCGCAGCACTCACGTGGGCGACTGAGAAGAACAATGCCGCCGGAGTGGTTTTACATGTTGTTGACATGCCGGATGTGAGTGGCGAGGTGGTTGCGCGCGTCGTCGGGCAGTCGGGGCGTCGACGCGATGCCGTGGTGCGCGCGACGTATCGAGGTGTCCCGGGACATCCGGTCTATCTCGGAGCCGACCACCTGTTGGCCGTCATGGATTCGCTGAACGGCGATGTCGGCGCCGCGGCATATCTGCGCGCGCACGCCGACATCGTCGAAACCGTCGATTGTGCGGACCTGGCGTCGGGACGTGACATCGACGAGCCGTAGCGCCGGGCCGTCATCGATCTCAGGCGGGTTGCTCCTGCTTGGGATAGGTGTAGAACCCCTCGCCGCTGGCCATCCCGAGCTTGCCCTTGTCGATGTAGTTCTGTTTGAGCCACGCGCCGAGGTGTCGGTTGCCCTGATCGCCATTCATCAAGATGTTGTACGGCGTCATCAGTCCGACGACGTCGTAGATCTGGAACGGTCCCAGCGGCGATCCGGTGGCGATGCGCCAGGTGTTGTCGACGTCCTTGGGATCGGCGTAGCCGCCCGCGGCGAGTTCGAGTGCCGCGTTAAGGAACGGGATCAGCAGCGAATTGAGAACGTACCCGGCCTTCTCCTTGTGGATCTGAATGGGCACCATGCCGATCTCGTCGGCGAACTTCACCACCTTGGCGTAGACCGCCGGGTCGGTGTCCTTGGTGCCCATGATCTCGGCGGTGTTGAACTGCCAGACCCGATTGGCGAAGTGCAGCGCGAGGAACTTGTCGGGCCGACCCGTCGACGACTCGAGATCGCTCGGTAGCAGCGACGACGAGTTGGTCGCGAAGATCGTGTCCTTCGGCGCCAGTTCGTTGAGCTTGCGGTAGGTGTCCTGCTTGAGCTCGAGGACCTCGGGCACCGCTTCGATGATCAGTTGGGCCTCAGCAGCTTTCGCGAGGTCGTCGGTAAGGGTAATGCGCTTGCGCGCTTCCTCCGCTGCGCCGTCGGCGGCGCCGGGAACCTCACGCTTGTAGGTCTCGACGAGTTCGTCGTACCGCTTCGACGCGGCGTCGAGCGCCTGCTGATTGATGTCGTAGGACGTGACGTCGAATCCCTTGTACGCCGTCTGGAATGCGATCTGGGAACCGAGGACGCCCGCACCGAGCACTGCAACTGTGGAGAACTCTGCCATCGTGAACCATCTCCTGTAGGTCGTTACTCCCCCTACAACTCAACTTACTCGCGCGCGCACCGACGAGGAGTTGATGCTCGTCACGTCTGCTGGTCGGGCACCGTCACGCCGAGTGCTCCCGTGGCGAAGCGGGCCACGACCGGATACGCGGAAGCGAGCGCGTCGTCGTAGCCGTCACGGGCACCTCCGACGAGCCTCGCGCGATCATCGTCGAGAATCACCGACACGGTCGCCACGAGCTCGCCCGTCGTCGGCTCGCAGACCGCCCAGGTGAACGACGACTCGTCGGACCACTCCGAATCCACTTGCCGGACATAGGCTTCGGGATCGTCGACGCCCAGGTCGCGTAAAGCTGCCGCGTCGGAGATCCGCTCATCGTCGCGGACTCCGCGTAGGTACCAGGCGCCCGCGTTGATCTCGATCGGTTCCATCGGAATTCCTCGGAAAATGAGTCGGGCCCGACCGCATGGTCGGGCCCGATCGGGTAGGTGTGGGCGGCTACTTGATCTCGAGCAGCACGGTGCCCTGGGTAACGGCTGCGCCCGCCTCGATGGCGAGGCCGGTCACGACACCGTCCTTGTGCGCGGTCACCGGGTTCTCCATCTTCATCGCCTCGAGCACCACGACGAGGTCGCCTGCGGAGACCTCCTGGCCTTCCTCGACGGCGATCTTGACGACGGTGCCCTGCATGGGCGCGGCAACCGAGTCGCCCGAAGCGGCTGCACCGGCACCCTTGGTGCGTGTGCGCGGCTTGGGCTTCTTGCGGACTACGCCATTGCTCGACGCCCCTCCGCCGAGCGCGAGATCGCCGGGCAGCGAGACCTCGACGCGACGGCCACCGACCTCGACGACCACGTTCTGACGCGGCGCCGAATCGTCCTCCTCGATGGCTGCGCCACCGGTGTAGGGCTCGATCGGGTTGTCCCAGTCTGTCTCGATCCACTTGGTGTAGACGTCGAACGTCTCGACGCCGTTCTCATCGGTGTGGCCGACGAACGCGGGGTTGGTGACGATGTGACGGTCGAAGGGGAGGACCGTTGCGAGTCCCTCGACCTCGAACTCGTCGAGGGCGCGGCGGGCGCGCTCGAGTGCCTGCTCGCGGTTCTCGCCGGTGACGATGAGCTTGGCGAGCATCGAATCGAACTGTCCGCCGATGACGTCGCCCTGCTCGACGCCGGAGTCGACGCGCACACCCGGGCCCGACGGCTCCTTGTAAACGGTGATCGGTCCGGGAGCGGGAAGGAAGTTGCGCCCTGGATCCTCGCCGTTGATCCGGAACTCGATGGAGTGTCCGCGCGGTGCGGGATCCTCGGAGAACTCGAGCTTCTCGCCGTTGGCGATGCGGAACTGCTGGCGGACGAGGTCGATACCCGACGTCTCCTCGGTGACCGGGTGCTCGACCTGCAGGCGGGTGTTGACCTCGAGGAAGGAGACCAGGCCGTCGTTGCCGACGAGGAACTCGACGGTGCCCGCACCGTAGTAACCCGCCTCGCGGCAGATGGCCTTCGCCGACGAGTGGATGCGATTGCGCTGTTCGTCGGTGAGGAACGGTGCGGGTGCTTCCTCGACGAGCTTCTGGAAGCGACGCTGCAGCGAGCAGTCGCGGGTACCGGCGACGATCACGTTGCCGTGCTGATCGGCGATGACCTGCGCCTCGACGTGGCGCGCCTTGTCGAGGTAGCGCTCGACGAAGCACTCTCCGCGGCCGAATGCGGAGATGGCCTCACGGGTGGCCGACTCGAACAGCTCGGGGATCTCCTCGATGGTGTAGGCCACCTTCATGCCGCGGCCGCCACCGCCGAACGCCGCCTTGATCGCGACCGGCACGCCGTACTCCTTGGCGAACTCGACGACCTCGTCGGCGTTCTTGACCGGGTCCTTGGTGCCCGGAGCCATCGGGGCGTCGGCCTTCAGCGCGATGTGGCGTGCGGTGACCTTGTCGCCGAGGTCGCGGATCGACTGCGGCGACGGTCCGATCCAGATGAGGCCTGCGTCGAGAACTGCCTGGGCGAAGTCGGCGTTCTCGGACAGGAATCCGTAGCCGGGATGGATGGCGTTGGCGCCCGACTTCGCTGCGGCGTCGAGGATCTTGTCGAAGACCAGGTACGACTCTGCGGAGGTCTGTCCGCCGAGGGCGAAGGCCTCGTCGGCGAGCTTCACGAACTTGGCGTTGGCGTCAGGTTCCGCGTAGACCGCGACGCTGGGGATTCCGGCGTCGCGCGCGGCGCGGATGACGCGGACCGCGATCTCTCCTCGATTGGCGATCAGGACCTTGTTGATCGTCGAGCTGGAGCTGATCGTGGAGTTGGGCGCTTGTTCACTGGGCACTTGCTTGATCTCCTGGGCCTGGCTCTGTGCTGAGCTGTCTTCACGGGGTACTGCCGCCGGTATGCGACGTCCCCCTCGTCTCGCCACTCGTGTGTTGTTCGTGCGGCTTCGTCGTACCGGTGTCACGCCTGTGCGGTGTTGTCACGTGGACTGTGCTCTCACCTGGAGGGCGTCACCTGGGCGACGTCAACCACTCGAGTCTATCGGGTGGGTTCCGCGGTTTACCCTAGCCCACCGAGCAATCGTTCGGTTGCGCTCGGGGTCACACTGTGGGACTGAATGTGCTTGCGTCACCGACGGACCGGACGAATGCGGCGAAATCGTGCAGGTAGGCGTGCACCGGTCCCTCGTTGGGGATGATCTCACCGGGTGGCGTTCCGGCGCGTGCTTCGGGGTCGGCAACCAGGGTGGGGCCGACGACGTCGCCGGCAGGGCTCTCCTGTGGGAATCGTGCCGAGAAGCGCATGCCCGACGGAGTGCGGTTGATCCAGATGAAGACCTCGTTGCGGGCGTAACTGTGGCTTCTGATTACCGTGGCGCGACCGCTGTCCGCCTCGGCGGCCCCCGGAGCGTAGCGAGTGTCGATGAACGAGATGACGAACTGCGGCTCACCTCGGTACCCGATGAGGTCGGCGACGCGCAGGAAGGGTAGTGATGCGCCCTGACGTGCTCGTTTGAGTTCGTCGGTTGCGCGGGCCACCGCTTGGTCGAAGGTGGGCGAATCCGACATGTCGAGGCAGAACGGGGCGACGGCGACGAACCACCCGAGTGCGGTGAGCCATCGCTGCTCGTTTCGTGTGTGCCGCGGCAGGACGCAGCGGAACTCTCGATCGTCGGTGCGGCGGTGATGGACGATCGCGAACGCGGCGAGTATCCCTGCGGTGAGAGTGCCGCCCGCCTCGGAACACACCGCGGTGAACCGGTTGGCGGCCTCGTCGTCGACGATGACACCCGACAGCGACTCCTGCGGGACATCGACGGCGGGATCGGGCGGCTCGGCGACGGCGGTGTTCGCTCCCGGGACCTGGAACGGCGGCATGTCGCCCGCGCCCGCCTTCAGAAACGACGTCCAGGTGGACACGCTGGGGTGATCGGCTCCGGCCTGGTCGGCGAGTCGTCGCTCCTGAGCGCTGAAGTCGACGTAGCTGCCGACCTCTGGCAGCGCCGCGTCGGTGCGGTCGCGCGCGGCTCGGTAGAGGGTGATCAGTTCGTGTTGGGCCATGATCAGCGAGTAGCCGTCGACCAACGAGTGGTCGGCGGCGAACAGCAGCGTGAACGACGATTCGTGGCCGACCGTCGCGAACATGTAGGCGGGCCACTGCATCGGTGCGGTCGCGCGGTCGAAGGCGCCCGCGATCTGTTCGAGGAGCGGACCGGACTCGGTGTACCACCCGATTCGGCCCATCTTCAGCTGAACGGTTCCCTCCGGCGTGCTCAACCGGTGCAGACCGTCGGCCTTGATGATGACGTGGCTGCGCAGCACCTCGTGGCGATCGATCCACTGCGACAACGCTGCACGGATCGCGGGAATCGACAGCGGCTCGTCGAAGTTGATCGACAGGCCGAGCCACGACTCGCGACCGCCCTCCTTACGGGTGCGCACGCGGTAGTCGAATGCGTCGCGCAGATGCTGCTCGTGGTTGTGGGAGGTCAGCCGTGTGTCGTCGAGCCAGCCCCCGAGGCCCCCGGGAACCGACGGAACCCACTCGACGAGGCCACCCGGTTCGATCGGCTCCTCGAGGATCTGGATGAACTTCACTGACGACCGGTCTGACTGCGCACCTGATTCTTCACCCGGCCGAGCATCCCGGCCATACCGCGAAGGCGCAGCGGACTGACCGCGGCGTCGAGTCCGAGGTCGTGGTAGAAGTCGCCAGGCACTGCGAGGATCGCGTCGGCGGATTCGCCGTCGAGGCCCTGGGCGAGGATCGACGCGAAACCGCGCGTCGTCGGGGCCTCGGGTGGGGCGCTGAAATAGAGCCTCACGGCGTCGGCGTCGGCCGCGTCGACCGACAGGAACACCGGAGATTGGCACTCCGGTACCGGTTCCATCGCCTCGGTCGCGAGGTCGTCGGGGAGCGCGGGGAGTTCGCCCGCGAACTCGAGGAGGAGTGTCACCTTGTCCGAATCGCCAAGCGCGGCAAAGTCGTCGACGATCTCGGCGAGGGATGCGGGGAGTGTGCCCATCGGGATGTCCTACGCGGGTGCGTCGCCGGGTTCTTCGCCGACCGCGATGGGGACACGCACGGCGTTGCCCCACTCGGTCCACGACCCGTCGTAGTTGCGCACGTGTGTGAACCCGAGCAGATGGGTCAGCACGAACCAGGTGTGGCTCGACCGTTCGCCGATGCGGCAATAGGCGATGGTCGGGGTTTCGGGGTCGAGGTCGCCATAGATCTCGTCGAGTTCGGCGCGTGAGCGGAAGCGACTGTCGGCGCGTGCCGCCTTTGCCCACGGGATCGAGATCGCCGTAGGGATGTGGCCACCGCGCAGCGCGCCCTCTTCGGGGTAGTCGGGCATGTGGGTGCGCTCACCGGTGTACTCCTGCGGCGAACGCACGTCGACCAGCGGCTCGGTACCGAGTGAGGCGCGCACATCCGACTCGAAGGCGCGGATCAACGAGTCGTCGCGCTCGACGACGGGGTAGTCGGAGCGCGGGTACTCGGGTACGTCGAAGGAGGTGTCGCGATCCTCCGACATCCATGCGTCGCGGCCGCCGTCGAGCAGGCGAACGTCCTCGTGCCCGAACAACGTGAAGACCCACAGTGCGTACGCGGCCCACCAGTTGCTCTTGTCGCCGTAGATGACGATGGTGTCGTCGCGCTCGATTCCCTTGCTGCGCATCAACTCTGCGAACTGCTCGCCGTCGATGTAGTCGCGGACCACGTGATCGTTCAGGTGCAGGTGCCAGTCGACCTTCTGTGCGGTCGGGATGTGACCGATGTCGTAGAGCAGGACGTCTTCGTCGGACTCGATGATCTTGAGACCCTTGGCCCCCAGATGCGCGGATAGCCACTGCGTGGTGACCAGACGCTCTGGGTGCGCGTAACCGGCGAATGCCGGGTTCGGATCGGTTTCCACAGTCACGGTGAGATTCTCCAGCTCGGATCGGGCCACGGCGCGGGCGGCGCAGGACGGCGAAATTCAGCCTAGTCGACAACGATGCGCCCGCACGGTTGGGCGGGCGCGGTTCACCGGTTGTTCTGTGACCACCTAGACACGTCGGGGTGGTCGTGTCGGGTATTACCTTTGCCGCGGGTCTTACGCAGACGAGGTGGGGGACCACAGGGACGTGACGGGGATGTCCAAGCGACGCAAGAGGTGTCGAACGGTCGGGAGTCCGATGCCGATCACCGACGACGGATCGCCCTCGATGCCCGCGATGAACCACCCACCACGACCGTCGAGTGTGAACGCACCGGCGACCTCGAGCGGTTCGCCCGTCGACACATACGCCTCGATCTCGTCGTCGTCGACGGAGGCGAACCTGACCACCGTCGACGCGGACTCCGCCGAACGGCCAACCACGTCGAGTCCGCGGATGTGCGCCACGCAGTGGCCCGTCAGGAGCTGGGCTTCGTCGCCGCGCACTCGCTTCCACTGCTCGATCGCCACCTGCGCCGAGTGCGGTTTACCCGTCAGCGTGCCTCGATACAGGAGCATCGAATCGCAGGTGAGCACGACGAGGTCGGGGAGGGTCTGCACGTCGGTGGACGCGGCGTGGTCGACACGTTCGGCCAACAGGGTTGCGATCACCGAGTCGGCCTTCGCCTGCGCGAGGCGCGTCACGGCGTCGCCCGGAGTCTCGGCCGCCATGGTTTCGAGGAGGTGGTCCTCGTCGACGTCGGCTACGACGACCCTCGGGTCGAGACCCGCATGACGCAGCACGGCAAGGCGTGCCGGCGACGCAGAACCGAGGATCACCTCGTAGCGTCGATCGGCCCCTGTCACGTCGGACTCCCCGCTGGACACGTCGACCTGCCCGTCAGAAACGCAGGAACGACGACGCCGAACCCCACACGGGACGGAGGCGGTCGATCGGGCGGCCCCAGTCGTTGCGCGGCTCCGCGCTTTCCGGTTCCGGAGCGCCACCGCCACCGGTGGCGAGCAATGCCACCAGAACCGCGACGTCCTCGTCGGTCGGATTGCCCTTCACGACACGCAACACGGGGCGGGCCGACTGCTGTCCGGCGTCCGCGTCGGCGGGCGTGTTGTCGTCAGGTGAGCTCACAGCGGAATGTTCCCATGCTTCTTGGGCGGTACGTTGACGACCTTGCGCTCGAGGAGCTTGAGTGCGGTCGCGATCTGGCCGCGCGTGTGGCTCGGCGGGATGACCGCGTCGACGTAGCCGCGCTCGGCGGCGACGTAGGGGTTGACCAGCGTGTCCTCGTACTCTTCCTGCAGTTGGAGGCGCAGTGCGTCGACGTCCTCGCCGTTGGCCGCTGCCTCCTTGAGTCGCGCGCGATAGACGAATCCGACAGCTCCGGATGCGCCCATCACGGCGATCTGGGCGGTCGGCCACGCGAGGTTGACGTCGGCGCCCATGTGCTTGGAACCCATGACGTCATACGCGCCGCCATAGGCCTTGCGGGTGATGACGGTGATCTTGCCGACGGTCGCCTCGCCGTAGGCGTAGAGCAGCTTGGCGCCGCGGCGGATGATGCCGTTGTATTCCTGGTCGGTGCCGGGCAGGAATCCCGGGACGTCGACGAGGGTCACGATCGGGACGTTGAACGCGTCGCAGGTGCGCACGAAACGCGCTGCCTTCTCCGATGCGTTGATGTCGAGGCAGCCTGCGAACTGGGTCGGCTGGTTGGCGACGATGCCGACGCTGCGTCCGTCGACCCGGCCGAATCCGACGAGGATGTTGGTCGCGTAATCGGCCTGTACCTCGAGGAACTCGTCGTCGTCGAGGATGCGCCGGATGACCTCGTGCATGTCGTAGGGCTGGTTCGGTGAGTCGGGGATGAGCGTGTCGAGCTCGAGGTCCTCGTCGGTGAGAGTGTCCTCGATCGAACCGGCGGCGGGCTCGTCGACGGGCAGCCGCGGCGGATCGGCACGGTTATTGCTCGGCAGGTATGCGAGCAGGTCGCGGACGTAATCGAGTGCGTCCTCCTCGTCGGACCCCACATAGTGGGCGACACCCGACTTGGTCATGTGGGTGTTGGCGCCGCCGAGCGCCTCCATCGTCACGTCCTCGCCGGTGACCGTCTTGATGACGTCGGGACCGGTGATGAACATCTGGCTCTGCTGGTCGACCATCACGACGAAGTCGGTGAGGGCCGGGGAGTAGACATGGCCACCCGCGGCAGGGCCCATGATCAGCGAGATCTGGGGGATCACGCCGGAAGCGCGCACATTGCGGTAGAAGATGTCGGCGTAGAGACCGAGGGAGACCACGCCCTCCTGGATTCGAGCGCCCGCGCCCTCGTTGATGCCGACGAGTGGGCGGCCGGTCTTGATCGCGAGGTCCATGACCTTGACGATCTTCTCGCCGTAGACCTCGCCGAGGCTGCCGCCGAAGACGGTCACGTCCTGGCTGAACACACAGACCTCGCGGCCGTCGACCGTGCCGTAGCCGGTCACGACACCGTCGCCCACAGGTCGACGCTCTGCGAGGCCGAAATTGGTGCTGCGATGACGCGCGAGTGCGTCGAGTTCGACGAACGACCCCTCGTCGAGGAGGTGGGTGATGCGCTCGCGAGCCGTGAGTCTGCCCTTGGCGTGAATCTTCTCGATCGCTGCCTCGCCGACGGGATGCAACGTTTCGTCGAGGCGCTCGCGCAGGTC
The DNA here is from genome assembly GCF_965344965.1 of Gordonia jacobaea. Lineage (NCBI taxonomy): Bacteria > Bacillati > Actinomycetota > Actinomycetes > Mycobacteriales > Gordoniaceae > Gordonia > Gordonia jacobaea. The sequence goes on along the minus strand of NZ_CBDRLS010000001.1, from coordinate 36,639 downwards.
GGCGAGTTTGCCCGCGGTGGTGTGGATGTCTGGAGCAGCGTCGGGCTGCTGCGGCGCAGAGGTCATAACAGCCGATGCTATCGAGCGCTCGGTAGCCCGCGTCAACCACCCCAATATGAGATCCCCTCATCTTTCTCGTGATCGGTGACACGTCGAGGTGGCCGAGTGAGCCACGACGACGCAGGCCGGGTGACTAATGTCGGGAGTTGTGAGCGACGAGCAGACATCACCGAATCCCCGATCACCTCTCGACTCCGACGCGCTGCGAGCGGCCATCGTCGAGCGCTTCGGTTCGCCTGGCAGCGGTGTCGGGTCGACGATCGAGGTCGTCGAGTCGACCGGGTCGACCAACGCCGATCTCGCTGCGCGTGCGGGCGAGCCGGGGATCGTCGGAACGGTGCGCATCACCACCGACCAGACATCGGGGCGCGGCAGGCACGCACGGGTGTGGTCGGCTCCCGCGGGAGGGCAGGTGGCCATCTCGGTGGCGCTCGACGCGGGCGATCAGACCGAGCAACTGGGCTGGTTGTCGTTGGCGACCGGGGTGGCCGCGGCGTCGGCCATCGAGGCGGCGACCGGCGTACGTCCCACGCTCAAATGGCCGAACGACGTTCTCGTCGACGGAAAGAAGGTGGCGGGCATCCTCGCCGAGTACATCCCCGCGCCGACGGGCGGCGTGGTGATCGTCGGGATCGGCATCAACACCGGCATGACCGCCGACGAGCTTCCGGTGCCGACGGCCACCAGCTTGCAGGTGGAAAGCGGAGCCCCGGTCGACGTCGCCGCACTGGTCGCGGAGTACTTGCGGGCACTGGCCGACGCGCCGTGGCCCGACGACGTCGCCGAGGTGGCGCGACGCTATCGGGATCGCTGCGACACACTCGGGCGTCGCGTCCGGCTCTCGTTGCCGGGGGAGCGCACCGTCGAAGGGGTCGCCGACGATGTCGACGAGCAGGGCCGAATCGTGGTGCGCACCGACGACGGACAGAGTTTCACCGCCGCGGCGGGAGACGTGCTGCACCTGCGTCCCGCGCAGGACTGAACTCGACGCGCTTAGCGCCTGTCCGGGGTTCAGCGTTGAATGCTCTTCTCGCCCATGGCGGGGATCAGCGACAGAACCGGCAGGCCGATGACGAGGTGGACCACCGCCGTACCGATCCCGGTGGATATCTGCGCCGACAGCACAAGCGGGATGATCACCGCGGCGGCAATCAGCAGGCCGACGATCCAGCGGTAGAACTGGTTGGGCGAAGGTGTCGTCAGGTAGAGGACGTACCAGAGTGCGCCACCCGCGAGTGCGCACAAGAATCCGGTGATCGCGAACCAGTATTCGTCCTGGGCGAGTGGATTCCAGACGCCCAGATTGCCTGCCTCGTTGACGCGTTGGGCGATGGCCCGGATGATCCACGCCACCAGCCAGGCGGCGAGACCTGTCACGACGCCCGTCATCACGACGCCGCCTGCGTAGAGACCCGCGTTGATGCTCGGCCGTTGACGCTGCTTGGGCTGCTTGCCGTACGACGCCGAGCCGGCGTATCTCGGGTCGGACTGGGCTGCGTTGTACTGAGCTGCGTTGTACTGGGCGGGGTTGTCGCGGGGGTCCCGATACTGCTGGTCCCCGTACTGTCCGTCGCCGTACTGCTGCTGGTACCGATCGGTCGGCTGGCTGTAGGCACGCGACTGCGGCGAGTAGCCGGCCTCGTAGCGCGCCGTTCCCTGGTCCCTCGGGTCTTGATCCCTGGGGTCGCGGGGGTCGCGGTAGCTCATGATTCTCCTGACCTGTTGCGCGTCGTGTGCACGCAGTCTACCGAGCGGGGGACAGGCGCCGGGTCGGGTTGACCGACCGCCCGTTCATCTGCGGATATGCTGAGATTCATGTCGTTTCCCAGGGACAACCTCGCGAGTGGTGAGCGCGTCGTGGTGCATCACCACCCGCATTGGAAGTGCCTGATCGGCCCGTTTTCGGTCTTCGTCGTGTGCACCGGGCTCGCAGGCCTCGCGGCGGGCGCGATAGCGGCGTCGACCATCAATTCGACGCTCGCGCTGATTCTCAATATCGTTGTCGCCGTGGGGTGGGGCGCTGCGGCCGCCTGGTTCTTCGTCCGTCCGCTCATCGCATGGAAATCGACTCACTTCGTGCTCACCGACCGTCGCGTGATCTTCCGCAGGGGAGTGCTCACCCGTTCCGGCATCGACATTCCGATCCGACGAATCAACACCGTCGAATTCCGCCACGGCCTCCTCGACCGCATGATGCGTACCGGCACCCTGATCATCGAGTCCGCGTCCGACGAACCGCTGCTGTTCGACGACGTGCCGCAGGTCGAGCGGGTGCATTCGCTGCTCTACCACGAGGTGCTCGACGAACGCGACGACGGCTTCGACGACCGCTATGACCCGGCCGACCGAGACGAGGCCCGGGGACACGACGGCGACTCCGCGTACTCTCGCCGCGTGGAGGTCGACAGGCGATGACAGACGTATTGCTGGCAGAAGACGACGCGGCGATTGCCGAACCACTGGCGCGTGCGCTCGCCCGTGAGGGCTATGGATGCGACGTCGTCGGGACGGGATCGGCTGCACTCGAGCAGGCTCGCGATCAACGCTACGAGTTGCTCATCCTCGACCTCGGGCTTCCCGAGATCGACGGACTGGAGGTGTGTCGGCGCGTGCGCGTCGAGCGTCCGGAACTTGCGGTGTTGATGCTGACCGCGCGCACCGACGAGGTCGACTTCGTCGTCGGACTCGACGCCGGCGCCGACGACTACGTGGGCAAACCCTTCCGGTTGGCCGAACTGCTCGCGCGGGTGCGCGCACTGCTGAGGCGACGGCAGACGGTCGACGTCGTACTCACCGGCGGCGACATCCAACTCGACGCGCGTGGGCGGCGGGTCCTCGTCAACGGTGACGATCTCGTGCTGGCAAACCGCGAGTTCGACCTGCTGCGCTTTCTCATGGAGCGGGCCGGCGAGGTGGTGTCGCGCGACGAGATCCTGACCGAGGTGTGGGGGTCTGCGGACCTGCGCTCGTCGAAGACCCTCGACATGCACATCTCGTGGTTGCGTCGAAAGATCGGCGACGACCGCCACGATCGACCGCGGCACATCGTCACAGTGCGCGGCGTCGGCTTTCGGTTCGACGCCTAGGGAGAGACTTTCCAGTGCGCCGTCGAATTCTCTACACGATGATCGCCATGCTCATGGCGGTCGGCGGACTGTTGGGAATCCCGCTCAGCGTCATCGCATGGTGGTGGGTCGCCGATAGTGCGCACCAGTTGATGGATTCGCGGCTGAAGACGATCTCCGATCAGATCATCCGTCAGGCGGAAATGGGCGAGCATCTCAACAACGCGGTCATCGATTCCGAGTCGATCCGGCTCATGCTTCCCGAGGACGGCAGGCTCACCCTGCGCTATCAGGACGTCAACGGCAAACCGGCGTCCACGTCGATCGGTGCAGACATCACCGATGCGACGATGTCTGATTCGATCGGCCTCGGTGCCGCGGGCACGTTGATCCTCGAGATCCCGATGGACACCGTCCGTAACGACCAACTCGCCGCCGTCGGCATCGTCTGCCTCGTGGTCGCGGGATCGATGGCCGCGGGCACCGTCACAGCCGCGGTGACGGCCGGGCGCATCGCCGACCCTCTCATCGACCTCGCCGACCGTTCGGAGGCGATGGCTCGCGGCGACTTCCGGTCGCGGTGGAAGACCTATGGCATCGACGAACTCGACCGCGTCTCGCGAGCGCTGGGCGACGCGAACGCCGAGATCGCGTTGCGGCTCGAGCGTGAGGGCGAGATCGTCGGCGACGTCTCGCATCAGATTCGGTCGCGCCTCACCGCCATCCAACTGCGACTCGACGAACTCTCGCTCCACGACGATCCGGCGGTCGTGAGCGAGGCCGAAGCCGCACTCGGACAGGTCGATCGGCTCGCCGCGGAACTTGACGAACTCGTAGCGGCATCACGGGACGAGCCCGCGCAGCCGGGCAGTGTCGACGTGTCGTCGCTGATCATGACGCTTGTCAGTGACTTCGACTCGGCCTTCACCGCTGAAGGGCGCACCTTGAGTGTGTCGTTCTCCGGTGACGCTGTCGCGCGTAGCGCCGGTCCGGGTCGGCTGCGTGAGGCGGTCAGCGTGCTCGTCGACAACGCGCTGCAGCACGGCAGCGGCGAGTGTCGGATCTCCGTCAGCGACCTCAAGGGCGACATGCTGCGTATCACCGTGGCCGACGAGGGGACTGGCGTCGCCGACGACGTGGCCACCGACATCTTCCGTCGGGGATTCTCTGGTGGCGCGGGCAACGGTGTCGGGCTCTCACTCGCCCGTGCACTCGTCGAGGCCGACGGCGGACGCCTCGAACTCACGTCGCGGAGGCCGCCGGTCTTCGCGATTGTCGTGCCCGCGGCGACCGACCGCGACGAAGACGGTCCGAACGACGCGAATGCGGCGACGCGGGTGGGATCGCGACGTGACCGTGTTCCTCATCGGTGACGTGGGCCGGTTTCGCTGACCGCGCATCGACGACCATGCCACTCAGCGACGGCAACGCCGACCGTGCCACGATGTATCGCGTGACTGCCCGAGATTCAGATACCGGCGCAAACGCCGCGGCGCCGCCCGACGCGGCCGCCCGAGCGATTCCCGAACGCGACGTGTTGCCGACCGTGACGATGATCGGTGGTGGTCAGCTCGCCCGGATGACCCACCAGGCCTCGATCGCCCTCGGCGAGTGTCTGCGCGTGCTCGCCGCGAGTGCGACTGATCCCGCTGCCCAGGTCAGCGCCGACGTCGTGATCGGTTCGCACGATGATCTCGACGACCTACGACGCGCCGCCGCCGGTGCGGTGGCGCTCACCTTCGATCACGAGGGTGTTCCCCTCGAGCACCTGCGTGCACTCGAGGCCGAGGGTGTCGCCGTGCGGCCACCGTCGGCCGCGCTGGTGTTCGCGCAGGACAAGCGAGCAATGCGGGTGAAGTTGAGCGAACTCGGCCTGCCGGTACCGGATTTCGCCGATCTCGCGGGCGACCTCGGGCTGGCCCGCGGCCGGCTCGTCGAATTCGGTGAGCGGCACGGATGGAACATCGTGCTGAAGGCGGTTCGCGGCGGATACGACGGACGTGGCGTGTGGATCGTCGACAACGGACCCGACGCGCTCGCGGTGTTCGATGAGCAGTTCAATGCCGGCGTCGACCTCATCGCCGAGGAAAAGGTGCAGATGCGCCGCGAACTGTCGGCGATGATCGCTCGTTCGCCGTTTGGCCAGGGGGGTGCGTGGCCGGTCGTCGAGACCGTGCAGCGTCGGGGACAGTGTGCTGTGGTCATCGCCCCCGCACCGGAACTGAGTGCCGAGACCGCCGAACGTGCACAGGAGATGTCGCTGCGGTTGGCGTCGGAGCTCGGTGTCGTCGGCGTGATGGCGATGGAACTGTTCGAGACCACCGACGGCGAGCTATTGGTCAACGAGCTCGCGATGAGACCGCACAACAGCGGTCACTGGACGATGGACGGTGCGGTGACCTCGCAGTTCGAACAGCACCTCCGGGCTGTTCTCGACTACCCGCTCGGCGACACCGCCCCGCGCGCCGGGGTGACCGTGATGGCCAACATCCTCGGTGCTGCGCAGGCACCGGAGATGTCGATGGACGAGCGCACGCACCATTTGATGGCGCGCATGCCCGACGCGCGAATTCATCTGTACGGAAAGGGCGAACGCCCCGATCGGAAGATCGGGCATGTCAACATCGTGGGGAAGCCGGGAGAAGACGTCGCAGCCGTCCGCGAGCGTGCAGAACGCGCGGCGCACTGGATGTCCGACGCCGAGTGGACGGACGGTTGGGACCCGCATTCATGAACGACGAGACGACAGGCGACCTGGTGGACCACGAGACAGACACGACTGGGACAGACACGATCAAGACAGACACTATTGGGACCGGCACGACCGACGCTGGGTCAACCGAGACCGGGACGACAGAGGCTGGGTCAACCGAGCCTGGGACAACCGAGACCGGCACGACGGAGGGCGGGACCACCGAGGCGGGCACCGCTTTCGAAGCCGGCACCGCTTTTGAACCCGAGGTGGCGTCGCCGCCGATCCGTAGCCGGGCCCGCGTCGGACTGATCATGGGCAGCGACTCCGACTGGCCGACGATGGAGGCCGCGGCGGAGGCACTCGCGGAGTTCGACGTCCCGTTCGAGGTCGGTGTCGTGTCGGCGCATCGCACCCCGCAGCGCATGCTCGACTACGCGAAGTCGGCTGCGGGCGAGGGCATCGAGGTCATCATCGCGGGCGCGGGAGGCGCGGCACATCTCCCGGGCATGGTTGCCGCCGCCACCCCGCTGCCGGTTATCGGTGTGCCGGTACCGCTGCGCTACCTCGACGGCATGGACTCCCTGCTGTCCATCGTGCAGATGCCCGCCGGAGTGCCGGTGGCAACCGTGTCGGTGGGTGGCGCGCGCAACGCCGGGCTGCTCGCCGTACGCATCCTCGGTTCATCCGACCCGGTGTTGCGGGCCCGGATGGAATCCTTCCAGCGCGGACTCGAACAACTCGTGCTCGACAAGGACGCAGCCCTGCGTCAGCGGTTGCTCGGCGGCGACTGAGCAGCTGGACTGACGAACTACTGATCAGCTGTTACTGATCGCCCGTGACCGCCTTGGTGATCCCGAGTCGCTTGGCGAAGAAGTCGAGCACGGCGACGAGGGCGTCGTGTGTCGGTTCGCCCGGCACGTCGATGAGGTCGTTGGTGAGCGCGGAATGCGGTGTCGGCAACGGTGATTCGGGATTGGCCGCCGAATCGGGCAGTTCGATCGCGAGGAATGCGTCGCCGAGGACTTCGCGCAAGAACTGGAAGCGCGACGGTGGCGACATCCGATCACCCTCGAATCGCACGCCCATGACGTCGAGTCCACGCGCGCACCGCCCGACGACCGTTGCGAGGTCGTCGTCGGAGATGTCGAGGGATCGTGCACGACGAGGGCTGACCGCGAACGGCAGCGACGGTTGGGCCAGGACCGGTGCGAGGATGCGATCGTCTGTGGCCATCGCCAGGGCGAAGCCACCGGTGAAGCACATGCCGATCGCGCCGACACCCGGACCGCCGCAGCGCTGGTGTTCCTCGGCGGCCAGTGCCCGCATCCATTCGACGGCAGGTGAGGTCCTGCCCGTCGCCAAAATCGTGAAATCCCTGCTGATGCAGGCGCGCCCCATCGTGCCGAGCATGTTCGTCGCGGCTCCGACGACCCCGAGATTCGACGGCGATGGGTCCTGACCGTCGACGCCGTAGATGGACGGCATGACCGCGGTTGCTCCGATTCCCGCGACGCGTCTGGCGAAGTCGGCGACAGCGGGACTGATGCCTGGCATCTCGGCGATGACGATCACGGCGGGCCCCTCGCCGATGCTGTAGACGCGGCGAGGGGTGCGGTGGTGGGTTGCGATCCGTACGTCGAAGTCGGAGAGCGGGTCGTCGGCGGCGTGTCGGGTCACCGCGACGTGCCTGACGGTTTCGCCTCGCGGCCGTCAGGAGCGACGAGGGTGCCCTGGAGTGCCCACTCGAACGCGCGGCCTGCGAGACCGGCGACGAGCGGAAGGTCGGGTGAGTCGGCGGGAATGATGGTGGGCCGGATCAGCTTGTACTGCTTGCCTTTTCGAGTGATCCCAGCCGAGCCCGCGGCGAGTGTGTTGCGTACCCAGTCGGTGTCGCGCCCGTAGGTCAGGATGATGTAGATCTTCGTCTCGTCACCAGTCTCGCTGACCCACGCGAGCACCGGGATCGAGTAGATCCGCCCACTTTTGCGTCCGACGTGATGGACCATCGCCCACGGCGCCAGATAGGGCGCCCAGCGTCGTTGCAGCGGGTTGGTGATCTTCTTGTTGGCGCGTGCCAACCAGGCGGGTAACTGCATACGGCCCACTCTGCCGCATGAGGCGCCCGCCGTGAACCACTCCGGAACAAGTGTTCACCTCGACGGGCGGCGTCGTCAGTCGAGAACGACGTCGGCGCGCTCGGACGCCGCACGCGCCGCGAGGTCGGTGTCGGGGGTCGGGGAGACCCACACGAGACTGGCGCCGACGCTCAACGGCGCGATGACGTTGCCCAGTATGCCTGCACCCGTGCGCCATTCACGTGTCGACAGCACCCGGCTGTGTGCGGAGACCCCGTCGGCGGACGCTTGAGCCGATGCGGTGTCGAGGACGTCGCTCGCGGGGGCGCCGTCCAACGCAGGACCCGAATATCGAGGCGGCGAGTACTGATCGCCGTGCACGCGGACCGCTGACGCATAGTCGGTCACCCCCGGTGGAAGGTCGGCGACGCCGAGTGCGAACGGATCGAGCGAGGCGACGACGAGTTCGTCGGCGTCGGGGTGCTCGTCGATTCCCGCGGCACTGGTGAACGCGACCCGCGGGGCGTCGACGTCGGTGGTGACATGCACATGCGCCCCTGCCCACCACGCGCCCAACAGGATTGCGGCGCTCTGCCAGTGTTCGGGTAGGTCGACGACGACGTCGTCGCCGGGTGCGAGACCGAGTTCGACGACGAGATAGTTGGCGGTCTTCGCCGCCCAGTTGCCCAGAGTCGCCCCCGACAGTTCGGTGCGTTCGCCGGTGTGATCGTCGTAGTAGGTGAGCAGAGGTCGGGCCCAGTCGTCGATGCGTGCGAGCAGGGAGGTGGTCAGCGTGTCGTCGGTCATCAGTTCACACACACCGGTCCGTCGGTGCCCGCCGTGATCGGTGGGGCATTGTTGCCCACCCGCTGGCTGGCAGGCGTGTTGTCGGTCTGTGTTCCGACGTCGTTGATCGATCCCGGACCGGCAAAGGTGTTGGTGAGCACCAACTTCAGGTGATGCTCGTCGAGGTCCGGCTGCGCCTCGACACGTACCGCACGCAAATCCTTCGCGAGCAACTGCGCCCCCGGGTTGTCGGCGCTGTGTGCGTAGATCACCGAGTCCTTGATGTCGGCTGGGGTGCTGCTGGTCTTGCCTGCCTGGAATCCCTTGTTGGTCAGGATGTTCGAGACATTGCTTGCCAGTCCGTCGATGGTGCCCGCGTTGTCGACGTCGACGGTGTAGTCGCCGCGTCGTGACTGCGACTTCGACGCGCCGTCGTTGAGCAGATTACTGGTGAAGGTGTGCACGGCGTTGGGGTCGACCGTCACGACGCTCTGCTGTCCGTCTTCGCTCCACCCCTGTTCGTCGAGCACGGGAATCGTCGCGAACTTGACGCGCCCGCCGCTGAGATCCTTGAGTTGCTCAGCGAATTGCACGACGTTCCAGTCGTCGTCGATCACCACCGAACGCGATACGGCGTCCTCGAGTTCGTTCAGCTTCGACGGATCGGTGAGGGTGTGCGCCGACAGGATCTTCTGTGTCAGCGACGCCATGTAGACCTGCTGGCGCGTGATGCGGTCGAGATCGCCGCGGGGCAGCTCGTGGCGTTGCCTGACGAAGCTCAATGCCTGTGGGCCGTTCAGGGTTTGGCGTCCGGCTTTGAATCGTGCACCCGAAAGCGGTTCGTTCACAGCGTCTTTGAGGCATACCTCGACGCCACCGACCGCCTTGGTCAACAAGGCGAACCCGAGCAGGCCGACCTCGGCGTAGTGGTCGACCTTGACGCCGGTGAGGTCGGCAACCGTGTCGATGAGTGCCTTGCGGCCGGCGAGTGTGCCCTCGCGCTCGGCATCCTCTTCCGGCTTGCCCGCTTCGACCGCGCGCTTGCGCGCACCTTCGCGGGTGGTGCCGTACGCGGCGTTGATCTTCGACAACCCGATACCGGGAACCGACACGTACGAATCGCGTGGAATCGAGATCGCCGTGGCCGACGATCCGTCGTTGGGAATGCGAATGAGCAGGATGGTGTCGGTGTTGGTGGAGATGTCGTCACCTGCGCGAAGCCACTTGAGCTCTTCGGACGAGAGCGGGTTGCCCTTGGCGTCGGTGCGCGAATCAGTGCCGACCAGCAGGATGTCGGTGGCGCCGTCGTCGCCCCCGCCGAGGTCGAGGCCGCCGAGCTGGGTGATCTTCGACGTCAGTCCGTTGACGCTGCTCCATGCGTATCCGGTGCAGACGAGCACAGCGACCGAGACCAGCGCGATCAGTCCGCGGCCCCAGGCTTTGCGTCCGAATCCGCCGACCGCCGCGAGTGCGCCGCGGGCAGGCGGGGGTGGATTCTGGCCCTGGTCGTCGTGGCCCTGCGGCTTCTGCTCCCGTGTGCTCGCGCTCGTGGTGGCGGCAGCACCCTTGGTGTGGATCTCTCCGGAGCGACGCTGGCGCGGACGACGAGTGACCCCCGGCTTCGCGGGCGCGCCGGTGTCGTCGGGGGACTGGGAGGCCGGGCGTTGGCGGGCGTCGGGCCGATTTCGCCGAGGCGGTTGCGGCGTGCGTGGGCGTTGACCGTCGGGACCCGGGCGGCGAGGCGCGTCGGGGTTCACCCGCCGCTCTGTTCGCTGACGTTCTTGCTGGCCGGTGCGTCCCTGCTTGCCTGGGTGTCGTCGCCGCGGATCTCCGGTGCCCTCTCGCCGGTCCGGTGTCGCGCCTTCGGGGCGGGGCCGTGTGGGCCGGGGGGCGCGTTGCTCGTCGTGCGCGTCCTGGGCTGGGCGTCGGGGATGGGCCGCCCGGGACTCGTCGTGCGCGTCCGAGGTTGGGCGTCGAGGGCCGCTTGGCCGCCGACGCGCGCCTTCGGGTCGTGACTCCACGAGTGGTCAGGTCCTTTGCGATCGTCGAATCCGGCGTTCGGCTCCTCTGGGGATCGCGTCCCGTTCCCCGCGGGACGCATGTGAATGCCGTTATTCAAGAGGTTGACGTTGCTGAAGTTGTTGTACTGACGTCAGGCTACTGAAGTGGCGCGCAATATCGCGGTTGCAACGCCGACGCGATCTCCTGGCCCGTCACCCTGCCGACGTGACGATCAACACCTCGTGTCCCGGGTCACGTGCGCGTGACCACGATTCGTGCGGCACGATGAGGCCATGCACAGGGGCGACGACGTCGATACGGAACCATCGAACAGCGGCAGCGCAGCGAAGGAACGCACGGTGTGGATCGTGGGGGCAGGCGGCCAGCTCGGCACAGCGCTGCTCGATTCCGAGTACAAGCCCAGCCACGTTCGCGCACTGACTTCGCGCGACGTCGACATCTCCGACGCCGAGTCGGTCGCCCGGGCACTCGCCGACCTCGCAGCGGGAGACGTCGTGGTCAACTGCGCGGCCTACACCAACGTCGACGCCGCGGAGTCCGATCGCGAGCGGGCCGCGGCGGTCAATGCGAGCGGGCCGGCGAATCTGGCGACGCAGACAGCCCGAGCCGGTGCGTGGTTGATCCACATCTCCACCGACTACGTCTTCGGCGGAGCCGCCGCGGGCAGCCCACGCGAGGGTGAGACCCGGCCCGCGCCGCGGACCACGCCATATGAAGCGACGATGGTCGAGGACGACCTCGCTCCCGAAACCGTCTACGGCGCAACGAAACTCGAGGGTGAGCGTGCCGCGCGAGCCGCCGATCCGACCGCCACCATCGTCCGAACCGCCTGGGTGTACACGGGAGGTCGCGAAAGCCCCGACTTCGTCGGCACGATGCGCCGCCTCGAGGCGTCCCGCGACACGATCACCGTCGTCGACGACCAGACCGGCTCACCGACCTATGCGCGAGACCTGGCCGACGGAGTGTGGGAGTTGGCATCACGTGTCGGCGACGACGCCGTGACCGGGGCCGTCCTGCACGCCACCAACTCGGGTGCAGCGACGTGGTTCGACGTCGCGCAGGCCGTCTTCGAGGGCGTGGGTGCCGATCGGTCCCGCGTATCGCCCGTGACGACGGACGAGTTTCCCCGACCCGCGCCGCGGCCCGCCTATTCGGTCCTCGACGCGTCGGCGTGGGCCGACGCAGGGCTGACCCCGCTGCGGGGCTGGCGGGATGCGCTGGGTGCGGCGATCGCGGAACCCGACGTTCGGAACGAATGAGGTATCGCCGATCCCCACGGACGCGTGACATACGCGGGAGGGACGTCGGGGATCCGGTCGGTGGTTGGTTACCCTGACCGGGTGACTTCTGCCATCGGTGTCGTGACGGTGACCTATTGGTCCGGCGGCCACGTGGAGACCTTCCTGAAGAGTCTCGACCACGCGACCTCAGCTTTACCCCGCGTCATCATCGCCGACAACGGTTCCGGCGACGGCGCACCCGAGGCCGCGGCACGCGACCACGACAACGTGACGTTGGTGCACACCGGCGGCAACATCGGCTACGGCGGAGGCATCAACAGGGCGGTCGCCGAGCTCGGCACCGACGTCGACTTCATCGTGATCGCCAACCCAGACGTCGAGTGGTCGCCCGGTGCGATCGACGAATTGGTCGCGGCCGCCGCGCGCTGGCCGCGGGCAGGGGCTTTGGGGCCCCTGATCTACGAACCGGATGGTTCGGTCTACCCGTCGGCACGCAGTGTCCCGAGCCTGGTGTCGGGAACGGGGCACGCACTGCTGGGGACCGTGTGGAAGTCGAACCCGTGGACGGCGGCCTACCGCGCCGACGACGTTGCCCCCAGCGAGCGACCCGTCGGCTGGCTGTCGGGATCATGTCTGCTGGTGCGCCGCGAGGCCTTCGAAGCGATCGGCGGCTTTGACGAGCGGTACTTCATGTACATGGAGGACGTCGACCTCGGAGACCGACTCGGCAAGGCCGGATGGCTCAACCTCTACGTGCCGGGCGCCGAGGTCACTCACACGAAGGGCCACAGCGCAGGTCGTGACCCCGGCGCGATGCTGCCGGCCCACCACCGCAGCGCGTACATGTTCCAGGCCGACCGCAATCCGGGACTGCTGCGCGCACCGCTGCGCCTCGCGCTGAGGCTCGGCCTCGCGCTTCGTTCGCGCCTGGCGGTCCGCGCTGCGGGGCGCGACATGATCGATGATGATGATGGTTCGACCCACTCGAGAGGACACGACCAGTGACCGGATTTACCGTTCCGAGCACGGCCACCTCGACGTCGGTGCCCAGCGCTGACGTCGACATGTCGAAGACCCAGGCGGTGATCCTCGTCGGTGGTAAGGGCACACGGTTGCGCCCGCTGACACTGTCGGCGCCCAAGCCGATGCTGCCCGTTGCCGGACTGCCCTTCCTCACACATATGTTGTCGCGAATCCGCGCAGCAGGGATCACCGACGTCGTGCTCAGCACGTCCTTCAAGGCGAGTGTGTTCTCGGAGTACTACGGCGATGGCTCGAAGCTCGATCTGAACCTTCGCTACGTGACCGAGGACGAGCCGCTGGGCACCGGCGGCGGTATCCGCAACGTGCTCGATCTGCTCACCGCCGAGGACATCGTGGTGTTCAACGGCGACGTGCTCAGCGGAACCGACATCAGCCAGGTCGTCGCGACACATCAGCGCACCGAGGCCGACGTCACGCTGCATCTCGTGCGCGTCGGTGATCCGCGTGCGTACGGCTCCGTACCCACCGACGACAACGGCAGGGTCACGGCGTTCCTGGAGAAGACCCAGGACCCGCCAACCGATCAGATCAACGCGGGCACCTACGTGTTCCGCCGCGGGGTCATCGAGCAGATCCCGGCGGGTCGTGAGGTGTCGGTGGAGCGCGAGGTGTTCCCGAGCCTGCTCGCCGACGGCAAGCGCGTCCAGGCCTACGTCGACAACACCTACTGGCGTGACATGGGCACGCCGGAGGATTTCGTGCGTGGCTCGGCCGACCTCGTGCGCGGTATCGCGCCCTCGCCTGCCCTCGGTGACCGTCACGGTGAATCGCTGGTCCACGAGGGTGCGGGCGTTGCTCCCGGTGCCGTCCTCGTCGGCGGGACCGTCGTGGGTCGCGGCTGCGAGGTCGGCCCTCGGGCCCGACTCGACGGCGCGGTGTTGTTCGACGGCTCGGTCGTCGAGGCGGGCGCCGTCGTGGAGCGCAGCATCGTCGGAAAGGGTGCGCGTATCGGCCCGCGTGCGCTCATCCGCGACACGGTCATCGGCGACGGCGCAGAGGTCGGCGCACGGTGTGAACTGCTGCGCGGCGCGCGCGTATGGCCGGGCGTGCAGCTGCCCGACGGCGGCGTGCGCTTCTCCACCGACGTCTGAGCGCGCTCAGCGGGCTTTCGCCGCTGCGAGTACTCCACCCCCGAGGGGAACCACCACGGGCAGCAACTGATCGTCGTCGGCGATGCGCAGCGCGGCGGACCGTGCTGCGCTCGTCACCGGGTCCGTGCGTGTCGGGTCGCCGACCGCCCCCGACGCTGTGGCGTTGTGCACCACGACCACACCGCCCGGGCGCAGCATCCGGACGGCCTCGTCGACGAACGTCGGGAGGTCGATCAGCGGACCGTCGATGAACACGAGGTCGTAGGAGCCGTCGGACAGTCGCGGCAACACCTCTCGCGGAGTGCCGTTGATCAGCCGGGTCCTGCCGGGCGGGATGTCGGCGCCTGCGAACGACGCGCGCGCGGCGCGGTGGTGTTCGGGTTCTGGGTCGATGGTGGTGAGGACCCCGTCGCCCGACATTCCGTTGAGGAGCCAGAGGCCGCTCACCCCGGTGCCGGTGCCGATCTCGGCAATGGCGTGTGCGTCGCACGAACGGGCGAGCAATGCCAGCAGTGCACCCACTGCCGGGCTGACTGGTTCGGTCCCCAATTCGTCTGCGCGTGCCCTCGCGGCGGCCAGCGCATCGTCTTCGACGATCGCCGATTCGGCGTAGTCGATCAGGGCCGCGGCCGCGGCATCGGTACCGGTGGGTGCATCGGTCATTCCATGAGATTAGGCCGGACACGGCCCGCCATGTCAGTGGCACGCCCGATTCGGGTGTTCACGGAGGTCGGCGAGTCGTAAACCCGACCCATCCGAATCGTCGCGGGCTCCGACGTACTTCAGTGAAGACGTGCTCAGCAGTGAAGACCTGCTCGGCAAAGCGTCCTCAGCGAAGACTTACTCAGTGAAACCTCAGCCGCCTCACACTGCGACCACACCGCGATGGGAGAGGGTGAGACAACAGCACGGGCGCGGTGGTCGGAATAGCCGTCGATGCGCAGGTGTTCAAGATAGCGAATTCGTGTCGAATCGGACTCGAGCCGCTCGACAGCAAAAGAAGGGAACCGGCCACCCGCGATGACTGATCCCCAGGCATCCACCACCGCAGAGTTGAACACGGCGGTCGAGACGATCGACGTCATCCCCTCGGGGACGGCGGGCTTCGACGCAACCGGCGATGAGTTCTTGATGCCGACGTGGGACGAGCTGGTCCGTGAGCACGCTGACCGCGTCTACCGGCTCGCCTACCGCCTCTCCGGCAATCAGCACGACGCCGAGGATCTGACGCAGGAGACCTTCATCAGGGTGTTCCGCTCGCTGTCGAATTATCGGCCGGGAACGTTCGAGGGGTGGCTGCACCGCATCACCACCAACCTGTTCCTCGACATGGTCCGTCGTCGCAACAAGATCCGCATGGAGGCCTTGCCCGAGGAGTACGACCGTGTTCCCGGCGACACTCCCGATCCTCAGCAGATCTACGCCGACGCCAATCTCGACCCCGACCTCCAGGCTGCGCTCGACTCGCTGACCCCCGATTTCCGCGCCGCAGTCGTCCTCTGCGACATCGAGGGACTTTCCTACGAGGAGATCGCCGCGACGCTGGGCGTCAAGCTCGGCACGGTGCGTAGTCGTATCCACCGCGGACGGCAGACGATCCGGGATTACCTCGCAGCTCGCGGCCACGACAATCGACGTTCGGTAGCCGTCGGAAACTGACGTTTTCACCCGATTCGGGAACCCCGGGCACCGTCGTGCCGTTTGGGATTCGGATAGGCTGTGTTGCCGGCACGGGCACGCAGCGCCCTCCGCCTCACGGACCCGACCGGTTCGCTCGCGGAGACCGACCTGTGAAGAGGGGTGAACCACACATGATGGACGGCCGACGGGATCGACGAGATTCCGCAGCGGACGCCGACAAACGAGCTCACGTCGACAACAGCCCGCCCGGTAGCGGCGCGCTCGCCGACGGTCCGCCCGCTGAGGGAGCATCGCATGTCGACACCGCAGGGCACGCCGACGGTGTGGCTGCATCGCCCGATCTACGGGGCCGTAGGCGTTCCCCGTGGAACCCCGCCACGTGGTCACCCGCGACTTCATCCTTCGCGCCCAACCCCGCTTTCCGACGCCCCCGCCCGCGTCGATTCGCTTCGACCGAGCATCTCGCATCCGAGGCCGTCGCAGCATTCGTCGACGGTGAGCTCGGTATGACCGCACATGTGCGGGCCACACACCACCTCGCGCTGTGCCGTGAATGCATGGATGCCGTCGACGCTCAACTCGACGCCCGCACGCGGCTGCGCGACTCCGGGACGGTGGCGATGCCCGCTGACCTGCTCGGTCAGTTGAGCCAGATTCCCACGCGCGAGATCGACATGACCGGTGTGCGCGACCGTCGCGAACAGGGTCGTTCTGACGGCCCGGTTGGTCCGAATCCCTCTCGTCGCGACACCTTTCACTCCAGTCCGTTTCCGGACGGACGGTTCCACGGACCTTTTGCCACGCCCGGACCGCTCGCTGCGTCGGGCTTGCCGCCGGTGAACACACAGACCGACTACGGGCACACCGACTACGGGCACGAGGCATCGCGTCCCGCCACCGCGCCAACCGACGCGGTCCGCGGTGAGCCCGACCGTGGGCGCCGCAACCGCTGGCGCGGACGCTGAGCACCGGAAACGAACGCGTGGGAGCAGACGACATCGACGAGACCGACGCCGGCGGATCTGACGGCGGTCAGCGCCGTTCGCAGCCGGACGATTCACCCTTCAGCCGTGAGAACGCCGCTGCAACGGGAGGTGCGACACCTCCTGCCGAGACGCCACCCGGCGACGGCGCTTCCCGCGGCCAGCAGCGACACGTCCCGGTGTCGCCGGCTACCGCGCAGGTGTTCGGCCGCCCCGCAGGCGTGCGTGGTTCGTTCGCGAGCACTCCGTCGTCGTCGAGGCCCGCTCCGCAGATCGCGCCACCCGACGCGGTGCTCGCCGAGGCATTCGGCAGGCCGGAGGGTTCCGACGAGACACTCCAGCGCGACCCACTCGCCGCCTACGGCGTCCCGACCGACGAGCCCGCGCCGCCGGATCCGTGGCGCGACCCGGAGAGCATCGCCTCCCTCGACGCACCCGCGCTCGTCGACGAGTCTGCGATAGACCCGACGGTCGCCGGTCCGAAGCTGGGCGTCAAGGATCTGCTCTTCGGTAAGAGGGTGACGTGGTATGCCCTGGCCACCCTCGCCGTCCTGGCATTGCTGATCGGGTTGGTCGGCGGATTGATCGGCCGCTACACCGCAGAGGTCGCGTCGCCGCTGAACAGCAACACGGTGAAACTCTCGACGGGCGACGGCGGAGATGGTGGGGGAGAACCGAAATCGGCCGTCGCACGCGTCGCCAAGGCCGTCGAGAAATCGGTGGTGTCGGTCGATGTTCGGACAGCGAGCGCCTACGGCACCGGTTCGGGTTTCGTGATCGACGCAGACGGTTACATCCTCACCAACAACCACGTGATCTCGATGGCGGCGAACGACCGCAGCGCCAAGCTCGAGGTTGTTTTCTCCGATCGCAACCGTGTGCCCGCCCGAATCGTCGGCCGCGACATCCACACCGACCTCGCTGTGCTCAAGGTCGACAACGTGGCGAATCTGACGGTTGCGAAGATCGGCAACTCCGATGATCTGCAGATCGGTGAAGAGGTCATCGCTTTCGGTTCGCCGCTGGGCCTCGACCGCACTGTCACCAGCGGGATCGTCAGCGCGACGCACCGCGCGGTCCCGCTGCCACCCGACGCCGAGTCGGACACCGACGCCGTGATCGACGCGATCCAGACCGATGCGGCGATCAACCCCGGCAACTCGGGTGGTCCGCTCGTCGACGAGTCGGCGGCGGTGGTCGGGATCAACACGGCGATCGCCTCCGGTGCCGGCGGCTCGATAGGTCTCGGCTTCGCCATTCCCATCAGCCAGGCCATCCCCATCGCCCAGTCACTGATCCGCGACGGCAAAGTCAACCATCCGCAGATCGGCGTGAGCGCGAGCTCTGTCCGCAATGACCGAGTACTCGGCGCGGGCGTGCGCAACGTCGTCGCCGACGGACCGGCGGCACAGGCGGGCGTCAGGGAGAACGACGTCATCACCTCCTTCAACGGCCGCAGCATCGAAAGCGCCGACGAATTGACGGTGGCGGTGCGCACGACGAAGATCGGTGAGCGGGTGCCGTTCACCTACTGGCGGGACGGTCGAACATTCAACGGTTCGATCACCACAGCCAGCGATTAGCGTCGTAGATCGGTTTCAGAGTAGGGAAGTGTCATGTTCAGCAGCATCGGTTGGGGTGAGATCCTCGTGCTGCTCGTCGCTGCGCTGGTCATTCTCGGCCCGGAGCGGCTCCCGGGGGCCGTGTCGTGGAGCATGCAGTCGCTGCGCAAGGCGCGCGAGTACGCGACGGGTGCCACCGATCAGTTGAAAAACGACTTCGGCCCCGAATTCGACGAGCTGCGCAAGCCGCTCTCGCAACTGAACGAGCTACGCGGACTCACTCCGCAGTCGATGATCACCAAGCATCTCTTCGACGGCGACTCGTCGATCTTCACCAGCGGACCGTCGTCGAACACCGTCGAGCGTGACTCGCAGACCCCGCCGATCAAGCCGGTCTCCGCGCCCGTGCCGATGACCAAGGAGGGTCAGGGCGCGAGTTCGAATACGAGCGCGTCGACATCAGAGCAGAGGACATCAGAGCAGAGTTCGCGTCGGCACGATGTGACCGACTGGGACGCCACCTGACTTTCCATCCCGGCTGATCGTCGGGCCCGGAGACAGACGTGTCAGCCGTGACGCGTCGTGTCGATGCCGAGGCTCATGCCCGCGAGGCCACGTCGACGAACCGCGAGCTTGTCGGCGATCGCGCGTAGCGCGCGCCCCGATGCTGAATCGGGAGCCGAGAGCACAACGGGCTCACCGGAATCGCCGCCCTCGCGCAGCGCGGTCTCCAGCGGCACCTGGCCGAGCAAGTCGACGCTCGACCCGACGGCCCGGGTCAACCGCTCGGCGACCTTCTCGCCGCCTCCGGAGCCGAACGGCTCCATGCGCGTACCGTCGGGCAGTTCGAGCCACGACATGTTCTCGACGACGCCGAGGATCTTCTGCCTTGTCTGCAGCGCGATCGCACCCGCGCGTTCGGCGACCTCGGCAGCTGCCTGTTGCGGGGTGGTCACCACGAGGATCTCGGCGCCCGGGATGAGCTGTGCGATCGAGATGGCGACATCGCCGGTCCCCGGTGGCAGGTCGAGGAGGAGCACGTCGAGATCTCCCCAGTAGACGTCGGCGAGGAACTGCTGAAGCGCGCGGTGCAGCATCGGTCCGCGCCAGGTGACCGGGGTATTGCCGTCGGTGAACTGCCCGATCGAGATGAACCTCACGTCGTGGCTGATGGGCGGCATGATCATCTTCTCGACCTGCGTCGGCTTGGCGTCGCTGCCGAGCATGCGCGGCACGGAATGGCCGTAGATGTCTGCGTCGAGTACGCCAACGGACAGTCCGCGTTGCGCGAGGGCCGTCGCCAGATTCACCGTCACCGACGACTTTCCGACGCCGCCCTTGCCGGACGCGACGGCATACACGCGGGTCAGCGAACCGGGTTGCGCGAACGGAATGACCGGCTCCGCCTTGTCGCCGCGGAGCTTCTTGCGTAGCTCGGTGCGCTGTTCGTCGTCCATCACGTCGAGATCGACGCGGATCGTGCCGACGCCGGGCACGTCGGCTACGGCCTTCTCCACCCGGCCCGAGATCTCGGTGCGCATCGGACAACCCGACGTCGTGAGGTAGATGGTGACATCGACGCTCGAGTCGTCGTTGATCTGCACCGACTTGAGCATTCCCAGGTCGGTGATCGGCTTGCCGATCTCGGGATCGTTGACCTTGCTCAGCGCGGAGCGGATCGCGGATTCGGTTGGCTGGACTCCGGTAGTCATCTCCGCCAGCTTAGCGCCGCGATCAGCGCAGGTAGAGAACGGGTGGGGTGCCCCACGGCATGACGATCACACGGTCGCTCCGACTATGCGACTGCGACCGCGAGCCTATTGCGGCACGACCTTGAGCGCCGGCGTGCTCGTCGTCGCTGGTCCGGGATTGCGCGGCGCGTTCTGCTTCGGTGCGGGCTTGGGTGCGGGCTGGCCGGGGATCGTGATGCCCGGGGGCAGGCAGATCGCGCCAAGACACTGCTGCGCGGGAGTCGTCGGCGTCGATGGCGTCGACGAATCCGACGATGAGCCGGGCGCACTCGGCGCGCCGGGCTTGGGTGGCTTCGACGGCTTGGAACTCGACGACGAAGACGACGAAGACGGCCGCTTCGGTTCGGGAATGGGGTTGGTCGGCATCACGCCGGTCGCATACGCACCGGCCCAGGCGAGGACGTTGGTCACGTAATCCATCGAGTGGTTGTACCGGTACACCGCCGCGACCTTGTTCTTGTCGGTCATGATGTCGGTGAATCCCGAGCACAGGTAGCGGCCGGCAGAGTAGGTCGAGTCGAAGATGTTGTTCGGGTCGACCTTGCCGTCGCCGTTACCGTCGGCTCCCCACGCGGCCCACGTGCCGGGAATGAACTGCATTGGTCCCATCGCGCGCGCATAACCGCCCTGGTGGCGGATCACCTCGTTACCGGCGAGAGAGCCGTCGAGCACAGGCCCCTCGATGGGATTGATGGTGTTTCCGTACTGGTCGACGGACCCGTTGCTCGCATGATTCGACTCGATCCTGCCGATGCCGGCAAGCAGGAACCACGGGAGCTTGCACTGTGGTTCCTCGGTACCGATGCGGTTCGCGGCCAGTTTGTACGCCTGCAGGACGACGCCGGGAATTCCCAGCGGGCCCGATGGCAGATCAGCGGCGAGACGATACTGCGGGGCGGTTGCGGTCGCTGCAGCGGCTGCTGCGCTGGCCGAGACGGTCGGCGGCGGTGCGAATCCCAGCAGCGCGACCGGTTCGGCGGGTGCGACCGCCGCGAGGACCGTCGGCTTCGCGGGCTCGGCGCGCACCGCGACCCGAACCCCGCCCTGGGCACTCGACGTCGCGGCTCCGAGCACCATCACACCGACGAGGACACCGCCCGCGCCGACGGCGAGAGCTCGCCCCGGGAGTCGGGTGCGCTTGGGCCCGCGACGACGTCGAAAAGGGTGTGGCGCTCTCAATCTCGGACCTTCCCGAGATCGCTCGCACCCAACAGTCGAGTCTGACCCGTCATCGACACTCCATTGCCTCCACACAGTCCGTTGGCGCCCGTCTCACCGTGCCGGTGCACATGCAGGAGGGTCCACCCCGGAAACAAACGCCGGGCGTCACCATCGGCTGATGTCCGACGGCACTCCGGCTGTGACCCACCATACATATGGGTCGAGCGTCCGAGTGCGGAACCTCCACAAAAGTTCACCATGTGAAAGTCATCGCGTGATCTGTCCGTGAAGTTACGTGCGTTGACGTTATATGCGCCGAAGCCACGTCCTCCGAAGCCACGTCCTCCGAAGCCACGTACTCCGAAGTCACGTGCGTCGCCGTGCTAGCGCTCGGGGTGGTGGCGCCGCGACTTCTCGGTGTCTGCCGAACCGTCGAGTCCCTCGAGCCGGGCGACGAGTCGGTCGGTGAGGTCGTCGAGCATGTCGTCGAGTTCTTTTCGCAGGTAGTCGCGGGTGACGGTATCGCCGACGGCGAGGCGGACCGCGGCGAGCTCTCGTGCGAGGAACTCCGTGTCGGCCTTGGTCTGCGCGGCACGGGCACGATCCTCATCGAGCGCGACGCGGTCGCGGTTCTCCTGCCGGTTCTGGGCCAGGAGGATCAGGGGTGCGGCGTAGGCGGCCTGCGTCGAAAACGCCAGGTTGAGCAGGATGAACGGATACGGGTCGAAGCGCAGCGCGACCCAGCTCAGATTGATGATGATCCAGACGATGACGATCACCGTCTGAATCGCCAGATAGCGGCCGGTACCGAGGAACCGCGCGATCCGCTCGGCGTACATGCCGATCAGGTCGCTGTCGACGTGGAACGATGGCCGTCGGTTCACGCGCGGGGTGTCGAGGCGGCGCGTGCTCTGCTCGCTCGTCATTCACTCGCTCCTGCTGTGCCGTTGCCGCTTGCGGCACCTGCCGTCTCCGACTCTGGTTCGTTGTCCTCGGGTTCATTCTCGCGCCAGTCACGCGGGAGCATCTCGTCGAGGAGGTCGTCGACGCTGACCGCACCGAGGAGGTGGTTCTCGTCGTCGACCACCGGGCCACACACGAGGTTGTAGGTCGCGAAGTAGCGCGTGACCGTCTCGAGTGAATCGTCGGGATGCAACGATTGCAGATCCGTGTCGAGGATGCCACCGACGATGTTCGCAGGTGGCTCGCGCAGCAGCGCCTGCAGGTGGACACATCCGAGATAGCGTCCGGTCGGCGTCGCAGTCGGCGGACGCACGACGAAGATCATGCTGGCGGCCGCGGGGGTCACATCGGGGTCGCGCACACGGGCGAGTGCTTCGGCGATAGTCGTCGAGGCGGTGACGATCAGCGGCTCCGAGGTCATGAGGCCGCCCGCGGTGTCCGGGGAGTGGGTCAGCAGTCGTCGAACAGGCGCCGATTCCTCGGGGTCCATTCGTTCGAGCAGTGACTCCGCCTCGGTGTCCGACAGTTCGCCGAGCAGGTCGGCCGCGTCGTCGGGGTCCATGGCCTCGAGCACATCGGCGGCACGTTCGACGCCGAGGTGTGTGAGCACTTCGGTTTGATCGTCCGGCGGTAGTTCCTGCAGCACGTCGGCGAGGCGCTCGTCGTCGAGGGCCTCGGCGATCTCGTCTCGACGTTTCGGCGGCAGCTCGCGCAGAGCATTCGCGACGTCGGCGGCTCGCATCCCCTCGAACTGGGAAAGTGCCTGTGCCACACCCTGTCCGGGTAGTTCCAGTGCGCTTGCGGTGAGCCCCTGGACCCGATTCCACTCCACGACAATGGTTTCGCCGCGCCGAAGTCCGCGCCGTGCCGGACGTGCCGCGACACGGGAGACCACCCAGTCGCGCGTACGTGTCCGCTCGATCCCGAGGTCGACGACGATCATGTCGATGCCCTTGAGGTCCTCGTGATCGGGATCGTCGATCCGCACCCGTGAGTCCAGGATCTGTCCGATCGCGAGGGCTTCGCCCGGACGCAGGTGCAGTCGTCGCAGGCTCACGGTTCCGGTGTTGAGGGTCACCGCGGTGGGATCGATGGACGTGACCCGCAGCATGGGGACGAAGATCCGTCGGCGCGTGGCCAATTCGACGGCGAGGCCGAGCACGCGAGGCTGCTGTCCCGGGAGTCGAACGGCGATCACGGCGTCGCGGACGCGGCCGATCGATTCACCGTCGGGACCAAGGACCGCCAATCCGACTAATCTGGCCACGAAGACCTTGCTCACCGACGCCATGTGGGTAAGGGTAGTGGCCGAGTGGAGGACATGACATGACCAACCCGATGAGTTCCGGTCGGCAGACGCCGGGTCTCCCGACGCCGCCCAAAGGATGGCCGATCGGCTCGTACTCGACTTACGCTGAGGCACAACGTGCTGTCGACTATCTCTCCGACGAGAACTTCACCGTTCAGGACGTGACGATCGTCGGCGTCGACCTCATGCAGGTCGAGCGTGTCATCGGCCGACTCACCTGGGGCAAGGTGATCGGCGGCGGTGTGGTCTCGGGAGCGTGGCTCGGACTCTTCTTCGGACTGCTGGTCTCGCTCGTCGTCAGCGGCAACGCATTGGTGCCCATTCTGTTCGGTCTCGTCGGCGGCATTGTCTTCGGCGTCATCTCGACGACGATCCCGTACGCGGCCACTCGCGGTCAGCGTGACTTCGCGTCGACGATGCAACTCGTCGCCGGACGCTACGACGTGCTCTGCGACCCGAAGAGCGCAGAGAAGGCCCGCGACATGCTCGCCCGCCTCAATCCCTGAGCCGTACCCCGATGCCTTTGGCGCGTGCGTAGAACCGGCGCGCGAAGAACATTGGCACGGTCGCGCCGAATGTGTTGCTTGTCACTACCGCGCCGGACTAGCGTAGCCACCAACGCCATGGCGCGCGGTGACGCGCGTTGTGCTGCGTGCGACATCGAGGAGGCTGCGTGCGGAGCGACGGTGACCAAGCCGGTAGCGGCGATCGCGACAGGGATTCGGGCAACACCGATTCGGGCAACACGGATTCGAGCACTACGGATTCGAGCACTACGGATTCGGGCAACAGGGATACAGGCGTTGTAGTCCGGCGTCGCAGGGCCGCAGATGTGGCCGGCAGGGCATCGGGGCGGGGTCGATCACGACGTATGTCGGTGAAGGCGGCCGTCGCAGCGGCGGCACTGGTCACGGTGCTCCCGATCGTGTCGGCATGCGGTTCCGGGCATGAGCCGGGAGTCCTGAATCTGTATCCGCCCGCCGACGGCGCCGGTTCGATCAAATCCATGGGCGACAAGTGTTCTCAGGAATCCGGTGGCAAATATCGGATCGTGACGACGGCCTTGCCCAAGGCGGCCGACGACCAGCGTCTGCAGTTGGCGCGACGACTTTCGGGCAACGACAAGAGTCTCGACCTGATGGGTATGGACGTCGTGTGGACCGCGGAGTTCGCCGACGCCGGATGGCTCACACCGGTGCCCGAGAGCGTCGCGGGTGAGGTGGAGGGTCGAACGCTGGGTGGTCCGCTCGAGACCGCCAAGTGGAAGACGAAGAGCGATGACGCGGAACGGCTTTACGCGATCCCGATCTGGACCAACACCCAATTGCTCTGGTACCGCAAGGATGTTCTGCGCGACACCCTCGACAAGGGGCAGCCCGCCAAGACGTGGGACGGCATGGTGGCCGACGCGACCCGCAGCCTCGCCAAGGGCGGGCCGAGCTACATCATGGTGCAGGGCAAGCAGTACGAGGGCCTGATGGTGTGGTTCAACTCGGTCCTCGCGAGCGCTGGCGGCGAGGTGGTCGACCCCAACGATCCGAACAAGGTGACGCTCAACGACACCCCGGAACACCGCGCCGCCACGGTGAAGGCGCTCAGCGTGCTCAAGGCCGTTGCGACCGCGCCGGGACACGATCCCTCGTTGACCAACGGCGACGAGACCAGTTCGCGTCTGGGCATGGAGACGGGAAAGGCGATCTACCAGGTCAACTGGCCGTTCGTGCTCTCCTCGATGCGAGAGAACGCCGCCTCGGGCAGCGTGCCGTTCCTGACCGACATGCAGCAGTATGCCGGTCTGTTCGCCGACAAGGACAACACTCCGACAGACGAACAACTGGCACCGGTGACTCGCGCGGTACGGCAGAAGTTCGATTTCGCTCCCTATCCCGGTGTGACGGAGGGAATTCCGGCCAAGAGCACGGTCGGCGGGTTGAATATCGCGGTGGCGAACACCTCGCAGCAGAAGGACCTGGCGTTCGAGGCGGCGATGTGTCTGACGAACGCGCGGGCGCAGAAGTTCTATTCGATCGACGCGGGCACCCCGCCGGTCATCTCGTCGCTCTACAGCGATCCCGATTTCCGTGCGGCGTATCCGATGGCTGACGACATCAAACTCCAGCTCGAACCCGAGCATGCGGCACTGCGTCCGAAATCACCTGACTACCAAGCGATCTCGACGCTGTTGCAGGCCAAGCTCTCTCCGGTTGGCTCGTGGGACCCCGAGGCTCTGGTCGACCAGCTTGCCGAGCAGGTACAAAAGGCGATCGACGGGGAGGGACTCATCCCATGACATCCGGTAACGACGGCACGGGCAACGACCCGGCCGAGGAGCGCAGGGGCAGGCACGCGATGCCCGGCGACGGCGACGACACCGGGGGATCGTCGACGACGCAGGGGTCCGGCTCCGGGCACGGGCCCGGATCGTACGGTCGCACAGTGCATTCGGACGCGTGGACGCCACCAGAGCGTCTCGGTCAGCCCACCGGAGGTGCACCCGAGCATGCCGCGCCGACGTCGAGCACCCCGTCCTCCGAGATTCCGTCATCAGAGACCCCGTCTTTGGAGAAGTCGGCGCCGCTGACGCCCACCGCCGCGCAAGCGACAGTGGTCGGGGCCGCTGCCCGCGCGGATGCCACACGGTCGGGAGGCGGGACGTCAACGGCGACTCTGGAGCGGGCGGCGACGTCGTCGAAGCGCGCGAAGCGATCCGGCGAGTTGAGCGAGGGCAAGAAGCAGGAACGTCGACTGGCGTATTGGTTGATCGCGCCGGCCGTGATCCTCATGCTGGTGGTCACGGCGTATCCGATCGTCTACGCATTCTGGTTGTCGCTCAACAAGTCCAGCCTGTCTGCGCCGGGCGAGCGCGAGTTCACGTGGTTCAGCAACTACGGCACGGTGCTCAGCTCCAACTACTGGTGGACGGCGTTCTTCGTCACGCTCGGCATCACCGTGGTCTCGGTCGTCATCGAGTTGGTGCTCGGCATGGCGATCGCGATCGTGATGCATCGCACCATCTTTGGGCGCGGTGTGATCCGAACGGTCGTGCTGATCCCGTACGGCATCGTGACGGTCGCGGCCGCGTTCTCGTGGTACTACGCGTGGACACCCGGCACCGGTTACCTCGCCAACCTCCTGCCAGACGGTAGTGCGCCGCTGACGCAGCAGTGGCCATCGTTGGCAATCATCGTGCTCGCCGAGGTCTGGAAGACCACGCCATTCATGGCGCTGCTCCTGCTCGCCGGTCTCGCCCTGGTGCCCGATGAGCTGCTCAAGGCCGCTGAGGTCGACGGCGCGGGCGCATGGACCCGCCTGCGGCGCATCATCATTCCGATGATGAAGCCCGCGATCCTGGTCGCGCTGCTGTTCCGTACGCTCGATGCGTTCCGCATCTTCGACAACATCTATGTGTTGACGGCAGGCAACAACAACACGTACTCGGTCTCGATGCTCGGCTACGACAACCTGTTCAAGGCGTTCAATCTGGGTGTGGGATCAGCGATTTCGATACTCATCTTTATCTGTGTCGCGATCATCGCCTTCATCTTCATCAAGGGCTTCGGCACAGCCGCGCCCGGTTCCGACAACGAGGGGAGGTAGGACGCCATGAATCGCACCGCCAAATCTCGGGTCGGCTGGCTGATCGCCGACATCCTGGTCGTGCTCTACGCGATCATTCCGCTGCTGTGGATCATCAGCCTGTCGTTCAAGCCGGCGAGCAGCGTGACCGACGGCAAATTCATCCCGACGCAGTGGACCCTGGAGAACTACTCGGGGATCTTCCAGACGAGCGCGTTCACCTCTGCGCTGCGTAACTCGCTCGGTATCGGTCTCATCACCACGCTGATCGCCGTCGCGATCGGCACGATGGCCGCCTATGCGGTTGCGCGCCTGGACTTTCCCGGCAAGAAGCTGCTCGTCGGCGCTGCACTGTTGATTGCGATGTTCCCCCAGATCTCGCTGGTCACACCGCTGTTCAACATCGAGCGCAGCATCGGACTCTTCGACACCTGGCTCGGCCTGATCCTTCCGTACATCACGTTTGCTCTGCCGCTGGCCATCTACACGCTGTCGGCCTTCTTCCGGGAGATCCCGTGGGAGTTGGAGAAAGCGGCAAAGATGGACGGCGCCACGCCATTTCAGGCGTTCCGTAAGGTCATCGCGCCGCTCGCAGCGCCCGGTGTTGTGACCGCGGCGATCCTGGTGTTCATCTTCGCCTGGAACGACCTGCTCCTCGCACTGTCGTTGACCTCGACCGAGCGGGCGATCACCGCTCCCGTCGCGATCGCGAACTTCACCGGCAGTTCGCAATTCGAGGAGCCGACCGGCTCCATCGCTGCTGCGGCGGTCGTCATCACCATCCCCATCATCATCTTTGTGCTCTTCTTCCAACGTCGAATCGTCGCCGGCTTGACCTCCGGCGCGGTGAAGGGATAGTCCCCATGGCAGAGATCGTGCTCGACAACGTCAGCAAGAAATACGCGGACGGCACTGTCGCCGTTCACGACTTCACCCTCACGATCGCCGACGGCGAGTTCATCATCCTCGTGGGGCCGTCGGGCTGCGGAAAGTCGACGACCCTCAACATGATCGCGGGTCTCGAGGACATCAGCAGCGGCGACCTGTACATCGGTGGAGAGCGGGTCAACGACAAGTCGCCCAAGGACCGCGACATCGCCATGGTCTTTCAGAGCTACGCGCTCTACCCGCACATGACGGTCCGACAGAACATCGCGTTCCCGCTCACCCTGGCGAAGCTGCCCAAGGACGAGGTCAACAAGAAGGTCGACGAGGCCGCCAAGATCCTCGATCTGACTCAGTATCTCGACCGCAAACCGTCGAATCTGTCCGGCGGCCAGCGCCAACGCGTCGCCATGGGACGCGCGATCGTGCGGTCGCCCAAGGCATTTCTCATGGACGAGCCGCTGTCGAACCTCGACGCCAAGCTTCGCGTGCAGATGCGCACCGAGATCTCACGCCTGCAGACGCGGCTGAGTACGACGACCGTCTACGTCACGCACGATCAGACCGAGGCGATGACCCTCGGTGATCGCGTGGTGGTGATGCGCAACGGATACGTCCAGCAGGTCGGAGCACCCAACGAGCTCTACAACAACCCGGTCAACGTGTTCGTCGCAGGGTTCATCGGTTCGCCGTCGATGAACTTCTTGCCGGGCACACTGAGTGCCGACGCGATAGACACTCCGCTGGGACGATTGGTTCTCGACGACCACGATGCCATTGCGGCCGAGGCGAAGAAGGAAGGCAGCAACGGCGAGGTGCTGATCGGCATCCGGCCCGAGCAGATCGAAGACGCTTCGCTCATCGACCCGACGGTGAAAGCGCGTGGCACGACGTTCACCGCCGACATCGATGTTCTCGAATCGATGGGTTCGGACAAGTACGCCTACTTCACCATCGATTCCGGCCGCGCAGCCAACGACGCCCTGGCCGAACTGGCAGCGGATTCGGGCTCAGACCTCGGCACCGGTGAGATGGTCGCCAGGCTCTCGCCGGAGTCGGCGGTGACGAAGAACTCGCGTGCCGAGTTGGTGTTCGACACCGACAAGATCGCCGTGTTCGACCAGCAGTCGGGAGTGAGCCTGCGCCGCAGGTGATCGCCCCCGCTGGTCGAGCATCACCCCGCTGGTCGAGCTTGTCGAGACCACTACCGCCGGCGGCGCTGCGACTGCTCGCGGAGCTCCTCGATGATCTCGTCGTCCCAGATGTGCCTGCGCACAAGGCGATAGCGTTCGCCCGCGACCCACATGTAGAGTTCGGCGTCGTCGGTGATGTCGGGCCGAACCTCGGCGCGGCGTGCCATGCGGACCACCGGTAGAAACTCTTCGCCGAACCACCGGCGCGCGACCTCGGGCCTGCTCAGGAACTCTCCGACTTCTTGGCTGAGCCGAAAACCCCACGCCTCGACGGCTTCTGCCAGTTCTGCGTAAGAGAACGGGTCGGACAGGCGCACGGCATCCGCCTGCGCGCCCGCGAGGGGAACGCGTGCGAGAAAGAGTCGGCGGTGGTCTTTGAGGACGAGGTCGGAGGGCGCGTTGATTCCGTCAGGCGTGATGCGCGTGTGGATCTCGGTGACGTAGGCGTCGATCGTCTCGAGATGGCGGGCGATCGCGATCGAGACACGATGATGGCCGTCGATCACGAAGTACATCGATCCGATCTTGTACAGCAAGACCGGCGGCACCGACTCGCCCCGACGTTGCGCGGCGGCCAGACGTTGCCAACGTTGCCGGATGCGCGACGACGTCGGGCGAAAGTACTTGTCGAAATCCTTTGTGCGGTCGACACTTCCGACGATGTCGCGCACGTTGACCTGCTGCAGGCCCAGGTTGGTCTCGCCGGTTCTGCCCAGTGCGCGCACCACTTCGTCGAACGGCAGGATCGTGTTGACATCGGCGGGTTGGCGGGTGAACCAGTGCGTGAGACGGGCCAGTTCGGCCTGGCGCCGCATGCGCGCGAAGTCGTTCTCGGCGTCGGCGTCGGGAAATCCGGTGTCACGCGCCATATCGTCGCCTCACGATCGTGAAGTCGCGGTGGCCGGGATCGATGTCGAACTGGCAGTATCCGACGACGTTCACCGATGTGGTGTGCGTGCCGATCGCCTTGTCGGTCGGGTGTCCGCCGTAGGGATGTACGTGTCCGTGCACCAATAGCGTCGGCTCGAGATCGTCGACGAGCGGGTGAAAGCAGGCGAAACCCTTATGCGCCGGATCGTCTCCGTCGCCGACGCCCTGCGCCGGGCTATGCGTCAAGAAGATGTCGGGCCGACGCCGCGTCAGGTGTGCACCGACGCGAACTCTCCAGCTGCGCCACCGCTGTTGAGCCTCGGTGTACTGGTTGGGGCCGTCGTTGTAGCGGATTGAGCCGCCGAGTCCGCTGATGCGCAGCCCGGCAGCCTCGACGGTCCGTCCGTCGGCGTTGAGGGCGCCGAGCGGGCCCGGGTCTGCTGCGGGCAGTCCGGCGCGAAGCCATCCGGTGCGCGATTGCCGATAGCCGCGAAGGTCCGGGTCGTGATTTCCCGGCACGTATACGGCGGGAACGTCGTAGGTGGCCATGAGTCCGTCGACGTACTCGAACGGGAGGTCGCCCGCTGCGACGATCAGGTCGGGGCGACCCTGAACGCCGATGCCGAGAACGAGGGAGTCGACCACCTCGTCGGCGACAGCAAGAACACTCACCATGTGAGTCAGCGTAAGCCCGGTGCGCGGCGCACGTTGCCGAGCTCCTAGAAGCTGGCGTGCGGGGCGCCGATCCCCGGGTCGATCCGCACCGGCCCGTCTTTGGACGGCGCGACCGGAAAGTCGAAAATCGCGGTCGGAATGTACACGGTCGCACAGGAATTGGGAATGTCGACGACGCCGGACAGTCGCCCCTCGATCGGCGCAGAACCGAGAAGCAGATACGCCTGTTCGGGGCTGTATCCGAACTTCGTCAGGTACTCGATCGCGTGCAGACACGCCCGCTGGTAGGCGAGGTCGGAGTCGAGGTAGCGCTGCTCACCGTCGAGCGTCACCGACGTACCCGAGAAGGCGATCCACTCCGAGTACTGCGGATCGGTGTTGCCGGGCATGAAGATTGCGTTCTCGGTGACGCCGTAGGTCTCCATGCCGCCCTTGATCAGGTCGACGTGCAGATCGATGAAGCCGCCCATTTCGATGGCCCCGCAGAAGGTGATCTCACCATCGCCCTGCGAGAAGTGGAGATCGCCGAACGACAGGTTGGCGCCCGGCACGAAGACGGGATAGAAGACGCGACTGCCCTTGGTGAGATTCTTGATGTCCTGATTGCCGCCGTTTTCACGAGGCGGTGCCGTTCGTGCAGCCTCTGCGGCGACTCGATCGAACTCGGCCCCGCTCAGCGATCCGAGGATGGCGCCGTCCGGTTCGGGTGGAAGTGCCAGTGGCGGAACACGTTCGGGGTCGGTGGCGATCAGCGCGCCCTCTCGCGCGTTCCAGGTTGCCAGCAACTGCGGGCTTGGGGCCGTTCCCATAAGGCCCGGATGCACGATTCCGGTGTACTTCACATGCGGCACATGGCGACTCGTCGCACTCTGCCCGGCGAAATTCCAGATCGCCTTGTACGCGTCGGGGAACTGCTCGGTGAGAAACCCTCCGCCGTTGAGCTTGGCGAAGATGCCCGTGTAACCCCAGCCCTGGCCTGCGAGCGGACCCGAATCCTCCTGGGGGATGGGACCGACGTCGAGAATGTCGACGATCAGCAGGTCGCCGGGTTGCGCCCCTTCGATAGCGAACGGTCCGGAGAGTGTGTGCACGTTGTTCAGCGGCGCGTTGAGGATGTCATCGGCCGAATCGTCGTTGTGGATTGCGCCGTCGAACCACTCGCGGCAGTGCGCGCGAAAGGTGTCGCCGGGTTTCACCGTCACGGCAGGCGGAATGTCGGGATGCCACCGGTTGTGGCCGACGATCTGCTGCGCGGTGAACGGCTTCGATGAGTCCAACGAGAAGAGCAACTCCGGCATGACAGCCTCCTGGTGGCGCGACGGTGCAGTGCCTTTCGAGATTCCGCGACGCACAGGTCGCGCTATGGTCTGCACATGCCAACCTACGTCTTCCGGTGCCAGCAGGCATGCGATGACGTCGAACAGGTGCACTCGATGCTCACTGTCCCCGACGACGTGGAGTGTCCGGTCTGTTCGGAGCGCGCTCGACGAATCGTCACCGCAGCGAGGCTCGGCGTCGGCGACAGTGCTGCCATGCGGGCACACGACGCGACGCGCGCGACTGCGGACGCGCCGACGGTGGTGTCATCGGTGCCCGGTTCGCCTCGACGGTCGACGCCGGTGACCACCAACCCGCTGCACCGGCGGCTACCGCGTCCCTGAACCGCCCCGCTACCGTTGAGTGCCGTGAGTCCTTCCGTCACCGACACCGTGCACGAATACGTCGTCTCCGAACTCGGCGTCGAGCCGCAGCGGGCGTCTGTGACCTTCCTTGGTGTCGAGCCGATCGACGTCGAAAGATTCGCACTCGACGACGACGTGGTGTTCGTGACCGTCGGGTGCGCTCGTCATCCGATGACCGACCCCAGTGACATTCATGCCGACCCGCTGCGCGGTCCGCGCGTCGAACTCGTGGTGCGGATGCACACGGGGGTTGCGATGCCGGGGCTGCACCGACGATTGGCAACCGTCGCCGCCGCGCCGGCGGTCGAGGGGCTCATCCTCGCGCCGGACGCACTAGTCGACCTCGGCGAGCCCCTCTGGGATGGTGCGCCGTTCACCGCACTGCTGACCGCTGCCGACGAACTCGGCGAGGTGGTGTTACCCGACCCGATGGAACCGGTGCGGTTCCTGCGCGCCATCCCGATCACGGCGAACGAAGCCGCGTGGGTGCGCCTCAAGGGAGCCGACGCCCTGCGCGAGGCGTGGGCAGAGGCGAGCATCGACATCGCCGACGCGAGGCGTTCGCCTGCCAGCATGTGACCCGGTGAGTCGAGGCGGCGCCTCCATCTGGGCAGCCGGGGGCGGCGTTTACAGCCAGTGACTTCGCCGGAACGTCGCCCACAGTGCGCCGCAGATGAGGAACATCGTCAGGCAGAGAATGCCGAAGCCCTGCCGGTCGTGCATGCCGGGCAGGATGTCGAAGTTCATTCCGTACAGTCCAGCGACCATCGTCGGTACCGCGGCGATCGCCACCCATGCCGAGATCTTGCGCATGTCGCTGTTCTGCTGGATGCTCACCTTCGTCGCGGCGGCGTCGAGTAGCGAACTGAGGACCTCGTCGTATTCGACGACATGCTCGATCACGGTGCTGAGGTGGTCGGACACATCGCGGAACTGGCGTCGAATCTCTTTGGGCACCAACGTGTTGTCCGACGCCAGCCGTGACAGCGGACCTGCCAGCGGCGTGACCGCGCGGCGCAGTTCGAGAACCTCGCGGCGGAGCAGATAGACCGGTTCGATGTTGAGCCAGCGCTGCTGTCGGGAGAAGACGGTGCTCTCGATCGACACCACGTCGTCTTCCATCCGCTCGGAGACGGCGAGGTAGGAGTCGACGACCTTGTCGGCGATGGCGTGCAGCACGGCGGTCGGTCCGAGCACGAGGCGTTCTGGTCGGGCTTCGAGTCGTCGACGCAGATTGTGTAGATGGGTGTGGTCGCCGTGGCGAACGGTGATGACGAAGTCGCGGCCGGCGAAGACCATGATCTCGCCGGTTTCGACGACCTCGCTGGCCTTCTCCATCGACTCGTGCTCGACGTACTTGACCGTGCGGAGCACGAGGAACTGCGTGTCGTCGTAGACCTCGAGCTTGGGACGTTGGTGGGCGTGCACCGCGTCCTCGACCACCAGCTCATGCAGGCCGAACACCTCGCCGACGCCGGTCATCTGCTCGTCGTCGGGCGCGGCGAGTCCGAGCCACACGAACCCCTTGCCGGTCTCGCGTACCTGCGCGAATGCGTCAGCGTAGGTGATGCGCCCCGGCTGTCTGATTCCGTCGACATAGACCGCGCAGTCGACGACCGCCCGTGCGACGGGGACCGGAATCCGGGGGAGCGGACGCGCCCCACGCGCGTTCCGTGCACCTGGGCGGAGGTTGGGCATTGGCACGAGGTGGATGCTACTCGTGCAGGGGCATCGTTATACCGTGAGAGCCGTGCGGAATCGTGTGTGGGCCACCGCTGTCGTCATTGCGGTTGCGATGGTTGTCACCGGGGTGCTCGCGGGATGTTCGGATTCGTCGCGTGACTCCGCGTCGTCGAGTCGGCTGTTGCATCTCGGCTCGGCCGACGACCCCGCGCTGCGGGTGATGGCCGAGATCTACGCGGGAGCATTGCGCGACGTCGGTGCACCTGTTGCAGATGACTTGATCCGCGGCGACGACACCGCATTGCTCGACGAGATGGATCGCGCGCGGGTCGACCTGTTTCCCGCGTTTAGTGGCGACCTTCTCACCTCGCTGGCGCCGAAGGCGACGGTCACGTCGTCGGACGACGTCTACGACGAGCTCAATCGCTCTCTGCCCCAAGGTGTTTCGGTGGGTGATGCGACACCCGTGAGTGCGACGCCGCAGGTCTTTGTCGCGACGTCGCTGGCGCAGTCGAGCAATGTCACCGATCTATCAGAGTGTGGGCGACTGCCCGAGGGGCTTCCCGTCGTTGTCGTCGGACGTCCGGAACCCGCGGATATGGCTGCGTTCGCAGCGCAGGGTTGCCGCTTCGGTGCGGTGGAGTCGGTCGGATCGGCCCGCGAGGTGATCGCACGAGTGGGGACGGCGCGGGCTGTCGGAGTGGTGACGGCACTCGACGCCGCGGTCGCTCTCGACCCCGCAGCGCCACAGATCCAGGCGCTCAGAGTCCCCGCGCCGACGCAGGACAACGCGGGACAGCCGTCGACCCCCTCCAACCCGGCGACTTCAAATCAGTCTCAGTCTCCGACTCCGTCTCCGCAGAGCGGTCCGCGCGCGCAGAATCTCGTTCCGGTGTATCGGACCGCCGCGCTGACCCGCAGCGAGGTCAAGCAGATCAATCGTGTCGCGGGGGAGATCACCACCGCCGACCTGGCCGAACTGGCACGACGCGCAGACGCGGGCGCCGAACCACGCGACCTCGCGGTCGGGTGGCTCGGCGAGCACGGCCTCTAGTTGGAGCGGGGCAGGAGGCTTCGTCGCCCCAACCACGTTGCCCAACCACGTCTGCCCCGCCACCGGGGTGTGGTGGCGGGGCGTAGACGGGTTGCAGCACAACCTGATTCGACGGTTCACCCAATTCGCTGGGCGGGTGTGCCGCCTGGTCGTCGCGCCGCTTAGGCGGCGTCGGCCAATGGTGGGTCGACGCCTCCGGGTGGGTCGACGCCGCCGGGTGGGTCGACGCCGCCGATGCGGTTGGGGCCGCCTGGTGGGGCGGGACCTGTTGGCGCTTCTGGGTCTGTGGGTGGCTCGGGGTCGAGTTCGAGTGGCCTGGTTAGGTTCCATCGGATGTCGACCCGCGAGCTGAGGCGCACGGTGTCGCCGGAGGGCATTGCGCACACCAGAGCGAGCTCGACCCGCCCGGCGGGCGGGTTGGATACTAGGGGCGGAGGCACAATCGCGGTGACGGCTGTGTCTGTGGCGATTCCGGTACCGGTCGTGCGTGCCGCGGCTGCGGCTTGGTTGTTGGTGTGTTCTGCGGCGAGGTAGTCGTGGAAGTCGGCTTTGACGTCGGCGATGCGGTTGATGCGTTCGGGATTCTCCGGCATACCTGGCTTGGCGTTCAATCGCCACGCGACCCGGCCGGTGTCGGGGCCGTCGGTGATCATGCGGGTGGTGAACTGTCCGGGTTTCGGGCCGACCCGTCGGTTGTGCACATCACAGGCGGGCACCAACTGGTCGATATCGGTCAAGCCGCCGTCGGCCCAGTCTTTCGCGGCGTGGTGCATCTGCACCCTGCTCGCGGGCTGGTTACAGCCGGGTGCGGAACACATCTTTCCGCCGGGTGAGGCGAATGAGGCGAGTCGTTGTCCGAGTGACGCGATCCGTTTCGACCGCCCCAGGTAGAGCGGGATGCTGGTGTGGTCGCCGAACACCGCCAAATACTGGCTCGCTCCGGTTGAGGCGGCCATGTTGATGACGTCTTGGATGGGGAGGAGTGTTCCGGACGTGGTTTGCGCGATTCCCGCCTGCTCTTCGAGTTCCTGCAGGCTGGTGGTGACGATCACCTGAATCGGCAACCCACGATGCGTGTGACCCAACATCCCTGACTCGAGTACCTGTCCCAACAGGGCAGAGAAGGCGTCGTGGTTGCGTTGCGCTGGCGAGCGTTCATCACGCAGAGCAGCCGCCGCCACCTGTTCCGCATTCGCGGTGGTGATCGGACCGACCGGCGAGTCGGGGTCGTCGGGGTTGTTCATGCCGGGTTTGGCCCACGCGTCCAACACCGTGTCGAGTCGGGCGCGGGCGATCGGATCGAGGTCGGCGGTCAGCCGCGACATGAGTTGCGCGTTCTGCCGGTTCACCCACAGGCGGCGTCGACGTTTGCGGTCTTTCGAGGTGGTCAGCGTGCCATCCGGGTCCAGGTGCGCCAACAATCGTGATCCCAAATTGGTGATCTCGGCAGGGGTGAATTGGACCGCGTACCCGGCCATCTGTGCTTCGGCGGCGGCTTTCGTCTCGGCCGACACTTCACTAGGGATTGCCTCCAACACCTCGAGTACCGCGCGCACGTGTGCGCGCGCG